>CAVUCD010000001.1:0-584251 GCA_963739875.1 uncultured Solirubrobacterales bacterium
GGTTTCTCGAAGTGGAGGATCGAGGGTGTCGTCGCGATCGGGTCGGCCTTGTCGTCGGCGAGACGGGCGGCGGCCTCGTCCTGGATCTCGATCGCCCGGCTGAGGGTGTCGTTGAGCAGCGTGTTGAGCTCCGTCCAGCCCTTCTCGTCGATCAGGAGCGGGGTATGGCTGACGTGGGACTCGGTGCGATCGTCGATCGTGCCGGCGACCATCGCCGCGGTCGCCTCCTGGCCGATCGCCTCGATGATTACGCCGTTGATGCCTTTACGGGCCGAGGCGGGGATCTTCGCCCAGTCGGCGTCGCTGAAGAAGGCGCGCTCGGTGGCCCGGTAGAAGTGCTCGACGGCGCCCCGGCGCGGCTCGGTTTTGACCAGTTCGACGCAGTCGTATTCGAGCAGAGTCTTGACGTGGTAGCTGACGTTGCCGAGCGGCTCGCCGAGTTCCTGGGCGAGCTGGTTGGGGCTCGAGATCCCTTTGTGCAGCGAGCTGAGGATGCGCACGCGGAGGGGATGGGCGAGGGCCTTCGCAAGTTGTTGTGTGATGCCCTCTGGGGAGGTTCGAGTTTGGGGCAAGGGGGGGTTCCTTCCGATTCGTGTGGGGGCGATTGGACGAGGTGACTACCGAAAGTATTCCAAAACGCTCCGCTGAATCCAGTCCCGATGATGATTTCCGAAGTGAAAAAGGCCGAACACTGTAAGAAGCTCTACATCGATTGGTGAAACCGGAACCGAGTTCATCCTTTGGTCGGTCATGATTCGAGCACTCGTCGCTCCGGCGCGCCTGGCCGAGACCGTATTGGAGTGACGAGTGCGCAGTCCGTTTTGGTACGGGGGAGAGTCCGGCGGCCGGGGGACTCAAGAGGCCCATGGGCAGGCGGATGAACGAGGCGGTGCGATGGCGCGCCAGAGCTGGCACAGCTAGCGGCAGGCTGGCCGCTGGCCGCTTCGCTGGTCGTGGCCATCACCACCAGGAGCTGGATTGCGGGCCGGCGGCGGACGGTCCTGAACGAGGCGCTGCACGAGTTGCGCCGGCCCCTGCAGGCGCTGACCCTGGCCACTCCCGCGACCCGAGCGCGAGTCGCCGGCGCTGGCCGGAGTCGGTGCGGATGGCCGCCGCCGCGATGGAGCGACTCGACCGTGAGATCAACGGCGGATCGGTGGCCTCGATCAGGGCGCCGTTTCGCGTCGGGCCGCAGCTTCGAAGAGGCGGTCGAGCGCTGGCGCGATCGAGCCGCGCTGGCGGGTGGGACCCTGCGCTTGCGGCAGCCGGCGGAGGACGGGGCGGTCAGCGGCGATCGTGCCGGGTTCGCCCAGGCATTGGACAACCTGATCGTCAACGCGATCGAGCACGGCGGCGGCGAGGTGGTCGTGGTCGCGACGGTGGCCGCGGGAGCCCTGCGCGTCTCGGTGCTCCGACTCCCGGCCGTGGTTCGGGGCGGCCCTCGCGGTCCGAGGGTTCGGCCGCGGCCGTCCTCTCCCGGCTCTCCGGCAGACGGCGCCACGGACACGGCCTGCGGGTGGTCCGGCGGATGCCGCGGCGGCGCACGGCGGCGACTTCGAGCTGCGTTGCTCGGGGTCCGGAACCGAGGCGGCCCTGGAGCTGCCGCTGCTCGGCGGCGCCGTGTGAGCCGACGGGGAGCGGGCGCTCGGGTTCGGCCTCGCCGCCCTCTTCGCCGCCGCCGGCGCCGCCGCGATCGTCGACGGCTACGGCTCCAGCGTCGCTCGCGGCTACGGCCCGCTGCGCCCGGTCGTCGTCGCCGCGGCCGATCTGCCGCCGGGCCGGGCGATCGGGCCGGACGTCGCCTCGACCGACCTGGAGCTGCGCCGGGTCCCGGCTCGCTTCGTGCCGCCCGGCGCGCTCGCGGCGCCGGCGAGGCGCTCGGCCTGGTCCCCGCGGTCGCGGTCCCCGCCGGCTCCTACCTGCTCCCGGCCAGCTGCGCCCGCCGCGGCCCGGAATCCCCGCGGCGCCTCGCTCGGGCACGGCCGCCGGCCGGTCGAGATCACGGTCAGCGGCGCCGACGCGCTGCTCGTCGCCGGCGCCCAGCCGGTCGGCGCGACGGTCGACCTCGTCGTCACGACCGAACCTCGACGGCGGCGCCGGGGCGCACCTACGTCGCCGCCGCGTCGGTGCCGCTGCTCGCGCTCGGGCCGGGGGCCGACGGGACCGGACCGGGGGCGAGCGACCGCGGCGACCCTGGGGCTGACCCGCGGACAGGCGCTGCGGCTGATCGCCGCCGAGAGCTTCGCCCGCAAGCTGACGATCCTGCCGGAGCGCTGACGGCGACGGCGCGGGAGCGGGACGTCGAGGAGCTCGCCGCCGCCCTGCGGGAGCGGCTGGTCGAGCGGCGCCGGGCGCGAGGCGGCGGCGGGGAAGGAGCGCGGCGAGCGATCTGCGCCGAGGCGGTGCGCGCCCTGGTCGACGAGGAGGCGGCGCTGCTGGCGGTCGCCGACCGCGAGGCGATCGCGGCGCGGATCGTCCGCGACACGCGTCGGCCTCGGGCCGCTCGAGGACCTGCTCGCCGACCCGGCGGTCGAGGAGGTGATGGTCAACGGCGCCGGACAGCGTCTACGTCGAGCGGGGCGGCCGGATCGAGCCGACCGACGGTCGCCTTCGCCGACGAGGACGAGCTGCGCAACGCGATCGAGCGGATCCTGGCGCCGCTCGGGCGGCGGATCGACGAGCTGAGCCCGATGGTCGACGCCCGGCTCGCCGACGGCTCCCGGGTCAACGTCGTGATCCCGCCGCTCGCGATCGACGGGCCGGCGGTCTCGATCCGCCGCTTCGGCGCCCGCCGGCCGGGCCCGGACGAGCTGGTCGAGCTGGGGACGCTGACCGGCGAGCAGCACGAGCTGCTGGAGACGGCGGTCGCGGCGCGCCGCAGCATCCTGGTCAGCGGCGGCACCGGCTCCGGCAAGACGACGACTGCTGAACGCGCTCTCCAGCTTCATCGCCGCCGGGCGAGCGGGTGGTGACGATCGAGGACGCGGCCGAGCTGCGCCTCCAGCAGCCGCACGTGGTGCGGCTCGAGAGCCGGCCGGCCGAGCGTCGAGGGCCGGGGAGAGGTGACGATCCGCGACCTGCTGCGCAACGCGCTGCGGATGCGGCCCGACCGGATCGTGATCGGCGAGGTCCGCGGCCCGGAGGCGCTCGACCTGCTCACCGCGCTCAACACCGGCCACGACGGCGCCCTCTCGACCGTCCACGCCAACTCGCCCGCCGACGCGCTCGGCCGGCTCGAGACGCTGGCGCTGATGGCCGGCGTCGGCCTGCCGCACGCGGCGATCGCCGAGCAGGTCCAGCGCGGGATCGACCTCGTCGTCCACCTCGAGCGCCGGCCCGACGGCGCCCGGCTGGTCACGAGATCGCCGAGGTGGTGCGGGCGGAGGCGACACCGCCGTTCGCAGCCTGGACTCCGGCGGTGGTGCCGGATGAGCGGCGCCGTGGATTGGCGCCGGCGCTGCTCGGCGCGGGCGCCGGCGGCTTGCTGGCGCTGGCGCTGCGCGAGGCGGTGCTCGCGAGCCCCGCCGCGGCTCGGCTGGGTGCGGCTGGCGCTGGAGCCGCTGCGCCGGGCCGGGCGCGAGGGGTACGCGCCCTCGACGCTCGAGCGCCGGCGGCTCGCGGCGCTGGGCGCGGCCGCGGCGGTCTTCGCCGGCTGGCTGCTCGCCGGGCCGGCGCTGGCGCCTGCCGCTCGCGGTCGCCGGCCCGGCCGCTGTGGCCTGGGCGATCTCCAGCCGCCGCGCGCCGCTACCGCGCGGCGGTCGAGCGGGCGCTGCCCGAGGTCGCGATCGCGGTCGCCGACTCGCTCAGCGCCGGCCGCTCGCTGCGGGCCTCGCTGCCGGCCGCGGCCACCTCTCTCGACGGGCCGCCGGCGGTCGAGCTGGCCCGGCTCGGCGCCGAGCTCGACCTCGGCGGCGCCGACCGCCGACGCGGTCGAGGCCTGGCGGCGGCGGATGCGCTCGGAGCGGGTCGACGCCTTCGCCGCGGCGCTGCTCAGCCAGCGCCTCGCCGGCGGCGACCTCGCCGGCCTGCTGCGCCGCTTCGCCGCCGGCGCGGCCGAGCGCGACCGGGTCGCCGAGGACGCGAAGTCGGCGACCGCGCAGGCCCGCTTCACCGGCCTGCTGGTGGTCGCGATGCCGACCGGCGGCGCCCTCTTCGCCGAGCTGCTCCAGCCGGGCTTCCTCGCCAAGCTGCTCGGCTCGCCGGCCTCGGCGGTGCTGCTGGCGCTCGCCGCGGCGCTGCAGCTGCTCGGCTTCGTCGCGATCCGGCGCCTCTCGCGGGTGGTCGAGTGAGCGCCGCCGGGCGCTGGCCGCGCTCGCGGTTCTGCTCGGCTGCGGAGCCGCTCGCGAGCTGGTCCGCGGCCGCGATCGCGCCGTCCCGATGCCGCTGCCGTTCGGCCTCGCCGGACGCTCGGCGGGGGCGGCGCTGCGCCTGGGCCTGCCGGAGCGGCTGCGCCGGTCGGGCCTCGCGGCGCGGCTGCCGCTGGGGCGGTGCTCGCGGCGAAGCTGGCGGCGGCGGCCTGCGGCGGTCTCGCCGCGCTGGCGGCCCCGGCGGCGCCGGGCAGGACGGCGCTGCTGGTCGCGGTCGCGCTGCCGGCGGCCGGCTTCTTCGTCCCCGACGCGCTGCTCGAGCGCCAGGCGCGCCGCCAGCGCCGGCTCGTCGCGGCGCTGCCCGACGCGCTCGACCTGCTCGCGGTCGGCGCCGCCTCCGGCCGCGGTCCCGCCGCCGGATTCGCCGAGCTGGCGCGGGCGGGGGAGGGCCCGCTCGCCGAGGAGCTGCGGATCACCGTCGCCGAGCTCTCCTGCGGCAGCTCCCTCAGCGCGCTCGCTGCAGGCGCTGCGCGCCCGCGTCCCCGGCAGCGAGGTGGCGACCTCTGGTCGCCTCGATCGAGCGCTCGCGCCGCTTCGGCTCGCCGCTCGCCGAGCAGCTGCGCCGCCAGTCCAGCGCCCTGCGCCGCGACAGCGCCGCGCGGTCGAGGAGCGCGCCGCCCGCGCCGCGCCGAAGATCCAGCTCGTCGTCGCCCTCGTCCTCGTCCCCTCGGTCCTGCTGATGATCGCCGCCGGCCTGATCGCCAACGCCGGACCCTGCTGGCGCTCGAGCGGCTGGTGCGGTCGGAATCAGGCGACTCGCCTGCGTCCGACTGCAGCCGAGGCTGGCGAGTCGCCCGATCACCCACCTCGACGCCATGCGTCAGCGAGACTCCCGGCGGCGGTCTCACGCAGTCGCCTGCCTGGAAGCGGCGGGTTTCGGGGGTGGTGCAGGTCCGCTTCCCGCCACTAACCGTCTAGAGGCCGGTTCCTCGACTCGTCCGCAGCCGCTTCGCCACGGCGGCGGTCGCGCGCCGATCGGGTCGAGCTCCGCCGCGTCTTCCTTGTGGCCGTTGACGTAGCAGCAGAGGGTGCCGTCGACGAGCTCGAAGGCGAACTTCTTCGGCGCCGCGTCGGTCAGCCAGACGATGAAGGTGGGGGAGAAGAGCTGGCGCAGCCAGACCGCGTCCTGGCCTTTGCCGGCGAAGATCTCGTACTTCTCGTCGAGCGCCTCGCTCTCCAGCTTGACCCGTTCTTTGGAGCGGCGGAAGACGTCCTCGAACTTCTCCAGGGCGCGCAGGCCGGACTTGCGCTGGCAGTAGAGCTCGGGCACGGTGCTCGACGCACTCGGGGACCTCGACCAGGCCGACGGTGTAGCGGTAGTAGTTGGTCTGGCGGTTGCCCTCGCTGTCGGTCGTCTCGTCCTCGTAGGTGTAGAGAGCGAGGGTGCCCTCGACGCCGTCGGCGATCGCGCCGGTGAGGGTGCGCTCGGCGTAGCGGTCGTCGCCCTTGCGCAGCAGCGGCGTCGCCGCCGGCAGCGGGCTGCGGCCGCCGAGGACGAGGTCGTGCTGCTGGGCGTAGACCTGCGAAGAAGGCGTCGGCGGCCTGCGAGTCGGCGATCGCGAAGACGACCACGACGCCGATCAGGATCGCGATCACGAAGGCGGCGCCGCCGATCGCCGGCCCGATCGCTCCCCCGAGCGACGCCGCCGACGATCACGGCGAAGGCGCCGATCAGGATCAGGGTCAGCGGCTTGCGCATCAGCCGCTTGAAGTGGAAGCCGCGCAGGTCGTTGGCGTCGTCGACGCCCGCCGCCGGCGGGGTCGCCGCCGCGGGTGCTGGGTCGGTCGCGTCAGGGCTCACGCGCCGAACCTACCGCGCCGGGCGGGATGCAAATGATCTTGCAGAGGGCGGTCGTGTTGCAAAGTGGGGGAGAGTGGGTTACTGTGGCGCTCGAGTTGAAGCCCAGGACCGGGGTGGTGAGGTTCCTCCCACCTCATCACTCCGGTCCCTTTACTCTTCCCAGCCCTCCCGCTCAGAAAGGAACCACCGAGATGGCTTTTCGGGGTCTCTACGAGCACAGCCTCGACTCCAAGGATCGCCTGACGGTTCCGTCGCGGTTTCGCGCCTCCCTTTCCGATGGAGTGGTTCTGTCCAAGGGCTTCGACCCCTGCGTCTGGGTGCACACCACCGACGAGTTCGAGCAGCTCTCCGACCGCTTCCTCTCGCCGCACAGCCCCTTCGGCCGCGACGCCAGGCAGCTGCGCCGCCGCTTCCACGGCGGCTCCTTCGACGAGAAGCTCGACTCGGCCGGGCGCATCCGCGTCCCCAAACCGCTGATCGACCACGCCGGCCTCGACGGCAACTGCGTCGTGATCGGCGCCGGCGAGTACCTGGAGATCTGGAACGCCGACGCCTGGGCCAAGCAGGAGGAGGAGCTCGACGCCGCCGCCCCCGAGATCGCCGAGGGCCTGGCCGCCGCCGGGACCGCGTGATCATGAGACTCAATGCCGAACGAACCCCAATCTCCCACAGCCACCGCTACGGGCCCGGAAGCGTCCTGCCGATGAGCGAGCACAAGCCCGTCCTGGCGCCGGAGCTGGTCTCGCTGCTGGCGCCCGAGCCGGGCCAGACCGCGGTCGACTGCACCTTCGGCGCCGGCGGCCACGCGCGCCGCGTCGCCGAGCTGCTGGGGCCGACCGGGAGGCTGATCGGGATCGATCGCGACCCCGCCGCCGAGGCCCGCTTCGCCAAGTTCGCGGTCGAGGCCCCCTGCCGCACCCTCTTCATAAGTGCTGACTTCGCGGCAGGTTTAACGGCCCTGCGCGGCGAAGGCATACGCCCAGACATGGTCTACATGGATCTAGGAATGTCCTCGATGCAGGTCGATGCCTGGGAGCGCGGCTTCTCCTACGCCTACGACGCGCCGCTCGACATGCGGATGGACACGCGCCAGCAGTTCGACGCCGCCAACCTGCTCAACGAGTGGCCGGAGTCGCGGATCGTCCAGGTCCTGCGCCGCTTCGGCGAGGAGCGCTACGCCGGCGGCATCGCCCGCGAGATCGTCCGCCGCCGCCCGCTCAGCACCACCTCCGAGCTGGTCGACGCGATCAAGGCCGGGATGCCCGCGGCCGCCCGCTTCGGCGCCGGCCACCCGGCCAAGCGCAGCTTCCAGGCGATCCGGATCGCCGTCAACGGCGAGCTCGACTCGCTCGAGCAGGCGCTGCCGCTGGCCTGGGAGGCGCTCCCCGTCGGCGGCCGCCTCGGCGCGATCTCCTTCCACTCGCTCGAGGACCGGCCGGTGAAGCAGTTCCTCGCCGCCAAGGCCCGCGGCTGCGTCTGCCCGCCGGAGCTGCCGGTCTGCGTCTGCGGCCACGAGCCCGAGGCCGAACTGCTGACCAAGCGCGCCGTCTCGCCGGAACCGGCCGAGGTCGAGGACAACCCGCGCTCGCGCTCGGCCCACCTGCGCGTCGCGGTCAAGATCGCCGCCGAGCAGTCGCCGCTGGGGGAGACCGGCTGATGGCCGTCGCCGCCCCCAAGCGACGCTCCAGCGCGGCGCCCGCCCCGGCGCCGTCGCGGACGACGTCGCCGAAACGCCGGAAAGCGGCACCGGGACCCTCTCCGATCCGGCGCACCAAGGGCGCGAGCTCGGCGCGTGGCGCCGCCGCCGCGCCGGCGACCGCTCCCGCGCGCCGCGCCCCGGCCCGCCGCGCGCCGGCTCGCGCGCCCCAGCGCGCCAGGCCGAAGACCAAGCGCTCCGGCGGCCAGCTAATCCCGATCGCCGTCGGCCGCACCGCCGTCGCCGTCCGCCAGCTGCCCGACTCGGGCCTGGTCGTGCGGATGACCCGCGGCCGCGCCTGGATCGGCGTCCTCGGCGTGCTCCTGGTCGGGATCGTCGCGCTCAACGTCGTCACCCTCAGCTTCGCCGCCTCCTCGGGCAAGATCTCCGAGCAGATCAGGACGCTGGAAAGCGAAAACACGGTGCTCAGCAGGCCGCGAGGCGACGCAAGTACGGCAACGATCGGATCCACAACGAGGCCGCCGCCCAGGGCCTGGCGATGTCGACCTCGGCGAGCCCGAGCGTGATCCAGTCCAGTCCCAAGGACGTGGCGGTCGCGGCCGCAGCGGCTCGCCGGCGCGGGATAGAGGACCGGCGCGGATGCGCTTGATCGAACGCAGGATCGGGCTCCTCTTCGCCGGCTTCCTCCTCTGCTTCCTCGTCATCGTCTGCCGCGCCTTCTGGCTGCAGGGGGTGCAGGGAGCGCAGCTCTCCTCCGAGGCGATCTCGCAGCAGACCGAGACGATCACCGTGCCGGGCCTGCGCGGCAGCCTGCTCGACCGCAGCGGCAACAAGCTCGCCTTCTCCGAAGACGCGGCGACGATCTACGCCACGCCGTACCAGGTGAAAAACCCGCCGCAGACGGCGGCGAAGCTGGCGCCGATCCTGGAAGTGCCGAAGGGCGAAGTGCTCGAAGCCCTGACCGAAGAATCGGGTTTCTCCTACCTCGCCCACAAAGTCGACATGGAGACCGCGGCGAAGGTCGAAAAACTTCATCTCGAAGGGATCGGCGAGCTGCCGGACAGCCGCCGCAGCTATCCGCAGGGAGACATGGCCGGGCAGGTGATCGGCGCGGTCGGGTCCGAAAACCAGGGCCTGATGGGGCTCGAGCAGGGTGAGGAATCGGTGCTCGCCGGCAGCGACGGGGAACAGCGGGTCGTCAACGACGCCCTCGGCGAACCGATCAAGCAGGAAACGGTGAAGGAAGCCGAGCGACGGCGAAGACGTCCAGCTGACGCTCGATCCGGGGATCCAGCAGAAAACCGAAGAAGTGCTGAGCGAAGTCGGCGAAACCTATTCGCCGAAGGGAGCGACGGCGATCGTCGTCGACCCGCGCAGCTCGCAGATCCTGGCGATGGCGAACTGGCCGCCGGTCGACCCCGGCGATCTCTCCAACGTCAGCAGCGAAGACCTGATGAACCAGGCCACCGGCCTCAACTACGAACCCGGCTCGACCTTCAAGGCGTTCACCGTCTCCGCCGCGCTGGAAGAAAAACTGGTCACGCCGACGACCGAATTCACCCTGCCGCCGACGATCCAGGTCGCCGACCGGACGATCAAAGACGCCGAGGAACGCGGGACCGAAAACTTCACCACCGCCCAGATCCTGGCCAAATCCTCGAACGTCGGCGCGGTCACGATCGGGCTCGAGGTCGGCGCAGAAAAATTCAGCAAATGGATCGACCGCTTCGGCTTCGGCCGCAAGACCGGCGTCCAGTTCCCGGGCGAGGAAAGCGGGATCGTGCCGAAGCTCGACCAATACTCGGGCTCGACGATGGGCAACCTGCCGATGGGCCAGGGCCTGGCGGTGACGCCGATGCAGATGGTCGCCGGCTACACCGCGATCGCCGACAACGGCATCCTCAAGCCGCCGCAGCTGATCGAGCGGGTCGGCGAACACGAGATCCACGAGCCGAAGGGGCACCGGGTGATCAGCGCCCAGGTGGCCACCGAGGTGCGCGAAATGCTCGAGGGGGTGCTGGCTCCCGGCGGCACCGCCTCGGAGGTGAGCGTGCCCGGGTACAAGCTGGCCGGCAAGACCGGAACCGCGCAGGTGGCCGAAAACGGGGGCTACTCGGAAACGAAGTACATCGCTTCGTTCATCGGCTTCGCGCCGGCGCAGGATCCCTCAACTTCTCGCGGCGGTGATCGTCGATCAACCGCAGGGGGAAATCTACGGTGGGTCGGTGGCGGCGCCGGCGTTCGGCAAGATCGCCGAATTCGCGCTGCCATATCTCGGGATTCCGCAGGAATAGCGTGGGCAGGGCATCGGGGTGCCCTCTCCGCCCCTACCTAGAATCCGGCGGACGATGAGATTGGACGATCTCCTCACGGGGGCTTCCGGGGTGAACCGGGTCGTCGGCGACGGGTCCGTGGAGATCTCGGCGCTTGCCTACGACAGCCGCAAGGCCGGCCCTGGGACGCTGTTCTTCTGCGTGCCGGGGGAGAAGGTCGACGGGCACGATTTCGCTCCGCGGGTCGTTGAGGCCGGGGCCTCGGCGCTCGTCGTGGAGCGAGAGCTGGAACTGGCGGTGCCGCGAAGTGGTCGTGGCCGACGCGCGGGCGGCGATGGCGACTGCTGGCGGCGAGGTTCTGGGGGGATCCGACCGCGGAGCTGCGGGTCGTCGGGGTCACCGGGACCAACGGGAAGACGACCACCGCGTTTTTGATCCGGGAGATCCTCGAGGCGGCGGCGGTTCCCTGCTGGGCTGCTGGGGACGGTCAAGCAGGTCGTCGGCGGGGTCGAGGAGGAGGTCGAGCGGACGACTCCGGAGGCGATCGAGCTGCAGGCGACCTTCCGGCGCATGCTGGCGGCGGGCGACCGCGCCTGCGCGATGGAGGTCTCCTCGCACGCGCTCTCGCTGCACCGCGCCGACGCGATCCATTTCGAGGTCGCGCTCTTCACCAACCTGACCCAGGACCACCTCGACTTCCACGCCGACATGGAGGACTACTTCGCCGCCAAGCGCAGGCTGTTCGAGGCCGGGCCGGGAACGGCGATCGTCAACGTCGACGACCCCTACGGCCGCCGCCTCGCCGAGGAGCTCGAGTGCGTCACCTTCTCCGCCGAGGGCGCCGAGGCCGACTACAGCGCCCGCGACGTCAGCTTCGACGCGGGCGGCGCCGAGTTCACCGTCGTCCTCCCGAGCGACGGCGAGATCTTGGTGCGGACGGGGCTGCCGGGGCACTTCAACGTGGCGAATGCGCTGGGGGCCCTTGCCGCGGCGGCGGCGCTGGGGGTCGAGCCGGAGACGGCGGCGGCGGGGCTGGCGGGCGCCGCCCGGGTGCCGGGGCGCTTCGAGCCGATCGACGAGGGGCAGGGGTTCGCGGTGCTGGTCGACTACGCGCACACCCCCGACTCGGTCGAGAACGCGCTGCGGGCCGCCCGGCGCCTGACCACGGGCCGGCTGATCTCGGTCTTCGGCGCCGGCGGCGACCGCGACCGCGACAAGCGGCCGAAGATGGGCCGCGCCGGCGCCGAGCTCTCCGACCTGGTCGTGATCACCTCCGACAACCCCCGCTCCGAGGACCCGGACTCGATCGTCGCCGAAGTCGCCGCGGGGGCGAGCGGGGCCGCCGGAGCTGGTGGTCGAGCCCGATCGCCGCGCCGCGATCGCCCTGGCGCTCGGCCGCGCCGTCGCCGGGCGACACCGTCGTGATCGCCGGCAAGGGCCACGAGCAGGGCCAGGAGTTCGAGGGCGGCCGCAAGGTTCCCTTCGACGACCGCGAGGTCGCCCGCGAGGAGCTGCGCAAGCTGGGCAGCCCGGCGTGAGGCGGGGGGCGCGGCAGATGGCCGACGCCGCTGCAAGCATGCGGCCGATGCGCCCGGCGCTCGACCACCCCGCGACTCCCAGGGCGGAGCCGGCCTGATGGGCGAAGTCCTGATCGCCGGCATGGCGGCGATGCTGATCTGCATCTTCCTCGGCCCGAAATTCATCGAGCTCCTGCGGGTTCGAGAGTTCGGCCAGCACATCCGCGAGGACGGCCCGCAGGAGCACCACGCCAAGGCCGGGACGCCGACGATGGGCGGCCTGATCATCTTCGCCTCGATCTGCGTGCCGTTCCTCGTCCTCTCCGACCGCGACGCCCAGAGCCTCGCCGTCTTCGGCGTCGCGCTGGGCTGTGCCGCGCTGGGCTTCGTCGACGACTACATCAAGATCGTCAAACGGCGCTCGCTCGGCCTCTCCGGCCGCTGGAAGCTGCTCGGCCAGCTGGTCCTCGCCCTCGGCCTCTGGTGGGTCGCCCGCCACGAGGTCGGCCTCGAGCCGACGCTCTACATCCGCATCGGCGGCGGCAGCATCTACCTCGGCCCGGTCCTCTACTTCGTCCTCGTCTTCCTCGTCATCGCCGGCACCTCCAACGGGGTCAACCTCACCGACGGCCTCGACGGCCTCGCCGCCGGCTCCTGCGCGATCGTCCTGCTCGCCTACACGGCGATCGCCTTCGTCGCCAACGAGCAGCAGAACCTGGCCCTGCTCTCGGCCTGCCTGGTCGGCGCCTGCATCGGATTCCTCTGGTACAACGCCTTCCCGGCCTCGATCTTCATGGGGGACACCGGCTCGCTCGGCTTAGGCGGCGCGATCGGGGCGCTGGCGGTGATGACCCAGACCGAGGTGCTGCTGATCATCATCGGCGGCATCTTCGTGATCGAGGCGCTCTCGGTCGCGATCCAGGTCTTCTCCTTCAAGACCTTCCGCCGCCGCGTCCTGCTGATGGCGCCGCTGCACCACCACTTCGAGATGATGGCCTGGTCGGAGACGAAGATCATGCTGCGCTTCTGGATCATCGCCGCGGTCTGCTCCGGGATCGGCTTCACCCTGTACCAGCAGATGCATCGGGCGCTAGAGCGGACGGCCGGAGCGGCGTCCCTCCGACCCGGTGGATCGCCTACCGCCGACTGGATCGCGGCGACCGCGGCCTCGCCGGCGAGTTCGACCGGCTCGGTGCTGCGCAGGGCGCGGCTGAGGACGAAGGCTCCCTCGAGGGCGGCGAGCATCTGGATCACCAGGGCTCGGGCCTGGTCGCGGGGGATGCCGGCGAGCTCGAAGCGGGCGGTGCCGCCCTCGATCCAGGCGTTGAAGACGTCGGCGCAGGCCTGGCGCAGCTCCTCGTCGGTGCTGGAGGTCTCCAGCGCCACGGTCGCGATCGGGCAGGCGTCGGCGTAGTCGGTCTCGCGCAGGGTCTCGGCGGCGCCGGCGAAGAAGTCGCGGATCCCGTCGCGAGCTCGACCTCGGGCCCGGCGAACTCGCCCAGCAGCAGCCCGTAGAGCGCCCCGGAGCGCCGCACCGTCTCCGCTCCCAGCTGCGCTTTGCCGCCCGGGAAGAAGTGGTAGAGCGAGCCGAACGGGGCCCCAGCCTCGGCGAGGATCTGTTTGACGCCGGTCCCCATGTAGCCCTGGCGCCGGAACAGCTCGCCGCTGCTGTCGAGAATCCGCTCCTTGGTGTCGCCCGCCACTCTTCCTCCTCGATCGCCGTCCGATGCTGATCCAGATGGCTGAGTGGCTGTCGGTCCTTCACTAGAGCGATCTATCTAGTTTCGTCCGAAAGGGAGGTTGCGATGCTTGAGGTCGAGCTTTCGGCGGGGGTCATCGAGTACGAGGACAGCGGTGGCGGCGAGGGGCACCCGCCGATCGTCTTCATGCACGGGCTCTCCGACTATCGCCACTGGCGCAAGGTCGTCTCCGAGCTGTCGCCGGAGTTCCGCTGCGTCTCGCCGACGCTGCCGCTCGGATCCCACCGCCGGCCGATGCGGCCCGACGCCGACCTCTCGCTGCGCGGCATGGGACGGCTCCTCGCCGAGTTCCTCGAGCGGGCGGATCTCAGCGACGTCACGCTCTGCTTCAACGACTGGAGCGGCGCCCAGACGATGATCGCGGACGGGCTGATGGAGCGGGTCGGGCGGCTCGTCCTGGTCTCCTGCGAGACCGCGGGCAACTATCCGCCGGGGATCGGCGGCCACGGCGTCTGGCTCTCGGCGAAGCTGCCGGGCGGGATCTCGATGCTGCGCCGGGTCCTCTCGCGGCCCCGCCTGCGCCGCTTGCCGTTCGTCTACGGGCAGATGACCAAGCGCGGGATCCCCGACCAGCTGATGCTCGAATGGCTGGAGCCGCTGAAGCGGGCCGAGATCCGGCGCGACCTCGCCAAGTACGCGGGCGACGCGATGCGGGGAAAACGCGACATGCGCGCCGCGACGCCGGCGCTCGCCTCCTTCGATCGGCCCGTCCTCGTGGTCTGGGACAGCGAGGGGCAAGATGATGCCCAACGAGGAGGGCCGCCGGCTGGCGGCCGCCTTCCCCGACGCCCGCTTCGTCGAGCTCGACGATTGCTACACGCTGATCCCCGAGGACCAGCCGCAGGCGCTGGCGGCGGAGATCCGCAGCTTCGCCGCCTGAGCGGCGGTCGCGCGTGACACAGGGTCCGCCCGCTCGGGGGCGAACCTGTCTCTGATGAGCACGCCGCCGCCGAAGGAGATCCGTCCGCCGCTTCCCAGGGGCCCGTTCCTGGTCGTCGGGATGGCCCGTTCCGGGCGCGCCGCGGCGCGGCTGCTCGCCTCCCGCGGGGAGACCGTGCGGGCGGTCGATCTCGGGACATCCGCAGGGGGCGGCAGGGCTGGAGGGGGTCGGCGTCGAAGTCTTCCTGGATACGGATGGATTGGCACAGCTCGAGGGGACGCATACGGTCGTCAAGAGCCCGGGAATTCCCCGGGAGGCGCCGGTGATCGCCACCGCCCTCGAGCGGGGGATCGACGTCGTCGGCGAGCTCGAGCTGGCCTGGCGGGCGCTGCCGAACCGCTTCCTCGCGGTGACCGGGACCAACGGCAAGACGACGACGGTCGAGCTGCTCGGCCACATCTATCGCGGCGCCGGTGAGCCGGTCGCGCGTCGCCGGCAACGTCGGCACGGCGCTCTCGGAGCTGGTCGGCGCGGTCGATCCCGAGGCCACGATCGTCTGCGAGTGCTCCAGCTTCCAGCTCGAGGACAGCAGCTACTTCGCCCCCGAGTGCGCCGTCTTCCTCAACCTCGCGCCGGATCACCTCGACCGCCACGGCGACCTCGGCGCCTATGGCGCCGCGAAGCTGCGGATCTTCGCCAACCAGGGCAACGACGACGTCGCCGTCTACAACGCCGACGAGCCCGAGCTGGCGGGGATCGACCTCGGCGGCTGCGCCCGGCGCGTCGCCTTCGGCCACGGCTCCGGCCCCGACCTCGAGGTGACGGTCTCCGCGGGGACGATCTTCTACGACGGCGAGCCGCTGCTCGCGGTCTCCGAGCTGGGCCTGCTCGGCGAGCACAACGTCGCCAACGCGATGGCCGCCGCCGCGGCGGCGCTGACGATGGGGATCGACCGCGACGCGGTCCGCGAGGGCCTGCGCTCCTTCGGCGGCGTCGAGCACCGGCTGGAGCAGGTCGCCGAGATCGGCGGCGTCCGCTTCGTCGACGACTCCAAGGCGACCAACGTCGCCTCCGCCGTGGTCGGTCTGCGCTCCTTCGCCGGCGGCGTCCACGCGATCCTCGGCGGCAGCGACAAGGGCGAGCCCTTCGCGCCGCTGCTGGAGCCGATCGCCGAGCGCTGCGCCGCCTGCTACCTGATCGGCGACACCGCCGAGCGGATGGCGGCGGAGCTCGGGCCCGCCGCCGACGCGGGGGTCGCGCTTCATCGCTGCTTCGATCTCGAGGACGCCGTCCGCCGCGCGGCCGCCGCGGCCACTGCCGGGCGAGATCGTCCTGCTCTCTCCGGCCTGCGCCAGCTTCGACGCCTTCGAGAACTTCGAGCGCCGCGGCGAGCGCTTCGGCGAGATCGTCGCGGGCCTGCGATGAGCACCGTCGCCGTCGGTCGCGGCCGCTTCGCGAAGCCCTCGAAGGCAAAGAGGGCGAAGAAGGCGAAGCGGACCAAACGCGCCCGCGCCGCCGTCTCGACCGAGTACAACATGCTGCTGACCGCGACCCTGTGCCTGCTGGCGTTCGGCGCGGTGATGGTCTTCTCCGCCAGCTCGACCACCCAGGTCCTGCAGAACGGCGGTCTCTCCGACAGCGCCTTCTACCTGAAGCGGACGCTGATGTTCGGCGCCGTCGGCCTCGTGATCATGCACCTCGCCGCCCGCAACCAGCTCGTCCTGGTGCGTCGCCTGACGCCGCTGATCCTCGGCGGCTCGCTGTTCCTGCTGGTCGCGGTGATGGGCGCCGGCTCCAGCGTCAACGGCGCCAGCCGCTGGATCGGCCCCAGCTTCCTGCAGCTGCAGCCCTCGGAGATCGCCAAGGTGGCGCTGATCCTCTACGGCGCCGACCTGCTCTCGCGCAAACCGAAGATGGTGCGTTCGATCAAGGGCCTGGCGCCCTACCTGCTGGTGGTCGGCGCGGCCTGCCTGCTGATCCTGATCGAGCCCGACATGGGGACGACGATGGTCGTCGCCTTCGCCGTCGCCGCGACCCTGATCGCCGCCGGCGCCCGCCCCCGCGACCTCGCCCTGATCGCCCTCTGCATCGGTGGCGCGGCGCTGCTGCTGACGATCGTCGAGCCCTACCGGATGGCTCGCCTGACCGGCTTCCTCAACCCCGGCGCCTCGGCCGAAGGCGCCGGCTTCCAGGCCGCCCAGGCGAAGATCGCGCTCGGCTCCGGCGGCATCTTCGGGGTCGGGATCGGCAACGGCGTGCAGAAGGCCTTCTACCTGCCCGAGGCGCACACCGACATGATCTCGGCGGTGATCGGCGAGGAGCTCGGCATGGTCGGGATCGTCGGCGTCGTCGGCCTCTTCGCGATGTTCGGCTACGCCGGCCTCAAAGTCGCCCAGAAGGCGAAGGACAAGTACGGCAAGATGCTCGTCGCCGGCCTCACCTCGCTGGTCCTGATCCAGGCGACGATCAACCTCTTCGCGGTGATGGGCCTGGCGCCGCTGACCGGGGTGCCGCTGCCCTTCGTCTCCTACGGGAACAGCAGCCTGATGGCGACGCTGTTCGCGGTCGGCCTGATCCTCAACGTCGCCCGCGGCGGCACCGCGGCCGCGGCACGAACCTCGACGGGTTCTCGCGCTGGCAAACTGCGCGTCGTCGATGGCGGGCGCCAGCCCGCACGCGAAAGGAGTCGATCGAGCAGTGCCAGGAAAGCCAAGAGTGGTGGTGGCAGCCGGGGGAACGGCGGGGCACGTCGTGCCCGCAATGGCGGTCGCCGACGAGCTTCGGGCTAGCGGCGCCGAGGTCTCGTTCCTCGGCACCCGGGAGCGGATCGAGGCCGAGCTGGTCCCGGCCGCCGGCTACGAGATCGACTTCGTCAAGGTCCGCGGCATCGACCGCCGCAATCCCCTGCGCGCCGCCGCGCGCCGGGCTCGAGGCGCTGGGCGCGGTCGGCGCGCGCGCGCTCGGCCCTGCGCCGGCGCGGCGCCGACGTGGTGATGGGCGGCGGCGGCTTCGTCGCCGGACCGGCCGGGCTGGCGGCGACGCTGACCCGGACGCCGCTGGTGCTGACCGAGGCCGACAGCCACCTCGGCCTGGCGAACAGGTTGCTGGCCGGGCGGGCGCGGCGGGTCTGCCTCGCCTTCCCGATCGACGGCCGCGAGGGCGAGCGCTACCTGGTCACCGGCCGGCCGGTGCCGGCGGCGGTGCTCGGCGCCGATCGGGACGAGGCGCGGCAGCGGTTCGGGATCCCGGCCGACGCCCGCTGCCTGCTGGTCGTCGGCGGCAGCCAGGGGGCCCGCTCGATCAACTTCGCCGCGGTCGCGGCCTTCGCCGAGCAGGACGGCCGGGACTTCCACGTCCTCCACCTGTCGGGGCGGCGCGACTTCGAGCAGCTCGAGGCGCGGCTGGCGAAGGCGCCGCATCGCCAGGGCTACACGCTGCTGCCCTACGAGCCCGACCTCGGCGACGTCCTCGCCGCCTCCGACCTGGTCCTCGGTCGCTCCGGCGGCTCGATCTTCGAGGTCACCGCGGCCGGGCGGCCGGCGATCCTCGTTCCCTACCCGCACGCCACCGCCGACCACCAGAGCGCCAACGCCGCCTGGATGGCGCGGGCCGGCGCGGCGACCGTGCTCGCCGACGAGGAGCTGTCGGCGCGAGCGCCTGCGTCGCCGAGGTCGGCGCCCTGCTCGGCGATCCGGCGCGGCTGCGGGAGATGGCGGCCGCGTCACGCGGGCTGGCGAAGCCCGACGCCGCGCGGCGCATCGCCGACCAGGTCCTGGAGGCGGCTGGATGAGCGAGGAGCGAAATCCTGGAGGCGGCGCGATGAACGCCGATCGAGGTCGCAGTTCTGCCCGGTATCCGGATACAAGTGCGACACCGGTGGAGTGGGGGGCGCGGCGGCTGCACTTCATCGGCATCGGCGGCGCCGGGATGAGCGGCCTCGCGCTGGTCTGCGCCCGGCTCGGCGCCACCGTCACCGGCAGCGACCGTTCCGACTCCTCTTATATGGAGCGCCTGCGCGCCGCCGGCCTCGAGCCGGTCGTCGGCCACGACGCCGCCAACCTCCCGGAGGGCGCCGAGGTCGTCGTCTCGACCGCGATCGGCGCCGACAACCCGGAGCTCGCCCTCGCCCGCGAGCGCGGGATCCAGCCGATCCACCGCGGCGCCCTGCTGGCCGAGCTCTGCGCCGAGAAGCGGCTGATCGCGATCGCCGGCACCCACGGCAAGACGACGACGACGGCGATGGCGGTCTGGGCGCTGCGCGGCGATCGGCGCCGACCCGGCCTTCTTCGTCGGCGGCGAGGTGCCGGGGCTGGGCGAGGACGCGGCCGCCGCCAACGCCGGCTGGGGCGAGGGGGAGTGGGTCGTCGCCGAGGCCGACGAGAGCGACGCCAGCTTCCTCGAGCTGAAGCCCGAGATCGCCGTCGTCACCAACGTCGAGATGGACCACCACGCCCGCTGGGGCTCGCTGGCCGAGCTGCACGTCGCCTTCCGCGCACTTCCTGGCGCCGGCGGCGGCCGCGGTGCTGCCGGCCGACGGCGGCCTCGACGAGCTCGCGGGCGACGGGCGCCGGCTGGGCTTCGACGCCGACGTCCCCGGTCCGCCCGAGCTCGCCCTCGCCGTCCCCGGCCGCCACAACCGCGCCAACGCCCGCGCCGCCCTGGCCGCGATCGAGCTCGCCGGCCTCGACGTCGGCGCCGCCGCCGCGGCGCTCGCCGACTTCCCCGGGGTGCGGCGACGGCTGGAGCTGAAGGGCCGGCGCGGCGACACCCGCATATATGACGACTACGCCCACCACCCGACCGAGGTCCGGGCGGCGCTCTCGGCCCTGCGCGAGCTCGAGCCCGGGCGCCTGATCGCGGTCTTCCAGCCGCACCTCTACTCGCGGACCAAGGCCCTCGCCGAGGAGTTCGGCGCGGCGCTGGCGCTCGCCGACGAAGTCGCGGTGCTCGACGTCTACCCGGCCCGCGAGCAGCCGGTCGGCGAGCTCGCCGGGGTCAGCGGCCTGCGGGTCGCCCAGGCGGCGGCCGAGCGGATCGGGGGGAGGCGGGTCTGGTGGCTGCCGCGACGCCGGCGTCGCCGAGCGCGCCCTCGCCGACCTCCTCGACCACAGCCGCGGCAGCGGCGGCGGACGATCGGTCCTGGTCACGATCGGCGCCGGCGACGTCTTCAGGCTCGGCGAGGCGCTGGTGGACGCTCCCGGAACGGAGGGGAGCGATGAGCGCCGCGCCCGCCGGCGTCGAGGCGCGACTACCCGCTCGCCCGCCTGACCACGGTCCGCACCGGCGGCGCCGCCGACTGGTTCGCCCGCCCCGGCGAGCGAGCCGGAGCTGGTCGAGTTGTTGCGCTGGGCCGACGCCGAGGGGCTCGCCGTAGGACTGATCGGCTCCGGCTCGAACCTGCTGGTAGCCGACGATGGATTCCACGGCCTCGCGATCAAGCTGGACGGCGACCTCGCCTCGATCGAGCGCGACGGCGAGCGGCGTGCTCTGCGGCGGCGGCGCCCGCCTGCCCTCGGCGGCGGCGAAAGACCGCGGGCTGGGGCCTCTCGGGCCTCGAGTTCGGGATCAACATCCCCGGCACCGCCGGCGGGGCGGTGCGGATGAACGCCAACGCCTACGGCGGCCAGCTGGCCCAGGTGCTCGACTGGGTCGAGGTCAGCACCGCGGCCGGGACCGAGCGCCGCGAGCCCGAGCAGCTCGGCTTCTCCTACCGGCGCTCGAACCTGCGCCCGGGCGAAGTCGTCTCCCGCGCCTCCTTCCGGCTGCGCCCGGGCGAGCCGGCGGCGATCCGGGCGACGCTGGCGACGATGCGCGAGCGCCGCCGCGAGGCGCAGCCCTCGGGGATCAAGACCTTCGGCTCGACCTTCAAGAACCCCGACGACGAGCGGGCCGAGGGCCGCTCGGCCGGGCAGCTGCTCGACGCCGCCGGCTGCCGCGGCCTGCGCCACGGCGGCGCCCGCTTCTCCGAGAAGCACGCCAACTTCGTCGAGAACTTCGACGGCGCGACCAGCGCCGACGTGCTCGAGCTGATGGCCGCGGGCCGGCGGCGGGTCCACGAGCGCTTCGGGGTCGAGCTGGAGCCGGAGGTCCAGGTGCTGGGCGAGGTCAGCTGGCCCAGCGGCTGGGAGCTGTGAGGCGCCGGCCGGCGGCGATCGTCCTGGTCGTCGTCCTCGCCGCGGCGCTCGTCTACTTCTTCGTCGTCCGCGACAGCAGCGTCGCCCCGACGGTCCAGGTGCCGCGAACTGACCTCGGCGATCGGCAGCGGCGACGATGCGGTCGGGGTCGACTCGACCGGTCGAGATCGTCCGCTTCCTGCCGGTGCCCGAAGAACCGCCGCTGCCGCAGCTGCCGATCTCCGCAGCTGCCGAAAGGGCGGCCGCCTCGCCGGCCCGGTCCTCGAACAGGCGCGCGTCCTCGGCGCCGCGCCGCCGGCTCTGCGGCCCTACGTCGAACGCAGCTACTACGGCGAAAGCGGGGTCGACGTCGACCTCACCTCGGGGATCGAACTGCGCTTCGGCGACGACTCGCAGGCGGCGCGGAAGTGGAAAGCGGCGGCCGCGGTCCTGGCCGATCCTTCGATTACGGCGCTCGATTATGTAGACCTGCACGCGCCGAGCCGACCGGCGGTCAGGGGTTCGGGGCACTCGCTGCCCGAAACTCCGTGAGCGTCGAGCGGGGCGTGAGCCGCTGCCGCGCGAGTGCAAGGAACCCTGCTTGCAGAGCCGGGAAAAGGGAATGCAACGGGTGCAGCGAAGCCTCCAGGACAAAGGCTCGACCTGAGAGTGAGGTCAGCCAAACCCTCAACCCACCGTCGAGACTATCGCCTTGCAGGATGCCTGCCGGGCGTTTGACAGACCCGTAACAATGCCCTACGTTGAGCGCAATTTCCGCACTTGAGGCGGAGGCTCGAACCCTTGAGCCTCGCTGAAGGCTCGGACGGAATGAAGGCTCAACTCAAACCAACAGTTGTCTCGCCGGCCCTTCAAGGTTGGCGGGGAGGAAATCGGGAGATGGAATCCACTTACCTCGCGGTCATAAAGGTCGTCGGAGCTGGCGGCGGCGGCACCAACGCGGTCAGTCGCATGATCGACGCGGGCATCCGCGGCGTCGAGTTCGTCGCGGTCAACACCGACGCTCAGGCGCTGCAGGCCTGCGACGCCGACATCAAGCTTTCGATCGGACAGGAGCTGACCCGCGGCCTCGGTGCCGGCGGCAACCCTGAGGTCGGCGCCGGCGCCGCGGCGGAGAGCCGCGACGAGATCAAGGAGGCGCTGAAGGGCGCCGACATGGTCTTCGTCACCGCCGGCGAGGGTGGCGGCACCGGCACCGGCTCGGCGCCGGTGATCGCCGAGATCGCCAAGGAAGAGATCGGCGCGCTGACCGTCGGCGCCGTCACCAAGCCCTTCGAGTTCGAGGGCAAACGGCGGATGCAGCAGGCGCTCGAGGGCATCGAGAAACTTCGCAACAACGTCGACACCCTGATCATCGTCCCGAACGAGAAGCTGCTGCAGGCGGTCGAGCGGCGCACCAGCGTCCTCGAGGCGTTCCGCCAGGCCGACGACATCCTCCGCCAGGGCGTCCAGGGCATCACCGACCTGATCACGATCCCCGGCCTGATCAACCTCGACTTCGCCGACGTGCGGACGATCATGCGCGACGCCGGCTCGGCCCTGATGGGGGTCGGCTCGGCCTCCGGCGAGGCGCGGGCGCTCGACGCCGCCAAGGCGGCGATCACCTCGCCGCTGATCGAGGAGTCGATCAAGGGCGCGACCGGGATGCTGCTGAACATCACCGGCCCCGAGGACCTCGGCCTGTTCGAGGTCAACGAGGCGGCGCAGCTGGTCCAGGCCGAGGCCGACGACAACGCCAACATCATCTTCGGCTCGGTCGTCGACCAGTCGATGCGCGACGAGGTTCGGGTCACCGTGATCGCCACCGGCTTCGAGGGCTTCGAGCTCCTCGCCCGCTCGCCGCAGCGCGTGCGGCGCCGCTACGAGAGCCGCCCGCGGGTCTCCGCCGAGGACACCGACATCCGCAAACTTCGGGTTTCGGATGACGACATCGACGTGCCCGGGTTCCTCAAAGACTGAGTCGTCTGGATGAGGTTGGCGCGGAGGCGCCGGGTGGCCTCTCCTGCGCGACTGCTGCGGGAGGCTCGTGAGAGGCCCACCCGGCCCCTCCCCACGAAGCTCGCTCCAATACCCTGGCGCTGTGAACGACGACCGCTTCGCCGCACTCCTCTCTTCGAGCAGCATCGAGGCCCTTGGGGCCAAGTTGGTGCCGTTTGCCGGCTGGGAGATGCCGGTTACCTACGAGGGGGTTCGCGAGGAGCACTCGGCGGTGCGGACGCACGCCGGCATGTTCGACGTCTCGCACATGGGCGAGGTCGAGGTCGAGGGCCCGGCCGCGCTCGCCTTCCTGCAGCGGGTCCTCTCCAACGACGTCGCCAAGATCGAGATCGGCGGCGCCCAGTACTCCTGCCTCTGCAACGAGGACGGCGGCGTCCTCGACGACCTCTTCGTCTACCGGCTCGGCGGCGACCGCTACCTGATCGTCACCAACGCCGCCAACCACGGCACCGATCTCGCCTGGCTCGGTCGCCACAGCCGCGAGTTCGACGTCGCCGTCCGCGACGTCGCCGACCGCTACGCGATGCTCGCCGTGCAGGGGCCGCATGCCCGCGCAGGTGCTCGGCCGCGCCCTCGGGATCGAGCTGCCGCCGCGGATGCAGGTCGTCGCACGTCCAGATCGGCCGCCGCCCGGCGCTCGTCTGCGGCACCGGCTACACCGGCGAGGACGGGGTCGAGCTGCTGCTCGACCCCGAGGTCGCGGCGCCGATCTGGGCCGAGCTGCTCGACGCCGGCGTCGTCCCCTGCGGGCTCGGCGCCCGCGACACCCTGCGGCTCGAGGTCTGCTTCCCGCTGCACGGCAACGAGCTGACGCCGGAGCGCAACCCGATCGAGGCCGGCCTCGGCTGGTGCTGCAAGGAGGAGACCGGGTTCGTCGGCTCCGAGGCGATCGCCCGGCCCGCGCCGAGGGAACCGCCGAGAAGCTCGTCGCCTTCAAGATCGAGGGCCCGGGCATCCCCCGCGAAGGCAACCCCGTGCTCGCCGGCGGCGAGACGGTCGGCGCCGTCAGCAGCGGCACCTTCTCGCCCTCGCTCGAGATCGGCGCCGGGATGGCCTACGTCCGCGCCGACCTCGCCGAGCCGGGCACCGAGCTCGAGATCGACGTCCGCGGCAAGCATCGTCGCGCCCGAGTAGCTTCCAAACCCCTCTACCGGAAAGTGAGCTGAGCCTTGTCAGACGCGAACTACCCCGACGACCTCCGCTACCACGACCAGCACGACTGGGCGCGGCTGGAGGGCGACGAGCACGCCGTCTTCGGCATCACCTGGTACGCCCAGGACTCGCTCGGCGAGGTCGTCTTCTACGACGGCCCCGAGGTCGGCGCCACGATCCAAAAAGACTCGTCCTACGCCGAGGTCGAGTCGGTCAAGGCCGTCTCCGACGTGATCGCGCCGCTGTCGGGCGAGATCGTCGAGGTCAACGACGCCCTCGAAGACGCCCCGGAACGGATCAACGACGATCCCTACGGCGAGGGCTGGCTGGTCAAGGTCCGGCTCACCTCGCCCGAGGAGGCCGACTCGCTGCTCGCCGCGGCCGAGTACCAGAAGCTGCTGGAGGGCTAGCGGCGGACGCACCGCCACCGCGCTTCCGTAGCCTTAGCCCTGTGACCCGCTACACCTCCGCCACCGCCGACGACCGCGCCGAGATGCTCGCGGCGATCGGCGTCGAGTCGGCCGCCGAGCTGTTCGAGCAGATCCCCGAGCCGCTGCGCCTCGGCCGGCCGCTGGCGATTCCCGACGGCCTCAGCGAGACCGAGGTCTTCGAGCGCCTGGCGGCGCTGGCGGCGCGCAACGCCGACGCCGAGGCGCAGGTCTGCTTCGTCGGCGCCGGGATGTACGACCACTACGTGCCGGCGATCGTCGACGCGATCACCTCGCGCTCGGAGTTCCTCACCCCGTACACGCCCTACCAGCCGGAGATCTCCCAGGGCGGCCTGCAGGTGATGTTCGAGTTCCAGACCGCGATGTCGGAGCTGACCGGGCTGCCGGTCTCCAACGCCGGCCTCTACGAGGGCCCCTCCTCGGTCGCCTCCGCCGGCTACCTGGCGATGGGGGCGACCAAACGGCGCCGCTTCGTCGTCTCCCGCGGCGTCCATCCGCACAGCCGCGAGACGCTCGCCACCTACTCCGCGGGCTACGGCGCCGAGATCGTCGAGGTCGGCCTCGAGGGCGGCCTCACCGACGCCGCCGCGCTGGCCGCCGCGGTCGACGGCGAGACCGCCGCGGTGATCCTGCAGAGCCCCAACTTCCTCGGCGCGGTCGAGGACGTCGAGGCGCTCGGCGCCGCCGCCAAGGAGCACGGCGCGCTGCTGGTCGTCGCCACCGACCCGATGACCCTCGGCATCCTCAAGCCGCCCGGCGAGTGCGGCGCCGACATCGCCCTCGGCGAGGGCCAGCCGCTCGGCAACCGGCTCGACTTCGGCGGCCCCTCGTTCGGCTTCTTCTGCGCGACCGAGGAGCAGATCCGCCGCATGCCGGGCCGGATCGCCGGCGAGACCGAGGACGTCGACGGCCGCCGCGGCTTCGTCCTCGCGCTGCAGACCCGCGAGCAGCACATCCGCCGCGAGAAGGCGACCAACAACATCTGCACCGCGCAGGCGCTGAACGCGCTCGGGGCGATGGTCCACCTCGCCTGGCTCGGCCGCCGCGGCTTCCGCGAGCTCGGCGAGCTGCTGGTCCAGCGCACCGCCTACGCGCGCGAGCGCCTCGCCGCGGTCGACGGGGTCGAGCTGCTGCACGAGGCGCCGGTCGTGCGCGAGTTCGCGGTCCGGCTCGACGCCCCGGTCGCCGCCGTCCTCGACCACTGCGCCGAGCGCGGCATCGCCGCCGGCTACCCGCTCGGCCACGAGTACCCCGAGTACGAGGACGGCCTGCTGGTCGCGATCACCGAGCGCCGCAGCCGCGCGCAGATCGACGAGCTGGCCGAGGCGCTCGGCGGCGCGATCGCCGGCCACCACGCGCACGGCGCTTTTCTCGGCGATACGCCGAATAAAGCGCCAGTCGCCGGAGGGAGTCGCGTGAGCGCGCTGACCGAGACGCCGATGCAGCGCGAACGGGCGACGACGATCTACGAGAAGTCGAAGCCGGGGCGGCGCGCCGCGGTGCTGCCGGACGCCGGCGTCCCCGAGCGGCCGCTGCGAGGAGCTGATCCCGGCCAACCTGCTGCGCGCCGAGCCGCCGCGGCTGCCGGAGATCGCCGAGCCGGAGATCGTCCGCCACTACAACCGCCTCTCGCGGCGCAACTTCGACCTCGACAGCGGCTTCTACCCGCTCGGCTCCTGCACGATGAAGCACAACCCGCGCCTCAACGAGCGGGTCGCGGCGCTGCCCGGCCACGCCCGCCTGCATCCGGCCCAGGACCCCAAGCGCGCCCAGGGGGCGCTGGAGCTGATGTGGCTGCTGCAGCAGTCGCTGGGGGAGATCTGCGGCCTGCCGCACGTCAGCCTCCAGCCCTCGGCCGGCTCCCACGGCGAGCTCGCCGGGCTGCTGCTGACCCGCGCCTACCACGCCGACCGCGGCGAACAGCGGACCAAGGTCCTCGCTCCCGACACCTCGCACGGGACCAACCCGGCCTCGGTGACGATGGCCGGCTACGAGGTGGTCAAGGTCGCGACCAACGAGCGCGGCGGGGTCGAGATGGACGACCTGCGGGCCAAGGTCGACGGACGAGATCGCCTGCCTGATGCTGACCAACCCGAACACGCTCGGGCTCTTCGACGAGAACATCGCCGAGATCGCGGCGCTGATCCACGAGGTGGGGGGGACGCTCTACTACGACGGCGCCAACCTCAACGCGGTGATGGGCCAGTCGCGCCCGGGCGACATGGGCTTCGACATCGTCCACGTCAACCTCCACAAGTCCTTCAGCCAGCCGCACGGCGGCGGCGGCCCGGGCGCCGGGCCGATCGCGGTCTCCGACCGGATCGAGCCCTTCCTGCCGCGCCCCCAGGTGGTCCGCCGCGAGAGCGACAACGGCGGCGGCCCCAGCTTCGACCTCGAGTTCGACCGGCCCAAGTCGATCGGCCGCCTGCGCGGCTTCCAGGGCAACTTCGGCGTCTTCGTCCGCTCCTACGCCTACATCCTCAGCCTCGGCGCCGACGGCCTCGCCGAGGCCTCGGAGACCGCCGTCCTCAACGCCAACTACCTGAAGGCGCGCCTGGCCGAGGGCCGCGCCGGCGAGCGCCTGCCGATCGCCTTCGACCGCCACTGCATGCACGAGTTCGTCCTCTCCGGCAAGCCGATGAAAAAGGAGCTCGGCCTCGCCACCCTCGACCTCGCCAAGCGACTGCTCGACTACGGCTTCCACCCGCCGACCGTCTACTTCCCGCTGCTGGTCGACGAGGCGCTGATGGTCGAGCCGACCGAGACCGAGACCAAGGAGAGCCTCGACGCCTTCGCCGACGCGATCGAGCAGATCCTCGCCGAGGCCGAGTCGGACCCCGAGATCGCCAAGCAGGCGCCGTACACGACGCCGGTCCGCCGCCTCGACGAGGTTCGGGCGACCCGCCGCCCGGTCGTCCGCCAGCCGCTCCGGGGACTGAGAGCTCCGGCAGCTCCTGCTCGAGCTCGAGCACCGGCGCGAAGAGGTCGCCGTGCTTCTCGATCCGCGCCAGCACCGCGTCGGCCTCGAAGACGAGCGTCGAGCCGTCGCCGGAATCCGGCGACCGCCTCGACCTCGTCCCAGGTCACCGGGGTCGAGGCCGTCGGCCGCTCGCGGGCCCGCAGCGAGTAGACCGCGATCGTGGTTTTGCTGCGGTGGTTCTGGGACCAGTCGACGAAGACCTTGCCGCCGCGTTCGACCTTTTTCATCTTCGAGACGACCCGGTCGGGGGTCTGCTTTTCGAGCAGCTGGGCGATCGCTTTGGCGAAGGGTTTGGTGGTGTCGTAGCTGACCTTCTTGGAGTTGAGCGGAATGTAGACCTGCATCCCCTTCGAGCCCGAGGTCTTCGGGAAGCTCTCGACCCCGAAGTGGCCGAACATGTCGCGCAGGCGCAGCGCCACCTGGCAGCAGTCGACGACGTCGGCCGGGGGTCCGGGATCGAGGTCGAAGGCGAGTACGGTCGGCCGCGTCGGCGCCCGCCCCAGCGAGAGCGAAGGGTGCAGCTCGATCGCCGCCAGCTGCGCCATCCAGATCAGGGTCGGGCGGCCGTCGCAGACGCAGAAGTCGATGTTGCCGGCGTTCGGGCCGGCACGCACGTTCGTGGTCTTGACCCATTTGGGCCGGTGCTTGGGGCAGCGCTTCTCGAAGAAGGCCGAGTCGAGGTCGTCGACGCCTTCGGGGAAGCGGCGCAGCGTCACCGCGCGGCCGCTCAGGTGCGGCACCATCGCCGGCGCCACCTTGGCGTAGTAGTCGACCATCTCGCCCTTGCTGAAGCCGGTCTTCGGGTAGAGGACCTTGTCGAGGTTGGTGAGCTTCAGCTCACGCCCGTCGACCTCGACCACCTGGCTCGTGGCCATGGGCTACTTCGAGGCTTTGGATTTCGAGCGCGACGGCGACGATTTCGACTTGGCCTTCGATTTCGTCGCTTTGCTCTGCTTCGGCGTCGCTTTGGCTTTCTCGGCGCGTTTTCGCGGCCGAGTCTTTCGCCGGGCGTTTCTTGTCCTTGACCGCGGCGATGCTCTGCTCCAGCGCCGCCATCAGGTCGGGAGCCTTGGTCGCCTGCGGCGCCTCGCTCTCCGGGGTGACGATCTCCTTGCCTTCGGCCTTGCGTTCGATCAGGCCCAGCAGCTCCTCGCGGTACTCGTCGCGGTAGGCGGTCGGGTCGAAGTCGGTGCTGAGCGAGGCGATCAGCTGCTCGGCCATCTCCCGCTCGCGCTTGGCGACTTTCGGAGCTTTGTCGGGCAGCACCTCCTCCAGCTCGCTGGCCGGGACCACCTCGTCGGCGAAGCGCATCGTGGTCAGGGTGAGGACGCCGCCGGAGGTGCGGATCGCCGCCAGGTGCTCCTTGTTGCGGAAGACGAAGCGGGCGATCGCGACCTTGCCGGAGGCCTCCATCGCCGCCGCCAGCAGCGAGTAGGCCTTCTCGGCGCCGTCGGCCGGGCCGAGGTAATAGGGGCTGTCGAAGTAGATCGGGTCGATCTCGTCGAGGTCGACGAAGTCCTGGACGTCGATCGCGCGGGTCCTCTCCGGCGCCAGCGCCGACATCTCGTCTTTGCTCAGCGGCACGTAGTTGCCGGGGGTGATCTCGAAGGCCTTGACGATCTCGTCGTAGGGGACCTCCTCGTCGGTTCCCTCGGCGACCCGCCGGTGTTTGATCCGGGCGCTGTCGGATTCGCGGATCTCGCGCAGGGCGATGTTGCGCCGCGCGACCGCGCTGTACAGCTTCACGGGCACGTTGAGGAGCCCAAAGCTGATCGAACCGCTCCAGATTGCTCTCGCCATCAGCAGATCACCTACCCGGATTCTTCCAGCCCAGCGCCGGCCTTTCCTGTTCGCGCCGTGGCGCGGGAGCCATCTTGCGCCGGTGGATGGCGATCGAGAGGCGCGCTCGGGCGCGGCGCCGGCGCCGCCCTAGACTCGATTCGTGTCCCGCCAGCAGCGCCTGACCCTGATCGCGACGATCCTCGGCTCGACCGTCGTCTTCCTCGACGGCACCGTCGTCAACGTCGCCCTGCCCTCGATCAGCGACAACCTCAACGCCGGCCTCGCCGGGCAGCAGTGGGTGGTCGAGGCCTACATGCTGACGATGGTCTCGCTGCTCCTGGTCGGCGGCTCGCTCGGCGACCAGTTCGGCCGGCGGCGGATGTTCGTCTCCGGGCTGATCGCCTTCGGCGCCACCTCGGCGCTCTGCGCGATCTCGCCCTCGGACGAGTTCCTGATCGGCGCCCGCGCCCTGCAGGGGATCGCCGGGGCGCTGCTGGTGCCGGGCTCGCTGGCGATCGTCGCCGCCACCTTCGAGGGCTCGGCCCGCGGCAAGGCGGTCGGGACCTGGACCGCCTGGACCGGGATCGCGACCGTGCTCGGCCCGGCCGGCGGCGGCGCCCTGATCGGCCTGCTCTCCTGGCGGGCGATCTTCTGGGTCAACCTGCCGCTGATCGCGGTGACGGTGGTGCTGACCCTGCGCGCGGTCGAGGAGAGCCGCGACCCCGACGCCTTCCACGGCATCGACTGGCTCGGGATCCTGCTCTCGGCGGCCGGGCTCGGCGGCCCGGTCTTCGCCCTGATCGAGCAGCCGACCCACGGCTGGAGCGACCCGCTGGTCTGGGCGCCGCTGGTCGGCGGCGTCGCCTGCTTCGCCCTCTTCCTCCTCTGGGAGGCGCGGGCGCGCCACCCGATGCTCGACCTCGGCCTGTTCCGGATCCGCAACTTCAGCGTCGCCAACCTGACCACGCTCTCGGCCTACGCGGGGCTGATCGGCGGCCTCTTCTTCGTCGGCCTCTTCCTCCAGCAGGTCGCCGGCTACTCGCCGCTGGAGGCGGGGCTGGCGACGACGCCGATCTCGATCACGCTCTTCCTGCTCTCGCCGCGCTTCGGCCGGCTCGCCTCCGGCACCGGGCCGCGGCTGCCGATGACCGCCGGCCCGATCGTCGGCGGGCTCGGGCTGCTGCTGATGCTGCGGGTCGGCTCCGGCGCCGACTACCTGACCGACGTGCTGCCGGCGATCCTCGTCTTCGGCCTCGGCCTGGCGGCGACGGTGGCGCCGCTGACCGCGACCGTCCTCGACTCGGTCGAAGAACGCCGGGTCGGGATCGCCTCCGGCGTCAACAACGGCGTCTCCCGGGTCGCCGGCCTGCTGGCGATCGCCGTCCTCGGCGCCGTGATCTCGGCCCACTTCGGCGTCCGGCTCGACAGCGAGCTCGGCCCGGCGCCGCTGAGCCCGGCCGCGACGAAGACCGTCGCCGACGCCAAGGCGGAGCCGCTGGCGGTGCCGAAGACCGGCTCGCTGGCGCCCGCCGAAGCGACCAGGGTGCGGACCGCGTCGGTCTCCGCCTCGACCTCGGCCTTCCACCTCGGCGTCCTGATCGCCGGCCTGCTGATGATCGCCGGCGGCGTCGCCTCCGGCTTCGGCATCCAGGACCCCCGCCGCAAGTCGCCGCCGAGCTCGCGTTGTATGTCGGATGGCGACGGAAAACGCGAGCTCGGCGATGAGGCAGGCGAGTCTCGGTCGCCGACCAGAGCGCCCGAGGGCGAGCCCGCGTAGGCTGCCCGCGATGGCAGCTCCGATCATCTTCTCCGGCATCCAGCCGACCGGCCGCAAGCACCTCGGCAACTTCATCGGCGCGATCCAGCAGTACGTCGAGGGCCAGGACCGCGGCGAGCCGGCGATCTTCTGCATCGTCGACCTGCACGCGATCTCCGTCGCCTACGACCCGGAAGAGCTGCGCGAGCGCGTCTACGACACGACCGCGATCCTGCTCGCCGCCGGCCTCGACCCCGAGCGCTGCATCCTCTTCCGCCAGTCCGACGTCCGCGAGCACACCGAGCTGACCTGGCTGCTCTCCGCGGTCACCTCGCACGGCGACCTCAACCGCATGACCCAGTTCAAGGAGAAGTCCGCGCGCCAGCGCGAGCTGGTCTCCTCGGCGCTCTTCTTCTACCCGGTGCTGATGGCGGCCGACGTGCTCGCCTACCGCGCCACCGAGGTCCCGGTCGGCGACGACCAGCGCCAGCACGTCGAGCTGATGCGCGAGATCGCCCGCCGCTTCAACGAGCGCTTCGGCGAGACCCTGGTCGTGCCGGAGATGCTGATCCCCGAGGTCGGCGCCCGGATCATGGACCTGCAGGACCCGACCAGCAAGATGTCGACGACCGGCGGCACCGAGGCCGGCACCGTCCTCGTCCTCGACGAGCCCGGCGCGATCCGCAAGAAGTTCGCCAGCGCCGTCACCGACTCCGGCCGCGAGGTGCGCCGCGGCCCGAGAAGGCCGGGATCACCAACCTGATCGACGTCCTCGCCGTCGCCCGCGGCGTCGACCAGGCGGAGATCGAGCGCGAGTTCGAGGGCGCCGGCTACGGCGACTTCAAGCAGGCGGTCGCCGAGGGCGTCGTCGAGCTGCTGGCGCCGGTCCGCGAGCGCTACGCCGAGCTGCGCCCCGACGAGGCGGCGATCGAGGCCACTCTCGCCGCCGGCGCCGCGAAGGCCCGGGCGATCGCCGCCCCGATCCTGGCCGACGTCCGCGGCGCGATGGGCTTCGGCCCCGCGTAAACCGACGGCTGCTCCGCTCGCGTCCGCGGCCGTCGGGGGAAGTTCGGCGCCGTAGGACTTCGTCCCTGTCTCGGGCTAGGCTAGCCGGATGCCAGTCGCCGACCTCGATCTCGACCTCGACATCTTCGCCGGGCCGTTCGACCTGCTGATGGCGGTCGTCCTGCGCGAAGAGGTCAGCCTGCTCGACCTGCAGCTGGGCGAGGTCGTCGTCGCCTACGTCGAGCACCTCGAGCGCGAGGGCGAGCTGGAGCTCGAGGTGGCGACCGAGTTCCTGGTCCTGATCGCGGCGCTGCTGGAGCTGAAGTCGCGGCTGATGCTGCCGGGCCCGGACGAAGAGCTCGACGACCTCAGCCCCGAGGAGGCGATCGAGGAGCTGCTGGCGCGGATGCTCGAGTACCGCCGCTACCGCGACGCCTCGGCCGTGCTCTCCGACCGCTTCGAGAGCCAGCGCGGCTACCTCTACCGCTCGGCGCCGCTGCCGCTCGAGCTGCGCCAGGTCGCGATCGACGCGGCGACCGCCGTCTACGACCCCGAGGCGCTCGGCGCCGCGCTCGGCGACCTGCTGACCGAGCCGGCCGACGTCGACATCAGCCACATCCGCCCGACCGTCTCGCTGGAGCGCCGCCTGCGCGCCCTCCGCGACGTCCTCCGCCGCCGCAGCAGCTTCGACTTCGACGAGGAGTTCGGCGGCGAGGACCGGCTGACCCAGGCGGTCACCGTGTTCGGGCTGCTGGAGCTCTACCGCAAGGGCGAGATCACCTGGGAGCAGTCGGAGTCCTTCGGGCCGATCCAGGTGCGCAAGGTGGCGCCGGCGCCGTGAGCGACCTCTCCCGCACCGTCGAAGCGCTGCTCTTCCTCTCGGCGCAGCCGGTCGCCGCCGTCGACCTGGCGCAGGCGACCGAAGCGACCGAGGGCCAGATCGCCGAGGCGATCGAGCTGCTGCGCGAGGACCTCGCCGCGGGCAGGCGCGGGATCGTCCTGCGCGAGGTCTCCGGCGGCTTCGCCCTCGCCAGCGACCCCTCCAGCGAGGACGCCGCCCGGCGGCTGCTGGCGAAGCCGCGGACGCCGCCGCTGACCCAGGCCCAGGCCGAGACCCTGGCGATCGTCGCCTACCTGCAGCCGGTCACCCGGCCCGAGGTGGCCCGGATCCGCGGCGTCTCCTCGGAGTCGGCGGTCCAGGGCCTGGCCGAGCGGGGCCTGATCGAGGAGGCCGGGCGCTCGCAGTTCGGCGCCGCGATCTTCAAGACCTCGGAGCTGTTCGAGCGGCTCTTCGGGCTCTCCGGGCTCGACCAGCTGCCGGATCCGTCGCGCTTCGACCCGAGCCCCGAGGACGCCCGGGAGCTGCGGGAGCGGCTGCTCAAGGCCGGGGAACAGAGGGCCGAGCCATGAGGCGGCGGAGGCACGGGGATGGACCTCGCCGCAGCAACAGCGGGGAGGCTGCGTCGAGGCCCATCCCCGTGCCCCGGCGTCGTGAGGCTCGCCAAGTTCCTCGCTCATGGAGGGGTCGCTTCGCGGCGGCGGGCGGAGCTGATCGTTTCCAAGGGGCGCGTGACGGTCGGCGGGAAGGTCGTTACCGATCCGGCCCGGGATGTGGGGGAGGGCGATGACGTGCGGGTCGATGGGAGTCCGGTCGGGGTCGAGGCGCACGAGGTCTGGGTGGTGAACAAGCCGGCCGGCGTGGTCTCGACCGCGCGGGAGCCGGGGGAACGGCCGGCGGTGGTCGAGCTGGTCGAGTCCGAGGCCCGCCTCTACCCGGTCGGCCGGCTCGACGCCGAGTCGACCGGCCTGCTGGTGCTGACCAACGACGGCGCCCTCGCCAACCGCCTCACCCACCCGCGCTACGGCGTCAGCAAGACCTACCGGGCGCAGCTGCGGACCTCGATCGCCGACCGCGACCTGGAGCGGCTGCGGCGCGGGGTCGAGCTCGAGGACGGGCCGACCGCGCCGGCCGAGGTGAAGCGGCTGGGCGAGCGCGAAATCGAGATCGTCCTGCGCGAAGGTCGCAACCGCCAGGTGCGGCGGATGGTCGAGGCGGTCGGCAACCGGGTCGTCGCCCTGCGGCGCGTCGCCTTCGGCTCGCTGCGGCTCGGGCGCCTGCACGAGGGCGGCTGTCGCCACCTCAATCGCGAGGAGATCGCCCGGCTCTGGAAAGATGCCGGGACGTGAGCGACGACGTCGGACGTGACGAGGGACCGAGGCAGCGCCTCTTCGCCGTGCGCGGCGCCACACAGGTCGAGGTCAACGAGGCCGAGGCGATCGTCGCCGCCACCGAGGAGCTGATGAAGGAGCTGATCGCCCGCAACCGGCTCGAGCCCGAGGCGATGGTCAGCTGCCTGTTCACGACGACCGAGGACCTCGACGCCGAGTTTCCCGCCGTCGCCGCGCGCAAGCTCGGCCTCGACCAGGTGCCGCTGCTCTGCTGCCGCGAGATCCCGGTCCCCGGCTCGATGCCGCGGGTGATCCGGGTGATGGTCCACTACTACGCGCCGGAGGACCACGTCCCGGCGCACGTCTACCTGGGCGGCGCCCAGGATCTGCGGCGCGATCTCCAGTCCGCCCAGTAGCCGCCGGCCGTCGCGGCCGCCGTCCGTCAGAATCCCACCACGATGACCGTCACCTTCGCCGAGAAGCTGGCCCGGATGCCGGGCTACCAGGCCGGTGTGCCGACCGGGCAGGACGCCCGAGGCGATCGACTCGGGCGGCATCGCCCAGCTCGCCTCCAACGAGTCGCCGTTCCCGCCCCACCCGACGGTGGTCGAGGCGATCCAGCGCGCGGCGCCGGCGATGCACCGCTACCCGGACCCCGACGCGACCCTGCTGCGCCGGCGGCTCGCCGAGCGCTACGAGACCGAGCCCGGCAGGGTCGCCGTCGGCAACGGCTCCTGCGAGATCCTGCTCGCCGCCGCCGAGGCGCTCTGCGAGCCCGGGGCGGAGATCCTCTACGCCTGGCCGGCCTTCTCGATGTACCCGTACCTGCCGGCGCTGACCGGCGCCCGCGAGATCCGCGTGCCGCTCGGCCCCGGCGACGTCCACGACCTCGACGCGATGGCGGCGGAGGTGACCGCGGCGACGCAGCTGCTGATCGTCTGCAACCCGAACAACCCGACCGCGACCCACGTCCCGGCGGCCGAGATCGCCGCCTTCTGCGAGCGGATCCCGCCGCACGTCACGGTGATCCTCGACGAGGCCTACATCGAGTTCCAGACCCACGACGACCCCGACGCGACCCTCGACCTGCTCGCCGACTTCCCCAACCTGGTCGTCCTGCGCACCTTCAGCAAGTGCTACGGCCTGGCCGGGCTGCGGGTCGGCTACGCGATCGGCTCCTCGACCTTCCGCGCCGCGGTCGACGCCGTGCGCCAGCCGTTCAGCGTCAACGCCCTCGCCCAGGCGGCCGGCGGCGGAGGCGATCCTGCACTCCGACGACGTCCTCTTCCGGGTCGAGAGCACGATCGCCGAGCGGCTGCGGGTCGAGGAGGCGCTGGCCGGGCTCGGCCTCGAGACCTCGGACACGCAGGCGAACTTCTCCTGGATCGACCTCGGCGACGCCGAGGAGGCCGAGGTGGTCGCCGGGCTCGCCGCCCGCGAGGTCGCCGTCCGCGCCGGCACCCCGCTCGGCGACCCCGGCCACATCCGCGTCACCTACGGCGCCCCGCGAGGAGAACGACCGCTTTCTCGCCGGCCTGCTCGGAACTGCTCGACTAATCGCGCGGCCCGTGCTAAAAATCTCAGCTCAGGTGATCGGCACGGCCACATCCGCGAACGGCTCCCGCGCCACCGGCGCCGCCGTCGCCCCTGGGCTCTTCACCTATTCCTATTGGCGATTTAGCTAGGCGTCCGGCCTGGCGGCATCGCGCCGCCGCGAAACACTTTTTCGGCCCGGGCGCCGACCCCCGTAGGTGTGAGCCGCTGCCTGCTCGCGTTTGGCAGCGAGCAACCAGAAAGTACGATTGCGCGGCATGGAGAAAGGCAAAGGCAAAATGATCATCGGGATGCAGGAGGGCGCCAAACGAGATCTGGTCCGGGACCAGCGGATCGCGAAAGTGGTCGAGCTCGCCCCACCGGAAAAGTTGCTGGAGGAGCTGCCGCTCGGTCCGGAGCGGGCGAAGGCCGTGGTCAGGGGACGCGAAGAAGTCGTCGACGTGCTCCACGGCAAGGACCCGAGACTGCTGGTCGTGGTCGGGCCGTGCAGCGTCCACGACCCCAAGGCGGCGCTCGACTACGCCCAGCGGCTCGCCGCCACGGCGAAGGAGCTGAGCGACCAGCTGCTGATCGTGATGCGGGTCTACTTCGAGAAGCCGCGGACGACGACCGGCTGGAAGGGCCTGATCAACGACCCCCACCTCGACGGGTCCGGCGACGTCAACGCCGGGCTGCGGATCGCCCGCAAGCTGCTGCTCGAGGTCGTCGACCTCGGGCTGCCGATCGGCTGCGAGTTCCTCGATCCGATCACGCCGCAGTACATCTCCGACACCGTCGCCTGGGGCGCGATCGGCGCCCGCACCTCCGAGAGCCAGACCCACCGCCAGCTCGGCTCCGGGCTCTCGATGCCGATCGGCTTCAAGAACCGGACCGACGGCAACATCCAGGTCGCCGTCGACGCGGTGCGCGCCGCCGCGGCCCAGCACGCCTTCGCCGGGATCGACGACGCCGGCGCGCCGGCGATCCTGCACACGACCGGCAACCCCGACTGCCACATCATCCTGCGCGGCGGCCACGGGATGCCGAACTACCACGTGCCCGAGGTCGAGGACGCGCTGGTCACCCTCGGCGTCGCCGGCCTGCCGGAGCGCCTGGTGATCGACGCCTCCCACGACAACAGCGGCAAGGACCCGGAGAAGCAGTTCTTCGCCGCCGGCGAAATCGCCGACCAGATCGCCGACGGCAACAAGGCGATCGTCGGGATCATGCTCGAGTCCTTCCTCGTCGAGGGCCGCCAGGACCTGGTCCCGGGCGAGAAGCTGATCTACGGGCAGTCGATCACCGACGCCTGCATCGACTGGGAGGACACGGCCTCGGCTCTGGATCGCCTCGCCTCGGCGGTCGAGGCCCGGCGCAATTGACGCCGTCCCCTCGGGTCGCCGTCCTCGGGGTGGGCCTGATCGGAGGCTCGATCGGGCTCGCCGCGCGGCGGCGGCTCGGCGCCGAGGTGGTCGGCTACGGGCGCCACCCGGAGACGATCGCGCGGGCGGTCGAGCTCGGCGCGCTCGATCGCGGCGCGAGCTCGATCGGCGAGGCCTGCGAGGGGGCCGAGCTGGTCTTCTGCGCGGCCCCGGTGGCGGCGCTGCCCGGGCAGGCCGGCGAGGCGCTGGCCGCCTGCGGCCCCGACACCGTCGTCAGCGACGTCGGCTCGACCAAGGGCGAGCTGGTCGCCGCGCTCGGCGACGACGAGCGCTTCATCGGCGGCCACCCGCTGGCCGGCGCCGAGACCGCCGGGATCGACAACGCCCGCGCCGACCTCTTCGAGGGCGCCCGCTGGTACCTGACCCCGACAGACCGCTCCAGCGGCCTCCTCTACGACCGCCTGCAGCGCTTCGTCGCCGGCCTCGGCGCCCGCCCGCAGGCGATCGACCCGACCAGCCACGACCGGCTGATGGCGACCGTCAGCCATCTGCCTCACGTGGTCGCCAACGCCCTCGTCGCCGAGGCGGCCGAGGCGCTGAGCGGCGACAGCGAGCGGCTGCCCGAGGTCGGGCCGAGCTTCCGCGACACGACCCGCGTCGCCGGCTCCAACCCGGCGATCTGGGCCGACATCTTCGCCAGCAACCGCGAGGCCGTCGCCGACTCGGTCGAGTCCGTCGCCGCGTCGCCTCGGCGCGGCAGCCGCGGCTGATCCGCGGCGGCGATCGCGACGCGGTCGCCGCCTGGCACGCCGCCGCCGGCGAGGACCGCGCGCCGGCTGCTCGACGCCGAGCTGCAGGCGGGCCCGCTGCTGCGAGCTGCGGATCGTCGTCGCCAACCGGCCCGGGACGATCGCCGAGCTGGCGCTGGCGCTCGGCGAGGCCGGCGTCAACATCGAGGACATGGCGCTCCACCCGGCCGCCGACATGACCTCCGGCGCGGTCTCGCTCTGGGTCGCCGGCGCGGCCGAGCGCCGAGCGGGCGGCGGAGCTGGTCCGCGGCCTCGGCCACACGGTCACCGTCCTCGGCGCCGGGGAGTAGTGCCGCGCCGGTGACCCGCTTCGATCCCTCCGGCCCGCTGCGCGGCTCCCTGCGCCCGCCCTCGGACAAGTCGATCTCCCACCGGGCGGCGCTGATCGCGGCGATGGGCGAGGGGGAGACGCGGATCGAGGGCTACCTCGACGCCGCCGACACCCGCTCGACCCTGGCGGCGGTCGCGGGCGCTCGGGGCGAAGGTCGAGGTCGATGGAGGTGGCGCCGGGACCTTCGAGGCCTGGGGCGGATCGGGCACGCCGGTCGACGGGCCTCTGCGGATCGCCGGCGTCGGCCTGCGCGGCGCCGCCGCCGCGCCGGATCGACGTCGGCAACGCCGGCACCCTGCTGCGGCTGCTGCCGGGCTGGCTCGCCGGGCAGGAGGGCGGCGCGCTGGACGCTCGACGGCGACGACTCGATCCGCCGCCGGCCGGTCGACCGGATCGCCGCGCCGCTGCGGCAGATGGGCGCCCGACCTCGAGCGCCGCGAGGAGCGCCTGCCGCCGCTGGAGATCAGCGGCGCGCCGCTGCACGGCATCACCTACGAGATGCCGGTCGCCAGCGCCCAGGTCAAGTCCTGCCTGCTCTTCGCCGGGCTGCTGGCGGAGGGCGAGACGCGCGTCGTCGAGGGGCTGCCGAGCCGCGACCACAGCGAGCGCATGCTGGCCGCCGCCGGCGCCGCGATCGAGCCGCGACGGCGACGCGGTCGTGATCGTCAGCCCGCGCGAGCGGCTCGAACCGGGCGAGATCGCCGTCCCCGCCGACATCTCCTCGGCCGCCTTCTTCATCGTCGCCGCGCTGCTGGTCGCCGGCAGCGAGGTCGTGCTCGAGCGAGGTCGGGATCAACCCGACCCGGACCGGGCTGCTGACGATCCTCGAGCGGATGGGCGCCGAGATCGAGGTCGAGCCGCGCGGCGAGCGCGGCGGCGAGCCGACCGCCCGCCTGCGGATCCGGCCGGCGCCGCTGCGCGGCGGTCGAGGTCGGCGGCGCCGAGGTCCCGCTGGCGATCGACGAGCTGCCGCTGGTCGCCCTCGCCGCCTGCTTCGCCGAGGGCACGACGACGATCCGCGACGCCGCCGAGCTGCGGCGCAAGGAGTCCGACCGGATCGAGACCGTGACCACGGCCCTGACCGCGCTCGGCGGCAAGGTCGAGGCGACCGAGGACGGGATGGTCATCGAGGGCACCGGCGGCCTGCGCGGCGGCACGATCGACTCCCACGGCGACCACCGGATCGCGATGCTCGGCGCCGTCGCCGGCCTCGCCTCGCGGCGAGGGAGTCGAGGTCGCGGGCATGGACGCCGCCGCGGTCAGCTACCCCGGCTTCGAGGCCGACCTCGGCTCGCTGCTGCGCGACGGCGCCTGAACGGGCCGAGAAACGCCCTGAGCCGTCGCATCCATACGCTGCTGGAGTGCGGAGCGACCAAGCATCCATATCTGACTCCTTGCGCCGGGAGCGAAGCGCGAGAGTGTCCTGATGGTTATCGCGATCGACGGCCCCGCCGGGGCCGGCAAGTCCTCAGTCGCCCGCGCCGTCGCGGCCGAGCTCGGCTTCACCTACCTCGACTCCGGGGCGATGTACCGCTGCGTGGCGCTGGCGGCGCTCGAGGCGGGGGTCGACCTCGACGACGGCGCCAGCCTCGGCCCGCTCGCCGCGGGGCTCGAGATCGAGCTCGACGGCCGGCGGGTCCTGCTCGGCGATCGCGACGTCAGCGCGCCGATCCGCGGCCGCGACGTCACCGCCGCCGCCTCACGGGTCTCGGTCCACCCTGAGGTGCGCGAGGCGATGGTCGCCCGCCAGCGCCAGCTGATCGCCGCCGCCGACTACGTCGCCGAGGGCCGCGACATCGGCACCGTCGTCAGCCCCGAGGCGCCGCTGAAGGTCTTCCTCACCGCCTCCGACGAGGAGCGGGCGCGGCGCCGCGCGGCGGAGACCGGCGAGGACTTCGAGTCGGTGCTCGACGCCCAGCGCCGCCGCGACGCCCGCGACAGCGACCGCGAGCACGGCGCCCTGCGCGCCGCCGACGACGCGGTCGAGCTCGACACCACCGACCTCGGCCTCGAAGAGGTCGTCGGCCGAGTCGTGGCGATGGCGCCAGAGCGGGGCTGGCATGAGGCGGCGCATTCGCCTCGCTGCGCGGCAAACGCCACGGTGGCGTCGATGAGCCGCCTGCCCACCGTCGCCGTCGTCGGCTTCCCCAACGTCGGCAAGAGCACCCTGGTCAACCGGCTGGTCGGCGGCAGCGAGGCCGTGACCGCGGCCGAGCCCGGGGTGACGCGCGACCGCAAGCGGCTGGAGACCGAGTGGAACGGCGTCGCCTTCGAGCTGATCGACACCGGCGGCATCGACCTCGAGGACGAGGCCGAGCTGGCGCGCGACATCCAGAGCCAGGCCCGGCTGGCGATCGCCGAGGCCGACGCGGTGCTGCTGGTCGTCGACGGCCGCGCCGGGCTGCGGGCCGGCGACGCCGAGCTGGCGAAGACGCTGCGCGGCGGGCCAGGTGCCGGTGCTGGTCGCGGTCAACAAAGCCGACCGTCCCAACGACTTCGGCTTCACCGCCGAGTTCCACGGGCTCGGGCTCGGCGAGCCGCTGCCGATCTCGGCCACCCACGGGCTCGGCACCGGCGACCTGCTCGACGCGATCGTCGCCGCGCTCGGCGACCGCGAGCCGCGGCTCGACGACGGCGACGCCGTCCGCGTCGCCGTGATCGGCCGCCCCAACGTCGGCAAGTCCTCGCTCGTCAACGCCTTCCTCGGCTCCGACCGGGTGATCGTCTCCGACCGCGCCGGCACCACCCGCGACGCGATCGACACCGAGCTCGACGTCGACAACCGCCGCGTGATCCTGGTCGACACCGCCGGCCTGCGGCGGCGCTCGAAGGTCGCCGGGACGATCGACTACTACGCCCAGCTGCGCTCCGAACGCGCGGTCGATCGCGCCGACGTCGCGATCGTCGTCTGCGACGCCTCCGAGGGCATCACCTCCGAGGACCTGCGGGTCGCCGAGATGGCGATGAAGGGCGGCTGCGCCAGCCTGCTCGTGCTCAACAAGTGGGACATGACCGAGACCGACATCGACGACGCCCGCGCCCGGGTCGCGCGCAAATCGCGCCTGCGGCCGGCCGTGATCACCTGCTCGGCGACGCGCGGGCGCAACGTCCCGGCGCTGCTGCCGCGGGCGCTGCAGCTGGCCGACCGCGCCGGCGAGCGGATCCCGACCCCGGATCTGAACCGCTTCGTCGGCTCGGTCGTCGCCAAAACGCCGCCGCCGTCGCAAACGCGGCCGCCGCCTGCGCCTGTACTACTCGGCCCAGGTCGGGGAGCGCCCGGTGCGGGTCGCGATCCAGGTCAACGACCGCAAGCTGATCAGCCGCGACTGGGCCTACCACCTGGAGAACCGGATGCGCGAGAACTACGAGCTCGAGGGCGTGCCGCTGGTGATCGACTTCGTGCCGCACACGGGCCGCCGCGGCCGCCCGGACTGACGCGCATCGCCGCTAGTCCGGCGTCTCGGGATTCCTCTAGGCTTCCCCGATGCCTATGACCAAGCCGCTCGCCGAGAACGAGCATCTCTTCACTTCAGAGTCCGTGACCGAGGGTCACCCGGACAAGGTCTGCCGACCAGATCTCCGACGGTGTCCTCGACGCGATCATGGCCGAGGATCCGGGCGGCCGCGTCGCCTGCGAGACCCTCGTCAACACCGGGATGGCGGTGGTCTCGGGCGAGATCTCGACCGACGTCCACCTCGACATCCCCGACATCGTCCGCGAGACGATCCGCGGGATCGGCTACGACCACGGCGACTACGGCTACAACTGCGACCACATCTCGGTCCTCGTCTCGATCGACAAGCAGTCGCCCGACATCGCCCAGGGCGTCGACGTCGCCCTCGAGACCCGGGTCGACCCGACCGACGACGACGAGCTCGACCTCGCCGGCGCCGGCGACCAGGGAATGATGTTCGGCTACGCCAGCGACGAGACCGAGGCGCTGATGCCGATGCCGATCCACATCGCCCACCGGCTCGCCGAACGGCTCGCCGCGGTGCGCAAGGACGGCACCCTCGACTACCTCGGCCCGGACGGCAAGACCCAGGTCAGCGTCCGCTACGCCGAGGGCCGACCGGTCTCGATCGACAAGCTGCTGATCTCCACCCAGCACGCCGAGGGGGTCGACTCGCAGACGCGGATCAAGCCCGACCTCTGGGAGCACGTGGTGCTGCCGGTGCTCGAGACGGCGGTCCCGGGGCGCTACGACGAGGCCGAACTGCTCGACGGCTTCCTCGTCAACCCGACCGGCAAGTTCGTGATCGGCGGCCCGGTCGGCGACGCCGGCCTCACCGGCCGCAAGATCATCGTCGACACCTACGGCGGCATGGCCCGCCACGGCGGCGGCGCCTTCTCCGGCAAGGACCCGTCCAAGGTCGACCGCTCCGCCGCCTACGCCGCCCGCTACGTGGCCAAGAACGTCGTCGCCGCCGGCCTCGCGCAGCGCTGCGAGGTCCAGGTCGCCTACGCGATCGGCGTCGCCCACCCGGTCTCGCTGATGGTCGAGACCTTCGGCACCGGCGTGCTCCCGGACTCGCGGATCTCGCAACTGGTCGAGGCCGAGTTCGACATGCGCCCCGGCGCCTTCCGCCGCTACCTCGACCTGCACCGGCCGATCTTCCAGAAGACCGCCGCCTACGGCCACTTCGGCCGCGACGACGACGACTTCACCTGGGAGAAGACCGACCGCGCCGACGCCCTCCGCGACGCCGCCGGCCTCGAGGCGGCAGCCGCCTGAGCGCCCGGCGGGGACGGCACGCCGTTCCCCTCCTCCTCGCCCTCGTCGCCGTCCTGGCGCTGGCGCCTCCGGCGCTCGCGGCCCGGCCGGCCTCGCGGACCTCGCCGGCCCCGACGCCGGCCAACTCGGCGGCTGAAGCTGAAGAAGCTCGAAACCAATCGCAAGCAGGGCGTCTGGAAGCTCCCTGTCGTGCTCGCCGGCGCGGGCAAGCTGGTCGTCTCGGCGCCGACCATCGAGCGGCAGCAGCTGACCGTGCGCGGCGCCGCGACGGTCCGCGTAGCGATCCTTCCCAAGGGCTCACTGGCGAAACGGATGAAGACCTACGGCGAAGGGAGGGTCAAGGTGACCGTCTCCTTCACCCCCGCCGGCGGCTCAACCGCAACGGTGAAGAAGGTCCTGAAGCTGCTCAAGACGGTCCCCCCGATCCGCAACTAAGGGGCAGAGCCTCAGCGTTCCCAGGCTTTACCTCGCTATGGCGCGGTCAATCGCTGGAAACGCGAAGCTCACGCGCCGACTTAGGCGCTTGGCGGAACGCCTGGCCCGTCGGGGTGCTGGGCCTCGCCGAGGCCGTGGCTGCCGGCGGCGCCGGCGCCGGTCGCCTGGTCGACGCGGTGGACGACGTCGGCCGGGTTGGCGACGCCGACGAAGACGAAGTTGTAGTCGTCGGTCGCGGCGGTGTCGAAGTCGACGTCGCCGATCTGCATCACCCGCTGGTAGACCGACTGGCGGTAGTTGACGTTCTGGACCCGCTCCAGGCGCGTCTCCTGGATCTCCCGGGAGACGATCCCGCGCTTGATGTTGAGGCGGCGGTTGGTGATCGTGTAGGTCGTCGCGACCCGCTTGACGAAGCCGATCAGCACGGTCAGGGCGAAGACGACGAGGATCACCAGGAAGGCGGTGCCGTTGCTGTCGGCGAGCTTCGCGATCACCCCGAGGATCGACCGCGATCACGAGCCCTTTCAGGTAGAAGCCGAGGATCGCCCGCCAGGACGGGTGGCCCTCGAAGATCACCTGCTCCCCGGGGCTGAGATTGAGGCTCACGGGCGCCAGCATATGCGCTGGGCCGGGCGCTCGCCAGTGGCGGCGCGACGGGTCGTCCCCCGCCGGACATACCCTCGCCGGATGGCCATCCTCAGGGTCGAGCCGCTGACGACCGCCCGCGCCCTGCGCGGGCCCGTTCGACTACCGCCAGCCGGCGGCGATGGACGGGCATCGAGGTCGGCAGCGTCGTCCGGGTCCCGTTCGGGCCGCGGCGCCTGCTCGGCGTCGTCGTCGAGGTCGCCGAGACCTCCGAGCTGCCGCCGGAGCGGCTGGCGGAGCCGATCGAGGCGCTCGAGGCCGGGGCGCCGCCGGAGCTGGTCGAGCTCGGCCTCTGGGTCGCCCGCGAGTACTGCTCGACGCCCTCGCGCGGCCTGCAGCTGGTGCTGCCGCCGGGGACCGGCACCGGCGCGCCGCACGGTCCGCTCCAAGACCGAGCTGCGGGCCGAGATCCTGCCCGCCGGCGAGGCGGCGCTGAGCGGTGGCGAGCCGGCTCGGGGTCAAGCAGCGGGCGGTGCTGGAGGCGCTGCGCAGCGGCGAGATGTCGGGCGCGGAGCTGGCCGCCGCGGTCGGCTCCGACCGCCAGACGCTGCGACGGCTGGAGCAGCGCGAGCTGATCGCGCACCCGCAGCTCGCGGCTGCGGCGCGCGCCCGGGCAGCTCGGGGCTGGCCGCGCCCGCGCGACGTCCCCAGCTGCTGCCCGAGCAGGAGGCGGCGGTCGCCGCGATCGTCGCCGCGCTCGACGGCGACGCCGGCGCCCCGCGCAGCCAGCTCCTGCACGGCGTCACCGGCTCCGGCAAGACCGAGGTCTACCTGGCCGCGGTCGAGGCGGCGCTGGAGCGCGGCCGCGGCGCGATCGTCCTCGTCCCCGAGATCGGCCTCGCGCCGCAGGCCGTGGCGCGCTTCCGCGCCCGCCTCGGCGACCGCTTCGCGGTCCTCCACTCGGCTCTCTCCGCCGGCGAGCGCTACGACGAGTGGCGGCGCCTGCGCAGCGGCGAGGCCAGCGTCTGCGTCGGCCCCCGCTCGGCCGTCTTCGCGCCGGTCCGCGACCTCGGCCTGATCGTGATCGACGAGGAGCACGACGCCTCCTACAAGCAGGAGGGGGACCCCGGCCTACGACGCCCGCACCGTCGCCCGCAAACGCGCCGAGGATCGCGGCGCCGTCCTCGTCGCCGGCACCGCGACGCCGCGGCCCGAGACCTGGCTGGAGCTGCCGCGGCTGGAGCTGCCGCGCCGGGTCGACGGCCGCCGCATGCCGCCGGTCGAGCTGGTCGACATGCGCGAGGCCGACCCCCGCTCGGGCCCGCTGCACCCGGACACCTGGGAGGCGCTGGAGGGCGTCCGCCGGGCCGGCGCCAAGGCGATCGTGATGATCAACCGCCGCGGCTTCGCGCCCTGGCTCACCTGCCGCTCCTGCGGGCACCACTGGAACTGCCCCAACTGCGACGTCTCGCTGATCGTCCACCGCCACAGCGGCCGCCTCGTCTGCCACCACTGCGCCCACGCCGAACCGGCGCCGCGGGCCTGTCCGGAGTGCGCCTCGACGACGCTCTCCCAGGCCGGCGCCGGGACCGAGCGGATCGAGTCGCTGCTGAGCGAGCGCCTGGCGCCGATGCCGGTCTTCCGGCTCGACTCCGACACCGCCGCCCGTCGCGGCGCCCACGCCCGCATCCTCGCCGGCTTCGGCGAGGCCTCGAGCGGCGTCCTCGTCGGCACCCAGATGGTCGCCAAGGGGCACGACTTCCCCGAGGTGACGCTGAGCGCGATCCTCGACGCCGACGCGACCCTGCGCTTCCCCGACTTCCGGGCCGAGGAGCGGACCTTCGCGATGGTCGCCCAGCTCGCCGGGCGCTCCGGTCGCGGCGAGGCCGGCGGCGAGGTGATCGTCCAGACCCTGGCGCCGAGCGCGTCGAGCATCGAGCACGCCGCCCGCCACGACTCCGCCGGCTTCCTCGCCGGCGAGCTCGAGCGCCGCCGCCTGCTTCGCTACCCGCCCTTCTCGCACCTGGTCCGGATCGGCTTCTCCGCCGAGCAGGAGGCGCGGCTGGAAACCGCCGCCACGGCCGTCGCCACCGAGCTGCGCCAGGCGCTGCCCGAGGGCTCGGAGCTGCTCGGCCCGGCGCCGATGTTCCGGGTTCGCAACCGCCACCGGCGCCGGATCCTGATCAAGGCCGCCGATCGCGAGGGCACCGTCGCGGCGGTGCGCGGGGTGGTCGAGCGCCGCGCCGCCGACCGCTCGCTGCGCGAGGTCGCGATCGGCGTCGACGTCGACCCGCAGTGACGGCAGCCGCAACGCCGCGGAGAGTTTCCGGGTAGTCGCCTAGACTCAGGTCGCGATGAGCGATCACGTCGAAACCGACACCGACAACGACGCCGGCAGCGAGCAGAGCGAGCTCGAATCGCAGCTGCTCGAGCGCCGCGAGGCGGCGCTGGCGCACGTCGTCAAGTTCGGCGACCCGGTGCTCAAGAGCAAGGCCTCGCCGGTCGCCCGCTTCGGCCCCGAGCTGCGGTCCGAGGTCGAGCGGATGGTCGCGATCATGCGCGACGGGATGGGCGTCGGCCTCGCCGCCACCCAGCTCGGCGTCCTGCGCCGGCTGCTCGTCTTCCAGGCCGGGCCGGACGGAGACCCCGGCGGCGATCGTCAACCCGGTGATCGAGTGGCTCTCCGAGGAGGAGATCCTCGCCGAGGAGGGCTGCCTCAGCCTGCCGCGGGTCTCGGTCGACGTCGAGCGCGCGCTGCACGCCCGGGTCAGCGGCTACGACGCCGAGGGCGAGCCGATCTCGATCGAGGCCTCCGGGCTCGAGGCGCGCGTCCTCCAGCACGAGATCGACCACCTCGACGGCGTCCTGATCCTCGACCGCACCAGCCGCGACCAGCGCAAGGGCGCCCTCCGCGCCCTCCGCGAGGGCGACAGCTACAGCCCGCCGGACGAGTTCGGCGACGACGACGGCGAGTTCCGCGAGCCGCGCACCGACGCGTGAGAACGGTCTACCTAGGCACCTCCGACTTCGCCGCCACCGTCCTGCGGCGGCTGGCGGCCTCGCACCCACAGGCCGGCGCTCGTCGTCACGCCTCCCGACCGCAGGCAGGGACGTGGCCGCCACGAGTCGCCGCCGCCGGCGGCCGAGCTGGCGACCGAGCTCGGCATCGATCTGCTCCAGACCGAGAACGTGAACAGCGAGGGGGCGCTGGAGCGGATCCGCGCCGCGAAGCCCGAGGCGGTGATCGTCTGCGCCTTCGGCCAGCTGATCCGCGAGCCGCTGCTGAGCGAGTTCCCGATCCTCAACGTGCACCCCTCGCTGCTGCCGCGCTGGCGCGGGGCGGCGCCGATCGAGCGCGCGATCATGGCCGGCGACCGCCGCACCGGCGTCTGCATCATGCGGCTCACCGCCGGTCTCGACTCCGGCCCCGTCGCCCTGCGGCGGGAGGTCGCGCTGGGGCCCGACGAAGACTTCGCGGCCGTCTCGGAGACCCTCGCCGCGCTCGGCGGCGAGCTCCTCGTCGAGGCGCTCGACCTCCAGGCCGAGGGCGGGCTCGAGTTCACCGAGCAGGACGAGAGCGAGGCGACCTACGCCGAGAAGATCGAGGGATCCGACCGCCGCCTCGATCCCTCGCGGCCGGCGACCGAGCTGGCGGCGACGGTGCGCGGCCTGACCCCCCACATCGGCGCCTACCTGGAAACGGTCGGCGAGGAGAGGCTCGGCGTGCGCCGCGCCCGCGCCGTCGACGTCAGCGTCAAGACCGGCGCCGTCAAGGCCGAATGGGGAGTGATGCTGGTCGGCTGCTGCCGCGGCGCCCTGCGGCTCGAGGTGATCCAGCCGCCCGGCGGCAAGCCGATGCCGGTCGACGCCTACCTGCGCGGCCACTCGTTGCCGAAGCTGCCTTGATCTCGCCGCCCGGCTGCTCGCCTTCGCGACGATCCGGGAGACCTTCGAGGACGGCGCCCACACCGAGCGCGCCTTCCGCGCCGCCGCCGACCGGCTCGAGGTCGCCGGCCGCGAGCGCGCCCAGGCGCAGCGCCTCGCCTTCGGGGCGGTCCAGCGCCGCGGCACCACCGACGCCGCGATCGAGCGCCTCGCCGGGCGCTCGATCAGCCTGCTCGACCCGCCGGTGCTCGCCGCCCTGCGCCTCGGCCTCTACGAGCTTCTCTTCGCCGACGGCACCCCCGACCATGCCGCCGTCGACCAGGCCGTCGAGCTGGTCAAGGGCGCCGGCGCCGTCCCACGCCTCGGGCCTCGTCAACGCGGTCCTGCGCCGCGCCACCCGCGAGCGCGCGGAGCTGACGGCGGCGCTGCTCGGCGACGAATCGACCCCGGCGGCGGCCGCGATCGCCCACTCGGCGCCGGAGTGGCTGGCGCGGATGTGGTGGGAGGAGCTCGGCCCCGAGGTCGCCCGCTCGCTGCTCGCCGCCTGCAACGAGCCGGCCGAGGTCGCGCTGCGGGCGGACGCGGACCGGGAGCAGGCGCTGGCGGCCCTGCGCGAGGCCGGGGTGGAGGCGGCGGCAGCGTCCGGCGAGTGGCCGCTGGCGGCGCCGGAGGCGATCGTGATCGCGGGACGGACCGGGAAGGCGGTGCCGGAGATGGTCGCTGCCGGGTCGCTGACCCCGCAGAGCCGCGGCTCGGCCGCCGTGGTCGAGGTGCTCGACCCCCAGCCGGGGGAGCACCTGCTCGACCTCTGCGCCGGCCCGGGGATCAAGACCGGCCAGATCTGCGAGCGGATGGAGGACCGCGGCGAGGTGATCTCGGTCGAGCTCGACCCCAACCGCGCCGCCGAGGTCGCGGCGCAGGCCGGGCGCCTGGGGCTGCGCGGCGTCACCGTGATCGAGGCCGACGCGGCGGCGATGGAGATGGCGCCGGGATTCGACCGCGTCCTGCTCGACGCCCCCTGCTCGGACCTCGGCGCCCTCGCCTCGCGGCCCGACGCCCGCTGGCGCAAATCCCCGAAGGGGATCGAGCGCCTGGCCGCAGATCCAGGCGCGGGCGCTGCTCGGCGCCGCCCAGGTGCTGAGGCCGGGGGGGACGCTGGTCTACGCGACCTGCACGATCTCCCGCCGCGAGAACGAGGACCGCGTCGCGGCGCTGCTCGACGCGGTGGCGGCGGGAGAGGCGCCGCCGCTGCAACTCGAGGACCTCGGCGCCCTCGCCCCGGCGCTCGCCTCGCCGCTGGAGCCACGCTGCCTGCAGCTGCGCCCCGACCGCGACCGCACGACCGGATTCTTCATCGCCCGCCTGAAGCGCGATGATTAGGCGATGAGCGAGCCAGGCGAACCCGAGATCGGCGGCAGCAGCGTCCTCAACCGGGCCCCGTGCCCGAACTGCGGCGAGCCCTGGCTGCGCCCGACCCAGCTGCCCGGCCGCCTGCGCTGCGTCAACTGCCTCAGCCGCTTCGAGCTGGTCTCCCAGTGCCCCAACTGCGGCGAACACGGGACGATCGCCCGGATGAGCCAGACCGAGGACCTGCAGTGCCAGTCCTGCGGCGCCTCGATGCTGCACGAGACTTAACGCCTCCGGCACCGCCTGGCGATCGACTAAGTTGCGCCCCATGAGCGAGCGGATGTGGGAGCTGATCGAGTCGCCGCGGGTCGCGCCGTCGATCCTCTCCTCCGACTTCTCCCAGCTCGGGTCTCAGGTCGACGAGGTGATGGCGGCGGGGGCGCGGGTGATCCACTTCGACGTCATGGACGGCCACTTCGTGCCGCCGATCACGATCGGCCCGCTGGTCGCCGCAGCGATCGCCGACCAGGTCCACGAGGCCGGCGGCGCCCTCGACGTCCACATGATGATCGCGGCGCCCGAGCGCCAGATCGCCGAGTTCGCCGCGGCCGGCGCCGACTCGATCACCTTCCACGCGGAGGCGACGCCGCACGCCCACCGCACCCTCGGCGCGATCCGCGAGCTCGGTTGCCTGGCCGGCGTCGCGATCAACCCCGGCACCCCGGTCGAGGCGGTGGCCGAGCTCCGCGGCCTCGCCGACGTCGTCCTCTGCATGTCGGTCAACCCCGGCTGGGGCGGCCAGTCCTTCATCGAGTCCTCGCCCGACAAGGTCGACCGCCTGCGCCCGCTGGTCGGCGAGGCCAGGATCGAGGTCGACGGCGGCATCGACACCGCCACCGCCGGCCCGATGGCAGCCGCCGGCGCCTCCCTCTTCGTCGCCGGCTCAGCGATCTTCGGCGCCGCCGACCCGGCCCAGGCCTATACCGAGATCGCCGCCGCGGCGCGCTGAGCGCCGAGGTCTGAAGCCAGCAGCCAGGATGCAGGACGCGTGCTCGCACGGCGACCTGACGCCGGCTGCGCCGATCAGCCTCGCGATCAGCTCCGGTGACCTCCTGCCACCAGGCTCGTTCCGCCTGGTCGACGCCCAGGCCGCTCCGCCCGCCTCTCGCACCACCCGGCCAGGGCGCGCCTACCACCGATCGCGATCACCTCTTCGCCCGTCACCGCGTAGCGGCCGTCGGCCAGCGCCGCCATCGCGCCGACCGCGTCGCCGCGGCTGCGCAGCACCACCAGGACCGGGATGCCGTCGACTTCGCGCAGCGCTCGCGGGTCGTCGCCCGCGCGCGCCGGCCGCACCGTGAAGACCTGCGAGGCGGCTCGGCGGGGCAGCGGCGGCGGTGGCGGACGGCCGATCGGGCCCTTCGTCCAGGTCTCGGTCATCGCCTCGACCTCGTCGCGCAGCTCGCTGCGGACGAGGATGTGGAGCTCGTCGCCCTCGCGCAGTTCGGTCGAGCCGCGCGGCGGGATCGCGTGGCCGTCGCGGACGATCACGTTGACCAGCGCCTCGCGCGGCAGCTCCAGCTCGCGCACCCGGTGCCCGGCCGCGGCGGCTCCCTGCGGCAGCCGGTAGGCGATCACGTCGCCGCCCATCTGGCGGATCCGCCCGGACTCGAGCAGGCGCCGCGGCAGCGCCGGCTCGTCGGTGGTCAGGCCGAGCCGTTTCGCCAGCGGCTCGAAGCTGGCTCCCTGGATCAGGGTCGAGGTGACGACGACGAAGAAGACGATCGCGAACTCTTCGCGTCCGCTGCCGATCCCGGCGACGACCGGGAAGGTCGCGAGCCAGATCGGCGTCGCCCCGCGCAGCCCCGCCCAGCCCAGCATCAGCCGCTCGCGCAGGTCCAGCGAGGCGAAGGCGGTGGCGACGAAGGCGGCGATCGGCCTGGCGACGACGATCAGCACCGCCGAGAGCGCCAGGCCCTTGAGCGCGACGTCGGGCAGGGTGCTGGGAAAGACCAGCAGCCCGAGCAGGATGAAGAGGGAGATCTGCGCCACCCAGCCGAGCCCCTCGTGGAAGGTGACGACGGTGCGCCTGGCCGGGATCCGGCCCGAGCCGAGCGCCAGCGCGGTCAGGTAGACGGCGAGCAGCCCGGAGCCGTGGGCGACCTCGGCGACGCCGTAGGTGAGCCCGGCGATGGCGATCGTCGCGACCGGGTAGAGCCCGTCGGACGGCAGCCGCACCGCGGCGAGGGCGGCGACGGCGAGGCGGCCGAAGGCGTAGCCGACGGCGATGCCGATCACCAGCTTCAGCGCCAGCAGCCCGAGCATGTCGTCGATCCCGTAGCCGGGCTGCTGGATCCATTCGATGAAGCCGATCACCAGCAGCAGCGCCACCGGGTCGTTCATCCCGGACTCGCCCTCGAGCGAGCGCGCGAGCCGCTTCTCCAGGGTCGAGCGGCGCAGCACGGCGAAGATCGCCGCCGAGTCGGTGGCGGCGACGGCGGCGCCGACGAGCATCCCCTCGAGCGTGCTGAGCCCGAAGATCAGCTTCGCCGCGAGCCCGGCGATCAGCGCCGTCAGCGCCGTTCCCAGCGTCGCCAGCGAGGCCGCCGTGCCGAGCACCGGCCGGATCTCCGACCAGCCGGCGGTCAGGCCGCCCTCGAAGAGGATCAGGACGAGGGCGATCGTGCCCAGGGTCCGGGCCAGCCCCGGCTGGTTGAAGTCGATGCCGCCGATTCCCTCCGAGCCGGCGAGCATTCCGAGGCCGAGGAAGATCAGCAGCCCGGGGATCCGCAGCCGGTCGGCGAGCAGGGCGCCGGCGATCCCGGCGGCGAGCAGGGCGCCGGCGATCAGGATCAGATCGGCGTCGTGTGCACCCATCGACGGACCCTAGTCGGGCGGAGGCGGTAAGGGGCTCGGGTGGGACTCGCCTGCGCGAACTGCGGGAGGCTTGGCGAGTCCCACCCGAGCCCCTCATCCGTCCCGTTCGGAGGTTCCGAGGGACGGAAGCTTTCCGAAGTCGACGCGACCTCGAATCTGGGGCCTGGGCCGGAGGGAGGGTCGGGTGCCCCTCCGAACGTTTTGCGCCGCTGGCCCAAAAGCCACTCTCGGACGGCCTTACAGCGATCCAGCCAGTCAGGCGAGTGAGGAGGGGCGCCCGACCCTCCCTCTGGCTCCGGGCGTCAGACCTGCTCGTCGAGCATCGCGAGCCGCGCCTCGAGCTCCTCGCCCGAGCCCGGCTCGGGCACGTCCTCGGCCCGCTCGTGCGGGCGGCGGTAGACGTAGTAGAGGAGGCCGAAGAGGACGCCGGCGGCGAGCAGGAAGCCGATCTCGACCCGGCGGAACTCGTTGCTGACCAGCGGCACGAAGTTCCAGGCGATGAACAGCGCCGCGCAGCTGATCCAGCGCGCCGCGGCGCGCCGCACCTGGCCCTGGGCGATGCAGGCCTGGTTGACGGTCACCGAGCAGAGGTAGAGGCCCATCCCGAGCGAGACCAGCAGCAGGCCGGGGCGGTCGTAGGTGAACTTGTTGCTGAAGGCGATCTGCATCAGTTTCGGCCCGGCGATCAGGACCACGACCAGGACCAGCGAGGTGAAGGCGGCGATCCCCAGCAGCACCACCCGCACCGTCTTGTTGAACTCGGCGCTGTCCTCCTTGGTTCGGCTGGCGTGGAGTTTGGTCAGGTGGGGCAGGATGCTGGTCGAGATCGACTGGAACAGCTGCAGCGGCGCCCGCGCCAGCATCAGCACGTTGAAGATGAAGCCGGCCGCGGCGGCGCCCTGCAGGCCGCGGGTGATCAGCGGGCCGGCGTTGAGGAAGGCCTGTTCGCTGAACATGATCACCAGCACGCCCGCCGCGAACCCGCCGCCCTCGGCAAAGGAGAACTTCTCTTCCGGCGAAGGAGTCGATTGCGATCGGATCGAGGCGTGTCCTCCGGCATGTCCTCCGCTTCGCGTCCGGGCATGCCGGGCGCACCTTCGCTTTCTGCGCCCGCCGGGCGAAGGCGAAGGGGACGACGATCAGGCTCAGGGCGGGCGCCGCGGTGATCCCGATCGCGACCGCCGACTGGCCGCTGAGGATGCCGACCGCGACCATCACGCCGAAGATCGTGCGGAAGCAGGATTCGGAGAGGATCAGGGCGACGAAGAGGCCGAAGCGCTGCTGGCCGGCGAGGAAGCCGCGGGCGAAGTAGCTGGCGGCGTAGAAGAGGACCGAGGAGAAGAAGACCCAGTAGAGGGTTTCGTTGCCCTCGAGCAGGGTGTTCTGGATCGGGCCGCGCAGGGCGAGGGCGACGACGGCGAAGAAGAGCGAGAGGCCGAGCTGGATCGTCGAGGCGACCCGCATCGGCTGGCCGATCGGCTGGCCCTTCAGCGTCCGCTCGGAGATGTGGCGGGAGAGCAGCTGTTCGATCGGCCGGTAGAGGGTCGAGATCGTGATGAAGACCGCCGACCAGAGCACCGTGATCTGCCCGTAGTCGGGTTTGGAGAGGACGTGCGAGGCGATCAGGAAGTAGGCGTAGGTGATGACGCCGGTGAGGCCGACGCCGACCGCCAGGAAGCTCGCGGTCTTGCCGTAGTCGGCGCCGCTCTCCGCCGCCCCGGCGACCGCAGCCGGGGTCGTGCCGTTGGTCGAGTCGGCGCTCATCGCTCCCGCTCCGCGCCGGGCTCGTAGTGGGAGGGCTCGACGCCGAGCGCCAGCTCGACCCGGCGCACCCGCTCGAAGACGCGCTGGGTCATCACCCGCTGACCGGCGAGCAGGTCGCCGATCACGCCGAGGGCGAAGAGCTGCACGGCGGCGATGAAGAGGACGGCGCCGAGGATCAGCGACTGGATGTGGCCGTTGCTGTCGCCGTTGAAGATCCAGTCGATCAGGAACGGCAGCCAGGCCGCCAGGGCGAGGACCATGACGACGAGGCCGGCGGTGGCGAAGGCGCGCAGCGGCTCGTAGCGGGCGTAGATCCGCAGGATCGCCGGGCCGTTGCGGCGCACGTAGGCGCCGGTCGAGTCGAACAGCCGCGACTCGCGGGTCTGCGGGTTGGTCTCGACCGTGACCTGGTCGACGGCGACCAGCATCTTGCCGGCCTGGATCAGGCTCTCCAGCGTGTAGGTGAAGTTGTCGACGACCGAGAGCTGCAGCGCCGCCTCGCGGTTGTAGGCGCGGAAGCCGGAGGTGGTGTCGGTGATCTCGGTGCCCGAGAGCCGCCGCACGACCCAGCTGCCGAGCCGCTGCAGGCCCTTTTTCGAGCCGGAGAAGTGGTCGATCTGGGAGACCTGGCGGTCGCCGACGACCATGTCGGCCTCGCCGGCGAGGATCGGCGCCACCAGCTTGGCGACGTCGGCGCCGCGGTACTGGTTGTCGGCGTCGGTGTTGACGACGATGTCGGCGCCGAGCTTCAGGCAGGCGTCGAGGCCGGCCTGGAAGCCGGCGGCGAGGCCCTTGTTGTTGGTCAGGCGGACGATGTGCTCGACGCCGCACTCGCGGGCGACCTCGACGGTGCGGTCGGTCGAGCCGTCGTCGATGACCAGCAGCTCGACCTCGTCGATGCCGTCGAGCCGGCGCGGCAGGTCGGCGATCGTCGCCGGCAGCGTCGGCTCCTCGTTCGAGGCAGGGGATTTGGATGATCAGCTTCACGGGCGGTTCAGGGTATCCGCTGCGGCGTACTGTCGGCGCGGGGCGGTAGAATCCTGGTTGACTGACGCAGTCAATCGGTCTGCATGAACTACCCCGCTCACAGCCACGGATCGGGACTCAGCTTCAGGCGGGCGCTCTGGAGCTCGCCGAGGGTCGGACGGGGCCGGGTCAGCCCGAATCCGCTGGTCGGCGCGGTGATCGTGCGCGACGGGAAGGTTATCGGGGAGGGCTTCCACGCCGAGCTCGGCGGCCTGCACGCCGAGCGGGCGGCGCTCGAGGACTGCCGCGCCCGCGGCGAGGATCCGGCCGGGGCGACGATGTACGTGACGCTCGAGCCCTGCGCCCACCAGGGGCGCCAGCCGCCCTGCGCCGAGGCGATCCTCGAGGCCGGGATCGCCCGCGTCGTGATCGCCTCCGAGGACCCGACCGAGAAGGCCTCCGGCCGCGGGCCCGGGCATCCTCCGCGACGGCGGCGTCGAGGTCGACCTTCGCCGCCGGCGCCGAGGCGACCGCCGCCCGCCTGCTCAACCAGTCGTTCCGCAAGCACGCCCGCACCGGCCTGCCGCTGGTCACCCTGAAGATGGCGATCTCGCTCGACGGCCAGACCTCGACCGCCCCCGGCGACAGCCGCTGGATCTCCGGCGAGCTGAGCCGCGCGCTGGTCCACCGCTGGCGCGCCGAATCGGACGCGATCGCCGTCGGCATCGGCACCGTCCTCGCCGACGACCCGCTGCTCACCGCCCGCCAGCCCGGCGCCCGCCAGCCGCTCCGCGTCGTCTTCGACGCCCAGGCCCGCCTGCCGCTCGACTCGCAGCTGCTCGCCAGCCTCGATCAGTCCCCGGTCCTGGTCGTCGCCGCGCCGAGCGCCGACCCGGGCCGCGTCGGCGGCCTCGAGGCCGCCGGCGCCGAGATCCTCGTCGCCGGCGGCTCCAGCCGCGCCGAGCGGGTCGCGGCCGCCCTCGCCGACCTCGGCCGCCGCGGCGTCACCAGCCTCTTCCTCGAGGGCGGCCGCACGCTCGCCTCGGCCTTCGTCGCCGCCGAGCAGGTCGACGTCTCCCACACCTTCGTCGCGCCGCTGCTCCTCGGCAGCTCCGACATCGGCTCGGTCACGCCGGGGCCGGGACGGCTGACGGCGCTGGAGTCGAGCTCGGAGAGCGTCGGCGAGGACACCCTGATCACGGCCCGCTACCGGGAGTGGTGAGGTGTTCACCGGACTGATCCAGGACGTCGGCACGGTCGAGAGGCTCGAGTCCGGCGCCGAGGGCGCGCGGCTGCGGATCGCGACCGCGCTCGGCGCCGGAGATCGCCCTCGGCGACTCGGTCGCCGTCGACGGCGTCTGCCTGACCGCGACCGCCGTCGACGCCGGCGGCTTCGAGACCGAGGCGATGAACCAGACGCTCGAGGTGACCGCGCTGGGCGCGATCGGCGCCGAGAGCGCGGTCAACCTGGAGCTGGCGATGCGGGCCTCCGACCGGCTCGGCGGCCACATCGTCCAGGGCCACGTCGACGGGGTCGGCCAGGTCCGCGCGGTCGAGCGAGGACGGCTTCGCGCGGCGGCTGCGAGTCGGGCTCCCGGCCGAGCTGCTGCGCTACGTCGTCGACAAGGGCTCGATCACCCTCAGCGGGGTCAGCCTCACCGTCGCCGGCCTGGGCGAGGACTGGGTCGAGGTCTCGCTGATCCCGGAGACGCTGGAGCGGACGAACCTCGGCCGGACCGGGCCAGGTGACAAAGTGAACGTCGAGTGCGACATCGTCGCCAAGTACGTGGAGCGATTGGTGGCACCATTCGCCGGAAAGGAACAGGCTTGAGCCAGATGACCGAGACCCAGGAGAAAGAGGGCTTCAAGGACGCGGCGGGGAACAGCCCGTTCGCGACGATCGAGGAAGCGATCGAGGAGATCCGCGCGGCCGGATGATCGTCGTCTGCGACGGCGAGGACCGCGAGAACGAGGGCGACCTGGTGATGGCGGCGCAGTTCGCCACCCCGGAGGCGGTCAACTTCATGGCCAAGGAGGCGCGCGGCCTGATCTGCCTGGCGCTGACCGCCGAGCGCTGCGAGCGGCTCGGCCTGAACCTGATGGCGGCCAAGAACGAGGCGCCGCTGCAGACCGCCTTCACGGTCACGATCGAGGCCGCCGGCGGCGTCAGCACCGGGATCTCCGCCCACGACCGCGCCCACACGATCCAGGTCGCGATCGACCCCGACTCGGGCCCGCGCGACATCGTCGTCCCCGGCCACATGTTCCCGCTGCGGGCGAAAGAGGGCGGCGTCCTCGAGCGCACCGGCCACACCGAGGCCAGCGTCGACCTCGCCCGCCTCGCCGGGCTGATCCCGGCCGGGGTGATCTGCGAGGTGATGAACGACGACGGCACGATGGCCCGCGTCCCCGACCTCGTCCCCTACTGCGAGAGGCACGGCCTGAAGATGGTCACGGTCGCCGACCTGATCGCCTACCGGCGCCGCACCGAGAAGCTGGTCGAGCGGGTCGTCGCGACCGCGCTGCCGACCGCGTTCGGCGACTTCACCGCGGTCGGCTACCGCTCGCTGGTCGACGACAAACACCACGTCGCGATGGTCAAGGGCGAGGTCGACGGCGCCGAGGACGTCCTCGTCCGCGTCCACAGCGAGTGCCTCACCGGCGACGTCTTCCACAGCATGCGCTGCGACTGCGGCGAGCAGCTGGAGGCGGCGCTGTCGATGATCGAGGACGAGGGCCAGGGCGTCCTGCTCTACCTCTCCCAGGAGGGGCGGGGGATCGGCCTGCTGAACAAGCTGCGCGCCTACAAGCTGCAGGAGGAGGGCGCCGACACGGTCGAGGCCAACCTCAAGCTCGGCCTGCCCGCCGACCTGCGCGACTACGGGATCGGCGCCCAGATCCTCGGCGACCTCGGCCTGACCAGCATCCGCCTCCTGACCAACAACCCGAAAAAGATCGTCGGCCTCGAGGGCTACGGCCTCTCGGTCACCGAGCAGGTCCCGATCGAGTCGAGCCCCAACGCCCACAACGAGGCCTACCTGCGGGCCAAGCGCGACAAGATGGGCCACTCGCTGCACCACCAGGGGCTCGCGCTCGACGAGGAGATGATCCACGACGAGGAGGAGCGCGACGCGGAGGGCGAGGGTGGCTGAGGCGGAGGGAGCCTTCCTCGAGCAGTTCAGCGACGAGGAGAAGGCCCTGCTGGCGCCGCTGCGCTTCGCGGTCTGCGTCGGGCGCTTCTACGAGGACCTGGCGCAGCGGCTGCTGCAGGGTGCCGACGACGGCTTCGAGCTCGCCGGCGTCCCGATCGGCTCGGTCAGCCACTGCTCGGTGCCCGGCGCCTACGAGCTGCCGATGGCGGCGAAGCTGCTGGTCGAGACCGGCGAGTTCGCCGGCGTCGCCTGCCTCGGCGTCGTGATCCGCGGCGAGACCGACCACTTCGACTTCGTCTGCGCCGAGGCGGCGCGCGGGATCCAGGACGTCCAGCTCGAGACCGGCGTGCCCTGCGCCTTCGGCGTGATCACCTGCGACAACATGGAGCAGGCCCTGGCCCGGGCCGGCGGCGACAAACGCGACCAGGGCCGCAACGCGGCGCTGACCGTGGCCCGGATGGCGCTGCTGAAGCGCCAGCTCGCCTGACTGGCTACCATCCACGATCCCGATGGCCAAGGTATGTCACAGCTGCGGCAAGGGACCGGCCTTCGGCCAGTCCAGAAGCCACTCGATGGTCGCCACCAAGCGGCGCTTCGATCCGAACCTGCAGAAGGTGCGGATCCAGGAGAACGGCCGCCCGCTGCGCGCCTACGTCTGCACTCGCTGCCTGAAGACCAACAAGGTCACCAAGGCCGCCTGAGTTCAGCTGGGCCGGGCAGAGGGAGTCGGGTATCCCTCGCGCTTGCTGCGGATTTTCGCCTTGAACGGCTCGTCTCTCGCCGAGATCGTCCGCTGCGAAAATCAGGACGCCGCGCGCGCGAGGGACACCCAACTCCCTCCACTCAGTCGAGCTAACTACTTCGAGCTTGAGGGACGGAGGCTCTGAAGGAACAGAGACGCGCCGAAGGGGACGGAAGCTTTCGCCGAAGCTGCCGGTGCTTGGAAGCTGTCGCGGACTGGACTGTGGTCCCGCCTGAGCGGCGGTCAGCCAGCACCCCTCGCCGCTCAGTCCTGTCTAGTCCGTCTCAGCAGCGACCACGGGCGGCGTCCTCCGGCGGCTCGACGGCGAGCCGGGGGAGGATGCGGCTCGAGCCAGTCCGGCAGCCACCAGGCGCGTTTGCCGAACAGCTGCATGATCGCCGGCACCAGGATCGAGCGGATGATCACGGCGTCGATCAGGACCGCCGAGGCGAGGCCGAGGCCGAAGAGCTTGATGATCCGTTCTTCGCCGAGCATGAAGGAGGCGAAGACGGTGACCATGATCGCCGCCGCCGCGGTGATCACCCGGCCGGTCAGCGCCAGGCCGCGGGTGACCGCTTCGGAGGCGTCCTGCTTGTGCTCCCACTCTTCGTGGATCCGCGACATCAGGAAGACCTCGTAGTCCATCGAGAGCCCGAAGACGATCGAGAACAGGAAGATCGGGAAGAAGGAGATGATCGGGCCGGTGTTGTCGACGCCGATGATGCTCGCGCCCCAGCCCCACTGGAAGACGGCGACGATGATCCCGAAGGCGGCGCCGATCGAGAGCAGGTTCATCACCATCGCCTTCAGCGGCACCAGGACCGAGCGGAAGACGATCATCAGCAGCAGCGCCGAGAGCAGGATCACGACGCCGATGAAGAGCGGCAGCTTTTCGGTGATCGCGTCGCCGAAGTCCTCGAAGATCGCGGTGATGCCGCCGACGTGGAGCTGGGCGCCGGTCTTGGCCTCGATCGGCGGGATCACGTCGTTGCGGATGTGGTCGAGCAGCTCGGTCGTGTCGTCGCTCTGCGGCGAGGTCGTCGGGTAGACCTGGAAGACGCCGGTGTTCTTGGCCGGGTTGAGGGTGACCGCGGTGACGCGGCGACGCCTTCTTCGTCTTCGAGCGTCTTGCAGAGCTGCACCAGGCCCTCGTCTTCGCCCTTGCCCGGCAGCGCCGCGACCATCTCGAAGGGGCCGTTGAAGCCGGGGCCGAAGCCTTCGGCGAGCAGGTCGTAGGCCTGCGCGCGTCGTCGTCCCCGAGGGGTTCGGTGCCGGCGTCGTTGGTGCCGAGCCGCAGCGAGAGCGTCGGGATGCAGAGGACCAGCAGCAGGCCGCCGGAGAGCAGCGCCGCGAGCACCGGCCGGCGCTGGATCCCGCGGCTCCAGCGGAACCAGCGGCTGTTTTCGTCGATGCTGGTCGAGCGCCTGCCGAGGCCGGGGATCCGCAGCCGGTCGACCCGGTGGCCGGCGGTCGAGCAGCGCCGGCAGCAGGGTCAGCGCCGCGATCATCGTGAACAGCACCGCCAGCGCCGCCGCCACCGCGACGCCGTAGAGGAAGTTGATGCCGAGCAGCAGCATCCCCATCAGCGAGATGATCACGGTGATCCCGGCGAAGAGGACCGCCCGGCCGGCGGTGTCGACCGCGGCGATCGCGGCCTCGCGCGGCTCGAGCCCTTCGTCGAGGGCGTTGCGGAAGCGGGTGAGGATGAAGAGGGCGTAGTCGATCCCGACGCCGAGGCCGATCATCGCCGCCAGCACCGGCGCGAAGTTGGCGGTGTCGAAGACGTGGGTGCCGAGCGTGACCAGGCTGAGGCCGACGCCGAGCGCGAACAGCGCGGTGATGATCGGCAGGCCCATCGCGACCACCGAGCCGAAGGTCAGCAGCAGGATGACGATCGCCGCCAGCAGGCCGATCACGAAGGAGGAGTCGCCGTCTTCTTCTTCGGCTTCCTGGATCGGCTGGCCGCCGAGCTCGACTTGGAGGCCGCCGCCGGCGGCCGCTTCGGCGATCGGCGATGATTTCTTCGGTCTTTTCTTTGTCGAGCTTGTTGTTCGGGACGTCGAACTGGATCGTCGCGTAGGCGATCTTGCCGTCGTCGCTGACCGCCGCCGCGCCGCCTCCTTGTAGGGGCTGGCGACTTCGCTGACGTGCGGGAACTTGGCGACTTCGGCGAAGACGCCTTCCATCTTCTTCTTGACCGCCGGCGATTCGACGCCTTCGGCGGCCTTGAAGACGATCTGCGCGGTTTCGCCGGACTGGGCCGGGAACTTGGTTTCGAGCAGGTCGAAGGCTTCCTGGGAGTCGGACGCGGGAAGCTTGAATTCTTCGCTGAAGTCGGAGCCGACGGAGCCGGCGAGCATCCCGACGACGATCAGGGCGACGATCCAGCCGATGATCACCGTCTTGCGGTGGCCGGTGATCCAGGTGGCGAAGCGTCGCATTCGCGGGCACGCTAGCAACCGTTCCAGGCCGGCCGCATCCAACCCGTCTCGGACGGCGGTTAGATTGCCTGCCGATGTCCGATCCCTCGATCGCCCGGTTCCGCCGGGTCATCAGCTCTGCGTACGCCTCGCTCGAGGCGCGACGCCAGGAGGTCAACGACCTCAACGTCTTCCCGGTCGCCGACGGCGACACCGGCGACAACATGGCGATGACGCTGCGCGCGGTGATGGAGGAGCTCGATCGCCTCGACGGCTTCGAGGTCGACGAGGAGGTCGGCCGCACCGAGCTGGTCCAGGCCCTGGCGCGGGCGGCGCTGATGGGCGCTCGCGGCAACTCCGGCGTGATCCTCAGCCAGATCGTCCGCGGCGCCGCCGAGGAGCTGGCCAGCCGGCCCGGCGAGCTGGTCGACCCGGTCCTCGTCGCCGCCGCCTTCGCCAGCGCCGCCGACGCCGCCTACGAGTCGGTGCGCGAGCCGGCCGAGGGGACGATGCTGACCGTCTTCCGCGAGATGGCGCACTCGCTCGCCCGCCAGCTCGCCCACCTCGAAGCCGACAAGCAGCGGCTCGGCCGCGACGTCGGCGAAGAGCAGCAGGACGCGATCCTCGCCGAGGTGCTCGAGCGGGCGATCGACGACGGCGAGCGGGCGGTCGCGCGGACGCCGGAGCAGCTCGAGGTCCTGCGCGAATCCGGCGTCGTCGACGCCGGCGGCTACGGCCTGGTGCTGATCCTCGCCGGGGTCGTCGCCGGCCTGCGCGGCGACGGCGCCGAGGTCCCGGAGATCCCCCACCAGGAGGCGCCGCGGGCGAGCCTGCCCCATCACGAAGACAGCCGCTACCGCTACTGCACCAACTTCATCGTCTCCGGCAGCGGCCTCGGCAGCCGCGGGTTCCTGCCCCGCCTGGAGGGCCTCGGCGACTCGGTCCTCGTCGTCGGCGACGACGCCACGCTGAAGGTCCACGTCCACACCGACGAGCCCGAGGCCGCGGTCGCCCTCTTCGACGGGGTCGGCGCGGTCACCAACCTCGACGTCGCCGACATGCGCGAGCAGATGGCCGAGCGCAGCGCCCGCCTGGCCGCCGGGCGGACCGGCGTCGTCGCGGTGGCCGCCGGCGAGGGGTTGGAGCGGCTCTTCGCCGAGCTCGGCGCCAACGTCGTCCCCGGCGGCGAGACGCTCAATCCCTCGACCTATGAGCTGCTGGCGGGGATCCACGGCGTCGCCGCCGCGGAGGTGCTGGTCCTGCCGAGCTCCTCGAACGTGATCATGGCCGCCGAGCGCGCCTGCGAGCTCTCCGAGAAGCCGGCCCGGGTCGTCGCCGCGACCTCCCAGCAGGCGAGCCTGCTGGCCCTGGTCGAGCTCGACCCGGGCGCCTCGGCCGACGAGAACGTCGAGCGGCTCGAAGCGGCGCTGGACGGGGTCGCGACCGGCGGCGTCGCCCCCGCCGCCCGCGACGACGCCCAGGGCCGCTTCAAGAAGGGCGACGCGGTCGGCTTCGCCGACGGCGAGATCGTCGCCTGGGGCGGCGCCGGCTCGACCCTGACCGGGACGATCCAGCTGCTCGCCGAGGGGGCCGAGATCGTCACCGTGATCGCCGGCGACGGCGCCCCGATCGCGCTCTCGGAGATCGACACCCACGTCCCCGACGGGCGTCGAGATCGAGACCCACGAGGGGGGTCAGCCGAGCTGGTGGTGGCTGCTGGCGGCCCAGTAGTGGGGACGACCGTCCGCGCCCTCCCCTGATGCGCTCCTTCGCCGGAGCCGGGGAGCTGAGCCGCGCCGAGCTCCGCGACGCCCCGGTCCACTGGCCTCGCCCCAGCGTCCTCGACGTCTCGATCCAGGCCCTCGACGGGGTCGGCCCGAAGCTCGCCGAGGCGGCGGCCGAGGCCGGCATCTCCACGGTCGGCGACCTCCTGCTGCGCTTCCCCCACCGGCATCGCGACCGTCAGCTGACCCAGCTCGCCGACCTCGAGCCGGGGCAGCAGGGGACGTCCTGGTCGAGGTGCTCGGAGCCAGGCCGCGGCCGTTCCGCAAACGGCGGCTGACGATCGTCGGCGTCAAAGTCGGCGACGAGAGCGGGCACCGTGCGCGCGACCTGGTTCAACCAGCCCTGGGTCGCCGAGAAGCTGGACACCGGGGCGCCGGCTGCTGCTGACCGGCAAGCTCAGCGGCCGCGGCTTCGGCGTCGCCGAGTGGGAGCTCGTCGACGGCCGAGGCGGGGAGGGGGTCGGACGGAGCTGCCGTCCGGCTTCGTCCCGTCCACGCCGCCACCGAGGAGCTGCGCCCGCAGCGGATCCGCGACTGGGCTGGAGCAGGCCTGCGCCTGGGCGCCGAACGCGATCGAGGGCCTGCCGGCGCGAGCTGCGGGCGCGACGGCGGCTTGGCGGGGGTCGGCGGACGCGATCCGCGCCGCCCACTTCCCGGAGTCCGCCGAGGACCTCGAGGCGGCGCGCGAGCGGCTCGCCTTCGAAGAGCTCTTCCTCCACCAGGCGATCCTCGCGACCCGCAAGCGCGACCCACCGCGACCGCCCGCCCGGCGCCGCGCTTCGGCGACGCCGGGCGAGCTGGTCGGCCGCTGGCTCGAATCGCTGCCGTTCGAGCCGACCGGCGATCAGCGGCTCGCCCTCGACGACGTCGACGGCGACCTCGATCGCGGCGAGCCGATGCAGCGGCTGCTGATGGGGGAGGTCGGCTCGGGCAAGACGGTGGTCGCCGTCTACGCGATGCTGCGGGCGCTCGAAGCCGGCCACCAGGCGGTGCTGATGGCGCCGACCGAGACCCTCGCCGAGCAGCACGCGCTGACCCTCGATCGCCTGCTCGGCGCCGAGGCGATCCCCTTCGCGCTGCTGACCGGGGCGACTCCGGCGGCGAGCCGCCGGCGGGCCCTGGACCAGCTCGCCAGCGGCGAGCTGGGCCTGGTCGTCGGCACCCACGCGCTGATCGAGCCGACCGTCCGCTTCGCCCGTCTCGGCCTCTGCGTGGTCGACGAGCAGCATCGCTTCGGGGTCGAGCAGCGCCACGCGCTCGATGCCAAGGGGGTCGAGGGGATGGCGCCGCACGTCCTCCACATGACCGCGACGCCGATCCCGCGCACGCTCTCGCTGACCGCCTACGGCGACCTCGACACGACCGCGCTGCACCAGCTGCCGGCGGGGCGCCAGCCGGTCGAGACGCGACTGGTCGGAGAGGACGAGCGCGCCGGCGCCTATCGAGTTCCTTCGCGCGCCGGCTGCGCGAGGGGCGCCAGGCCTTCGTCGTCTGCCCGCTCGTCGCCGAGTCCGAGAAACAGCCCGGCAAGGCGGCCGAGGTCGAGGCCGAGCGGCTGCGGGCGGGGGAGCTGCGCGACTTCGAGCGTCGGCGCTCCTGCACGGCCAGATGCACTCCACCGAGAAGGCCGAGGCGATGCGCGCCTTCGCCGCCGGCGAGACCGACGTGCTGGTCGCGACGACGGTGATCGAGGTCGGGATCGACGTCGCCAACGCGACGGTGATGGTGATCGAGGGGGCCGAGCGCTTCGGCGTCTCCCAGCTGCACCAGCTGCGCGGCCGGGTCGGCCGCGGCGAGCACGCCTCGCAGCTGCCTGCTCTTTCGCCGAAGAGGCGGGCGAGCTGGCGCGCCGGCGGCTGACCGCGGTCGCCGCCGAGAGCGACGGCTTCAAGCTCGCCGAGGTCGACCTCGAACTGCGCGGCGAGGGCGAGATCCTCGGCACCCGCCAGTCCGGCCTGCCGCGCTTCGCCGTCGCCGAGCTGCCCGAGGACGGAGCGATGCTGGTCGAAGCCCGCGAGGAGGTGCTGGCGCTGCTGAAGCGCCACGGCTCGCTCGAGGACCCGGCGCTCGGTCCGCTGCTCGACGCCGCCCGCCGCCGCTTCGGCACCGGCGCCGCCGATCCGATCCCGCTCTAATGGAGAGGATGAGAGTGATCGCGGGAGAGCTCGGCGGCCAGCAGCCTGGTCGCGCCGCGCGGCTGGAAGGTGCGCCCGACCTCCGACCGCGTCCGCGAGGCGATCTTCTCGGCGCTCGGCGACCGCGTCGCCGGCGCCCGCGTGCTCGACCTCTACTGCGGCACCGGCGCGCTGGCGATCGAGGCGCTCTCGCGCGGCGCCGGCGTCCGCCGTCCTCGTCGACCGCGACACCCGCCCGGCGCTCGGCAACGTCGAGCGCCTCGGCCTCGGCGCGCGGGCCGAGCTGGTCCGCGCCGACGTCGGGCGCTGGCTGGAAGCACTGGCGGGGGAGACCGAGGCGCGCCGGCTTCGACCTCGTCTTCGTCGATGCCCCCTATAGACTCGCCGACCGCGTGGAGCAAGATCTCGACACCCACCTTCCCCGGCTGCTCGCCGACGACGGTCGCGCGGTGGTCGAGAGCGGCGCCCGCAGGCCGCTGCGGATCGATTCGCTCGAGCGCCTGCGCCAGCGCCGCTACGGCGCCGCCGACGTCTCGATCTACGCCGGTTCGGGTAGGGCTTCGGCGTGAGCGAGACGCAACGGCACCGTCGTCTGCCCGGGCAGCTACGACCCGGTCACCAACGGCCACATCGACATCATCACAAGGACCTCCCACGTCTTCGACAAGGTCGTCGTCGGCGTCGTCAACAACCCGGTCCGCAAGGAGAGGACGCTCTTCAACGCCGAGGAGCGCCGCGACTTCATCGCAGGCCGCGACCGCCGACCTGCCCAACGTCGAGGTGCAGATCTTCGCCACCCTGCTGGTCGAGTTCGCCCGCGACAACAACGCCAAGGCGATCGTCAAGGGCCTGCGGGCGATCTCCGACTTCGAGTACGAGTTCGAGATGGCGCAGCTCAACCGCAAGCTCGACCCCGGCATCGAGAGCATGTACGTGATCGCTTCGCCGCACTACAGCTTCCTTTCCTCGACCGGGGTGAAGGAGATGGCGACCTTCGGCGGCGACGTCTCCGACCTCGTTCCCGCCCTCGGTTGCGGCTGCTCTCTCTGAGCGCCTGCCCGAGAGGTAGGCTGTCCGCCTTGCTCGGCCCCGGTGGGCGACAGCTTGCAAAAAACGGCACGGATATCGGCATCTTCACCAAAAACCCCGCATACACGTAGGCTTACGACCTGCAAATGGACGTACTCGTTCTCATAGACAAGCTGGACGACGTCGTCCACAACGCCCGACCCGTCCCTCTGACGGATCAGGTGCGTGTGGACCGCGAGGAGATCTACGACCTCCTCGATCAGATGCGCGCGACGATCCCCGAGGAGATCAAGCAGGCGCGCTGGATCGTCAAGGAGCGCCAGGAGATGCTGGCCGAGGCCAAACGCGAGGCGGAGCGGATCGTCCGCGAGGCCCGCGAGCAGCAGGCCCGCCTGATCTCCGACGAGGAGGTCACCAAGCAGGCCGAGCGCGCCGCCGACGAGATCGTCGAGGACGCCCGCACCCGCGAGCGCGAAATCCGCCTCGGCGCCGAGGACTACGCCGACGAGATCCTCAACACCCTCGAAGTGAACCTGCAGAAGTTCCTCGCCGCCGTGCAGCGCGGTCGCGACCGGCTCGCCGGGCGCGACGACGAACCGGCCGCGGAGCTCGAGCAGCCGTAGCTGCCGGGGCGGGGTCCGGTACCCCTCCTCACTCGCTCGTCGCTGGATCGGGTTGCCCCGTCCGAGATTCGTGGCTGGCGAGAAGCGCAAAACGTTCGGAGGGGTCAGACGACCCGCTCCTCAGGTGCGACTGCTCCAGCTCGCGGCGAAGCTGGAATTACTTGAGCGTCGGTGCGAGTGCTCTTGTGATGGACGCGGCTACGCGGGCCGGTTCGGTGGTGACCTGGCGGTAGGTGAAGCGGTGGAGGGCGAAGCCGTTGCCGCGGAGGTCCAGGTCGCGGGCGTGGTCGTCCTCGAAGGCGGCGGAGCCGCGGTGGTAGCGGTAGCCGTCGGTTTCGGCGATCAGCCGCTGCCGGCGCCAGAGGAAGTCGACCTCGTGGTTGCCGACCCGGACGTTCACCTCGGGCGCCGGGATTCGGTGGCGTTCGCAGAGGCGCAGGAAGAGGTGCTCGAGCTCGCTCCGGGTCGGCTCTCCGGCCTCGACTCCCGTCCGCAGCCCGCGGACCTCCGCCTGGCGAATCGCTCGGCGCAGTAGGGCAGGCGCGACTGTGCCCTCGAGATCGGCGATGGTCTGAGCGGGCGTCGTCACCGGGATTCCGTGGCGCCAGCGTCGCAGACTCGGCGTCGAGCGATGCGCGGCGATGAAGCCGAATTCCCGGACGACGATCGCGTCCAGCCGTGGTCGGCACGGAAACCTGAACCAGCCCGGGCTCGCGGATCGAGCAGCCTGCCAGAGCTCGGCCGCGCTGCGATGGCTCAGCATCGCGCCCTCCCCGCAGGCGAGCACCGCCGCCATCCACCGTCCCTCCTGCGAGAGAGCCGGGATGTCCGACGGCGTAGACGCCGCGATGAACCCGGTGCAGCCGGCCGGCTCCGGCTCCTCTCCGAAACCGCGTGTCTGCTCAGCCCGACCCCGCGCAGCTGCCGCTGCGCGATGACGCCGTGCTGTCGCGCCGCGATTCGAGCCACCTCCAGGTCGGGATTGGCGGCTTTGTCTCGGCCATAGGCCGGTACAAAGGCGCCACATCGCCGCGATTCGCCCCCGGGCTACTCGAGCTTGAGGTTGTCCAGGGCGGCCCAGCGGGGGTCCTTGCCGCTGTCGTGGACGTGGTCGGCGGGGTCGGACTCGTTGAGGGACTCGCCGCAGACCGGGCAGAGGCCGGCGCAGTCGGGGCGGCAGAGGATGCGGGTGGGGAGGGCGAGCATGGTCGCGTCGTGGGCCCAGCGGCCGATGTCGAGTTCGTCTTCGTAGACGTAGGGGCTGCGCAGCTCGGGATCGTCGGTCGCCGACTGGTCGACCTCGCGGGACTCGACCTCGAGGTCGAGCGCCGCCGGTTCCAGGCAGCGCATGCAGGGGCCTTCGAGGTGGACCGGGAAGCGCAGGCGGAAGGCGAAGCCGCCGCTGGGACGCGAGACCTCGAGCCGCACCGTCGGCGAAGCCGGGTTGGCGACGTAGGTCTGACCGGCCAGCTCGAAGGGGTCGAGCTCGACCGGCACATCCAGCCGTTTTCCCTCGCCATGGGCCAGGGAGAGGCGCGACAGGTCGATGATCGTCGTGCGCGCTTGGGACATGAGCGAACCTCCGCTGGGATACGGGCTTACGATGGACCCCTCCCGACCGAGGTTACGAGATGGGTCAATTCGACTGGACACCCGAGGTTTACCTGGAGCGGATCCGCGCCGAGATCCCCGGCTACGACGAGCTCCAAGAGCAGGCCGTGGCGGCGATCCCGTTCGCGCCCGGCCGCGTTCTGGAGCTCGGGATGGGCACGGGGGAGACGACCCGGCGCCTGATCGAGGCCTATCCGGACTCCTGGGTGGTCGGGATGGACTCCAGCCCGGACATGGTCTTCCGCGCCCGCAAGACCTACGACGACGTCCAGCTCGGCGCGCATCGAGGACCCGCTCCCCGACGGCCCCTGGGACCTCGTCATCTCGCGTCCTCTCGGTCAACCAGCTCGACGACGAGAAAAAGCAGGGCCTCTTCCGCCGCGTCAAGAACCACGCCCGCTCGCTGGTCATCGGCGACCTCTTCGAGGATGGCCAACTGGAGGACATCTCGATGGTCGACGACGAGATCGCCTGGCAGCAGGCGAGCTCGGACCTGGCGAGCTACGAGGACGGCAGCCTCGAGCCGCTGATCCGGGTGTCCGACCTTGGACGGCGAGTGATCCCATCCGAGCGCTACGAGAGGGGCGTCCGATCCCACTCGGCCCTCACGGCCGCTACCATCTCGCGTCCGATGGCCGTACCGAAGAAGAGAACTTCCAGCGCCCGGCGCGACAAGCGACGCGCCAACCACAAGGCCGCGACGCCGCGGCTGAACAGCTGTCCGCGCTGCCACAGCCCGCGCCTGCCGCACCGAGTCTGTCCCACCTGCGGCACCTACGCCGGGCGTGAGGTCATCACTCACAAAGTCGCCGAGTCCCCGGCGACCGCCACCGACTCCGAGTAGCCGTGGCGCCTGGGCGCGGGGTGACGGTCGCCCTCGACGGTTTCGGGGCTGAGCAGGGATTCGACGTACTCGCCGAGGGCGCGAGGCTGGCTGCCGCCGACGGCATCGGCATCCGCCTGTTCGGGCCCGAGCGGGCTCTGGGCCTGAGCGGGGTCGAGGGGATCGAGGTCGTCCCCACCACGGAGTGGATCGGCAACGAGGAGGATCCCGTCGCCGCGGTGCGGGCGAAGAAGGAGGCCTCGGTCGTGCGGGCCGCCGGCGACGTCGCCGCGGGCCGCTCGGAAGCGATGGTCAGCTTCGGCTCGACCGGCGCGACGATGGCGGCGGCGACCTTCGGGCTGCGGCGGCTGAAGGGGGTGCAGCGGCCGGCGCTGGCGGTGCAGGTGCCGGTTCCCGGCAAACCGGTCCTCTTCCTCGACGTCGGCGCCAACGTCGAGGTTCGCGCCCAGCACCTGGTCCAGTTCGCCTTCCTCGGCGCCGCCTTCAGCGCCGCCGTCCTCGACGTCGCCAACCCGACCGTCGGGCTGCTCACCGTCGGCGAGGAGTCGGGCAAGGGCCGCGAGGAGGTGGTCGAGGCACACCGGCTGCTCGAGCGGCGCCGAGGGGATCGAGTTCGCCGGCAACGTCGAGGGCCGCGACCTCCCGGCCGCCGTGGTCGACGTGGTCGTCACCGACGGCTTCACCGGCAACGTCGCGCTGAAGCTGCTGGAGGGAACGGCGCGCACGGTCGCCGCCGCGGTCGGCGACGCCGCCCGCTCCAACCCGATCGCCTCGCTCGGCGGGCTGCTGCTGAAACCGGCGCTGGGGAGCCTGCGCCGCGAGCTCCACCCGGACACCACCGGCGGCGCGATCCTGCTCGGCCTGCGCGGCATCGCCGTCGTCGGCCACGGCAGCTCCGGCGCCGAGGGGATCGCCAACGCCGTCCGCCTCGCCGCCCGCTGCGCCGAGGTCGACGCGGTCGGGCGCACGGCGGCGCTGCTGGCCGAGGGCGGCGCCGGCCGCGGCGCCTTGGCGGCCGAGGATGGCCCGTGATAGGAAAGGGCGGATGAACCGCGACGACGTTCTCACCCTGGTCCGCGAGCACCTTGCCGAGGAGCTCGAAGTCGACATCGGCCGGATCTCCGAGCAGACCCGCTTCAAGCAGGACCTCGACGCCGACTCGCTCGACCTCTACGAGCTGGTGATGGAGCTCGAGGACCGCTACGGGGTCGCCGTCTCCGAGGAGCAGGCCTCGCGGATCGAGACGGTCGGCGACGCGGTCGGCTTCGTGGTCGAGCACGCTCCCGCCTAGGGCATCGACTCGGTGGCCGCTGACCCCAGCTCGGCAGTCGCGGCCCTCTCGGCGCTGATCGGCGAGTTGCCGCCGGAGCTGCGCGAGCAGGCGCTCACCCACTCCTCCTGGACCGAGCGCCGGATCGACTCCTTCGAGCGCCTCGCCTTCCTCGGCGACAGCGTGCTCGGGCTCTCGGTCGCCACCGATCTCTTCGAGCGCTTCGACGCGACCGACTCCGGCGGCCTGACCAAGATCCACAACCAGGCGGTCAGCGGCGTCTCCTGCGCCGAGGTCGGACGCCAGCTCGGCGTCCCCGAGATGCTGCGCGCGAACGAGCCCGACGACGTCACCGCGGCGATCCCGGCCGAGATCCTGCTCGACGGCGAGCGGCCGCTGCCGGAGGCGACCGAGGCGCTGATCGGCGCCTGCTACCTGGCCTTCGGCTTCGAGCGCACGGCGGCCGCGGTGGCGGCGGCGTTCGAGCCGCGGATCGAGCTCGCGGCCGAGACCCGGATCGACTTCAAGTCCGCTTTGCAGGAGCTTTTGGCGCGTCGCGGGGCGCGCGTAAGCTACGAGGTGATCGCCGCCACGGGCCCCCCGCACCGGCGCACCTTCGAGGTGGCGGCGATTGTCGATTCCGAGCGAGTCGGGTCGGGCGCGGGGCGCAGCAAGAAGGCGGCCGAGCAGGTCGCGGCGGAGCAGGCGCTGGCGCAGCTCGGCGGTTAGGGGTCGAATCCCAATTTGGGGGTTCTCGGGGCGGTGGTCGCGTCCGACCCAAGCGTGAATCTGGGAGCCGAACGAGGAGCTGGCATGTATCTGAGATCGATATCGATGAAGGGGTTCAAGTCGTTCCCCGAGCGGGTGAGCCTCGAGTTCTCGCCCGGCGTCAGCGTGATCGTCGGCCCCAACGGCTCCGGCAAGTCGAACATCACCGACGCCGTCCTCTGGGCGCTCGGAGAGCAGAGCCCGGGCGCGATCCGCGGCGCCTCGATGCAGGACGTGATCTCCGCCGGCGGCAAGGGCACCGGCCAGCGCCGCGCCGCCGAGGTCGAGGTCGTGATCGACAACTCCGACGGCCGCGCCGCGAGCGAGTTCTCCGAAATCGCCGTCCAGCGCCGGCTCGACCGCGCCGGCGAGGGCGTCTACCGGCTCAACGGCGCCCGTTGCCGGCTCGCCGACGTCACCGACGTCCTCTCCGACACCAACCTCGGCCGGGAGATGCACTCGGTGATCAGCCAGGGCCGGGTCGAGACGATCGTCCACTCGAAGCCGCGTGAGCGCCGGCTCCTGGTCGAGGAGGCCGCCGGCCTCGGCAAGCACCGCAAGCGCCGTCGCCGGGCCGAGCTGAAGCTGCGCGCCGCCCGCGACAACCTCGACCGCGCCCTCGACGTCGAGCGCGAGGCCCGCGCCCGCCTGCGGCCGCTGAAGCGCCAGGCCGAAGCCGCCGAGCTCGGCGCCCGGATCGAGCGCGAGGAGCTCGGGCTGCGCGGCAGGCTGGTCTCCGAGGAGCTCCGCTTCGGCGCCGACCGCGCCGCCGCGGCGGCCAAGCTGGCGGCGAAGGCCCGCGCGACCAGGACCAAGCTCGAGCAGCGCCTGGCCGAGGTCAGCAAACGCCGCCGCGAGGCCGAGGAGCGCTTCGCCGCCCGCGACCGCGAGCGCACCCAGGCGTGGGGGATGCTGACCAAGCTGCGCGGTGAGCAGGAGCGGGTCGCCGTCCGCGTCAACAGCCTCTCCGGTCGCGAGACCGAGCTCGAGGCGCGCCTGGAGGGCATCCGCGGCGAACTCGGGCCGCTGACCCTCGACGTCGGCGCCGGCGGCGCCCCGGCCGAGCGCGCCCGCAAGCTGGGGGAGGAGCTGGGCGAGGTCGACGCCGGTCTGCAGGACCGCGGTCGACGGTCTCGCCGTCGCCCGTTCCGACGCCGCCGCCGAGTCGGCGCGCGAGGCGGCGCTGGGCGACGTCCGCGCCGGCGCCGAGCGCGCCTCCCGCCACGCCCGCCGCGCCGAGGGCCTGCTCGGCGAGCGCCACCGCGAGGCGCTGCGCAAGCGCGTGGCGGCCGGCGAGGAGCTGCTCGACGACGTCCGCGCCGCGCTGGCGGCGATCGAGGCCGCCGGCGCCGCGATCCGCGCCCGGGTCGAGCGGACCGAGAGGACGGTGATCGGCGGCGAGGGCGACGGCGACGAGATCGCCGACGAGATGCGCGCCTGCTCGCAGCAGGAGTTCGAGCTCCAGGCCGAGATGAAGTCGGCCTCCGACGAGCTGACCAAGGCCGAGGTCGAGGCCGCCCACCTCGGCGACCGCCGGGCCGAGGCCGAGCGCGACCTGGCGGCGATCGCCGAGCGCCTCGGCGAGGAGATCCCGCCGGCCGAGGAGGCGCTTGAGCGAGGAGGAGCGGGCCGAGATCGACCGCCGGCTCGAGCGGCTCGAGCGCCGCCGCTCCCAGATCGGCCCGGTCAACCCCCTGGCCCAGACCGAGTACGACGAGGCGCGCGAGCACGTCGAGAGCCTGCAGGCCCAGCGCGAGGACACCGAGCGGGCGATGCGCGAGCTGGAGTCGCTGATCCGCGACATCGACAACGAGATCGAGCGCGCCTTCGAGCAGACCTTCGAGGCGACGGCGAAGAACTTCGAGGAGATGGTCGAGCATCTGTTTCCCGGGTGGCCGCGGGCGCCTGCGCCGGGTCAGCCTGCGCCCGGTCCGCGACGAGGAGCGCCCCGAGCGGAGAGCAGGAGGCGCCGAGCGACGACGCCGAGCCCGACCCGGAGGCCGAGGAGGAAGAGGAGCGCGACGAGCTCGGGGTCGAGATCGAGGTCACCCCGGCCGGCAAGTCGACCCGCAAGCTCTCGCTGCTCTCCGGCGGCGAGAAGTCGCTGGTCGCGCTGGCCTTCGTCTTCGCCGTCTTCCTCGCCCGACCCTGCCCCTTCTACATCCTCGACGAGGTCGAGGCCGCCCTCGACGACGCCAACATCGACCGCTTCCTGCAGCTGATCCGCCGCTTCTCCGACCGCGCCCAGTTCGTCATCGTCACCCACCAGAAACGGACGATGGACGCCGCCGACGTCCTCTACGGGGTCAGCATGGGCGGCGACGGCGTCACCAAGGTCGTCTCCCGGCGCCTGCCCCGCGACAGCGCCGCCGAAGAGGACGACGACGAGGACGAGGGAGAGGCCGCCGGCGGAACCCTCTCTGCCGTAGCCTGAGCACAACTTTTCTCGTCCTCAATAGGCTGAGCACGGGCTGAGCACGGTCGATAGCCTCCGTTTGGGAGGGTGGAGCGATGGCACAACGCCACATGGACAGGCTGACGTCGTTTGACACGTCGTTCCTGGCCAACGAGAAAGCAAATGGGCACATGGCGATCGGCGCCCTGCTGATGTGCGCCGGCGATCCGCCCTCGGACGAGGATTTCCTCGCCCACATCCGCAGCCGGGTGCACCTGCTGCCGCGATTGCGCCAGCGCCTGCTCTACCCGCCGCTGCGGCTGGGGACGCCGTTCTGGGTCGACCATCCCGGTTTCGACATCCACCGCCACGTCCGCCGCATGACGCTGCCGGCGCCCGGCACCGAGGCGCAGTTCCGCGAGCTGGTCGGAGGGCTGCTCGCGCCGCCGCTCGATCGCTCGAAGCCGCTCTGGGAGCTGACCCTGGTCGAGGGGTTCGAGGAGGGCGGTTTCGCGATCGTCTACAAGACCCACCACGCGATGGCCGACGGGATCTCCGCGGTCGACATCGGCATGTTGCTGTTCGACGTCGAGCCGCACTCCGAGCCGGCGCGTGACGAAACGCCGTGGTCGCCGCAGAGAACGCCCTCCAGGCTGGCGCTGCTGGGCAGGGCCGGCTCTGGGATCGCCGCCACGATCGCCCGCCTCGGTCGCTGGCTGCGACGGGCGATCGACCAGCCGGGGCGGGCGCGCCGGCGTGCCGCCGACGGCCTGATCGGTATCTGGGAGGTGACCTGGAACCTGGCGCGGCCGGCGCCGAAGGTTCCGTTCAACACCGAAATCGGAGCCGCGCGCAGCTTCTGCTGGGACAACTTCGACCTGGCCGATTTCAAGCGGGTCAAGAACGCCCTCGGCGGCACCGTCAACGACGTCACCCTCGCCGTCGTCGCCGGCGCCCTGCGCCGCTGGCTGCAGGAGCAGGGCGTCGCCGTCGACGGGCTCGATCTGAAGGCGCTGGTGCCGGTCTCGATCCGGACCGAAAACGAGCACGGGGAGCTCGGCAACAAACTGACGGCGATGCGCGGCTCGCTGCCGGTCGGGGTCGCCGACCCGATCGCCCGCCTGGGCGCGACCAGCGCCGCGATGGATCGGCTCAAGGGCTCCAAGCAGCCCCTGGGCGCCGAAGCGATCTGGGGCCTCAACGACTGGTTCCGCGACTTCGCGCCGCCGGTCCTGCTCGGGCCGACCGCGACGATCAACTTCTCGACCCGGCTCTTCAACCTGCTCGTCACCAACTTTCCCGGCCCCCAGATTCCCTTCTACGTCCTCGGCCGCGAGCTGACCACGATCTACCCGGTCGGGTTCCTGGCCCGCCGCCACGCGCTGGCGATCGCGATCCTCAGCTACAACGGCCAGGTCGGCTTCGGCCTGCTCGCCGACCCCGCCTCGGTGCCCGACGCCGAGGGCCTCGCCGCCCACCTCCGGCCGGCGCTCGAGGAGCTCCTCGACGCCGCGCAGATAGCCTCCCCCGCGGATGGCAACGAGCTGGCAGGAGATGATCGACCTCGGTTCGCGCGTCAGCGCGAACGTCTCGACGGAGGCTGAGCCGGAAGCCGAGCGCCGCGGCGTCTTCAAGCGCCTGCGCGAGAGCCTCTCCAAAAGCCGCCAGGCGCTGACCGAGGAGATCTCGGCCAGCCTCTTCGACCGCATCGACGAGGAGACCTGGGAGCGGCTGGAGGAGGCGCTGATCCTCGCCGACGCCGGCGCTCCCACCACCGCCGCCGTGGTCGAACGGCTCGAGCACGAAGTCGACGCCGGCGAGGTCCCCGCCGACGGCGCCCTCGTCCGCGACCGCCTGATCGAGATCCTCGCCGAGGTCGCCGCCACCGGGCGGGCGCCGATCGACCTCAGCGGCGAGCCCGCGGTGCTGATGATGGTCGGCGTCAACGGCACCGGCAAGACGACGACGATCGGCAAGATCGCCTGGCACCTGAGCAAGGAGATGGGCCTCTCGGTGATCCTCGCCGCCGGCGACACCTACCGCGCCGCCGCCGCCGAGCAGCTGGCCGAGTGGGCGCAGCGGGCCGGCGCCGATCTGGTCCGGGGGGAGGAAGGGGCCGATCCCGGCGCCGTCGCCTTCGACGCGATCTCCGCCGCCCGCGCCCGCGGCGCCGACGTCGTCATCGTCGACACCGCCGGCCGCCTCCACACCCAGAGCAACCTGATGGAGGAGCTTGCGAAGGTGAAGCGGGTGATCGCCAAGCAGATCCCCGAGGCGCCGCACGAGACGCTGATCTCGATCGACGCCACCACCGGCCAGAACGGGCTGCGCCAGGCCAAGGTCTTCTCTGAAGCGGTCGCGCTCGACGGCGTCGTCCTGACCAAGCTCGACGGCACCGCCAAGGGCGGGATCGCGCTGGCGATCGCCGCCGACCTCGGAATCCCGGTGAAGCTGATCGGCGTCGGCGAGACGCTCGAGGACCTGCGCCCCTTCGACCCCGCCGAGTACGCCGCCGCCCTGCTGGCCGAGTAACCGGGGCGAACTCGCGCTTCATGTCGCTATGCGACAGAAAACGCGAGTTCACTGCCTTAAGCTGAGCAGCCTTGTTCGATCAGCTCTCAGACCGCCTGCAGTCGACCCTCTCCGACGTCCGTTCGCGCGGCAAGCTGAGCGAGTCCGACGTCGACGCGGCGATGCGCGAGATCCGCCTCGCCCTGCTCGAGGCCGACGTCAACTTCAAAGTCGTCAAAACCTTCACCAAGACGCTGAAGGAGCGCTGCCTGGGCTCCGACGTGCTGAACAGCCTCGATCCCGGCCAGCAGGTGGTGAAGATCGTCAACGAGGAGCTGGCGGCGCTGATGGGCGGCACCGGCAGCGAGCTGGCGATGGCGCATTCCGGCCCGACCGTGATCCTGATGGCCGGCCTGCAGGGCTCGGGCAAGACGACCGCCTGCGCCAAGCTCGCCCTCTTCTTCAAGAAGACCAACAAGGACGTCGCGATCGCCGCCTGCGACGTCTACCGGCCGGCCGCGGTCGAGCAGCTGGTCACCGTCGGCGAGCGCGCCGGCGCCCACGTCTACGAGCGCGGCACCGACGCCGACCCGGTCGAGATCGCCGAGTGGGCGCTGCAGCAGGCGAAGACCGAGCGCCGCGACGTCCTCATCGTCGACACCGCCGGGCGCCTGCACATCGACCAGGACCTGATGTCCGAGCTCTCCCAGATCCGCAAGAAGACGAAGCCGCACGACGTCCTCCTCGTCGTCGACGCGATGACCGGCCAGGACGCCGTCGGCGTCGCCGAATCCTTCGCCGAGGCGGCCGAGTTCGACGGCGTCGTGATGACCAAGCTCGACGGCGACGCCCGCGGCGGCGCCGCGCTCTCGGTCAAAGCCGTCACCGGCAAGCCGATCCTCTTCGCCTCGACCGGCGAGAAGACTCGAGGACTTCGACAAGTTCCACCCCGACCGCATGGCCCAGCGCATCCTCGGCATGGGCGACGTCCTCAGCCTGATCGAGAAAGCCGAGGCGCAGGTCGACGAGAAGCAGGCGCAGGACCTGCAGGAGAAAATGCGGAAGGACCAGTTCACGCTCGAGGACTTCCTGCAGCAGATGAAATCGGTGCGGAAAATGGGCCCGCTCAGCGGCATCATCGGGATGCTGCCGGGGATGGGGGCGATGAAACAGCTGAAGAACGCCGACATCGACGAGGGCGAGCTCGACCGGGTCGAGGCGATCATCCTCTCGATGACGCCGGCCGAGCGGGCGGAGCCGGCGATGATCAACGGCTCGCGCCGCAAACGCATCGCCAACGGCTCTGGAACGCGGGTGCAGAACGTCAACCAGCTGGTCAAGCAGTTCGACCAGATGCGGGTGATGATGCGCTCGATGGCCAACGGGAAGATGCCCGACGCGCAGCAGATGGCCCAGCTCAGCGGTGCCGCGCCGCGGCCGAAGATCCGCCGGCGCTAGCCGGCCCGGAGGCGGGAGCAGGGGAGGCGGCGCTTCATTCCTGTACCCTCTCCGACCCAATGGCCGTACGGATAAGACTTAGACGAGTGGGTTCCAAGAAGAACCCGATCTGGCGCATCGTCGTCGCCGACAAACGTTCCCCGCGTGACGGGCGGACGATCGAGACGATCGGCCAGTACAACCCGCAGACGAACCCGTCGCTGATCGAGTTCGACGAGGAGCGCGCGCGCCACTGGCTCGAGCACGGCGCCCAGCCCTCGGAGACGGTCGCCGGGTTGCTGCGGACCAAGGGCATCGCCGCCTCCGGCAGCTAGGGGGCTGGGCGATGACCGAGCTGCTCGAGTTCCTCGTCAGGGCTCTGGTCGAGGATCCCGAGGCGGTCGTCGTCGAGGAGCTCGAAGAGGACGGCGACCTCGTCTACGAGATCACCGTCGCCGAGGGCGACCTCGGCCGCGTGATCGGCAAAGGCGGACGGGTCGCGAACGCGATTCGGACGATCGCCAAGGCGGCGGCGGTCAGGATCGACCGGCGGGTCATCGTCGACATCCTCGACTGACGTGCCGCCGCGGTGCGCACAGCCGTTCATGAAGCTGGACATTTTCACGCTCTTTCCTGAGGCCTTCGAGCTGGTTTCAGACGCAGCGGTCGGTGACCAACGCGATCGCGCGAAGGCAACGAGCTGCGGCTCTTCAACTACCGCGACACGACGCCGCTGAAAGCGGGCCAGGTCGACGATTCGCCCTATGGGGGTGGGGCGGGGATGGTGCTGCGGGTCGACGTGGTCGACGCGGCGCTGCAGGGCCGCGTACGGGGAGGGGGAGAGGCCGCGGATCGTCCTGCTCTCGCCGACCGGGCCGCTGCTCGACGACCCGCTCGCCGACGAGCTGGTCGGCGAGGATCACGTGGCGCTGCTCTGCGGCCGCTACGAGGGCTTCGACGACCGCGTCCACCAGCACCTCGCCGACGACGAGATCTCGATCGGGCGCTACGTGCTCGCCGGCGGCGAGCTGCCGGCGATGGTCGTCGCCGACGTCCTGATGCGCAAGCTGCCGGGGGCGCTCGGCCACGCCGACTCCGCCGCCGAGGAGTCGTTCAGCCAGGTGCTGGAGGGGATGCCCGAGTACCCGCACTACACCCGGCCGCCGGTCCACCGCGGCTGGGAGGTGCCGGAGATCCTCCTCTCCGGCGATCACGAGAAGGTGCGGCAGTGGCGGCTCGAGCGCAGCCGCGAGCGGGCCAAGCTCGCCGAATCAGGCCCCGAGTAGCCAGCGGCGCTATTTCGAGCGCTTCGATTTCTCCGCCTCGACCCGTTTGGCGGCGGCCGCGAGCGCTTTCTTCGTCGTCTTCGCGATCGAGAGCGCGGCTTCGGTTATCGCCTCACCGGCGTCCTTGGCCGCGTCCTTCGCCTCGCCCTGGCTCTGTTTCGCTTCGTTCTCCTTGCGGGTCGCCGCGCCCTTCTTGGCGGCGGCGCTGCGCTCGGCTTTGGTCCGAGTTGCCATCAGTCGTTCCTTCCGATCATCGATCCATGTCGACCTGAGACTAGACCCGGCCCCGCCGGCTGTGGCCCCAGCCACATTTGGACTCCTCCTCTCGGTGTCTCTCCACCGCAGTCCCCGCGTGGGGGAACGGGCAAACATCTCGAAGGGGTTCGGGGGAACCCGGCGCACCATCCCTTTGGGCTACCATTCCGCGACCGCGCGGTTCCCGTACCTGGGTCCGGCGGTTTTTTCTCGCCAAATAATGAGCTCCGTAATCGACAGCATCGAGCGTGCCCAGCTGAGAGAGGGACTTCCCTCCTTCGGCCCAGGCGACCGCGTGCGCGTCCACTTCCAGGTGATCGAGGGCACGCGCAAACGCACCCAGGTCTTCGAGGGCGTCGTCCTGCGGCGCCAGGGCTCCGGCGCGCGTGAGACCTTCACGGTCCGCAAGCAGTCCTTCGGAGTCGGCGTCGAGCGGACCTTTCCCCTGCATTCGCCGAAGATCGAGAAACTCGAGGTCGCGGCGCGCGGTGACGTGCGACGGGCCAAGCTCTACTACCTGCGCGGCCGGATCGGCAAGGCCGCCCGCGTCGCCGAGCGGCGCTGGGGCATCGACGACGACGTGATCTCGGCGCCGAAAGCGAAAGCCGCGCCCGTCGCGACCGACGCCGAGGGCGTCAGCCAGGAGGAGGCCGACGTCGTCGAGGCGCCGCCCGAGGCCGAGGCCGAGGCGCCCGAGGTCGAGGTGAGCGACGAGGCAGCCGCTCCCGGAGCCCGAGGCGGCGGAGCCGGAGGCGAGCGCCGAGGTCGCGGAGCCAGAGGCCGCGGCAGAGACTGATACGGAGGATGCAGGGGCAGACGCGGACGCGGCAGCGCCCGAGGCGGGGGAGACCGAGGACAACGCAGCGCCAGAGGATGCCGAGGACGAGAAACCGGCCGACGCCGGGGACTCCGACGAGGATTCAGCGGCCTGAAACTCTCGATCCCGAAGCCGAAGGGCAAAGGCGGCGGGCTGATCGAGTTGGTCGTCATCGTCGCGCTGGCCCTGGGGCTGGCGCTGGCGATCCAGGCCTGGATCGTCAAGCCGTACCAGATCCCCTCGGAATCGATGGAGCCGACGCTCGACGTCGGCCAGCGCGTCCTCGTCAACCGCTTCATCTACCACTTCACCGATCCCTCGATCGGCGACATCGTCGTCTTCCACCCGCCGGCCGGGGCCGACAACGACCAAGCGGCACCCCGGAATGCGGGCGTCCAGCCGAAAATCGGCGAACCGTGCCCGCAGCCGACCGCCGGCGAGTCCAGCCAGAACTTCATCAAGCGGATCGTCGCCGTGCCCGGGGACACGCTCTCGGTCAAAGAAGGCCACCCGGTCGTCAACGGAGTCGAGAAGAAGGACGAGCCCTACATCATCCCCTGCGGCAGCGCCGGCCGCCTGCAACATGCCGCGGACGATCACGATTCCACCCGACCACTACTTCATGATGGGCGACAACCGTGGAGCCAGCGACGACAGCCGCTTCTGGGGACCCGTCCCTCGCAGCCTGGATCATCGGTGAGGCCTTTGCCACCTACTGGCCACCCGACCGCATCGGCATCCTCTAAGCCGAAGTCCCACCGCCGCAGGCTGGCGCGCAGCCGCCGCCTCTTCGCCTTCGACCGCGGCCTCCAGAGCAGGTTCGTCGCCGGCGCCGACGAGGCCGGCCGCGGCTGCCTGGCCGGGCCGCTGGTCGCCGCCGCGGTGCTGATCGACTACGAGCGCCTCTCCCATGCCGACCGTCGCGCCCTCGCCGGCCTGCACGACTCCAAGCAGATGACCGGGAGCGGCGGCTGGAGATGTTCCCCTGCGTGCTGCGGGCGGCCGAGCGGGTCAGCGTCGTGATCCGCTCCGCCGCCGGGATCGACCGCCGCGGCCTGCACGTGACCAACCTCGAAGCGCTCTCCAACGCGCTGGAACGGCTGGCGCCCGGAGAGAACGCGATCAGCCTCGTCGACGGCTTCGCGCTGCCGCGCTGCCCGGTCCCGCACCGCGCGGTCGTCGAGGGCGACGCGACCAGCGCCGCGATCGCCGCCGCCTCGGTGATCGCCAAGGTCACCCGCGACCGCTACATGCACGAAGCCGCGCTCGAGCACCCGGGCTGGGGCTTCGAGGAGCACGTCGGCTACTCGACCCCCGAGCACCGCGCGGCGATCGACAGCATGGGGATCTCGCCGCTGCATCGGCGCTCGTTCCAGTCGGTCGCCTACACCGCAGCTGGGGCTCGCCGGCTAGAACGGCGCCGCGGATGTGCTCGACGTCGAGTCGACGCGGCCGGCGCGGTCGACGGTGACGCCGACGGCGTCGAAGCGGATGTCGTCGTAGCGGGGGAGCGTCGGCGGCGCTCCGCCATCCAGGCGCTGGCGAGGCGGCGGATCCGCTGCTGCTTGCGGCGGTCGACGGCGAGGACCGGGCGCTCGGGGCCGAAGGCGGCGTTCTGCGCGCCCGGCCTTGACCTCGACGAAGACGAGGGCGCGGCCGTCGAGGGCGACGATGTCGAGCTCGCCGTGGCGGGTGCGGGCGTTGCGCTCGACGATCTCCCAGCCGGCGGCTGCGAGACGGCGGGCGACGCAGCTCCTCGGCGCGGGCACCGGTTCTCTGGCGGGGATCGGTCATCTCCTTGCCAAGTCGCCGGGTGGCGCGGGTTCTCCCCGTCTTCCGGCACGAAGAATTTGCAACTCTGCGAGCCAACGCGCGCGACCTTCCTCCCTAGCGTCGCTTGTCGTGCTCGCCACCGCCCGAACCTTCACCCTCGACGGCATCTCCGCCCGCCCGGTCCGGGTCGAGGTCGACGTCCACCGCGGCCTGCCCGGCTTCGCGATCGTCGGCCTGCCCGACGCGGCGGTCAGCGAGGCGCGCGAGCGGGTGCGGGCGGCGCTGGTCAACTGCGGCTTCGAGTTCCCGCTGCGGCGGATCGTCGTCAACCTCGCCCCGGCGAGCCTGCGCAAGGCGGGGCCGGGGATGGACCTGGCGATCGCCGCGGCGCTGCTGAGCGCCTCCGGTCAGCTCGAGTGGGAGGCGCTGTCGCGGGTGGCGCTGGCCGGCGAGCTGGCGCTCGACGGCTCGACGCGGCCGGTCAACGGCGCCCTGGCGATCGCCGAGGCGGCGCGCGAGGGCGGGGCGGAGGCGATCGTGGTGCCGGCCGAGAACGGGCCCGAGGCGGCGCTGGCGGAGGGGATCGACGTGATCCCGCTCGACGGCCTCGGCCGGCTGCCGGCCCTGGCCGCCGGCGAGTGGGAGCCGGAGCGCCCGCAGGCGCTGCCGCTTCAGCTCGAGGCCGCCGCCGGCGCCCCCGACCTCGCCGACCTGCGCGGCCAGCCGCACCTGCGCCACGCGCTCGAGGTCGCCGCCGCCGGCGGTCACAGCCTGCTGATGATCGGCCCGCCCGGGGCCGGCAAGTCGCTGGCGGCGAGCCGGCTGCCGTCGATCCTGCCGCCGCTGGCCGCGGTCGAGGCGCTCGAGGTCGCGCGCATCGCCAGCGCCTGCGGCCGGCTCGGCGGCGGCCGCGCCGGGCGGCCGGCCGTTCCGCGCGCCGCACCACACGATCAGCCCCGCCGGCCTGATCGGCGGCGGCACGCCGCCGCGCCCGGGCGAGGCGACCCTGGCCCATCGCGGCGTCCTCTTCCTCGACGAGCTCTGCGAGTTCCGCCGCGACGCGCTGGAGGCGCTGCGGGCGCCGCTGGAGTCGGGCGAGGTCTCGATCGCGCGGGCCGGCAGCCGCCGCAGCCTGCCCTGCCGCTTCATGCTGATCGCCGCCGCCAACCCCTGTCCCTGCGGGCGCGGCGAAGCCGACCCCGACTGCAGCTGCGCGCCGGCCGCGGTGCAGCGCTACCAGGGGCGGCTCAGCGGCGCCCTCGCCGACCGGATCGACATCCTCGCCGCGGTCCGCCAGCCCAGCGCCGCGGAGATCGGCGGCGGCCGAGGGAGAGGCCTCGGCCGACGTCCGGGAGCGCGTGGTCGCCGCGCGGGAGCGCCAGGAACGGCGCCTCGGCCCCGGGCGGTGCAACGCCGAGATGACGCCCGGCGAGGCGCGCGAGTGCGCCCTGCGCCCGGAGGCGGCGGCGCTGCTGGCCGAGCTCTACGCGCGCCAGCGGCTCAGCGGCCGCGCCCACGACCGGGCGCTGCGGCTGGCGCAGACGATCGCCGACCTCGCCGGCGCCGACTCGATCGGCGAGGACCAGATGGCGCAGGCGCTGCAGCTGCGGAGGCGGGACCGTGGCTGAGCCACGGCGCCTGCCCCGAATGCCTGCGCCGCTCCTGGCTGCTGGCCCTGCTCGGCCCCTACATCGAGCGGATCGCCACCGGCTCGGTCGGCTCGCGCTCGCCGGAACTGCTGCGGCTCTCCAACGAGGACCTGGTCGAGGTGGCGGCGCCGAAGGTCGCGGCGCAGCTGCTGGCCCGGGTCGAGGCGACCTCGGAGCGCCAGCTCGAGGCGGAGCTGCTGGCGGCGCAGTGCTGGGCCTGCTGCCGCCACGGCGACCTCTACCCGGCGCCGCTGCGCGACGCCGCCGACGCTCCCTGGGCGCTGATCGGCCGCGGCGACCCGGCGCCTGCTCGACGGCCTCGAGCCGTTCGGCGCGGTGACGATCGTCGGCGCCCGCCGCGCCACCTCCTACGGCCGCGAGGTCGCCCGCGAGCTCGGCCGCGAGCTGGCCAGCGCCGGGATGGTCGTCGTCAGCGGCCTCGCCTTCGGCATCGACGCCTGCGCCCACCGCGGCGCCCTCGACGCGCGGCCGCACGATCGCCGTCCTCGGCTGCGGCCCCGACATCGCCTATCCGGCGGCCCACCGCTCGCTCTGGCGGCGGATCTGCGAAACCGGCCTGGTCGTCTCCGAGTTCCCGCCCGGCGCCGCGCCCTGGCGCTGGACCTTCCCGGCCCGCAACCGGATCATGGCGGCGCTGGCCGGGATGACGGTCGTCGTCGAGGGCGCCGCCCGCTCCGGCTCGCTGATCACCGCCGACCTCGCGGCGGACCTCGGCCGCGACCTCGGCGCGGTGCCGGGCCCGGTCACCTCGCGCGCCTCGGCCGGCCCCAACAACCTGCTCGCCGGCGGTGCCTGCCTGGTCCGCGACGCCCAGGACGTCCTCGACGCGATGCTCGGCCCGGGCGCGACCAGGCTCGAGCGCTCCGGCCCGCCGCTCGACCCCGGCCTCGCCGCTGTCCTGGCCGCCGTCGACGCCGGCGAGTCCAGCTGCGACGGCGTCGCCGCGGCGCTCGGCCTCCCCGGCCCCGAAATCGCCGCCGCCCTCGCCCGCCTCGAGCTGCTCGGCTACGTCTCCTGCTCGCCGATCGGGGTCTACTCCCGGACGCTGCAGGCGCCGCCGTCGCGCGACGTCGCCGTCTAGGCTTCCCGGGTGACCACCCGCCTCGTCCCCGCCGTGCTCTCGATCGCCGGCTCCGACTCCGGCGGTGGGGCGGGCATTCAGGCCGATCTCAAGGCCTTCGCGCGCTGCGGCGTGCACGGGATGACGGCGATCACGGCGATCACGGCGCAGAACACGATCGGGGTCGAGGCGGTGGAGCCGGTCTCGCCGCGGATGATCGTCGCCCAGGTGCGGGCGGTCGCCGAGGACATCGGCGTCGATGCGGTCAAGATCGGGATGCTCGGGACGGTCGAGACGGTCGACGCGGTGGTCGAGGCGCTCGGCTACGTCGGCGAGGCGCCGGTGGTGCTCGACCCGGTGATGGTCGCCGAGAGCGGCGCGGTCCTGCTCGACGACGACGCCAGCGACGGCGCTGGTCGAGCGCCTGCTGCCGCTGACCACCGTGGTGACGCCGAACATCCCCGAGGCCCGGGAGCTGACCGGGGCGGGGGAGGAGTCGAGCCAGGAGGATCTGGCGCGGGGCATGCTCGCGCCTGGGACCGAAGTCGGTCGTCGTCACCGGCGGCCACAGCGAGCGGCTGGTCGACCTCTTCTTCGACGGCGAGGAGCCGGTCGAGATCCCCGGCGAGCGCCATCCCGACGGCGCCGCCCACGGCTCCGGCTGCACCCACTCCTCGACCCTGGCGGCGTGCCTGGCCCGCGGCGCCGAGCCCCTGCAGGCGGCCGAGGCCGCGCGGCGGGTCGCCTCCGCCGCGGTCGGCGCAGGCCTGCGCGAGATCGGCGAGGGGCCCGGCCCGGTCGACGTCTTCGACCTCACCGCGCAGGCTCGTCAGTAGATTTCAATCCATGACCGCCGACGGCATCGCCACCAGGCTCCCGCGTCCCCGTTCCGCCACCGTCTTCGACGGCCCCGACCGCGCCCACTCGCGCGCCTACATGAAGGGCATCGGCTTCGACGACGACGCCCTCAGCCGGCCGACGATCGGGATCGCCAACACCTGGACCGAGGCGATGCCGTGCAACTTCCACCTGCGGGCATTGGCGGAGCACGTCAAAGACGGCGTCCGCGCCGCCGGCGGCACGCCGATGGAGTTCAACACCGTCGCCGTCTCCGACGGGGTGACGATGGGAACCCAGGGGATGAAGGCCTCGCTGATCAGCCGCGAGGTGATCGCCGACTCGATCGAGCTGATGGCCCGCGGCTACCAGTTCGACGCGATCGTCGCCCTCTGCGCCTGCGACAAGACGATCCCCGGTTGCGCGATGGCGCTGGCCCGGCTCGACGTGCCCTCGGTGCTGCTCTACGGCGGCTCGATCGCCCCCGGCCACTGGCACGGCCGCGACGTCACCATCCTCGACATCTTCGAGGCGATCGGCGCCCACAACGCCGGCGATATGAGCGACGAGGAACTGCACGAGCTCGAGGGCGTCGCCAGCCCCGGCGCCGGCGCCTGCGGCGGCCAGTTCACCGCCAACACGATGGCCTGCGCCTTCGAGGCCCTGGGGATCAGCGCCGGCGGCTCGGCGATGGTGCCGGCCGAAGACGACGACAAGAACACCGTCGCCGAGAAAATCGGCGAGCTGGTGATCAAGGTCCTGGTCGACGACATCACGCCGAGCAAGGTGATCACCCGCGACTCGCTGGAAAACGCGATCGCCTGCGTCTGCGCCTCCGGCGGCTCGACCAACGCCGTCCTGCACCTGATCGCGCTCGCCCACGAGCTCGGCATCGAGCTGACGATGGCCGACTTCGAGCGGATCTCCCGCGCGACGCCGCTCTTCGCCGACCTCAAGCCCGGCGGCCGCTTCGTCGCCACCGACCTCTACGCCGCCGGCGGCGTGCCGGTGATCCTCAAGCGCCTCGACGACGCCGGCATCCTGCACCGCGAGGCGATCACGGTCAGCGGCAGGACGATCGGCGAGGAGGCGGAAGCGGTGATCGAGGCGCCGGGCCAGGAAGTCGTGCGCCCGCTGGACGACCCGCTGAAGTCCGAAGGCGGCCTGGCGATCATGGGCGGCAACCTCGCGCCGGAAGGCGCGGTGGTCAAGCTCGCCGGCACCGAGCGCCGCCGGCAGACCGGCCCGGCCCGCGTCTTCGAGACCGAAGAGGCCTGCTTCCGGGCGGTCAAGGATCAGAAGATCAACCCCGGCGACGTCGTCGTGATCCGCAACGAGGGGCCCGTCGGCGGGCCCGGGATGCGCGAGATGCTCCAGGTCACCGCCGCGATCGTCGGCGAGGGGCTGGGGGAGAGCGTCGCGATGGTCACCGACGGCCGTTTCTCCGGCGCCACCCGCGGCCTGATGATCGGCCACGTCGCCCCCGAGGCGGCCAGGGGCGGGCCGATCGCGGCGATCCGCGAGGGCGACGAGATCACCGTCGACATCGACGCCCGCCGCCTCGACGTCGCCCTCTCCGACGAGGAGATCGCCGAGCGCGTCGCCGCCTACGAGTCGCCCAAGTCGCCCTTCGGGCGCGGCGTCATGTCCAAGTACGCGGCGACCGTGAGCTCGGCGGCGCACGGCGCGATCACGAGCTAGCCGCCGTCGAGGGTCCGCTGTTCGACGAGCCATTCGTCGAGCACGGCGTTGAAGCGGTCCGGCCGCTCCAGCTGCGGCAGGTGGCCGGTGCGCTCGAAGATCTCCAGCCGCGACTGGGGGATGCGGCGGTGGTAGCTGATCGCCGCGGCGACCGGAATCACCCGGTCCGACAGGCCCCAGACGACCAGCGTCGGCATCTCGATCCTCGTCAGGCGCTCGCGGATGTCGCGGCGGATCAGCGCCTTCAGCGCCGGGCCGAATGCCGGGCAACGCGCTCCGCCTTCGACCTGCTCGAGCATCAGCTCGGCGCCGAGCCGATTGGGATAGCGGAAGAAGGGCGCCAGGGCGAGCTCGCGGCTGCGCGGGTGGGAGACGATCCAGCGACCGCGATCGGCCACGGTGGGGCCGAATCTCTTCCAGGCGTAGGCGGTCACGGTCGCCCGCTCTTCCGGGTTCCAGGTGTTGAGGATCCCGGCGGCGGAGACGAGCGCGAGCCGCTCGAAGCGCCGCGGGAACTCGGTCACCGTCTCGACCGCGATGAAGCCGCCCATCGAGTGGCCGACCAGGACCACGTCCTCCAGCCCCAGTCGCTCGCAGAAGTCGTGGACGAGGCGGCCGTAGGCGGGCATCTCGATCTCCCATCTCGGCATCGGGCTGGAGCCGAAGCCCGGCAGGTCGATCGCGATCGACCGCTGGGTGCGACCGAAGTGGGGGAGGTTTTCGAGCCAGTTCTGCCAGCAGCCGGAGAGGCCGTGGACGAAGAGGATCGGCCTGCCTTCGCCGATCTCCACGTAGTTGACCGTCGAGCCGTCGAGCTCGACGCTGCGCCGGTGTTGACGCCAGTCGATCCGCTTCCACTCGGGGTCCGGGTTTCCGTAGTCGGAGCCGGCGACGATGCGCGGATCGCGGTCCTGGGTCACGGCTCCTGCGGCTCGTCCTTGCTCTTTCCTTCGGTGATCGTCCGCACCTCGCCGGCGTTGAGCAGCATCCTGGCGCCGTCGATCCTGGTCGCCTCGAAGAGCGGCAGCGGCGTCGACTCGGCGGCGGCGATCAGTCGCCTGATCTCGTCCCAACCCTCCTGGACGGCGACGTAGTGATCGTCGCCGAAGCGAATGTAAGTGGTCATCGACCGACCCTAGCCGAATGATTCCGCGGCTCCCCGGGTAGGCGCAGCTCCATCGCCCGACCGATCGGCAGACCCCGTGGATACGATCCTCGCGGGAATGGGACTTCGCGCGAGGGCAAAAGGGCCGATGTTCGCTTTCGCGGCGATCGTCGCCGCGTTGTGCCTGTGGACTGCGTCGGGCAGCGGCGCCGCGGCCGTCCCCGGCTGTCACTCGTTCGGCAGCCAGGCCAGCGCCCAGGCCTACTTCATGAAATGGGCGGCAGCCCCAGCCGGCGAGTCGGCCGGCTCGACAGCGACGGCGACGGTGTTGCCTGCGAGGGCCTGAAGGGCCCCTACCAGGGCTACGCGACGATCGGCTACAACCAAAAAGGCGACTTCCTCTACGGCGTCGTGACGATGCCCGCGGGCGACTCCGGAACCGGCGAATACCCCTGCATGATCGGCAACCCCCACTTCCCCGACGCCCCCCGTCGTCTCAACGTCTACCGGGTGCGACCGGGCAACGACCGTCCGCTGCTGCCCCGGCGCGGTCGCGGCGCCGAAGCGAAGGCGGCGACCGGGAGGCTGCTCTGGAGGGCCGACAAGAAGGTCATCCCCAGGGGCCGCTACTACGTCGAATTCGAAGCAAAGGTGCAGGCGACGCCGTACGGCAAGAACCAGTGCCCCGGTTTCCGGTCGCGGGCTGTCGAGTTGCCTTAGACGACGGGGTCCGGTGCCCTCTCTCTCAGGGAGTGCGCCGTCGGCCGGGGGGTCGGGTGCCCCTCCTCACTCGCCTGACTGGCTGGATCGCCTGCGGCCGTCCGAGAAGCTCTCTTGGCCAGCGGCGCAAAACGTGAGGAGGGGCACCCGACCCCCGGCCGATGCCCCGTCTCCGCTCGAGGGAGCTTCGAAGCCCGCCCGAGGTTCGGAAGCTTCCGTCGCTGACGTGAGCGTGTCGAGTTTGTCTCCCTATGCGGTACTAACTCGACACAGCCGGAGAGCTTCGTCCCTTGCAAGCTTCTCGATTCACGGAAGCTGCCCACCTTGGGAGCGGGGTGGAGCTTTCGTGGGGAGAGGATGGGTAGGCCTCTCCAAGCCTCCCCGCTGTTCGCGCCGGAGAGGCCTACCCATCCTCTCCTCGCCAAACCCCCACCACAGAACCCACCGCTAGACAGACGCCGCCAAATCCGACTTCGGCTTGAAGCTCGTCGGCACCGTTCTGGGCTTGCCCCCGTTCGCGCCCCTCTCGACGATCACCCGACAGGGTCGCTTGGCGAGGAGGTAGCGGGTGGTCGGCCCGAGCAGGCGCTCGTCGCTCGGCGCGTGCTCGGTGCTGACGTAGATCAGGTCCGAGCCTCGTTCCAGCGCCTGCTCGACGATCGCTCGCCCCGGATGGCGGGTGCGGACGAGGCTGACCCGGACTTTCAGACCGCGGGCGCGCGCCTGCAGGCGGACCTCCTCGAGCGCGCAGCGGGCCTCGTATTCCAGCTCGTCGAAGCCGCCGTCGGGCAGCTCGTGCTCGCGGGGGATTTTGAGCACGTAGAAGGCCTCGACGCTGGCGTCCGGGTCGACCACCGCCGCTGCCCGGTGCATCGCGTCGGGGTCGATGTCGGTGCCGAAGATCGGCACCAGGGCGGATTTGTAGGAGACCTCGAGGAAGCCGACCGGGCGCTGCGCCCGGCGCACCTGCTGCACTTCGCGCGGGTCGATGCCGAGGTGGCGGCGGTAGAGCAGGTAGCCGACCAGGCCGAGCCCGACCCAGGCGGTGCCGATGATCCGCGCCTCGGGGTGGAGGGCGATCACCGCGACGAAGGCCGCTCCGGTGCCGATCGCGCCGAAGACGGCGGTGAGCGGGATGTCGGCGCCGCGCCAGCGCACGTTCCAGGGTGCCCGGTAGGGCCGGTAGCGGTCGGGCTGGCGCCGGCGCAGGGCGATGATCGAGAGGTGGGCGATGGTGAACGAGAGCATCGCCCCGAAGCTGTAGAGGTTGCCGAGGAAGTTCGTGTTGCCCGGCAGGACGAGAATCGCCGCGATCGCCGAGAAGAAGAGGATCGTGAACCAGGGCGTCTGGAAGCGCGGGTGCAGCTTGGCGAAGACCCCGGGGAGCTGGCGGTGCTCGGCCAGCGACCAGGAGAGGCGCGAGATGCCGATCATCCCGGCGTTGGTCGCGATCAGCAGGATCGTCGCCGCCAGGGCGCCCACGTAGTAGCGCGCCACGGTCGAGATCGTGCCGTGCAGGCCGAGGGCGGAGACGATCCCGAGGACCGGATCGTCGCTGTAGGTGGTGCCGAGCGCGGTCGAGTAGTGGCCGGCGGCGTTCTGGGTCACCGGCAGCGCCGAGAGGGCGACGATCGAGATCCCGGCGTAGATGCCGAGCACGGCGATCAGCACGAGGTTGACCGCTTTCGGGACCTGCTCGCCGGGGTCCCGGGCCTCCTCGGCCATGTTCGAGACCGTCTCGATCCCGGTGTAGGCGAGCATCGAGATCGAGACCGCGAAGATCAGCTGCGAGAGGCTCGGGGCGGTGCCGAGGTGGACCTGGTCGACGAGCAGCGAGGGGTGGAGGACCATGACCGCGCCGAGCCCGACCAGGGCGACCTGGGTGAAGAGGTCGAGGATCGCCAGGCCGATGTTGAGCTTCGCCGACTCGCCGAGGCCGCGGATGTTGATCAGGGCGAGCAGGGCGATGACGGCGATGCCGCCGAAGATGTCCCCCGGCGCGTGACCCAGCGCCGGGAAGAAGACGGCGAGGTAGTGGGGGACGAAGAAGGCGCTGATCGCGATCGTCAGGATGTAGTCGAGCGAGAGGCCCCAGCCGGCGACGAAGGAGACCACCTCGTTGAAGGCGTGGCGCGCGAAGGAGGAGGAGCCGCCGGCCTCCGGGAACATCGCCGCGCCCTCGGCGTAGGTCTTGGCGGTCAGCGCGAAGAGGCCGCCGGCGAAGAGGAACACGACCGGCGTCAGGCCCAGCGCGTGGGCGGCGACGAGCCCGAGCGCGTAGTAGATCGAGGAGCCGACGTTGCCGTAGGCGGTGGCGAAAAGGCCCGGCACCCCGACGGTTTTGCGCAGCCCGCGTGTCTTCAGATTGGCCATCGGGGTTTAACCCCCGATGCTGGACCCACTCCCGTCAAGAAGGCGTGAACGACCGCCCCACGCGTATACAGATCTTGTGAAGATCGGTCCGCGGCGATGTGGCAACGGCCGCTGCGGTCGCTCTACAGCGAGGCGAGGACGGGGATGTCCTTCGCCAGTCCGGCCGGGTTGAAGTTCGGCGGGTAGAGGACGTGGATCTTCCCGTCGGAGCCGATTCCGTAGATTTCGGCCGAGTGCTCGATCACCTCGGGGTCCTTCTTGTTGCGTTCCGGCAGGACCCCCCAGGCTTTCCAGACGCGTTCGAGTTCGGGCCGGGAGCCGAGCAGCCAGTCGATCTCGCCGCTGGTGCGGTGTTCGCGGTTGAAGGTGCGAGCGCTGGCCGGGGTGTCGTGCTCGGGATCGACCGAGACGGCGAGGAACAGCGGCGGCTTCGTCCCCGGTCCCAGCAGCGAGTAGGCGGTGTGGACCTTGGAGGCGACGATCGGGCAGAGGTCGTGGCAGTGCGTGTAGAGGAAGGCGACCAGGACCGGGCGGCCCTTCAGCGCGGCGAGGTCGACGCTGTGGCCCCGGTAGTCGGTGAGGCGAATCGGAGCGGGGGCCTTGGCGGGAACGGCATCGCCGCCGCTGAAATGCGGCAGTTCGGCGGCCGTGCTGGAGGAGCCACCACAGCCCGCCAGGGCCACGCAGGCGGCAGCCAGCCCGAGCAGGCACAGCGCTCGGCCGCGTGCGGTCAGGCTCGTCCGCGCCGGCGCCCTCATCCCGCACCGCTCGGCTTCGCGTTCGCCGCCGCGGCCAGGACGAGGCGATCGACCCGCACCAAGTAGGCAACCCCGAACAGGGTCGGGAGCAGAATCTGGAGGATGGTGTCGCCGTCGAAAGTCATTTCAGCGGACGGGACACCTGCAACTGCGGTTGGGGATCCTAGTCGCTGGCGCGGGACGGGGCGGCGGCCCCTACCCCTCTCACGGCAGCTTTCTGTCTCACGGGATCGACCTACGCGTAGCCCATCCGTTCGAGCACCGGGATCTCGCGGATCTGGGGCGGCTGCAGGTGGTCCCAGAGGATGCCGCGGGGGCGCTCGTACTGGCGCTCGACTTCGATCACCGCGCGGGGGGTGGCGATCATGTCGCAGGGGAGGTCGTGCGAGGTGACCATCAGGTGCTGGCGCAGGATCTGGATCGGGTGGACGGTCGTCGCCACCGTGGTGTGGGAGTCGATCTTGCCGGCGTCGACGAGGATCCCGTACTCGAGGTCGTGGTAGCCGCCGCCTTTGCCGATCCGGGCGCCGCTGAGGTTGACCGCGACCGAGCCGCAGAGGACGAAGTCGATCTCCGGCAGCTCGTCGAGGGCGATCACGCGGCCGTGCTTGAGCGCCCCCTTGATCGTCGCCGCCTCCTTGACCGCCGCTTTCGAGAGCTGCTTCGGGTCGAGGACGCGGAACGGGTGCGGGTCGCGCAGGCGCGGCACCGCCATGATCACCGTCTTGCCCTCGTCGAGGGCGATCCGCCGCGCGTGCGTCTGCGGCGAGTCGGGATTGGCCTTGATCACCCGGGCGCGCTTCCAGAGCCGGTGGCCGGCCAGCTTCTCGGCGGCGAGCTTGGCGCCGGCGAAGTTCGGGATCCGCCCCTCGGCTCCGGGAAAGCGCGACACGCCCTCGCGGTCCATCGCCTTCCAGACCTCCTTGCGAACCTCGTCCTTGGAGCGCATCGGCGAAAGATATCCGTCCCATCAGCCGCTGCACCTAGACTTTCGAAAACGAGTGCACGGCAACTCTGGGGAGAGCTGAACGCACCGATGGGTCGTAAGGGTCAGATCGCAGCAATCGTCGTCGTCGTCCTGGTGGCCCTGGCCGCGGGCGGCGCCTACGCGTACGACAGCGCCGAGAGGGACAAGATCGCCAGCGGCGTGACGATCGCCGGCGTCGACGTCGGCGGCCTCGACGCCGAGGCGGCCGCGGCCGCGGTGCGCCACGAGCTGCTGGCGCCGCTGCGCCATTCCCTCCGGGTCAGCTTCGACGGCGAGACCTGGGCGCTGCCGGGATCGCAGCTGAAGGTCCGCGCCGACATCGACGCAGCCGTCGAACGCGCGGTCGAGAAGAGCCAGGACGGCGGCCTGCCGACCCGGCTCGTCCGCTACGTCACCGGCGGCGAGGTCGACGAGACGGTCTCGGCTCAGCTCAGCTACTCCCAGCCCGCGATCAACCGCTTCGTCCGCAAGGTCGCCGGGGAGATCGACCGCGAACCGCGGAACGCGACGGTCGATCCCAGCTCCGACTCGCTCGAAGTCGTCGCCGGCAGGAGCGGCCGCAAGCTCCGCGACGTGCTCCTGACCAGAGAAGCTCGAACACGCGGTCCTCAACGCCGACGCCCCGCACACCGTCACCGCCGTCGTCCACCGGACCGAGCCGGAGGTGACGAGGAAGGACGTCGCCTCCGAGTACCCGTCCTACCTGACCCTCGATCGCGGCAGCTTCACCCTGCGCCTCTGGGAGGACCTGAAGCTGGCCAAGACCTACACGGTCGCGGTCGGCCAGGAAGGACTGGAAACCCCCGAAGGCCTCTACGCGATCGAGGAAAAGGAAGAAAATCCGTCCTGGCACGTTCCCGACTCCGCCTGGGCGGGCGATCTCGCCGGCCAGGTGATCCCACCCGGCCCCGATGACCCGATCAAGGCGCGCTGGATGGGGATCTACGAAGGGGCCGGGATCCACGGCACCGAAGAGACCGAATCGCTCGGCAGCGCCGCCTCGCACGGCTGCGTGCGGATGTCGATTCCCGACGTGGAAGAGCTGTACGACCTGGTCGAAGTCGGAACTCCGATCTACATCGGCTAGAGCCCGTTCGCAGGACGTAGGCGGAGGAAGGCCGAATCCCCATCTGTGAACTGGGACGCCACGCTCTCCGAGTACGACCGCGATCTGCGCGCCCGCGGGTCGGCGGAGCGGACCAGGCGCGCCTACGCGGTCGACCTGGCCGGCTTCGTCGAGTGGGTCTCGCCGCAGGGGCTCGATCCCGACGGCGTCCGCCACCGTGACGTCCGCCGCTACGCGGCCGGGCTCTCCTCGGCCGGCGCCGCCCCGGCGACCGTCGCCCGCAAGCTGGCGGCGATCCGCGGCCTCTACGGGTTCCTCGTCCGCACCGAGCGCGCCGGCCAGAACCCGGCCGAGCTGGTTTCCAGCCCGAAGCGCTCGGAGAAGCTGCCGAAGGTGCTCTCGACCGAGCAGATGCGCTCGTTGCTGGAGCGGATCCCGGCTCGCACGCCGCTCGAGCTGCGCGACCGGGCGATGCTCGAGCTCGCCTACTCGTGCGGGCTGCGCTGCGAGGAGATCGTCAACCTCGACGCCGGCGCGATGGACTTCGAGAGCGAGCAGCTGCGGGTGCTCGGCAAGGGCTCGAAGGAGCGGATCCTGCCGGTCGGCGAGCCCGCCCAGCGGGCCCTCGAGCGCTACCTGGAGCGCGGCCGGCGGGCGCTGGCGACCGATCCGCGCGAGCCGGCGCTGTTCCTCTCCAAGAGCGGCCGCCGCCTCTCCAACTCCGACATCACCCGGCGATTGGGCCTCTGGACCCGCGAGGCGGCTCTCGCCGCCGGAGTTTCGCCCCATTCACTTCGACATTCCTTTGCAACCCATCTCTTGGAGGGAGGGGCGGATCTGCGTACGATCCAGGAGCTACTCGGCCACTCCTCGATCTCGACCACCCAGATCTACACCCGCGTCGATGCCGCTCGTTTGCGCGACACCTACGCGGCCAGTCATCCCCGCGCATGAGTCCAACCAGGCCAATCGAACATAGAATCGGATAATCCATGGAAACCGGCGTAAAAGAGGTAGAGCTCCGCGATCTGTGGCGACGCTATAAGGACGACGGCGACGGGACCGCTCGCGAGCGCCTCGTGGTCGCCTATTCGCCGATGGTCAAGTTCGTCGCCGGGCGCCTCGGCGCCGGCCTTCCCTCGCACGTCGAAGACGCCGACCTGATCTCCTACGGCCTGGTCGGCCTGATCGGCGCGATCGAGCGCTTCGAGCCCGAGCGCGGGATCAAATTCGAGACCTTCGCGATGACCCGCATCCGCGGCTCGATCATCGACGAACTCCGCTCGCTGGACTGGGTGCCGCGCTCGGTCCGCTCGCGGGCGCGGGAGATCGAAGTCGCCCAGGCCAAACTCGAGCACGAGCTGCAGCGGGCGCCCTCCGAGCAGGAGCTGGCGGCGAAACTGAACATGTCGGAGGACGAACTGCAGAGCTCGCTGCTGGAGATCGCCAACTCCTCGGTCTACGCGCTCGACGAGCTCTGGACCGTCTCCGACTCCTCCGGCGACCAGGTCTCGCTGCTGGACACGATCGCCGACGACGGCTCCGCCGACCCGCAGGAGGCGCTTGCCACCAGCGAGGTCAAGGAGCGCCTGACCGAGGCGATCGGCGGCCTGCCCGAGCGCGAGCAGCTGGTCGTCGCCCTCTACTACTACGAGAACCTGACCCTGCGCGAGATCGGCGAGGTCCTCGGCGTCACCGAGTCGCGCGTCTCCCAGCTGCACACCAAGGCCGTGATGCGGCTGAAGTCCCACCTGCAGCAGGACTAGCGCGATGCGCTGGCGCCTCCGTCACCGGCGACAGCAGCTTCCGGCCTCGGTGCCGGGATCGCGGCTGACCACGGCCGATCCGGCGGCGCGCGGCGCCCGGGCCGAGCGGGGAGCGCCCGAGCTCTCGCCGCTGAGCCGCTCCGAGCGCGCCGCGGCTCGCTTCAACGCCAGCGAGGCCGGCCGCACGGTTCGCGGCCTGGTCCGGACCCTCGGCGTCCCCTGGGTCTCCGTCGGCGCCTCGGCCGGGACAGCCGAGGAGGTGCGGATCACGGTCGCCTGGGAGCTCTCCTGGTATCAGTGGGGAGTCGATCTGGAGGATGAGACGCGCCCCGTCTTCGAGCTCGGCAAGGGCCGCGAGATCGGCCAGATCGACGCCGCCGCCCGGCAGTGGAACGCCTCGGCGATCGAGGGCGGCCGGATCGTCCTCGTCGCCCCCGCCTCCCGCCGGCCGCCGGCCACCGGGCCCGACGCCGGCCCGCGCGGATGAGCAAGGTCACGGTCAACGTCGACGGCGGCGCCAGGGGGAACCCGGGGCCGGCGGCGATCGGCGTCGTCGTCCGCGGCCCGGGCGACGAGCTGCTCGAGGAGCTCGGCGAAGCGATCGGCCGCGCCACCAACAACGTCGCCGAGTACCGGGCGCTGCTGCGGGGGATCGAGCTGGCGGCCGCCCACGGCGCCGACGAGCTGGAGCTGGTCGGCGACTCCGAGCTGGTCGTGCGCCAGGTCGAAGGTCGCTACAAGGTCAAAGACGCGACCCTGCGCGAGCTCCACGCCGAGGCGAAGCGGGAGCTCGCCGGCTTCGACAGCTGGACGATCCGCCACGTCCGCCGCGAGAGCAACGCCGACGCCGACCGCCTCGTCAACCAGGCCCTGGACGGCTCCGGTGGCTGAGCCGATCGATCCCGGCGTCGACGTCGGCCACGTCCACCTCAAGGTCGCCGACGTCGATCGCGCCCTCGACTTCTACTCCGGCGTCCTCGGCTTCGAGCTGATGCAGCGCTACGGCGACGACGCCGCCTTCATCTCCGCCGGCGGCTACCACCACCACATCGGCCTCAACTCCTGGGAGTCCAAGGGCGGCCCGCCGGCGCCGCGGGGCACGACCGGGCTCTACCACACGGCGATCCGCTACCCGACCCGCCGCGCCCTCGCCGACGCGCTGAAACGGCTGATCGACGCCGGCATCCCGCTCACCGGCGCCTCCGACCACGGCGTCAGCGAGGCGCTCTACCTGAACGACCCCGACGGCAACGGCGTCGAGCTCTACTGGGACCGGGCCAAGGAGGACTGGCCCCAGCCCCAGCCCGGCCAGAAGGTCGAGATGTTCGTCCAGCCGCTGGACCTCGAAGACCTGCTGGCGGAACTGAAACCCGAGGAGGGCTGAGATGGAGATCGAGGTGGCGATCGCCGGCGCGCACGGCAAGATCGGGATGCTGCTCGGCAAGCTGCTGGTCGAGCAGGGGCACACGGTGCTGGGCCTGATCCGCAATCCCGACCAGGAAGGCGACCTGCAGGCGATCGGCGTCGAGCCGGTGATCTGCGACCTCGAGGGCGACGACGACGTCGCCGCGGCGGTCGCGGGCGTCGACGCCGTCGTCTTCGCCGCCGGCGCCGGTCCCGGCAGCGGCGCCGAGCGCAAGCGGACGATGGATCTCGAAGGCGCGGTGAAGCTGATCGAGGCCGCCAAGGCGGAGGGGGTCGCTCGCTACGTGATGGTCAGCTCGATGGGTGCCGGCGATCCACCGGCCGAGGGCGGCGACGTCTTCGGCGAGTACCTGCGGGCGAAGGCCGGCGCCGACCGGGCGCTGCAGGCGAGCGGCCTCGACTACACGATCGTCCGCCCGGGAGCGCTGACCGACGAGCCCGGCAGCGGCCTGGTCGAAGTCGGGGAGGGCCTCGACCGCGGCGAGGTCCCGCGCGCCGACGTCGCGGCGGTGATCGCCGCCGCCCTCGTCTCCCCGAACGCGATCGGCAAGACCTTCGAACTGATGTCGGGCGAGACGCCGATCGAGGAGGCGATCGCGGCGCTCTAGGCGGCGGCGGCGGCGTTTGAGCGGCGGGCGGCGCGGCTAGAGCGCCGGGCTGGCGGCGTGGGCGCCGCTCTGCACCGGGTGGCCGCCGGCGCGCCAGGCGCCGACGCCCTGGCCGACGTGGATGACGTCGGCGAAGCCCTCGCGCTGCAGGATCGAGGCGGCGAGGCCGCTGCGCTTGCCGCCGCGGCAGATCGCCGCGATCGGGCGGTCGCGGGGCAGCTCGTCGAGGCGCCCGGCGAGGTCGCCGTAGGGGATGTGGAGCGAGTCGGGGATGTGCTCGCCGGCGTACTCGGCGTCGTTGCGGACGTCGAGGACCAGCGGCGGCTCCGGCCGCCTCGACCCGCCGCGCCAGCTCGTCGGGGTCGATCAGCTCGATCTGCTCGACCGGCCGTCCTCCGTGCGCCAGGCGGTCATCCCGCCCTCGAGGAAGCCGCGCACCCGCAGGCCGACCGCGGCCAGCAGCTCGGCGGCGTCGCGCTCGTCGCCGTCGGAGGCGGCGACGACGATGATCTCGGCGCCGTCGGGCGCGACCCGCGAGACCTTGGTCGCGAAGCCGGTGTCGTAGGCGGAGGTGCTGAGCGCGCCGGCGATGTGGGCCTCGTCGAACTCCTCGTTGGTGCGGCCGTCGATCACGCACGGCGCCGGCGGCGACCGCCTCCTCGACCTCGTGCGGGGTCAGCGGCGCCGGCGTGCCGAAGTCCTCGACCAGCGGGCCGCGGTTGAGCGCCGACGATCTGCTCGACGTTCGGCGGCCGGTCGCCGAGCGAGGCGACGGCGTCCTCGACGAACTCGGCCTCGTCGGCGATCGCCAGCGCCCGGTTGTGGCGGCGCTCGAAGCCGATCGTCGAGGAGGTCTTGAGGTCGATCCCGGAGCCGCCGCAGAGCGAGCCGCCGAGGTGGCCGGGCCAGACCTCGACCTCGTCGTCGAGCGCCAGCAGCCGCTCGTGCAGGGAGCGGAACATCTCGCGCGGCGCCCTCGCGCGGCTCGACCGCGAGGTCGGGGCGGGCGACGTCGCCGATGAACAGCGAGTCGCCGGCGAGCAGCGCCCAGGGGGCGCCGCCGCGGCTGGCGTCGCGGAGCAGGAAGGAGGTGTGCTCGGGCCGGTGGCCGGGGGTGTGGATCGCCTCGATCGAGAGGTCGCCCAGCTCCAGCACCCAGCCGTCGCCGAACGGCTCGTGCTCGTACTCGGCCTCGGCCAGCTCGTGGATGTGGATCGTGGCGCCGGTGCTGCGCGCCAGGCGGCCGTGTCCGGAGACGTGGTCGGCGTGGTTGTGGGTCTCGAGCACGTGGCCGATCCGCACCCCGTGCAGGCGCGCCAGGCGCCGGTAGGGCTCGATGTCCCACTGCGGGTCGACGACCACGGCGACGCCGGTTTCGCGGTCGGCGACCAGGTAGGAGGCGCAGCCGAGGTCCTCGTGGATGATCTGGCGAAAGAGCATGGGAAGAGAGTAATGCCTTTGTTGAGTGGATGACTAAAGAATGGAAATCAGGATCGAAGACGCCGCCCAGATCGTCGCGCGAACGCGCACCCGGTATCTCGACGGCTAGAATGCCGCCCCGTGCGGCTGTAGCTCAGCTGGCTAGAGCGTCTGCTTGCCATGCAGAAGGTCGAGGGTTCGAATCCCTTCAGCCGCTTCGCTTCGATTCCCCTGCACTTCGGCCAGTCGGCCCTCGCGGGGGGAATATCAAACCACCCCCGCATATCGCCTCCATTTTGGGCACTGATGCCCGAAATGACGCGGATGCGCGGGGATTAGCGGCGATTTCGGCCGATTCCGCCTCGCTTTCGCCCAGTATGCTGACCTCGATGTACTGCTCCTCGCTTCGACTTCTTCTCCTCCTCCCCCCTCGGGGGGAATAACGCGTGGCGGCCGCTGAGCCGCGAGAACAGCACGGAGAGGAAGCGAAATTGCGAGCAGGAGGTAGTTGTGTCATCGATGCCATTCCATAAGTACGCGCCCTACCCACAGGTCGAGCTACCGGACCGGACCTGGCCGGATAGGCGTATCACCGCCGCGCCGGTCTGGGCGAGCGTCGACCTCCGAGACGGCAACCAGGCGCTGGACCCGCCGATGGACACCGACCGCAAGCGACGCCTGTTCGATGTGCTGGTGAACCGTGTCGGCCTCAAGGAGGTCGAGGTCGGCTTTCCCGCCGCGGCAGAGGCGGAGTTCGAGTTCATGCGAATCCTCGCGACCGAGGAACTGATCCCCGGCGACGTGACGGTGATGGTGCTGACGCAGGCGCGCGAGGAGCTGATCGCCAAGACCTTCGAGAGCCTCGACGGGCTGCCGCGGGCGATCGTCCACCTCTACAACTCGACCTCGACCACCCAGCGGCGGGTCGTCTTCAAGCTGGATCGCGCCGGCGTTCGCGAAATCGCTGTCGAGGGAGCGAAGCTCTGCCGGGAGCTGGCCGAACAGCGGCCCGACCAGGACATCCGCTTCGAGTACACGCCCGAGAGCTTCACGGCGACTGAGCCGGAATACGCCTTGGAAGTGTGCGAGGCGGTGATGGACGTCTTCGAGCCGACGCCGGAGCGCAAGCTGATCCTCAACCTTCCCGCCACGGTTGAGCTCTCGACGCCCAACCTCCACGCCGACGTGATCGAGTGGTTCTGCCGCAACGTCTCGCGCCGGGACTCGGTGATCGTCAGCCTGCATCCCCACAACGACCGCGGCACCGCGGTCGCCGCGACGGAGCTGGCCCTGATGGCCGGGGCCGAACGGGTCGAGGGCACTCTGTTCGGCAATGGTGAGCGGACCGGGAATGTCGACCTCGTCACCCTGGCGCTGAACCTGATGACCCAGGGGGTCGATCCCGAGCTCGACTTCTCGCGGATCAACGAGGTTCGCCGGGACGTCGAATTCTGCAACCGGATGCCGATCGGCGAGCGCCATCCCTACGTCGGCGACCTCGTCTACACGGCGTTCTCGGGCTCCCATCAGGACGCGATCAAGAAGGGCATGGAGGCGATGGGGGAGCTGCCGGACCCCGAAAATGCGATCTGGGACGTGCCCTATCTGCCCTTCGACCCCAAAGACATCGGCCGCAACTACGACGAGGCCGTGCGCGTGAACTCACAGTCGGGCAAGGGCGGCGTCGCTTACATAATGCGGGCCGAGCACGACCTCGAACTTCCCCGCCTGCTGCAGATCGAGTTCTCCCGCGTCGTCCAGCGGGAAGTCGATGCGTCCAACGCCGAAATCACCGCCGAGCAGCTGATCAAGCTGTTCCGGCGCGAGTACATGGGGCATCCCGATGCGGCGCTGGTCAATCACGCCGTCACCAGCAACGACAAGGACCACATCTCGACGCTTGAGGCGACGCTCCAGTGCGGCAGCGAGCTGGTGCCGATCGCGGGGGAGGGGAATGGCACGATTGCCGCATTCGCCAACGCGATCGAGCAGCTGCTGGACGTGACGATCAAGGTCCGCGACTACCAACAGCAGACGCTCAGCGACGGGACCGACGCGAAGGCGATCTCATACGTGAAGCTGAGCATCGGAGACGACACGGCCTGGGGCGTGGGTGAAGACACCGACACCGCGAAGGCCAATTTCGACGCGGTTCTCTCGGCGGTGACTCGCATCCCGGGAGCACTCGACCGTCTCGCCGGCCGCGTCTCCTCCGGTGCCGGGCAGAAAGCGAGCTCGGGGTGATGAGGTTCCTTCCGACCGAAGATCGGCTCCTCACCCCGCCCGCCGGTAGCGGATGTGCGTGGCGAGCGGAGAGTGGAGCACCTCGACCGGCTCGAACCCGAGGGACTCGACTCCGTCGAACAGCCGCTCGCCGGACCCGAACAGGACGGGGACCACGTCGAGCGTGAGTTCGTCGATCACTCCGGCGGCGAGCGCCTGACGGACGGTCGAGGCGCCGCCCGCGATGTCGATGCCATCCTCGCCGGCCGTCTCACGCGCCTGCGCGTAGGCGGCCTCGAAGCCCTGGGTGACGAAGTGGAAGCTCGTGCCGCCCTCCATCTCGATCGGCTCGCGGGCGTGGTGGGTGAGCACGAAGACCGGCGCGTGGTAGGGCGGCTCGGAGCCCCACCATCCATCCCAGTCCTCATCCCACTCGCCGCGGATCGGCCCGAACATGTTGCGGCCCATGACGTAGGCCCCGCGCGGTCGCATGAGCCAGCCCTCTGCCGTCGCGTCGGCGTCGTTCGCGCGCTCGTCGCCGAGGTGCCAGCTATGGACCTCCCTGCCGCGCTTCCCCAGCGGATTCTCCCGGCTCTGGTCCGGCCCGGCGACGAAGCCGTCGAGCGAGATCGACATGTGGCAGGTGGTGTCCGGCATCGGCGTCCTCCAAGTGATTGCGATTTGCAAGCGTCGGCACCGTACCGCACGGCCCCCGGCGGAAATCGAACCGGCCCTCGCGTTTCCGGCACTTCTGCGCCGAAGTTCCCAAATCGCTGCATATCGGCGCATATCCGCGCGTATTGCTGATCGGCGCCGATCCGACCGGCAATGCGAAGCCCCTGCAAGTCGCCATATTCGCTGCCAGCCGTTTTCGGAGACGGGCCTAATTGCCATGCAGAAGGTCGTGGTTCGAATCCCCGAATGAGTGCCTTGGAACCGCCCGGACGCGCGGTGCTCGGCCGGCTTGCCGCCGGCGCCGGTACTTAACGAGCTACCGGCCGGCGAGATCATGCATCCCCTCGGCCGTGTGTAGGTTCCCCTCATGGGCGGAACGGAGCGGCGCCGAGAGAGTGCCCTACCGCAACCGCACGCCGATCGTCTAGCAATGCGACGACTGCTCACAGCGGCGATGCTCGGATGCGCGCTGCTGGCCGTCCTGGCCGCGCCCGCCGGCGCCGCGCAACTGCGGGGCCAGGTGCTGGCCGGCGGGCAGGCGGTCGGCGGCTCGGCGGTGACCCTCTACGCGGCCAACGCCAAAGCGCCTCTGGGCGCGGCCCGCAGCGACAGGCTCGGCTACTTCACGATCGTGTACCGGCCGCGGGCGGGCGCGGTCCTCTACGCCGTCGCCGCCGGTGGCCGGACGCCGGCGGGACGGGCGCTGCGCTACCTCAGCGTCGCCGACCCGGCACAGGCGCGGCCGCGGCGGTTGGTCCTCAACGAGCAGACCACGGTCGCCGGCGCCTACGCTCTGTCCCGCTTCCTCGACGGCACGCGGCTGGCCGGGCCGGCGCCGGGGCTGCCGAACGCGGCGGCGACGGTGCCGAGCCTGGTCGAACCGGCGACCGGGCGCGTCTCCGAGGTGCTCACCAAGCCGCCGAACGGGAGCGAAACGCGAACGCTGGCGACCTTCCGCACCCTGGCCGCGATCCTCGCCGGCTGCACGCGCGAAGGCGGGCGCCACTGCCGCGCCCTCTTCGCCGCCGCCAAGCCGCCGCGCGGGCCGCGACCGCACGACACCCTGAGCGCGGTCCACGACATCGCCCTCAACCCGGCCAACGACGTGCAGGGGATCTTCGCCCTGCCCAGGCCCCGCGCCTACCGACCGACGCTGAAGCGCGCCCCCAGCTCCTGGGTGCTCTCGCTGCTGCACACCAATGCCGCCTACGACGGCCCGGGCCGCATCGCCTTCGACTCGCGCGGGAACATCTGGGTGACCAACAACTTCGAGCCACCCGGCACCGCCGCCGGCTCCTACGTGATTTCGCTCGACCCGACCGGCAACCCGCGACTGGGCGACGACGGCGCCCTGCACGGCGGCGGCGTGCTCGGCAACTGGTGGGGGATCGCGGTAGACCAGCGCGACCGCGTCTGGCTCAGCAACTTCACCGGCGAAGACCCCGAAGAATTCGACGGCCCCAACTTCGTCGGCGGCCACACCGTCTCGGTCTTCGACCAGAACGGCGCGACGCCGTACCCGAACGGGATCGTCAGCGAAGAGCTGAAGGCGCCGCAGGGAATCGCGGTCGACCAGCGCGGCAACATCTGGGTCGCCAACCACGGCGGCGACTCGGTGACCATGTTCCCGCAGGGCGACCCGACCCGCGCCCGCACGATCCGCGGCGGCGGCCTCTACAACCCATTCGCGGTCGCCGTCGACGGGCAGGGCAACGTCTGGGTCGACAACGGCTCGCTCGACACAGAACGGCCCGGCAGCCTGACCCGGATCAGCCCGGCCGGCGTTGCCAGCGGACCCTTCGTGGCCAAGCGGATGCGCTCGCCGCAGGGGATCGCGGTCGACTCCGCCGGCAACCTCTGGGTGACCAGCCTCGTCAACAGCACCGTCACCTGGTTCGGCCCGGACGGCAAAGTCAAGGGCCAGTTCAAGGCGCCCAGCATCCGCGGCGCCTGGAGCGTCGCCGTCGACGGGGACGACAACGTCTGGGTTGCCAGCTTCGTCAACCGCAAGCTGACCCTGCTCTGCGGTCGCATCGTCGCCAACTGCCCGCCGGGGACGAAGACCGGCGAACCGATCTCCCCCGCCCATGCCGGCTTCAGCAACGGCGGCCTCCAGCACGTCACCGCCGTCCAGGTCGATCAGTCCGGCAACGTCTGGGTCGCCAATAACTGGGAATCGATCGAACCCGTAATCGGCGGCAACGGCCTGGTCGAGTTCATCGGGGCCGCCCCTCCGGTGAAGACCCCCCTGATCGGCCCACCGCAGCTGCCTTAAGCCGCAGGCAGCCGCTTCAGCGTCACCTTCGTGGTCTCGGCATTGGCGACGCCGCCGCCGGGAGTGAAGGTGTTTCAAGGCCCTGGGCGCCGCTGGCCGGCGACTGCGGCAGTTCCGTGAGTCGGGATCCACTATGAGCCCCCGATTGTGCTTGAGGTCTGTGGGACTCTGGAAATCAGCCACCACCGCTAGCGTACCCCGCCCCGGGGCTCGCGCCAATGTGGCGTCGGCGCCGGCTCGGTGCCGCTCGCCGACGTTCCGGTGCTGCCAGCCCTGCCTCGGTGGGCAGAGCGCCTTTAGAGCTCGACCGCGACCTCGAACTCCGTCATCGTCGGTGGGCCCGGCAAAACGGACTCCTGTCCCTGCAAGGCAGGTAGAAGCGTCTCGTCGCGGAACTTCTCCCAGATCTCCTTCGACTCCCAAACCGCGATAACGACCCAGCCGTTCGCGCTCGGCCCCGCGTAGTGATGCGTCTGGCCCACGGGTAGGCCACCCGCCGGGTGCACCACAGCGGTGGTGGCGTCGTACTGCTCCCTCGTACCGCCCTCGAAGTCGTTGACGATCACGTACGCCATGCCATCCTCCAGTTTGTCGCAGGCTCGCCGGGGAGATTTCCCGACGAGCCACGGTAGCCCATGAATGGGTTGTGTCGCTCAGCGATCAGCATCACTCATCGGCAGATGGTCGGCGACGGCTTAGAAGTCCCGCCGGGTCAATGCTCGATTCTGACCACCAACGTTCTCGGCAAGCGGTGTGGCGATCGATCACACCTCCACACCGCTTGCCGGCCGCCTCACATCGTCTGCAGATTGTGGACCGGGAACTCCTTCACCTCGGGCGGACTCGGAAACCCCTGGTCGCCGAGCCCCTGCATGCGCGGCATCAGCCGCTCGCCTGCGAAATCATCGAAGGCCTGGCGCGACTCCCAGAAGTCGATGATGCCCCAGCCGCCCTCGATCGGGCCGGCCGAGTGGACGATCAGCCCGTTGGGCGGATCGGTATCGACCTCCATCACTCCGTGCGCGGCGTCGTAGTTCTCCTGCGTTCCGCCGTTGAACTTGAGCCTGATGCCAACCGCCATCTCGATTCCTCTCCTCGAATGTGTTGGCCGACACTACCCCGCAGCTCTGGAACTTGCGAGTCGCGGAGCCAACGGCTACATCTGGGTTCCCGACGCTCGGAACAATCGCGTCGAGGCATACCGTTAGCATCGCCGATTGATCGAAAGATATATTGGTTTTACTATGTCCAACAGAATGAGGGCGCTGAGGAGACGACCGACGCGATGCTTTCTGCCGGGAGTTGTCGCGATCGCAGCCAGCCTGGCATTGCTCGTCTGCTGTGCTTCCGCTGCTGCAGCAGCGCCTCCTTCGATAGAAAGCGAGTCGGCGTCGAACATCACGCACACCGACGCGACCCTGGAAGCCCAGATCGATCCGGGCGGACTGGAAACGACCTATGAAGTCATGCTGGAAGCACCGTCGTGTCAATCGGTGAATCCTCCCGGTTCCTGCGAAGCGAGCGGCGGCGTCGAGATTGCCAGCGGCACCATCCCGACCGGCGCTTCGGCGGAGACCGTGAGCGTCGACATCGCCCATGCCTGGGGACACTCCCTGTCCCCGAGCACCTCCTATGCCTACTTCTTCCGCGCCGTCAACTCGGCCGGCGAAGCGTTCGGGGCTCAAAGGGAATTTGAAACGCCCGCCGCGTCCCCGCCCACGATCGAAAGCGAGTCGGTGTCGAGCATCACGTCCGACCGATGCGACGCTGGAAGCCGAGATCAACCTGCACGAAGCCCCCGCGGGCGTCTACTACCAATTCCAGCTCGTCACCGACCTGAGCGAATACGCCTCGGAAATCCTCTGTCCGCCGACACTCCAACCAGGAACCGATGGCTGCATCGGCCCCCAGGGGTCCGGTGCCCTGCCGATCGGCTTCCTCCCCGGCAACACCCTGCAGCCCAGCGCGACTTCCCACGCCAGCCTCGACCTCGCCAGCGCCGGCGTGACCCTTCAGCCCGGCACGACCTACCATTACCGGGTTCTCACGGCCAGGGCCGTCCAGACCGAAGACACGATCGAATGGGAAGCCCCGACCGTTCACGGTGCCGATCAGACGTTCACGACGCCGTCGGACCCGCCACCCCCGAGTTCACAGACCGGTGCCGGCACGAGTGTCCAATTGCCGACAACTCAGTCGGTGCTCTCGCCTTCGTTGCTGCATCACCGTAGGCACCGGCATCAGCGAAGGCACAGCAAACGCGCACCGCACCGCGGAAACCTGGGTCGCGCAAGCATGGCAGGCTAGATGAGTGCCGCAGCGGGACGGCCTCTGTTCCAGATCTCGGACACCACTACACCCGCCTAAGCCGCCGGCAGCTGCTTCAGCGTCACCTTCGTGGTCTCGGTGTTGGCGACGCCGCCGCCGGGAGTGAAGCTGACCTTCAGGGCCAGCTTGACCTCGCCGAGTTCGTCGAGTTTCTTCTTCGCCTTCGCCAGCGGCTTTGACCGGCAGGGTCACATTGCCGGGTCCTTTCGCCTGCACGCTCGCCTTTTTCACGCCCTTGCCGCCAAGCACCAGGGAGCCGGCGCCGGGAACCTTGACGATCAGCGTCGCGGTTCCCTTCTTCTTGTTCAGCTTGAGTTTGCCGAAGCTGAAGTGGTTGCCGGGCTTGCTCGCGATGGCGGTCGCCGGCGACGAGGTCGATCCGGCCGGCGTGAGTCGATCCCGCCGGCGGCGGACTCGGCGGAGCCGGCAGCCGCAGCCCAGCTCGGATAATCGGCGCCGCTGTTTTCGACCAGCAGGGTCGAGGCACCGCTCGAGGCGTCGACGAGGCGCAGTTCGCCGCCGATGCTCACCGACTTGTAGGCGATCTGGGTCCCGTCGGGAGACCAGGAGAGGAGGTCGCTCAGGATCGGCGAGGATTCGTCCAGCAGCTGGGTCTGGGAGGTGCCGTTGGCGTTCATCACGTGCAGGCCCCGTTCGCCGACCGGGACCTTCGAGCACGCTGTAGGCGATCTTGGACGCCGTCGGGGGACCAGGTCGGGGCGACGTTCTGGACCGGCGGAGCGGTTTCGGTCAGCGGCGTCTGGCCGCTCCCGTTCGCGTTCATCACCCAGATGTCGTTGTTGGTGGCGGCGCTGACGTAGACGATCTTGGTGCCGTCGGGGGAGAATTCGGGCGAGGTCTCTACAGACTCCCGCGGTCTGGGTCAGGTTGACCGGGTTGGCGCCGTTCGCGTCAATGACCCAGATGTCCTGCTCTTCCCGTTGGGGTCTGGCGCATGAAGGCGACCTTGGTCCCGTCCGGAGACCAGGTCGGCTCGAAGTTGATGATTCGTTGTCGGCTCGAATTCGGTATTCGTGAGATCGACCTGGTTCGAGCCGTCGGCGTTCATCGAGAAGATGTTCCAGCCGTCGTCGCGGAAGCTCTGGAAGACGACGTGCTGGCCGTCGGCGGAGACGTTGGGGCGTTCCTCGGAGAGGCCGTTGCCGGAGGTCAGGTCCAGGGCTTCGCTGCCGTCGGGGTTGATGCTGAAGATGTCGGTGGGACCGGTTTCCCCGCTCTGCGGTCCCTGGTAGTAGATCTTGCCGTTTGCTCCCGGGGCGGTCGCCAAGACCGAGCCGGGAAGAATCAGGATCGCGAGCAACGCAACGGCCAACCCGATCAGACACCGAGCCGCGTATGAACCGGGATAGCCCGCGGCTCGCATTGGAGACGACGCTACTCCACTTGCCCCGAGCAGTCCAACCCTGACAGCGCCGACTCGCCTCGGGCCGGCCGGCGGTCGAGGGGCGGCTCACCACATATCAGCGCCGTCTCACCGCCACAGCTCGCGGCGCAGCATCGCGTTGCCGCGCTCGAGCTGCTCGATGGTGGCGCTGGCGACCGAGCGCGTCCGGGTGTCGCGATTGATGCGGGCCTGGACCTCCCGGTGCGACTTGCCGGTGCGACGGGCGACGTCGGCGACCAGGCGGCTGCGCTCGCCGCGCAGCCGCTCTCGGGTCGCGTAGGCCGACTCCCGCTCGGGTTCGAGGTCCTCCGACGCGGCTTCGGGCCTGGCGAGGGCGGTCGCCTTCTTCGCCCCCGGCTCGGGGTCATCGGTCGGGAAGAGCTGGAGCGCGGTCTCGCTCATGATCGCCTCGTCCAGCTCGGCGTCGCCCGAGCTCAGGGCGGCAAAGCCGCCACCCGGCTCGCGCCGCTCCGGACCGGTGTCGTCGATCTCCTCGTCCTCTTCCTCCTCGGCGTCCGGCGAGAGGTCGAGCGCGTGACGGCGCTCCAGCTCGATCTCGTGGGCGAGCGCCTTCAGCCGCGGGTCGGCCGGCATCAGGAGGTAGCTCATCTGGCGGCGCGGCCGCGGGGTGGTGCGGATGAAGCGACCGACCACCTGGCGGAAGAAGAGCTCGGTCCGGGCCGCCGTCGCGTAGACGCCGACCCGCAGGCGGGGGATGTCGACGCCCTCGGAGACCATCAGGACCGAGACCAGCCAGCGTCGATCGGAGGAGGCGAAATCGGCGATGCGCCGGCTGGCACCGGGCTCGTCGCTCATCACCAGCTCGGGCTGCTCGCCCGAGACCGACCCGAGCCGCGCCGCGATCGCCCGCGCGTGATCCTGATCGGAGGCGATGACCAGGCCGCCCGCGTCAGGGTGCCCGTCGGCGCGCACCTCGCTCAGCCTGGCATCGCCGTCGCGCAGCACCTCGCCCATCCACTCGCCTTCCGGGCTGAGCGCCGTCCGCAGGCGCCGGGCCGCCTCCGCCGCCGGCAGGACGAGGTCGAAGTCGGCGCTGCGCAGCCGACCGTCCGAGAGCCACTCCATCTCGCCGTCGTAGGGCAGGAAGGTGATCGGGCGGCATACCCGGTCGACGCAACGCCTGCGGATAGCCGTAGGCGTAGTCGGCCCGGCTGAGGCCGTCCTCGTCGTAGGTGACCCAGGGAATGGCCGAGTTGTCGGAGCGGAAGGGCGTGCCCGAGAGCAGCAGCCGGAAGCGGGCGCCGTCGAAGGCCCTGCGGGTCCGCAGGCCCCAGGCGGCCTGATCGCCCATGTGGTGCGGCTCGTCGGCGATCAGCAGGGTCGGCCGGCGGCCGGCGGCCAGCCGGTGCGTATCCGGCCCGGCCGCGATCGTCTGGTAGGTGACGGCGACGCCGTGGAAGTCGGCCGACTCCGGCCCGTCCGAGTTCGGCCTGTTCGGCTCGAGGTCGATGCCGTAGCGGCCCGCGTCGGCGGCCCACTGGCGGCAGATGTGGGTGGTCGGGCCGGCGACGACGACGCGCGAGACGAACTTGGCGCTCAGCATCCGGTGGGCGATGTGCAGGCCGAAGGTGGTCTTGCCGGCCGCCGGCGTGGCCGAGGCCAGGAAGCTGGTGGCCGAGTGCGCCCGCACGGCCTCGGTCGCCTCCTCCTGCCACGAGCGGAGGGGTCGGGCATCGGGCCAATCCGGAAGCGATCGGGCACGCGCCCCGCCGCCGATCGGGTGCTGAGAGGCGTCGTACAAGGGCGGGCCACAATAGGGTCGCCCGCGGTCGGAGGACGGCCGACCCCGCACGGGCTCGATCGGCGCCGACCCACTTCGCCGCCCTCAACGACGTCAATCGCTCGTCGAAGGTGGGCGACCGGCCGGCGCTACTTCACGTCGTCGCAAGCGAAGGAGAGCCTGATCCGCCGCAGGCTCTTCGTCTTCGCTTCCGAGTCGAACATGAGGAGGCGCGTGAAATAGCGCCTGCCCTCCCGCGGGCAGAGCTTCGGGCGGAAGAGGCGCACCGTTGCGTTGTCTCGCTGGGTCTTGTGGCAGGCGACGAGCGGCACGTTGGCGGGGCAGTCCGGATAGGTAAGGAACCCCGCCGCAAGCGCGTCGTCGCTGTCCCAATTCGCCCATTCGCTCACTCTGAAGGTGATGCTCGCGTCGGCGCAGGCGATCACGAAGCTCGTCGGCTTGTAGCTCGCGTTGGCGCACTGCTTGGAGAAGAGGACGGGTCGCGCCTCCGACGGCGTGGCGACGTGGCTGCCGGGATCGGCGGCACCGGAAGTCGCTGGAGCGAGGGCGGCCAGCGTGAGGGCCGCGAGGGCGACCAGACGGCCCAGCCGGCGAAGCTGCGGGTTCGAGCTTCCCATCAAAAGCCCTCCTTAGTCTCGGACCCGTCCATCGGTGCGGATCGGCCGCCGAAGATTACCGCCGCGCATGGCGGGTCAGGCGACGAGGTCCCTCAGCGGCCGGCGCCGCACTTCGGGCATTCCTCGTCGTGGTCCAGATCCGGACACCCGATCGCCGATCACGTTCGCGGGGGCTGGACTCCACTGATGCCGACAGACCATCTGCTTCAACATCACACGGTCGAGCGGGGTGGGCATCATCAAGGCGCGCTGAGCTTCTTATCGGCAGCTGGGCGGCAGAACTTTAGCCCTGAGGCAAACTTTTCTTGAGGCGAGGCGACGGCGTCCTCGAATTATGCGGATATGCAGGGATATCTGCTTAGTTCTGCCCGGCGGCGGATGACCAGGCGGCGACCAGAATCACCACTCCGATGAAGGAGATGGCGCCGCCGACGTACTGCAGGGTCGTCGCGATTCTCGGCGGGTCCTCCGGCGGCAGCTCTTCGCCGCGTTTGCGCCTCACGTAGAGCTGATCGCGATGGCGTTCGGAGTTGCGGCTCTTGATCAGGAGCCCGGCGAGTGCCGCCAGGCAGCCGACGGCCAGAACGGCACCGCCCATCAGGAAGGCGTTGATCGGCCAGTTCAGCGATTCCGGGATCATCGACGCTGGAACTTAGCCTGCACGCACCTGGGTCGGCGGCGGGTCGGATCCCAAAGCTGCCATAGTGGTCCGCGTTGGACGCTGTAACGGACGCGCAATCGTCCGAGCTGAAGACAAGGGACTGCGCAGCCGCGTGGTCCCACTCGCGTTCTGGGGCCAAAAACACCGCCTGCGCTCGGTGCCCTCAGTCGCCTGGCAGCGGATCAGGATTCGACGGTGACCAGGGTGCCGACCGGCGTGTAGGGCCAGATCTTGGCGGCGTCTTCGAGCTGCATCTCGACGCAGCCGAGGCTCTGCGGGGTGCCGAAGGAGGCGCGATCGAAGCTGTGCAGGGCGTCGCCGCCGTTGAAGTAGCTGACCCACATGATCCCCGGGTCTTCGTAGTGGGAGCCGTCGGGGTTTTCGCCGCTCATCGTCGTTTCTTCGAGGTGCTCGAAGACCGGGAAGGTGCCGAGTTCGGTTTCGGCGCCGGGGATGCCGGTGTTGGCGGGCACCGTGAGGACGATGTGGCCGTCGTGCCAGAGGGTCGTCTGCTCGGGCAGCGTCTCGCTGACGTAGACGTAGCTGTAGCCGGGTTCGGAGCTGCGCTTGCCGGCGATCGCGTCTTCCAGCAGCGCGTCCCAGACTTCGGCTCCCGCTTCGCCGTCGGGTTCCATTTCGTGCTGGGTCTCGAATGCCATCAGGGCGCCTTCGGTGACGACGTTTTCTTCACCGGGCGTCCAGGCTTCCTTCAGGCTCGACGGCGTGTGGTGGTAGCGCCATTCGAACTTCCCCCGCGGCGGTTCGACCGCGGCGCGCAGCTCGCCGGCCGGGGTCTTGGCGACGGCGGCGCCCTTGGGCTTCCACTCGACCGGCAGGTAGCCGCCCTCGGCGAGCAGCTGCTGCAGCCGCAGCGTCGAGCCCGGCGGGATCGTCCAGTCGATCGTGCGCGAGGTGTGCAGCGAGCCGTCCGCTTCGATCACGGCGACCTTCTTCGGCAGCTTCGACTTCGACGTCGGTGCTGAGCCCGGCGCCGTAGCCGGAGGGGCGGAAGAGCAGGGTGTGACGATCGACCTGGTGCCAGCTGCCGGAGGCGCTGGGGACCAGCTTCGGCTTGGCCGATGCCGAGCACCGTGTGGACGGGCTTGGAGAAGGTCAGGCGCAGCGGCGTCGCCGGCGAGACTTCGGAGCCCGGGGCCGGGCTGGCGGCGACGCTGGCGGACTTGCTGGCCGGGAACCAGGTGACGCTCTGCGGCTTGCCGGGCCGCTCCCAGGTGCGCGGGACGCCGGCGACGATGACGGTGCCGGCGGCCTCCTGGGAGCCGAGGCTGACCGAGCTGCGGGGATGGGCGAAGGCGCGGTGGTGCAGGTGGCCCGGCATCCCGTAGGAGACCGAGCTGACCGGCTGGTCGAAGCTCACCCGCGGCGGGCTGTTGGGGCTGACCGTCAACCAGCGGCTGCGGACCCGCGCCTTCGGGGCGTGCAGGGTCAGCTGCTCGTGCTGTTCGCTGCCGACCAGCCAGCCGACCAGGCTGGAGCGCTTGACGACGACGTCGACCGAGACCGCCTCGCCGGGTTTGAGCTGCTGCTTTGGAATCAGGCGGCTGCCGTGAACCGCGATCGGAATCGACTTCCCGTCGGGCCCGGTGGCTTCGACTCGCTCGATCGTGCCGCCGAAGGCGCTCGGTTTCGACCTTGGCCAGGGCGCTGGAGTCCGACCCCAGGCTCGATCCCGACATCGCGAAGGCGGCGACCCCGAAACAGACCAGGACGATGACCACGGCGGCGCCGGCGATCAGCGCCGCGCGCGAGCGCCAGCGCGAGCGATTCTCCGGCGCTGAGTCGGCGTCGAGCTGAGGCTCGTCGTTCACCACTCAGAGAATAGGCAGGTGAACCGATGTTCTCCGCGCTTGGACGGCAATCTGAAAGCAATCTGCCGTCCCCGCGGGGGTCCGACGGCTGAGTTGTCAGAATGCCTCGTGGTGGAGGCTGAACGGCAATACGACCTGGCGCTGTTCGGCGCCACCGGGTTCACCGGTGGGCTCACCGCTCGCTACCTGGCCGCCAACGCGCCCGAGGGGCTGCGCTGGGCGCTGGTCGGTCGCAACCGCGGCAAGCTCGAGGCCGCTCGCCGCGCAGCTCGCGGAGCTCGACCCGGCGGCGCCGGCTCCCGACCTGCTCGTGGCCGACGCCGCCGACGCCGGCGCCCTGGCCGAGGTCGCCGCGGCGGCCCGGGTCGTGATCACGACCGTCGGGCCCTACGCGCTCTACGGCGGCCCGCTGGTCGCCGCCTGCGCCGCCGCCGGCACCGACTACGTCGACCTCACCGGCGAGCCGGAGTTCGTCGACCGGATGTGGGTCGAGAACCACGCCGAAGCCGAGCGAACCGGGGCGCGGATCGTCCACTGCTGCGGCTTCGACTCGATCCCCCACGACCTCGGCGCCTACTTCACCGTCCAGCAGCTGCCCGAGGGCGTGCCGCTGAAGGTCAACGGCTACGTCCGCTCCAACGCCAGCTTCTCCGGCGGCACCTTCGCCTCGGCGATCAACGGCCTCGCCCGCGCTCGCCAGACGATCGCCGCCGCCAAGGAGCGACGCCGCTCCGAGCCGCGGGCGCCGGGCCGGGAGATCCACTCGAGCTCGCCGGCGCTGCGCCGCGACGAGGATCTCGGCGGCTGGGTGGTGCCGCTGCCGACGATCGACGGCGCCGTCGTCCGCCGCTCCGGCCGCCGCGCTCGATCGCTACGGCCCCGAACTTCACCTACGGCCACCATGCGGTCGCCCGGCACCTGGGCACGATCGGGGCGGTCGTCGGTGGAGTCGGGACCGTGGCTGTGCTGGCGGCGCTGCCGCCGACCCGCAAGCTGCTGTTGAAGATCAAGCCCCCGGGCGAGGGCCCCGACGAGGCCGAGCGCGAGCGCAGCTGGTTCCGGGTCCGCTTCGTCGGCGAGGGCGGCGGCAAGCGCGTCGTCACCGAGGTCAGCGGCGGCGATCCCGGCTACGGCGAGACCTCGAAGATGCTGGCCGAGTCGGCGCTCTGCCTCGCTTTCGACGAGCTGCCGCCGAGCGCCGGCCAGGTGACGACGGCGACGGCGATGGGTGACGCGCTGCTCGCAAGGCTGCAGCGGGCGGGAATAGCCTTCCGGGTGCTCGAGCCGGCGGAAGCCTGACCGGGGAGCGGGAGGAGTGCCGACCGAACACCTCGACGTGCTGATCGTCGGCGCCGGCCTCTCCGGCATCGGCGCCGCCCACCACCTGCAGCAGCGCTGCCCCGGCAAGAGCTACGCGATCCTCGAGGCGCGCGAGGACATCGGCGGCACCTGGGACCTCTTCCGCTACCCCGGGATCCGCTCGGACTCCGACATGCACACGCTCGGCTACCGCTTCCGCCCCTGGACCGAGGCGAAGTCGATCGCCGACGGTCCCTCGATCCTGCGCTACGTCCGCGACACCGCCCGCGAGGGCGGGATCGAGCGCCAGATCCGCCTCAACCACCGCGTCGTCGGCGCCGAGTGGTCGAGCGCCGACGCCCGCTGGACCGTCGACGCCGAGCGCACCGACACGGGGGAGACGGTGACGCTGACCTGCGGCTTCCTCTTCGTGAACAGCGGCTACTACCGCTACGACGAGGGCTACACGCCGGAGTTCCCCGGCCTCGACAGCTTCGGCGGCGAGGTGATCCATCCCCAGCACTGGCCCGAGGACCTCGACTACGCCGGCAAGCGGGTGGTCGTGATCGGCAGCGGCGCCACCGCGATGACCCTGGTCCCGGCGCTGGCGAAGGAGGCCGCCGAGGTGACGATGCTGCAGCGCTCGCCGACCTACGTCGTCTCGATGCCGGGCGAAGACGGGATCGCCAACCTCCTGCGCCGCCACCTGCCCGACCGCGTCGTCTACCCGATCGTGCGCTGGAAGAACGTCGCCCTGCAGGGGCTCAGCTACCGGCTCAGCCGCCGCCGCCCGGAGCTGATGAAAAAGCTGCTGCGCCGCGGCGTGGTCAAGGCGCTGCCGCCGGGCTACGACGTCGACACCCACTTCAAGCCCCGCTACAACCCCTGGGACCAGCGCCTCTGCCTGGTCCCCGACGCCGACCTCTTCGAGGCGCTCGGCGACGGCAGCGCCGAGATCGTCACCGACCGCATCGCGACCTTCACCGCGGACGGGATCGAGCTCGAGTCCGGGCGGGAGCTGAAGGCCGACGTCGTCGTCACCGCGACCGGCCTCAACCTGCTCTTCCTCGGCGGCATCCGGGTCTCGGTCGACGGCGAGGAGCCGGACATGGCGCGGGCGCTGACCTACAAGGGGATGATGCTGAGCGACTTCCCCAACTTCGCCTTCACGCTCGGCTACACCAACGCCTCCTGGACGCTGAAGGCCGACCTCACCTCCGAATACGTCTGCCGCCTGCTCAACCACATGGACGCCGGCGGCTACCGGCATCTGCACGCCCCGAGCTCAACGATCCGTCGATCACCGAGGAGCCGCTGCTCGACTTCAGCTCCGGCTACGTCCTGCGCTCGATCGACCACCTGCCCAAGCAGGGCTCGAAGGAGCCGTGGAAGCTGCGCCAGAACTATCCGGTCGACCTGCGGATGCTGCGCCATGGCCCGGTCGCCGACGGCGTCATGCGGTTCTCCAACCCGGCGCCGCGGCCTCAGCCGACCACCCAGGCTCTGGCTTCCTCCTCCTGATCGAGGTCGTAGACCTTGACCTCGCCCGGCGTCATCCAGGCGAACATGCGGAACGCCTTCTTGACCCAATCGGCGTCGGAGACGATCGCCGAGCGCTTCCAGGCGGAGTGCTTGAGGAAGCCCAGCTCGAGGCCGGTTTTGGCGTCCTCCAGCCAGGCCCGCGGCTCCAGCTCCTCGAAGTCGGAGAGCACGAACAGCATCCGCACCTCGCCGCCGTCGACGGCCTCGCGCAGGGTCGGGACGAGGACGTCGCGGTAGTCCTCGCGCGTCAGCTTGCCCGAGGCCCGGAAGCCGATCGTCCCGGCCGGCATGTCCTCGATCTTCTCGACCATCTCTTCCTCCTCGTCGGCGTTGCTGTCAGGTCGCTCGCTCGCTCTCGAGTGTAGGACCCTCGCCCCGCCGATCCCCGCCCTTCGCGGCGGCTAATCTACGGGCCATGGACGACCAGCAGGTACTCAGCCGCATCGACGATCTCGTCAAGGAGGAGGAGGAGCTTCTCCACCGCCACGAGGGCGACGGCCTCAGCTCCGAAGACCACGCCCGCATGGAGGAGCTCAAAGTCCAGCTCGACAAGGCCTGGGACTACCTCCGCCAGCGCCGCGCCCTGCGCCAGTACGGCGACGATCCCGACGACGCCAGCATGCGCGACGGCGGCACCGTCGAGGAGTACGGCACGGTCAAGCATTACGACGACACCGATCCGACGTCGCCGGCTTAGCCGCTTAACTAGATCGAGCTTCTCCGATCGAACGAGACAGGTTTGACCAAAGGCGCTGACCGTTTGAGAGTCTCGCCACTTCAATCGCTCCGTGAACCGGTCAGGCGATGACCCGTATATTTCAACAGGAGGAGCCGGTAGTGAAAAACGTTTCAGGGGTACGTGTCTCGTTTGCGATGGCCATTGATTGCCCTCGTCGCCCTTTCCGTGAGCTCGAGCGCGCTTCAGCGCAGGTCGTCGTCGGACAGACCGCGCCAAGCACGAGCCTCACGTCCGAGCTGTGAATTCGAAGGCTCGCATTGACGAACTCCAGACGTCGGTCGCGTCGGGCACGAGCTACGCCGTTCCAACCGCGGGAGTGTTGACCTCGTGGAGCACCAATGCCCGCGAGGGGTCCGAGGCAGATCCTCGACGTTGAAGGTCTTCCGCCGAGCTGGAGCCGCTGGCATATACGGTTCTGGCTCATGACGGCCCGCGAGCGTTGACGCCGAGCAGCGCTGAACACCTTCCCGATCGACGATCCCGGTCCAGGCTGGGCGACATCGTCGGCCTCCACGTTCCGACCGCTGCCGTGCCCACTGCTTGCGTATTCGCCACCGGACCTCACCGAAACCGACCAGATCGGCTTCAAGGAAGGGGATGCACGTCGACGGCAGCGCCATCTCAATTGGCTCGCTCTTGAAAACGGTGTGAAATCTCGACTCAACGTTTCCGCGACCCTCCTGCCGCCGCCGGCGGTGAGCGGCATCGGGCCGGCAAAGGGCTCCGTCAAGGGCGGTCAGAGCATTGTCATCACCGGGGCCAACTTCGCCAGCGTCGGAGCGCGTTACCTTCGGCACGGCGGCGGCCGAGAGCTTCACGGTGAACTCCGAAGGACAGATCACGGCGGTGGCGCCTCCGAGCAAGACGTTGTCGAAAGTTCCGGTGAGCGTGACTACGATCGCCGGCGCCGCCTCTAGCGTTCAGACCTTCGCCTATGAAGGCTGCAATGTGCCCAAGCTCAGCAGTCAGAAGCTGAAGGCCTCGAAGCGCAAGTCCAAGAAGGCCGATTGCAAGATCGGCTCGGTCAAGAAGAGGGGCGATGCAACCGCCAAGACCGGCAAGGTGGTTAAGCAGAACCCAAAGCCCGGCAAAATTCTCGCCCCCGGAACCAAGATCAGCATCACGCTCGGGGCCTGAGACCGAAGGTCACCACCTCTCCACCTCGGGCGCGAGGCGTCCGGGGTGGACCGCCGCGGCCCCGTCACGCCGCTAGGCTTCAGCCGCTTCCCGGCGCCTTGGCGGAGTGGCTACGCAGCGGCCTGCAAAGCCGTTTACACCAGTTCGATTCTGGTAGGCGCCTTTTCCGCTCTGGTGTGCGGTCTGTGGCTTGCCAGAGCGGCCTGAGAGGTCTATGTGGCCGCTCCTCAATCCGGCCGGTCGTAGCTGATTTCTAGCGTCGGGTCAGCTCCAGAAGCAACCGCCACTCGGTGACGGCCATGAGCAGCGTCCGCCAGACGCCGAGTTGACGGGCAAGCTCGATCGTGTCGGTCGATCCCCAGTCCTCGGCGATCAGGCCGTCCTCGAAACGGCTGAGCGTGTTCCCGGTGAGCGTGACCGCTCTACCTCGATTGGTCCCGGTCAAGGTCCAGTGCGTCGCCACGTAATCGCCCTCGGACACCGTTTTATCGACGACGAATTTCAGGTCTGCGAACAGCCGCCTGTAGAGGGCGACCGATTCCCTGGCGCCGTCGAAGCCGTGGAACTCCATCGCATTGACGTGATCGTGAAAATCCGGGCGGTAGAACTCCTCCATCCGGTCGAGCCCACCGGGGCAGACAACTTCGATCGCCTCTTTCGCCCGTTCGGCGTTCGATCGCATCGAGAAAGCCTAGAACGCCTTCCTAGGTTTCAGCACACGTCGCAACAGGCGTTCCCGCGCCAGGCTTCACGGCCCTCGTAGAGCGCGACCCCGGCGATGGCGAACGCGGTGACCGGATCGGCCCACCACCAGCTGAGCAGGGCATTGGCTCCAAGTCCAACGAGCAGCCCCGCCGACATGTACGCGCAAAGGAGGTTCTGCCGACCCTCGCTGACGGTCGCCGAGGAATGCAGCTCATCGCCGACGCGGGCCTTGGCCCTGGCGAGCAGCGGCATCGTGACCAGCGTCACCGCCGCCAAACCGATCCCCACCCAGCTCGCCTGCGGGTGCGTGCCAGCGACCAGCGACCGTCCGGCATCGATCGCGACGTAGACGCCGATCAGTCCGAAGCTGGCGCCGATCAGCCGCTGGGCGTGTTTCTCGGCGCGCTCGGAGTCCTGTCGCGCCTCGGCGAAGCGCCAGACCACGATCAGGCCCGCCACCGACTCGATCAGGCTGTCGGCGCCGAACCCGATCAGGGCGATCGAGGTCGCCGCCAGTCCGGCCACGATTGCGATCGTCGCCTCGGCGACGTGCCAACCGATCCCAAGCCAGGCCAGGAAGCGGGCACGGCGGACGAGCTGCTCGTTGCGCTCGGGCGACCGCGAGGCGACTTGACCCAGCGGGGTGTGGACGATTACCGGCAGCTCGACCGGGCTCATGCCGCGACTCCCTGAGCAACGACCGCCGCCAGCAGGGCCCGGCCGCGCTCGGTCAGCTCGTACATCACCATCTTCCCGTCGCGCTTGGAGCGGGCGATGCCGGCGGCCTTGAGCCGGCGGGCGTGGTGGGAGACCAGGCGCTCGTCGCGGCCGACGAACCAGGCGAGGTCGCAGACGCAGGCCGACTCGCCGGCATCGAGGGCGAGCGCGACGGCGAGTCGGGTCGGATCGCCGAGCGCCTTGGCGCCAGCGGCCCACAGCTCTCAGTCTCGCCGTTCTCGCCGTCGCACGCCGGCAACACAGCGAGGCGATCGCCCGGGCTCAGTCAGTGATGGTCATGGCCACGCACCGTGCGCCAGGAGTCCCAGGTGATCTTGAGGATGACCGCGGTGATCGCCAGGCCGATCAGGGGGTCGGCGATCGGTAGGCCGATCGCGACGACGGCGGCGCTGGCGATCACGGCGAGGCTGACGTAGGAGTCGGCGCGGGCGTGGTTGCCGTCGGCGATCAGGGCCGGGCTGTCGAGGCGGTTGCCGGCCCGGGTGCGGATTCCCGCCGCGATCCAGTTGCCGGCGAAGCCGATCAGGCCGGCGGCGGCGAGGGCGAGCAGGTGGGTCGGGGTCTGGGGGTCGATCAGCCGCGAGATCGCCTCGACGCCGGCGACGCAGGCGGAGATGAAGATCGCCGCCACCACGAACAGCCCGGCGATCGCGCTCGGCCCGGGGCGAGCGCATGAGGAAGGCGGCGCCGAGCGGGATCGCGGTGCCGGCGTCGCCGAAGTTGTGGATCAGGTCGGCGAGCAGGGCGACGCTGCCGCTGGCGACGTAGATCGCCAACTGGGCAATCGCCGCCACGCGCCAGAACGACCAGCGAGAGGCCGACCGCCACGAGCCCCTCGCGCGAGCGTTTGATGCTCTCGTCGACGAGGCCGTGGGAGTGGCCGTGGCCACCGTGGTGGTCGTGCTCGTGGGAATGCGGAACCGGATCGTGCGTATGGGGGCCGTGGTGATGGTGGGAATGGCTCAGCCCGTTGCCGTGGCGATGACGGTCGCCGCCGAGATGTTCGTAGGAGAGGGTCTGCCCTGTCATCGGTTCCAAGGATAGGAGCGCTAGTCCAGACGGATCGCCTTTTCCCGGTCGACCTTCATCCCGCAGGCCGGCTCGGTCGTGCCGCGGCGCACCGTGATCCACATCAGCGCCGCGAAGACCGCCAGGCCGAGCAGGTTGAGGAAGAGCTTGTAGTCGACCTCGATCGAGGTGAAGATCGTCGGCCCGGGTGGGGCGGACCGTCGGGATCAGGCCGGCGGCGCCGAAGAGGCCGTCGACGATCAGCGCCGCGATCACCATCGTCACGAACATCAGCGCCGTGATCCGCAGGGCGAAGGCCCAGCCGTAGTACTTGCGGTAGGCGAGGACGATCGGCAGCACGATCAGGTCGGCGAAGATGAAGGCCATCACGCCGGCGAAGCTGATTCCGCCGGACCAGAGGACGGCGGCCAGCGGGCACGTTGCCGACCGAGCAGACGAAGCTGAGGACGGCGATGACCGGCCCGACGAGCACGTTCTCGATCGTCTTCAGCGAGCGGCGGCGCGTGCTCGATGAAGAGCACGTTGAAGAAGTCGTTGCCGAGCAGGCCGATGAAGCCGGCGAGCAGGAAGCCGACCGTGATCTCCTTGTAGAGCATCTGCCAGTCGCCGCGGAAGTTGTGGGCGACGTCGGACCAGGCCGAGGCCGAGGTCAGGCGCCGGCGCCAGCTCGAGCCTCTCCCCGGCGGTGTGGTGCTGATGGCCGGCGTCGGCGTCCTGGGCGTGCTTGCGCGCCTGCGCCTCGAGCCTGGGGGAGACGAAGAGGCGCAGCATCGTCGCCATCAGCACGATCATCACGACGCCGCCGACGTACTCGGCGAGGGTGAACTGCCAGCCGAGCAGCACCCACAGCACCAGCCCCAGCTCCCAGACCAGGTTGGTCGAGGCGAACTGGAAGGCCAGCGCCGTCGCCGCCGAGGCGCCCTTCTGGAAGAGCGACTTGGCGATCGCGATCGCCGCGTAGGAGCACGACGAGGAGGCGGCGCCGAGCCCGGTCGCCTTGGCGAGCGGACCGGGGCCGCTGCCCGCCAGCGCGGCCTCGATCCGCTCGCGCGGAACCCAGGCCTGGACGATCGCCGAGATCGCGAAGCCCAGGACCAGCGCCCACCAGACCTCGTAGGCCATCAGGAAGGACTGCCTGAGGCCTTCGCCGATCGTGCTCAGTACGTCGCTCATGCCTCTCCCGAGTCGAGTGGACTTGACACAGAATACCCTACGGGGGTACCCTACATCAATGACTGAGAAACCCGGCTACACCGCATCGAAGGAGCAGCTGCTCAAACGCCTGGCACGGATCGAGGGCCAGGTTCGCGGCGTCTCCCGGATGGTCGAGGAAGACCGCTACTGCATCGATGTCCTGACCCAGATCCAGGCCAGCGAGGCGGCGCTGCAGAAGGTCGCGCTCGGTCTTCTGGATGACCACGTCCGCCACTGCATCGACGGCAGCGCCGCCGAGCGCGCCGAGAAGACGGACGAGCTGATGGCGGCCGTCGGGCGCCTGGTCCGCGGCTGATCCGGTGAAGCTCAACCAGCTCCATCTCGCCGTCGACGACGTGCCGGCGGCGCGGGGATTCCTCGAGCGGCACTTCGGCCTGCGCCCGAGCGGCGAAGGCCACAAGAACTTCGACCTGCTGCTCGACGACGACGGCCTCGTGCTGACGCTGATCGGCGTCGGTCGCGGCAACGCGGTGAGCTACCCGAAGACCTTCCACGTCGGCTTCATCCAGTCGACCAGGGCGGAGGTCGACGAGATCAACCGGCGCCTCAGGGAGGATGGATTCGAGGTTGAAGCGCCGAGCCACCAACGAGGCGCCTGGGCCTTCTCCCTTCAGGCGCCCGGCGGTTTCAGGATCGTCGTCCGCGACGAGCAGCCGATGGGATCGGGGAAAGCGGCTCACTCGCACCGCCGCCGGCGACATGGTCACGGCGGCTCCCGGTCTGGGGCTTGAGCCACTCGGGCTACTTCTCCGCCTCCAGGTCCCAGCCGAAATACACCTCGATTTTGACGATCTTGTCGTCGGCGTCGAAGCCGAGCACCTCGGTATTGCGGAACTGGGTGCCGTCGCTTCTGGTCGCCTCGTAGGTGACGACCACCTCGTCGCCAGCCTCGACCAGCCGCACGAGCTCGAACTGCGTCAGGCGGCCGTCGTTCGGCCAGCAGCGCTCGAAATAGCCGTCTCGGTCGAGCCCCTGATCGGCGGGGCTGAAAAAGACGAGGTCGGTTGCGAGGTGGTCGTCGTAGAACTTGCGCTCACCGCTCGCGTAGGCGCGGTAGGCGTCGCGGGCGAGGCCCTTGCGGTCCTTGGCGTCGGGCATCTTGCCTCCTTTCTGGAGAACTTGACAGCGCACCCTTTCGGGGACTTGACAGAGAGGTTCGCAAAGCGACTAGTGTGCTCGCCGATGCCGACCATCATCCATTTCGTCGGCCGCGACCAGGTGATGGTCCGGGAGGACGAGGCAGAGGTTCAGTCCGCCTTCAACGAGAACGGCGGTCAGCCGGTCGCGCTGACGCACCACCGCTCCGGCAGTCCCGTCTTCGTCAACCTCGGCCAGGTCACCTACTGGCAGGGCCGCGGAGCCCGTCAGGCGGCGGCGATGCCCTGGTCGGGCGTCACCCGCATCCCGACTTCGAGCTAGCCGCCCGCGGCGCCGGGAAGCGTCAGCGCTGGGCTCGTTGCCAGTTCGGGCAGAGGTAGGCCTCCTTGAAGCCGGCGCGGAGGATGTTGCGGTAGCTGCTCGAGGGCCGGCCGGTCGCTGCGCTCGCCGGTCTCGACGAAGAGCGTCTGGCAGCCGGCATCGGCGGCGTCGAGGATGCGGCGGTGCAGCAGCGCCAGCTGGCAGCCGCGGCGGCGGCCGGACTCGAGCGTGGCGCCGATTCCGAGCTCGGCCACGCCCCCGTCGATCAGCATCGCGCCGCAGGCCTGCGCCTCGCCGTCGACGTGGGCGACGTAGCAGCGCCAGCCCTCGCGGCCCGGCAGGCGGGCGAACAGGGTCGAGGCCCAGGCCGGCAGCCCGAATCCGGTCGCGGCGATGATCCCGAACGGCCCCTGATCTCCATCGCTCAGCTCGACCACCTCGACGTCCTCCGGCGGCGACGAAGCGCGGCGGGTGGGGATCGCGGACGAATTTCATCCAGGCGCGGCCCGGCGGCGAAATCGCGCGCGGCCAGCTGGGCTTCGGCGGCGGCGGTGTCGGCGAGGCCGGGGGTGACCGGGACGTAGGGGGAGACGCCGCGGGCGCTGACCCAGTCGAGCGCCGCCGAGAGGTGCCCCGCGGCGACCGCACCCGGCTCGGTGGCGCCGAGGACCAGGTTCAGCATCCCCGGCTCGCGGAGGTCGCCGACCACGGTCGCCTGGACCGGCCCGAACTGGCGCAGCTCGACGCCGTGCTCGCCGGCCACCGCGGCCGGGACCGAGCGCCAGATCTCAGCCCAGAAGCGGCGCTCGATCAGATCCAGGGCCAGCGGGTCGTACTGGGCTCCGCCCTCTGTTTCGCCGGTCGCCATCGAGTCGATCCAGCATAGGTCCCGGCCGAGGCTCGGGCCAGCGCCCGCCATCTGTCAGCCTGGGGGCGTGAGCGTCGCCACCGCAAGCGCCGGCACCGCCAAGGGCTCCCCTCGCGTCCCCAAGGACCAGGTGATCGTGCTCTTCGGCGCCACCGGCGATCTGGCCAAGCGCAAGCTGCTGCCGGGGATGTTCCACCTCGCCCAGGTCGGGCTGATGCCGGAGCGGTTCCGGATCATCGGCGCGGCGCGGAAAGGGATCGAGCTGGAGCGAGTTCCGCGAGCTGGCGCGGGAATCGATCCAGGGCTCCGGTCGCAAAACCCTCGACGGCGAGGCCTGGGAGCGATTCGCCGACTCGCTGCGCTTCGCCGCCGTCGGCGACGGCTTCGAGCCGCTCGGCGAGGCCGTCTCCGCCGCCAAGGGGGAACTCGACGACGACGCGGAGCTGCTCTATTACCTCTCGCTGCCACCCGGAGCCGCGGAAGGCACGGTCGAGCAGATCGGCGCGCTCGGCCTCGGCGACCACGCCCGGGTGCTGACCGAGAAGCCGTTCGGCACCGACCTCGCCTCGGCCCGCGAGCTGAACCGGCAGCTGCATTCGGTCTTCGACGAGAGCCGGATCTTCCGCATCGACCACTACCTCGGCCGCGAGGCGGTCCAGAACCTGCTGGCGCTGCGCTTCGCCAACGGCATGTTCGAGCCGGTCTGGAACCGCAACCACATCGATCACATCCAGATCGACATTCCCGAGACGCTCTCGATCGAGATGCGGGGCAGCTTCTACGAGGAAACCGGCGCCTTCCGCGACATGGTCGTCACCCACCTGTTCCAGGTGCTCGGCTTCGTCGCGATGGAGCCGCCGACCTCGCTGGAGCCGAAAGCGCTCGGGCCTCGAGCGCGAGAAGGTCTTCGACTCGATGTCGCCGCTGGCGCCGGAGGACGTCGTCCGCGGCCAGTACGCCGGCTACCGCGAGGAGGACGGCGTCGCCGCCGACTCCGACACCGAGACCTTCGTCGCCGTCAAGACCTTCGTCGACAACTGGCGCTGGGAGGGCGTGCCCTTCTACCTGCGCTCGGGCAAGCGGCTGGCCGAGAGCAAACACCTGCTGACGGTCGCCTTCAGGGCGCCGGCGCGGCGGATGTTCCCGCTCGACTGCGACCAGATCGCCGAGTCCTTCGGCCACGATCACCTCACCTTCGAGCTCGGCGACCCCGGCAGCATCTCGGCCTCCTTCCTGGCCAAGGTGCCGGGCCCGACGATCCAGCTGGGCGAGGCCCACATGCAGTTCAGCTACGCCGACACCTTCGGCGGCAACGAGCACGCGCTCGACGCCTACGAGCGGCTGATCCACGACGTGATGCTCGGCGACCGCACCCTCTTCACCAGCTCCGTCGCGGTCGAGCGCCTCTGGGAGCTGTCGACGCCGGTGCTCGAGGATCCGCCCCCGCTGCATCCCTACGAGCCCGGATCCTGGGGCCCCGAGGCCAGCGACCAGCTGATCCTGCCGCGCCGCTGGCACCTGCCCAGCGACCACGTCTGAGTCCCGCGGCGGAACGGAAAAGGGCCCCTGCGAAGGGGCCCCTTGTTTCCGAAGGACGTGCCACCAGAGAGTTTGAAGTCGCTGGCTCGTCGGTCCTCGAGCTTTGAAGTTCTAGCTGTCGCAACTCGGGCGACGTACTGATAAACACTCGCGGGACGGAAAAGTTGCACAGACTGCATCGGCCGCTGCGGCGGCGATCTTGAGCTATTCGTCGCCGGCGCGCTCGTCTCCGCTTTCTCGCTGCTAGATTCACGCTTCCCGGGCGTTTAGCTCAGTTGGGAGAGCGCCACCTCGACAAGGTGGAGGTCACTGGTTCGAGCCCAGTAACGCCCATCCCGGAGGGCGCCCGTGTAGATGATCGTCCTGTCGCCGAAGGAGGACTCGTGAAGCGCACCAAGTCTCGCCCGCGCCGCTCCGCGAAGGCATCGGCCGCCCTTTTGGGCGCTCTCGGCGCTCTCGCCATCTCGATCTCGGCCGGAGTCGTCGCCGCGCCGGCGCAGGCCGGCAAGTCGACCAAGACGGTCGAATACGCGAATGGCGTAACTCTGCGTCTGCTGAGCCCCAAATCCACACTTGCTGATCGGGGAAGGCGAGTTCTATGTGACGGCGGTTGCCAATATCGACGCCAATTGCCTCCTCAAACGGCAGGTCACGCTTTTCCGCAACGGCGCCGTCATCGGCAGCGGGAATACCAAGCACTACGGCAACGTGACGATAATCGTCGGGCCGCCTCCTCCGCCCGGCAGATACGTCGTCAAAATGCCCAGAAAAGACGCTGCCAGGGAAAAATCACACGGTGATCTGCGGGGCGGCAGAATCGAAGGCCGTCACCGTTTCCTGACCGCTGAGGACTCCATGAAACGCGGCCGGAGTTGGCAGACCCCGGCCGCGCTGTACTCGTGAGCTCGCTCAGGCGGCGATCTCCATCACCTGGGTCAGGCGGAGGCTGTTGCCGGACGGGTCGCGGAAGCCGGAGTCGATGCCGTAGGGGCGCTCTTCGGGCGGCTCGGTGAACTCGACGCCGCGCGCCTTCAGCTCCTCGTAGGAGGCCTGGCAGTCGTCGGTGGTGAGGAAGACGGTGCCGGCGACGCCCTTGGCCATCAGCTCTTCGATCCCCTTGGTCGTCTCCGGCTCGATCATCGGCGGGCCGGGGATCGCCATCAGCACGATCGCGACGTCCTCCTGGCCGGGCGGGCCGACGGTGAGCCAGCGGAAGTCGCCCATCTCGGCCAGGGTGACGTCGGCGCGGACCTCCATCCCGAGCTTCTCGGTGTAGAAGGCGAGCGCCTCGTCCTGGTCGTGGACCCACAGCTGCGCGTTTGCGATCTTCATCGGAATCCTCCTGGTTGGAATCGGCTTGGCGGCGATGCTAGGAGGGCGCGGCGGCGCTGTCTTCTCGAAACGTGCGGTGTTGCGGCCGGCCGTAGGCGCGGACGACGCAGGCCGGGATCATCGCCTGGCTGCGCGGCCGGCGGGAAGGTCGCCCGGTAGGCGGTCGGCGAGATGCCGTAGGTGCGCTTGAAGCTGGTCGTGAACGAGCCGACGCTCTGCAGCCCGACCGCGAGGCAGATCTCGGCGACCGAGTTGTCGGTGTTGCGCAGCAGCGCCGCGGCCCGCTCCAGGCGCCTGGTCAGCAGGTAGGCGTGCGGCGAGATCGCCGAAGGCGCGGCGGAACTCGCGGCTGAAGTGGGCGCGCGAGAGCCCGGCGGCGGCGGCGAGGTCGTCGACTCCGAGCGGCTCGAAGTAGCGAGCGTCGGCCAGGTCCTTGGCGCGCAGCAGATGACGGGCGGGCGGGACGAACGCCATCGAGTCAGTCTAGGCCCGGAGCCGGCCCAGGCCCTCGCTCTGGGCCTGGGACTTGCGGGTCAGCTCCTCCGGCCCGGTATCGGCGCCGTCTGGCATTTGTGCCCGGCCAGGCTCACGGTGGGATGACGATTCCGGGCGCCGACGTCGACCCGGTACTGGCAGGCGACGCGTTGGCGCGCGGCCTGGCCATGCGACTCCAGGCGGCAGTCGATGCGCCGTTCGCCAAGTCGATCGCAGCTGTCGAGTGCCGAGGTGTCGAGGCGAGGGCTGCGTCGCACGACCAGGGCGACCAGATGCCGGGAGAGCTTCTGCGCCGCGCTCATCGACAGGTGGTACGGCGGCGGGGGCGGCGTGTCGATGGTGCCTCCTCCGATCGTCGCCATCGCTGCCGCCCGCTTCGGAGCTGCACGGGCAGGGATTGTCCTCGCAGGCGATGCCGTCGTTGTCGGCGTCGAGGTTGTAGGGGTCTCCCGGGAGGAGATATTCCTCCGCTTCCGCCTGCGTTTCGAAGTCGGAGCAGTCGTAGTCGCGGGCCGCGGCGTGCGCGGGCGGTTGGGCGAACACCCAGATCGCCGCGACTCCGAGCAACAGCACCAAGGCCATACCTAGCTTCATCGACTCTCCTGTCTATTCGCTCCGTAACGGAACAATTGTGCTCAGCAATCTAGGAAGTTCTAGGAACTCCGGCGTAGGACGGAGCGAGGTGGAGAGGCGAGCGATCGGGTCGCCGTCGTCTAGGCTCGCCGCCTCGTGATCGGTACCTATGCAGCGGTAGTGGCGGTTTGCGCGGCATCGCTGGCGCTCGGGCAGGCGGCGATCGGGGTCTGCGGGCATCGCCGCTGGTCCTGGCTCTCGCCGGCGGTCGGCCTGGCGCTGCTCTGCGCGATCTGCTGGGGCACGGTGCGGCTGCCGGGCCACGGGACGATCTCGGCGATCGTCGTCCTGGTCCTCGTCGTCGCCTCGGTCGCCTATCTCTGGAGGAGGCTCGAAGGCGGGGGAGAGGCGCTGCGCGCCGGCTGGCCCGTGGCGCTGGTGGCGCTGCTCGCCGCCTCGATCCCGTTCGTCGTCGAAGGCCATTTCGGGATCCTCGGCACCAGCTTCAACCCCGACATGTCTCAGCACCTGCTGGCCACCGACCGCCTTGCCGACGGCCACACCTCGGAGCTGCTGCGACCAGGGCTACCCGCTCGGCCCGCACTCGATCGTCGTCGCCCTGAACAAGGGCCTCGGCGTCGGTCTCGTCCAGGGCTTCAGCGGCCTCGCCGTCGCCGTCGCCATCCTCGCCCCGCTGACCGCCCTCTCCGCCTTCTCGTCGACCTCAGGCCAATTCCGAGAACGGCAGGCGCGCTGGTCGTCGGCCTCGCCTACGTGGTCGCCTCCTACTTCGCCCAGGGCGCCTTCAAGGAGACCATCGAGGCCCTCTTCGTCCTCGCCTTCGCCCTCTCCCTGCGAGATGCCACCCGCCCCGACTGGCGGGACCTCCGCCTTCGCTTCGTGCCCGTCGGCCCTCCTCGCCGTGGGCGCCGTCTACGTCTACAGCTTCCCGGGCCTGATCTGGCTGGTCGGCACCTTCGTCATCTGGGCGGTCGCGGAATACGCCGTCAGCCGCACGGCGCCCTCCTCGGAGCCGGTCGCCCGCTCGCCTGTCCGCCCGATCCTGATCGCGTTGCTGCTGTTCGCCGTCCTCGTCGCGCCCGAGATCGGCCGCATGATCGACTTCCACAAGTTCGAAACCTTCGACCCCAACGGCCCGGGCCTCGGCAACCTCTTCGGCCAGGTCTCGCCCTTCGAGGCGCTCGGGATCTGGCCCTCGGGCGACTTCCGTCTCGCTCCCGGCGACGGCGCCGTGCCCGCGGTCGGCTACTACCTCGGCGCCGCCTTCGCGCTGGTCCTGCTCCTCTACGGGATCGGCCGCTGTTGGCGCCGGCGCGAGTCCGCCGTTCTCGCCGGGCTGGCCGCCGCGGCGATCGCCTACGCGGCGGCCCGCGTCGGCGGCACGCCCTACACCGCCGCCAAGGCGATCGAGGTCGGGGCGCCGCTGGTCGCGCTGACGATCCTCCTGCCGCTGCTCGGGGAGGCGGATTGGCGCTTTTCTCGGCATATGACCGAGAAAAGCGCCACGCAGCTCGCTCGTCGATCTCTCCGCCGTCGTCTTTGTCGCCGCCGCTGGGATCTGCTCGCTGCTCGCCCTCGCCAACGCCCCGGTCGGGCCGACCTCCTATTCGCCGGCGTTGACGGGACTGCGGCCGCTGGTCGCTTCGGGCTCGACCGTCGTCCTCGCCTCGCACGAACTGCTGGCCGACCAGCACGGAACCCCCTACATCGCCTGGGAGCTGCGCGGCGGTCGCGTCTGCATCGAGACCGAAGCCGAAGCGGGAGGCAAGCCGCCGAGCGGCGTCCGCTTCGTGGTCACCCGCGGCAGCCAGGGCCAGCGGCCGTTCCCCGACCTGCGGGTTCGCAAGGTCGCCGCTCCATACGTCCTCTGGGAAGTCACCGGCCCGATCGCCGCCAAGAGCCCCTGCCCGCTGATCGCCGTCCGCCAGGCACGCCAGGGCCCCGCCCGCTGACGGTCGGCCATGGGCGATGCGACCGCGTTTCGCTGCCGGCGACGGGCAACGCAGCGCATCGACCCGGCCGAGCGCGCCCCGGTACCATGGCCGCCGTGGAGGCCGCAACCGAGAAGATCGTCGTCACCCTGCCCGACGGCAAGCCGCTGGAGCTGCCGGGAGGCGCGACCGGCGCCGACGCCGCGGCGGCGATCGGGCCGGGGCTGGCAAAGGCGGCGCTGGCGATCAAGGTCGGCGAGGAGCTGCGCGACCTCTCGGCGCCGCTGCCCGACGGCGGTGAGATCGCGATCGTCACCGACCGCGACCCCGAGGCGCTGGAGCTGATCCGCCACGACGCCGCCCACGTGATGGCGGAGGCGGTGATGGAGCTCTATCCGGGGACGAAGGTGACGATCGGGCCGCCGATCGACTCCGGCTTCTACTACGACTTCGAGTTCCCCGCCGATACAAAGATCACCGAGGACGACCTCGGCAAGATCGAGCGGGCGATGAACGAGCACATCGCCGCCGACGAGTCCTTCGGCCGCCGCGAGGTCAGCGCCGACGAGGCGATCGAGATCTTCCGCGGCCAGGACCAGGGCTTCAAGGTCGAGCTGATCGAGGACCTGGTCGCCAAAGAAGGCGTCGAGACCGTCTCGCTCTACCGCAACGGCCCCTTCGAGGACCTCTGCCGCGGCCCCCACGGGCCCTCGACCGGGCGGATCAAGGCGATCAAGCTCAACTCGGTCGCCGGCGCCTACTGGCGCGGCGACGAGAACCGCGAGAGCCTGACCCGGATCTACGGCACCGCCTTCTTCTCGAAGAAGGACCTGGAGGCGCACCTGGAGCGGATCGAGGAGGCCAAGGCGCGCGACCACCGCCGCCTCGGACCCCAGCTCGGCATCTTCATGCTGCGCGACGAGGCGCCGGGGATGCCCTTCTGGCTGCCGAACGGGACGACCCTGCTGCGGCTGATCGAAGCCGAAGTCCGCGACCAGCTGCGCAAGCGCGGCTACCAGGAGATCGCGACGCCGCAGGTGCTCGACGAGGCGCTCTGGCACCGCTCCGGGCACTGGGACAACTACAAGGACGACATGTACTTCATGGACGACGGCGACCGCCGCTACGCGCTGCGGCCGATGAACTGTCCCGGCGCCTGCCTCGTCTACGCCGCCGACCGCCACTCCTACCGCGAGCTGCCGCTGCGCCTGGCCGAGTTCGGCCGCGTCTCCCGCAACGAGCGCGAGGGCGTCCTCCACGGCCTGCTGCGGGTCCGCGCCTTCACCCAGGACGACGCCCACGTCTACTGCACCGAGGAGCAGATCACCGACGAGGTCGCCTCGATCTGCGAGGCGATCGACGAGCTCTACGCGCGCTTCGGCTTCGAGGACGTCAAAGTCGAGCTCTCGACCCGGCCGGAGAAGTCGATGGGCAGCGAGGAGCAGTGGGCGAAGGCCGAGGCGGCGCTGGCCGAGGCGCTCGACAGCCAGGGGCGCGAGTACGAGCTCAACCCCGGCGACGGCGCCTTCTACGGGCCGAAGATCGACTTCCACATCACCGACGCGCTCGGCCGCTCCTGGCAGTGCGGCACCTGCCAGCTCGACTTCCAGATGCCCGAGCGCTTCGACCTCTACTTACACCGGCGCCGACGACGCCGCCCACCGGCCGGTGATGATCCACCGCGCCCTGCTCGGCTCGATGGAGCGCTTCGCCGGGATCCTGATCGAGCACTACGCCGGCCGCTTCCCGGTCTGGCTGGCGCCGGTGCAGGCGATCGTGCTGCCGATCTCCGACCGCCACAACGCCTACGCGGCGAAGGCGATGGAGGAGCTGCGCGAAGCCGGCGTCCGGGTCGCCGTCGACGACCGCTCGGAGTCGATCGGGAAGAAGATCCGCGACAGCTCGATCGGCCGCTACCCCTACATGCTGGTCGTCGGCGACCGCGAGGAGGAGGGCGGCGCGGTCGCCGTTCGCTCCCACGCCGACGGCGACCTCGGCGCGATGTCGATCGCCGAGTTCGCCGCTCGCGTCCGCTCCGAGACCGGCTCGAGCTGAGCGCCGTCGCTTGCCAACGAACTTTCTGTCTCTATACTCCGCCTCACTTGACTGCAGGCACGCAAAATCACCGCCGCCGCTGAGCGCCCCGTGCCCTTGTCTCGACCTCTCGTCCTCTTGAAGCTTCAGCGCCCCTCCCTCTAGTGCCGGTTCCGCGTAGGTTCGATCGGCGCCCACCAGAGCGCGACACGACGAGGATCAACGAGCGGATCCGCGTCCCGCAGGTGCGCCTGATCGGCGCCGACGGCGAGCAGCTCGGCATCGTCGACATCAACGAGGCGCTGAAACGCGCCCAGGACGCCGACCTCGACCTGGTCGAGGTCGCCCCGGGCAACGAAGCCGCCGGTCACCCGCCTGCTCGACTACTCGAAGTACAAGTACGAGCAGGAGCAGAAGCAGAAGCAGGCGCGCAAGCACCAGCAGCAGGTCAACATCCGCGAAATCAAGCTGCGCCCGAAGATCGCGACCCACGACTACGAGACCAAGAAGGGCCACGTCGAGCGCTTCCTCAAGCACCACGACAAGGTCAAGGTGACGATCATGTTCCGCGGTCGCGAGCAGGCCCATCCCGAGCGCGGCCGGGCGCTGCTGCAGAAACTCTTCGAGGACCTCGGCGGCATCGCCGTGATCGAGTCGGCGCCGCTGCAGGAAGGCCGCAACATGAGCATGCTGCTGGCGCCGAGCAAAGAGGTCGACAAGCTCGACGGGGACGCGCCGATGGCTGAGCGAGGCGCCCCGGCTGCCGAGGCGCCGGCTGCGCGCCGGAGGACTCCCCGCGAGGCCCGAGGCCGAGGCTCCGCCCCGACGACCGGGAGGCGCCCCGCCGAGGCCGCTCGCCGCGCCGACGCTCTCCCGCCGACGCTTAGGCGCCGGCGACCACCACGTCGGCGATCCGCTCCGCCGCCTGGCCGTCCCAGAGGGGCGGCGGCTCGGCGGGCGCGTTGCCGCGCGCTGCCAGGGCCGCGGGGATGCCGGCGATCGCCGCCGGGTCGAGGCCGAGCAGGGTGTTGGTGCCGGCCTCGACCGTCACCGGCCGCTCGGTGTTGTCGCGCAGGGTGAAGCAGGGGATGCCGAGGTAGGTCGTCTCCTCCTGGATGCCGCCGGAGTCGGTGAGGACGGCGCCGGCGTCGGCGAGCAGCGAGAGGAAGTCGAGGTAGCCGAGCGGCTCGATCAGGTGCAGGCCCGGGTGGGCGGCGTCGAGGCTCTCCATCATCTTGCGGGTGCGCGGGTGGACCGGGAAGACGACCGGCATCTCGGCCGCCAGCGCCGCCAGCTGCGCCACGGTCTCGCCCAGCAGCGGCCCGTCGACCAGCGCCGGGCGGTGCAGGGTGACGAGCGCGAAGGAGCCGGGCTCGACCCCGAGCCGGGCCGCGGTGCCGACGGCGCGGAAGCGGTCTTCGAGCGCGACCAGGGTGTCGATCATCGTGTTGCCGACGAAGTGCATGCGCTCGTCGGCGATCCCTTCGGCGCGCAGGTTCGCGATCGCCTCCTCGCTGTGGAGGAAGAGGTCGCGGGAGAAGCGGTCGGCGACGATCCGGTTGACCTCCTCCGGCATCGTCAGGTCGAAGCTGCGCAGCCCGGACTCGATGTGGGCGACCGGGATCCCCATCTTGACCGCGGTCAGCGCCGCCGCCAGGGTCGAGTTGACGTCGCCGGGGACGATCACCAGGTCGGGCTTCTCCTCGAGCAGGACCGGCTCCAGGCGCTCCATCGTCCGCGCCGTCTGCGACCGCGTGGGTGCCGGAGCCGACCTCGAGCATGTGGTCGGGCGCCGGCACGCCGAGCTCCTCGAGGAAGACCTCCGACATCAGCCGGTCGTAGTGCTGGCCGGTGTGGACGATCGCGTGCCTGGCGTCGGGCAGGCGCGAGCGCAGGGCGCCGATCACCGGCGCCGTCTTGACGAAGTTCGGGCCGCGTCCCGACCACGTAGACGATCCGCATCGCGCCGCAGCGTACCCAGGCGCCAGGGCGTCACCACGCCGCGGCTCGCCCGTCTGCTTCAATAGCGAGCCCGATGCCGAAGATGAAAACCCATTCGGGCGCCAAGAAGCGCTTCCGCAAGACCGCCAACCGGCAAGCTGCGCGGTCGTCGCGCCTACTCCAGCCACATCCTGGAGAAAAAGTCGCCGAAGCGGAAGCGGAAGATGGCGCGGCCGGTCGAGATCTCGCCGAACGACGCGCCGACGGTGCGGAAGCTGCTGGGTGGCAAGTGAGCCGCGTCAAGCGCTCCGTCCACGCGCGCAAGAAGCGCCGCAAGGTCCTCAAGGAAGCGAAGGGCTACTTCGGCCGCAAGCATTCCTCCTACCGCTTCGCCAAAGAGCAGGTGCAGCGGTCGGGCATGTACGCCTACCGCGACCGGCGCAACAAAAAGCGTATCTTCCGCCGCCTCTGGATCACCCGGATCAACGCCGCCGCGCGCCTCGAGGGCATGAGCTACTCCGAACTGATCCACGGCCTCGGTAAGGCCGAAGTCGAGGTCAACCGCAAGATGCTGGCCGAGATCGCCGTCTCGCGACCGCGACGCCTTCCGCCGATTCGTCGAGCTAGCCCGGGAGGGTGCGGCCGCCTAGCGGCACACCGACACTCCACTTTCCCGGGCGGGCCGCAGTAAGCGGCCCGCCTTTTTTTGTTCCAGGAGAAGAAACCGCCGGCCAGAAGGTCACACCCGACAGGATCCACCGATGATCGCCAGCCCCCAAAACGAGAAGCTGAAGCTGGTCCGCAAGCTGCGCGAGCGCAAGCACCGCGAGCGCGAGGGGCTGTTCGCGACCGAGGGCGAGGACCTGGTCGAGGCCGGCCTCGCCGCCGGCGCCGAGCCGCGCTTCCTGCTGACCGCGGCGGGCTCCGGTCTCGGCGGCGAGGAGGTCGAGCCGGAGCTGCTCGGCGAGGTCTCCTCGCTCGGCTCGGGCACGCGGGCGATCGCGGTCTGGCCGCTGCGCTGGTCCGAGCGCCCCGAGCCGCCCTGCGTCTACCTGCACGGCGTCGCCGATCCCGGCAACGTCGGCGCGATCGTCCGCACCGCCCACGCGCTCCTGCACGGCTCGGTCGTGCTCGGTCCCGGCTGCGCCGATCCCTACTCGCCGAAGGCGGTGCGGGCGAGCATGGGCTCGATCTTCGCCCAGCCGCCGCTGCGGGCCGAGCTGGGGGAGACGCCGGCGCCGCGGGTGGCGCTGGTCGCCCACGGCGGCGCCGGGCTCGACGCCCTCGACGGGGCGCGGACGCTCTGCCTCGGCGCCGAGCGCGAGGGGCTGCCGGCGGAGGTGCTCGCCGAGTGCGACGCGGAGGCGACGATCCCGCTGCGCTCGGGCGGCGCCGAGTCGCTCAACGTCGCCGCGGCCGCTGCGATAGCGGCGCAGCGGATATCGTCGCCGGCCATGCCCGAGGACGCCCCCGATGCTTGAGCGGATCGAGGAGATCAGGGGCGAGGCCGAGCGCGGCGATCGGCGCCGCCGCCTCCAGCGCCGAGCTCGAGGAGCTGCGGGTCCGCTACCTCGGGCGCAAAGCCGAGCTGACGACGATCCTGCGCGGGATCGCCGAGCTGCCGCCGGAGGAACGCGGCGAGGTCGGCGGCGCCGCCAACAAGGCCCGCAAGGAGCTCGAGGCGCTGCTCGAGGCGCAGCGCCGAGCGGCTCGACGCCAGCGAGCTCGACGCCAGGCTCGCCGCCGACCGGGTCGACGTCACCCTGCCCGGGGCGCCGCCGCGGCCGGTCGGCCACGCCCACCTGATCGCCCGCACCACGCGCCAGATCGAGGACATCATGGTCGGGCTCGGCTACAGCGTCGCCGAAGGGCCGGAGATCGAGCACGACTACTACAACTTCACCGCCCTCAACCACCCCGCGGGGCACCCGGCGCGGATGCTCCAGGACACCTTCTACGTCCAGTCGCACCCCGAGGTGCTGCTGCGGACCCACACCTCGCCGATGCAGATCCGGGCGATGGAGACGCAGCCGCCGCCGATCTTCATCGTCGTCCCGGGCAAGGTCTACCGGCGCGACTCCGACGCCACCCACAGCCCGATGTTCCACCAGATGGAGGGCCTGGCGATCGCCGAGGGCCTGACCCTCGCCGACCTGCAGGGGACGCTGCTGGCGATGGTGCGCGGGATCTTCGGCGACGAGCGCGAGGTGCGCCTGCGGCCCCACTTCTTCCCCTTCACCGAGCCCAGCGTCGAGGTCGACGTCTCCTGCTTCCAGTGCGGCGGGACCGGGACGCTGGCCGGCGGCGAGCGCTGCAACCTCTGCAAGGGCCAGGGCTGGATCGAGATCCTCGGCGCCGGCATGGTCGACCCCAACGTGCTCGGCTTCGTCGAGGACAGCGGCTACGACTCCGAGCGGGTCCAGGGCTTCGCCTTCGGGCTCGGGATCGAGCGGGTGGCGATGCTGCGCCACGGCGTCCCCGACCTGCGGCGCTTCTTCGACAACGACGTGCGGATGCTGGAGCAGTTCTCGTGAAGGTGCCCTACTCCTGGCTGCGCGAGTACTGCGACCCGGGCGTCGGCGCCGAGGAGCTGGCCGAGCGGCTGGTGATGACCGGGACCGAGGTCGAGCGGGTGAGCGTGGCCGGCCCGCCGAGTCCCGAGAACTTCGTCGTCGGCAAGGTGCTGAGCGCCGAGCAGCATCCCGACGCCGACCGGCTGCGGGTCTGCACGGTCGACGTCGGCGACGGCGAGCGGACGATCGTCTGCGGCGCCCCCAACGTCGCCGCCGGCCAGACCGTCGCCGTGGCGCTGCCGGGGGCGCGGATGCCCGGCGGCGAGAAGCTGCGCAAGGCGAAGCTGCGCGGCGTCGCCTCCGAAGGGATGATCCTCGCCGCCGACGAGCTCGAGGTCGGCGACGACCACGACGGCATCCTCGTCCTCGACGACGGGCTCGCGCGCCGGCACGCCGCTGAGCGAGGTGCTGCCGCTGGCCGAGCCGGTGCTGGAGATCGAGGTGACGCCGAACCGGGTCGACTGCTTCGGCGTCCACGGCGTCGCCCGCGAGGTCCACGCGATCATCGGCGGCGCCGCTGGCGCGCGGATCCGTGGTCCGAGGACGCCGCCGCCGAGGGCGAGGGCGAGGCTTCGCGATCACGCCTCGGTCACGGTCGAGGTTCCCGAGCTCTGCCCGCGCTTCACCGCCCGCGTCTTCACCGACGTCGAGATCGGGCCCTCGCCGCTCTGGCTGCAGGCGCGGCTGGCGGCGGCCGGACAGCGGCCGATCAACAACGTCGTCGACATCACCAACTACGTGATGCTGCTGACCGCCCAGCCGCTGCACGCCTTCGACCTCGACCAGGTGCCGGGCGGCGCGCTCACCGTTCGGACCGCCGCCGAGGGCGAGAGGATGACGACCCTCGACGGCGTCGAGCGCTACCTCGACGCCGAGACCGTGCTCGTCTGCGACAGCGACGGGCCCTCTGGGATCGCCGGGATCATGGGCGGCCAGGTCTCCGAGGTCTCGGCCGAGACGACCCGGGTGCTGCTCGAGGTCGCGAACTGGAACGGCACCAACATCCTCCGCACCTCGCGCCAGCTCGGGCTGCGCTCGGAGGCCTCCTCGCGCTTCGAGAAGCAGCTGCACCCGGCGCTCTGCATGCGGGCGCAGGCGATCGCCTCGCGGCTGCTGGTCGAGCTCTGCGGCGCCAAGCTGGTGCCGGGGACGATCGACGTCGCCGCCGAGATGCCCGAGCCGCGGCGGCTGCGCCTGCGCGCGGCGCGGGTCGAGGGCCTGCTGGGGATGACGATCTCCCAGGCCGACCAGGTCGCCTACCTGGAGCGGCTCGGCTTCGGCGTCGAGGTCGACGGCGAGGACCTCGAGGTCGAGGTCCCGCCCGACCGCCACTACGACGTCACCCGCGAGGTCGACCTGATCGAGGAGGTGGCGCGGGTCCACGGGCTCGACGAGCACCTGCCGACGACGCTGCCGGCGGTCGCCCGCACGGTCGGCGGCGGCCTCGACCCGCGAGCAGCGCCTGCGTCGCCGCGCCGAGGACGGGCTGCGCGACCTCGGCTTCGACCAGGTCGTCGGCTGGAGCTTCACCGACCCCGGCGAGCCGGCGCGGCTGCGGATCCCCGCTCGACGACCTGCGCTCCAGCTCGGTCATGCTCTCCAACCCGCTCTCCGAGGACCAGTCGGCGATGCGGACGATGGTGCTCGGCTCGCTGCTCGACGTCGCCTCCCGCAACGTCGCCCGCGGCGCCGATCGGCTGGCGCTGTTCGAGGCCGGCAGCGTCTACCTGATGGAGGCGCCGCCGGGCGAGCGGCGATCGAGGCCGGAGTCGGCCGGTCGACCCGCTGGCTGGCGTCTTCCGCGGGCGAGCGGCCGGCGCCGGTCGCCGAGCCGCACCGGATCGCCGCGCTCGCGGTCGGGCCGCTGGCCGCGCGCTCCTGGCGCGGCGGCGGCGAGCCGGCCGACTTCTTCGCGCTCAAGGGCGTGCTCGAGGCGCTGGCCGGCCAGCTCGGTGCCGAGCTCGGCGTTCGCGCCGAGCCGCGGAGCCGTTCCTCCATCCCGGCCGCTCCGCCGCGGTCTCGGTCGGCGGCGTCGCCGCCGGCTGGCTCGGCGAGCTGCACCCGCTGGTCTGCCGCGACTGGGACCTCGACGCCGCGGTCGGCTTCGAAATCGACGCCGCGCCGCTGCTCGGCGCCGCCGGCGCCGGCGAGGAGGACCTACGAGGACGTCACCGACCTTCCCGGCCGCCTACCAGGACCTGGCGGTCGTCGTCCCGGCCGAGGTCGCGGCGACCGAGGTCCGCGCCGCGGTCCTGGCCGGCGGCGGCGAGCTGCTGCGCTCGGCCGAGGTCTTCGACCTCTTCGAGGGCGAGCAGCTCGGCGAGGGCCGCAAGAGCCTCGCGCTCGGCCTCGAGTTCCGCGCCCCCGACCGCACCCTCACCGACGAGGAGGTCACCGGATTGCGCGAGGCGATCAAGGCGACGCTGGAGAAGATCGGGGGGACGCTGCGTGAATGACCTCGCCGCACAACCGCTCGACGGCGAGCCCGCGGCCCGGGTCCTGGTCGCCGGCGCCTCCGGCTTCACCGGCGCCCTGGCGGCGAAGATCGTCTGGGATCACCCGCGGCTGCAGCTCGTCGCCGCGACCTCGCGCAGCGACGCCGGCAAGCGCCTCGACGCGCTCTACCCGCGCTACCGGGTGCCGATCGAGCTGAGCGAGCTCGACCTCGGCGACCTCGACGGGATCGACGCCGCGATCGTCGCCTACCCGCACGGGGCGGCGGCGCCGACGGTGGCGGCGCTGCGGGGCGCCGGGGTGCTGGTGGTCGACCTCTCCGCCGACTTCCGCCTGCGCGACATGGAGACCTACGAGCGCTGGTACGGCGAGCACGGCGCGCCGGAGCTGTTCGGCACCGGCGTCTACGGGCTGACCGAGATCTACCGGGAGCAGCTGCGCGAGGCGAAGCTCGTCGCCACCCCCGGCTGCTACCCGACCGCGACCGTGCTCGGCCTGGCGCCGCTGGCGGAAAAGGGCCTGCTCGGCGAGGTCTTCGTCGCGGCGATGCAGGGCACCTCGGGCTACGGCCGCAGCAGCGACGACAGCGTCCACTTCACGGCGATGACCGAGAACGCCTTCCCCTACAAGACCGAGGGCCACCGCCACCGGCCGGAGATCGAGCAGGAGCTGGCGGCGCTCGGCAGCCCGGCGCCGGTCACCTTCGTCCCGCATCTGCTGCCGCTCGACCAGGGCGAGCTGGCGACCTGCTTCGCGCAGCTGACCGAGCCGACCTCGGTCGAGGCGGTGCGGGCGCTCTACGACGAGCGCTACGCGGACGAGCCCTTCGTCCACGTCCTCGCCGGCCCACCGAACCTGCGGGCGCTGCGGGATACGAACGAGTGCCACGTCTACGTCACCGTCGAGGAGCGCGGCCGGGTGATGGCCTTCTCGGCGATCGACAACATCTGGAAGGGCGCCTCGAGCCAGGGCGTCCAGAACCTCAACCTGATGCTCGGCCTCGACGAGACCGCGGGGTTGACGTGAGCGCGCGGCCCGCGGACGCGCCGCGAGCAGGGCCGGCGATGGGTTCTTCAGGTCGCGCTGGGTCGACGCTCCGGCGGGCGTCGAGGAGCTCGACCCCGCCCAGCTGGCGCCTGGCTTCCGCGCCGGCGGCGCCCACTGCGGCCTCAAGGGCGGCGGCCGGACCGACGTCGGCCTGCTGGTCTGCGACGAGGAGGCCGTGTCCTCGGCGATGGTCCTGACCCGCAACGCCTCCGCCGCGGCCCCGATCCGGGTCTGTCGCGAGGCGGTCGATCGCGATCGGATCCGCGCCGCCGTCGTCAACTCCGGCAACGCCAACGCCGAGACCGGCGAGAAGGGCTTCGAGGACGCCCTGGCGATGTGCGGCCAGGCGGCCGCCGCGCTTGGCTTCGAGACGGCCAGCGTCGCCGTCGCCGAGACCGGCACGATCGGCGTGCCGCTGCCGATCGAGGCGGTGCTGTCGGGGGTCGAGGAGGCCGCCGGGTCGCTCTCCGCCGAGGGCGGCACCAGCTTCTCGGACGCGATCCTCACCACCGACCGCTGGCCCAAGCGCTGCACGCTGCGGCTCGGCGGCGTCACCCTCTCCGCCCAGGCCAAGGGCGCGGGGATGATCGAGCCGAAGATGGCGACGATGCTCTGCTTCGTCCAGACCGACGCCGTCGTCGCCGACCCGGGCGCCGCCCTGCAGGACGCCGTCGACGCCTCGTTCAACCGGATCACCGTCGACGGCCAGATGAGCACCAACGACTGCGTCCTGCTCCAGGCCACCGGCGCCAGCGGCCTGCCGCTGCCCGAGGGGTTGCTGGAGGCGGTCCTGACCCAGCTGGCGATCGAGATCGTCCGCGACGGCGAGGGCGCGGTCAGGGTCGCCCGGATCGAGGTCAGCGAGGCCGCCAGCGCCGCCGAGGCCGAGCGGGTCGCCCGCGCGATCGCCAACTCGCCGCTGGTCAAGACGGCGCTGTTCGGTCGCGACCCCAACTGGGGCCGGATCGCCCAGGCCGCCGGCGCCGCTCTGGTCGGCGAGGACCTGGAGGAGATCGGCGCCGACTCGATCGACGCCGCCGAGCTCGGGGCCGAGGCGAGCGAGGCGGAGATCGGACTGCGCCTCGGGCGCGGCGAGCACGCCGCCCAGGTCTGGTTCTCGGACCTCGGCTACGAGTACGTGCGGATCAACGCGGAGTACACGACGTGAGTCCCAGAGACGACAACCCAGCGATCGAGAGGAGCGGCAGATGACCGAGCAGGCACCGCAGTCGCGGGCAGCCGGGGTCAGCGTCGAGACGCTGCTCGAGGCGCTGCCCTACATCCGCGAGTTCCACGGCCGCACCGTGGTGATCAAGTACGGCGGCGCCGCGATGCTCGACGAGAAGCTGCGCGACGATTTCGCCGCCGACGTCGTCCTGCTCAAGTACGTCGGCCTCAACCCGGTGATCGTCCACGGCGGCGGGCCGGAGATCAGCCGCTACATGGAGCGGCTCGGGCTCGAGGTCAAGTTCCACGAGGGGCTGCGGGTCTCCGACGCCGAGACGGTCGAGGTGGCGAAGATGGTCCTGGTCGGCAAGCTCAACTCGGAGATCGTCCAGCGGCTCAACCGCCGCGGCCAGCCGGCGGTCGGGCTGGCCGGCGAGGACGGCTCGCTGTTCGAGGTGGCGCCGGTCGCCAACGCCGACAAGGTCGGCTTCGTCGGCACCGTCCAGCGGGTCGACGTCGACGTCCTCAACCACATCGCCGCCGACTACATCCCGGTGATCGCCTCCTCGGCCTCCGACCGCTCCGGCCAGTCCTACAACGTCAACGCCGACGAGGCCGCCGGCAAGGTCGCCGCCGCGCTCGGCGCCTTCAAGGCGATCTTCCTCACCGACGTCGAGGGCTGGCTCGCCGACGCCGGCGACGAGGCCTCGCTGATCTCGCGCGCCTCGGTCGGCGAGGTCGAGGAGCAGCTGGCCGGGATCGAGGGCGGCATGCGCCCGAAGCTGCAGGCCTGCGTCGACGCGATCCGCGGTGGCGCCCAGTCGGCCCACATCATCGACGGCCGCAAACCGCACAGCCTGCTGCTGGAGCTGTTCACCGACGCCGGGATCGGGACGATGGTGACGCCGTGAGCGACGGCGCCGGACGATGAGCCTGGCCGAGGTGCGGGCGCTCGAGGAGCGCTACCTGATGCGGACCTACAAACGCGGCGCCGGTCGACTTCGTCCGCGGCGAGGGCTCGCTGCTCTGGGACGCCGACGGCAAGGAGTACCTCGACTTCCTGACCGGGATCTCGGTCTGCTCGGTCGGCCACTGCCACCCGGCGGTCGTCGCCGCGGTCCAGGAGCAGAGCGCGCGGCTGATGCACGTCTCCAACCTCTTCTACACGGAGCCGATGGCGCGGCTGGCGCAGCGGCTCTCGGAGTCGAGCCTCGGCGGCCGCGTCTTCTTCGCCAACTCCGGCACCGAGGCGGTCGAGTGCGCGATCAAGGTCGCCCGCAAGCACGCCCACGGCCGCGGCATCGCCGCGCCGGAGATCGTCAGCTTCGAGGGCGAGTTCCACGGCCGCAGCTACGGCGCCCTGGCGGCGACGCCCGGCCTGGCCAAGAACGAGGCGCTGGGGCCGATGCTGCCCGGCTTCCGCTCGGTCCCGCGCAACGACGCCGAGGCGCTGCGCGCCGCCGTCAACGAGAACACCGCCGCCGTCCTGATCGAGCCGATCCAGGGCGAGGCCGGGGTCTACCCGACCAGCGAGGAGGCGCTGCTGGCGGCCCGCCAGGCCTGCGACGAGGCCGGCGCGCTGCTGATCCTCGACGAGATCCAGACCGGGATCGGGAGGACCGGCTCGCTCTGGGCCTACCAGCAGACGCCGGTCAGGCCCGACGTGATGACCAGCGCCAAGGCACTCGGCGGCGGCGTTCCGATCGGCGCCTGCATCACCGCCCCGGTCGCCGCCGACGTGCTCGAGCCCGGCGACCACGGCTCGACCTTCGCCGGCGGCCCGGTCGCCACCGCGGCGGCGCTGGCCGTGCTCGACGTCGTCGACGATCCGGCCCTGCTGCGCCGGGTGCGCGAGCTGGGGGCGCTGCTGCGGGAGGGCCTCGAGGCGATCGACGGTGTCGCCGAGACCCGCGGCCGCGGCCTGATGGTCGGGGTCCGCTCGAGGATGGGATCGACGCCGCGGCGCTCGCGGCCGATCTGCTCGGGCGCGGGCTGGTCGTCAACGTCCCCGCCCCGGGCACGCTGCGGCTGCTGCCGCCGCTGGTGGTCGATTCCGGTCAGATCGAGAGGGCGGTTGGACTGATCGGCGAATCGCTTCTAGGCTTGTCCGGTTCGATGAGACGCAAAGACCGACCGCTCCAACGCGGCGCCCTGGAGACGAGCACGTCCGAACGGCTGGCGGAGATCGTCGAGGCGGCCGAGCGCGCCGCCAAGCAGGTGATCGACGACGCCGAAGCGGAGGGTCGTCGCCATCTCTCCGAGGCCGAGGCCGAGGCGGACCGGATCGTCGCCGAGCGGCTCGACTCGCTGAGCGGGGTGACCGACTCGCTGATCGCCCAGGCCGAGGCGATCAGGATCCAGTCCGAGCGCCTGCTCGAGGCCCTCGAGCAGGTCAGGGCCGAGCTGGGTGCGGACGGCGCCGACAAGCCGGCGAGCGCGCCGGCGGAGTCCGGCGACTCTCGAGTCGACTGGGTGACCAGGGGCTCGCACCTGACCGCCGTCCCGCTGAACGAGCATCCCGTCGCGCCGGTGCCGGACCCACCGGCGCCGGACCGCCCGTCCTCGATCGCGAGGGTCCCGCCGGAGCGCGCCTGCTGGCGACCCAGATGGCGGTCTCGGGCAACAGCCGAGAGGAAATCGAGGCGCAGGCTCAGAAACGGCTTCGAGATCGACGACACCGACGCGATCCTGGACGCGATACTCGGACCGGAGGACTAGAACGTGCACGAGGACCCGACGCGGATGATGAGGACCGAGCCGCAGGGCCCCGACGGCGGGCGCCAGCGCGGCAACATGCGCCTGCTCGTCGCCTGCCTGATCGCGGTGATCGTCGGCCTGGTGATCGCGGTGATCGTGATCGCCGGCAACGACAACGGCAGCAGCTCGACGGCGACCAGCTCGGAATCGTTGACGACCAACGAAGAATCGACGACCGAGACCACCACCGCACCGACGACGACCGAATCGACGACCTCGGAATCGACCTCGACCGAACCGACGACCCCGGGCACGATCGAAACCAACACGACCGAAGAACCGACCACGCCCGAAGGGGGAGTGGGACCGGTCGAAGAAGGTAGCGGCGGCGTCGAAGCGCCCTAGGCGGGCCTACTACTAGCTCGGATTGATCCGGGAGGGGGCTTGCGAGGAGGATTCGGGACCCGGATCTTGAATCGGAGCCTTGCGGTTGAGCTTTCCGCCCATATGGGACTGAAAGCTCAACCGCGCCGCTGGCCTTGGAGCCCTCTCGGACGGCCCTCGGCGATCCCGCCAGTCAGGCGAGTGTGGAGGGCCACCCGACCCTCCAACCGGCCACCAGTCGCCGCGAACTTCGTCCTGCGAGACTTGCGGCTGCCGTGAGCACCCTGCCACCACAGTCACAGCCGACCGCCAGCTACGAGGCGAACCCGGCCGACGTGCACCGCGTCCTGCTGCTCTACTCGGGCGGGCTCGACACCAGCGTGATGCTGAAGTGGATCCAGGACTCCTACGAGGCCGAAGTGGTCTGCCTCACCGTGAACCTCGGCCAGCCGGGTGAGGACTACGAGGTGATCGAAGCCAAGGCGCGCGAGCTCGGCGCCGTCGAGTGCCACGTCGTCGACGCCCGCGAGCGCTTCGCCGAGGACTTCCTGGTGCCGGCGATCAAGGCCAACGCCGTCTACGGCAACGGCTACCCGCTCTTCACCGCCCTGGGCCGGCCGCTGATCGCGCAGATGGCGGTCGAATACGCGCGCCAGTCGGGCTGCGACACGATCGCCCACGGCTGCACCGGCAAGGGCAACGATCAGGTCCGGATCGAGGCCACCGTCGCGACCCTGGCGCCGGAGCTGCGGACGATCGCCCCGGTCCGCTCCTGGCAGATGGGCCGCGAGGAGGAGATCGCCTACGCCCGCGAGCACGGGATCCCGGTCAAGGGCGGCACCGAGGTCGCCCCGTATTCGATCGACGACAACCTCTGGGGGCGCTCCTCGGAGGGTCGCTGGATCGAGGACCTCGACCACGCGCCCGACGACGACGTCTTCCAGCTCGTCACCCGTCCCGAGCTGGCGCCCGACGAGGCGCAGACGGTGACGATCGGCTTCGAGGCCGGACGGCCGGTCTCGCTCGACGGCGAGCGGATGGGGTTGGTCGACCTGCTCGAAGCGGCGGCCGAGATCGGCTGCCGCCACGGGGTCGGGATCGTCGACCACATCGAGGACCGGATCGTCGGCCTCAAGGTCCGCGACATCTACGAGGTGCCCGCCGCCGCCCTGGTCCTGACCGCGCACGAGGAGCTGGAGCGGCTGGTCGGGACGATCCACCAGAACCAGTTCAAGACCGGCCTCGACCAGAAGTGGGGCTACCTGGTCTACGCCGGGCTCTGGTGGGAGCCGCTGCGCAGCGACCTCGACGCCTACATGGACGCCGTCAACGCCCAGGTCAGCGGCGAGATCGGCCTGCGCCTCTACAAAGGCAGCGTCCGCGTCGTCACCCGCTCCTCGCCCAACGCCGTCTACGACGCCGACCTGGCGAGCTTCTCGCAGTCCGGCGGCCTCTTCTCGCAGTCCGCCTCGCCCGGCTTCATCGAGCTCTGGTCGCTGCAGTCGCGGATGGCGCACATGATCCGCGAGCGCGGCGGGGAGAAGGGGGGAGAGTGATGTACGACAGCTTCGGCAGAGCGGCCGTCCGGTTCGCCTTCGGCTACCTGCGCCGCCGCTACCGGCGGGAGATCAGGATCGGCTTCGGCGTCGGCGCGGCGGTGATCGCCGATCGGCGCCTTCCTGGCCAGCCGCAACGTCCGCGAGGGCTGATCGACGCGTTTCGCGCCCGCAACATCGGTTGCGGCTTATCGTCAACTCGCGAGGAAGCGCTAACGCCCTCGCTAGCCTCAGGCGTCCCTTGGGGGCGGTTCGGTCCAAAAAAGATTTCGTCGCAATTTGCGGCGCCCTGGCGCTGCTCTTCGCGCTGATCGCGCTCGTCCTGGCGATCGCCGCGAACGCGCGGGCAGCCGACGCCGGCAGCCTCGAAGCGAAGCTCTCCTCGGCCGCGGAGCGAAGCCGGCTCGATCTCCGCCGGCCTGCGCGAAAGCCAGCAGCAACTCGCCAGCGCCGAAAGCGAAGCGGCGGCGGCCGAGGCGCACGAGGAACGGCTCTCCGGGTTGCTCGCCGAAGGCGAAGAGCGGGCGGCGGCGCTGAGCGCCAAGGTCGCGCTGACCCGCAAACGCCTCGCCGCCGAGAAGGCGCGGCTGCGCCGCTCCCGCCGGGTCCTGGCCGAGCGGCTGGTGGCGATCTACGAGAACGGCACCCCGAGCACCGCCAGCCTGGTGTTCGGCTCGACCGACTACGAGGAGCTGCTGACCCAGACCGAATACCTGCGCGAGATCTCCGAATCCGACAGCGCCCTGGCCGGTCGCGTCGCCCAGGTGCGGAACGCCGTCCACCGCGAGGTCGGCGCCGTCAGCGAGCTGCGGCAAAAGGCCGTCGCCTACGACGAACGCCTCGCCGCGGCCCGCTCGGAAATCTCCGCGGTCCGCGAAGCCGCCCAGGCCTCCGCCTCCCATCTGCAGTCGGTCAGCGCCGGCCGCGAAGCCCAGCTCTCGCGGCTGAAACAGAGCATCGGCGAATGGGTCGCCGAGGTCCAGGAAGCGCGGGCGGCCGAAGCACGGGCCTCGACCGAAGCCGAAGCCGAAGAAGAAGTCGGCCGCTGGCTCGGCGGTCCCTACTCGATTCCGACCTACATCGTGATGTGCGAGTCGGGGGGCAACTACAGCGCCGTCAACCCCTCCTCTGGCGCCGGCGGCGCCTACCAGGTGCTGCCGTCGACCTGGGAACTCTACGGCGGCCAGGGCGAACCTCAGAACGCTCCGAAAGCCGAACAGGACCGGATCGCGGCGGAAATATGGGCCGACTCGGGGTCCAGCGCCTGGGTCTGCGGGTGAGCCGGCCGGAGGTCCCGGTCTCCGAGATGGGCTGATTCCAGCCCGGGCTCGTCAGAGCTTGCGGGGTCCGTCGGACTTGTGGCGCGCAAATGTTGCAGCTGCGCGCCATCGCAGACAAAACGCCTCGTAGAGTGGCATCATGTCGGCGATGAGAGAGGCATGGACGGACGAGCGACTCGATGACCTCACCAAGCGGGTCGACGACGGCTTCGACCGTGTCGACAGCAGCAGGTCGTTCGAGCAGGTGGATGCCAATTTCCGCGAGCTGCGAGCCGAGATGAACGCGCGCTTCACGGCGGTCGACTCACGATTCGATGCCATGCAGCGGACGATGATCGTCGGCTTCGCCAGCATCGTCGCCAGCCTGCTCGCCGCCGTCGTCGCGGGCGTCCTCACCGCGATCTTCGCCACCGGCGCCTGACCCGTCCCCTACCCGACCCCACGGACCCCGCAAGCTTCGCGAGAGCGTTGACCCTTCGTGCACTGACCTTGGTGGTATCGCGGGTCCTGTGGGCGGGGGTCTGGGCAGGGGCTGAAGCGTCTTGCACTTTTTTGCTTCCAAGCCCCGGGCGACAGCCAGGAGCGCGATCCACAAAAAAGTTAAGCGAAAGCCCCTGCCCAGACCCCCGCCCTCAGGACCACGAAATACCCCCGGAGTTAGCGCGAAAGGACCACGAACGCGCGCCTTGGCATCTGCCCCGATTGGCATAGTCGGTGCCACCCGTGAGTTCCCCTGCCGCCGTCCATCTCCACGCCCACAGCGAGTACTCGCTGCTCGATGGCGCCTGCAAGATCGACGCGATGGCGGCGCGGGCGGCGGAGCTCGGGCAGCCGGCGCTGGGGCTGACCGACCACGGCGTCATGAACGGCGCCGTCGATCTCTACAAGGCCTGCAAGAAGCACGGGATCAAGCCGATCGTCGGCCTCGAGGCCTACCTGGTCGACGATCGCAAGACGATCAAGGAGCAGCCCCGCTACGAGCGCAACCACCTGACGCTGCTGGCCGAAAACGACCTCGGCTTCTCCAACCTGGTCAAGCTCACCTCGGCCGGCTTCCTCGAGGGCTTCTCGCGCGGCAAGGCGAACGTCGACATGGAGCTGCTCTCGCAGCACTCCGAGGGCGTGATCGTCCTCACCGGCTGCCTGCAGTCGCGCTTCTGCCGGCGCCTGGTCGAAGAGCGCGCCGACGACGCCCGCGCCCACCTCGACGACCTGATCCAGGCCTTCGGCCCCGACCAGGTCTACTTCGAGGTGCAGAAGAACGGGATCGCCGAGCAGGACAAGGCCAACGAGGGGATCGTCCGCTTCGCCCGCGAGCTGGGCCGGCCGCTGGTCGGCACCGCCGACGTCCACTACCTGCGGCGCGAGGACTTCGACAACCACGCGGCGCTGCTCTGCGTGCAGACGAAGTCGACCCTGGAAGCGCCGAAGATGAGCTTCGACACGAACGAGTTCTACATCAAGAGCTCGGAGGAAATGATCGAGTCCTTCGCCGAGTGGCCGGAGGCGGTCCCGACCTCGCTGGAGATCGCCGAGCGCTGCTCGCTCGAGATCGAGCTCGGCAGCCTGCTGCTGCCGCGCTACCCGACCGCGGACGGCGAGGAGCCGGAGGCGATGCTGCGCCGGATCGCCGACGAGGGGCTGCGCGCCCGCTACGGCGACCCCGTCCCGGCCGAGGCGGTCGAGCGGATGGAGTTCGAGCTCGGCGTGATCGAGGAGATGGGCTTCTCCTCCTACTTCCTGATCGTCTGGGACTTCGTCCGCTACGCGAAGGAGAACGGCGTCGCCGTCGGCCCGGGGCGCGGCTCGGCCGCCGGCTCGATCGTCTCCTACATCCTCAAGATCACCGACCTCGACCCGCTCGCCGAGGGCCTGATCTTCGAGCGCTTCCTCAACCCCGGCCGCAAATCGATGCCGGACATCGACATCGACTTCTCGGTCCGCGGCCGCGAGCGGATGATCCGCTACGTCGGCGAGAAGTACGGCCGCGAATCGGTCGCCCAGATCATCACCTTCGGCAAGATGGCGCCGCGCGCGGCGACCCGCGACGCCGCCCGCGTGCTCGGCTTCGACTACGGGACCGGCGACCGCCTGGCGAAGCAGATCCCGGAGCCGATCATGGGCCGCAGCCCCTCCTTCGAGGAATGCCTGAAGTCCGGCCAGGAACTGAAACGGACCTACGACGCCGAGCCCGACGCGAAGAAGATCATCGACGTCGCCCAGGGCCTCGAGGGGATCATCCGCAACAACTCGATCCACGCCGCCGCGGTGGTGATCGCCGACCGGCCGCTGCAGGAGGTCGTGCCGCTGCAGCTGGCCGAGGATCGCAGCGCCCCGGCCACGGCCGCCAACGGCAACGGCTCGGCCAAGCCCGAGCGCCAGTACAAGATCGTCACCCAGTACTCGATGGGCCCGATCGAGGAGATCGGGCCTGCTGAAGATGGACTTCCTCGGCCTCCGCAACCTCGACGTGATCGAGGACGCGATCGACATCATCCAGCGCTCGCGCGGCGAGACGGTCGACATGGAGCAGATCCCGATCGACGACGCCAAGACCTACGCGATGCTCGCCAGGGGCGACTCGACCGGCGTCTTCCAGTTCGAGTCGGAGGGCATGCGCGACGCGCTGCGCAAGGTCGGCCCGACCGAGTTCGCCGACCTGGTCGCGCTCGGCGCCCTCTACCGGCCCGGGGCGATGGCCTACATCCCCGCCTACGCGAAGGGCAAGAAAGACCCCTCGACGGTGCGCTACCCGGACCCGCGCCTGCGCGCGATCACCGAGGAGACCCACGGCTGCGTCATCTACCAGGAGCAGTTGATGGAGATCTCGCGCTCGATGGCCGGCTTCACCGGCGCCGAGGCGGACGATCTGCGCAAGGCGATCGGCAAGAAGAAGCGCGAGCTGATGGCGACGATGAAGGACAAATTCATGCAGGGGCTGGCCGAATCGAACACCGCCCCCAACGTCGCCAAGGACCTCTGGAAGCTGAACGAAGCCGCCGCCGACTACTCCTTCAACAAGTCCCACGCCGCCTGTTACGGGCTGATCTCCTACCGCACCGCCTACCTCAAGGCCAACTACCCGGCCGAGTACATGGCGGCGGTGATCTCCTCGGTGATGAGCACCAAAGACAAGGTGCCGTTCTTCGTCAACCGCTGCGCGGAGATGGGGATCGACGTGCTGCCGCCCGACGTCAACACCTCCGACCACAGCTTCGTCGTCAACGAGAAGGCGATCCGCTTCGGCCTCGACGCGGTCAAGAACGTCGGCCACTCGGCGGTCGAGGCGATCCTGCGCGCCCGCGAGGACGGCGAGATCGCCTCGATCTGGGACTTCTGCGAGCGGGTCGACTCCCGCGCGGTCAACAAACGGGCGATCGAATGCCTGATCAAGTGCGGCGCCCTCGACTCGACCGGCGCGACCCGCCAGGGGATGCTGGAGGCGCTGCCGGCGGCGCAGTCGGCCGGCCAGAAGGCCCAGGAGGACGCGCAGATGGGCCAGGGCTCGATCTTCGACTTCGGCGACGACGCGGACGGGGGAGGGGCGGCGCGGTCCCAGGCCCACCACCGGCCGCCGATCTCCGCCGCCGAGTTCGACCGCGCCGAGCTGCTGGCGATGGAGAAGGAGACGCTCGGCACCTACCTCTCCTCGCACCCGCTGACCGAAGTCGGGCCGGCGCTGCGGGCGCGGGTCGACTGCAGCCTGGCGCAGCTGGGCGGCAAGCCCGACGGCGCCTGGGTGACGGTCGGCGGGATCGTCGTCGACTGCAAGAAGATCCGCACCAAGAGCGGCAGCCAGATGATGTTCGCGACCCTCGACGACGTCGAGGGCCAGGTCGAGATGCTGGTCTTCAAGGCCGACCAGGCCGAGAGCGCGGCGGTGATCGCCCCCGACGCGATCGTCCTCGTCCGCGGCCGGCTCGACCACAAGGACCGCGGCGAGACCAAGCTCGTCGTCCAGGAGGCGCAGCGCTTCGAACCCGACGCGGCGGAGATCGCCGCCGCGCCGCAGAAGGTGACGGCGCTGCCGAGCGGCCCCTTCGAGCTGAAGATCGACGTCAACAAGCTCGGCATTCCCGGCCTGATCGACGAGCTGAAGGCGGTCTTCGAGCACCACAAGGGCGAGGCCGACGTCCATCTCGTGATGGAGACGAGCGAGGGCCCGAAGAAGCTCCGGCTCGGCGACGACTACCGGGTCGAGCCCTCGAGCGGGCTCCGCGACGAGATCGACCAGCTGCTCGGGCCCGACGCGCTCGCGGCTTGAATCGCGCAAACCGCTTGGTTCCGCGGTCTCGGCTCCCTAGACTTCACCCATGACCGCTACGCGCACCGAGGTTGGCGAGTGCCGCCAGTGCCGCTCCTTCTGCGACAAGATGATCGAGCCGCGCGGCTGCATCGAGCTCGGCTGCCGCTACCTCTACAGCTACGTCGACCGCCTCAACGGCGTCCAGTACGTCGGCTGCATGCAGGAGGTCTACGGCGCCGAGGTCGAGCTCGACGGCGGTGCGCCAGCCGGGTGGCTTCGGCGGCGTCAAGATGACGGGCGACGCCGCTGCCGCACTGCCCGTTCACGGTCGAGCAGGCCTACGAGGGCTCGGGCGAGTCCTACGGCTGCGTCAACCGGCGCTTCTTCGACTGCAGCGAAGACGGCTCCGAGGGCCTCCGCGCCTTCGATCTGCGCGACCTCTGACAACGACACCGTTTCGTGTAATACTCCGGCCATGTCGGAGACTGCGGCGACGGCCGAGGTCGACGCGAACGAGGTTCTGAGCGGAATCGCCGGAGACGGATCCGAGCCCGATCAGGGCGGCGCCCGTCGTTCACGCTCGAGCTCAACCAGGACCAGAAGGACATCCGCGAGTGGGTCCACGGCTTCGCCGAGGGCGTCGTCCGGCCCGCCGCCGCGGAATGGGACGAGCGCGAGGAGACGCCCTGGCCGGTGATTCAGGAGGCCGCCAAGATCGGCCTCTACGGCTTCGAAGCGCTGGCCCAGTTCTGGTCCGACCCGACCGGGCTGACGCTGCCGATCGCCAACGAGGAGCTGTTCTGGGGGGACGCCGGCATCGGCATGGCGATCATGGGCACCTCGCTCGCGGTCGCCGCGATCTTCGGGCAGGGAACCCCGGAGCAGATGGGCGAGTGGATCCCGCAGTGCTTCGGCAGCGCCGACGACGTCAAGGTCGCTGCCTTCTGCGCCTCCGAGCCCGACGCCGGCTCCGACGTCTCGGCGATCCGCACCACCGCCAAGTACGACGAGGCCAGCGACGAGTGGGTGATCAACGGCCAGAAGGCCTGGGCGACCAACGGCGGCATCGCCAACGTCCACGTCGTGATCGCCTCGGTCGACCGTGAGCTCGGCTCGCGCGGCCACGCCGCTTTCGTGATCCCGCCGGGGACGAAGGGCTGCGAGCAGGGCGCCAAGGTCAAGAAGCACGGCCTGCGCGCCTCGCACACCGCCGACGTCCACCTCGACGACTGCCGCGTCCCGGGTGCCTGCCTGCTGGGCGGCAAAGAGAAGCTCGACGAGCGCCTGGCGCGGGTCCGCGAGGGCAGGAAGTCGAAATCGCAGGCGGCGATGCAGACCTTCGAGGCGAGCCGCCCGACGGTCGGCGCCCAGGCGCTCGGCATCGCCCGTGCCGCCTACGAGTACGCGCTCGAGTACGCCAAAGAGCGCCGAACAGTTCGGCCGGGCGATCATCGAGAACCAGTCGATCGCCTTCGCCCTGGCCGACATGAAGCTCGAGATCGACGCCGCCCGGCTGCTGGTCTGGCGCGCCGCCTGGATGGGCCGCACCGGCCAGACCTTCGAAAACGCCGAGGGCTCGATGTCGAAGCTGAAGGCCGGCGAGGTCGCCGTCTGGGCGACCGAGCGGGCGATCCAGATCCTCGGCGGCAACGGCTACACCCGCGAGTTCCCGGTCGAGCGGATGCACCGCGACTCGAAGATCTACACGATCTTCGAGGGCACCTCAGAGATCCAGCGCCTGGTCATTTCCCGCGCGATCTCCGGCGTCCACGTCAAATAACGAATTTACGGCGGGAGAGCGAGGGTCGGCCGAGAGGCCGGCCCTTGTCGCCTGCCTTGTTGTGGCGCGGGGGCGATGCCGGGAGGGGTTTCGCTTAACTTTTTCGCGGATCGTTGGCGGCTGGCGCCGTGGAGCGCTGAAGCGAAAAAGTACAAGACGCTTCACCCCTCCCGGCATCGCCTCCGACGGAGGCAGGCGACAAGGACTCGGCTCGGCCGAACAGCTTCCGCGGGACGGGGCGCGGCGGTCGTGCTTCTGCAGCCGGCGTTTGAGGCCTTCGCGGCGGAGTTTGCTGGCCTCGGTGACTTCCTTCTTGCCGGAGCCTTTCTTTTCCGGCCCGGGGGTCTCCAGGGTCGCGGGGAGGCCCTCGAAGCGGGGCTCGGAGAGGAAGGCGGCGAGGCCCTTGCGGCCCATCTCGCCTTTGCCGATGTTGGCGTGGCGGTCGCGGCAGGAGCCGAGCGGGGCGGCGGCGTCGTTGACGTGGACGCAGCCGAGGCGCTCGATGCCGACCTTCGCGTCGGCTTCGTCGAGCACCGCGGCCAGGTGCTCCTGGTCGGTGATGTCGTAGCCCTGGACGAACAGGTGGCAGGAGTCGAGGCAGAGGCCGAGGCGCTTGCCGCCGCCGGCGAGCTCGATCAGCTCGGCGGTCTGGTCGAAGTCGCGGCCGAGCAGGCCTTTGTGGCCGGCGGTCTGCTCGAGCAGGAGCGGGCAGTGGTCGCTGTCCTTCAGCGCCGCGGCGATCGTCTTGCCGGCGCGTTTCATCGACGGGCCCAGCGGCTCGCCTTTCTGGGCGCCGGGGTGGAGGACGACCCCGGCGGCGCCGATCGCGTCGCCGATCCGCAGCGCGTGGGTCAGCGAGGCCAGCGACTTCTTGCGCAGCTCTTTGTCTTTGCTGGCGCAGTTGATCAGGTAGACGGCGTGGATCACCACGGCTTCGACCGGGGAGGCCTCCATCGCCTCGCGGAAGGCGGCGAAGTCCTCCTCGCCGTATTTGGTCGGCCGCCACATGCGCGGGCTCTGGTTGAAGATCTGGATAGATTCGCAACCGCGCTCCTCGCCGCGCTCGATCGCGTTGGCGAGCCCGCCTGCGGTGGAAACGTGCGCTCCGATCAACATGACCAGCGAAAACCCCCGTCTCAGATTTGCCCCCTCGCCGACCGGTGCGCTGCACATCGGCGGAGCGAGGACGGCACTCTACAACTGGCTCGCGGCGCGGCACGAGGGCGGCGAGCTGGTGCTGCGGATCGAGGACACCGACCGCGAGCGCTCGACCGCCGAGAACGTCGAGCAGATCCTCGACGCGCTGCGCTGGCTCGAGCTCGACTGGGACGAGGGCCCGATCTCCCAGGCCGGCCGGGCCGATCGCCACGCGGCGGCGCTGGAGCGGCTGCTGGAGTCCGGCGCCGCCTACCGCGACTCCGCCACCGCCAAGGACGTCGAGGCCTGGAAGGCCGAGCACGGCGCCGGCAGCGGCTACCGCGGCACCGCCGACCGAGGAGCCCGGCGCGGCGGTCCGCCTGCGGGTTCCCGACGCGGGGGAGACCGTGGTCGAGGATCTGATCCGCGGCCCGGTCTCCTTCCCCAACCGCCAGCTACGACGACTTCGTGATCGCCCGCGGCGACGGCACCGTCCTCTACAACTTCGCGGTCGCGGTCGACGACGCCGAGATGGGGATCACCGACGTCGTCCGCGGCGACGACCACCTCTCCAACACCCCGAAGCAGCTGCTCGTGCTCGCGGCGCTCGGCCACGCGGCCGCCGCGCTACGCCCACCTGCCGCTGCTGCACGGCCCCGACGGCAAGAAGCTCTCCAAGCGCCACGGCGCCGCCTCGGTCCAGGAGCTGCGCGACGCCGGCTACCTGCCGGCGGCGGTCCGCAACTACCTGGCGCTGCTCGGCTGGGGCACCGACGACGACACGACGCTGATGTCGACCGAGGAGCTGGTCGGGCGCTTCCGGGTCGCCGACGTCGGCAAGGCCGCGGCGATCTTCGACGAGAAGAAGCTGCGCTGGCTGAACGGCCGCTTCATGCGCGAGATGCCGCTCGACGAGTACACGGCGGCGGTCGCCCGCCACCTCGGCCGCGAGCCCGACGAGCGCCTGCGCGCCGCCTGTGAGATCGCCCAGGAGAAAGCGCAGACGCTGGAGGAGGTCTGGCCGCTGATCCGCTTCCTCTTCGAGCCGCCGGTCGAGGACGAGAAGGCCTGGGCGAAGGTGATGAAGGCCGACGCCGGGGCCCTGCTCGACGGCCGCCGCCGAGGCGCTGGCGACGGTCGAGCCGTTCGACCCGGCCGCGATCGAGGCGGCGCTGGCGCCGCTGCTCGAGCGCTTCGAGGTCAAGCCGGGCAGGCTCTACCAGCCGATCAGGGTCGCGATCACCGGCAGCTCGGTCTCGCCGGGGATCTTCGAGTCGCTCTCCGTCCTGGGCCGCGAAACGGCCCTGGAGCGGATTTCGACGCGGCCGTAGAGCGGCTTTCGGGTACACCCGCGGACGGATAGACGAGCCGCGGCCGTCGGTTGCAGGACGTACTTTCGGCTAAACCAAACGTCCCCTGCTGCCGATGAGTTGTGCGCAATGGCCGCAACGTCCACCCAGCAGGGCAACAGCAAACTCGCAAGCACCGACGCTCCGGCGAAAGCCGGCTCGCGGGGCACGCCCGCTCCCGGCAGCCGCCTGGCCGAGGCTTTCGAGGCCGTCGAGCGCTTCCCGGTCCTGATCGAGTCCCGCGAGCGGGTGATCGCCGCGGCGACCGCCGAGACCGCGCGGATCGGCGAGCTGGTCGAAGCGGTCGAGTCCGACGTCGCCCTGACGATCTCGGTGCTTCGCTTCGCCAACCGCAGCGGCGTCGTCGCCGGCGGCGTCGGCGGGCATCCCCGAGGCGGTCGACGTGCTCAAGCCCTCCGGCGTGCTGGCGATCGCCGGCACCGCTCCGAGCTTCGACTTCTTCGAGTCCAACGGCGGCTGGGAGCTGAAGCCCGAGCGCTTCCGCGTCCACGCCCTCGCCACCCAGCGCGCCGCCGACCAGATCGGCCGCGCGGTCGGCTGGGTCGAACGCGACGAGCTCGCGGTCGCCGCGCTCCTGCACGACGTCGGCCGGCTCGTGATCTCCCGCCTGCACCCCGGCTACAAGGTCTACTTCGACGCGATCTCCCGCACCCCCGAGCAGCGCCTGCGCGACGAACGCGAGCAGCTCGGCATCGACCACTCGCTGGTCGGCGGCGTGCTCGCCCGGCGCTGGAACCTGCCGCAGCGGATCGCGGTCGCGATCGAGCGCCACCACGCCGACGACGCCGACGGCCTCGCCGCGATGGTCGCCACCGCCGACATGGTCGCCCACTACTCCCAGGGCGAGGCGATCTCGCCGGACCGGCTGCACGCCAGCGCCGAGCGCTGCGGGCTCGGCCCCGACGCCCTGCGCGACCTGCTCTACGAGCTGCCGCTGCCGCGCCAGGAATCGCTCGCGGATCAGCGAGCCCTGCCCGCTCTCGGCGCGCGAGCTCGACGTCCTCCGCCACCTCTCCGAGGGCATGGTCTACAAGCAGATCGCCGGCGAGATGCAGCTCTCGGTCTCGACGATCCGCACCCACCTGCACAACGTCTACGGCAAGATCGGCGCCGTCGACCGCGCCCAGGCCGTGCTCACCGCCCGCGACCGCGGCTGGATCTAGCCGCGCGCTCAGTCGATCAGGCGACTCGCGCAGGGCGATCGCCACCGCGTGGGTGCGGTTCTGGCGCCGAGGCGGGCCGAGGGCGTTCTTCATGTGGGTCTTGACGGTCTCTTCGCTGAGGTCGAGCTTCGCGCGCCGCGACCGTCGTCGACTCGCCGTCGGCGAGCAGCTGCAGGATCTCGCGCTGGCGGCGGGTCAGCTTGCCGCGGCTGCCTTTCGGCGGCACCGCCGGGTCGACGAAGCTCTCCTGGGCGGCGGCGGCGTCGACCGCGCGGCGCAGCGTCGGCGGTGCCGGCGGTGCGGGCGACGTAGGCGCTGGCGCCGGCCTGCAGGGCGGCGTTGGCGAGGTGGCGCTCGGGCCGCTCGCCGTGGGCGACGATGCCGAGCGCCGGCCGAGGTGCTGCGCAGGGCGCGGATCGCCTCCTGGCCGCTGATCGAGGCGCCGGCGCCGTTCTGGCGCCAGCGCATGTCGACGATCGCGACGTCGAAGTCGCCGATGTCGCGGACCAGGTCGAGGGCCTCCTCGCGGCTGCTCGACTCGTGCACCTCGAAGCTGTCCGGCGAGCACCTCGCGGACCCCGAGCCGGACCAGAGGGTGATCGTCGATCACAAGGCAGTTTGGGCGTTCGCTCAGGACTGCTTCCGATCACTGGTCGCGGCTCTCGGCGCCGGCTGCTCCCTTGCGCCCCATCGACTCCGATCCTAGCCCAGGCCGGGAGGGTGCGGTAGAAAGTCGTTGTGATCTCGATCACCTCGAAGTCCCGCTATGCGGTCGTCGCCCTCGCCGAGCTCGCCCGCTCCGGCGATCGACCGGTGCCGATCAAGGAGCTGGCCGAGCGCCGCGAGATCCCCGAGCAGTTCCTCGAGCAGCTCTTCTCGACCCTGCGCCGGGCCGGTCTGCTGACCAGCCACCGCGGCATGCGCGGCGGCTACACGCTCTCGCGGCCGGCCGACGAGATCACCGTGCTCGAGGTCGTCCAGGCGCTCGACGGCAAGATCGGCCAGGAGGCCGACGAGGCGGGCGGGATCTGGGCCGAGGGCGTCACCGCCCTGCGCAAGGTCTTCGGCCAGACGACGATCGCCGAAGTCGCCCGCCGCGAGGCCGAAGAGGCCGGCTCCGGCATGTACTTCATCTAGATCAGAGCGAAGGAGAACGCGTGTTCAACGACCAGCAGCTGCGGGCCGCCCTCGACTCGAAGGGGGCCTCGCGGAAATGTCCGTCCTGCGACAGCCAGGGGTGGTCGACCCACGGCGACGCTCACGTTCCCGCCGAGGATCCCGCCGACGTCTTCAGGGCCTACATGCTCGTCTGCGAATCCTGTGGGTTCATCCGTCTCCACGCCGCGCGGGTCCTCGAGGGCTGATGCTGGAGCGACCCAGGGCCAGCCCACCGTCGCTGTGGGCTTTCGCTGTGCTCGCGCTTGTCGCGGTCGCGCTCGGGGGCGGCCGGGGCCTCTCGCTCGGGATCGTCCTGGTCGGCGCCGCGATCGGGCTCGGCTTGCTGTATCTGCTCCTCTGCGGGAGCCGGATCGCCTGGCTGCTGTGGACGGGGCTGGAGGTCGTCGCCGTGCTCGTCACCGTCCAGACCGCGGCGCTGTGGCCGCTCTTCCTCGACCTGCTCCGGCTCGGCCTGCTGCTCGCTCCGTCCTCCTTGCACTATGTCTGGGGCGACCGCCTGCGGCCGAGCGGCTCTGGCCTAGAGTCCCGGGGCATGCCTTGGCGAGAGAACAGGCGCGAGCGATGAGGATCGGGGCGGAGGCTTCGGCGGTCGTCGGCAACACGCCGCTGGTGCTGCTGGATCGGCTGGCCGAGGGCCTCGGCGCCCAGGTCTGCGCCAAGCTCGAGTACTTCAACCCCGGCGGCTCGGTCAAGGACCGGATCGGGGTGGCGATGATCGACGCCGCCGAGGAGGAGGGCCTGGTCAAGCCGGGCCGCTCGGTGGTGGTCGAGCCGACCAGCGGCAACACCGGGATCGCGCTGGCGATGGTCTGCGCCGCCCGCGGCTACGAGCTGATCCTGACCCTGCCGGAGGGGATGAGCCGCGAGCGGGCCAAGCTGCTGCGCGCCTACGGCGCCGAGGTCCGCGAGACGCCCTCGCTGGGCGGGATGAACGAGGCGGTGGCGCTGGCCGAGGAGATCCGCGAGCAGCGCAAGGCCTTCATGCCGATGCAGTTCTCCAACCCCGCCAACGCCGAGGCGCACCGCCGCACCACCGCGGAGGAGATCTGGCGCGACACCGACGGCCAGGTCGGCGCCTTCGTCGCCGGCGTCGGCACCGGCGGCACGATCACCGGGGTCGGGCGGATGCTGAAGGAACGGGCGCCGGAGGCGCTGGTCGTCGCGGTCGAGCCGGCCAGCTCGCCGGTGCTCTCCGGCGGCGCCCCCGGCCCGCACAAGATCCAGGGGATCGGCGCCGGCTTCGTGCCCGAGGTGCTCGACCGCGCGGTGATCGACGAGATCGCTCGCGGTCAGCGACGAGGACGCGCTCGAGACCGCTCGCCTGGCGGCGCGCGAAAGGAGGGCATCCTCGCCGGGATCTCGGCCGGCGCCAACATCTGGGCGGCGCTGCAGGTCGCGGCGCGGCCGGAGATGGCCGGCAAGAGGGTCGTGACGATCGTCTGCGATTCGGGCGAGCGCTACATGTCCCTACCCTTCTTCTCACCATGAGCAGGTGGAAAAGGGTGGTCTCGGAGGTGCGCGCCGACGTCGCCACGGCGCGCGATCGCGATCCGGCGGCGCAGGGGGTCTCGACCTTCGAGATCCTCAGCAGCTGGGCCGGAGTGCAGGCGCTGCTCGCCCATCGCGCCGCCCACGCGCTGCTCGAGGCCGGGGTGCCGGTGCTGCCGCGGACGATCGCCTACGTGACCCGGGCCGTGACCGGGGTCGAGATCCATCCCGCCGCCGAGATCGGCAGGGAGTTCTTCATCGACCACGGCTCCGGCGTGGTGATCGGCGAGACCGCCCGGATCGGCGATCGCGGGTGACGCTCTACCAGGGGGTCACCCTGGGCGGCACCGGCTTCCAGCGCGGCAAGCGCCACCCGACACTCGGCGACAACGTCACCGTCGGCTCCGGCGCCAAGCTGCTCGGCCCGATCGCGGTCGGCGACGGCGCCAAGGTCGGCGCCAACACCGTCGTCGTCGAGGACGTTCCGCCCGGCGCGACCGTGGTCGGCAACCCCGGCCACCCGGTCCGGGTCGAAGGCAAGCGGGTCGAGGGGCCCGACGCCGACTGGATCCACCTGCCGGACCCGATCGCCGACGCGATCAAGGGGCTCTCGGAGCGGATCGCCGAGCTCGAGAAGCGCCTCGGCGAGCTCGACGGCGGCGACGGGCCCGGCCGCCGACTCGCCGGAGATCCGGCCGGCGCACCGGCCGTTCGTCGGCCGGTGGCTGAGGTAGCGTGCGCGCCCAGCGCTCAGTCTGCGCTCCCAACTCACCAGTCGAAAGGCCCGTCTTGAAAAAGCGTCACCTGCTCCTGCCCTGCCTGCTGATCGTCTCCGCGCTGGCGCTCGTCGCCTGCGGTGGTGGCGGCAGCAGCGACGAATCGGAAATCGAAGAAGCGATCGAAACCTCGGCGACTATCGAGCGATCCGGCCAACTGCACCAAGCTCGAGACCGTCAACTTCGTCGAACAGAGCACCGACGAAAGCGGCAAGGCGGCGCTCAAGACCTGCGAAGAAGAAGCCAAGAAGGAACCGGAAAGCAAGGCCGAATCGGTCGAAGTGACCGAAGTCGAAGTCGAAGGCTCGAAGGCGACGGCGAACGCCGCGGTCACCGGCGGCAGCCTCGACGGCCAGACGGTCTCGATCGCCCTGGTCGAAGAAGAGCGGCTGGAAGCTCGACGAACTGACCGGCTTCGTCAAGTTCGACCAGGGCGCAGCTGGCGAAGGTCTTCGAAGACCCAGCTCGAAGAATCCGGCGAACTCAACCCCGAACGCAGACGAGCTGCATCGTCGAAGGAATCGAAGAAGCCCCGCAGGAAGAAATCGAAGAACTGATCCTCAGCGGCGACTCGAAGCCTCGGTCGAAGAACTCGCCGAAGGCTGCGCCAATAGCGGCGCTAGCGCCGGCAGGGCCCCGCCGAGCGCCTGGCTATGCTCGGCGGGTGACCTTTCAGAGCTGAGTCCGAGACCCCGCCGGACGCCGCTCCGAGCGCCCGCAGGGGGCGCCGACCGAGGCCGGCGCCGACCGGGTCGAGCGGCTGCTGGCGGGGCTGAACCCGCCCCAGCGCGAGGCCGTCGAGCACAGCGAGGGGGCGCTGCTGGTGATCGCCGGCGCCGGCTCGGGCAAGACCCGGGTCCTGACCCACCGGATCGCCTACCTGCTGGCCACCGGCGCGGCCCGGCCGGGGGAGATCCTGGCGATCACCTTCACCAACAAGGCGGCGGCGGAGATGCGCGAGCGGGTCGGCGACCTGATCGGCCGCTCGGTGCGGGCGATGTGGGTGACGACCTTCCATTCCGCCTGCGCGCGGATGCTGCGCGTCGACGCCGAGCGGCTCGGCTACTCGCGCGGCTTCACGATCTACGACCAGTCGGACTCGCTGCGGATGCTCAAACGCTGCCTGCGCGAGCTCGGCGTCGACCCCAAACGCTACCCGCCGCGGGCGATCCACTCGAAGATCTCCGGCGCCAAGAACCAGCTGATCGACTCCGACATGTACGCGGAAATGCAGGGCAGCGTCTTCGAAGAGGTCGTCGCCGAAGCCTTCCCGCTCTACGAGAAGCGGATGCTCGAAGCCAACGCGATGGACTTCGACGACCTCCTGGTCCGCACCGTCAACGCCCTGGAGCTCTTCGAGGACGTCCGCGAGCGCTGGCGGCGAACCTTCCGCCACGTCCTCGTCGACGAGTACCAGGACACCAACCACGCGCAGTACCGGCTGCTGCAGCTGCTCGCCGCCGAGCACGGAAACCTGATGGTCGTCGGCGACGAGGACCAGTCGATCTACGGCTTCCGCCACGCCGACATCCGCAACATCCTCGACTTCGAGCAGGACTTCCCGGACGCGGCGGTGGTCAAGCTCGAGCAGAACTACCGCTCGACCCAGACGATCCTCTCGGCCGCCAACGCGGTGGTCGAGCGCAACCGCGAGCGGCGGCCGAAGAAGCTCTGGACCGAAATCGAGGGCGGCGAGAAGGTGCAGCTCTCCGAGCTCGGCGACGACCACGAGGAGGCGCGCTGGGTGGCGGCGGAGATCGAGCGGCTCGGCGAGGAGCACGGGGTCGCCCGCTCCGACGTCGCGGTCTTCTATCGGACCAACGCGATGAGCCGGGTCCTCGAGGACACGCTGGTCCGCTTCGAGCTGCCCTACCAGGTGATCGGCGGCACCAAGTTCTACGACCGGGCCGAGGTCAAGGACGCGGTCGCCTACCTCAACCTGCTCTTCAACCCCGCCGACCAGGTCTCCTTCGCGCGGATCGTCAACTCGCCGCGGCGGGGGATCGGCAACACCACCCAGGGCCGGCTCGCCGCCTACGCGAACACCGCCGGGCTGACGATCTGGGAGGTGATCGAACGGGCCGAGGAGGTGCCGGGGTTGAGCGCCGCCGCGATCAAGGCGGTCGGGCGCTTCTTCGAAACCGTCGACCTGCTGAAGGCGCGCCTCGACGCCGGCTCGTCGGTCGCCGACCTGCTGCAGGCGGTGCTGAGCGAGACCGGCTACCTGGAAGCGCTCGAAACCGAGCGCACGGTCGAGGCCGAAGGGCGGGTCGAGAACCTCGAGGCGCTGGTCGAGGCCGCGGGCGAGTTCGACCTCAACCGCGAGCGCGAGGGGGAGAGCGAGGTGCCGCCGCTGGAGGAGTTCCTGCAGCAGATCTCGCTGCTCAGCGACCAGGACTCGATCCAGGAGGAGCAGGAGCTGATCACCCTGATGACCGTCCACAACGCCAAGGGGCTGGAGTACGACACGGTCTTCGTCGTCGGCTGCGAGGACGGCTCCTTCCCGCACATGCGGGCCCTGGAAGAGGGCGGCGAGGAAGAGGAGCGCCGGCTCTGTTACGTCGCCATCACCCGCGCCCGCCGGCGCCTCTACATGACCTGGGCCCGCGAGCGCCGCCTCTTCGGCCGCGCCGAGCGCAACCTGCCCTCGCGCTTCATCGACGAGCTGCCGGTCGAGCTGACCGAGCGCCACGCGACGGCCTCGACCACGGTCGGCGGCATGACCTGGAACCCGACGCCGGGCGCCGGCCCGGCCCAGCCGCTCGACCCGGGGCCGGCGATGGAAATGCAGACCGGCGACGACGTCGTCCACGCCAGCTTCGGCGACGGGGTCGTGACCGGGGTCGAGCCCGGCGGGGTCGTCGTCGTCCGCTTCTCCGGCCGACGGCACCGAGCGCAAGCTGATGGCCGACTACGCGCCGATCCGGAAGCGCTAGCGCGGTGTCCGCCCGGGTGATCGACGGCAAGGCGATCGCCGCCGCGGTCCGCGAGCGCGTGCGCGGCGAGGTCGCCGCCTACGAGGCCGAGACCGGCCGGGTGCCGACCCTGGCGACGGTGATCGTCGGCGACGACCCGGCCTCGGAGATCTACGTTCGCAACAAGCACCGCGCCTGCGAGGAGGCCGGGATGGGCTCGGTCCACCACGGGCTCGCCGGCTCGACCAGCGAGGCGGAGCTGCTGGAGCTGGTCGCGGCCCTCGGGGCCGACGACGAGGTCGACGGGATCCTCGTCCAGCTGCCGGTTCCGGAGCAGATCGACCCCGACGCGATCGTCGCCGCGATCGATCCCGGCAAGGACGTCGATGGCCTGACCCCGCTCAACGCCGGCCTGCTCGCCCACGGGACGCCGGGCCTGGTGCCGTGCACGCCCGCCGGGGTGATGGAGATCCTGCGCCACGAGGCGGTCGAGCTCGAGGGCGCCGAGGCGGTCGTCGTCGGCCGCTCGAAGCTGGTCGGGGTCCCGGTCGCGCGCCTGCTTCTCGCCGCCAACGCGACGGTGACGATCTGCCACTCGCGCACCGCCGACCTCGCCGCCACCTGCGCCCGCGCCGACGTCCTCGTCGCCGCGGTCGGCGTGCCCGAGCTGCTCGGGGCCGACGCGATCAAGCCGGGAGCGGTGGTGATCGACGTCGGCATCAACCGGACCGAGGACGGGCTCCGCGGCGACGTCGACTTCGAGGCCGCCGTCCGAGCTGGCCAGCGCGATCACGCCGGTCCCCGGCGGTGTCGGCCCGATGACGATCGCGATGCTGCTGGTCAACACCCTCGCCGCGGCCCGAAGGCGAGGGCAACGATGAGGGGGAGGGGGCTGAAGGCGGGGGAGACGTTTTTCGTCGTCTCGGCGCTGGCGCTCTTCGTCGTCATGTTCTTCACCTGGTACGGATCCGAAGTCTCCGGGCAGGCCGGGAAGATCGAACTCGGGGTCGGGGGCAGCGCCTGGCAGACCCTCGACGTGATCTCGTTCGTGCTGATGCTGACCGTGGCGGTCGCGGTCGGAGCCGGATTGCTGCGAGTTCTCGACTCGAGCTGGGAGCCGGCGGTTCCGCCCAGCGCGGCGGTGGCGGTGCTCGGCGGTCTCTCCTTCCTCCTGATCCTCTTCCGGATTCTCGACCCGCCCGACTTCGGGACGCTCGGCGGGGTCAGCGTCGACGCCACCCCCAAGCTCGGCGTCTTCCTCGGCCTGGCCGCGGCGGCCGGAGTCGCCTACGGCGGCTACCGGGCGATGGGCGAACGCGGCACCTCGTTCGCGGGCATCGCCGACCGGCTCTCGGCCAAGCGGCCAGAAACTCGCGTTTGACGCCCACGCCCGGTGTAGGGTCGGCCGACCGTCCAATTCCACCGGGAGGAATCGCGAAATGGATTTAGACAGGCTGAGCACGGGCGAGAAGATCGCCGCGGGTTCGGGGATTCTGCTCTTCATCTTCATGTTCTTCGACTGGTTCAGCGTCGAAGTCTCGGGCGGCGGCGGGTTCTCCGGCTCGGCCGGCGGGCGGCAGCGCCTGGGACGCGCTCGAATTCATCCCGATCGTCCTCGTGGTGACGATCCTCGCCGCGCTCGCGGTCGCGGCGCTCCGCCTCAGCGATTCGACCTACGAGCCGCCGGTTTCCGCCAACGTGGTGGTCGCCGCGCTGGGCAGCGCTCTCGGTGCTGCTGATCCTCTACCGGATCGTCGACGCCCCGGGCGGCGGCAGCTTCGGCGGCTTCTCGGTCGACGTCAGCCCGGCGTTCGGCATCTTCATCAGCCTGATCGCCGCCGCTGGAATCGCCTACGGCGGCTACCGGGCGATGCAGGAAGAGGGCTCGTCGTTCTCCGAAGTCGGCGACCGTCTCTCGGGAGGTTCGGCGCCGCCGCGCCTCCGCGCCGCCTGCCGCGCCGCCCGCGGCACCGCCGGCCGCCGAGACCCCGCCGCCACCACCACGCAGCGAAGGTCCCGCCGCCTCCGCCTCCGCCGCCACCCAGCGCCTGAGGGCGCGGGGGCTCTAGGCGGTCGTCTCGGCCAGCCCCCGCGCCACCTGCTTGGCGAAGGCGATGACCGTCATCATCGGGTTGACGCCGACCGAGGTGGGGAAGAGCGAGGCGTCGGCGACGTAGAGGTCGCGGGTGCCGTGGACCGAGCCGTCGGGGGCGCAGACGCCTTGCCGCGGGTCGGCGGCGATCCGCGCGGTGCCCATCGGGTGGAAGGCCTCGAGGCGCAGCTCGGCGGGCTTGAAGCTGGTCGCCTCGAACTCGGCCAGGTCGCCCGGCTTCAGCACCCCGACCCGGGCGATGTTGGGGTAGACCTCGGTGGCGCCGGCGGCGAAGTGGATCTCGGCGGCGCGGGCGATCCCGAAGGCGAGCCGGCGGGCGTCGTCGCGCGGTCAGCTTGTAGGAAGCGCGCAGCGAGCCTTCCGCGCCGAGGCCGACCCGGCCGGAGGAGCGGTCGGAGAGCTGGACGCCGATCGAGCCGACGTGGCCGAAGTCGAGCATCGCTTCCTGGTGGCTGCGGCCGGCGCCGAGCAGCCAGGCGCCGCCGAAGGCCAGCGGCGTGAAGGTCGCCTCGAGCAGGATCCGCTCGCGCTCCCACTCGTCGACGTAGAAGCTCTGCATCACGCCCGTCCCAGCCGCGCACCTCCTCCTCGTAGCGGGCGCCGACCCAGCAGGCGGGGTGGATGTGGAGGTTGCGGCCGACCTGGCGCCCGCCCGAGCCCGGAGCGCTGCAGCAGCTCCGGCGTGCCGAGGGCGCCGCCGGCGACGATCACGGCTCGCTTCGCCCGCACGGTGAAGGGGCCGACGCGCCGCGGGCCCGGCACTCGACGCCGACGGCGCGGCCGTCCTCGACGATCACGCCGGCCGGCCTCGACCCCGGCGCGGATCCGCGCTCCGGCGGCGACCGCCCGCGGCAGGTAGCTGACGTGCATGCCGCGCTTGGCGTCGATCTCGCAGCCGAACGGGCAGGAGCTGCACTGCACGCAGCTGCCGGCGTTGCGGGAGATCGGCGCCGCCGCTGGCGCCGATCGCGGCGGCGCCCTCCATCGCCAGCTGGCCGTTGCGGCCCATCCGCTCGGGGTCGAGCTGGGTGACGCGGAGGAAGCTCCTCGGCCTCGGCGAAGTCGGCGTCGAGGTCGTCGGCCCAGTCGATGCCGAAGCGCTGCTTCCAGTCCTCGAGCACCGGGTCGGGAGCGCGGAAGCAGGTGCCGGAGTTGATCACGGTGGTGCCGCCGACGACCCTCGCCACCGGCACCGGGATCGGCGGCCGCCCTTCGGCGATCGTCAGGCCGGCGTCGCGGTAGAGGCTGGCGATCGCCTCGAGGTGGTCGCTCGGGTAGCTGTCGCGGTCGTAGTGGCCGCCGGCCTCGAGCACCAGCACGTCGAGCCCGGCCTCGGCCAGCGTCGCCGCGGCGACGGCGCCGCCGGCACCGGAGCCGACGATGACGACGTCGCATTCCTCGCCGCTCGCCGCTGCGGCTCGGTGTCGCCGAGGGAGCCGGCCGGCTCGGGCAGCGGTCCCGTCGGCGAGGCCGCAGCCGATCTCGAAGCCGATCCGCTCCTGCACCTCCGGGGTGACCGCGTAGCCGAGGGTCGAGAACAGCTTCGCCATCAGCAGCAGGTCGTGGTTGAAGCGAGAGCCGCGAGCCCTCGAGGCGGTGGCAGGAACGCCTCCGCGCGCCGCCGGGATCGAGGCGGCTGAAGCGCCGCGGGAAGGGCAGCCACTCGAAGGCGCGCAGGCCGAGCCTGAGCCGGATCAGGAGCCGCGGCGAGACCGAGGTCAGGAACTGGGCGACCGGGCCGGAGACGTCGACGTCGCGCTCGGCCGCCGGCAGCCCGTCGATGCCCGGCGCCATCGCCGCGCAGATCGCGCTCAGGGTCCGTTGCTCAGCGGTCGAAAGCCCTGGCGGGCGCCGTCAACCGGGTTCGACGGGGCGACCGATCCTGCCCGATCAGCACCCAGAGCGCCAGCGAGATGACCACCAGCGAGCCGTCGAGGAGGAAGTTGAGCAGGTAGGCGAAGACCTGTTCGTCGAAGACGAAGAAGCCGAGCGTGGCCAGCGAGGAGGCGGTCTTGCCGGCGGCGAGGACGAGCAGCAGCGGCCGGTAGCGGACGACGTCGGTCTGGACGACCAGGCAGATGCCGGTGATCACGACCATGTAGGCGAAGCCGAGCGAGAGCCAGAGCTGCTCGTCGCCGTGCGGGGCTCGGGTGTGGTTGCCGAGCAATTCGCCGAAGTCCGAGATGACGTCGAGCGTGCCGTTGGGGACGGCGATGAAGAGGAGGCCGACGACGGCGAAGCTGACCGCGAGCAGGCGCAGGCTGAGGACGACGAATCTCTCGGCGGCGGGTCCCTGCATCGCGGGCCAGACAATAACTGGCTGGCTGGCCAGTGTGCGGAGAGGTGCGGCGCCGCCTAGAATCCGCGCGATGATCGACCGGGAGCAGGTACTGCACGTCGCCCGGCTGGCGCGGCTGCAGCTTGACCGAGGACGAAGTCGAGACGATGACCGGCGAGCTTTCCGGGATCCTCGAGCACGTCGATCGGATCGGGAAGCTCGATCTGGAGGGGGTCGAGCCGACCTCGCACGTGGTCGCGCTGGAGAACGTCTGGCGGCCGGACGTGCCGCGGCCGAGCCTGCCGCAGGAGGTGGCGCTGGCCTCGGCGCCGGAACCGGTCGACGGCGCCTTCCGGGTTCCCTCGCCGCAGGCTGACGCCTGATGGCGGAGCTGCTGGAGCTGACCGTCGCCGAAGCGGCGGCGCGGATCGCCGCCACCGAGCTCTCGGCCGAGGAGTACTTCTCCGCCTGGCAGGAGGCGGCCGCGGGCGACGAGCTGAACGCCTACCTGTTCCGGGTCGAGCATCCCGTCGACCACCAGGCGATGGACGGCCCGCTCGGCGGGATCCCGGTCGCGGTCAAGGACATCTTCTGCACCGAGGGGACGCCGACGACCGCCGGCTCGCGGATCCTCGAGGGCTACCGGCCGCCCTACACCGCCGCCGCCGTGCGCCGTCTCGACGCCGCCGGCGCCCGGGTGCTCGGCAAGACCAACATGGACGAGTTCGCGATGGGCTCCTCGAACGAGAACTCGGCCTACGGACCGGTGCTCAACCCGTGGGACCGCGGGCGCGTTCCGGGCGGCTCCTCGGGCGGCTCCGCGGCCGTGGTCGCCGGCGGCCTCGCCCCCTGCGCGATCGGCACCGACACCGGCGGCTCGATCCGCCAGCCCGCCTCGCTCTGCGGGATCGTCGGGCTGAAGCCCACCTACGGGGCGATCTCGCGCTACGGGATGATCGCCTTCGCCTCCTCGCTCGACCAGTGCGGCCCGCTGACCCGCGACGTCACCGACGCGGCGCTGCTGCTGGCGGCGATGGAGGGGCGCGACCCCTGCGACTCGACCTCGGTCGGGATCGAGGGCGGCATCGTCGCCCCCAGCCGCGAGGACCTGAAGGGACTGCGCTTCGGGGTGCCGAGCGAGCTGGCCGAGGCCGAGATGGATCGCCGGGGTGCGCGAGCGTCTTCGAGGCGACGCTGGCGCGGATCGAGGAGCTCGGCGGCGAGATCGTCACCGACCGTGGCCCTGCCCAGCGCCGAGCACGGCATCTCCGCCTACTACGTGATCGCGCCGGCCGAGGCCTCCTCGAACCTCGCCCGCTACGACGGCGTCCGCTACGGGGTCCGCAGGGGCGGCGACGGCGACCTCCTGGAGATGTACGAGACGACCCGGGCGGAGGGCTTCGGGACCGAGGTCAAGCGGCGGATCATGCTCGGCACCTACGCGCTCTCCTCCGGCTACTACGACGCCTACTACGGCCAGGCGCAGAAGGTCCGCACCCGGATCGCCGAGGACTTCAGGGCGGCCTTCGCGGAGGTCGACTTCGTCGTCACCCCGACCTCGCCCTCGGTCGCCTTCGAGCTCGGCGAGAAGACCGCCGACCCGCTCTCGATGTACCTCAACGACTTCTTCACCGTGCCGATGAGCCTCGCCGGCCTGCCGGCGATCTCGATCCCGGCGGGACTGGCCGAGCCCGAGGGCGGCGGCAGGCAGCTGCCGGTCGGCTTCCAGATCGCCGCCCCGGCCTTCGCCGAGCAGAAGCTGCTCGAGGCCGTCGTACGCGCTGGAGCAGGCGATCGGGTTCGACTCCAGGCCGGAGGGCGTCGATGGCTGAGCTCGAAGCGGTGATCGGGCTGGAGATCCACGTCCAGCTGGCGACCAGGACGAAGATGTTCTGCGGCTGCGAACTCTCCTTCGGCGACGAGCCGAACGTCCACACCTGCCCGATCTGCCTCGCCCACCCGGGCGTGCTGCCGGTGCCCAACGAACAGGCGATCCTCTACGCGCTGCAGATCGCCGCGGCGCTGGAGTGCGAGGTGGCGCCGCGCTCGATCTTCCACCGCAAGAACTACTTCTATCCGGACAACCCGAAGGCCTACCAGATCAGTCAGTACGACATCCCGCTTGCCAGCAACGGCCGCCTCGGCGAGATCCGCATCCACCGCGCCCACCTCGAGGAGGACGCGGCGAAGACGATCCACGTCGGCGAGTCGGGCCGGATCCACGGCTCCGACCACTCGCTGGTCGACTTCAACCGCGGCGGCACGCCGCTGGTCGAGATCGTCACCGAGCCCGACCTGCGCGGCGCCGCCGAAGCGGCCGAGTGGGCGCGGCTGCTGCGCGAGACGGTGCGCCAGCTCGGCGTCTCCGACGTCAACATGGAGGAGGGGAGCCTGCGGGTCGACGCCAACGTCTCCGTCCGCCCGGCCGGCGCCGAGGAGCTCGGGACCAAGACCGAGCTGAAGAACATGAACAGCTTCCGCTTCCTCCAGCGCGGCGTCGAAGCCGAGCTCGAGCGCCAGCGCGAGCTGATCGCGGCGGGGGGGACGGTCGAACAGGAGACCCTCCACTTCGACCCCCAGAGCGGCAGCCTGACCTCGCTGCGCTCGAAGGAGGAAGCCCACGACTACCGCTACTTCCCCGAGCCCGACCTGGTGCCGCTGGCGCCGACCGAGCAGATGCTGCGCGAGGCCCGCGAGGCGCTGCCGGAGCTGCCGGCGGCGCGGATCGAGCGCTACGTCGGCGAGGGGCTGGCCTCCGACGTCGCCGCTGTGCTCGCCGCCGACCCCGAGACGGCCGCCTATTTCGAGCAGGTCAACACCGACGCCGGCGGCGTCGAGCCGAAGGTGGTGGCCAACTGGGTCACCGGCGAGCTCGCGGCGGCGCTGCGAGCGGCCGGCGGCGATACCGCCGCCGATTCGAAAGTGACCCCCGCGGCGCTGGCCGAGCTGGTGACGATGGTCGGCCGGAAGACGATCTCCCACGGCAGCGGCAAGGCCGTGCTCGCCGCCCTGGTCGAGGAGGGCGGCGACGCCCAGGTCATCGTCGAGCGGGAGGGCCTCGCGATGTCCGGCGACGACGACGAGCTGGAGTCGATCGTCGCCGCCGCGGTCGACGCCAACCCGGAGGCCGCCGAGCAGATCAAGGCCGGCAACGCGCAAGGCGATCGGCGCGATCGTCGGCGCGGTGATGCGCGAGACCAAGGGCCGCGCCGACGGCGGCGACGTCACCCGCCTGATCCGCGCCAAGCTCGGCCTGGGCTGAACTCGCGTTGTTTTGCCGTATAGCGCAGGAAAACGCGAGTTCACGGATGTGCGGTTTCTGCACTTTGTAACACGTTGTTACAAAGTGCTACGTTGAAGGCATGGCCTGGAACGTCGTCATCGCTGGTGGAGGGTTCGGAGGCGCGGCCGCGGCTCGCGAGCTCGAGAAGACGATGCCGCGGCAGTCGGCGCGGATGACGCTGGTCAACGAGACCAACTTCATGCTCTACACGCCGTTCCTGCCGGAGGCCGCGGCTGGGACGCTGGAGCCGCGGCATGTGGTGACGCCGCTGCGGGACATCCTCAAGCGCACCTATCTGCGGCTGGGCTCGATCGTCGGCCACGACCCCGAGGCGAAGACGGTCGAGCTGCGGGCCAAGTACGGCGAAACCGAGACGCTGCCCTACGACCAGCTGCTGCTGGCGCTCGGCTCGGTCTCTCGGGTGCTGCCGGTCCCGGGCTTGGCCGAGCACGCGGTCGGCTTCAAGAGCCTCGCCGACGCGATCTACCTGCGCAACCACGTGGTCGAGACGCTGGAGGAAGCCAACGCGACCGAAGACCCCGCCCGCCGCGACGAACTGCTCACCTACGTCTTCGTCGGCGGCGGCTACGCCGGCCTGGAGGCGCTGGCCGAGCTGCAGGACTTCGCCGCCGACGCGATGGAGAGCTACCCGCGGGCGCGCCTGCACGGGATGCGCTGGGTCCTGGTCGAGGCGACCGACCGGGTCCTGCCGGAGATCGACCTGCAGCTGGCCGAATACGCGCTGCGCGAGCTGCGCGGCCGCGGCATCGACATCCGCCTGGAGACGACGCTGGATCAGGTCGAGGCCAATTCCGCCCGCCTCTCCAGCGGCGAGACGCTGCCGACGCGGACCGTCGTCTGGACCGCCGGCGTCGCCCCGCAGCCGATCCTCAAAGAGCTCAACCTGCCGCTCGACGAGCGCGGCCGCGTTCCCGTCGACGAGTACCTGCGGGTGCGGGGCTCGGACTCGGTCTGGGCGATCGGCGACTGCGCCGCCGCCCCCGACCCGCGCGGCGGCGTCTGCCCGCCGACCGCTCAGCACGCCGTCCGCCAGGGCCCGGTGGTGGCGCGCAACATCGCCGCCGAGCTCGGGGTGGGCAGCCCGCGGGCCTTCGAGTACCGCAGCGAGGCCTCCTTCGTCAACCTCGGCCGCTACAAGGCGGTCGGCCGGATCGGCGATAGGACGTTCCGCGGCTTCCCCGCCTGGTGGCTGGCCCGCAGCTACCACATGAGCCAGATTCCGGGCGCCGCTCGCAAGGCCCGCGCGGTGCTCGACTGGACCGCCGGACTGCCCTTCAGCCGCGACATCTCCGAGGTCGGCTCGATCGGCCACCGCAAGCCGCTCGGTTAGCGGCCGCCCGACGGCCTGGACGTAAGGCCCAGGCCCGAAGCGCAACAATGGGACCGTGGGCCTCGAGTACCTCGTCATCGTCTTCTTCTTCGGCCTTGCCACCGCCATCTTCGGCAAGATCAAGGGCAGCTCGTTCTTCATCTGGTTCCTCGTCGGCGCCGTGATGCCGATCCTCGGCCTGATCGCCGTCAGCCTCTACCGCGTCGAGAAGGACGAACCCGAACGCCAGTGCCCGACCTGCACCAAGGCGCTGAAGCTGTATGTCCAGGTCTGCCCTAGGTGCGGGACCGATCTGTATCTGCCGGATCCGGCGGCGGTCCGGCATCCGGGGGTTCGCTAGAGGGAGCCGGTTGTGCTCCGGGCGAATTCAGTCGCGCGCGCTAAAGCCGGCTGCTCCCGATGTTGCTGCCCGCCTATGGCGGGCAATAGACAGATTGCATATCGCCGCGCATTCGCGCGACATTCGCCCGGAGCACAACCGGCTCCCTCCAACGAAACGCCCAATGCCTCAGGCCCAGGGTCCGCCAGCTTCGAACGGGATCCGCGACGGGGTGGGCAGACCCGAACCCGCTTCCCGGAGCTGACTCGGGACGGACCGTGAGGAGGGGTGGGATGTGCCCTCCGGGAATGTGCCCGAACAGGGCGCGATATGCAATCTGTCATCTGCCCGCCATAGGCGGGCTCGACTCGGTGGAGCAAGCGCGCTTTAGCGCGCGCGACTGAATTCCCGGAGGGCACATCCCACCCCTCCTCGCAGCCCCTACCTGAGCCAGGTCCGCACGATCGCGTTCGCGAACCCCACCCCGTAGCGGAACACCGCCGGCTTCTTGCTGTGCCCATGCAGCCGCTGTTCGACCGTGATCGGGATCTCCTTGGCGGGGATGCCGCGCTTGATCGCCTCGATCATGAACTCGGAGGTGTGGAACTGCTCCTGGCGCAGGACCAGCTGGGGGAGGACCGTGGTGCGGACGGCGCGGTAGCCGTTGGAGCAGTCGGTGACGTGGGTGCGGGTGATGAAGGAGACGAGGCGGTTGAAGAAGACGATGCCGAGCTCGCGGGCGAAGTGGTTGCGGTCGGCGTGGCCGAGGACGCGGGAGCCGTGGGCGACGTCGACCTCGCCGTCGAGGATCGGTTTGACCAGCCGCTCCATCTCCGAGGGCAGGTGCTGTCCGTCGGCGTCGAGGGTGACGACGATCTCGGCCTTCGATTCGACCATCAGCCGGTAGCCCGTCCGCAGCGCGGCGCCACCGCCGCGGTTGGTGACGTGGCGGGCGACGGCGGCCCCATGGGCGGTGGCGACGTCGCCGGTGCCGTCGCGGGAGCCGTCGTCGACGACGAGGACCTCGGTGGCGACGCCGCAGACCTCGGCCGGCATCTGGTCGAGGACGACGCCGATGTTCTCGGCCTCGTTGTAGGCGGGGACGACGATCGCGATCTTGCCGCGGAAGCGCTCCGGCAGGCCGGCCTGGCGGAACTCCTCCCAGGCCAGGCCCTCGAGCGCCGCCGAGAGCTGGCGCGAGTTGCGCGCCGCCTGCGAGAGCGCCCGCAGGCTGAGCAGGAAGAGGATGAAGATCGCGAAGACGGCGAGGCCGAGGATGCGGCCGCCGTTGCCCTTTTCGAAGGAGAAGGCGGAGAGCAGGCCGTCGACGGCTTCGGTGCCGGTGACCAGGATCAGCCCGAGCCCGGCGAGCAGCAGGATCAGCACGTCGGCGTTGCGCAGCGAGCGCCGGCGGATCACCGCGTAGGCGACGATCGCGATGCCGATCAGCAGCCCGGCGCTGCGAAGCGCGGTCAGCTCGGAGGGGAAGATGCCTGCTTGGGGGACCATTCGCGACCGGAGGATATGGCCGCGACCGCCGAAGACAGGGCCAGGGCGGCGAGAGGAAAGACGAGCGTCATCAGCACCTCGTTGCGGCGCGGGGCCGCCAGCGAGGCGGCGCCGACCAGGGTGACGAGCACGATCGGGGTCGCCAGCGCGATCAGCTCCCACCAGCGTCGCCGCACCCCGAGCAGGACGAATCCGGCCAATCCGAGCGCGACGAGCAGGATCTGGACGGCGCGGCCGGGGCCGCTGCTCATCGCCGCGCCGACGCCGCTCGACCACATCCGCCCGACCTTGCGCGCGGTCATCGCCAGGTAGCCGAACGGGTCTTCGCCGAAGTACTTGGAGAAGTTCTGCTTGCCGATCTTGCCGAGGGCCGAGTCGCGCGGCAGGTCGGGATAGCGGTTCGGCGACCCGGTTGAAGAGCGGCATCGGGTCGACTTCGTTCAGCGCTTCGGAGTTCGGCGGCAGCGACTTGTGGTCGTAGCGTTCGTAGAGCAGCGCCTTGACCCGCTGGTATTCGCCGTCGGCCGGCAGGTAGGTGCCGACGTAGAGCGCCTTGCCGCTGCCGGTCGAGATCGGCACCACGCGGCCGAGCACGTCGATGTTGCGGATCGTCCAGGGGACGATCGGCAGCAGCAGCGCCGCGAGCAGCAGGGCGGCGCCGGCCAGCCCCGGCTTCCAGCCGCGCGCGAGGCCGACCCGGATCGCGGCGAGGACGACGAAGGCGGCGGCGACGAGCAGGTACTCGGGCCGGAACATCGCCGTCAGCCCGAACAGCAGCCCCGGCAGCGAGCCAGGCGCGCAGTCGCTCCTGTTCGCTCGCCCAGAGGAAGGCGAGGACGGCGGCGGGCAGGGTGAGGATCGCCGGCGGCTCGCTCATCAGCTCGCCGGTGGAGTGGATGAACGGCGGGTAGACGGCGACCGCGAAGGCGGCGAGCAGGCCGACCCAGCCGGCCCGCCGAGCCGCTCTCGCCAGCAGGAAGACGACGAGGATCGCGGCCACCCCCAGCAGCGCCTCGACGATCCGCGCCGTCCCTTCGCGGGCGCCGCCGGTCGCGTAGAAGCTGGCGGCGTAGAGCAGCGGCGCGCCCGGCGACCAGTCGCTCGAGTCGTGGAAGTTCGCTTCGCCGTAGCTGCCTTCCTCGTAGAGCGCCTTGGAGAGCGCGTAGTAGGCGTGCGAGTCGTCGGCCGGGTTGGCGACCGGGTGCACCACCGCGAAGGCGCGTAGCCCGAGTCCGAGGACGGCGATCAGCGCCAGCGGGATCAGCGTCTTCGCTGCCGTAGCGCTGGGGCAGGGCGCGGATGCGGTCGGCGACGGCGGTCAAGGCCGGCTCAGGCTATCCGGGGCGGCGGGCGCGGCCCTGTCGATCCTCAGCCTCAGCGCTTCGGCCCAGAGCCAGGCGGCGCCGGTCCCGGCCAGCGCCGCCAGCAGCGGCAGCATCACCAGCACCCGCCGCGGCGAGGCGACGAGCAGGGCGCTGATCGCGGTGATCGCGAGGAAGACCGCGCCGATCACCAGCGCCTCCCAGCGCCGGCGCCAGGCCAGCACCGCCAGGCCGAGCATCCCGAGGGCGAGGAGCGCCCAGTGCAGCGCCTCCCAGAGCGGCTCGCGCATCACCGCGCGCGGCCCGTGCGACCAGATCCGGCCGACCTTGGTGGCGACGAAGCCGACGTATTCCAGCGGCTCTTCGGAGACGTCGTCCCAGAGCTGTTCCTTGCCCATCTTCGAGAGCGCCTTGTCGCTTTCCAGTCCCGGGATAGCGATGCGGCGGCGAGCACGGCGAGGATCTGCTCGAGGCGCAGCCGCTGGGCGTCGGCCGGGGCGAAGATTTCCGGGTGACGGGCGACGACCTCGGCGCCGACCTGTTCCGGGTTGCCGTCGGAGGGCAGGTAGGTGCCGGCGAAGAGGACCTGGCCGCCGCCGGTCGAGATCGGCACGACGCGGTCGAGCGCGACCGCGTTGCGGATCGTCCAGGGGGCGACGACGACGACGACCCCGGCGAGCAGGATCGCCGCCTGCGCCAGCGAGCGGCGCCAGTCGCCCTTGAGCCGCCGTCGCGAGGAAGACGACGAGCCCGAGCAGAACGGCGACCCCGAGGTACTCCGGCCGGACCATCGCCGTGGCTCCGAGCAGCGCCCCCGGCAGCAGCCAGCGCGCCCGGCCCTCGCGATCGGCCGCCCAGAACATCGCCAGCACCGAGCCGGACAGCAGCGTCGCCGCCAGCGGCTCGCTCATCAGCATCCCCTGGTACTCGAGCAGCGCCGGGTAGATCGCGACCGCCGCGGCGCCGATCAGGCCGCGCACCGGGCCCCGAGAGCCGGCGGGCGATCAGGTAGGCGAAGAGGACCGAGAGGGAGCCGATCAGGGCCAGGACGAGCCGCGCCAGCCGTTCGTGGACGCCGCCGCTGAGCTTGTAGATCGCCGCCGTCAGCAGCGGCAGGCCGGGGGAGTAGTTGCTCGAGGGCTGGGTCGCGCGCGGCGCCGACCGTGAAGCCGTTGCCCCGGTCGAGGTTCGCCGCGATCGCCGCGTAGGCGGTGGCGTCGTAGACGGGAGCGCGCCCGTCCCAGGCTTCGCCGACCCGCAGGCCGAGGCCGAGCAGCAGGATCGCGACCAGCGCGGCGAGGCCGAACCGTCCTCCGTTGCGCGCCGCCAGTCCGTTTGCCATCGGCCTGATTCAACTAAGCTGCCGCGCCTATGCGAGTTCTGATCCTCGGCGGCGACGGCTACCTGGGCTGGCCGACGGCCCTCCGGTTCTCCGCCCGCGGCCACGAGGTCACCGTCGTCGACAACTTCTCCCGCCGCCGCTGGGTCCGCGACGCGGGCTCCGACTCGCTGACGCCGATCGCCGACCTCGAGGCCCGGATCGACGCCTGGGAGCGAGGTCTCCGGCAACGCGCATCCGCCAGCTACGTCGGCGCGATCGAGGACGGCGACTTCCTCGACGAGGTCGTCGCCGAGACCCGGCCCGAGGCGGTCGTCCACTACGGCCAGCAGGCCTCGGCGCCCTACTCGATGATCTCCCGCGAGACCGCGGTCGAGACCCAGTACGCGAACACGATCGGCAACCTCAACCTGCTCTTCGCGATGCGCGACCACGTCCCGGACGCGCACCTGGTCAAGCTCGGGACGATGGGCGAGTACGGCCAGCCCAACATCGACATCGAGGAGGGCTACATCGAGATCGAGCACAAGGGGCGCAAGGACACGCTGCCGTTCCCGAAGCTGCCCGGCTCGCTCTACCACTGCTCGAAGGTCCACGACTCGACCAACATCCACTTCGCCTGCCGCACCTGGGGCCTGCGCGCGACCGACCTCAACCAGGGCGTCGTCTACGGGATCGAGACCGACGAGACCGCCGGCGACGAGCGGCTGATCACCCGCTTCGACTACGACGAGCTGTTCGGCACCGTGCTCAACCGCTTCTGCCTGCAGGCCGTGATCGGCCACCCGCTGACCGTCTACGGCGCCGGCCAGCCAGACCCGCGGCTTCCTCAACATCCGCGACACCCTCGCCTGCGTCGAGCTGGCGGTCGACGAACCCGGCCGAGCGCGGCGAGTTCCGCGTCTTCAACCAGTTCACCGAGCAGTTCTCGGTGATGCGAGCTGGCCGAGCTGGTCAAGGGCGCCGCCGAGCATCTCGGCTACACGGTCGAGATCGAGCACTTCGACAACCCCCGGGTCGAGAAGGAAGAGCACTACTACAACCCGATCCACACCAAGCTGCTCGACCTCGGCCTCGAAGCCGACGCTGCTGGGCGAGGAGCTGGTCGAGTCGATGCTGCACACGATCGAGCGCTACAAGGGGAACGCGATCGAGTCCTCGATCGATCCCCGCACCCGCTGGAACCCGGCGAAATCGCCTGCAGCACAGGCGTAGGCGACCGCCCGGAGCGGGCCCAGCCCCGCTGGTACCATCGCCAGTTCGATGCGAGCCGCCGACACCTTGATGGAATCGCTGAAGGCCGAGGGCGTCAAAGACGTCTTCGGGATCCCCGGCGGGGCCAACCTGCCGACCTACGACGCGCTCGTCGACGCCGACTTCCGCCACGTCCAGGTCCGCCACGAGCAGGGCGGCGGCCACGCGGCCGAGGGCTACGCCAAGGCCTCCGGCAAGGTCGGGGTCGCCTTCGCCACCTCCGGCCCCGGCGCGACCAACCTGGTCACGGCGATCGCCGACGCGATGCTGGACTCGGTCCCGACCGTCTTCATCACCGGCCAGGTGCGGACCGAGCTGATCGGCACCGACGGCTTCCAGGAGGCCGACATCCTCGGCGCCACCCTGCCCTTCGTCAAGCACTCCTTCCAGGTCACCGACGCGCGCCAGATCCCCGAGTACGTCCACGAGGCCTTCCACATCGCCTCGACCGGGCGGCCCGGGCCGGTCCTGCTCGACATCCCGCAGGACCTCTCGCGGGCCGACATCGACTACGAGCCGCGCACCGAGCCGGTCGAGCTGCCCGGCTACAAGCCCTCGACCGAGGGCAACATCAAACAGATCCGGATCGCCGCCAAAGCGCTGGCCAACGCCCGCCGGCCGATCTTCTACAGCGGCGGCGGCGTCGTCAACGCCAACGCCTCCGAGGAGCTGCGCGAGCTCGCCGCCTCCGACCGCTTCCCGGTCACCTCGACGCTGATGGGCCTCGGCGCCTACCCCGCCTCGGGCGAGAGCTGGCTCGGGATGCTGGGCATGCACGGCACCTTCACCGCCAACTACGCGATGGACAAGGCCGACCTGATCGTCGCCATCGGCGCCCGCTTCGACGACCGCATCACCGGCAAGCTGGCCGAGTTCGCGCCGCACGCGAAGGTGATCCACATCGACATCGACCCGGCCGAGATCTCGAAGAACGTCGGCGCCCACATCCCGATCGTCGGCGACGTCAAGCTGGTGCTGCCGAAGCTGACCCGCGAGTACCGGGCGCTGCAGACCGACTCCTCCCGGCTCGACGCCTGGTGGGAGCAGATCCGCGGCTGGCAGCAGGAGCACCCGCTCTTCTACGAGCCCGGCAAGGACGGCGAGATCAAGCCGCAGTTCATGGTCGAGGCGCTGCACAGGGCGACCAAGGGCGACGCGATCATCACCTCCGACGTCGGCCAGCACCAGATGTGGGCGGCGCAGTACTACGGCTTCGAGAAACCGCGCCGCTGGATCAACTCCGGCGGCCTCGGCACGATGGGCTTCGGCCTGCCCTCGGCGGTCGGCGCCAAGGTCGCCTGCCCGGACGAGACCGTCGTCTGCCTCGCCGGCGACGGCAGCCTGATCATGAACGTCCAGGAGCTCGCCACCTGCGTCACCGAGGAGATCCCGGTGAAGATCTTCCTGATGAACAACGGCTACATGGGCATGGTCCGCCAGTGGCAGGAGCTGTTCTGGGACCGCCGCTACAGCTCGGTCGAGATGGGCGCCAGCCCCGACTGGGTGAAGCTGGCCGAGGCCTTCGGCGCGACCGGGATGCGCTGCGAGAACTCGGCCGACCTCGAGGAGACGATGGTCAAGGCGATCGAGACCGACGGCCCGGTCCTGCTCGACGTCCGCGTCGCCCAGGAGGAGAACTGCTACCCGATGATCGCCGCCGGGCGAAGCCGCCCGCGACATGGTGGCGAGGCGGCGAGCGACGCTCAGGCCGAGACGGCGCCCTCGGGCTCCTGATGGAGGCCGGGACGCCGCAGGCGGTCAAGCTCGAGGACCTGCACCTGCCCGGGCAGCTGACCGGCCGCAAGCACATCCTCTCGATCCAGGTCGAGAACAAACCGGGCGTGCTGGCCCGCGTCGCCGGCCTCTTCTCGCGCCGCGGCTTCAACATCGACACGCTCGCGGTCGGGCCCGACCGACGACCCCAGCATCTCGCGGATCACGCTGACCCTCGACGGCGCCGTCCACCCGATCGACCAGGTGACCAAGCAGCTGCACAAGCTGGTCAACGTCCTCAAGATCCGCGACATGGAGCCGGAGGAGACGGTGGCGCGCGAGATGGCGCTGTTCAAGGTCTCCTCGGCGGTCGAGAACCGGGCCGAGATCATCCAGTTCGCGGAGATCTTCCGCGCCAAGATCGTCGACGTCGCCCGCCGCACGATGACGATCGAGGTCACCGGCTCGGCCGACAAGATCGAGGCCTTCGAGCGGATGATCCGCCCCCACGGCCTGGTCGAAATGGTCCGCACCGGCGAGATCGCCATCGCCCGTGGTCACGACTGAGTCGCCTCCTAGGCGGCAGTCGCGCACGAGGGCGTCCAGCGCGGGCGCCGCACCCTCGTCAGCGTCACCGCCGAGGTCGATCTGGCCGACCCCTGCGCGGCGGTCTTCGCCTCGCGGCTGGCCTCCGATCGCTGGTTCTGCTGGGAGCAGCCCGATCGCGGCTTCGCGCTGGCCGGGCTCGGGGTCGCCCACGAGTCGGCCTCGCGGGGCAGGACGCGCTTCGCCGACGTCGCCAGCGAGTGCTCGCGGACCGGGGGGGACCCGGTGCTCGACGAGCCGCGCGGGCTTGCCGGCCGGCGCCGGTCCGGTCTGGCTGGGCGGCTTCGCCTTCGACGCCGAGGGCGGCTCCTCCTCGACCTGGTCCTCGCTCTCTCCCGGCTCGCTGGTCCTGCCGGAGCTCTCGCTCTGCCGCAGCGGCGGGCGCACCTTCCTCACCGTCAACGCCGTCGTCAACCCCGGCGACGACGGCGAGGCGGTCGCCGCGCTCGATGAGCGCCAGGCTGGCCGGGCTGCGCGCCGAGGCGCCGCTGCCGATGCTCGACCCGCACCCGACCGCCCACGCCGAGATCCGCAGCGCCCGGCCCCCGGCCGAGTTCGAAGCCGCGGTCGCCGAGGCCACAGAGCGGATCGACGCCGGGGCGATGAGCAAGGTCGTGCTCGCCCGCGAGGTGATCGTCAGCGCCGGCGCCGCCCACGATCCGGCGGCGCTGTTCGGGGCGATGCGGATCCAGTTCCCGGCCTGCTTCTGCTTCTGCTGCGGCACCCCGGAGGCGGCCTTCATCGGCGCCAGCCCGGAGCTGCTGGTGCGCCGCTCCGGCGCCAGCGTCTCCACCGTCGCCCTCGCCGGCTCGACCCGCCGCAGCTCCGACCCCGCCGTCGACGACCACCTCGGCGAGCAGCTGCTGCGCAGCGACAAGGACCGCCGCGAGCAGCGGATCGTCGCCAAGCGGATCGTCCGCGCCCTGCGCCCGCACGCGGTCTGGGTCGAGGCGGCGCCGGAGCCGGAGATCGTCAAGGTCGCCAACATCCAGCACCTGGCGACGCCGGTGATCGCCCAGCTCGCCGATCCGCACTCGGCGATCGAGCTGGCCGGCATGCTGCACCCGACCCCGGCCGTCGGCGGCGAGCCCTGGGCCGACGCCGCCACGGCGATCCCCGAGCTCGAGGGCATGGACCGCGGCTGGTACGCCGGCCCGGTCGGCTGGATGGACGCGACCGAGGACGGCGAGTTCTGCGTCGCCCTCCGCAGCGCCCTCCTCCGCGACCGCGAGGCCCACCTCTTCGCCGGCGTCGGCGTCGTCGCCGGCTCCGACCCCGCGGCCGAGCTGGCCGAGACCGAGGTCAAGCTCGGCGCCCTGCTGCCGCTGCGTCGCCGAGTAGACGTACCGCCGTCGAATAGTGCAAGATGCCCTGCGTGATCCGGCGGGGGCTGACGATCGGCGTGCTCGTGGCGTTGCTGGCGGCGTTAGCCGCGGCGAGTGCCGGCGCGGTCGCGCCCGAAGGGCCGCGTCTGGCGACCGTCAAATGCGAGTTCCGGCCCAGCGCCCTCGAATTGCTGACCACCGATCAGGCGGGCAACGCGACCAAAACGTTGAGGCTCGCGGAGGAAGGAGCTCGGCCGCTGCCCGCCCCGGACCCGCCGTCATGGTCGCCCGACGGCACGATGCTCGTCTTCACCGGCATCGTCGGCGAGCGCCGGGAAAGGTTCTCCTCGGGACCGCGAACCGAGCTCTTCGTCGTCGCACGCCGACGGCAGCGGCCTTCGTGCCGCTGCCCGGCACCGAGGAAGGAACTGCGCCAGTCTTCTCTCCCGACGGCCACACGATCGCCTTCGCCAGACGAGAGACGCCGGCTGCGCGCGAACCGTCAATGGGGGCGGAAACGTCGTCTATCAGAGCGATACCACCTGGCTGGCTGACATCGACGGCGACCATCCGCGGCGACTGACGCCCTGGCGGAATCACCTGACGAACGAGCCATCGTCCTTCTCGCCCGACGGCGAGACGCTCGCGATCTCGAGGCGTTCAGGCGAGCGGAGCCCGACGCGGTGGCGATTCGCCTGGATGGCGGCGGCTCGATCGTGATCATGCGGGAGGCACCGATCCGGTCTACTCACCGAGCGGCTTGGAAGTGGCGTTGCTGCGGCCGCACGAACGAACCTCGACCAAGACCCGGCCGCGTCACCAGCGGTGACGTACGCGGACCTCTTCACCGCGAAATCCGACGGCTCTGACGTGCGGCGCCTCACCACGACCCCTACGCTCCCTCGAGATCTATCCGAGCTGGGATCCGTCGGGACAGCGCATCGCCTACACCCGAATCGAACACGTCGGCTCCGAAGCGCCTCCCTCGGCTTTGGCGACGCGATCATGGAGATCAACCGCGACGGCAGTTGTCCCACCAAGGTGCTTTCGGGACCGCGGCTCGCCTACTTCGGCGCCGTCTGGCAGCCCGGCCCCGGCCGCGAAGCGGGCCCGATCGCCTGCTGAGAGCTGCCGGACCGCGAGTCTGCGCTGACCCGCACATAGCTCGGGCTGGCGCAGAGTCGTGATCAGGGCAGCGAGGCGAGCGCCTGCTGGACGCGGTCGGTCGAGGCGGCGATGGACGGCGACGTTGGTCTGGCGGTTGGTCCTGACCTCGATCAGGCCGGTGCCCATCGCCGAGGGCGATCGGGCAGTTCGTCGAGCGACTCGGATTCTGCGGTGCGGAAGGTCGAAGAGCGCCGCCGCCTTCGCGACGTCGACGCCGCGCGGGGTGCCCAGCAGCGCCTCGAACTCCTCGCTGCCCAGCGCCTCCTCCTGGGGCAGGAAGTGGAAGATGCCGCCGCCGTCGTTGTCGATGACGACGATCCGGACCGGGGTGGAGACGTCGCGCAGGGCGGCGAGGCCGCCGATGTCGTGGAGCAGGCCGAGGTCGCCGGTGACGATCGTGGTCGGGCGGCCGCTGGCGTGGGCGGCGCCGATGCCGGAGGAGATCAGGCCGTCGATGCCGTTGGCGCCGCGGTTGCAGAGGAAGAGGACGTCGGTCTCGGCCGCCGCGAGGAAGGCCTCCTGGTCGCGGATCGGCATGCTCGAGGCGGTGTAGACGAGGTCGCCGTCGCGATGGGCGCGCCCGAGCGCCAGGTGCAGCGCCGGCTCGGAGATCGAGTCGTCGCCGTCGAGCTCGGCCTCGATCGCCGCTGCGCGCCGCCGCGCTCGGCCTCGATCCACGCCTGCGGCGCCCCGCGCTCCTCCTTCTCCAGCCGCGTCGCCCAGCCGGCGGCGAGCTCGGTCGGGTCGGCCCGCAGGATCGCCGCCGCCCGCCGGCTCGGCTCGTTCCAGCCGCCGTAGGGGTCGACGACGATCTGGTCGGCGCCGCTCGCCGCCAGCCAGGCGCGCAGCGGCTTGCTGGTCGGCATCTCGCCGAAGCGCAGGACCAGGTCGGGGACGACGGAGCTGGCGAAGCGCTCGTCGCGCAGCAGCTGGTCGTAGGCGGAGATCGACGTGGGAGCGGTCGTGGGGACCGCAGCGCAGCTGCGAGGTCGGCTCGGCCAGGATCGGGAAGCCGGAGGCGCGGGCGAGGTGGGCGAGCGGCTCGCGCAGCTCGGGGTCGAGCTGGCGGCCGGCGACGATCACCCCGGCGATCGCGTCGCCGATGTGGCCGGCGACCTCCTCGAGCAGGAAGGTCGAGGGCTCGAGGTCGAGCCGGGTCACCGCGGTCAGCGGCCGGCCCTCGCGCCCCTCGAGCGCCAGCGGGTCCGTCGCCGTCACCGCTCCCTCGACCGCGACCGGCGCCAGCGGCTCGCGCCAGGGCAGGTTGAGGTGGACCGGGCCCGGGCCGCGTCTCGCCGCGCGCCGCCGCCAGCGCCCGGCAGGCGACGGAGCGGTAGTGCAGCAGCCCGTCGTCGTCGGCCTCGTGGGTGCCGACTTCGCAGAACCAGCGCACCGCCGAGCCGAAGAGCTTGATCTGGTCGATCGTCTGCCCGGCGCCGATCCCGCGCAGCTCCGGCGGCCGGTCGGCGCTGAGCACGAGCAGCGGCGACCGCCGATTCGTCGGCCTCGCAGACCGCCGGGTGGTAGTTGGCGGCCGCGGTGCCCGAGGTGCAGAGCAGCGCCACCGGCTCGCCGCTCGCCTGCGCGGCGCCGAGCGCGAAGAAGCCGGCCGAGCGCTCGTCGAGGATCACCGTCACCTCGATCTCCGGCTGGCGCCAGAGCGCCACCGCGAGCGGAGTCGAGCGCGAGCCGGGGGAGACGACCGCGTGGCGCAGCCCGCCGCGCGCGAGCTCCTCGGCGAAGGCCGAGGCGAGGGCGGTGTTGGCGTTGGTCGGGTCCACGGGTGTGGCGCTTTACTCGGCTATATGCCGAATAAAGCGCCAGTCCAGGCTAAAGGCGGTGCGCCTCGAGCGCGTCCTCGTCGATCTCGACCCCGAGCCCGGGGCCGGCGGGCAGATGCAGCATGCCCTCCGCGCAGCTCGCACTCGACCGCGGCGATCGTCGAGGCGAAGAGCCGCTGGGTGGCGAGGCCGTGGGCGAGCTCGAGCGGCTCGCCGGAGCGCTCGCGCTCAGCGTCTGCGCGACCTGCGCCGCGGCGGCGATCCCGACCGGGCCGTCGAGGGCGCTGGAGAGGTAGGAGGGAAGCGGTTTCGGCGATCGCGATCGCCTCCTCGGGGCCGCCGACCTTCGAGAGCTTCACCCCGGTCGATCGCGCAGGCGGCCATCGCGACCGCGCGCGGCGGCGTCGGCGCGGCTCTCGACGCTCTCGTCGGCGGCGATCGGGATCGTGGTCGAGGCCGCGACCTCGGCCATCTCGGCCAGCGTCGCGACCGGCTGCTCGGCGAGCTCGATGTCGAGCGGCTCGAGTTCGCTGAGGATCCGCATCGCGGCCTCGCGGCTCCCAGGCGGCGTTGGCGTCGACCCGGATCCGCGCCGCCGCGCCCAGCGCCTCGCGCACGGCCCGGACCTGGCCGACGTCGTCGCCGGCGCCCGAGCTTCAGCTTGAAGGTCGTGAAGCCGTCCGCCGCCCAGCGCAGGGCGTCGGCGGCGACCGCTGCCGGCTCGCCGGCGACGAGGGTCGCGTTGCAGGCGGACCGGCGCCGCCGGCCGCGCCGCGCCGTGGCGCCGGCAGCCGGCGGCCGACGCGCCCGCGCAGGTCCGCCGAGCGCCGTCAGCGCCGCGCATCGCGCCGGCGCCGAGAGCGCCTGGCCGCGGCCGACGCTCGCCTCGCGTCACCTCGGTCCACGTCGCCGAGGCGCCTCCAGCTGCGCGACCACCTGCTCGATGCCGACGCCGCCGCGCAGCGACAGCGGCACCGCTTCGCCGAGCCCGACGACCCCGTCGTCGTCGCGCAGCCGCAGCAGCACCATCTCGCGCCGGTCGAGGCGCCCGCGCGCGGTCACGTAGGGCTCGCGGAAGGGCAGCGCGTAGGGGATGACCTCGACGGAGGCGAGTCGCACACCCACAGCTTCCCACCCCGCCGCGGCCGGCGGCGCCGGGCCGTCAGCTCGAGATCAGCAGCCCGGCGGTGACCAGCAGGCTGAAGACGCCGAGCAGCGCTCCGGTCGCCGCCAGCGCGCCGTTCAGCGCCGGGCCGTCGGTGCGGCTCGCCGATCGCCCGCATCGGCTTGATCGCCAGCGGCAGCGCCAGCAGCCCGATCAGCGGCAGCGCGCTCGCTTCGCCGCCGCCCAGAGCGAGATCGGCAGGACGACGAAGGCGCCCAGCACCAGCAGCCGGTAGAGGTTGACCGCGCTGGCCGCGGCCCATCCGCACCGCCGAGGGTCATCTTGCCGGCCCGCCGGTCGGTCTCGAGGTCGCGGACGTTGTTGACGACGAGGATCGCGGTGGCGAGGAAGCCGACCGAGATCGAGAGGCCCAGCGGCAGCGCGTCGAGCTGTTCCAGCTGCACGTAGTAGGAGCCGTTGACGGCGACCAGGCCGAAGAAGAGGAAGACGAAGACCTCGCCGAGGCCGGCGTAGCCGTAGGGCCGTGGGCCGCCGGTGTAGAGGACGCCGGCGGCGATCGAGACGGCGCCGATCAGCGAGGATCACGACGCCGGCGACGGTCGCCAGGTAGATCCCGCAGGCGACGCGCCACGGCGAAGGCGATCCAGGTCGCCGTCAGCACCCGCTGCGGCGTCACCAGGCCGGCCGAGGTGACCCGGACCGGGCCGAGCCGGTCGGCGGTGTCGGCGCCGCGCTTGGCGTCGGAGTAGTCGTTGGCGAGGTTGGTGCCGATCTGGATGAAGATCGAGCCGACCAGCGCGGCGAAGAAGGCGCCGACCCGCGGCAGGTGGCCGAGCCACTGCACCGCCGCGGCGGTGCCGACCAGCACCGGCGCGATCGCCGCCGGCAGCGTCCGCGGCCGCGCCGCCATCAGCCAGATCCTCATGGCCGGCGGGGGAACTTGGAGAAGTCCGGCTGGCGCTTCTCCTTGAAGGCCTCGCGTCCCTCGCGGGCCTCCTCGTTGCCGTAGAAGAGCAGGTTGGCGTCGTGGGCCAGCTGCTGGATCCCGGCGTAGCCGTCCTCGTGGGCGTTGAAGCTGGCCTTGACCAGGCGCAGGGCGAAGGGCGAGAGCGCGAGCATGTCGCGGCACCAGGCGACCGTCTCGGCTTCGAGGCGGTCGAGCGGGACGACGGCGTTGACCAGGCCCATCTCCAGCGCCTCCTCGGCGTCGTACTGGCGGCACAGGAGCCAGAACTCCTTCGCCTTCTTGGTCCCGACGAGGTCGCGCAGCAGCGAGGCCCCGAAGCCGCCGTCCCAGGAGCCGACGCGCGGCCCGGTCTGGCCGAAGACGGCGTTGTCGGCGGCGATCGTCAGGTCGCAGCAGACGTGGAGGATGTGGCCGCCGCCGATCGCGTAGCCGGCCACCATCGCCACCACCGGCTTGGGCAGGCGCCGCATCTGCACCTGCAGGTCGGTGACGTGGAAGCGGCCGATCGAGGCGCCCTCGGCGACGTAGCCGGTGTCGCCGCGGACCGTCTGATCGCCGCCGGAGCAGAAGGCTCGCTGACCCGCGCCGGTGAGGATGATCACCCCGACCTCCGGGTCCTCGCGCGCGTCCTCGAGCGCGGCGGAGACGTCGATCAGCGTCTGCGGCCGGAAGGCGTTGAGGACCTCCGGCCGGTTGATCGTGATCTTCGCGATCCCGTCGGCCTTCTCGTAGAGGATGTCGCCGTACTCGCCGGCGCTGCTGCCACTCGATCGGCGCGTAGAGATCCTCTTCGGGCGGGGCTTCCTTGTGGCGTTGCGGCAACGTTCCTCCAAATCCGGGGTTAGGCCGGTTGGCAACGATAGCTCGTAACGTTCAGTTGGAATGACGAGCTCCAGGCGCCGCCAGACCAGGACGCTGGCAAGCCCGAATAGCAGCGCTATTTGGGCGACCGAGGACGCCGTATGGCGGCGAGCTGGGGCCGTCACGATGAGACTCGACAACTGGCTCGCCCAGCGTTCCCAGAGCTGTCCCGACCGTACCGCCCTGGCGGCGGACGGGGTCGACGTCACCTACGCCGAGCTCGAGGCCGAGGCGACCTGGGTCGCGCGCCGGCTCGCCGCCCACGGCGTCCGCCGCGGCTCGATCGCGGCGCTGACGATGCACCCGCGGCGCGAGCAGGTCGTCCTCTTCCACGCCCTGATGAAGGTCGGCGCGACGCTGCTGCCGCTGAGCCCGCGGCTGACCGCGACCGAGCGGGCGGCGATCGTCGCCGCCGAGGAACCGACCGTCGACCTCGACGACGCCGGCGAGCTGACCCAGACCGAAGCCGACCTGCCGCTGCTCGGCGAGAACGACATGGACGACATCTGCGCTCGGGTCCTCACCAGCGGCAGCTCCGGCCTGCCGAAGCCGGTCGGCCTCACCTACGGCAACTTCCTCTGGAGCGCCGTCGGCTCCGGCTTCAACATCGGCGTCGACCCCGCCGACCGCTGGCTCTGCTGCCTGCCGCTGAGCCACATCTCCGGCCTCGGCATCGTCATGCGCTCGGTCATCTACGGCACCACCGCGGTCCTCCACGACGGCTTCGACGTCGACCGCGTCGCGGCGGCGCTGGAGGAGGGCGGGATCACCGTCGTCTCGCTGGTGACGACGATGCTGACCAGGCTGCTCGAGGCCGGCGCCGATCTCTCCGGCCCGCGGGCGATCCTGGTCGGCGGCGGGCCGGTTCCGGAGCAGCCGCTGCAGGAGGCGATCGCCAAGGGCGCGACGGTGGTGCAGACCTACGGCCTGACCGAGACCTGCTCCCAGGTGACGACGCTGGCCCCCGAGGACGCGAGCCGCAAGCTCGGCTCCGCCGGCCGGCCGCTGCTGACCACGCACCTGCGCATCCACGAGGGCGAGATCCTGGTCCAGGGCCCGACCGTCGCACCGGGTCGCGCCGACCCCGACGGCTGGCTGCACACCGGCGACCTCGGCCACATCGACGAGGAGGGCTTCCTCTACGTCAAGGACCGGATCGACGACCTGATCGTCAGCGGCGGCGAGAACGTCGTCCCGGCCGAGGTCGAGGAGGTGCTGCTGCGCCACCCCGACGTCGCCGACGCCGCCGTGATCGGCCGCGAGGACCCCGAGTGGCAGCAGGCGGTGACCGCGGTGGTCGTGCTCGAGGCCGGCTCCGCCGTCACCCCCGACGACCTGCGCCGCCACTGCGGCGAATCGCTGGCCGGCTTCAAGGTGCCCAAGCGGGTCGAGCTGGCGGCGGCGCTGCCGCGCACGCCCTCGGGCAAGTTGATGAGGAGAGCGCTCAGGTAGCCTGCCGGCCATGAAAACCGACGACATCTTCTACGACAAGGACGCCGACCTCGGAAAGCTCGACGGCAAGACCGTCGCGATCCTCGGCTACGGCTCCCAGGGGCACGCTCACGCCCTCAACCTCAAGGACTCCGGCGTCGACGTGGTCGTCGGCCTGCGCTCCGATTCATCCAGCCGCGCCAAGGCCGAAGAGGCCGGCCTCGAGGTGCTCGAGATCGCCGACGCCGCCAGCCGCGGCGACATCGTGATGATCCTGCTCCCGGACGAGAAACAGGGTGAGATCTGGACCTCGGAGATCGCCGACGGGATCGCCCCCGGCAACCTGCTGCTCTTCGCCCACGGCTTCGCGATCCACTTCGGCGAGGTCGCGCCGCCCGCCGGAATCGACGTCGGCATGGTCGCCCCGAAGGGCCCCGGCCACCTGGTCCGCCGCCAGTACGAGGAAGGCAACGGCGTGCCCTGCCTGATGGCCGTCCACCAGGACGCGAGCGGCGACGCCCACGACCTCGTGCTCGCCTACGCGGCCGGGATCGGCGGCGGTCGCGCGGCGATCATCGAGACCACCTTCAAAGACGAGTGCGAGACCGACCTCTTCGGCGAGCAGGCCGTCCTCTGCGGCGGCGCCTCGGAGCTGGTCCAGGCCGGCTACGAGACCCTGGTCGAGGCCGGCTACGACCCGCGCCTGGCCTACTTCGAGTGCCTGCACGAGCTCAAGCTGATCGCCGACCTGATGTACGAGAAGGGCATTCAGGGCATGCGCTACTCGATCTCCAACACCGCCGAGTACGGCGACATGACCCGCGGCAAACGGGTCATCGGCCCGCAGTCGAGGGCGGCGATGAAGCAGATCCTCGGCGAGATCCAGTCGGGCGAGTTCGCCCGCGAGTGGATCGCCGAGAACAAGGCCGGCGGCGAGCACTTCGACCAGATGCGCAAAGAGGCCCAGGGCAAGGAAATCGAGGAGATCGGCGGCGAGCTCCGCGAGATGATGCCCTGGATCGACCAGGGGTTCTAGAGGAGTATCGGGACGGGTATTGCGCGGTGGCATCGGGGGTCCCTCCCCCGGAGACCGTCGCGCAGCTGGGTCGCTGGTCCGGGTTTCAGGCGTCTGAACTCAGCCTCCGGGGGAGGGACCCCCGATGCCACCCCACGAAACTCGCCCCATGCTCCCGGAGAAACAGCTTCCGTGACCCGGAAGCTTCCGCGGGACAGTGCTCCGCAGGTGGTACCTCGGGACCTGAGCTTCCATGAGTCGGAAAGCTCTCTCGAGATGGGAGCTTCAGTGGGAGGGGTGGACCCTGGAGGAGGGGTGGGTGACCCTCTCCCAGAAGCTCAAGTTCAGGCGCCCGAAACCCTTGAGCGCGACCCAGCTGCGCGACGGCTTCTGGGAGAGGGTCACCCACCCCTCCTGCCCGGCCTGCCCCTACCGGTGCGTCTCGCCCTCGGCCAGTTTCCCGTCCCTGCCGACGTACCCGTCCTTCCCCCCGACGACCACGTAGACCGCATCCTCTGAGTCGCTGAGGTTTCGCAGCTTGCGGTCGGTCGGGGCATCGACCCAGGCGAGGCCGCCGGGGTCGAGCTGCTGGGTCGAGCCGTCGCCGAACTCGATCTCGACCCGGCCGCTGTGGAGGAAATAGAGCTCCTCCTGTTCGTCGTGGTGGTGGCTGCCGGTCGCGTAGGAGGGGGGCAGCACGATCGCGTTGACGCCGAAGGCGGTGACCCCGAGCTCCTTGCGGATCTTGCGGAAGCCGGGCCCCTCGCCGAGGTCGTCGAGGTTGGCGACCGCGTAGCCGTCGCCTTTGGCGACCTTCTGGTTCTCGTCGCTCATCGTCGCCTCAGACCGCCGGCGCCGCGGGCGGGATCGTGGGCGTGGCGGGCGGCGGGCCGGTCAACGGATCCGTTGCGCCGCCTTGCCGCCTCGACGCCGATCGGCGGGTAGTCGTCGGTGATGAACACGATGTAGCCGTAGAGGCGGGCGTAGAAGCTGTTGACGAAGGTCAGGGCGTTGTTGACGCCCTCCGGCTGGTAGCCGCGGAAGACGATCGTCAGCCAGGAGATCACCGCGATCCAGAGGTGCACGTAGTTGACCGCGTAGGAGACGATCAGCATCGGCAGCGCCAGGATCAGGCGGAAGAAGGCCTTGAGGCGGCTCTGGCGCGCGGCGACCGGGGGGAAGTTGACCCGGATCGGGTAGCTGGCGTCCTCGCTGAGGCCGAAGGGGGGCCAGACGTCGGTCTGGAGGTAGACCCAGGCGGAGACGCGAACCGAGAAGCGGACCACCCCGGAGTTGAAGTCGTAGAGCCACTGCGGGTAGCGACCGATGATCACGATCGCGACCCAGGCGAAGAAATGGGTGAAGAGGAAGAGGATCCCCCAGAAGATCTGGACGATCAGCCAGGGGATCGCCAGCAGGATCCGGAAGAACGTCGTCCCCCGGCTCGGAGTCGGGTTGAAATCGGCTTCATAGGTGATCGGATACACGCTCTTCCTCGTTCCTTAGGGGTCCCCAGGCAACCGCGGCGCCAGCCTACCCCCGGCCTCGGCGCCAGTCCACCCGCGGCGGTCAATAACCTGTCGAGCCCGATGACGACTCCAGCCACAGACACCGCCCAGATCCCCGCCGAGCTCAAGCCCGCCGACGGCCGTTTCGGCTGCGGCCCCTCGAAGGTCCGCCCGGAGGCCGTCGCGGCGCTGGTCGAGCGCGCCTCGCTGCTCGGCACCTCGCACCGCCAGGCCCCCGTCCGCGACCTCGTCCGCGACGTCCGCGCCGGCCTCGGCGAGCTCTTCTCGCTGCCCGACGGCTACGAGGTGGTCCTCGGCAACGGCGGCACCACCGCCTTCTGGGAGGCGGCGAGCGCCTGGCTGGTCCGCGAGCGGGCGCTGCACCTGACCTACGGCGAGTTCTCGCAGAAGTTCGCCAAGGCGACCGCGGCGGCGCCGTTCCTCGCCGACCCGATCGTGATCGAGGCCGCGCCTGGCGACGCCCCCGAGCCGAGCGCCGACCCCGCCGCCGACGCGATCGCCTGGGCCCACAACGAGACCTCGACCGGGGTGATGGTCGACGTCCGCCGGCCCGAGGGTGCCGGCGACGCCCTGGTCCTGATCGACGCCACCTCCGGCGCCGGCGGCCTGCCCGTCGACGTCTCCCAGGCCGACGCCTACTACTTCGCCCCGCAGAAGTGCTTCGGCGCCGACGGCGGCCTCTGGCTGGCGCTGCTGAGCCCGGCCGCGATCGCCCGGATCGAGCAGCTCGACGGCGCCGGGGACCGCTGGCAGCCGGCCTTCCTCTCGCTTGCAGACGGCGCTGGAGAACTCGCGCAAGGAGCAGACCTACAACACGCCGGCGCTGGCGACCCTGATCCTGCTCGCCGACCAGGTCGAGTGGATGCTCGCGGGCGGCGGCCTCGACTGGTGCGTCGAGCGCACCTCCGACTCCTCCGGCCGCCTCTACGGCTGGGCCGAGCGCAGCGAGGTCGCGACGCCGTTCGTGGCCGACCCCGCCAAGCGCTCGCTCGTCGTCGGCACGATCGATTTCGCCGACTCGGTCGACGCCGCGGCGCTGGCGGCGGCGCTGCGCGCCAACGGCATCGTCGACGTCGAGCCCTACCGCAAGCTCGGCCGCAACCAGCTGCGGGTCGGGATGTTCCCCGCCGTCGAGCCCGCCGACGTCGAGGCGCTGACCGCCTGCATCGACTGGGTGCTCGAGAACGTCGAGGGGGTCTCCTCGTGAGGGTCCTGGTCAAGGAGAAGATCGCCGACACGGGCGTGAAGCTGCTGCAGGACAACTTCGACGTCGACCTCGGCCTCGAGATGGGCGACGAGGAGCTGCGCGAGAAGATCGGCGACTACGACGCGATCCTGATCCGCTCGGCGACGAAGATGACCCCGGAGCTGATCGACCTCGCCACCAACCTGAAGGTGATCGGCCGCGCCGGCACCGGCGTCGACAACGTCGACATCCCGGCCGCCACCCGCCGCGGCATCATCGTCGCCAACGCTCCCGAGTCGAACTCGGTCGCCGCCGCCGAGCACACGCTGGCGCTGGCGCTGGCGCTGGTCCGCAACGTCCCCCAGGCCCACGGCTCGCTGGTCGCCGGGCGCTGGGACCGGGCCAAGTTCAAGGGCGCCGAGCTCTACGGCAAGACCCTCGGCGTGATCGGCTTCGGCCGCATCGGCCAGCTCGTCGCCAAGCGCGCCCAGAGCTTCGAGATGGACGTCGTCGCCTTCGACAAGTTCGTCTCCGCCGAGCGCTTCCGCGAGCTCGGGGTCGAGGGGGTCGACAGCGTCGAGGAGCTGCTCGGCCGCGCCGACCTCGTCACCCTGCACGTGCCGAAGACCCCGGAGACGATCGGCCTGATCGACGCCGAGGCGATCGCGGCGATGAAGGACGGCGCCCGCGTCGTCAACTGCGCCCGCGGCGAGCTGATCGTCCTCGACGACCTTCTGGCCGGGCTCGAGTCCGGCAAGCTGGCCGGCGCCGCGCTCGACGTCTTCCCCGCCGAGCCCTTCACCGAGCACCCGATCTTCGCCCGCGACGACGTCGTCGTCACCCCGCATCTCGGCGCCTCGACGGCCGAGGCCCAGGACCGCGCCGGCGTCGTCACCGCCGAGCAGGTGACCGAGGCGCTGAACGGCGGCGTCGTCACCAACGCGGTCAACATCGCCGCGGTCCGGCCGGAGGCGATGGAAGCGCTGGCCCCGTTCGTGCCGCTCTGCGAAAAGCTCGGCCGCCTCGCCCAGGGCCTCGGCGGCGAGGGCTCGATCGACCGCGTCAGCGCCGAATTCCGCGGCCGGATCGCCTCCCACGACACCCGCCTGCTCGGCATCGCCGTCCTCGTCGGCATCCTCTCCGGCCACACCGAGCAGCCGGTCAACCTCGTCAACGCGCCGCAGATGGCCGAGGAGCGGGGCATCGAGCTGGTCGAGACCAAGGACTCCAGCACCGAGGACTTCACCGAGCTGGTCACCGTCCGGGTCCACTCCGGCGACGGCGAGGTCGAGGTCGCCGGCACCAGCGTCGGCCCGCGCAACGAGCCCTACCTCGTCTCCGCCTGGGGCGAGAGCTTCTACCTGCCCTTCGCCAGCCACATCTCGGTCTTCCGCTACGCCGACCAGCCCGGGATGATCGGCCGGGTCGGCACGATGTTCGGCGAGGAGGGAGTCAACATCGTCTCCGCCGCGGTCGGCGCCGAGCAGGGTGGCGAGCGCGCGGTGATGGCGCTGACGACCGACGCGCCGGTCCGGGTCGAGACGATCGAGAAGATCCTCGGCCTCGACGGTTTCTCGGTCGGTCGCTCCGTCGATCTGTAAACGGTCTAGGATTCCTTCCCATGCGGGCGGTGGTGTTGACGGGGACGGGCGGGCCCGAGGTTCTGAAGGTTGCAGGAACGCCCCGATCCCGCGGTCGGGCCCGGCCAGGTGCGGATCGCGGTTCGCGCCGCCGGCATCAACTTCGCCGACACCATGGCCCGGGTCGGCCTCTACCCCGACGCCCCCAAGGCCCCCTGCGTGCTCGGCTACGAGGTCGCCGGGGAGATCGAGACGCTGGGGGAGGGGGTGGGCGATCTCCAGGTCGGCCAACGGGTGATGGCCGGGACTCGCTTCGGCGGCCAGGCCGAGCTGGTCGCCGTCGCCGCCGACCAGGTGCTGCCGCTCCCCGAGCAGCTCAGCTTCGAGCAGGGGGCCGCGTTCCCGGTCAACTACGGCACCGCCTACGCGGCGCTGATCCTGATGGGCGGGCTGCGCCAGGGCGACCGCGTGCTGATCCACGCCGCCGCCGGTGGCGTCGGCATCGCCGCCACCCAGCTCGCCCGCAACGTCGACGCTGAGATCTTCGGCACCGCCTCCGCCGCCAAGCACGACGCGATCCGCGCCCAGGGCGTGACCCACGCGATCGACTACCGCAACGACGATTTCGAGGCCGAGGTGATGCGGATCACCGGCGGCGAGGGGGTCGACCTGGTCATCGACGCGCTCGGGCCGGCCTCCTTCCGCAAGGACTACCGGCTGCTCCGCTCCGGCGGCCGGATGGTGATGTTCGGGCTCTCGGAGGCTTCGAAGTCGGGCGCGCGCAGCGTCCCCGCCGCGCTCAGGAGCCTGCTGGCGATGCCGCTGGCGACGATGCCGTGGTGGAAGAGCCTCTCGATGATGAACGAGAACAAAGGCGTCTTCGGGCTCAACATGCTGAGCTGGTGGGATCGCGAGGGCAACCTCGACCGGCTCACCGCGCCGCTTCTCGCCGACCTCGAGGCCGGCACCATCGAGCCGGTCGTCGCCGAGGCGTTTCCCTTCGACAAAGCCGGCGAGGCGCACGAATTCATCGCCCAGCGCCGCAACGTCGGCAAGGTCGTGTTGTTCCCATAGCAGCGCTTGGAATCCAAGGGCCGACACGACACTGCGATGAAACGAGCGATTCTGATTGCGATCACCGTGCTGGTGGCGAGCTTCGCCGCGGTCGCCCATGCCGGAGAACGGTCGCTCACCGTGGTCCTCGCCGCCGGCCCCGAAGCGGCCAGCATCACGATCTCGCTCAGCCCGGACGGTCGCAACTACCTGATCGACTCGATCGTCGGTGCTCGAAGTCGGCGGCAGCGTCTGCTTGCACCCGGAAGGCAACTCCTACGAGCTGCTCTGCGAAGCGGCGCCGATCGCCGGCTTTGAAGTCAACGCCGGCGCGAAAGACGACTCCGTCATCGTCTCCCGCGAAGTCCCGGCCCCGGTCACCCTGCGCGGCGGTGCCGGCAACGACAAATTGATCGGCGGCGCCGGCAACGACAAATTGATCGGCGGCGCCGGCAACGACATCCTGGTCGGGCGCGGCGGCAACGACTGGCTCTACGGCGGTCCCGGCGACGACAGGCTGGTCGGCGGCAGCGGCAACGACGTGCTGCACGGCGGCAGCGGCCAGAACGTCATGCTCGGCGGCAGCGGGCAGAACGAAATCTCCTTCTGAGCCTCCCTTGCCGAGCGGCCGGGTCAGGCCGTGCTCTGCGCCGGCCTGCGCCGCGAGAACAGCCTGCCGCCGATGAACAGCACCGCGATCACCAGGCCGACCAGGGAGAGCGTCGCGTCGAGGCGGAACCCCGCCCGGACGCCGTCGACGAAGGGCGGGATCGCGGCCGAGAAGACCGTCGTCGTCAGCCCCAGCCCGATCGAGCCGCCGGCGATCTGGAACATGTAGACGATGCCGCCGGCGAGGCTGGTCTGGGAGCTGTCGACCGAGGTGACGCCGGCCGTGGTCGCGGTCGGGTAGAAGCTGCCGACGCCGACCCCGAGCACGACCATCCCGACGATCAGCGAGTCGTAGCCGGAGCCGCCGTCGACGAGCGAGAAGAGGAACGGCGCCAGGGTGATGCAGGCGGCGCCGAGGACCGCCAGCTTCTTCGCCCCGACCCGGTCGTAGAGCGGGCCGGCGATGAAGGAGACGACGGCGAAGGTGGCGAGGAAGGGGAGGATCCCGACCCCGGCCTCGAGCGGCGAGTAGCCGAGCTGTTTCTCCATGAACTGCGGCAGGTAGAGCAGCGCCGCGAAGAAGGTCGCCGACATGAAGAGGATCGCCAGGCAGGAGGCGGTGAAGCTCTCGTTGCGCATCACCTCCTTCGGGACCAGCGCGTGCTTGCCGGCGCGGCGCTCGATCGGGACGAAGGCGATCAGCATCAGGACGGCGGCGATCACCAGCAGCCCGATCACTTTCGGGTCGCCCCAGCCCCAGTCGTCGACCTGGTCGAGGGCGATCAGCAGCGAGACGAGGCCGACCGTCAGCGCGGTGACGCCGGCGTAGTCGATCTGGTGGTCGCTGCTCTCGGGCTCCTCGACGTGGACCAGGAAGTAGGTGACGGCGACGGCGAAGATCGAGATCGGGACGTTGAGGAAGAAGATCCAGCGCCAGCTGGCGAGGTCGGTGAGGACGCCGCCGACCAGCGGCCCGATCGCGTTGCCGAGGCCGGCGGCGCCGAGGATGATCCCGCCGGCCAGGCCCGGCTTTCTCCTCGGGCAGGATCGCGAAGGTCATGCCGAGGATCGCCGGCCACATCAGCGCGCCGCCGATCCCCATCAGGGTCCGGGTGCGATCAGCCAGGTCTCCGTCTGCGCGGCGCCGCCGAGCGCCGACATCGAGGCGAAGATCGCGGTGCCGAGGAAGAAGGCGTTGCGGCGCCCGAACATGTCCGCCAGGCGGCCGCCGGTGACGATCATCACCCCGAAGGTGAGCGCGTAGGCGTTGACCACCCACTGGATCGTGTTGACGTTCGTATCGAAGTCCTTCTCCATCGTCGGCAGGGCGACGTTGATCGCGGAGAAGTCGTTGGCGATCACCACGACGGCCATCCCCATCGCGGCGAGCGCGAGCCAGTTCGTGCTGCTGCGGCTTGGCGATCGGGGCAGCCTACGCTAAGGTTCGGAGCCGAATGACGCCCCGCATCGCCAGCCTCGCGCTTCTCCTTCTCCTCCCCCCTCGGGGGGAATAGCGCTGGGCGGCGCGATAGCCGCGAGAGACAGAGGCCATTCGATTCAAGTAGAGAAGGAGAGGTCCAATGGGACCCGCATCTGACGTAAACCGCGTCCATATCTTCGACACCACGCTGCGAGACGGCGAGCAGTCGCCCGGCATCTCGCTGAACACCGCCGAGAAGGTCGAGATCGCCCAGCAGCTCGGCCGCCTGGGGGTCGACGTGATCGAGGCCGGCTTCCCGATCACCTCGCCGGGGGACTTCGAGGCCGTGCAGGAGGTCTCGCGCAAGGTCGAAGGCCCGGTCATCTGCGGCCTCGCCCGCACCCACAAGGCCGACATCGACGCCGCCTGGGGGGCGATCCGCGACTCCCAGCGGCCGCGGATCCACACCTTCATCTCCACCTCCGACATCCACATCGAGCACCAGCTGCAGACCGATCGCGAGGACGTCAAGGGCCAGGCCCGCGCCGCCGTCGCGATGGCCAAGTCCTACTGCGAGGACGTCGAGTTCTCGCCGATGGACGCGACCAGGGCCGAGATCGAGTTCACCGCCGAGGTCTGCGCGATCGCCGTCGAGGAGGGCGCGACCGTCGTCAACATCCCCGACACGGTCGGCTACACGACGCCGGAGGAGTACGCGGACTTCTTCCGCCGCCTCTACGAGCTGGTTCCGGCGCTGCGCGGGGTCGAGATGTCGGTCCACTGCCACGACGACCTGGGGCTGGCCGTCGCCAACTCCTACGCCGGGGTCCTGGCCGGGCCGCGGCAGGTCGAGTGCGCGATCAACGGCATCGGCGAGCGCGCCGGCAACTGCTCGCTGGAGGAGATCGCGATGCTGATCCACGTGCGCGAGGACGTGCACGGGCTCAGCACCGGGATCAACACCCGCGAGATCGCCCGCACCAGCCGCATGGTCTCCCGCCTGACCGGCTACGCGATCCAGCCCAACAAGGCGATCGTCGGCCGCAACGCCTTCGCCCACGAGTCCGGCATTCACCAGGACGGGGTGCTGAAGGAGCGCAGCACCTACGAGATCATGGACGCGACCGAAGTCGGCCTGGAGTCGAACTCGATCGTGCTCGGCAAGCACTCCGGCCGCCACGCCCTGCACGACGCCCTGGAGCAGCTGGGGTTCAAGGTCGAGGGCAAGGCCCTGAACACGGCCTTCAAGGCCTTCAAGGAGGTCGCCGACCGCAAGAAGCAGGTGACCGCGCTCGACCTCGAGGCGATCGTCTCCGACGAGATGCGCGAGCGCTCCGACGCCCACGAGCTGTCCTCCTTCGAGGTCGACGGCGGCGTCCGGCCGCGAGCCGCTGGCCAAGATCGGCGTCAAGATGCCCTCCGGCGAGATCGTCGTCGGCGAGTCCGGCGGCGACGGCCCGATCGACGCCATCTTCCGCGCGATCCAGCAGGCGACCGGGACCGAAAGCGAGCTGCGCCAGTACACGGTCGACGCGGTGACCGGGGGAGAGGACGCCCTCGGCGAGGTGACGGTGATGCTGCGCACCAACGGCCGCCTGGCGACCGGCCTCGGCGTCGCCACCGACATCATCGAGGCCTCCGCTCGCGCCTACCTGCGAGCGCTGTCCAACTCGCTCGAAGGCGCCGCCACCCGCGAGGCCGAGACCGCGACCGCCGAAGCCGCCGTCGAGCGAACCCCGGGCCCCTAGCCAGGGCCACACGACCGACGACCGAGATTCGACACACTTTCGGCACCCCGTGCGCACCACGCGTGCGGGGTGCCGCGTCAACCTCAGGCGCGTGAACCGCGAGTCTGCGATTACCCGAGCTATATGCGGGTCAGGGCGAACTCGCGATGCTGATGCTGGGATTGCCGAGTTGGCCTCCCTGCAGCACGGGGTGGTCGCGCGAAGGCAGCTGACCTCGGCCGGGATCGAGGAGGACTCGATCGACTGGCGGCTGCGCCGGAGACGGCTGCACCGCGTGCACCCTGGCGTCTATGCGGTCGGCTACGCCCGGGTCACCCAAGAGGGGCGTTGGATGGCAGCGGTCCTTGCTTGCGGACACGGAGCAGTCCTCAGCCACCGCTCGGCCGCGGCGCTTTGGAGAATACGGGCGGTGACCCGAGCGTCCGATCGACGTCACCCTACCCAGCAGAAGTCGCTCTTCGACCCTGATCAAACGGCACCTGGCGGCTCTGCCGCCGGACGAGATGAGGGTCGAGCGAGGCATCCCGGTGACCACCGTCCCTCGCACGATCTTCGACCTCGCGGCGATCGCGCCACCGGAGCAGGTCGAGAGCGCGCTGCGGCAGTCCGAATACCTGCGGCTGCACGACCGGCTCTCGCTTCACGACCTCCTCGACCGCTACCCGGGTCGCCGCGGCGCCCGCGCCATCAGGGCATGCCCTGGCGCGGCGGGCCGAACGGCCCGGGCGCACCCGCAGCCCACTCGAGGAGCGCTTCCTCCCCTTCATCGACCGCCACGGCCTGCCTCGCCCCCAGCTGAACGCCTGGATCCAGCTCCCCGAGCGCATGGTCCAGGTCGACTGCCTCTGGCCCGAGGCGATGAACGTCGTCGAGCTCGACGGCTGGGAGGGACACGGAACCCGCACCGCCTTCCGCGAGGACCGCGCCCGCGACCGAGCCCTCCGCGTCGCCGACTACGACGTCACCCGCATCACCTGGTCCCAACTCGACGACGAACCCTCGGCCTCGTCGACGATCTCCGCTCCCTCCTCCAGCGTCCGTCGAGCAATCCCCGGAACCACAACTGATGGCGGTTCCGGGGATTGCTCGACGGGAGTTGGAGGAGATCCGTCAATGCAAATTACAAACGTCCGTGATAACGTACAGCCCTCGATGACCTCCACCGCGACCACCACCCAGCCCGACGCACCAGCCGCCTCCGCCGCCGACAGCCCCTCCACCGTCGGCCCCCGCATCCGCGCCCTGCGCGACGCGATGGGCTGTCTCGCTGCGCGACCTGGCCGAGCGCTCCGGCGTCAGCGCGCCGATGCTCTCGCAGGTCGAGCGCGGTGAGACCAGCCCGACCCTCGCCGTCGCCGCCAAGATCGCCGCCGGCCTCGAGCTGACCCTGTCCCAGCTGCTGCGGCTCGACGAGGGCGAGCACGTCGCCGTCAGCCGCGCCAGCGCCCGCCGCCACAACACCCGCGGCGGACACCGCTTCGAGGAGCTGACGCCGCCGCTGCCGGGCCAGCGCGCCGACGTCTCGCTGCACGTCCTCGAGCCCGGCGCCACGCACCGGCGGCCGCGCCGACCCGCCGATGCACGAGCCCGGCAGCCGCGAGACCGCCGTCGTCCTCGCCGGCACGCTGGCGCTGATCGTCGACGGCACCCGTTACGAGCTTCCCGAGGGCGACAGCGTCACCTTCGACGCCGATCTGCCCCATCATTTCGAGAACGATGGCGAGGAGCCGACCAGGTTCATCGCCGTAATCGCCGCCGGCTTGAGAAGGGGCTAGCCGCCCCGGACGCGGAAGCGAGAGAGCAAGGCAACCGGTAACCATGAGTGCGAACGAGCGAAAGCAGAGGAGGCGGCGTTTATGAGGAACATGTTCGAGAAGATCTGGGCCGCGCACGAGGTCTCCGACGGCCTGATCTACATCGACCTGCACCTGGTCCACGAGGTGACCTCGCCGCAGGCCTTCGACGGTCTGCGGCTGGCCGGTCGCCCGGTGCGCCGCACCGACAAGACCCTGGCCACCGCCGACCACAACACGCCCACCGACGGGACGATGGCGGCGCGCCTGATCGCCGACCAGCTCTCCCGCGTCCAGGTCGAAACCCTGGAGCGCAACTGCGAGGAGTTCGGCATCCCGATCTACTCGCTGGGCTCCGACCGCCAGGGGATCGTCCACGTGATCGGCCCCGAGCTGGGCGTGACCCAGCCGGGGATGACGATCGTCTGCGGCGACAGCCACACCTCCACCCACGGCGCCTTCGGGGCGCTGGCCTTCGGCATCGGCACCTCCGAGGTCGAGCACGTGCTGGCGACCCAGTGCCTGGTCCAGAAGCGGCCGAAGACGATGCGGATCTCCTACAGCGGCGAGCTCGGCTCCGGGGTCACGCCGAAGGACCTGATCCTGGCCACGATCGGCCGCCTCGGCACCGGCGGCATGACCGGCCACGCGGTCGAGTACGCCGGCCCGGCGATCGAGGCGCTGGAGATGCACGGCCGGATGACGATCTGCAACATGACGATCGAGGGCGGCGGCCGCGCCGGCATGATCGCCCCGGACGAGACCACCTTCGAGTGGGTCCGCGGCCGCCCCGGCGCCCCCGCGGACTTCGAGGCCGCCGTCGCCCGTTGGCGCGAGCTGCCGACCGACCCCGGCGCCAGCTTCGACCAGGAGGTCGAGGTCGACGCCGGCGCGATCTCGCCGATGGTCACCTGGGGCACCAACCCCGGCATGGTCGTCGAGGTCACCGACACGGTGCCCGACCCGGCGGCGCTGGAGTCCCCGGCGGATCGCGAAACCGCCGAACGGGCGCTCGCCTACATGGATCTGAAGCCGGGCACGCCGATGACCGAGGTCGCCCCCGACCGGGTCTTCATCGGCTCCTGCACCAACTCGCGGATCGAGGACCTGCGCGAGGCCGCCTCGGTGGTCGACGGCCGCAAGGTCGCCGACTCGATCCGGGCGATGGTCGTCCCCGGCTCCCAGCAGGTCAAAGCGGCCGCCGAAGCGGAGGGACTGCACGAGGTCTTCCGCGGCGCCGGCTTCGAATGGCGCGAGGCGGGCTGCTCGATGTGCCTGGGGATGAACCCGGACACCCTGGCCGAGGGCGAGCGCTGCGCCTCGACCTCGAACCGCAACTTCGAGGGACGGCAGGGCAAGGGTGGGCGCACCCACCTGGTCAGCCCGAAGATGGCCGCCGCGGCGGCCATCGAGGGACGTTTCGTCGACATCAGAGACTGGAGCTGAAGATGAGGCCGATTGACGTGATCGAGGGCAAGGTGTCGGTGCTGGACCGCAGCCGACGTCGACACCGACCAGATCATCCCCAAGCAGTTCCTCAAGCGGGTCGAGCGGACCGGCTTCGGCGAGTTCCTCTTCTACGACTGGATCCGCGACGGCGAGATCGAGCTGGAGCCGAACCCGATCCTGGTCACCGGTCGCAACTTCGGCTGCGGCTCCTCCCGCGAGCACGCCCCCTGGGCGCTGGAGGACTTCGGCTTCCAGGCGATCGTCGCGCCGTCCTTCGCCGACATCTTCTACTCCAACTGCACCAAGATCGGGCTGCTGCCGGCGATCCTCGACGAGGAGCACTGCCGGGCCGTCGCCGAGGCCGGCGAGGCGCGGATCGACGTCGACGACGAGACCGTCACCTGCGCCGCCGGCGTCTTCGAGTTCGCGGTCGAGCCCGACGTCAAGCACCGGCTGCTGAACGGCCTCGACGACATCGGGATCACGCTCGAGAACGCGAGCGGCGATCGACACCTTCGAGCAGGCGCGGCGGCGCCGAGCGCGGCCCGGTCACGACCGCGCTCTGATGGACTCGGCGACCCGCGACTGGGACGCGAGCAGCTACCACCGCGTCTCGGTCCCGCACGAAGAGTGGGCGAGGTCGGTCCTCGACCGGCTGCCGCTGGCCGGCGACGAGGTCGTGCTCGACGCCGGCTGCGGCAGCGGCCGGGTCACCGGGCTGCTGATCGAGCGCCTGCCGCGGGGCCGGGTGATCGCCGTCGACGGCTCGGCCTCGATGGTCGAGAAGGTGGGGGAGGCGCTGCAGGCCCGGCGACAGCGCCCTGGTCGCGGACCTGACCGAGCTCGAGCTGCCGGAGCCGGTCGACGCCGTCTTCTCCAGCGCCGTCTTCCACTGGATCGCCGACCACGACCTGCTCTTCGCGCCGGCTGCACGCGGCCCTGAGGCCCGGCGGCCGGCTCGCGGCCCAGTGCGGCGGCGCCGGCAACATCGACCGGCTTGCGCCAGATCAGCGACGAGGTCGCCTCGCGCGAGCCGTTCGCACCGCACTTCGCGGACTTCGATTCGCCCTGGAACTACGCCGGCGCCGAGGAGACCGAGGCGCGGCTGCAGCGCGCCGGCTTCGAGCGGCGTCCGCTGCTGGCTGCAGCCCTGGACGATCGAGCCGCCCGAGCCGGCCGAGTTCCTGCGCACGGTCTGCCTCGGCCCCCAGGTCGATCGCCTGCCCGCCGAGCTCCGGGAGCCGTTCGTCGACGCCGTCCTGGCGGTCGAGCCGGAGCCGCTGCAGCTCGACTACGTCCGCCTCAACATCGAGGCCGTCGCCGCCGCCTAGCGTCGTAGAGTCCCGTCGCGTGAGCAGCCCCGCGCATAGTCGTCCTCGCCGGCGACGGGATCGGCCCCGAGATCGTCGCCGCCGCGATCGAGCTGCTGGAGTCGCTCGGCGAGTTCGAGTTCGACCGAGCGGCTGATGGGCGGCTGCTCGATCGACGAGCACGGCACCGCTCTCACCGACGAGGTCCTCGACGCCTGCAGGGCCGCCGACGCGGTCCTGCTCGGCGCCGTCGGCGGCCCCAAGTGGGACACCACCGACCCCGACGCGCCGCGCCCCGAGCAGGGCCTGCTCGGCCTGCGCAAGGGCATGGGCCTCTACGCCAACCTGCGCCCGGTCCGGCCCAGCCCGGCCCTGGTCGGCGCCAGCCCGCTGCGCGAGGAGCGGATCGCCGGCACCGACCTGCTGGTCGTCCGCGAGCTGACCGGCGGCATCTACTTCGGCGACAGCGGCCGCGACGGGCGACGTCGCCCACGACACCTGCGAGTACAACGCCGAGGAAATCGAGCGGATCGCCCGCACCGCCTTCGAGGCGGCCCGGCGCCGCGCCGAGAGCTCCGGCCGCAAGCCCAAGGTCACCTCGGTCGACAAGGCCAACGTGCTGGAGACCTCACGCCTGTGGCGCGAGGTGGTCGGCCGCGTCGCCCCCGACTACGCCGACGTCGAGCTCGACCACCTGCTGGTCGACAACGCCGCGATGCAGCTGGTCTCGCGCCCGGCCGACTTCGACGTGATCGTCACCGAGAACCTCTTCGGCGACATCCTCAGCGACGAGTCGGCGATGCTCACCGGCTCGCTCGGGATGCTGCCCTCCGCCAGCCTCGGCGCCGACGGCGCACCCGGGCCTGTTCGAGCCGGTCCACGGCTCGGCCCCCGACATCGCCGGCAAGGGCATCGCCAACCCGCTCGCGACCTTCCTCTCGGTGGCGATGATGCTGCGCCACGGCTTCGGCCGGGCCGACGACGCGGTCCGGATCGAGGCGGCGGTCGACGCCGTGCTCGAGCGCGGCCTGCGCACGCCCGACCTCGCCAGCGGCACCGTGGCGCCACCGCCGATGTCGGACGTGCCGGCCGAGGTCGAGGTCGGAACCGCGGAGATGACCACCGCGGTCCTCGAAGAGCTCTCGGCCTAGCCGAGCGCTACGGGGCGGTCACCGCCCAAGGCCGTGGATCGGTTTTTCGCGCTCGGCTTCGTCGAATTTCGCGTCGAGGCCGAAGCCGAGCCGGTTGACGCTCGTCGACGGTCGAAGGCTGAGCGTCGAGGTTCGCCTTCTTCGGTCTGACGTAGACGCAGAGGTTGCCCGGCGGCCGCTGCCGGCGTCTGCCGAGCCGCCGCCGAGGCCCGGGCAGTCGGCGCTGGTCTGGCCGTCGTTCGAGGATGTTCGCTTCGGCGCGCGGGCGCGTTCGGTCAGCGGGAACTGGAAGCTGATCGCCGTCGCGGGCAGCGTTTCCGCCCGTGTCGCCGCCGACGTCGAACGACGCCCCGCAGCGTCTGGCCCGGTTCGCAGCGTGCCGAGCAGCGGCGTCGACTTCGGGGCTGAGCTTCGCGAGCGTCACCGAGCCGTTGGCGAGAATCGGCGTGGTCACGGCGTTGGCGGCCAGCTTCGCCGTGTTGACGACGCCGTTGCCGAGCTTGGGGTTGGTGATCACGCCGTTCTTGATCGAGCTGGCGATCACCGCGCCGGCGGCGATCTTGGCGCTGGTGATGGCGCCGTTGCCGAGGTTGCCCGGCGTCACCGCGTTGGGCCCGAGCTTGCCGTCGACGACCGATTTCGGCGCCAGCTTGCCGCTGGTCACGGCGCCCTTGCGGATCGCGCCGGCGGTGACGGCGCCGTGCTTGAGCTGGTTGGCGCCGACGCTGTGCTTGGGCAGGCCGGCGGCGACGGCGGCGCCGCCGAGGGCGACGAAGAGGGCGATCGAGGCGATCACGTTCGAGTAGCTGAGCTTGGGACGAAGTCGGGATCTCATCAAGGGGGCTCCTTTTCTGGTTTGCAGGCGTCATTCGCGGCCGCGAAGGTGAAGACCTTCGTTTGATCGGGCATACTTCCCCAACATGGAGAAGCAGGATTTGATTTGGAAGAACGGCGAGTTCGTGCGCTGGGAGGACGCCCAGGTGCACGTGCTCACGCACGGTCTGCACTACGGAACCGGCGTTTTCGAGGGCATTCGCTGCTATGAGACCGAGCGCGGCCCGGCCGTCTTCCGCCACGCCGACCACCTCGCCAGGCTCGAGAAGTCGGCCGAGCTCTACTACATGGAGCTGCCGTACTCGGCCGAGGAGATCCGCCTCGCGACCCACGAGCTGCTGACCCGCAACGGCCTCGACTCGGCCTATATCCGGCCGATCGCCTTCCGCGGCTACGGCGAGACTCGGCCTCTACGCCAAGAGCGACGATCGACGTCGTCGTCGCCGCCTGGCCCTGGGGCGTCTACCTGGGCGAGGAGAGCAAGGGCGCCGGCATCCGCGCCAAGGTCTCGAGCTGGCGCCGGATCAGCCCCGGCGGCTCGATCCCGCACGCCAAGGCCTCGGGCTCCTACCTGAACTCGATCCTCGCCAAGACCGAGTCGCACAACGCCGGCTACGACGAGGCGATCCTGCTCGACGAGCGCGGCTTCGTCTGCGAGGGCTCGGGCGAGAACATCTTCGTCGTCCGCGAGGGCGAGATCGTGACGCCGCCGCACGTCGCCTCGATCCTCGACGGGATCAACCGCAAATCGGTGATCCAGATCGCCCGCGACCTCGGCTACACCGTGGTCGAGCGCGACATCGCCCGGGCCGAGCTCTACCTGGCCGAGGAGGTCTTCCTGACCGGCACCGCGGCCGAGCTGGTTCCGGTCCGCGAGATCGACGACCACCCGCTCGGCGAGGGCCGGCCGGGGGAGATCACCACCCACGTCCAGGCCAAGTTCGAAGACGCCCTCTACGGGCGCGCCGAGGAGTACCTGGAGTGGCTCGACTTCGTCCAGGCGCCGGCCGAGGTTGACGCGACGGATAAGGTCAGTTCGTGATGCACCGTCTTTTCGAGGCAATCGGGCGAATTACCGCAGCCGCCTAGCGGCTGGCGCGGCTGTGCCGTGCGCCTGGGCCCTTGGGCCTTCCCCCCGATCTTCAGACTCGAAAGGCAGCAGCAGATGGAACAGGTGAAGCTCTACGACACGACCTTGCGTGACGGCATGCAGGGTGAGGGGATGTCGCTCTCGGCATCGGAGAAGGCGCGGGTCGTGCTCGCGCTCGACGCGCTCGGCGTGCAGATGATCGAGGCCGGCTTCCCGAGCTCGAACCCGAAGGAAGTCGAGCTCTTCGAGCAGCTGGCCGAGCTCGATCTCCAGCAGGCGACGATCTGCGCCTTCGGCATGACCCGGCGCCGTGGCGTCGCCGCCGAGGAGGACCCCGACCTGCAGACCCTGGTCGAATCCTTCACTCCCGCCGTCACCCTGGTCGGCAAGACCTGGAACCTGCACCTGGAGAAGGTGACCAAGGTCTCCCGCGAGGAGAACCTGGCGATGATCGCCGAGTCGGTCGCCTTCTGTCGTCGAGCGCGGCAAGCGCGTCGATCTACGACGCCGAGCACTTCTTCGACGGCTTCCGCGACGACCCCGGCTACGCGCTCAGCTGCCTCGAGGCGGCGCTCGACGCCGGGGCCGAGAACGTCGCCCTCTGCGACACCAACGGCTCCAGCCTGCCAAGCCAGATCGCCGAGGCCACCGCCGCCGTCGATGCCCGCTTCGGCGAGAGGATCGAGATCGGGATCCACGTCCACGACGACATCGGCTGCGGCGTCGCCAACTCGCTTGCCGCGGTCCGCGAGGGCGCCAGGGTCGTCCAGGGCACCGTCAACGGCTACGGCGAGCGCTGCGGCAACGCCAACCTGACCACGATCCTGCCGACGCTGCAGCTGAAGATGGGCTTCGACGTGGTCAGCGCGGTCCAGCTGGCCTCGCTGGCGGAGACGGTCCACTTCGTCGACGAGCTCTGCAACGTGACCCCGAACCCCGACGCCCCCTACGTCGGCCGCAACGCATTCGCCCACAAGGGCGGGCATGCACGTCGCCGGAATCGAGGCCGACGCGCGCACCTTCGAGCACATCGACCCGGCGCTGGTCGGCAACAAGCGCAACGTGCTCCCCTCCGAGCTCTCGGGCCGGGCGACGATCCGCAGCCAGGCCGAGCAGGCCGGGCTGGAGCTCGACGACGAGGCGGCGGCGCGGGCGGTCGAGCGGCTGAAGCAGCGCGAGCACGACGGCTACCACTACGAGGCGGCGCCGGCCTCCTTCGAGCTGCTGCTGCGCCGCGAGGCCGGCAGCTACAAACCGCTGTTCAAGCTCGAGAGCTACCGCGTCGTCACCGAGCGCCGCGCCGGCGGCGAGGTCGAGACCGAGGCGACGATCAAGGTCGAGGTCGACGGCGAGCGCTACCTGCGCGTCGCCGAAGGCAACGGCCCGGTCAACGCCCTCGACCGCGCCCTGCGCGGGGCGATCGTCGACCGCTACCCGCACCTCGCCGACATCGAGCTGAGCAACTACAAGGTCCGCATCCTCGACGAAGCCCACGGCACCGGCGCCGTCACCAGGGTCCTGCTCGACTCCGCCGACGGCAGCCGCGAGTGGGGCACGATCGGCGTCTCGGAGAACATCATCGAGGCCTCCTGGCAGGCGCTGGTCGATTCGCTGGAGTACGCCTTCCAATGAGCGTCGAGTCGGAGGAGCAGATCCCGCTCGCCCAGCCGGAGATCGGCGCCCGCGAGGAGGAGCTGGTGCTGGAGGTGCTGCGCTCGGGCCGGCTCTCGCTGGGGCCGATGGGGGAGCGCTTCGAGCGCGACTTCGCCGCCTGGCTCGGCAGTCGAGGACGCGGTCGCCGTCTCCAGCGGCACGACGGCGCTGCACCTCGGCGTGCGGGCGCTGGGCTGGGGCCCGGGCGACGAGGTCCTGACCAGCCCCTTCAGCTTCGTCGCCTCGGCCAACTGCCTGCTCTACGAGGGCGCCCGGCCGGTCTTCTGCGACGTCGACCCGGAGACCCTCAACCTCGATCCGGCGGCCGCGGCGGCGGCGATCGGCGAGAGGACCAGGGGCATCCTGCCGATCCACATCTTCGGCTACCCGGCGGCGATGCCGGCGCTGGAGGCGCTCGCCGCCGCCAACGATCTCGGGATCCTCGAGGACGCCTGCGAGGCCCTCGGCGCCGTCGACTCCGAGGGCCACAAGGTCGGCACCCGCGGCAACCTCGCGACCTTTGCCTTCTACGCCAACAAGCAGATGACGACGGGGGAGGGGGGGATGATCGTCCCCACCGACGCAGCCGCCGCCGCGCGCCTGCGCAGCGAGCGCAACCAGGGCCGCGCCGCCGACATGGGCTGGCTCGACCACGGCGGCATCGGCTTCAACTACCGGCTCTCCGACATCGCCGCCGCGCTCGGCGTCGCCCAGGTCGAGAAGCTCGGCTCGCTGCTGGAGCGCCGCGCCGCCGTCGCCTCGCTCTACGAGCGGAGCCTGGCGGGGATCGAGGGGGTGCGGGCGCCGATCGCCGGCCGTGGCCCCGAGCGCCGCAGCTGGTTCGTCTACGTCGTCCGCCTCGACCCCGCCGTCGACCGCGACGCGACGATCGCCCGCCTGGCCGAGCGCGGCATCGCCAGCAAGGCCTACCTGCCCTGCATCCACCTCTTCCCACACCTGCGCGAGCTCGGCTACCGCGAGGGCCAGTTCCCGGTCGCCGAAGCCGCCTCGGCCGACTCCCTGGCGCTGCCCTTCTTCCCGGCGATGAGCGAGGCTCAGGTGGCACGGGTCTGCCAGGAGCTGGCGGCGGCAATACGATCGCGCTGATGGCCCGCTTCCGCAAAGATCCCGACCCGCGCTTCTGGGCGCTCAATCGCTCGCTCGAGTTCGACTGGCGGCTGGCGTCCTACGACATCGACCAGTCGCGAGCCCACGCCGGCGGCCTGCGGGAGATCGGGGTTCTCGACGACGCCGAGCTGGAGCAGATGGTCGCCGGCCTCGACCGCGTCGAGGCCCGCATGGCCGAGCATGGCTTCCAGTTCGATCCCGCCGACGAGGACATCCACATGGCGGTCGAGCGCCTGCTCGGCGACGAGATCGGCCCCCTGGCCGGCAAGCTCCACACCGGCCGCTCGCGCAACGACCAGGTCGCCACCGACGTGGCGATGGTCGTCCAGGCGCACTCGCTGCGGGCGATCGAGCTCTGCGGCGACGCGATGGAGCGGCTGCTGTCCCTCGCCGAGTCCCACCGCGACTGGCCGATGCCCGGCTACACGCACCTCCAGCGCGCCCAGCCGGTCTACCTCGGCCACCACCTGCTCGCCTACTTCTGGATGCTCGCCCGCGACGTCCTCCGCTTCCAGTTCGCGCTCGACAGCGCCAGCGTGATGCCGCTCGGCTCCGGCGCCCTCGCCGGAGTCAACTGGGAGATCGACCGCGACTCGGTCGCCGCCGACCTCGGCTTCGAGCACGTCACCCACAACTCGATCGACGGCGCCTCCAACCGCGACTTCGTCCTCGACTATCTGGCCGCCGCCTCGACCTGCTCGATGCACCTCTCGCGCTTCGGCTCGGAAATCGTCATCTGGAGCTCGACCGAGTTCGGCTTCTGCCAGCTCGACGAGTCCTTCTCCTCGGGCTCCTCGATCATGCCCCAGAAGCTCAACCCGGACTCGGCCGAGCTGCTGCGGGCCAAGAGCCCGCGCGTCGCCGCCAGCTACGCGACCCTGCTCGGGGTCATGCACGCGCTGCCGCTGACCTACGGCAAGGACATGCAGGAGGACAAGGAGCCGCTCTTCGACGCGATCGACACGATCGAGCTCTGCCTCGACGCGACCGCGGGGATGCTCGACGGGATCGAGTTCGACCGCGAGCGGATGGAGGCGGCCTCCGGCGACGAGATGCTGGCCGCGACCGAGGTCGCCGACCTGCTCGTCCGCGGCGGCGTCCCCTTCCGCGAGGCGCACGGGATCGTCGGCGACCTGGTCCGCGACGCGGTCGAGCAGGGCAAGCCGCTCTCCGAGCTGACGCCGGAGGAGCTGCAGCGGCGCTCCGAGCACCTCGACGTCGTCCTACTACGAGGTGCTGCAGCGCAGCAGCTGGCTGGAGTCGAAGCGGATCGCCGGCGGCACCGGCTCGGTCCCGCTCGCGGCCCAGCTCGACAGCGCCCGCGAGACGCTGGCGGCGGTCAGGGCCAGGGTCGTCGAGGAGCGCTCCTGAAGCTCGCCGCGCAGACGTCCGAGCGGCGCCTCGAGCGGGCGTTCTTCGACCGCTCGGTCCACGACGTCGCCCGCGAGCTGATCGGCTGCCGACTCTTCTTCGACGGCTGCGGCGGCACCATCGTCGAGACCGAGAGCTACGAGCGCGACGATCCCGCCTGCCACGCCTACGTCGGCCTCACCGCGCGGACCGAGGTCCTGTTCGGGCCGCCGGGCCGCGCCTACGTCTACCTCTCCTACGGCATCCACAGCCTGCTCAACTTCGTCTGCGAACCGGAGGGCGAGGCGGCCGCGGTGCTGATCCGGGCGCTGGAGCCGACCGCCGGCCTGGAGTCGATGCGCAAGCGCCGCGGCGCCAAGGCCGACGCCGAGCTCTGCTCGGGCCCGGGCAAGCTGACCGAGGCCCTCGGCATCGGCCTCGAGCTCAACGACGCCGACCTCAGCCGCGACCCCTTCCTGCTGCTGCCCGCCGAGCGGCGAGCCGCCCCGCGGTCGTCGTCGGCCCGCGGATCGGGATCACCAAAGCGGTCGAGCGCCCCTGGCGCTTCAGCGCCGCCGGCAGCCGGTTCGTCTCGCGCCCGCGGCCCTAGGCCTAGCCGGGCGCTCGGAGCGCTCGCCGCGCGGCTGACCCCGCCGCCGCCCCCGCCGGCGCTTCGGGCGGCGCCTTCCGGGCGTGCACTTCGGGCGCCGCTTCGGCGCGGCTTCGGCGCTTCGCGGCGCCTTCGGCTTCGCGCGCCACTTCGCCGCCGCCTTCGCGATTCTTCTTCGGGCACGTATTCCGCTTCGTTCTTCCGGCACGTATTCGGCTCCGCCGCCACCGACTTCGCGGTGTTCGCCGTCCTTCTTTTCGGCGGCGCGGTTCGCCTTGATTTCTTCCCAGGCGCTCATCACGCTGGCCCAGATCAGCGCCGGGAAGGTGCCGCCCATCACCGGGCCGCCGTTGAAGAGCGTCTTCATCGGCGTCGTCGAGTTCGGGTAGCCGACCCAGACGCAGGCGGTCACTTCGTCGGCGATGCCGCCGCAGAACCAGGCGTCGCCCTCTTCCGAGGTGGTGCCGGTCTTGCCCCACTCGCCTTCGGCGCCGGTCTGGGCCGCGGTGCCGGTGCCCTCGGAGACGACCGTTTCGAGGATGCTCTTCTCCTCTTCGGCAGTTCGCCTGGGAGAAGACCTGTTCGTGGGTGGAGTCGTTGTCGCCGCCCTTGATCACGTGGCCTTCCTTGTCGGTCACTTCGGTGAAGGCGACCGGGCTGTCGCCGGGCCGCGGCGCGAGGGTGCCGCTGACGCGGTCGCCGTTGTTGCCGATCGTGCTGTAGGCGTAGGCCCAGCCGAGCGGCGTGACGCCTTCATTCAGCCCGCCGAGGACCATCGCCGGGTTGGTCGAGATCGGGTCGTCGTAGCCGGCTTTGTGGATCGTCGCGGCGATCGAGCGGGTCCGGTCCTCGATCGTCTTGCCCTTCGAGCCCTTCGAGCCCGAGCTGGGCGTAGATCGAGTTGTCCGAGTAGGTCGTCGCGCAGATGATCGAGCAGGAGCCGAGATAGGAGTCCTCGTCGTTGTGGACGACGAAGGTTTCCTGGCCGTGCTTGCCGTAGTGAGAATTCCTGCGGCGCCGATTCGTAGACCGTTTCCGGCGAGATCCCCTCTTCCAGCGCGGTCATCAGCGTGAAGGGCTTGATCGAGGAGCCGGGCTGGCGGTGGCCCTGGGTCGCCAGGTTGAAGGGCGTCGTGTCGAAGTCGGGCCCGCCGACCATCGCCTTGATGCCGGCGTTGTGGTCGTCGATCACGACCACCGAGGCGGTCGCCGGCGAGTAGCCGAGGTAGGAGTTGACGGCTTCTTCGGCCTTTTCCTGCAGCTGCAGGTCGAGCGTCGACTTGACTTTGAGGCCGCCGAAGAAGGCCTTCGAGGCGCCGTAGCGTTCGAGCAGCTGCTGGCGCAGATAGGCGACGAAGTAGGGGGCCTTGGATTCGAACTTGGGCGGTTCGATGTCGCTCGGGGAGGGCAGCGCGTGCTTGATCCCTTCCTCGTACTGCGCATGGGAGATGTAGCCCTGTTCGTACATTTTTTCGAGCACGAGGTTGCGCCGGCCGAGGCTGTTTTCGGGATAGAGCTTGGGGTCGAAGGCCGAGGGGTGGCGATGATCGCCGCCAGCGTCGCCGCCTCCCAGGGCTCGAGCACCGTCGCGCAGGGTTCGGTCGGCGTGCCGCAGCCGGGATGGGCGGCGCCGAAGTAGGTCCGCGCCGCGGCCTCGATCCCGTAGGCGCCCTCGCCGAAGTAGATCGTGTTCAGGTACTCGGTGAGGATTTTGTCCTTGCTCCAGTGTTTCTCGAGTTTGTAGGCGAGCGCCGCCTCGCGGAACTTCTCCAGGATCGTGCGGCTGCCTTCGGCTTCGAGCGCGTTCTTGACGAACTGCTCGGTGATCGTCGAGGCGCCCTGCTGGGCGCTCTGGCTGAGCACGTCGCTGACCAGGGCCCGGCCGATCCCGCGGAAGTCGACGCCGTCGTGTTCGTAGAAGCGCGAGTCCTCGATCGAGACCACCGCGTTCTTGATGTTGGGGGAGATCTGCGCCGAGTTGAGCAGGATTTTGTTCTGGTTGCTGGTCAGCGTCCCGAGCGGTTCGCCGCTGGAGTCGACGACCTCGCTGTTTTTCGAGGCCTTGTACTGGGCGAAGTCGTAGATCGCCGGCAGGTCCTGGGAGACGGCCGCCATCATCCCGAAGATCATCGAGACGACGGCGAGGACGCCGAGGCCGAGCAGGACGAAGAGCACGCGCAGCTTCTTCAGCCGCGGCTTGCGCTTCGGGGGAGGAGCCGGGGGAGGCGGGCGGAAGTTCGCCGCCGCCACTTTGCCGGCGCTTTAGTCCAAGGAGGGCGGCCATCGAGGGGAAAACTGCGGGCCCGAAGGCCTGATGGAGCCGTCGAGCGGAGGCGGCAGTCTAGCATTGCGCCGATGCCGGACTTGACGCGTAACGCGGTCGACGTGCTGCCCGAGGGCCGCCTCGCCGAGCAGCTGGCCGGCGACCGGCCGCTGCGGGTCAAGCTGGGAATCGACCCGACCACCGCCGACATCCACCTCGGTCACACGGTCGTGCTGGAGAAGCTCGGCGAGTTCCAGCGCGAGGGCCACACCGTCGTCCTCATCATCGGCGACTTCACCGCCCGCGTCGGCGATCCCAGCGGTCGCTCCAGCACCCGGCCGCTGCCCTCGCCGGAGGAGATCGAGGCCAACGCCGCCACCTACCAGGAGCAGGCCTTCAAGCTGCTCGACCGCGAGCGCACCGAGGTCCGCTACAACAGCGAGTGGCTGCGGATGGAGCCCGAGGCCCTGCTCGGCCTGCTCGCCCAGACGACGGTGGCGCGGCTGCTCGAGCGCGACGACTTCCAGAAGCGGCTCGGCGCCGGCCAGCCGGTGGCGGCGCTGGAGCTGCTCTACCCGCTGCTGCAGGGCTACGACTCGGTCGCGGTCGAGGCCGACCTCGAGCTGGGGGGGACCGACCAGAAGTTCAACCTGCTCTTCGGCCGCGACATCCAGGTCGCCTACGGGCAGACGCCGCAGTCGATCCTGACGATGCCGATCCTGGTCGGCACCGACGGCGTCCAGAAGATGAGCAAGTCGCTCGGCAACTACGTCGGCGTCACCGACGCCCCGGAGGAGATGTTCGGCCGGCTGATGAGCATCCCCGACGAGGCGATGGCCGAGTACTACCGGCTGCTGCTCGGCGCCGAGGTGCCCGCCGGCGCCGCCCAACCAGGCCAAGCGCGAGCTGGCGCGGCGGATCGTCGATCGCTTCCACGGCGAGCGGGCGCGGGGGAGGGGGCCGAGGAGCACTTCAACCGGGTCTTCGTCGATCACGCCGTGCCGGAGGAGATCGAGGAGATCGAGCTCGGCCCCTACGGCGGCAGCGAGCCCGGGGTGATCCTGATGCCGAAGCTGATCGGCGCCGGCTTCGGGCTCGAGCTCGAGCGAGGCGCGGCGCCTGATCAAGCAGGGCGGGGTCAAGCTCGACGGCGAGACGATCGCCCCGGACGCCCTCGAGTTGCGCCGGGAGGACCTCGTCGGTAGGGTGCTCCAGGTTGGGAAGCGGCGCTTCCTGCGGCTCGTAGACCCGGTTTCCTGAAGTTTCTCCAGGGGGCTAGGCAAACGTCCGACGCAGCGCTATACTCCCCGGTCCTTCTGGGGCTGCCCCGTGCAGTCCCATGCGTGAAGAGCGACGAGTCCCGTCGCAGAGGCGCAGCGGTCTTTGAAAACTGAGCAGCGTGCACTCCGTGGACCCATCAACAGGTCTGCGGAATGTTTGAGCCCGAATCACTCGGTCACGTCAGCGTGCCGAGATGATCTGAATTACCCGTCATGCCGGTCACCGAGTTTGTGTACCCGGTGGCCCGCCAGGCATGGCAACTCTTTGTAAGAAGTAACTTTTACGGAGAGTTTGATCCTGGCTCAGGACGAACGCTGGCGGCGTGCTTAACACATGCAAGTGGTGCGACGAACCAGGGCTTGCCCCGGGGCCAAGCCGCGAACGGGTGAGTAACACGTGAGTAATCTGCCCCGATGACCGGGACAACCCGAGGAAACTCGGGCTAATACCGGATGTGGTGCACGGATTTAAGTCTGTGTACTAAAGGAAGCTTCGGCCTCCGCATTGGGAGGAGCTCGCGGCCCATTAGCTTGTTGGTGGGGTAACGGCCTACCAAGGCAACGATGGGTAGCTGGTCTGAGAGGACGATCAGCCACACTGGGACTGAGACACGGCCCAGACTCCTACGGGAGGCAGCAGTGGGGAATCTTGCGCAATGCGCGAAAGCGTGACGCAGCAACGCCGCGTGGGGGAAGACGGCCTTCGGGTTGTAAACCCCTTTCAGGAGGGACGAAGGTTCACCGGTTAATAGCCGTGTGGATTGACGGTACCTCCACAAGAAGCTCCGGCTAACTACGTGCCAGCAGCCGCGGTAATACGTAGGGAGCAAGCGTTGTCCGGAATCATTGGGCGTAAAGAGCGCGTAGGTGGCTTTATAAGTCCGTTGTGAAAGTCAAAGGCTCAACCTTTGAAAGCCGATGGATACTGTGAAGCTAGAGTACGGAAGAGGCGAGTGGAATTCCTGGTGTAGCGGTGGAATGCGCAGATATCAGGAGGAACACCAATAGCGAAGGCAGCTCGCTGGGACGTTACTGACACTGAGGCGCGAAAGCGTGGGGAGCGAACAGGATTAGATACCCTGGTAGTCCACGCCGTAAACGATGGGCACTAGGTGTGGGAGGTGTCGACTCCTCCCGTGCCGTCGCTAACGCACTAAGTGCCCCGCCTGGGGAGTACGGCCGCAAGGCTAAAACTCAAAGGAATTGACGGGGGCCCGCACAAGCAGCGGAGCATGTGGTTTAATTCGACGCAACGCGAAGAACCTTACCTGGGCTTGACATGTTGGTGACCGCCGTGGAAACACGGTTTTCCTTCGGGACACCATCACAGGTGGTGCATGGCTGTCGTCAGCTCGTGTCGTGAGATGTTGGGTTAAGTCCCGCAACGAGCGCAACCCCCGTTCCATGTTGCCAGCATTAAGTTGGGGACTCATGGGAGACTGCCGGTGACAAACCGGAGGAAGGTGGGGATGACGTCAAGTCATCATGCCCCTTATGTCCAGGGCTACACACGTGCTACATTGGCGCATACAAAGGGCAGCAATACCGCGAGGTGGAGCAAATCCCATAAAGTGCGTCTCGGTTCGGATTGGAGGCTGAAACTCGCCTCCATGAAGGTGGAGTTGCTAGTAATCGCGGATCAGCAATGCCGCGGTGAATACGTTCCCGGGCCTTGTACACACCGCCCGTCACACCACGAAAGCGAGTAACACCCGAAGCCGGTGGCCTAACCGCAAGGAGGGAGCCGTCGAAGGTGGGACCCGTGATTGGGGTGAAGTCGTAACAAGGTAGCCGTAGCGGAAGCTGCGGCTGGATCACCTCCTTTCTAGGGAGATTTCTCTAGAACGTCGACCGGGCTCCCCAGTGATCTTCGGATTGCTGGGTACGCTGCTCAGTTTTGAGAGACCACCCATGGAAGAACTCCGTGGGTGCGCCTCGGTGGACCTTGAAAACTGCACAAGGCCAATATATGGGTATTTAATTTCAGCCCTCACACTTCGGTGTGTGGGTTGTATCACCGTCAAGATAGTAAGAGTTTACGGTGGATGCCTTGGCACCAGGAGTCGATGAAGGACGTGGACGGCTGCGATAAGCCGCGGTGAGACGCTGAACAGTCTTTGACCCGCGGATTTCCGAATGGGGAAACCCAGCACCGGTAATGCGGTGTTATCCAGTGGTGAATACATAGCCACTGGAGGGCAACCGGGCGAACTGAAACATCTAAGTAGCCCGAGGAATAGAAATCAACCGAGACTCCCTTAGTAGTGGCGAGCGAAAGGGGATCAGCCCAAACCTGACAGGTGTAAGTGGGCACACGTTGCCTGTCGGGGGTTGTAGGACAGCATGCCTCAGCCGTGCCTGGCTGAGCGACAGTTACAAAATCAGGTGTTAGCCGAAGCGAGTGGAACCTCGCACCACAGAGGGCAATCGTCCCGTAGGTGAAAACGCACTGATCTGTCGAATGTTGTTCCTGAGTAAGACCACACCCGTGAAACGTGGTCTGAACCTGGGGGGACCACCCTCCAAGGCTAAGTACTACCTGGTGACCGATAGTGAACTAGTACCGTGAGGGAAAGGTGAAAAGCACCCCTGAAGGGGAGTGAAATAGTACCTGAAACCGTAGACTTACAAGTGGTCGGAGCACCTTCGGGTGTGACGGCGTGCTTTTTGCATCACGAGCCGGCGAGTTACTCGTCAGTGGCAAGGTTAAGCGATGAGCGGAGCCGTAGCGAAAGCGAGTCTGAATAGGGCGAATCAGTCACTGGCGGTAGACCCGAAACTGAGCGAGCTATCCATGGGCAGGCTGAAGCGGGGGTAAGACCTCGTGGAGGGCCGAACCGACCTAGGTTGAAAACTGGGCGGATGACCTGTGGATCGGAGTGAAAGGCTAATCAAGCTCAGAGATATCTGGTTCTCTCCGAAATATATTTAGGTATAGCGTCGAGTGATTGCGTTGCGGCCGTAGAGCACTGTTTGGATTAGGGGCCCTACCAGGTTACCGACTTCAGGCAAACTCCGAAGACCGTTACGGTTAACTCGGCAGTCAGTGTGCGGGGGATAAACTTCGTACGCGAGAGGGAAACAACCCAGACCATCAGCTAAGGACCCTAAGTGCTAGCTAAGTGGCAAACGATGTCCGAATGCAGAGACAACCAAGAGGTTGGCTTAGAAGCAGCCACCCTTGAAAGAGTGCGTAACAGCTCACTGGTCAAGTGTTCGGGCGCGGATAATTCAACGGGGCTCAAGCTAGCCTCCGAAGCTATGGGTGTGCAGGCCTGCGGGCTCTGTACGCGGTAGGAGAGCGTTCTAATTGCGTGAAGCGGCGTCGTAAGGCTCCGTGGAGCGATTGGAAGTGAGAATGCCGGCATGAGTAACGAAAGTGGGGTGAGACTCCCCACCACCGATTGTCCAAGGTTTCCTGAGTAAAGTTCGTCTGCTCAGGGTTAGTCGGGACCTAAGGCGAGGCCGAAAGGCGTAGCCGATGGCCAACAGGTTGATATTCCTGTACCACGTCGTTTCCGTTATGACCGATGGGGGGACGGGGAAGGATAAGGGATCCCAGGCGATGGTCGTCCTGGGGCAAGCACGTAGCTAGTCGCTGTAGGGAAATCCGCAGCGGCGTTTTGACGCGAGGTGCGATGCCAGCTGGCTTGACCGCCGGCCAGTCCCCGATTCCATGCCTCCAAGAAAAGCCTCTAGGCAGGATTCGCGTGCCCGTACCGATAACCGACACAGGTGGACAAGTAGAACATACTGAGGTGAGCGAGCTAACTCTCGTTAAGGAACTCGGCAAAATCGTCCCGTAACTTCGGGAGAAGGGACGCCCCGTTAGAGTGAACTCCATCCGGAGGAAGCTCGAGGGGGCCGCAGTGAATTGGTCCAACCGACTGTTTACCAAAAACACAGGCCTCTGCTAAGTCGTAAGACGACGTATAGGGGCTGACGCCTGCCCGGTGCCGGAAGGTTACGCGGACTTGTTAGCACTTCGGTGCGAAGCAGCGAAGCTAAGCCCCGGTAAACGGCGGCCGTAACTATAACGGTCCTAAGGTAGCGAAATTCCTTGTCGGGTAAGTTCCGACCTGCACGAATGGCGTAACGAGTTGGACGCTGTCTCAACGAGAGACTCGGTGAAATTAAAGTCTCGGTGAAGATGCCGAGTACCCGCAGCTAGACGGAAAGACCCCGTGAACCTTTACTGCAACTTGATATTGGAGTCTGGGGTATCTCGCTCAGGATAGGTGGGAGACTTTGAACCAGTGGCTTTGGCCGCTGGGGAGTCACCCTTGAGATACCACCCTTGGTAGTCTGGGCTTCTAACACCGCGCCGTAATCCGGGCGGTGAACAGTGTCAGGTGGGCAGTTTGACTGGGGCGGTCGCCTCCTAAAGAGTAACGGAGGCGCCCAAAGGTTCCCTCAGCACGGTTGGAAATCGTGCGTAGAGTGTAAAGGCAATAAGGGAGCTTGACTGCGAGACCGACGGGTCGAGCAGGAACGAAAGTTGGGCTTAGTGATCCGGCGGTAGCAAGTGGAAGCGCCGTCGCTCAACGGATAAAAGGTACTCCGGGGATAACAGGCTTATCGGTTCCAAGAGTCCACATCGACGAACCGGTTTGGCACCTCGATGTCGGCTCGTCGCATCCTGGGGCTGGAGTAGGTCCCAAGGGTTGGGCTGTTCGCCCATTAAAGCGGTACGCGAGCTGGGTTCAGAACGTCGTGAGACAGTTCGGTCCCTATCTGCTGTGGGCGTTGGAGAGTTGAGAGGAGTCATCCCTAGTACGAGAGGACCGGGATGAACGTGCCGCTGGTGTATCTGTTGTCCTGCCAAGGGCATCGCAGGTTAGCTACGCACGGAACGGATAACCGCTGAAAGCATCTAAGCGGGAAGCCGTCCTCGAGATGAGCTCTCCCATCCCCTTGAGGGAGTAAGACCCCTGGTAGACCACCAGGTTGATAGGCCGGCGGTGTAAGCGCAGTAATGTGCTCAGCCGACCGGTACTAATGGGTCGAGGGCTTGACGGATATTTCGATTTCTTACCCTAGGTCTTGTGCAGTTTTCAAGCTTCACCGGGGCGGTTGTCTCGCAAAATTCCGGTGGCAAATAGCGAAAGGGAGACACCTCTTCCCATTCCGAACAGAGCAGTTAAGCCTTTCAGCGCCGATGGTACTTGGGGGGCAACCTCCTGGGAGAGTAGGTCGCCGCCGGTTCTTCGTAGTACGGTCCGCGCCGGAATGGGGCGCGGGCTGCGGCGCCCGATACGCGGCGCCTGACGCCCTCGTCGATCGGCTTGCGTAGCGCTGCTACGCGGCGCCGCTCGCCGAGAACGTCATGCTTGCTTCTCGGACGCCTCGCTTCCGCGCCGCATTCCGGCGCGGACCGCGGATGATTTGGATTGGGAAACGAGCGTCGGGCGGGCCTTGTGCGGTTGCCGCATTGGTTCGGGAACAGGGCTTCGCTGAAGCTTTCCTGGCTGGGGACCGGCTGGGGTCGGCGATTGTGGCCGGCTTCGCACGCTCGGGTCGTTCTCCCAGCGGGCTCCTCGAGCCCGTACTCGCCGAGCGTGGCGAAGTCGATCAGCAGGTCGACTGTGTCGGCCATTCGTTCCGTTAGCGTTTGCTTGTAATCGAACATGAGTTCGTAAGATAGGGAGGGCTTCGGACGGCTTGTCGATTGCTGCAACGGAGTTTGCATGCCGGCTCGCAGTTTTTGGCTCTGCAATGCGGGCGCACGCCGCAGCGCTACTGGTCGCCAGTAGCGCTGCGAACCCCAGAAGCGCGATTTGACCGGCGGTCCCGCGGAGCTTCGCTGTGGCCTGATGCCACGCTCCGCGCTGCCGGGTCCGCTGGATCGTAGAACCTCGTCGGGGTGTTTTGGCAAGGCCGGTCGTTAGGCTGGCCCTCGTCATGGAGAAATTCGTCATTCAGGGCGGCGCGCCGCTCTCCGGCGAGCTGACCGTCGCCGGCAACAAGAACGCGGCGCTGCCGATCCTCGCCGCCTGCCTGCTGACCGAGGAGGAGCTGCTGCTGCACCGGGTGCCGCGGATTCGCGACACCGAGGCCCAGATCGCGATCTTGCGGCAGCTCGGCGTCGAGGTCGAGTGGATCTCGGACAACAGCGTCCGCCTCTGCGCCCGCGGCGTCGCCGATTCGTCCCTGGACGAGGAGCTCTCGAGCCAGATCCGCGCCTCGTTCCTGCTCGCCGGCCCGCTGCTGGCGCGCTTCGGCGAGGCAAGCATGCCGCCGCCGGGCGGCGACTTCATCGGCCGCCGTCGCCTCGACGCCCACCTCGACGCCTTCAAGGACCTCGGCGCCAAGGTCTCCGGCGAGCGCTGGATCGAGCTGACCGCGCCCGGCGGGCTCCGCGCCTGCGAGATCTTCATGGACGAGCCCTCGGTGATGGGCACCGAGAACGCGCTGATGGCGGCCGCGCTGACTCCGGGCGCGACGAGGATCTCCAACGCCGCCTCCGAGCCCCACGTTCAGGATCTCGCCCGGCTGCTCTCGAAGATGGGCGCCCGCGTCGACGGGATCGGCTCCAACGTGATGACCGTCAACGGCCGCGACAAGCTCGGCGGCGCCGATCACACGATCTCCCCCGACCACATCGAGGTCGGCAGCTTCATGGCGCTCGCCGCGGCGACCGGGGGAGAGGTGCGGATCCGCGACGCCGGGCCCGCCGACCTGACCATGGTCCGGCGCCAGTTCCGCCGGCTCGGGCTGCGTTCGGAGATCGAGGGCGACGACGTGATCGTGCCGCCGGGACAGAGCCTCGAGGTCGAAGCCGACCTCGGCGACGCGATCCCGAAGATCGAGGACGGGCCCTGGCCCGCCTTCCCGGCCGACCTCACCTCGATCGCCCTGGCCCTCGCCACCCAGGCCAAGGGGGAGATCCTGATCTTCGAGAAGATGTTCGAGAACCGCCTCTTCTTCGTCGACAAGCTGGTCGCGATGGGCGCTCGGATCACGCTCTGCGATCCCCACCGGGCGATCGTCAGCGGTCCGAGCCGGCTTCACGGCGAGCGCGTCGAGAGCCCCGACATCCGCGCCGGGATGGCGATGCTCATCGCCGCCCTGGCGGCCGACGGCAGCTCGGAGATCGGCAACATCCGCCAGATCGACCGCGGCTACGAGCAGATCGACGAGCGCCTGCGCGCGCTCGGCGCCCAGATCGAGCGGGTCTCCGTCGACGGTCCCGCATAGCGCCTCGGCAGGGCTTTCCCGTCCACTCTCGTAAGGTCAGCCGATGATCCACCCGATTCCACCAGGAACCCGCGACGTGCTCCCCGACGAGATGCGCGAGCTGCGCCGCCTCAACCGCGCCCTGATCGAGGTCTTCGAAGCGCGCGGCTACGGCGAGGTCGCGACGCCGGCGATCGAGTACGACGAGGTCCTGGCCCGCGGCGACGGCCGCGCCGCCGCCGGCGCCTACCGCTTCTTCGACGAGAGCGGCGACCTGCTGGCGCTGCGCTCGGACATGACGGTGCCGATCGCCCGCCTCGTCTCCACCCGCTTCGCCGAGGCGGAGATGCCGCTGCGCCTCTGTTACCTCGCCAGCGCCTACCGCGCGGTCCGCCCGCAGCGCGGCCAGATGCGCGAGTTCGTCCAGGCCGGGGTCGAGCTGATCGGCGCGCCGGCGCCGGAGGGCACGGTCGAGGTGATCGAGGTGCTGGAGGCCGCGCTCGACGCCGCCGGGCTCGACCGCGCCGTGATCGGGCTCGGCGACGCCGACCTCTACCGCCAGCTGCTGACCGAGTTCGGGGTCGAGGGCGAGGCCAGGGACTCGATCCTCGCCCGCCTCGCCACCCACGACCTGGTCGGCCTCGAGGCAGAGCTCGGCGAGGTCGAGGGAATCAGCGACGAGCAGTGCGCCACCTGCGTCGCCCTCTCGCAGCTGCGCGGCGGCAGCGAGGTCCTCGAGCAGGCGCGCGGGCTGCTCGGCGGCGCCGCGGTCGAGCGGGCGACCGCGCGGCTGCAGGAGACCTACGACGCGCTCGAGCAGCGCGGCGTCGCCGACCGGGTCCAGATCGACCTCGGCCTGCTGCGCGACCTCGGCTACTACAGCGGCGCGATCCTCGAGGTCTACGACCCGGCGCTCGGCCACATCCTCGGCGGCGGCGGCCGCTACGACGACCTGATGCGGCGCTTCGGCGTCGACCAGCCGGCGGCCGGCTTCGCCCTCTACCTGGAGCGCGTCCACGTCGCCCAGATGGAGGAGGAGTCGCGGCGGGGGAGGGCTGCCTCGTGAGCTTCGAGGTCGCCGGCATCCGCGCCAAGGCCGACGGGCCGCTGAAGCTGGCGGTGCCGCGCGGTGCCCTCTTCGGCGAGACGCTCGACATCCTCGACGCGGTCGGCGTCGACACCTCCGAGCGCGCGCGGCGACTCGCGCTCGCTGATCTTCGAGACCGACGGCATCACCCTGGTGACGATGCGGCCCTCGGACGTGCCGACCTACGTCGAGGCCGGCGCCGCCGACGTCGGCATCACCGGCAAGGACGTGCTGCTCGAGCAGGCCGACCGCGCCGTCTACGAGCTGCTCGACCTCGGCTACGGCCGCTGCCGGATGGTTCTCGCCGGCCGCAGGGGGGACGCCCGCCTGGGCGAGTCCCAGCGGCGCCTGGGGATGATGCGGATCGCGACCAAGTACCCGCGGATCGCCGAGCGCCACTTCGAGGCGACCGGCCGCCAGATCGAAATGATCGAGGTCAAGGGCTCGGTCGAGCTGGCGCCGTTGATCGGGCTCGGCGACGGCATCGTCGACCTCGTCGCCACCGGCCGCACGCTGGAAGAGAACGACCTCGAGGTCCGCGAGGAGATCCTCGAGTGCACCGCTCGCTTCGTCGCCAACCGGGTCGCCCACAAGCTGCGGGCAACCGAGGTCGACGAGTTGACGGCAAGGCTGAGGGAGGCGAGCGCGAAATGAGGACGCGTCGCTTCGATTGGGGCGGGGCGGCCGAGAGCGCCGCCGCGATTCGCGCCTGGGCGGCGGAGTCGGCGGTGCCGGTCGACGTCGCCCCGATCGAGCGCGAGGTGATCGAGCTCGGCGACGAGGCGGTCCTGCGCCTGACCGCCCAGTTCGACGCGACCGAGAACCCGCCGGAGTCGCTGCGGGTGGATCCGGCGCTCGCCACCGAGGCCCTCGCCGCGCTCGATCCGGCGCTGCGCGAGGCGCTCGACATCGCCGCCGCCAACATCCGCGCCGTCGCCGAGCTGCAGCTGGCCGAGCCGCGCAAGGAAGTCGAGTTGCCCCAGGGCCAGACCGTGACCGTCCGCTGGCTCCCGGTCGGCGCCGCCGGCATCTACACCCCCGGCGGCCGCGCCGCCTATCCCTCCAGCGTCCTGATGTGCGCGATCCCGGCCCAGGTCGCGGGGCTCGAGCGGATCGCCCTCGCCTCGCCGCCGGGCCCCGACGGCAGCCTGCACCCGCTGGTGCTCGCCGCCGCGGCGCTCTGCGGGGTCGAGGAGATCTACGCGATGGGCGGCGCCCAGGCGATCTTCGCGCTCGCCCACGGAACCGAGACGGTCGCGGCGGTCGACGTCATCGCCGGCCCCGGCAACGCCTGGGTGCGCGAGGCGAAGCGCTCGGTCTACGGCACCGTCGGCATCGACGCCCTCGCCGGGCCCTCGGAGCTGATGCTGATCGCCGGCCACGACACCGACCCCGAGTGGGCGGCGCTCGATCTCTGCGCCCAGGCCGAGCACGGCGCCGACAGCCCCCTGGTCCTGGTCGCGGTCGAGGAGCACGTGATCGACGCGATCGCCGCCGCCACCGAGCGCGCCGCCGCGGCCCGGCCCGGGGTCGCCGACGCGCCCTTCGCGCTGCTCGCGGTGCCGGACCTCAGCGACGCGGCGGACCTCGCCAACGCCTTCGCCCCCGAGCACCTGCAGCTCTTCGAGGAGGACGCGGCGTTGCTGGCGGAGCGGATCACCGCCGCCGGCTGCGTCTTCGCCGGCCGCTACAGCGCCACCGCCTTCGGCGACTACGTCGCCGGCTCCAACCACGTGCTGCCGACCGGCGGCGCCGGTCGCTTCAGCGGCCCGCTGGGCCCGGCCGCCTTCCGCCGCCGGATCTCGACCGTCGACGTCTCGGCGGCGGCCGCGGCCGAGCTGGCGCCGCACGTCGAGGCCCTCGCGCGCGCCGAGGGCTTCCCAGTCCACGGCGAGTCAGCGATGATTAGGCGATGAGCACTCGCACCGCAAGCAGGGAGCGCCAGACCGCGGAGACGCAGGTCCGGCTTTCGCTCGACCTCGACGGCGGTGCGGCGAGCGCCGCGACCGGGGTCGGCTTCCTCGACCACATGCTCGACCTGCTGGCCCGGCACGGCCGCCTCGGGCTCGAGGTCGAGGCCGACGGCGACCTCGAGACCGGCGCCCACCACACCGTGGAGGACGTCGGCATCGTCCTCGGCCAGGCGCTCGACGAGGCGCTCGGCGACCGCGCCGGGATCCGCCGCTACGGATCGGCCGTGGTGCCGATGGACGAGTCGCTGGCCGAGTGCGCGATCGACATCTCCGGGCGCCCCTACTGCCACTTCGACGCCGATCTGCCGACCACCTCGATCGCCGGCTTCGACACCGAGCTCGCCGAGGAGTTCTTCCGCGCCGTCGCCAACAGCGCCAAGCTGACCCTGCACATCAGCGTCCCCTACGGGACCAACGCCCACCACATGATCGAGGCCAGCTTCAAGGCCTTCGCCCGCGCCCTGCGCGTCGCCGTCTCGATCGATCCCGAGGAGAGCGGCGTGCCCTCGACCAAGGGGACGCTGAATGAATAAGCGCGATCTGCGTGCTCGATTACGGGATGGGGAACCTGCGCTCGGTCGAGAAGGCGCTGGAGCACGTCGGCGCCACCGCGACGATCAGCGACGACCCGGCCGTGATCGGCGCCGCCGACGGCCTGATCCTGCCCGGCGTCGGCGCCTTCCCGCGGGCGATGGAGCGGATCCGCGAGCGCGGCCTCGACGAGCTGATCGCCGAGCGGCGCGACGCCGGCGTGCCGATCCTCGGCATCTGCCTCGGCCTGCAGCTGCTCTTCGACTCGACCACCGAGCTCGGCGGCGCCAGCGGACTCGGCCTGCTCGAGGGCGGCGTCGACGTCCTCGCCGCCGAGGGTCTCAAGGTCCCGCACATCGGCTGGTCGCCGGTGCGCTGGGAGCGGCCCTCGCGCCTGACCGAGGGGATCGACTCCGAGACGCCCGTTCTACTTCGTCCACTCCTTCGCGCCGCGGCCGGGAGCGGACGAGCTGCTCGGCAGCGCCGCCTACGGCGAGCGCTTCGCCTGCGCGGCCGAGCGCGACAACGTCTTCGGCGTCCAGTTCCACCCCGAGAAGTCGAGCGCCGCCGGACTGCGGCTGCTCTCCAACTTCGCCGGGGTCTGCGCCTCCGTGCCGGCGTAGGCGCTGCTGCCGTGATCCTCTATCCGGCGATCGACATCCGCGGCGGCCAGGCCGTGCGGCTGCTGCAGGGCGACTACGAGCGCGAGACGACCTACGACGCCGACCCGGTCGACGCCGCGATGCGCTGGGCCGGCGAAGGCGCCGAGTACCTCCACGTCGTCGATCTCGACGGCGCCAAGGCCGGGGAGCCGCGCAACCTCGAGGCGGTGCGCGCGGATCGCCGCCGCGGTCGAGTGCCCGATCCAGGTCGGCGGCGGGCTGCGCGACGCCGACTCGGTCGCCGCGGTGCTCGAGGCGGGCGCCGAGCGCGTGGTGATCGGCACCGCGGCGCTGCGCGACCCGGAGTTCCTCGAGCAGGCGCTGGCAGCGCCACGGCGAGCGAGTCGTGGTCTCGGTCGACGCCCGCGGCGGCAAGGTCTCGCTCTCCGGCTGGACCGAGGCCACGCGACAGGCGACGTCGCCGAGACCGTCGCCGAGCTGAGCGAGCGCGGCGTCGCCCGCTTCCTCTGCACCGCGATCGACGTCGACGGGACGATGGAGGGGCCGGCGCTCGAGGAGCTGACGCGGATCGCCGCGGCGACCTCGGCCGCAGGTGATCGCCTCCGGCGGCGTCGGCGACCTCGCCGACCTCGAGGCGCTCGCGCTCGCCGGCGAGGTCGCACGCCAACCTCGAGGGCGCGATCGTCGGCCGCGCCCTCTACGAGCGCCGCTTCACGCGTCGCCGAGGGCATCGAAGCGCTGGCGCCAGGTGATGGCGCTTTCTCGGCATATGGCCGAGTAAAGCGCCACTCTAGGCTTCGATCATGGTTCTGAAGCGAGTCATCCCCTGCCTCGACGTCGACGCCGGCCGCGTCGTCAAGGGGACCAACTTCGTCGGCCTGCGCGACGCCGGCGATCCGGTCGAGCTGGCCGAGCGCTACGACGCCGAGGGCGCCGACGAGCTGGTCTTCCTCGACATCACCGCCTCGCACGAGAAGCGCGAGACGATCGTCGAGCTGGCCCGCCGCACCGCCGACAACGTCTTCATCCCCTTCACGATCGGCGGCGGCATCCGCTCGGTGGCCGACGCGCAGGCCGTCCTCGACGCCGGCGCCGACAAGGTCTCGGTCAACTCGGCGGCGCTGGCCCGGCCGGAGCTGCTGAGCGAGCTCGCCGACCACTTCGGCGCCCAGTGCGTGGTGATCGCGATCGACGCCAAGCGCGACGGCGAGGAGTGGGGGGTCTACGTCAACGGCGGCCGCGTGCGGGTCGAGGGCCGCGACGCGGTCGGCTGGGCCGAAGAGGCGGTCGAGCGCGGGGCGGGGGAGGTGCTGCTGACCAGCATGGACCGCGACGGCACCAACGACGGCTACGACATCGAGCTGACCCGAGCCGTCGCCGATGCGGTCTCGGTCCCGGTGATCGCCTCCGGCGGGGCCGGCGAGCTCGGCCACCTCAGCGAGGCGATCACCGCCGGCGGCGCCGACGCCGTGCTCTGCGCCTCGATCTTCCACTACGGCACCTACCGCGTCCGCGACGCCAAGGAGCGGCTCGCCGCCGACGGCATCCCGGTCCGGCTCTAGGAGGAACCGAGCGCCTCAGGCTCCGAGTTCGGCCGTCTGGCCTTCGCCGGTCAGCAGGTCTTCTTCGAGGCCGGAGATGCCGCTGTCGCCGAGGATCTCGAAGCGGGCGAGTTCGTAGGGGGATTCACTGGTCGCGTAGCCGGGGATCTCGGTGGTGGCGCCGACGTAGCCGGCTGCTTCGACGGCGGCGATCACCGTGGAGTTGAACTGGCCCGCCGGATAGCAGAAGTTCTTCACCGGGACGCCGTATTCGCGACGCAGGATTTCCCGTGAGCCGGCGACTTCTTCGTGCAGCTGTTCGGCGTCGAGTTCGGTCAGGTCGAGGTGGTGGATCGTGTGGGCGGCGAGCTCCCAGCCGGCGTCGATCATCGCCTTGACGTTGCTTTCGTAGAGATCGGAGCCTTCCGCCTTGAGGTTGAGGACGCCGGCCCAGCCGTGCTTGCGCAGCTGCGGCAGGGCGAAGGTGAACTGCGGCCGGTAGCCGTCGTCGAAGGAGAGGACCACCGGCTTCGGCGGCAGGGTGCCGCCGTGGAACCAGGCTTCCTCGACCTGTTCGAGGGTCACCGCCTGGTAGCCGTGCTTGTCGAGCCATTCCAGCTGGTGGCGGAAGTCCGGACGCGATACGTAGAGTTCCGGATAGGGCACTTCCCCCTCCGGCGTCCCCGAGCACGTGGTACTCGAGGATCGGCACCGGACCGGTATGCGGTTCCCAGTCGGGCTGGGGCTTCGAGTTGCGGACCTTGCCGGAGGACGATTCCTTCGACCCGTCTCGCCGCCGAGCCGCCCTTGCCGCCGGCCTCTTCTCTCGCGGGCGCCTTCGTCGTCGCCTTCGAGCTCGAGCCGTCGCTACCGCCGCCGGCGAGAGCGACGACGGCCACCACGGCGATCACCGCGGCCATGATCACGCCGCGCGGCGAGCAGCCGCCGGCGCCTGATCTGACGGCGGCGCTCGGCCCGGCGCGCCGTCAGCGCCTCCCGTCTTGCGTCTGGCCCGTCGGGCCCGTCTGTCTGTCGGCTGGCCATCCGTGGAGCCGATCATGGTAGGAGAAGGGACCGATGCCGAGCCGCGGGACACCGATAGAGAGCCTCGCCGAGACGCTTCACGGCGTCTATCCGGAGCTGGAGGCGATCGCCGCCGCCGGCGAGGATCCCGTCTACCTGGTCGGCGGCGCCGTCCGCGACCTCCTGCTCGGCCGTGGCAGGGCGGACATCGACGTCGTCGTCGTCGGCGACCCGGCGGCGCTGGCGGCCGCCCTCGGCGCCGAGACGCTGGCCGAGCACGAGCGCTTCGCCACCGCCAAGGTCGAGCTCGACGGCCACCAGATCGACATCGCCGGCGCCCGCACCGAGACCTACGAGCGGCCCGGAGCGCTGCCCGACGGTGGCGCCGGCCGCGAGCATCGAGGCCGACCTCGGGCGGCGCGACTTCACGGTCAACGCGATGGCGATACCCCTCGGCGGCGAGGTCGGGTTGATCGATCTGCACGGAGGCCAGGCCGATCTCGAGCGTGGCCTGCTGCGGGTCCTGCACCGGGAGTCCTTCCGCGACGATCCCACCCGGGCGATCCGGGCGGCCCGCTACGCGGCGCGTTTCGACTTCGAGCTCGACCCGGAGACGGCGAAGCTGGCGCTGGCCAGCGACCTCGGCACCGTCTCCGCCGATCGCCGCCGCGGCGAGCTGGCCCGGCTCGCCGGCGAAGCGAGCGCGCCCCGGGGCTTCGAGCTGCTCGCGAAGTGGGGCCTGGTCGAGCTCCGAGACGGCGGCGTGGAGCTCGCGGCCGCGGTCGACGGGCTGCTGGCGAGCGCTCGCTGGCGCGGCGAGGTCCCGCGCGTCGACGCTGTCCTCGCCGCCGCCCTCGGCCCGGCGGGCAGGCGAGGTCGAGCTCGCCGCCGCCAGTCCCCAGCGCCCTTCCGAAGCGGTTGAGCTGGCTCGCGGCCGCACGGGGGTGGAGCTGGTGCTGGCTCGGGCGCTGGGGGCGGAGTGGCTGGACGAGTACGTCGACCGCTGGCGCCTGACCAGGCTGGAGATCGACGGCGCCGACCTGATCGCCGCCGGCGTGCCACGCGGGCCCGCCCTCGGACGCGGCCTGGCGGCCGCCCTCAGGCTCAAGCTCGACGGCGAGGTCCGCGGCCGCGAGGCGGAGCTCGCGGCCGCCCTCGCCGCCGCCGAGGGCCTGTAGTGGCGGAGCTGATCCACGGGATCGAGGCGGCCAGGGTCGCCGCGGAACCTCGAGCGCGTCCGTGAGGTCACCGGCGATCGGGTCGAGCTCCTCGTCGCCTGCAAGTACGTGCCGCTGGAGGAGATGGGGGCGCTGGCGGAGGCCGGGGTGCGCCTGGTCGGCGAGAACCGCCAGCAGGACCTCGCCGCCAAGCACGAGCGCTGGGGCGAGGCTTTCGAGTGGGACTTCATCGGCAACCTGCAGAGCCGCAAGGTCAAGCAGGTGCTGCCGCTCTGCCGGCTGATCCACTCGGTGGGAACCGACTCGGTGCTCGACCAGCTCGGCCCGCCACGGAACTCCCGAGACCGAAGTCCTGATCGAGGTCAACGTCGCCGGCGAGGAGGGCAAGGGCGGGGTCGCGCCGGAGGATCTGGCGGAGTTCATCGGCCGCTGCCCGGTCACGGTCGGCGGCCTGATGACGATGCCGCCCTTCAGCCGGCGACCCGAGGACTCGCGGCCCCATTTCGCCGCGCCTCGCCGAGCTCGCCGCCGCCAACGGGCTCGAGCGACTCTCGATGGGGACCTCGCAGGACTGGCGGCGTCGCGGTCGAAGAGGGAGCGACCATCATCCGCTTGGGCACCGCGCTGTTCGTGTGAATCGGCGCTAATCTCCCCGCTATTCGGTAAAGGAGTCGGCCGACCTAGGCCGAAACACGCGATACAGATGGCCCTACGAGACACCTGGCATAAAGCGCTGGTCTACTTCGGTTTGGCCGAGGATCACGACTACGGTCCCGAATACGAGGACGAGTTCGAGCCGGAGACCGGCTCGGAGGAAGTCTTCGAGGCGCGCCGCGAGCGCGAGCAGGGCTCGGTCCGGCGCCTGCCGACCTCACGCCGCGCCCGTCGTGACGAAATCGACGACATCTTCGCCGACGACGAGCCGATCGCCGCCAGCCGCACCCGCACGCTGCGCCCGGTCGACAACGGCGGCTCCGACATCCAGGTCCACCTGGTCATCCCGCGCAACTTCAACGACGCCCAGCAGGTCGCCGACCAGTTCAAACGGTCGGTGCCGGTGATCCTCAACCTGCAGACCGCCGATCACGAGCTCTCGAAGCGGATGATCGACTTCTGCTCCGGGCTCACCTACGCGCTGGACGGCGGCATGCAGCGGATCGCCGAGAAGATGTTCCTGCTGACGCCGCGCAACGTCGAGGTCTCCGCCGAGGAAAAGGCGAGGCTGATCGACAAGGGCTTCTTCAACCAGTCCTAGGCGTCCGCGCACGCCCCGGGGATAGTCTCCGTGGCCATGGTCATCGGCTTCATCGGTTCCGGCAGCATGGCCGCGGCGATGGCCCGCGGCTGGGCTGGCGAGTCCGAGGGGATGCTGTTCTCCGACGCCGGTTCGGGCAGGGCGAAGGCCTTGGCCGAGGAGCTGGGGGGCGAGGCGCTCGGCAACTCGCAGGTCGCCGAGCGGGCGGATCTCCTGGTCCTCGCCGTGAAGCCGGCCAAGCTCGACCGAGGTGGCGCCGGAGCTGCAGGCGGCGCGACAGCGTCGTCTCGATCCTCGCCGCGGTCCCGCTCGAGCGCGGTCGCCGAGGCGTTCCCCGGGGCCGAAGTGCTGCGGGTGATGCCGAACGTGGGGGTGGAGGTGCGCAAGGGGGTGCTCTGCGTCGCCGGCGAGGCCTCGGAGGCGACCAGGGCGAAGCTGGAGCTGCTCGGGCACGTGGTCGACCTCGCCGGACGAGGATTTCGACGAGGCGACCGCGGTGATGGGCTGCGCGCCGGCCTACCTGGCGCTGGCGGTCGAGGCGCTCGCCGACGCCGGCGCCGCGGCCGGGCCTCGACGCCGAGCTGCGCCCGCGAGCTGGTGGTCGAGACGACCGCCGGCACCGCGGAGCTGCTGCGCGTCCGCCACCCGGCCGACGTCCGCAGGGCCGTCGCCTCGCCCGGCGGCAGCACCGAGGCCGGCCTCGAGGCGCTCGACCGCGAAGGCGCCCGCGAGGCGTTCGAGGCGGCAGTCGCGGCCTCGCTGGAGAGGATGCGGGCGATGATCGTCGCCGCCGTCACCAGCCGCAGCGACGTCGCCGACTACGTCAGCGCGCTCTTCATCGTCTACATCGATCCTGATCTTCTGCAACATCCTGCATCTCCTACGTGCCGCGGATGCCCTACAACCGCCTGGCTGCGCGCGGTGCTCGACTTCGTCACCGAGACCGACCAACCCCTACCTGAACATCTTCCGGCGCTTGACCCGGCCGGTCGGCGCCGGCGGCTTCGCCTTCGACCTCGCCCCGATCCTCGGCCTGATCGTCCTCTTCGTCGCGCAGGCGATCGTCGTCGGCGCTGATCCGCGGGTGAGCCGGCCACCACCCGCGCCTGGTGCCTGGCCGGCGCCCTCTGCGCCGTCGTGATCGCTCGTCGACCAGGTCGCCAAGGCGGTGGTCGAGGCGCATCTCACGCTCGGCGAACGGATCGAGGTGCTCGGCCCGCTGAAGCTGACCCTCTCCCACAACAGCGGCGTCGCCTTCGGCCTCGCCGGCGGTGGCGGCGCGCCGCTGGTCGTGGTCACGCTGCCTCGCCCTGGGCGTCGTCCTCTACCTCTTCTCCCGCAACCCGACCCGGCCCGGGATGTGGATCGCCACCGGCCTGCTCGCGGGCGGCGCGGTCGGCAACCTCGCCGATCGCGTCCGCCGCGGCTCCGTCACCGACTTCATCGAACTGCCGCACTGGCCGCCGTTCAACCTCGCCGACATGTCGATCACGGCCGGCGTCCTCCTGCTGGTCTGGATCTACCTGCGCGAAGCCGAGCGCGAGCCCGCCAGTGGCTGAGCCCGCAGCTGCGGGTCGTCCACCTCGACGAGGCGCTCGCCGTCGTCGACAAGCCGGCCGGGCTCGTCGTCCACCCGGCGCCCTCCCACAGCGGACCGACCCTGGTCGACGAGCTCGCCGAGATCCTCGGCGGCGGTGGCGACCCGGAGCGTCCCGGGATCGTCCACCGGCTCGACAAGGGGACCAGCGGCCTGCTGGTCGTCGCCCGCAGCGACGAGGCCCACGCCGCCCTGCAGGCGCAGGTCCAGCGCCGCGAGGTCGAGCGCGTCTACCTCGCCCTCGCCGGCGGCCGGCTCGGCTCTCGCACCGGGACGATCGACGCCCCGATCGGCCGCGCCTCGCGCCAGCGCCACCGGATGGCCGTCTCCGGCGCCGCCTCGCGGGAGGCGCGGACCCATTTCGAGGTGCTGGAGCTGCTGCCGCTGGAGAGCTACCTGGAGGCGCGCCTGGAGACCGGCCGCACCCACCAGATCCGCGCCCACTTCGCCGCCATCGGCCATCCGCTGACCGGCGACGTCACCTACGGCGGCGCCCGCCGCTACGGCCTCAGGCGCCAGTTCCTCCACGCCCACCGGCTCGGCTTCGATCACCCGCTCAGCGGCGAGCGCCTCAGCTTCGAATCGGAGCTGCCGGGCGACCTCGCGGAGGCCCTGATGGAGGCGCACGCCTCCTGAGCGGCGCCTCTCTACAATCGTCCGTTCAGAAACCAACCCCCGTTCGCAAGCGAACCGGATCCTGCCTGGCGCCCCAATCAGCGCCAGGTTCCGGCAAGCGGGGCGGGAGAGCTTGACCAAATTCAAGGAGAACAGATGCCAGAGGCAGGCCTTCAGGAACTGCTCGAGGCCGGAGTCCACTTCGGCCACCAGACGCGCCGTTGGAACCCGAACATGCGCCGCTTCATCTTCGGCGAGCTCGACGGGATCCACATCATCGACCTGCTGCAGACCGAGGCGCTGCTGGAGAACGCCCGCCGCTTCGCCGGCGAGCTCGCCAGCGGCGGCGGCACGGTGCTCTTCGTCGGCACCAAGAAGCAGGCCCGCGACACGGTCCAGTCATGGGCCGAACGCTGCAAGATGCCCTACGTCAACAAACGCTGGCTGGGCGGGCTGCTGACCAACTTCAACACGATGTCGCAGCGGATCGCCCGCCTGCACGAGCTCAACGGCTGGAAAGAGGACGGCAAACTTCAGCTGCTGCCGACCAAGGAGCGGATGAAGATGGAGGCCGAACTCGCCAAGCTCGAGTTCAACCTCGGCGGCGTCCGCGACATGGACCGCCTCCCCGACGCGGTCTTCGTCACCGATCTCAAAACCGAGGAGATCGCGGTCCACGAGGCGGCGCGCCTGCGGATCCCGATCATCGGCCTGGTCGACACCAACTGCGACCCGACCCCGGTCGACTTCGTGATCCCCGGCAACGACGACGCGATCCGCTCCTGCGAGCTGGTGATCGGCACGATCGGCACCGCCATCGACGAGGGCGCGAGCTCCTGGCGAGTCCAGGAGGAGAAACGCATCGCCGAAGAAATGGAACGGCGCAAAAAGGACGAAGAAGAGCGCAAGAAGCGCGAGGAGGAAGAGAAACTCCGGGTCGAAGCCGAGGCGGCGGCGAAAGCCGCGGCCGACGCCGAGGCGCAGGCGAAAGCCACCGCCGAGGCGCAGGCGAAAGCGGCGGCGACCCCGTCGCAGCCGGCCGCGGCTCCGACCAAACCGGCCACTCCCGACGCGCCGCCGCCACCGCGGGCGCCGGAACCGAAAGCGGCGCCGAAAGCCCCGCAGCCGAAAGCGGCGGAGCCCGCTGCCGAGACCAAGGCGGCGGAGCCGAAGGCAGCCGAGCCCGCGGCAGCGGAGGAGAAAGTCGCTGAGCCCGACGCCGAGGCAGCCCCGGCGGCTCCTGAGGCGGCGCCGAAAGAGGGAGGTGCGTCGTGACGATCAGCGCCGCTGACGTAAAAGCGCTTCGCGACCGCACCGGCGCCGCGATGATGGACTGCAAAGCCGCCCTGACCGAGGCCGACGGCGACGCCGATCGGGCGATCGAGCTGCTGCGGGTCAAGGGCCAGGCCTCCGCCGCCAAGCGCGAAGGGCGGGGAACCAACGAGGGGGTCGTCTCCTCCTACATCCACGCCAACGACCGGGTCGGGGCGATGGTCGAAGTCCAATGCGAGACCGACTTCGTCTCCCGCAACGAGGAATTCAAGGCCTTCGCCTACCAGGTCGCCCTGCACGTGGCGGCGACGGCGCCGAGCTACGTCTCCTCGGATGAGATCCCCGAGGCCGAGCGCGAGGCCGAGAAACGGGTCTTCGAAGAGAAGGCGCGCGAGGAAGGCAAGCCCGACGACGTGGTCGAGAAAATCGTCGCCGGCCAGCTCTCGAAGTGGGCCAGCGAGGTGGCGCTGCTCGATCAGGCCCACGTCAACGCCGAGAAGCACGGCTCGAAGACGATCGAGGAGCTGCGCCAGGAGCTGGCCGCCAAAACCGGCGAGAACGTCCGCATCGCCCGCTTCGCCTATTTCCGCGTCGGCGAGGAATAAGGTTCCCGGTACGTGACCGACTCTCCCGAGCCGCGCTTCGGGCGCATCCTGCTGAAGCTTTCCGGCGAGGCCCTGATGGGCAGCCTGCGAGTTCGGCACCGACGGCGCCGAGGTCGACCGGATCGCCGGCCAGGTCTCGGCGGTGCGCGATCGTGGCGTCGAGGTCGCGATCGTGGTCGGCGCCGGCAACATCTACCGCGGCCTGACCGGCGCTGCCGGCGGCATGGACCGTGCCACCGCCGACTACATGGGGATGCTGGCGACCGTGCTCAACGCGCTCACCCTGCAGGACGCGCTGGAGCGGCTCGGGCAGCACACGCGGGTGATGTCGGCGATCGACGTCAAGGAGGTCGCCGAGCCCTACATCCGCCGCCGCGCGATGCGCCACCTCGAGAAGGGGCGGGTGGTGATCTTCGCCGCCGGCACCGGCAACCCGTTCTTCACCACCGACACCGCCGCGGCGCTGCGGGCGCTGGAGATCCACGCCGAGGCGATCCTGATGGCCAAGAACGGGGTGGAGGGCGTCTTCGACTCCGATCCGGCGAAGAACCCGGACGCCAAGTTCATCGCCGAGATCACCCACCGCGAAGCGATCGAGCGCGGCCTCAAGGTGATGGACTCGACGGCGCTCTCGCTCTGCATGGACAACGACCTGCCGATCTACGTCTTCAACATGGGCGACGAGCTGAACATAGATAGGATCGTCTCCGGCGAGAAGGTGGGGACGCTGGTCTCCAATGGACCGGCCGCATAGCGAGGAACGGGGACCTGTGGAGCTGATCGACGAACTTCTCGAAGACGCCAAGGGGCGGATGACCAAGTCGGTCGATTCGAGCCGTGGCGAGCTGGCGACCGTGCGCACCGGGCGCGCCTCGCCGCACCTGCTCGACCGCATCACCGTCGACTACTACGGCAACCCGACCCCGCTCAAGCAGCTCGCCAACGTCGCCACCACCGACGCCCGGCTGCTCACCGTCACCCCCTTCGACAAGGGCGCGCTGGGCGGGATCGAGAAAGCGATCAGCGAGTCCGACGTCGGCCTGACGCCGAGCAACGACGGCAACGTGATCCGGCTGGCGATCCCCGAGCTGACCGAGGAGCGCCGGCGGGAGATGGTCAAGGTCGTCCACGGCGTCGCCGAGGAGGGCCGGGTCGCGATTCGCAACGTCCGCCGCGACGTCATGCACGACCTGCGCGAGCTGAAAAAAGAAGGCGAAGCGGGCGAGGACGACGAGCGCCGCGCCGAGGCGTCGCTGCAGAAGGAGACCGACGACGCGATCGCCGAGATCGACTCTCTGCTCAAGGGCAAGGAAGAGGAAATCCTCGAGGTGTGAGGCGGCTCCACGCCTCCTCGCGGGATAACCAGCGCCCGTGAACGCACCAAAATACGTGGCGATCATCACCGACGGCAACGGCCGTTGGGCGCAGCAGCGCGGGCTGCCGGTGATCGAGGGGCACCGGGCCGGGGCCGACGTGGTCAAGGCGAGGCTGCGCGACGCCGCCGAGCTCGGCGTCGAGGAGCTGACCGTGTTCTCGTTCTCGACCGAGAACTGGAGCCGCTCCCGCGGAGGAGGTCGAGGGGCTGATGCGGATGTTCGGCGAGCGGATCGCCTCCGAAACCCCCGAGCTCGACTCCGAAGGCGTGCGGATGCGCTTCGTCGGCCGCCGCGAGGGCCTCGAGCCGCGGCTGGTGGAGCGGATGGAATCGGCCGAAGCGACGACCGCGGCCAACGATCGCATCGTCCTCTTCGTCGCCTTCAACTACGGCGGCAGGGCGGAGATCGTCGACGCGGCGCGAAGCTTCGAGGGGGGCTCCGAGGAGGAGTTCCGCCAGCACCTCTACGCGCCCGAGATGCACGACCCCGACCTCCTGATACGAACCAGCGGCGAGCAGCGGATCTCCAACTACCTGCTCTGGCAGTGCGCCTACTCGGAGCTGGTCTTCCGCGACGAGCTCTGGCCCGATTTCGACCGCGCCGCCTTCGAGCAGTCCCTGCTCGAGTACGAGTCGCGCCAGCGCCGCTTCGGAGCCCGGAGATGACCGTCGAACTGTTCGACGACGAGATGTTCGAGCCCGACCCGCGCGCCGACCCCGAAACCGCCGCGCCAGCCGCGCCGGCGCGGCCTCAACGGCGAGACCGCCAAACGGGTCCTGGTGGCGCTGCCCTGGATCGTCTTCGCGATCGCGATCACCGTCGCCGGCGGCATCGTCTTCGCGGCGGCGATGGTCGCGATCGGCGGCATCTGCGTGCGCGAGTACATCGCGATGACCGAGGACTCGCGGCCGCTCGCGATCCCCGCCTACGTCGCCGTCGCCGCCCTGGTCGTCGCCGCCCATTTCGGCACCGCCTTCAACGTCCTGATGATCCTCGCCGCCTCGTTCCCGCTGCTCTTCGCCTTCGCCGCCAGAGACCACCGTCGCGAGGGGGTGACGGTCTCGATCGGGGTGACGCTGCTGGGGATCTTCTGGATCGGGATCCCGCTCGTCCACGCGGTCCTGCTCCGCGACCTGCCCGACCACGGCGCCGCGCTGCTGGTCGACGTCCTCGTCGGCACCTTCGTCGCCGACACCGCCGCCTACGCGACCGGGCGGATGTTCGGCAGCCACAAAATCGCCCCCAGCATCTCGCCGAACAAGACGATCGAGGGCCTGATCGGCGGCTTCCTGATCGGCACCATGGGCTTCTGGTTCGCCGGGCTCTACCAGGACTGGCTCTCGGGGGTGGACGCGCTGATCATCGGCGCCGCCGTCGCCGCCGTCGCCCCGGTCGGCGACCTCTTCGAGTCGATGCTGAAGCGCGACCTCGGCAAGAAGGACACCGGCACGATCTTCGGCCCCCACGGCGGCATCCTCGACCGCCTCGACGCCGTCTTCTTCACCGTCGTCGTCGGCTACTACCTCGCGGTCTGGCTCGTCTACTGACGCGAGTTCGCGTCCACCCGCATATAGCTCGGGTAATCGCAGACTCGCCGCTCCCTATCCTCTGAATGAGATGAAGAAGGTCCTGATACTCGGCTCGACGGGGTCGATCGGCACCCAGGCGCTGGAGGTGATCGCCGCCTCGGCTGAGCTCCAGGTGGTCGGCCTCGCGGCCGGCCGCGGCTGGGAGCTGACGGTCGAGCAGGCGCGCGAGCACGGCGTGCCGGCGATCGCCCTCGCCGACCCGGGCGCCGCCGAGCGCGCCCGCGAGAGCTGGAGCGGGCGGGTGCTGGCCGGCGAGGACGGCGTCACCGAGCTGATCGCCAGCTCCGGCGCCGATCTGGTCCTCAACGGGATCGTCGGCGCCGCCGGGCTCGCCTCGACCGTCGTCGCCCTGAGCGAGGGGATCGACGTCGCCCTCGCCAACAAGGAGAGCCTGGTGGTCGGCGGCGAGCTGGTGATGGCGCTCGCGGAGGCGACCGGCGCCCGCCTGCTGCCGGTCGACTCCGAGCACTCGGCGCTGCACCAGCTGATCGGCCGCGAGGCGCCTGGCACCGTCGAGAAGCTGGTTCTGACCGCCTCCGGGGGCCCGTTCCGCGGCCGCACCGACCTCTCCGAGGTCTGCGTCGAGGACGCCCTCGCGCACCCGACCTGGCGGATGGGCGGCCGGATCACGATCGACTCGGCGACGCTGATGAACAAGGGCTTCGAGGCGATCGAGGCGCACCACCTCTTCGCCGTCCCCTACGAGCGGATCGACGTCGTCGTCCACCCGCAGTCGCTGGTCCACTCGCTGATCCACCTCAACGACGGCTCCTCGCTGGCCCACCTCGGCTACCCGGACATGCGGGTGCCGATCTCCTACGCCCTGCACTTCCCCGAGCGGGCCGACGTCGACGTGCCCCAGCTCGACCTCGCCGCCGCCGGCGAGCTGACCTTCGAGGCGCCGGACCCCGACGACCTTCGCCTGCCTGCGCCTGGCCCTGGAGGCGGGCGAGGCGGGGGGGACCGCGCCCTGCGTCCTCAACGCCGCCGACGAGGTCGCCGTCGCCGCCTTCCTCGACGGCCGCATCCCCTTCACCGGCATCGCCGCCGTGATCGAGCGGGTGCTGGATGAGATGCCGGCCCAGCCGGTGACCCACTTCGACGACCTCTTCGCCACCGACGCCGAGGCCCGCCGCCGCTCCGAGGACCAGGTTCGGGGGTTGACTCCAGCATGAACTGGATCTACATCTTCGTCGGCTTCTGCCTGCTGATCATGCTCCACGAGGCCGGCCACTTCGTCGCCGCCAAGGCGACCGGGATGCGGGTCGAGCGCTTCTTCCTCTTCTTCGGCCCGACGATCTGGTCGTTCAAACGCGGCGAGACCGAGTACGGGATCAAATCGATCCCGCTCGGCGGCTACGTGAAAATCACCGGCATGAACCCGGAGGAAGAGATTCCCCCGGAGGTCGAGCACCGCGCCTACTACCGCCAGAAGGTCTGGAAGCGGATCGTCGTGATCGGCGCCGGGCCGGCGGTGAACATCGTCCTGGCCTTCGTGATCCTCTTCGGGGTCTATCTGTTCGGCGGCCGAAGGAGGACAGCCAGTCGGTCGAAAGGGTCATTGCCGGGATCCCCGGCGGCCGGAACCTTGAAACCCGGCGACAAGATCGTCGCCGTCGAAGGCAAGCGCTATCCCGGACCTCGAGCACCGAACGACCGGATCGACGCATTTCCGCGAAGACGATCGGCTCCCACGAATGCGCGGGAGAGCAGAAGGACGGCTGCCTGGCGGCGACGCCGGTGAAGCTGACGATCGACCGCGACGGCAACGCTGAGGCCGATCTCCGTGCGGCCCGAATACAACGCCGCAGCGAAGGCAGACCCTGGTCGGCTTCGGCTTCGGCAGCGAACCCGTCGACCTCAGCGCCGGCGCTGCCGCCGGCGAAGCCTGGGACAAAATGTGGATGGTCGCCTCGGGCACCGCGCACGTCTTCTCCCACATCTTCGAATCGAAGGAACGCAAGCAGGTCTCCGGCATCGTCGGCACCAGCGACGTCGCCAACCAGGTGATCGACTTCGGGATCGCGCCGGCGCTGCTCCTGCTGGCCCTCGTCAGCCTCTCGCTGGGCCTGATCAACCTGCTGCCGATCCTGCCGCTCGACGGCGGCCACATCTTCTGGAGCCTGGTCGAGAAGGTGCGCGGGGCGCCGGTCTCGCTGCAGGTGATGGAGCGGGCCAGCGTGATCGGCTTCGCGCTGGTCGCGATGCTCTTCTTCATCGGCCTCAGCAACGACATCGGCCGCATCACCGGCGAAGGCTTCAACGTCCGCTAGGACGCCCGGAAGCCGGGCGCCCGAGCCTGCGCCGGCCAGCCTTACGGCTTGGGCACCCTGATCGAGTGCCAGGTGCCGACGTCCTTCAGCCCTTCGCCCTTGGCGTCGCCCGGTTTCTTGTCTTCGGCGAACGTGTAGAGCGGATGGCCCTGGTAGGTCACCTGAGAGCCGCCTTCCGGTCGCTTGACGGTGCCCAGGCTTCACGGGGCCCTTGACCGTCTTGCCCTTGGGAACGAGGAGGGGGTGCCAGATGACCAGGCATTCGGCGCTCTTGGTGCAGACGAATTTGCCCTTCTTCTCGACGCTGAGGCTGTAGAGCGTCATCCCGGTGGAGGTGACGAGGATCGTGTGGCCCTTCAGCTTCCGCTCCTTGAGGCGGATTGCCCCGCCCTTGCTCTGGCCGGTGGGGGTCTTGGGTTCGGTGACCGGTTCGGTGACCGGCGGCGGGGGGGAGCTGACGTCGGCGGACGTCGTGAACGAGACGTCGGTGCTCGTCATCGGCCCGGCCGAGTTGCTGGCGACGAGGCGGAAGTGGTAGGTCGTGTTCGGCTGGGCGCCGGTCACGGTCTGGGAAACCGGCACGGCGAGCTGGCCCGATGCCGACGTCGGCGTCGGGCACCGGCAGGCTCGCGCCGTAGGCGGTCGTCGTGCCGTATTCGAAGTGGTAGGTCGTGTCGAGCCCGTACGGGTTGACCGTGCCCTTCATTTCGAAGCCGCCGGCGACCGCCACCGCGGGCTTGGCTTCGATGATCGGCGGGCCCGTGAAGGCCATCGCCGGGCTGGCGACGGCAGCGAGGGCCACGGCGCAGAACAAGGCGCACAGGCCGAGCCGGACGGCCCTTCGGCGCTGCGGCGCTCGGCGCGCGTCGAATATCGGGCTCCCCTGGTTGCTCATTGCTCCTCCTTTGTCTTCCCGGGCCACGTCTAGGCGGGATACGGGCGCCCCGCGGCCAAGGTTCAACCCCTGAGAACGGTTGAACCTTTCCGGAGACAGCTCCGTATGCCCGGGCAGTCAACGTCCGCTGGGTCCACCTGCGGGGCAAGGAGGAGGGATGAACGACAGGGAAATCGCCTGCCGTGGGGGTTCAAGCAGCCGGGGAAAGCGTTTGCGGGGACGACATCTCGCCCTCGTTGTCGCGCTGCTCACGCTCGGCGTGGCGGCATTTCCCGCCGCGGCACTCGCGTTCCAGCCGTTCATCGCCGTCGCCCCCTCCGCCACCCCCTCGATGACCAGCGCCTCCCTGAACGCGAGCATCTACCCATACGGGTCGGAAACCCACTATCACTGGGACCTCGGAACGTCAACCAGCTACGGCACCCAGGTCCCGGTGGGCGGAGCGAGCGCCGGCTCTGCGCGCCTACCCAGGGACCGCCAGCGTCAACCAAACCGCGATCGGGCCTGACCCCGAACACGACCTATCACTTCCGGCTCGTCGCCACCAACTCAGACGGGACCCTGACCACCACTGACCAGACCTTCACGACCACCGGCACTCCGCCGACCGTCACCGACGAAGCCGCGACCGAAGTCGCCGGCGGGTTCGAACTGAAAGGCACGGTCAACCCCAACGGATCCGCCGCCACCTATCAGTTCGAATACGGGACGTCGACCAGCTACGGGTCGAAGATCCCGGCCTCGGAAACCAGCGTCGGCTCGGGCTCGATTGCCGTGCCGGTTTCCCAGACGATCTCGTCGTTGCTGCCGAACACCGAATACCACTTCCGCCTGGTCGCCGGGCGCGGGGCGGGCAGTACGGTGATGACGGCGGACAGGACCTTCACGACCCCGCCGAGCGCGCCCGCCAAACCCAGCGTCGTCACCAATCCCGCGATACCGAATCCGCCGGGTGGATACAAATTGAGGGGCGAAATCAACCCGAATAGCGTTGAAACGACCTACCACTTCGAATACGGCCTGGCCGACTGCGCCTCCAACCCCTGCACCAGCGTCCCGATTCCCGACGCCAACATCGGCGAAGGGACGACCTCCGTCCCCGTGTTCCAGGAAGTCACCGGCCTCGCCCTGAACACCACTTATCACTTCCGCATCGTCGCCCAAAACACCGAAGGCACCGGCACCAGCCCGGACCGGACGTTCACGACGGCGCCCAACCCGCCGGTCGTCGTCACGACCCCGTTCGAAGAAACCGCGGGCGGCTTTGAGCTGAACGGCACCGTCAACCCCAACGGAGCGGCAACGACCTACCACTTCCTGTTCGGCATCACCGAAGCCTACGGGACGATCATCCCCGCACCGGACGCGACCGTCCCGGGGACGGGCACCAGTCCCGTCGCCGTCTCCCAGTTGGTCACGGGACTGCCGCCCAACGTCCCCTACCACTACCGCCTCGTCGCAGAAAACGCCGGTGGGATCACGATGGGTGAAGATCAGTTCTTCATGACGCCTCCGGCCGCCTCGACTCCGGAAGTCCACCGCCGGCCGTGCTGCCGACGCCGGCGATCGTGCCTCCGCCGGCACCCGCGCCGCCCTCGAGCCAGTTCACGGCCAAGGCGGCGGTCGCAAAGGGGACGGGGGCGACGATGCAGGTCAGCGTTCCCGGCGCCGGTACGGTCTCGGCCACCGGCAAGGGCCTGAAGGCGTTTACGGTGACCTCCAAGGGTCCGGGGGTCGTGACGCTGAAGCTGAAGCTGACCGGCGCCGGCATGGCACAGCTGCGGAAGGCGCCGGGCCACAAGCTCACCGTCAAGGTCAAAATCGCCTTCCAGCCGAACGGCGGCAAGGTCGGGACGACGAGCAAGACCGTGACCTTCAAGCTCGGCGGGACCTAAGCGCCGGCACGGCACCGGTACGCTTCGAACGTGGCTTCGAAGCGACAGATCTTCGTCGGCGGCGTGCCGATCGGCGGCGGTGCGCCGGTCGTCGTGCAGACGATGACCAAGACCGAGACCGCGAACCTGGCGGCGACGATGGAGCAGATCCACAAGGTCGCCGACGCCGGCGCCGACATCGTCCGCTGCGCGGTGCCGCGGGACAAGGACGTCGAGGCGCTGAAGACGATCGTCAAGCAGTCGCCGATCCCGATCATCGCCGACATCCACTTCAACCACACCCTGGCGCTGAAAGCGATCGACGCCGGCGCCCACTGCATCCGCCTCAACCCGGGCAACATCGGCGGCCGCGAGAAAGTCGCCGAGGTCGCGGTGAAGGCGAACGCGGCGAACGTGCCGATGCGGATCGGCGTCAACTCCGGCTCGCTGCCCAAACACCTGCACGAGCTCGAGCGCGAGGCCCCGGTCGAGGCGCTGGTCGCCGCCGCGGTCGAGTTCGTCGAGCTGATGGAGGGCCTCGACTTCGAGAACTTCAAGATCTCGATCAAGTCGACCAACGTCCCCAACACGATCGCCGCCAACCGGCTGCTCTCCGAGAAGGTGCCCTACCCGCTGCACCTCGGGATCACCGAGGCGGGGACGAAATGGGCGGGCTCGCTGAAATCGGCGGTCGGGCTGGGGACGCTGCTCGCCGACGGGATCGGCGACACGATCCGGATCAGCCTCTCGACCTTCCACGCCGAGGAGGAGGTCAAAGTCGCCTGGGAGATCCTCAAGGCGCTGCAGCTGCGCGAGCGCGGCCCGGTCCTGATCGCCTGCCCGACCTGCGGCCGCCTCCAGTTCGACATGGACTCCGTCGTCGCCGAAATCGAGCAGCGGCTCGAAAGCTACGCCGAGCCGGTCGAGGTGGCGGTGCTGGGCTGCGCCGTCAACGGCATCGGCGAGGCCAGCCACGCCGACTTCGGGATCGCCGGCGCCAAGAACGAGGGCCTGATCTTCACCCACGGCAAGCCGCTGCGGAAGGTGCCGCAGGAGACGCTGGTCGACACCCTGTTCGAGGAGATCGACAAGTCGCTGGACCGCGGCAAGGTCGAGATCGACGAGGCCGAGTCGCGCGAGGGCGCCGCCTGGCTGGCCAAGATCGAGGCGGAAAACGCCGGCGAACTGACCCCGGAGAAGATCGCGCGGATGGAGAAGGAAGCGGTCGAAAAGGGGGAGTCGGACAAGGTGCTGCTCGACGAGGCGGCTTCGCCGACGGCGGGGCGGCGATTCACGCAGGGCCTAGCGCGCTCCGACCGACCGGCGCCACCTGCCGGGGAAGCGGGATAGGTTTCACGGGTGAGCCGACAGTCTCAGACCTTTCTCCCGACGCTCAAGGACGCCCCCGCCGACGCGGAGGCGATCTCTCATAAGTTGATGGTCAGGGCCGGCCTGATCCGGCAGCTGGGGGCCGGGCTTTGGACGTATCTGCCCGCCGGATGGCGGGTGGAGCGCAAGGTCGAGGCCGATCATCCGCGAGGAGATGGAGGGGATCGGGTGCCAGGAGATGCTGATGCCGGTGCTGCAGCCGGCCGAGCCCTGGAAGAAGTCGGGGCGGTACGCGATCGAGGAGCTGTTCAAGCTCGAGGACCGGAAGGGATCGCCGCTGGTGCTGGCGATGACGCAGCGAGGAGGCGCTGACCTACCACGTGGCGCGGGAGGTCCGCTCCTATCGCGACCTGCCGCTGATGCTGTTCCAGATCCAGACCAAGGAGCGCGACGAGCCGCGGCCGCGCGCCGGGGTCCTGCGCACGCGCGAGTTCACGATGAAGGACGCCTACTCCTTCGACCGCGACGAGGAGGGCCTGGCGCGCTCCTACGACGCCCAGTCCGGCGCCTACGAACGGATCCTCGACCGCTGCGGCGTGCGCTGGTACAAGGTCGAGTCCGACGTCGGGATGATGGGCGGCTCCGGCGCCGACGAGTTCATGGCGCCCTGCCCGGCCGGCGAGAACGAGGTGGCGCTGGCGCCCGGCTACGCCGCCAACGTCGAGGTCGCCTCGGCGCAGGCGCAGGCGGTCGAGCTGCCGGCGCCGCTGAGCGCGCCGGAGCGGGTCTCGACCCCCGGCCTGACCACGGTCGACGAGGTCTCGGGCGCGCTCGAGATTGCCACCCGGAGCGCTGATCAAGGCGCTGCCGGTGATCGTCGAGGGCCGCGGCATGGTCCTCGTCCTCCTCCGCGGCGACCACCGCCTGAGCGAGATCAAGCTGCGCAACGCGCTCGGCGCCGACTTCCGCCAGGCGGGCGCGGAGGAGATCGCCGCCGAGCTCGGCCCGGTCGGCTTCATCGGCCCGGTCGGGGCGAAGATCCCCGTCGTCAAGGACGCGGCGATCGTCGGCGACTCCTTCGTCTGCGGCGCCAACGAGCCCGACGCCCACCTGCGCGGCGTCCAGCCCGGCCGCGACTTCGAGTTCGAGGAGCTCGACGTGCGCACGGTCGAGGCCGGCGACACCGCTCCCGGCGGCGGCACGATCGCGATCGAGCCGGCGATCGAGGTCGGCAACATCTTCAAGCTCGGCAGCCGCTACTCGGACCCGCTCGGCGCCACCTACCTCGACGAGAACGGCAAGGAGCAGGCGATCGTGATGGGCTGCTACGGGATCGGGCCGGCGCGGATCGTCGCCGCCGCGATCGAGCAGCGCGCCGACGAGCGCGGCATCGTCTGGCCGCGGGCGATCGCCCCCTGGCAGGTCCACCTCGTCTCGCTCGCCAAGGCCGGCGAGCCCGAGCGCGAGGCGGCGGACAAGATCTACGACGCGCTCGGCGCCGCCGGGGCCGAGGTCCTCTACGACGATCGCGACGCCGGGCCGGGGGAGAAGCTGACCGACGCCGAGCTGCTCGGCTGTCCGCTGCGGATCGTCGCCGGCCGCCGCGGCCTCGCCGAGGGCGTCGTCGAGGCCTCCGAGCGCGCCAGCGGCGCCGAGCACAAGCTGCCCGTCGAGGACGCCGCCGCGCGGGCGCTGGCGCTGCTCGAGGCGATCGACGACGGCCCCGGGGACGCCTGAGCGATGACCGACGCGGCCCCGTTCGGCCGCGGCCGGCTGCGGCGCCTCTTCGGCCTCGACCGCACCGGCCGCAAACCGCGCTCAGACCCGCAAAGGGGAGCCGCTCAACCCCTGGACGATCCCGAACCTGGTCGGCTACCTGCGGCTCGCCGCGCTGCCGGTCTTCCTCGTCCTCGCCTACGGCACCGACGACGGCACCTCGCTGGCCTCGGCGATGGTCTTCTGGGCGATCGCCGCCGGCGACTACCTCGACGGCTTCCTCGCCCGCGTCACCGGCCAGTACAGCCGCATGGGGGCGCTGCTGGACCCGCTGGTCGACCGCCTGACGATCCTCTCCGGCGCCGTCGTCTGCTGGAGCTTCGAGCTGCTGCCGCGCTGGGCGCTGGCGCTGCTGGCGCTGCGCGAGCTGTCGATGCTGTTCCTCGCCCAGTACGGCCTTCGCCGCGGCGTCGACATCGAGGTCAACTGGCCGGGGCGGATCTCGGTCTTCCCGATCATGGGCGGCATCTTCCTCGCCCTGCTGGCGCCCGGCTGGGTCGCCGACCGCGCTGCTGCTCTGGGGGCTGGTGATGGCGATCGTCGCCACCGTGCTCTACGCCCGCGCCGGCCTGCGGGCGGTCCGCGCCGGCGCTGCAAGCTGAGCGCCATTCCCGGCGAACCTTCAACCTACAGTTGAACCTTTGAGGGTTCTCGACTTATAATCGCTGCCCGCCCAAAACGGAGGCCTGGCGCCTCCTCGAGTTAGGAGCACGATGGAGGACACCTTTCCCGATCTTGGCTCGCTCAGCGACAAGGAGCTGAAGGACCTGATCGACAACCTGATGGCGGAGGAGAACGAGATCTCCTACAAGCGGCGCGTCCTGCACGGGAAGATCGACATCCTGCGCGCCGAGCTGGTCAACCGCCTGCGCCAGAAACGCGAGCGCGGCGACTCGCTGATCTCCGGCGACGACGTCAGCAGCTGACCGAGATCCTCGCCGGCAAAGCCCAGTCGCCGGAGGACGACCCCGCCGCCTGAGCGCCGGGAGCATCAGCATGGCCGTCCACTGTCCCGAGTGCGGGTTCGCGAACCCCGAGGGCGCCAACTACTGCCAGAAGTGCGGCGCCTACCTCGGCGGCGCCGAGCGAGGCGCGGCGAGGACCCGACGACGATGACCTACCGGGTCGACGAGACCGGCGACATGCAGCCGGTCGACATCGACGAGGTGGTCGAGGAGTCGGGCGCGGCGCTGGTGATCCGCGCCGGCGGCGGCCGCGCCGGCGAGAGCTTCACGCATCGACGAGGACCGGATCGCATCGGCCGCAGCCCCGACGCCGGCGTCTTCCTCGACGACGTCACCGTCTCCCGCAACCACGCGCTGCTGGTGCGCCGCCGCGACGGCCTCTACATCGACGACCTCGGCTCGCTCAACGGCACCTACGTGAACCGGCGCCGGATCGAGTCCCACCGGCTCGCCGACGGCGACGAGATCCAGGTCGGCAAGTACAAGCTGAGCTACCTGGAGCGCTGATCGGTGCCCGTCTCCGAGCAGCACGACCCGCACGCCGGAATCGGCCAGCCGCCCGCGCAAGGCGCTGACGATCGGCGCCGTCTGCAAGATCCTGCAGAGCGAGTTCGACGACGTCTCGATCTCGAAGATCCGCTACCTCGAGGACCAGAAGCTGCTCAACCCGCGGCGGACCTCGGGCGGCTACCGCCTCTACAGCCAGTCCGACGTCGAGCGCCTGCGGACGATCCTGCGCCTGCAGCGCGACGAGTTCCTGCCGCTGCGGGTGATCCGCCAGGAGCTCGCCGCCGGCGGCGACATCGTGCTCGGCGGCGAAGCCGACCGCAAACCGAACGCCGGCGCGGTCCGGCGGGCGATCCTCGTCGACACCTCGCGCACCTACCTGACGCCTCGAGGAGGTCGTCGAGGAGACCGGCGCCCGCGAGGAGCTGATCACCGAGCTGGAGAACTTCGGCATCGTCCAGCCCGAGAAACGCGAGGGACGGACCGTCTACGACGAGACCGACCGCGAGATCGTCCGCGCCGCCAACGAACTCTCCCGGGTCGGCGTCGGCGCCCGCAACCTGCGCGTCTTCCGCTCCTCCGCCGACCGCGAGGCGCAACCTGCTGGAAGCGCTGCTGGGACCCTCGCTGCGCTCGCGCAACCCGGAGCGCCGCAAGGAGGCGCTGCAGAGCCTCGAGAGCCTGGCCGCGACCGTCAGCCACCTCAAGCACCTGCTGCTGGTCCGCGACCTGCGCCGCCTCGCCGGCGACTGACGGCCCGGCGCAGCGTGCCGCGGGTGACCCGCAGGCGGACGATCGAGGCGCCGTCGCCGAGGTCTGGAAGCTCGTCTCCGACCCCTACGCCTGCCGCGCTGGTGGCCGCGGGTCGTCGCGGGTCGAGGACGTCGACGCAGCGCAGCGCCGGCCGGCGCAGCCAGTGGACCAAGGTGCTGCGAGACCAAGCACGGGCGCGGGGTGCGGGCCGACTACCGCTGCGTCTCGCTCGGCCGAGAACGAGCGCTACGTCTGGGAGCAGCAGCTCGAGGGCACGCCGTTCGCCAAGCACCTGCGGAGCTCGCGGGTCGAGATCGAGCTGCGCGCGGCGGCGAGGGGGAGACCGGGTCGTGATCGACCTCGCTCGCAGACGCTGCGCGGGATGTCGCGGCTCGGCTCGCTGGATGATGCGCCAGCGGCCAGGGCGACGATCCTCGACGAGGCGCTCGACGGGCTCGAGCAGGCGCTGGCGTGACCGAGCCGCGGCGCGACACGAACTGGTGGGGCTGGGGCGACCCGAGCGCCGCGCCGAGCTCGACGCGACGGCGCTCGGCGGTGCTGCGCGAGCGGATCGGCGAGCTCGAGCCCTGGCCGCTGGCGGCGCGGCATCGAGGACTTCGAGCTGCCCGCGGCGCGAGCCGCTGCCGCGCGGCGGTGATCGACGCGGTCGGCGCCGACAGCGGTCTTCGACTCGCAACGAGGACCGGCTGCGCCACGCCGGCGGGCGCGGCTACGTCGACCTGGCGCGGCTGCGCGCGCGGCGCGCCTCGAGGACGCGCCCGACGCGGTGCTGGTGCCCGGCCGACGCCGGCCGCGGTCGGCGCGGCTGCTCGACGCCTGCGCGGCGCAGGGCGTCGCCGTGGTGCCGTTCGGCGGCGGCACCAGCGTCGTCGGCGGGGTCGAGCCGCTGCGCGGCGCCCACGAGGCGCTGATCAGCCTCGACCTCGCCGCGCTGCGCGAAGTCACCGTCGACGACGACGCTCGCTGACCGCGCGCCTCGGCGCCGGGCTGCGCGGGCCCGAGGCCGAGGCGGCGCTCGGCGCCGCAGGGCCTCACCCTCGGCCACTTCCCGCAGTCCTTCGAGTACGCGACGATCGGCGGCTTCGCCGCGACCCGCTCGGCCGGCCAGGCCTCGAGCGGCTACGGCCGCTTCGACTCGCTGGTCACCTCGGTCCGCCTGCTCGCCCCGGCCGGCGAACCTGCGCACGCTGGAGACCCCGCACACCGCCGCCGGGCCCGGCGCTGCGCGAGCTCGTGATCGGCTCCGAGGGGGTGCTCGGCGTGATCCCCGACGTGACCGTGCGGGTGCGCCCGGCGCCGCCGCGAGCGCCGCTACGAGGCCTGGATCGCGGAGAGCTTCGAGGCCGGCACCGAGATCGTCCGCGTCCTCGCCCAGGGGCCCGGCCTGCCGACGATCGTCCGCGTCTCCGACGAGGAGGAGACGCAGGGCTCGCTGGCGCTCTCGGGGCCGCGCGGCGCCGCCGGGCAGGCTCTTCGGCGGCTACCTGCGGCCTGCGCAGCGCCGCGGCGGCGGCGCGCTGATGATCGTCGGCTTCGAGGGCGACGAGGAGTCGGTGACGCGGCGCCGGGCGCTGACCGTGCGGGCGCTGCGCGCCGGCGGCGCCGTCTACCTCGGCCGCGCCGCCGGGCGCTCCTGGGAGCACGGCCGCTACAGCGGCCCCTACCTGCGCGACACGCTGATGGAGATGGGGGCGATGGTCGAGACGCTCGAGACCTCGCACACCTGGACCCGGCTCGGCGAGCTCCACCGCGCGGTCGGCGCCGCGATCCGCGGCGTCGCTCGACGGCCAGGGCACGCCGGGCCTCGTCTTCTGCCACCTCTCGCACGCCTACGCCGACGGCGCCTCGCTCTACTTCACCTTCATCTCCCGCGCCCGCCGCGGCGCCGAGCTCGAGCAGTGGGCGGCGGTCAAGACGGCCGCCAGCGAGGCGATCGTCGCCAACGGCGCCACGATCACCCACCACCACGCGGTCGGCCGCGACCACGCCCCCTACATGGCGGCCGAGGTGGGGGAGACGGGCCTCGAGGTGCTGCGCGCGGTCAAGGAGCGCCTCGACCCGGCCGGGATCATGAACCCCGGCAAGCTCCTGCCCGCGCTGAGCGCTATTCGCCGCTTTTCGCGCTTCTTGCTTCTTCTTCGCGCTCGGCGAGGCCGACGATCGGGCCGGTGATCGTGCCCGCGCAGGACTTCGTTCGCCGGTGTAGGTCGGGCGTCGTTCTTCTTTCGTCGCCACTGTTCAGCGCCGCTTCCAGCGTCTGCGTCGTCGGTCCGGGTGATCGACGATCTGGTCGAAGGTTCCGTTCGCCAGGTAGGCGAGGACTTCGACCGGGACTTCGAACTGGGCGGCGATCTCGCCGCGCCTTGCCGCTCGCTTTCACCGCGGTCGAGGCCAGCGGCAGCATCTTCTGCGGCGACTGGGCGAGCCAGACCGTGTAGGAGGTGCCCGTCGGTGGTCGGTTCGAGGCCGGTCGCTTCGACCTGCAGCGCGAGTTTGTTCTTCACCCGGCCGAAGGTCGCGACGCCGCTGCCGCTTCGCCGCCGTCGACCGCGGCTCAGCTCGGCCTCGGTCGCTTCTTTCGCTGCCGGCGGTCGTTCGGCGGCGTTCTCGCCGTCGTCTTCGGCGTCGGTCGTCGGCCGGCGTGTCGGTCGAGGCGGTCGACGAGTCGCCGCCGCCGCCGCCGCGAGACGAGCAGGACGACGACGACGATCACCGACGATCGCCGGCGACGATCGCCGCCGCCGAGCAGCCAGGCGTTGCGCCGGTGGGAAGCGTGACGCTGCGGCCGCCCGGAGGCGGGCGCTTCGGCAGGCGGGAGGCGGCGCGGCCGGCGCGGCTGCGGCTCGGCCGGTCGGCTTCGCGGCAGGCTCGGCGGCTCGGCGCTGCGGCGGCTCGGCGCGCGGCTCCGGCTCCGGCTCGCGGCGCTCGGGCTCCGTCGACGCGGCTCGGGCTCCGGCGGCGCCGACTTCGGCGGCCGGCTTCGCGCCGCCGCGGCATCGGCGGCGGGACGTCGCGGCGCGGCGCTGCCTTCGTCCTCCAGCTGGGCCAGCGCGCCGACGACCTTGGCGCGCACCTCGTCGACGCTCAGCCCCATCAGGGCCGCGATGTCGTCGTAGCCCTGCTCGCCTGAGGCCAGCAGGCGCAGCATCGCATTCTGCTCGTCGCTCAGCGCCACCGCGCGGAACCCTAGTAGGGTCCGCGGCGATGGGCGAGCGACGGATCTCGAAGTTAACGGCCCCAGATAGGGTTGCGGCGATGACCGACGACTGTCGCAGCGGTCCCACTTCGACGAGCTACATCGGCACCGAGTGGCTCGACGCTCGATCCCGACGACGCCCGCGCCCGCGTCGCCGCTGCGCGACGAGCTCCGCCAGCCCGTACGGGCTCCTCCACGGCGGCGTCTACTCGAGCCTGGTCGAGAGCCTCTGCTCGCTACGCCACCGCGCTGGCCGTCTACGAGCGACGGGATGATCGCGATGGGCCAGTCGATCGAGGTCAGCTTCCTCCGCCCGGTCACCGACGGCGCACGCCGAAGTCCGCGCCGTCGCCCGCCACCGCGGCCGCACCACCTGGGTCTGGGAGGTCGAAGTCCTCGACGACGACGGAACGCCTCTGCGCCCTGGCGCAAGATGACGATGGCCGTCAGGCCCGCCCGACCGGCTGACGGCGCTGAACGCCGGCTCCTGACAGGCGTCGACGCCGACCGTCTAGCCGCCGAAGCGGTTGGTGATCGGCAGCCGGCGGTCGCGGCCGAAGGCCCTGCGGGGTGATGCGGATGCCGGGGGCGGCCTGGCGGCGCTTGTACTCGGAGCGGTCGACCAGGCGGATCACCTCGTCGACGACGTCGCCGCCGGCAGCCCCGCGGCGACCATCTCGTCGCGGCCCTGGTCGCGCTCGACGTAGGCCTCGAGGATGCGGTCGAGCAGGTCGTAGGCGGGCAGCGAGTCGCTGTCGAGCTGGTCGGGGCGCAGCTCGGCCGAGGGCGGGCGCTCGATCACCGAGGCCGGCACCAGCTCGCGCCCGGCGCGCTCGTTGCGCCGCTCGACCAGCTCGTAGACGAGCGTCTTCGGCACGTCCTTGATCACCGCGAAGCCGCCCGCCATGTCGCCGTAGAGGGTCGCGTAGCCGACCGACATCTCGCTCTTGTTGCCGGTCGTCAGGACCAGCCAGCCGTGGCGGTTGGAGAGCGCCATCATCAGGTTGCCGCGGATCCGCGCCTGGATGTTCTCGGCGGCGAGGTCGGGCTCCGAGGGCGGGCCGGGTCGCGTGGGGCGCGTCGTCGGCGTCCCCGGCGCCGGGCCGCAGGTGGCACGTCGAGCGCGCTCGCGCGTAGCCGTCCATCATCGGCTCGATCGGGATCTCGATCAGCTCGCGTGCCGAGGTTCGCGGCGATCTGTCGGGCGTCCTCCTGGGTTTCCTCGCTGGAATGCGGCGACGGCATGACCACGCAGCGTGACCCGCTCGGGGCCGAGCGCGTCGACCGCGAGCATCGCGACCAGCGCCGAGTCGATCCCGCCCGAGAGCGCCAGCGCCGACGTGGCCGAAGCCGTTCTTCTCGACGTAGTCGCGGAGGCCGAGCACGAGCGCCGCGTAGACCTCGTCGAGGTCGGCGAGCGGCTCGGCGAGCGGCGCCGGGCGCCGGCGCGGCGGGGACCTCGCAGACCAGCAGCTCCTCCTCGAACTGGGCGGCGCGGGCGAGCACCTCGCCGTCGGGGCCGAGCAGCAGGCTCTGGCCGTCGAAGACCAGCTCGTCCTGGCCGCCGACCAGGTTGCAGAAGGCGAAGTAGGCGCCGTATTCGCGCGCCCGCTCGGCGAACATCTCTTCGCGCTCGCGCCCCTTGCCGCGGTGGTAGGGCGAGCCGGAGGGGTTGGCGATCAGCTTCGCGCCCGCGTCGGCCTCGGCCTGCGCCGGGCGGGCCCGGCGCCCAGCTGTCCTCGCAGATCGTCAGCCCGACCGCGAGTGCCGCCGACCTCGATCGCGTCGCGGCTCGGTGCCGGGGACGAAGTAGCGCTGCTCGTCGAAGACGGCGTAGTTGGGGAGCCGGTTCTTGCGGTAGACGCGCCTGGACGGCGCCGTCGGCGAGGACGGCGAGCGAGTTGTAGGCGTGGCGGTAGTCGCCGCCGCCGGCGACCGGCTCGGCGAAGCCGACCAGCGCGGTGATCCCGCTCGACGCCCGCGCGCCAGCTCCTCGACCGCCGCGCCGTTGGCGGCGAGGAAGTGGCGCTTCAGGTAGAGGTCCTCGGCCGGGTAGCCGGGGATGCAGAGCTCGGGGAAGATCACCAGCTCGGCGCCCGCGTCGCGGGCGCGCTCGATCCACTCGGCGATCTTCGCCGCGTTGCCGTCGACGTCGCCGACGGTGGGGTTGATCTGGGCGAGGGCTATGCGCATCGGGGTTACCGCGCTCATCGCGAAGTATCGCCGTCGCCGAGCCGGAGCGTGCCGAGACCCCCGCTAAGGTGCCGCCGATGCGGGACCGCCGTCGCCACCTGGCCGGTATCTCGGTGGCGGCGCTGCTGGCGCTCGCCGCGCTGCCGGCTGCCGCGATCGCCGCGCCGGGCCTCGCCGCGGCCGTCCCAGCCTCGCCTCGCCGGCGCAGAAGCCGTTCATCGCGCCGCGGCCGCGGCCGACCGAAGCGCGCGGCCGACCGACCGACGACCCCGACCCCAACCGCAACGCCTACACCGTCCCGGAGGCGCCGCAGCTCGCCCGCCTGCGGCGCCCAACTTCTGCGTCCACTGGGTCGGCCGAGGGCATCGACGCGCCCGAGCCTCAAGGACTCCAACGGCGACGGCATCCCCGACTACGTCGAGCGCGTCCTCGCGGTCGCCGAACACGTCCACTCGGTCGAGAACGACAAGCTCGGCTGGCGCGAGCCGCAAGAGCGACGGCACGCTGCGGCGGCGGCCACGGCAAGACCGACATCTACCTCTCCGAGATCGGCGGCGCAGCTGTTCGGCTACGCCGCCCCGGACCGCGGCCAGACCGCCAGGGCGCACCCGCTGCCGCGCCGCCTGCACGGCTACCTGGTCCTCGACAACGACTACAGCGCCTTCGAGTTCCCGGGCACGAAGCCGGTCCACGACCTCGAGGTGACGCTCGCCCACGAGTACAACCACATCCTCCAGTTCGGCTACGACGCCTACCAGGACCCCTGGTTCGCCGAGTCGACCGCGGTCTGGATGGAGGACCAGGTCTACAACGGGATCAACGACTACCTGCGCTACGTCGCGCCGCTGGGTGCACCGCTTCGACACGCCGCTGACCACCAGCTCGATCAAGGAGTACGGCTCCGCGGTCTGGAACGAGTGGCTGGCCCACCACTACGGGCGGCTCGATCGTCCGCAAGGCCTGGGCGGAGGCGATCCACACCCAGCCCGGCCGGCTTCGCGGTCGCCGCCTACGAAGCGGCGATCCGCGCCGCCGGGCCCTCGGACTTCAGCCACGACTTCACCCGCTTCGCCGCCGACGTCGCCGAGTGGCGCACCGGGAAGGGCTTCCGCGAGAGCCACCTCTACCCGGACATGCCGCGCCAGGGCACGTCTGCCGCTCGAGCGGCGCGCCGCTGACCCGCCGGCTCAACCACACCACCTTCGAGCTGCTCCGGGTCCGCGCCCAGCGGCGGCAGCGCGGTCGACGTCCACGTCGATCGCGCCGGACGGGGTCGCCGCCGGGCTCGCCCTGGTCGGCCGGATCGGCACCGAGCGGCAGGGGCGCACGGTCATCCCGCGTCGACTACAGCGCAGAGCGGCGGCAAGCTGACCGGCGCGACTCGCCGGACCCGGGCCGCTTCAGCCGGATCACCGCGGTCCTCGTCAACGCCGACGCCCAGCGCCGACGGCTACAGCGCCGCGCCGGCTCGACTGGCGCTACCTGACCGACGACGAGCCGTTCGAGGTCAGCGGCCGGATCGTGCGCTGAGGCGGCAGGCGCTCGCTCGGCGCCGCGGCCGCGGCGCCGTTCGCTGGCGCCGCCGCCGCCTTGGCCTTCGCTTGGCCGGCGCCGGCGGCGCGGTGGCGATCGCCTCGTCGGTCGCCGCCTCGAGGTCGAGCGCGAAGCTGTCGAGGTCGGCCATCGCGTCGTAGTCGCCGATCAGGCCGAAGTTGACCTGGCCGTTGTAGGACATGATCCCGATGCAGAGCGCCTGTCTGCGGGCCAGCGGCACCATCGGGAAGATCGACTCCATCTGCCGTCCCAGCACGTAGAGCGGGAACTGCGGCCCCGGGACGTTGGTGACGACGAGGTTGAAGAAGCGCTGCGCGGGCTGCAGGCGGGCGGCCTGGGAGGCGATCGTGGTCGGCGCGAAGTCGGTCAGCTGGGTGAGGATTTCGGCGCCGACCGCCTGCCCGGAGGCCTTCAGGTCGCCCATCTCCTCGGTGACGATCGTGCAGGCGCTCGACCGGGTCCTCGCACCAGACCGGCAGCGGCGCCATCATCGCCGAGATCCGGTTGCCGAGCGCGCCGTGCTCCTCGGCGTCGCGGACGCTGACCGGGACCATCGCCCGCAGCTCCAGCCCCTCGGTGCTCGTGGCCGCGGGCGCGCAGGTAGCTGGCCGATGCGCGCCGGCGACGATCGAGAGGATCACGTCGTTGACGGTGCCGCCGTGCGCGTCCTTGACCCGCTTCAGGTCGCCGAGGTCGGTCTGGGTCATCGCGAAGCGGCGGTGCGGGCCGATCTCGACGTTGAAGACGGTGTGCGGGCGCGGACATGCCGGCGCCGACCATCTTCGAGGTCGGCGCCGACCCCGTGCAGCACCTGGCGCGGGCCGCGCAGCGACGGCGCGGACGCCGCGGACGATCTCCCGGGGCTGGTCAGCCGCTCCTTCAGCGCGTCGCCGAGCAGCTTGAGCGTCGGTCGGCTCGGGGCGGGCGAGCCAGGGCGGCGGGGCGGCGAGCGGGCCCTGCGGCTCGCGGTCGAGGTCGAAGAGGACGGTGGTGATGTCGACCCCGGAGACGCCGTCGACCAGCGCGTGGTGGCTCTTGCCGACGATCGCGAAGCGGTCGTCGCGCCAGGCCCTCGACCAGCCACAGCTCCCAGAGCGGCTTCGAGCGGTCGAGCTGCTGGGAGAAGATCCGCGCCGCCAGGTTGCGCAGCTGCTCCTCGGAGCCCGGCGCCGGCAGCGCGGTCTGGCGCACGTGGTAGTCGAGGTTCAGGTGCGGGTCGTCGACCCAGACCGGGCGGCCCTGGCCGAAGGGGACGAAGCGCAGCTTCTGGCGGAAGCGCGGCACCAGGTGCAGGCGCGAGGCGATGTGGTCGCGGAACTCCTCGTGGGTGGGCGCCGGGCCCTCGAAGATGATCGTCGAGGCGACGTGCATGTGGGCGCCGTCGCGCTCCATGTGGAGGAACGACGAATCGAGCCCGGTCAGCCGGTCGGCGTGCCACGCGTTCATCTTCGCACACGGCGTTCAGGCCGTGTAGGGCCTTATTTTTGGCTCTGCAGAGCCGATTTGCACGATTTGCATGTTTCGTGTCGTTCGTAGGATGTGTGCGACTGCTCACATTGCGCTCGCGAGCGGGCGTCCTACCGTGTTCTGGACCTAAACGAACGAACCCATCTGCCGAGTCCCCTCGCCGCCAGCGAGCGGGAGCGGGGGACCCAAATGTCGCGGCGATCACTGTCCGCGGCCGGGGCGAATCGGGCGGCGAGCCGCCTGTAACGAGTGTCCGGCACGATGCCGGCGCGCCCGCGAGCCCGTCAGCTAACCCCGTAGGCAGGCGAGAAAGCGAGTGATCACACGATGCGATTCATCCTGCCCGTGGTCGGCGCCGCCACCGCGCTGTCGATCGGCATCGCGCCGGCCGTCGCGCGCAGTATCAGCACCAGCGCACCACCAGCAGCACCAGCGCCAAGCGGGTCAAGTCCCACGTCTCCCTGCACGTCTCGGGGCACTCCGTGCTCAGCGGCAACGGCGTGACCGTCCGCGGCAAGGTGCGCCCCAGCGGCGCGCCACCGGGTCAAGGTCGTCTTCCGCGGCCCCGACGCCGGACGTCCTCGCCACCACACCAGGGCCAACGGCACCTTCACGGCTGCGCTGGCGCCGCGGGCGGATCGGCAACTACGCGGTGCGGGCGTTCGGCGTCCACGACCGCCGGATCCGCGGCTCCCACAGCAAGGTCCGCCACCTGACCTCCTACCGCGCAGGCCGGCGCCTCCTACTACGGCCCCGGCCTCTACGGCAACGGCGTCGCCTGCGGCGGCACCCTGGAGCCGGGGACCCTCGGCGTCGCCAACAAGACGCTGCCCTGCGGCACGATGGTGAAGCTGCGCTACCACGGCCACTCGATCACCGTGCCGGTGATCGACCGCGGCCCCTACGTCGCCGGTCGCGACTACGACCTGACCGAAGCGACCAAGGACGCCTCGGCTTCCCGGGCGTCGGCACGTGCTGGCCAACCACTAGGCCGCAGCGTCGCTCGATCAGCGCGGCGGACGCCGATGCCGAGCTGGAGCTGCGCGGTCGGCGGCTCCGGCTCGGCCTCGGCGGCGGCTCGGCCTCGCTCTCGAAGGAGGCGAGGCGGACGCCGAGCAGGCGCACCGGCCGCGGCGGGTCGTAGGCCCGCAGCAGGTCGAGGGCGATCGGCGCAGACGACCTCCGGGTCGTTGGTCGGCTCCTCGACCGACTGGGAGCGGGTGACGTTGGTCCAGTCGTCGAGGCGGATCTTGATCCCGATCGAGCGCCCCTCGAGCTCGCTCTTGCGCAGGCGGCGGCAGAGCTCCTCGGTCAGCTCGCGCAGGTGCCTCTCCAGCTCGCCGCGCTCGCCGACGTCGACGTCGAAGGTGATCTCGATCGACTGCGATTTGGTCTCGCGCGAGACGACTGATCGGCGTCTCGTCCCGAGCCGTGCCGCGGGCGTGGAGCCAGGCGCCCGAGCGCGGCCCGAAGCGCGCTTCGAGCTCGCCGCGGTCGCGCTCGCCGCAGCTCGGCGAGCGTGCGGATCCCGAGCTTCTCCAGCCGTTCGACCGTTTTCGGGCCGATCCCCGGGACGAGCCCGGGCGGACTCGGCGCCGAAGCGCTCCAGCGCGTCCTCGCGCGAGAGCGACGACCAGTCCCGTCGGCTTGCCGAGCTCGCTGGTGATCTTGGCCAGCATCCGGCTCTCGGAGATCCCGACCGAGCAGGTCAGCCCGGTGTCGGCTCGCGGATCTCGGCCGTGATCCGCCGCATCGTCGCCTTCGGCGAGAAGATCCCGGTGAGGTCGAGATAGGCCTCGTCGAGCCCGACCACCTCGACCGTCTCGACGTTGCGCCGCAGCACTTCCATCACCTGCGCCGAGGCCTCCCGGTAGGCGGGGAAGTCGGGCGGCAGGTAGACCGCGTCCGGCAGCCGCCGCCGCGCCACCGCCGCCGGCATCGCCGAGTGGATCCCGGCCAGCTTCCGCGCCTCGTAGCTCGCCGTCGTCACCACCGCCCGCGGCCCCGAGCCGCAGACGACCACCGGCTTCCCCCTCAGCTCCGGCCGCCGCCGCAGCTCGACCGACGCGTAGAAGGCGTCCATGTCGAGATGAGCGATCGTCCGCGTACCGGCCACATGACGATCGTAGGAGGGGGGAGGGACGGACTGAACGAGCGGGCATCACCCTTTAGGCTCCTTGCGGATGGCTTCACCCGAGGCAAAGAACCTGGAGGCGATCTCCAAGGCGATCGACCAGCACAACTCGAACTGCCCGTTTCCGGCGGCCGAGGTGAGGATGAATCCCTTCGAGGTCGAACGGCTCGGCTGGGACCACATCCGCGGCCTGCCGGTGGTGCCCGACGGCGAGATCGGCACCGGCCGCTTCCGCATCGTCTGCTCGCGCGACCTCGACGGCGAGAAGCTCGAGGAGGTCGAGGCGATCGGCCAGGAGCTGGAGACGGTCGTCCCGGTCACCAACAACTGCCGCGAGATTGCACTTCGCCCGCGATAGCGGGTCAACTGCGATCTCGCCTCAGATCTGATTCCAGAAGTCGAGGCCCAGGCTCGATAGCCAGCTCTGGGCTTCGATGTTGAGCCGGGAGAGTTCGCCGGTGAGGATCAGGATCCCCATCGCGATCAGGATCAGGCCGCCGACGGCGACGATCGCCTGGTAGTGGCGCTTGACCACGGCGAAGGCGGTCGTCATCCGCGAGAAGGCGAGCGCGGTGAGGATGAAGGGGATCGCCAGGCCGGCGGAGTAGACGGCCAGCAGGAAGGCTCCCCGCGCCGCCGAGCCCGAGAGCGAGGCGGCGGTGAGGATCGCGCCGAGGGTCGGCCCGATGCAGGGGGTCCAGGCGATCGCGAAGGCGGCGCCGGCGACGATCGGGCCGCCCTTGCCCGCCCGCTCGAGCAGGGCGTCGACGTGCCACTCGCGGTTGAGCCGGGTGACGAACATCGAGCCGACGAAGAGGACGCCCATCGCGATGATCAGCCAGCCGGAGATCGTCGTCAGCAGCTGCTTGTGGTTCTGCAGGGTCGACCCGAGCCCGGTCGCGGTCAGCCCGAGCAGGATGAAGATCGTCGAGAAGCTGGCGACGAAGATCAGGCTCGGCCCCAGCACCCGGCGCCAGCCGGCGTCGTCGAGCTCGGCCGCGGAGACGCCGGTCACGGCCGAGAGGTAGCCGGGAACCAGCGGCAGCACGCAGGGCGAGAGGAAGGAGACGATTCCCGCCGCGAGGGCGGCGAGAATGCCCACTCCTGCAGCGGGATCGGAGCTTAGAACCGCAGTGACCACGACCTCCCAGGTTACCCTCAGCGCGGTGCCAACCCAGCAGCCATCCCCGCCGCTGTTCAACGCCTCGGGGCTGGCGCGACGGCTGCGGGCCTCGCCGCTGTTCTCGATCGGCCCGGCCGAGCCCGGGCCGGCGCTGCGCCGCGGCGCCCTGGTCGCGGTCCCGATCGGCCTCTCGCTGATCGTCGAGCTCGGCTTCGACTCGCCGACCAAGGGCGCGATCGCGACCGGCGCCCTGCTGGCCGGGTTCCCGGGCCTCGACGCCCCGGCGGGCCCGCGCTCGGCCTGGCAGGCATGCTCGGCGCCGCTGATCGGCCTGGCGGCGGCGCTCGGCGTCCTCAGCAGCCAGACGACGCCGACCGCGATCCTGGCGATCGCCCTGCTCGGCGCCGCCGCCGGCTACTGCTTCTCGGTCTCGCTGCGGATGGCGATCGCCGGCCTCTCGGTCACGCTCTCGCTGGTCATCGCCCAGGGCCTCTTCCTGAGCACGGGCGACGCCGGGCCGGCGCTGCTGTACGGGACGATCGGAGGGTTGACGCAGGCAGCCTGGTCGCTGATCGTCTGGGTCGTCGCCGACCGCGCCGCCGACGGGGAGGAGAGCGGCTGGAGCAGCAGTGCCGCGATCGCGGCGCTGAGCTCGAACCTGACCCTGAGCTCCAGCAACGCCCGCCACGCGATCCGCTTCGGCGCCGCCCTCGCCGTCGGCGTCGCCCTCTACCGGATCCTCGGCGAGCACCAGCACGGCTTCTGGATCCCGCTGACGATCCTCTTCGTGATGCGGCCCGAGCGCGACGAGACCTACCATCGCCTCGCCCTGCGGGCGCTCGGCACCGTGCTCGGGCTGGTCGTCGCCACCGCGCTCGCCGAGGCCTTCGTCGGCGACGAGCTGGCGATCGGGATCGTGCTGACGGTCGCCGCGGCGCTCACCTTCGGCCTGCTGACGGTCCAGTACGCGCTCTTCACCGCCGCGATCACGACCTACGTCGTCGTGCTCTCGGTCAACCTCGGCGAGGGCGCCTTCCACGCCGCCGGTCAGCGGGCCGGCGGCACCGCGCTGGGAATCCTGATCGCCGCCGCGGCCTTCGTGATCTGGCCGAATCCGGGAGAGGGGGAGAGGCGCGCCGGAAAATCCCGCTCTGGCCCCGCCGGAGGTCGCCGCGCGGTAGATTTGGCCAGTCAGCCAAACCGCCGCCCGACCTGGCGCGGCAGATCACAGGAGCCAGCTTTGAGCAACCGGACGTTCGTAATCGGGGTGGGGATGACCAAGTTCGACAAGCCCGGAACCAAGGAGGGCGACTACCCCGACTGGGCCAAGGAGGCGGGGGAGAAGGCGCTCGGCGACGCGGGCATCCCCTACGACGACATCGAGCAGGCCTACGCCGGCTATTGCTACGGCGACTCGACCTACGGGCAGCGGGCGCTCTACGGGCTCGGCCTGACCGGGATCCCGGTCGTCAACGTCAACAACAACTGCTCGACCGGCTCCTCGGCGCTGTTCATGGCGCGCCAGGCGGTCAAAGGCGGCCTGGTCGATTGCGCGATGGCGATCGGCTTCGAGAAGATGGAGCGCGGCAGCCTCGGGATGAAGTACGACGACCGCACGCCGGCCCTCGACAAGCACATCACCCGCATGTTCGAGATCCGCGAGGCCGAGGCCTCGCCGTTCGCGCCGCAGATGTTCGGCAACGCCGGCCGCGACCACATGAAGATGTACGGCTCGACCCCCGACCACTACGCCTGGATCGGGTGGAAGAACCACAAGCACTCGGTCAACAACCCCTACGCCCAGTTCCAGGACGAGTACTCGCTGGAGGACATCAAGGCGGCGAAGATGATCCACGACCCGCTGACCAAGCTGCAGTGCTCGCCGACCTCCGACGGCTCGGCCTGCGCGATCGTCGCCTCCGAGCGCTACGTCGACGAGCACGGCCTCTGGGAGCAGGCGGTCGAGATCGTCGGCCAGTCGATGGTCACCGACCTCGGCTCGACCTTCGACGAGGACGCCGACTGCATGACGATCGTCGGCTCCGACATGTCGAAGACGGCGGCGACGCAGGCCTACGAGGAAGCCGAAGTCAGCGCCGACGAGGTCGACGTCTGCGAGCTCCACGACTGCTTCAGCGCCAACGAGCTGATCACCTACGAAGCGCTCGGTTTCGCGGCCGAGGGCGAGGCGCACAAGCTGGTCGAGGCGGAAGCGACGACCTTCGGCGGCGAGGTCGTGGTCAACCCCTCCGGCGGACTGATCTCCAAGGGCCACCCGCTCGGCGCGACCGGGCTGGCGCAGTGCTCCGAACTGACCTGGCAGCTCCGCGGCACCGCGGACAAGCGCCAGGTCGAGGGCGCGAAGGTCGCGCTCCAGCACAACATCGGCCTCGGCGGAGCCGCCGTGGTCACCGTCTACAAGCCGGCGAGCTGAGGCGCGCCGCACCAACGAGGAGGACCGGATGGCGAAGCAGCGACGTTCACTGAGCGGCAAGGTCGTGGCGATCACCGGCGGCGCTCGCGGGATCGGCAAGGCGACCGCGACGGCGCTGGTTCGCCAAGGGGCTCCGGGTCGCGATCGGCGACATCGATCTCGACCTGGCCGAGCAGACGGCGACGGGGCTCGGCGGCGGCACCGTCGCGCTCAAGCTCGACGTCACCGACCGCGCCTCCTTCGAGGCCTTCCTCGACGAGACCGAGCGCCAGCTCGGCCCGGTCGACGCCGTCGATCAACAACGCCGGGATCATGCCGGTGACGCCGTTCGTCGACGAGAGCGAGGACTCGATCCGCCGCCAGATCGACATCAACCTGCACGGCGTCATCACCGGCACCCAGCTGGCGATCAAGCGGCTGCAGCCCCGCGGCAGCGGCTACATCGTCAACATCGCCTCCCAGGCCGGCAAAGCCGGGATCCCCGGCATCGCCACCTACTCCGGGACCAAGCACGCCGTGGTCGGGATCAGCGAGGCGGTGCGGACCGAGCTGCGCGGCAGCGGCATCGAGGTGCTCTGCGTGATGCCGACGATCGTCAACACCGAGCTGACCAGCGGCGTCGGCCAGCGCTGGGTCAAACCGGTCGAGCCCGAGGACGTCGCCAACGCGATCGTCGACGCGATGGAAGTGCCGCGCTTCGACGTCTTCGTGCCGAAGGCGAACGGCGCCATCTACCGAGTCCTGGGCCTGCTGCCCCGCGGCGCCCGCGAGGCGATGGGACGGCTGATGAAGATCGACAAGCTGATGTTCGAGGTCGACCACGGCGCCCGCCGCGCCTACGAGGAGCGCGCGGCCGCCAGCGAGCCGAGCGCCGGAGTCGGCAGCCGGCTCCCGAGCCGGCCCAACGCGACGCCGCCTGAGCGCACGAAGCCTGGGACGGATCTACGACGCGACCTGGGCGCGCCTCTTCGCGGCGACCTACGACCGCGGGCTGAAGGCGACCGAGGAGGCCGGGCTGCGCCAGATGCGGGCCGAGCTGCTGGCCGGGGCGATCGGGGAGGACGGTCGAGCTCGGCGCCGGCACCGGCGTCAACCTCGACCTCTACCCGGAGGCGGTCAGCGAGCTGGTCCTGGTCGAGCCCGGACCGCACATGGCGAAGCGGCTGCGGGCGCGGGTGGGGGAGTCGGCCCGTGCCGCGACCGTCGTCGAAGCGCCGGCCGAACGCCTGCCCTTCGAGCCCGCCTCCTTCGACACCGCGGTCGCGACCCTGGTGCTCTGCACGGTGCCCGACCCGCCAGCCGCCGTCGCCGAGCTGACGCGGGTCCTGAAACCGGGCGGGAAGCTGCTCTTCGTCGAGCACGTCCGCTCCGAGGATCCCGCCGGCGCCGTCTGGCAGGACCGGCTCGAGCAGCCATGGCGCTTCTTCGCCGACGGCTGCCACTGCAACCGCGACACCCTGGCGACGCTCGCCGCCTCGGGCTTCGAGCTCGACGAGGTCGAGCACGGGCGGTTGCCGAAGGCGCCGGCGATCGTCAGGCCGCTGATTCGCGGCAGCGCTGTCCTGCCCCGCACCCACGCCTGAGACTTCGGCGCCAGCATCGGACCGCTAACGGGCGTCGAGCAGGCGGCCGGCCAGCTCCGCGGCGCTGACGCCGATGAATGCCCCCGCGAGCACATCTGCGGGATAGTGGACACCAGTGTGAACCCGGGAGTAGCCAACCAGGGTCGCCAGAGCCCGCAGCGGCGCCGAGAGCGCCGGCAGCGCCTGCCCGGCGCCGGTCGCGAAGGCGAAGGCCGAAGCGGTGTGGCCGGAGGGGAAGGAGCTCGACCGCGGCATCGGCACGTGGCGGCGGGCGAGCACCTCGAGCTCCACGCGCTCGGGCCGGCGGCGCACGGTCAGCGGCTTGGCGACGAGGTTGGCGAAGGCCGAGGCGATGCCGAGCGAGACCAGCCCGCGCGTCGGCCGCCGCGGCGACCGCCGGCGCCACCGAGCAGGCGCCAGTGCCGCCGCGGCCCCGAACCAGATCTTGCTGTGGTCGGCGGCACGGGTGAGCCGCCGCATCGCCGCGTCCAGACGTCGGGGTCTCCGGCTGCGGCGATCGCCGCGTAGACGGCGGCGTCGACCGCCTTCCCCTCGCTGAGCCAATCCGCCATCGGGCGATGATATGAGCCGGCGGGCGGCGGCCATCCTCGCTCTCCTCGGCGGCGCGATCGCGGTGGGCGTCGCCGCCTATGTCTTCGTCTCCGACTTCCCGCGTGGCCTGGTCGTCTTCCTCTGCGTTCTCGGCGCGCTCGCCGCGGCATGGATGGGGCTGCTCCGCCGCGGCCTTCCGCGTCTGATCGGGATCGCCGTGGCGGCGCTGCTGATCGGCGTCGCCGTCGGCGTCATGCTGTCGGGCGACAACGGCTGGGCGCTGACGATCGCCCTCGTCGCCCTCTTCGCGGGCCTCGCCGGCGCCAGGGTCGCCTTCCGGCCCGAGCGCTCGCTGCCGCCGGTCGCGCCTCCGCGCCACCCGGTCCTCTTCGTCAACCCGTGGTCGGGCGACGGCAAGGCGGCGCGGGTCGGACTGGTGGGGGAGGCGAGGAAGCGGGGAATCGAGACGGTCGAGCTGGAAGCAGGCGGCGATCTCGCACAACTGGTCCGCGAAGCGGTGGCGCGGGGAGCCGACGGCCTGGCGATGGCCGGGGGAGACGGCTCGCAGGCCCTGGTCGCCGGCGATCGCCGCCGAGCACGACCTGCCCTACGCCTGCATCCCGTCCGGGACCCGCAACCACTTCGCCCTCGACCTGGGGGTCGACCGCGAAGACGTGATCGGCGCCCTCGACGCCTTCTCCGAGCAGGGGGGCGAGCGTTATGTAGACCTGGGGGAGGTGAACGGCCGCGTCTTCGTCAACAACGTCTCGCTCGGCGTCTACGCCGAGGCGGTGAGCCAGGAGCGGTACCGCGAATCGAAGCTGCGGACCCTGATCGACACGCTCTCAGAGACCCTCGGGCCCGAGGGCGAGGCGAACGAGCTGCGCTGGGTCGATTCCGACGGGGTCGACCAGAACAGCACCGCGCTGGTCCTGGTCTCCAACAACGCCTACCTGCTGGGGCCGACCCTGGGATCGGGCACGCGGCCGCGACTGGACCAAGGGGTTCTCGGCGTTGTCGACTTTCACCCACCCATAGGGGGTGCAAAGTCGACAGCGGCGCGCTGGCGCCAGCTGACGACGCCCGAGCTGGAGGTCGAGAGCGACGGCCCAATCCCGTCGGCGTCGACGGCGAGGCGATGGTCCTGGAGCCGCCGCTGCGCTTCCGCATCCGCCCAAAGGCGCTGAGAGTGCGGATCGCCCGCGGTCACCCGGGCGCGTCTCCATCCGCCGACATCCCAAGAGGGCCGCTGAGCGGGTTCAAGCAGCTGATTTGGCTGGCGACTACCGGCGAGGGTGGTCGCTGAGATGGACTGCTCCTAGGGCAAAACACGAATCCAATCACGCGTCGGGCGGGGGGAAGCGCTTAGAACGGCTCTCAGAGCCTCAGAGGCTAAATGGCCGGGAACAGCCGATCTCTCAGCCGTCAGTCGGTTGAGCCCGTTTGTCGTCGTCCATCCATTCATGCGTCAACGTCGGCTGCCTCACCACCGTCAAACCGAGCATGGTCAGGGATCCAACGGCAAACCCAAAGCCGATCGCGTCGAGCCAGATCCAGTGATGCGCGGTCGCTCGCTCACTCAGGGCAAGCGAGACGCCGATTCCGAGCAATCCCGCGTAACCCACGCCCATAAGAGCTCCCAGCCGGTTTTCTCGCTCCTCGAGCCGGCGCGTGCGACTGGCTCTCACCAGCCAGGAGATCTCGATGACGTAGGCGATCAGCAAGGTCGCGCCGATCTCGGCCAGGCTGGAAAGAACTCCCGGGGTCGGATCCACGGAACACATTTCGAGAACGGCCCAGATCAGAATCGCGAGTCCGGACACCAGCAAACCGGCTTCCCAGTATCCGCGCCGGAGAGGCGTGAGTCCCCGCAGGTATGGCAACTTCCACCAAAATCGCCGCATCTGATGGAGACTAGGCATTACCGATGACGGACCTTCTACGTTTTCAACGCACGATAATGGTGGTTATGTAAACCGGACGAGAACGAGGCCCGGAACTGGCACGACGAGGCCGACGAAGGCCCCGTCGCGCCCCGCTGCCGGCTCAGCTCGCCGCGTTGATCTTTTCTTCGAATTCCGCCGATGACTGCGGGCGTCACGAAGGGTTCGAGCCCGTTGGTCTTGGGGCCTTCGATCGCGAACGACGGCGTGCCTTCGAAGCCGAATTTGTTCGCTTCGGCGGTCGTTGCTTCGACCTGCTTGGTGGTCTCCGAGGCCTTGCGTTCCTTGTTCCATTTGGCGATGTTCTTGACGCCGGCGCCTTCGGCGATCGCGGTCATGAATTCGTCGGTGACATAACCCGAGCGCTCCTCGCCCTGGTTGCGGTAGAAGAGCTCGATGTAGTTCCAGCCGCGGCCCTGGGCGCCCGCGGCGATCGCGGCGGCACCGGCCGGGATCGATTCTTCGCTGATGATCGTGAAGTTGCGAAATTCGATCCTGACCTGCCCCTGGGCGACCGGGCCTTCGATCACCGCCGGCAGGATTTCTTCCGAATACTCTTTGCAGATCGGGCACTGCAGGTCCCCGAACTCGACCAGCTTCACCGGCGCCTTGGGATCGCCGAGGATCAGCTTTTCCTGCGGAGCGCTGGCGATCAGGCTGTCGACCGCGCTCACTTCCTTCAGGTTGCCGGCGTCGCCACCGCTCTTGCTGTTGGAGGAGCTGACGACGATCAGGACGACGACGGCGATGATGACCAGGAAGACGGCCCCGGCGCCGAACTGGAGAAGGCGCGCGCGGCGGTCTTTGGCGCTTGCCTGCGTTTCCGCTTGCAGCCGTTCTTCTTTGCGTTTCTCCCTGTCCTGCCTGCCGCTCATCTGTCCTCCCTAGGTGTTTTCGGTTTGAAGCTGCCCCTGCGAGGCGCCATCGGTGCCCGCGTAGCCAATCAGGCGGGTGGCGTTGAGCAGGAAGAGGATCGTCATCAGGACGGCGCTGGAGACGCACCACTGGCAGATCGCTTCGATCTTGAAGATCTCCAGGTAGGTCAGGTAGACGCTGAACCCGAAGCCGCCGAGGGCGACCGCGAAGCCGCCGAAGCGCGCGAGGTCGCTGACGACGAAGGCGCTCGCCAGGAGCAGGACGTAGGCGACGATCCCGAACACGGCGACGTTGACGCCGGCGATATGCGAATAGGAGCTGTTGGCGACCGTCTCGCAGCCACCGCCGCCGGCCAGGCAGGTCGGCGCCCCGCCGCCGGAATCGGCGATCGTGATGTAGGTCGCGACGCCGATGCCGAGAGCCGCCACGAAGGCGATGATCCGGCGCAGCGTGGCTTCGGTCGGGAATTTCATAGTGATCACGATAATGCCTCTGGGTAGGCAGCGCCTAAAGAGCTTCAGACACCGGCAACCGCCGGCTCGGCGCAGAAGGCGGCGATCTCGCGCGAGAGCCTGCCGCCCTGCCAGGCCAGCGGCGACTCTCCCTCGGGCTCGCTCACCAGCCGGGCCAGCGGCAGCGTCCGGGCGTAGACCTCCGCGGCCGCGTAGGGATGGCCCGGATCGGCCTCGTCGTGGCTGGCGACCACCAGGGCCGGGATCTCCAGCCCGCTCAGCTGATCGATCGACTCGAACGGCCGCGAGCGCGGCACCTCGCGCAGGGCCTGCACCAGCGCTTCGGGATGGCGGTGCAGGAGGATCCGTTCGCGGGTGAAGCGCAGGACCGAGTCGCGCCAGGCGGAATCGATGCCCTGGTTGGCGCCGATGTAGTCGACGAACCCGTCGACGCCGCCGTCGGCGAGCGCCGCGGCCAGCCCGTCCCAGTACTCCAGCGACGACGGCTCGATCTCCCCCAGGTAGACCGGCCCGATCACGACCAGGCCGGCGAGCCGCTCGGGATGTCGCAGCGCGTAGGCAACCGCGGTGTGGGCGCCCATCGAGTGCCCGGCGAGCACGAACCGGCCCTCCCCCACCTCGGCCTCGACCACCCGCTCGAGGTCGCCGACCAGCCACGGGTATCCATAACCCTCCCCCGCCGGGGCGGGATCGGACTCGCCGTGGCCGCGGGCGTCGTAGGCGATCGACCCGGTGCCCGGCGCGCTCCAGCGAGCGTGAGCCGTGGACCACGTAGCGCCGCGTCGCCGTGATCCCGTGACAGAGGACGATCGGCGTGCCCTCCCCCCCGGCTTCGCCGTGGAGCTCCGGCTCCGGGCCGACGACGAAGGAATCCGTCGCGGCGGCCGCCATCAGGCGAGTGCGGCGAGGGCGCTCTCGAGGTCGTCGACGGACTCGTAGGTGAGCCCGGCGAGCGTGACCTTGCGGTGGCGGATGACGCCCTCCTCGTCGATCACGAAGATCGCCCGCCGCACCATCGGCCCGGCCAGGACCCCGTAGGCCTTGGCCACCGCCTTGTCCTCGTCGGCCAGCAGCGGCACGTTGAGCCGCTTCTCCTCGACGAAGCGCTCGTGCGAGTCGACCGACTGCGGCGAGATGCCGAGCACGTCGGCGCCGAGGCCGTCGAGCTTGTCGCTCTGGTCGCGGTAGGAGCAGAACTGTTTGGTGCAGACGGCGGTGAAGTCGCCGGGGTAGAAGGCGAGGATCACCTTGCGGCCGCGGTAGTCGGAGAGCCGGTAGGTCTTGTCGCCGGTGCCCGGCAGCTCGAACTCCGGCGCCTGGTCACCTACCTTGAGCTTGGCCACGCGACCAGCTTAGCCGCGGCTAGCCGTGTTCGATCGTCATCTTTTCGATCAACACGGTCTGTTTCGGTTTTTCCGAGGCGGTGCCGAGCTTGCCGATGCGTTCGACCACGGGCAGGCCCTTGTCGACCTTGCCGACCAGGGCGTATTCGGGCGGCAGGCCGGCGTTGGCGCCGGTGACCACGTAGAACTGGCTGCCCGAGGTCCCCGGCGCGCTCCGTCGAGCTCTTCGCCATCGCGACGACGCCTTTGGTGTATTCGAGGTTCGCCGGCGGCTTCTCGACCACCTTGTAGCCGGGGCCGCCGGTGCCGTTGCCGAGCGGATCGCCGCCCTGGATCACGAACCCGGGCACGATGCGGTGGAAAGGTGAGGTCGTCGTAGAAGCCTTCTTCGGCGAGATAGGCGAAGGAGTTGGTCGTCTTCGGCGCCCGCGTCGTATCGAGGGCGATGTCGAAGGTCCCGCAGCTGGTCTGGACCACCGCGGTCAGTTCTTCCCCGGGCTTCACCGTCTGCTTCGGCGCCTTCAGGCTGACTTTCTTCGGTTCCGGCGCTTCGACTTCCTTGCAGCCGCTGGCGCCGCCGGCGCTGGTCGTCGACGAGTCGCTGCTGTTGCTGCTTCCGCCGCTGCGGGAGATCAGGACCGCGGCGACGACGCCGACGGCGATCACGCCGAAGACGATCAAGGATGATCCAGCGCTGGTCTTTTTTCTCGCCCATCGGCGCAGAAGCCTAGAGCACTATTACGATCGCTTCAGTGTCGCTGCCACCCCTGACCCCGCTCGCCGCCGCCGTGCTCCAGGTCGGCGCCCCGGAGCGGATTCTCGAGGTCGAGTGCGGGGACGGCGAGGCCGCGCTCTTCCTCTCGCGCGAGTTCCCGCGGGCGCGGGTCCGCGGCGTCGACAGCTCCGAGCGGGCGATCCGGCGGGCGACCGCACGGGTCGGCCTCGATCCGGAGGGCCGCGTCGCCTTCAAGGTCGGCAAGCCGAGCGCCCTCCCCTTCCCGGACGACAACTTCGATCTCGTCGTCCTCGTCGACGCGACGCCGTCGGCGGCGGAGACCGCCAGGGTGCTGCGCCCCGGCGGCCGGCTGGTCCTCGCTCAGACCGCCCACCCCAGCCCCTTTCCCGGCCTCGGCCGGACGGCTGCTGCGGTGGCGCCTTGGCCGTCGCGGAATCGAGCTGGCGGACCCGGCGACGGCCGGAGACGGCAGCTTCTCTGTCGGGCGGCTGCGCGGCGCCGATCCGGCCGCCGCCGCCGTCTAGGCTGCAAATCGCATGGATATCGATGGGATGCCACTGACCCTGCTCGTCAATCCGCACTCCGCCGGCGGCAAGACGCTGAAGCTGCTGCCGCGGGTCGAGCAGGCGCTCGACTCCCGGCGAGTCGAGTTCCGCGTCCAGCGCACCAAGGGCCTCGAGCACGGCGTCGAGCAGGCGCTGCGGGCGATCGAAGCCGACGAGGTGCCGGTGGTGATGAGCGGCGACGGGCTGGTCGGCGCCGTCGGCGGCGCCATGGCGGGGTCCGAGACGCCGCTGGGGATCATCCCCGGCGGCCGCGGCAACGACCTCGCCCGGGTGCTCGGCATTCCCGACGACCCCGAGGGCGCGATCGAGGTCGTGCTCGGCGGCAACAGCCGCCGCATCGACGTCGGCGAGGCCAACGGCAAGCGCTTCCTCGGCATCGTCAGCGTCGGCTTCGATTCGGAATGCAACCGGCGCGCCAACGAAGTGCGCTTCGTCCGCAGCAACCTCGTCTACGCCTACTCCGCCCTGCGCACGCTGCTGAGCTGGAAGCCGGCGCGGTTCACGATCCGGGTCGGCGAAGAGCGCACCCGGATCAGCGGCTACTCGGTCTCGGTCGCCAACAACAGCACCTTCGGAGGCGGCATGCGAATCGCCCCGAACGCCGAGCTCGACGACGGCGAGTTCGACATCGTCGCGATCGGCGAGGTCGGCAAGCTGCGCTTCGTGCGTAACCTGCCGAAGGTGTTCAAGGGCACCCACGTCGACGACGACGAGGTGCGCGTCTTCCGCGCCCCGAAGCTCGAACTGACCGCGAGCCGACCCTTCCCCGTCTACGCCGACGGCGAGCACCTGACCGAACTGCCCGCCTCGCTGCGGGTGCTCCCCCGGGCCCTGAGCGTGCTGGTTCCGGCGCAGGGCGACGCTTGAGCGCCGCCGTGGCGGGCGGCGGCAGGCGCGGCGGAGCGCTGTTCGGCGCCAAGCGCGCCCTCGCGCGGGCGATCGGCGCCGCCAGCCGCGCCAGCGGCCGCGGCGGCGGCACGACGCTCCCCGGCCGCGTCCTGCTGCGTCTCGACCCGGAGGCGATCGCCCGCCTCGGCGCCGGTCTCGACCGCGGCACGACGATCGTCAGCGCCACCAACGGCAAGACGACGACGGCCGGGATGATCGCCGCCGTGCTCGCCGCCGAGGGCCGCCAGCCGGTCCACAACCGCGCCGGCTCGAACATGACCTGGGGCGTGGCGACGGCGCTGCTCGAGCAGCGCGGCCACGAGGGCCTGTTCGAGGTCGACGAGGCCTGGCTGCCGCGGGTCACCGAGCAGCTCGAGCCCTCGCTGATCGTGCTCGGCAACCTCTTCCGCGACCAGCTCGACCGCTACGGCGAGATGGAGGCGCTGGCCGACGAGTGGGCGAAGACGGTCGCGGCGCGCAGCGGCCGCACCGCCTTCGCGCTCAACGCCGACGACCCGCTGATCGCCGACCTCGGCCGCGACGCCGACGAGCGCCCCCGCGAGGGCGTCCTCTACTTCGGGATCGACGACGACTCGCAGGCGCTGCCGGAGCTGCAGCACGCCTTCGACGCCAAGCATTGCCGCCGCTGCGGCCACCCCTACGCCTACGAGCGCGCCTTCGTCGGCCACCTCGGCCACTACTCCTGCCCCAACTGCGGCGCCGAGCGGCCGCGGCCGGACGTGGCGGCGACGAAGATCGAGCTGCGCGGGATGGACGGCTCGCGCTCGACGATCCGCACCCCCGCCGGCGAGATCGAGCTGGAGCTGCCGCTGCCCGGCCTCTACAACGTCTACAACGCGCTCGCCGCGGTCACCGCCGGCCTGCGGCTCGGCGTCGCGCCGGAGCGGATCGCCACCGGCCTGGGCCAGATGCGCGCCGCCTTCGGCCGGGTCGAGACGATCGAGGTCGGCGGCGTCGCCGTCTCGATCCTGCTGATCAAGAACCCGGCCGGCGCCAACGAGGTGCTGCGGACGCTGCGCCTCGAGGCCGAGGCGGAGCCGATCGACCTCTGGATCGCGCTCAACGACCGGATCGCCGACGGCCGCGACGTCTCCTGGATCTGGGACGCCGACTTCGAGCTGCTCGGACGGCGCCGTCCGCCGCGTCGTCTGCGCCGGCACCCGGGCGCCGGAGATGGCGCTGCGGCTCAAGTACGCCGGCTGGCCGAGCGACCGGATCGAGGTCGTGCCGGGGATCGAGGCCTCGCTCGACGGCGCCGTCGCCGCGCGCCGAGGGCCGCCTCTTCGCCCTCCCCACCTACACGGCGCTGCTCGAGCTGCGCAAGCTGCTCGCCGGCCGCGGCCTGGCGAAGGAGTTCTGGCGATGAGCGCTCGCCGGCCGATCTGGCACGACGTCGAGTGCGGCGCCTACTCCGCCGACCTGGCGCTCTGGGAGGAGCTGGCGGTCGCGGCCGACGGGCCGGTGCTCGACCTCGGCTGCGGGACCGGGCGGGTCGCCCTGCACCTGGCCCGCCGCGGTCATCGAGGTCGTCGGCGTCGACCTCGAGCCGGAGCTGATCGCGTCGCTGCTCGAGCGCGGCCAGGGCCTGCCGCTCGAGGCGGTCGTCGCCGACGCCCGCGACTTCGAGCTCGACGGCAGGACTTCCCGCTGGCGCTGGCGCCGATGCAGGTCCTGCAGCTGCTGGCCGACTCCGCCGCGCGGGTCGCCTGCCTGCGGCGAGTCGCCTCGCCAGCTTGCGCCCGGCGGGCGCTTCGCGGCGGCGATCCTCGAGCGGATGCCGCGAGCCCGACGACTCGCCGCCGCCGCTCCCCGACGTCCGCGAGGTCGACGGCTGGGTCTACTCGAGCCTCGCCGTCGAGGTCGCCGTCGGCGACGAGGAGATCGTCATCCACCGCCTGCGCCAGACGGTCTCCCCCGCCGGCGAGCTGAGCGAGGAAGCACAACGAGGTCCGCATCGCGACCTTCCCGGCCGCGGCAGCTCGAGGCCGAGGCGGCGGAGGCCGGGCTGGCCGCGGTGGCGCGCCACGAGATCCCGCCGACCGACATCCACGTCGGCTCGACCGTCGTCGTCCTCGGCAAGGCGGGCTGAGATGGAGCTCCGCGTCCTCAGCCTCTACCCCGAGCAGATGAACATCTACGCCGACCGCGGCAACATCGTCTTCCTCCAGCGCCGCTGCGAGTGGCGCGGGATCGACTTCTCCCACGCCGGCGCCGGGCCGGGCGAGCGCGGTCGACCCCGCCGCCCACGACCTCTTCTACATCGGCGGCGGCCAGGACCGCGACCAGCGCATGGTCGCCGCCGACATGGTCGCCGAGCAAGCGCGAGGCGCTCGCCGCCGCGGTCGACGACGGCGCCGCCCTGCTCGCCGTCTGCGGCGGCTACCAGCTGCTCGGCCACAGCTACCAGCTCGGCGAGGAGAAGCTGCCCGGCCTCGGCCTCGCCGACCTCGAGACCGTCCGCGAGCCCGGCCCGCGGCTGATCGGCAACGTCGCGATCGAGGTCGACCTCGGCGCCGGGCCGCGGCTGCTCGCCGGCTTCGAGAACCACGGCGGCCGCACCTACCTCGGCGCCGGCGCGCGAGCCGCTCGGCCGCGTCCTCGAGGGCCACGGCAACAACGGCCGCGACGGCCTCGAGGGCGTCCGCCGCGACAACCTGATCGGCACCTACCTGCACGGGCCGCTGCTGCCGAAGAACGCCTGGCTCGCCGACCACCTGATCGCGCTCGCGCTGGAGCGCCGCTACGGCGCGCGCGCCCGAGCTGGAGCCGCTCGACGACGCCCTCGAGGACGCCGCCCACGCCAGCGCGCCGCGGTCCGCGCGCCGGCGCCTAGAGCGCTCGGCCCGCTCAGGGAGCCGCCGGGATAACCGCGACCGGCCCGTCTCGCGCGGCTCAGCTCGGCGGTGTCGAAGCTCGGCGCCTCGAGCCGCTCGACCGTCGGGCATCGCCGCGACGAACTCCTCCTCGTCCTCGAGGAAGCCGATCCGCGGCGTCCGGTAGTGCATCGGCACCACCCAGGCGCGGATCGAGCTCGCGCGGCGATCTCGGCCGCCTGCGCGCCGCCGATCGTCGGGCCGCCGCCGACCGGCAGGAAGACGCAGGTCGACCTCGCCGATCGCCGCCGCCTGCTCGGGGCGCAGCGCCGCCTGGCCGAAGTCGCCGAAGTGGGCGATCCGCAGGCCGTCGAGCTCGAAGACGAAGATCGTGTTCGGGCCGCGCTCGGTGCCGGCGGCCTCGTCGTGCTCGGAGGCGATCGCCGACGACCTCGCCGAGCGGCGACTCGTGCGTGCCGGCGGTCGAGCGCAGCATCGTCCGGCTCGCCGTCGATCGCCTCGACCCCGTTGTGGTCGAGGTGCTCGTGGGTGACCAGCAGCAGGTCGACGCCCGTCGACCTCGATCGGCGGGTAGTCCCACTGCATCCCGCGCTCTCGCAGCGACCGACATGTCGCCGAAGGGGTCGATGAAGACCTTCGCCTCCTCGCCGCTCAGCGTGAACGCGGACTGTCCGTGCCACTCAACGCGCATGTTGCTCCTCCAGTTTCGGGGATCTTGCCGCCGGGGCTCTGCTCGCCGGACGGCCTCCTCGCCGTGCTGGTACCGGCCGCCGCGCAGCAGCGAGGCGCGCGGCGGCGACGAGACAGGCGACGATCGCGAAGCCGAAGGCGGTGTCGAGGCCCGTCGCTGAACGGGCCCGCGATCAGGTGCGGGAAGAAGTTCTGGCCGGTGAGCACCGCGTGGGCGTGCGGCCGGCAGGCCGTGCGAGCGCGCCGGCGCCGACCAGGTGTTCGATCGGGTTGTAGCCGAGGAAGGCGGCGAAGAGGACCGAGATCGGCGGCGTCTCGCCGACCCGGTGCGCGACCGCCGGGCGCGACGCCGTGCGCTTCCAGGCCGCTGCTGAGGGTCGAGGGCAGGGTCGAGGCGAGGCCGATGATCAGCAGCGTGAAGAAGATCCCGATCGAGATCACCTGGGCCGAGTTCTGGAAGGTCTGGTTCATGCCGCCGCCGGCGCCGCGGTCGCTCGGGCGGCAGGCTGTTCATCACCGCGGCCCGGTTGGGCGAGGCGAACATCCCCATCGAGATCCCGTTGAAGAGCAGGATCGCGGCGAAGACCGGGTAGGAGAAGTCGATCGGGAGCAGGGTCAGCAGTCACGAAGCTGAGCCGCCGCGGCGAGCATCCCGCCGGTGGCGAACGGCCGCGCCCCGTAGCGGTCGGAGAGGTAGCCCGAGATCGGCCCGGCGAACAGCATCCCGACCGTCAGCGGCAGCATGTAGATGCCGGCCCAGAGCGGCGTTTCGGTGAAGCCGTAGCCGTGCAGCGGCAGCCAGATCCCCTGCAGCCAGATGATCAGCATGAACATCAGGCCGCCGCGGGCGACCGCGGCGAGGAAGGTCGAGAGGGTGCCGAAGGTGAAGGCGCGGATGCGGAACAGCGGCAGCCTGAACATCGGCTCCTCGACCCGCCGCTCGATCACGGCGAAGGCGATCAGCGAGGCGATCGAGCCGGCGAGCAGGGCCAGCACCCGCGGGCTCCCCCAGCCGGTCGGCGAGCCGCCGTAGGGCCGGATCCCGTAGGTGACCGAGACCATCACCAGGACCAGGCCGAGGGCGAAGGTGACGTTGCCCCACCAGTCGATCTTCGCCGGCCGCGGTTTGCTGCGCTCCTCCAGCTTCAGATAGGCCCAGACGGTGCCGAAGAGGCCGACCGGGACCGAGATCAGGAAGACCAGGCGCCAGTCGATCGGCGCCAGCAGGCCGCCGAGGATCGAGCCCGACGAACATGCCCGCTGACGCCGACGATGTTGTTGATCCCGAGCGCCATGCCGCGCTGGTTGGCCGGGAAGGCGTCGGTGATGATCGCCGCCGCGTTGGCCAGCAGGCAGGCGCCGCCGACCCCCTGGACGATGCGGAAGATCGACCAGGTAGAGGGCGCCGTCCTGCCCGGTCATCCAGTCGACCGCGAGCAGCAGCGAGGCGACCGTGTAGATGACGAAGCCGAGGTTGTAGATCTTGCACCCGGCCGTACATGTCCCCCAGGCGGCCGAGGCTGACGATCAGGACGCTGGAGACGACCAGGTAGCCGAGGATCATCCAGAGCAGGTAGAAGCTGTTGGACGGGACCAGCGGGTCGAGGTGGATGCCGCGGAAGATGTCCGGCATCGCGATCAGCGTGATCGAGGCGTCGAGCGTCGCCAGCAGGATCGCCAGGGTCGTGTTCGAGAGCGCGATCCACTTGTAGCGGTCGTTGTCCACCGCACTCCATATTACACAGGCAACCTGTGCAGTTAGCCTGTCTAATGAGGCGCTATAGTCGGCCGGTGGCTACCAAGGCCGAGATCGACACCGCCCCGCTCGCCAGCGAGCTGCGGGTCGTGCTCGGGCAGCTGATCCGCCGGCTGCGCGCCGAGCACCGCTTCCCGATCTCGCAGGGCACCGTGCTCGGCCGCCTCGACCGCGAAGGCCCGCAGAGCGTCAGCGACTCTGGCCGCCGCCGAGCGGGTGCGGCCGCAGTCGATGGCGCAGACGGTCGCCGACCTCGAGGCCGACGGCCTGGTCGAACGCAACCCCGACCCCTCCGACGGCCGCCGGGCGATGGTCAGCCTCACCGCCGCCGGCCGCTCCGCCCTGGAAGCCGACCGCCGCCATCGCGAGGGCTGGCTGGTCAGGGCGATCGAGGAACTCCCGGCCGAGGATCAGGTCACGGTCGAGCGGGCGATCGAGGTGCTCCGGCGCCTCGCCGACGCCGACGTCTGAGCGTCTCTCTCAGCGGCCGCTGGAGCCGAAGCCGCCGTCGCCGCGGGCCGAATCGGCGAGCGCCGTCGCCTCGACCGGCTCGGCGATCGCGATCGGCGTCAGCAGCAGCTGGGCGATGCGGTCGCCGGGCTGCGACCCGGAAGGTCTCCGCCGGGTCGGTGTTGAGCAGCAGCACCCGCAGTTCGCCGCGGTAGCCGGAGTCGATCAGGCCGGGGCTGTTGACCAGGCGCGATGCCGTGCTCGCGGGCCAGGCCCGAGCGCGGCAGAACCAGGCCGGCGTGCCCGTCGGGGATCTCGACCGCGATCCCGGTGCCGACGCTCCAGCGCTCCCCCGGCCCGATGTGAGCCGCCTCGCAGGCGTAGAGGTCGAGCCCGGCGTCGCCCTCGTGCGCGCGGGTCGGCAACAGCGCGCTCGTCTTCAGCTTCGCGACCGGGAGCTCCACGGCGCCAGCCTATAGCGCCTACGCCTAGACGACGGCGAGGTCGTCGAAGCGGTGCATCTCCGCCGCCGGGACGCGGGCGTGGACGAGGACGCCGTCCTCGCGGTCGGTCCGCTCCAGGTCGCCGGCGACCTCGTGCAGCTCGTGCAGGCGGCCGCCCTGCGCGTAGGGGATCAGCAGCTCGACCTCGGTCAGGGTCTCCTCGAAGGCCACCTCGACCCGCTCGCGCAGCGCGTCGAGACCTTCGTCGCTCGAGGGCGGAGACGAGGACCGCGTCGGGGTGGCTGAGGGCGACGTCGCGGCGCTCCTCCTCGTCGAGCAGGTCGGCCTTGTTGAGGACCAGCAGCCGCGGCTTCTCGCCGGCGCCGATCTCCTCCAGCACCTCGTCGACCGCGCGTCATGTCGATCAGGCGGCGCTCCTCGGGCTCGGAGGCGTCGACGACGTGGAGGATCAGGTCGGCGAGAACCGTCTCCTCGAGCGTCGCCTTGAACGCCTCGACCAGCTGATGGGGAAGCTTCTCGATGAAGCCGACGGTGTCGGTCAGCAGGTAGTCGCGCCCGGAGAGCTCGAGGCTGCGGGTGGTCGGGTCGAGGGTGTGGAAGAGCCGGTCGCCGACCCCGACCTCGGCGCCGGTGAGGGCGTTGAGCAGGGTCGACTTGCCGGCGTTGGTGTAGCCGGCGAGGGCGACGCGGGGCAGCGAGGAGCTGTCGCGGCTGGCGCGCATCACGCCGCGATTCTGCTCGAGCCGCTTCAGGCGCCGGCGCAGGGCGGAGATGCGGTCGCGGGCGAGGCGGCGGTCGGTCTCGATCTGGGTCTCCCCCGGTCCCCTGGTGCCGATGCCGCCGTCCATCCGGCCGGCGCCGAGGCGCTCGAGGTGGGTCCAGAGCCCGCGCATGCGCGCCATGTTGTATTCGAGCTGGGCGAGCTCGACCTGCAGCTTGCCCTCGGCCGAGTGGGCGTGGTCGGCGAAGATGTCGAGGATCACCGCGGTGCGGTCGATCACCGGCACCCCGAGGGCCGCCTCGAGGTTGCGCTCCTGGCGCGGCGCCAGCTCGTCGTCGCAGGCGACCAGGTTGGCGTCGCAGGCGACGATCTCCGCTTTCAGCTCGTCCAGCCGGCCGCGGCCGAAGTAGCGGTCGGGGTCGGGTTTCGGGCGCTGCTGGGTCGCCTCGCCGGCGGTGGCGACCCCGGCGGTGCGCAGCAGCTCCTTCAGCTCGGCCAGGGGCTCGCCGTGCTCCCGACCGTCGAGGACCCCGATCGCCATCGCCCGCTGGCGGGCCCGCGGGTTGGTGACGCCGGCACCGTCGCCGCTCACCGCGCTGTAGCGCGTCTCCGTCTTGCGGCCATTTCTCGAACGTTGCACTCCAGCTAATTGTAGGTGCCGGCCCCGAGCCGAATAGGATTGGCGCTGTGAGGGTCTTCGTAACCGGAGGGACGGGCTTCATCGGCGGCGAAGTCGTGCGCCTGCTGCGCGAGCGCGGCGACGACGTCGTCTGCCTGGTCCGCAACCCCGACAAAGCCGGGAAGGTCACCGAGCTCGGCTGCGAGCTCGTCTCCGGCGATCTCTCCGACGAGCGGGCGATCCGCGAGGGGATGGCCGGCTGCGACGCGGTGATCCACGCCGCGGCGATCTACGAGGTCGGCATCCCGGTCTCCGAGCGCGAGGCGATGCGCGACGCCAACGTCGGCGGCACCGAAAGGGTGCTCGGCGCGGCTCTGACGGAGAAGATCCCAAAGGTCGTCTACGTCTCCACCGTCGGCGTCTTCGGCAACACCGGCGGCAAGATCGTCGACGAGTCCTACGAGCACCCGGCCAAGGACTTCACCTCCTGCTACGAGCAGACCAAGTGGGAAGCCCACCAGGTCGCCAAGCGCCTGATCGGCGAAGGCCTGCCCTGCGTGATCGTCCAGCCCGGGGGCGTCTACGGCCCCGGCGACACCTCTTCGATCGGCGAGCTCCTGAACCAGTTCCTCGCCGGGAAAATGCCGCTGATGCCGTTCCCCGAGCTGGGAATCTGCCTCTCGCACGTCGAGGACATCGCCGACCGGGATCCTGCTCGGCCTCGACAAGGGGAAACCCGGCGAGGCCTACGTGATCAGCGGCCCGGCGACGACCGTCCGCGAGGCGATCGGCATCGTCGCCGAGGTGAGCGGCAGGAAGGCGCCGAAGCGGGCGCTGCCGGTCGGCCTGATGAAGGCGATGATCCCGATCGGGCCGCTGGTCGGCAAGCTGATGGGCCAGCCGCCGAACCTGCGCGAGCTGATCTCCTCCGCCGACGGCGTCACCTTCTGGGCCAGCTACGAGAAGGCGGGCAAGGAGCTCGGCTACGAGCCGCGCGGCCTCGAGCTGGGCCTTCGCCAAACGCTCGAGGCCGAAGGCAAAGTGCCCGCCGCCGCCGCCGCCTGAGCTGCCGTCGATGCGCGTGATCGACGTCGAGCACCTCGGTCGCCCCCACGTGATCGGCTGCTGGGAGGTCGACGGAGTCCTCGTCGACCCCGGGCCCGAGTCCTCGCTGCCGACCCTGCTCGCGGCGATCGGCGAGGAGCAGCCGCGGGCGCTGCTGCTGACCCACATCCACCTCGACCACGCCGCCGCGACCGGGGCGATGGTCGAGCGCTGGCCCGACCTCGAGGTCTACGTCCACGAGCGCGGCGCCCCGCACCTGATCGACCCCTCGAAGCTGCTGGCCAGCGCCGGCCGCCTCTACGGCGACAAGCTGGAGTACCTGTGGGGCAAGATCCTCCCCGTCCCGGAGGCCAACGTGACGGTGCTGAGGGGCGGCGAGAGCGTCCTCGGCATGCGCGTCGCCTACACGCCCGGCCACGCCTCCCACCACGTCTGTTACCTGCACGAGGAGACCGGCACCGCCTTCGTCGGCGACGTCGCCGCCTGCCGGATCCCGCCCTCGAAGCTGGTGATGCCGCCGACGCCGCCACCCGACATCGACCTCGAGCTCTGGGAGGAATCGCTGGCGATCGTCGAAGGCTGGAACCCCGAGCGCCTCGCGCTCACCCACTTCGGCCCGATCGACGAGCCGGCCGAGCACCTCGCAATCGCCCGCGCCCGCCTGCGCGAGGAGGCCGAGCTGGCGCGGAAGCTGCCGGAGGAGGAGTACGAGGCGGACCTGCAGCGCCGGATCCGGGAGCAGCTCAGCAGCGAAGGCCACGGCGAGGAGACCGTCGCGGAGCTGCTGCAGGCGGTCCCCACCGCCTACCAGTGGCGCGGCCTCGACCGCTACTGGCGCAAGAGCAGAGCCGAGCGCGAGACGCGCCTAGCCGACGCGGGAAGCTTCGGTCTCTCCAGAGCTCGCAGCGCTGGACTGCGAGCGCGACCAGCTGGCGCGAGCTTCGCGGAGAGACCATCGCCGCCTCGCCAAACCCCACCCGTGATCGACCTAGGAGAGGTGCTCGCGCATCCGCTCGACCGCCTCTTCGATGCGGTCGTCGGGCGTCGTCAGCGAGATCCGGAAGAAGCCCTCGCCGCTCGGCCCGTACATCGAGCCGGGCGAGATCACCACCGCCGCCTCCTCGAGCACCGTCTCGCAGAAGGAGGTCGAGGTGTGGCCGCTCGGGACCGGCGCCCAGACGTAGATCGTCCCCTTCGGCGCGCTGACCTCGACGCCGATCTCGCGCAGGGCGCCGACGACGAGGTCGCGGCGGCGGGTGTAGGTCTCGTTCATCCGCTCCAGCGGCCCGCGCGGGCCCTAGGAGCGCCGCCGCGCCGGCCATCTGCACGGCCTCGAAGAGGCCGGAGTCGACGTTGGTCTTCAGCCGCCAGTAGGTCTGGATCGCCTCGGCGTTGCCGAGGATCGCGGCGCAGCGCCAGCCGGTCATGTTGAAGCCCTTGGAGAGCGAGAAGACCTCGACGCCGACCTCCTTGGCGCCGGGCGTGGCGAGGAAGCTGGGTGCGACGTAGCCGTCGTAGGTCGTCTCCGAGTAGGCGTTGTCGTGGACGACGAGGATCTCGTGCTCGCGGGCGAAGGAGACGACCATCTCGAAGAAGCCCTCGGGGACGATCGCGCCGGTCGGGTTGTTCGGGTAGTTGATGAACATCAGCCGCGCCTTGGCCGCGACGTCGGCCGGGATCGCGCTCGAGGTCGGGCGCGAAGCCGAGCTCGGGGACCAGCGGCAGCAGCTCCGGCGTCGCGCTGGCGAGGATCGGGCCGCCGGTGTAGACCGGGTAGCCGGGGTCGGAGGCGAGGGCGACGTCGCCCGGGTCGAGGAAGGCGAAGCAGAGGTTGTAGATGCACTCCTTGGCGCCGATCGCCGGGATCACCTCGGTCTCGGGATCGATCTCGACCCCGAAGCGCTGGTCGTAGAAGTCGGCGAAGGCCTGGCGGAAGTCCTCGCGGCCGCGGTTGCTCGGGTACTGGTGCGTGGCCGGATCGGCGACCGCCTCCTGCATCGCCTTGACGATGAAGGGATAGGTCGGCTCGTCGGGGTCGCCGATCCCGAGGCTGATCACGTCGATGCCGGCGGCGCGCTTGTCGGCGATCTGGCGCTCGAGCTCGTGGAACTTGTAGGGAGGCATCGCCTCCAGGCGCTTGGAGGGGTCGGCGATTCCCATCGGGCGCGGAATCTATTGGTCCAGCTCGGACAGCGCCTGCAGCAGCTCGGGCGAGAGCTCGCCCGCGTAGACCGGCTCGGCCCAGCCGGTCAGTCGCACCGCCAGGTCCTCGCCGATCTCGACCTCGAGCTCGCCGCCTTCGAGCTCGACGACGATCGGGCTGGGGGCGCCGAGCAGGTACGCGGTCACCGCGGCGCCGCTGGCGCCGGTCCCGGAGGAGAGCGTCTCCCCCACCCCGCGCTCGAAGATCCGCGCCCGCACCCGGTCGCCGTCGATCGCCAGGAAGGAGACGTTGGTCCGGTTCGGGAACAGCTCGTTGGCTTCGATCTCGGGCCCGATCTCCTCCAGGTCGAGCTCGTCGAGCTCCTCGCCGACGACGATCGCGCACTGCGGGTTGCCGATCGAGACGTGCTGGAACTCCCACTCGCGGCCGGCGGAGCGGAGCTTGCCCCTGCCGTCCTCGCCGCCGGAAGGGAAGTCCTTCGAGCTGGTCGAGGCCCTGCCCATCTCGACCGCGCAGGTCAGCTCACCGGTGATCGTCGGCACGATCGGCCCGGCGACGGTGCTGATCGCGAAGGTCGTCCTCGTCGGTCCAGCCGTGGCGGCGCAGGTAGAGGATCGCCTCGCGGGCGCCGTTGCCGGAGAGCTCCGCCTCCGAGCCGTCCGGGTTGAAGATCCGCAGCGTCGGCGACGAACTCCGGGTCCTCGCTGCGCGAGAGCAGCAGGACCCCGTCGGCGCCGACGCCGAAATGCGGGATCGCAGAGCCACTCGACCCGCTTCGGGTTCAGCCCCCAGGGAAGGTTCGTCCTGCTCGAGGATCAGGTAGTCGTTCCCCAGCGCCTGCCACTTCTCGAATCGCATCGCCGCAGCCTATTTCTTCCGTCGACGGGCCGATAAGTCGACTCAGGAGCGACGAATCGGCCCGTCGACCATCTGCTCTGGCGGCTTCCTGGTCGCTCAGATCGGTGCGGTCGATTCGGTGGAGGTTGGGGATCTTGCGCATCCAGGTGAGCTGGCGGCGGGCGTAGTTGCGGGAGCGTTTCTTCATCTGCTCGACGTCGCCGGCGAGCAGCTCGTCGAAGCCGAGCGCCTTGCGGGCGCTGCGCCCGGGCCCGAGCGCGTCGGCCCGGCGAGCCTCCTCGTCGGCCCCGGCGGCGACGATCGCCTCGACCCGGGCGTCGATCCGCTCATAGAGCTGGGCGCGGTCCATGTCGAGCCCGAAGATCTGGGTCGGGTGTCGCGTCCGCGGCGACCACAGCTCCGAGTCCTCCGCTCCTGGCGGCACCTTGACCAGCGAAAGCTCGGCCAGCGCCGCCCGCAGGTAGAGCCCGGTCCCCCCCACCACGATCGGCCGCCGCCCCGCCGCCAGCGCCGCGTCGACCTCGGCGTGCGCCAGCGGCATGTAGTCGCCGACCGAGAAGTCCCGCGTCACCGGGACGAACCCGATCAGCCGGTGCTCCAGCCGCGCCTGCTCCTCGGCGCCGGCCGCGCCGGTCAGCACCCCCAGCCCCTCGTAGACCTGCAGCGCGTCGCAGGAGATCGCCACCGGGTCCTCTCCCCGCTCCCGCAGCATCTCCGCCAGCTCGATCGCGACCCCGGTCTTGCCGACCCCGGTCGGCCCGAAGATCGCCAGGACCGTCAAAGAAGGCGAGTCAGGGGGCGCGCCGCGACGCCGCTCAGCGTCTGCGAGGTAGCGCCGGTCGATCTCGACGTCGACGAACTCGCCGGGCTCCGCGACCCCTTCGAAGTTGACCGCCTTGTTGTGCCGGGTGCGGCCCCGCAGCTTCGTCTCGTCGGTCCGGCTCGGTGCCTTCGACCAGGACCTCGAGGGTCCGCCCGACGAAGCGCTGCGCCCTTTCCGCGGCGCGCCGCTGGACCGCCTCGAGCAGCCGCTCCATCCGCTCGACCTTGACCGGGTGCGGCACCTGGTCGTCCATCGTCGCCGCCTCGGTTTCGCGGCGGGGCGAGAAGACGAAGGTGAAGGCGCCGTCGTAGCCGACCTCCTCGACCACCTCCAGCGTCTGCGCGAAGTCGGCCTCGGTCTCGCCCGGGAAGCCGACGATGATGTCGGTGGTGATCGCGCAGTCGGGGACGTGCTCGCGGATCAGCGCCACCCGGTCCATGTAGCGCTGGCGGTCGTAGGTGCGGCGCATCCGCTTCAGGATCGCGCTCGAGCCCGACTGCAGCGGCAGGTGGATCTGCTCGCAGAGCGCCGGCAGCTCGGCGTGGGCGCGGATCACGTCCTCCTTCATGTCCTTCGGATGCGGGCTGGTGTAGCGGATCCGCTCGATCCCCTCGACCGCGTCGACCCTGGCCAGCAGCTCGGCGAAGCCGATCCGGCGGTCCTTCGGCAGCTCGCGGCCGTAGCTGTTGACGTTCTGGCCCAGCAGCGTCACCTCGCGGACGCCGTCGGCGGCGAGCGCCTCGGCCTCGGCGATCAGCTCGTGCGGGTCGCGGCTGACCTCGCGGCCCCGGGTCGAGGGAACGATGCAGTAGGAGCAGACGCAGTTGCAGCCCTGGGAGATCTGCAGCCAGCCCTGGAACTCGCGCTCGCGGCGGGCCGGCAGGTGGCCGGAGAAGTCCTCGAACTCGAAGTAGCCCTGGGCGCTGAGCGAGTCGGAGTTGAGGAACTCGGCCAGCTTGTGGATCTGGCCGGGCCCGAAGGCGACGTCGACGAAGGGAAAGCGCTGGAAGACCTCGTCCTTGACCGACTGCGCCCAGCAGCCGCCGACTCCGACGATCCGGGTCGGATCTTCGCCCTTGAGCCGCTTCGCCTCGCCGAGGTGGGCGATGAAGCGACTGTCCGCCGACTCGCGGATCGAGCAGGTGTTGAAGAGGATCACGTCGGCCCCTTCGCGATCGGCGGCCTCCTCATAGCCGAGCGACGCCAGCATCCCCCGCATCCGCTCGGAGTCGTGCACGTTCATCTGGCAGCCGAACGTGGTGACGTGAAAGCTCTTCGCCATGGAGGGCAGGGTAAACGGTCGCATGGAGATCGGCTGGAGACTCACCTGCGACGAAGCTCTCCGATCTACGGCGAGCTCGGCAGGAGAGGGGGCCGGGTGGGCCTCCGAACGTTTTGCGCGGGAGGAGAACGGCGCTAGAGGCGCCAGCTTCAACCTCTCCGGCGACGAGTTGCGAGTGAGGAGGCCCACCCGGCCCCCTCGTCCCCACGCCTACTTGACGACGAGCGTTCCTTCCATCCCCGCTTCGCGATGCCCGGGAATCGGAGCAGAAGAAGGTGTAGGTGCCGGGTTCGAGTTCGACCGTCGCCGATTCTTCGCTGGCGGCGATCGTTTCGGTGCCGCCGAGCACTTCGCCGTTTTCGTTTTCGATTTCGACGTTGTGCGGGATCGCCGAGGGGTTTTCGAAGTCGATCGTCACCTTGCCGGGCTTGCTCGTCAGTTCGGTCGTGTCGAATTTGAGTTCGCTTTCGCTGGCGGCGAGTTTGACCGTGCCGCCGGGGCCGCTGGCTTCGGCGCTTGCCGGCTTCGGCTTCGCCGCCTTCGGCTTCTTCGGAGCCGGCGCCTTCGCTTTCAGTCGCCCCGGCTTCGAAGGGACCGCTGGAGGTCTCTTTTTCGATTTCCTTGCCGGCCTTCACGAACTCGACTTCGTGGTCGCCTTCTCGTCCTTGGCGTGGAGCACGGCGAAGGTCGTCGCGCCGCCGACCAGGATCGCGAACCAGAGGACGACCACCGGGAAGGCTTTGCCGGGGAAATCCTTCATCCGCAGCCCGGCGATGCTGACCAGCACCGCCGAAACCGCGAGCGCGATCCCGAAGACGTAGAAGAGAATTTCGTTGCTCATGGGTAGGCGGCGGAATCCTATCCGTCGGGACCGCCCGCTCGCCGTCAGGAGAGCTTAGGCGGCTTTTGCCTCGGGAACCGGCGGCGCCGCCTCCGGCTCGGCGGCCTCGGCCGCAACCGGCGGCCTCGCCGTCGATCCCGAGCGCCGGTGCGCACCTTGGTTTCGATCTCCAGGGCCAGCTCCGGGTTGTCGGTCAGGAACTGTTTGGCGTTGTTGCGGCCCTGGCCGAGGCGGGTCTCCCCGTAGGAGAAGAAGGAGCCCGATTTCTGCACCAGGTCCTGCTCGATCCCGAAGTCGAGCAGGCCGCCCTCGCGCGAGATCCCGACCCCGTACTCGATGTCGAATTCGGCCTGGCGGAACGGCGAGGCGACCTTGTTCTTGACGACTTTGACCCGGACCCGGTTGCCGACCGCCTCGGTCCCTTCCTTGAGGGTCTCGATGCGGCGGATGTCGAGCCGCTGCGAGGCGTAGAACTTCAGCGCCCGCCCGCCCGGCTGCGTCTCCGGCGAGCCGAACTGGACGCCGATCTTTTCGCGGATCTGGTTGGTGAAGAGGCAGACGGTTTTGGTCCGGTTGAGGTTGCCGGCCAGTTTGCGCATCGCCTGCGACATCAGGCGGGCCTGGAGGCCGACCGTGGTGTCGCCGATCTGGCCGTCGAGCTCGGCTTTCGGGGTCAGCGCCGCGACCGAGTCGATCGCGACCACGTCGACGGCGCCGGAGGCGATCAGCCGATCGGCGATCTGCAGCGCCTGCTCGCCGTAGTCGGGCTGGGAGACCAGCAGCTCGTCGGTGTCGACGCCGATCGCCCGCGAGTAGACGGGGTCGATCGAGTGCTCGGTGTCGATGAAGGCGCAGACGCCGCCCAGCGCCTGGGCCTGGGCGATGATGTGGTTGACCAGGGTCGTCTTACCCGAGGACTCCGGGCCGAAGATCTCGACGATCCGGCCGCGCGGGACGCCGCCGATGCCGAGCGCCAGGTCGAGCGCCAGCGACCCGGTCGGGATCGCCTCGACCTTGACCGTGCCTTTGTCGCCGAGCCGCATCAGCGAGCCCTCGCCGAACTCCTTGCTCGATGCCGCTGACCGCGCTCTCGAGCGCCGCGTCCTTGGCTTTCGCTTCCTTGGCGGAAACGTCGTTCAAGCCGTTCATGCTTCATCTGGTCTTCGTCTGCCATCTAGATCACCTCACTGCCGCCCTGCTCCGGGCAGCTCGACTTGGGCCAACGGGACGTATCGCGCACCCCGCGACTGGAGTTCAGAACGGTAGAGGGAGATCCGGACGCCATCGAACCAGCCGATGCGCGTCGTCGGCGAAGGGCCGGATGGGATCTCCACCCGCATCGGCCGCCTCGATCCGCCTCCCTCGGTACGGACCCTGGCGACCGTCACATGGGGCCAGAAGGGCCGCTTCTCCGGCTTGTAGAGGCCCTCGTAGGCGAGAATCCGGCCCAGGCCTCTCCTCCAGCCCCTCGACCGGCCCTCCCAGCACCGGCAGCGCGACCAGCCGCGGCCTGCCGCGCTCCGGGCGCCCCGACCGGGCTCACCCAGCTCCATCAGCACGGGACGATCCGCGGCCGCACTTCGATCACCTCGGCGATCGGCTCGACCTCGCTCGGCGGCCGGTCGCCGAGAAAGGCGAGGGTCACGTGCAGCGACTCCGGCCCGACCCGACGCAGCGCCGGATCGGCCAGCTCCGTCTCGCCCCAGGCCGCGATGTCCTCGCGGACCCTCTGCGGCAGGTCGAGCGCGACGAACAGGCGGACCGGCTTGCTCTCGGTGGCTCGGCTTGCTCATGCCGACCACGCTACGGCGTCGGGACGCACGCGTTACGGCGCCTTCGCAAGAAGTTCGAGCAGAGCTACGCGCGACTTCGAGACATCGCCCTAGAGCGGCGGCTCGGCGCCGCTGAGCAGGTTGCGCAGCAGGTGCATCCCGATCAGCGCCGAGCGTTCGCGGATGTCGGCGCGTTTGCCGGGAATCACCGGGTCGCGGGCGATCGCGGTGCCGTCGGCCGAGGCGGGCGTTGAAGCAGACGTAGCCGACCGGCTTCTCCTCGCTGCCCCCGTCGGGCCCGGCGATGCCGGTGATCGAGACCGCGACGTCGGCGCCGAAGCGCTCCAGGGCGCCGATCGCCATCGCCTCGGCGACCTCGGGCGAGACCGCGCCCTTGGCCTCGATCAGACCCGCGTCGACGCCCAGCAGCTCGGCCTTGGCCTCGTTCGAGTAGGAGACGACGCTGCCGGTCATGTAGGCGGAGGCGCCCGGCAGGTCGGTGATCCGCGCCGCCAGCAGGCCGCCGCTGCAGGACTCCGCCAGCCCCAGCCTGTGCCCCCGCAGGAGCGCCGCGACCTGCTCGTCGATCGTCTCGCCGTCGAGGCTGAAGGTCTCGCGCCGGTGGCGCTCGACCAGGCCCTCGCGAACCGCGTCGGCGACCGCCGCCGCCTCGTCGCGGTAGCGGACGTCGATCTCGATCTCGCCCGGCGCAGGCAGGTGGTGATCTCGACCGCCGTCGAGGTCGACCCCGTCGCGCCTCGATCTCGCGCAGGCTCTTGGCGATTTCCGACTCCGGCACCCCGAACATCCGCATCGTGTAGGCGCGCAGCGGCGTCGAGCGCGCCAGCACCTCCCGCACCGGCTCCGCCTCGAGCGCCGCCGCCCACATCGGCTGCAGCTCCCGCGGCGGCCCGGGCAGCACGATCACGACCTGCTCCCCGGCCGGCACCACCAGGCCCGGCGCGGTCCCCTCCGGATCGAGCGCCATCGAGCCCTCGGGGACCATCGCCTGCTTGCGGTTGGCCTCGAGCACCGCCGCCTCGTCGAGCCGGAAGCGTTTGGCGAAGCCGCGCAGGATCTCGGCGATCTTCTCCAGCATCTCCTCGTCGAGGACCAGCTCGCGGCCGGCGAAGCGGGCGACCACCTCGGCGGTGAGGTCGTCGGCGGTCGGCCCGAGGCCGCCGCTGGTGACGATCAGGTCCATCCCCTCGGCGGCCATGAAGCGCAGCGCCGCCTCGAGGTCCTCGGGGCGGTCGCCGACGATCAGGATGTGGGCGACCTCGACCCCGTGGGCGGCCAGCTGTTCGGAGACCCAGGGACCGTTCTTGTCGGAGATCCGGCCGGTGAGGACCTCGGTCCCGGTGACGACTATCCCGGCGCGAATCACAGCCGGGAAGCTACCGCAGTCGCTCAGGCGTCAGGGTCGGCGTCGATCGCCACCGGGTCGGGCGCGCGGAGCCTGTCCCGCCGGCGCCAGGACCCGGTTCAGATCGGCCTGGGTGATCAGCACCTGACGCGGTTTGGAGCCCTCGTAGCCGGAGATCACGCCGCGCCGCTCGAGCATGTCGATCAGGCGGCCGGCGCGGGTGTAGCCGACCCGCAGCCGGCGCTGGATCATCGAGACCGAGGCGGTCTCGGTCTGGACGACGAGCCGGATCGCCTCGTCGAGCAGGTCGTCGCTGTCGGGATCGAAGTCGCCCTCGTGCCCCTCCTCGACCACCTCCTCCGGCGTCTCCAGCAGCTCGGCCTCGAATTCCGGTTCGCCCTGCCGCGCCCAGTGCTTGGTGATCCGGGCGATCTCCTCCTCGGTGATGAAGGCGCCCTGGACGCGCTGCAGCTTCGAGCTGCCGGCGCCGCGGAAGAGCATGTCGCCCTGGCCCAGCAGCGCCTCGGCGCCGCCCTGGTCGAGGATCACGCGGGAGTCGGTCTGCGAGGAGACGGCGAAGGCGATCCGGGCCGGGATGTTGACCTTGATCGTGCCGGTGATGATGTCGGTCGAGGGGCGCTGCGTCGCCAGCACCAGATGGATGCCGGTGGCGCGCGACTTCTGCGCCAGGCGGATGATCGAGTCCTCGACTTCGGCCGGGGCGACCATCATCAGGTCCGCGAGCTCGTCGATCACGCAGAGGATGTGCGGCAGCGGCGCCTCGCCCTTCTTTTCGCGGTAGCGGTTGAGCTCGACCAGGTTGCGGCAGCGGGCCTCGCTCATGATCCCGTAGCGGGTCTCCATCTCGCCGATCAGGTTGGAGAGGACGTTGGCCGCCAGGCGCGGCGAGGTGACCACCGGCGTCAGCAGGTGCGGGACGTTCTCGTAGTGGTTGAGCTCGACCTGCTTGGGGTCGACCAGGACCAGGCGAACCTCGTTCGGCGAGGCCGTGCATCAGGATCGAGGAGAGGATCCCGTTGACGCAGGCGGACTTGCCCGAGCCGGTGGTGCCGGCGACGAGGACGTGCGGCATCTTCGCCAGGTCGGTCCAGACGGCGTTGCCGTCGATGCCCTTGCCGAGCCAGGCGACCAGCGGCGAGGTCTTCTCCGGCCGGCCGGCGTAGATGTCGCCGAGGCGGACGATGCGGCGGCGCGCGTTCGGCACCTCGACCCCGACGGCCTGTTTGCCGGGGATCGGCGCCAGGATGCGGATGTCGGTCGAGGCCAGCGCGTAGGCGAGGTCGTTGGCGAGCTCGGTGACTTTCTTGACCTTGATCCCCGGCGCCAGGCGCAGTTCGTAGCGGGAGACGTGGGGACCGCTGATGACGCCGACGATCTTCGCCTCGACCCCGAAGTGCCCGAGCGTCTCGACCAGCTTGCGGCCGATGATTTCCTGGTCGCGCGGATCGGGCCCCTTGTCGCCTTTGCCGCGCTCCAGCGATTTCGCCGGCGGCGGCCGGTAGTCGATCTCGTCCGAGGTGGTGACGCCGCGGGCCTTGCCCATCGGGGTCAGCTCCGGCTGCACGGGAGGAGCGTGGTCCTCGCCGATCACGACGGTCTCCTCCTCGGAGGTGCCGATTTCCTCGATTTCACGGTCGAAGTCGTCGGCGGCGGCGGAGATCCGGCTCGTGCTCGGGCTCCTCGGCCAGCTGCACGGTCGGCTCGAAGTCCTCGTCGTCCTCGGGATAGGAGCTCATCACGTCGGTCGGCCCGGCCTCGGTCTCCCCGGCGCGGGCCTCGCGCTGCTCGCGCCAGTCGGCGTGGGTCCTGGCGACCGTTCGCGCGGTTTCGGTGCCGCCGAAGAAGAGGCCGCGGAAGAGCGCGTGGATGCCGCGGCCGACGCCCCGGGCCAGGGTCGAGACCGAGGTCCCGGTCAGCAGCATCCCGCCGACGAGCAGCATCAGGATCGTGAAGATGCGGGCGCCGACGTTGCCGAAGAGGTAGTCGAGGCCGGTTTCGATCCCGTAGCCGACCTTGCCGCCCTCCCAGCCGGCGAAGAGGACGAAGACGAGATAGACGCCCGCGGCGACGAGGAACAGCCCGATCAGGTCGAGGTGTCGCTGCTCGAGCCCGGCGGGCAGGTGCAGCCCGGCCTTCGGCTTCGCGGCTTTGCCGCGTTTGGCCCCAGCCTTTCCTTTGCGAGCGGGCGCTCGCTTCTTACGCACGAACATGAGTCCCGGTTCGACGCGCGCGGCCCCAGCCCTGCGGATAAATTCGCGCTAAATCCCGAGGAACCGACCGTAATGGCGGGCTAACATCGCCTTATGCTGAGCGAATCCGAGCAGATCGGCGGTCGCGTCCTGATCGTCGAGGACGACGCCGACATCGCCGACGTCCTCCGCCGCTCGCTGCGCAACGAGGGCTACGAGGTCCGAACATCCGCCGACGGGATCGAGGCGCTCGACGTCGCCGCCGGCTTCATCCCCGACCTCGTCGTGCTCGACCTCGGCCTGCCGGGGCTCGACGGCGTCGAGGTCTGCCGCCGGCTGCGGACCGACGGCGACGTGCCGATTCTGATGCTGACCGCCCGGGCCGAGACCGAGGACCGCGTGGTCGGCCTCGACAGCGGCGCCGACGACTACCTGGTCAAGCCCTTCGAGCGCAAAGAGCTGCTGGCCCGGATCCGGGCCCTGCTGCGGCGCCGTCCGCCCCGCGGCGCCGCCTCGCTCGAGGTCGGCGACCTGCAGCTCAACCCCGACACCCGCGAGGTCCACCGCGGCGAGCGCGAGATCGAGCTGACCAACCGCGAGTTCGAGCTGCTCGAGTTCCTGATGCGCAACGAGCGCCTCGTCGTCTCCCGCGAGCGCCTGCTCGACGAAGTCTGGGGCTACGACCCGATGGCGGCGACCAACACGATCGACGTCTTCATCTCCAACCTCCGCCGCAAGCTCGAGTCCGGCGAAGAGCCGCGGCTGCTCCACACCAAACGGGGCGCCGGCTACGTTCTGAAGGACTAGGGCGTGAGCGCCAAGCGCACCCGCGCCGGGGCGTGGCTCCGGCGCCTCGTCCATCCCCGTTCCTGGCCGGTCCGCTGGCGCCTGGCCGCTGTCTCCTCGGGGCTGACCCTGGTGATCCTCCTGCTCTTCGGCGGTCTGATCGGCAAGATCGCCACCCAGCGGATCCGCGACGACTTCAACAGCGAGGTGCGCAGCGCCGCGCAGATCCTCGCCGGCGAATTCCAGGTCAACTACTCCTTCTTTCCGCCGAAGGCCGAAGAAGGCCCGCAGCTGGATGCCTTCACGCTGCCGGACGACGCCTCGGCGCGGGTCTTCGACGTCGAACGCAACCCCATCGCCAGGAAACCGAAGGCGCGGTGCCGATGGGCCCACCGAATCCGGGCGTCGTCAACTACGGAGGGATGCGCGTCGCGACCGAGCCGATCCTGGCCAAGAACAACCTCGGCGCCAACGTCGTCACCGGCTACGTCCAGTACGGCCGCAGCCTCGCCCACATCGACTCGACGATCGATCGGGTCTGGCTGCTGATCGCGGCGGGGATTCTCGGCGGCACCCTGCTCGCGATTCTCGCCGGCGTCGCGATCGCCGGCCGCGCGATGCGCCCGATCGCCTCGCTGACTTCGACCGCGCGGGAAATCGCCACCACCCGCGACCCCTCCCGGCGGATGCCGAAACCGCCGGCCGAAGACGAGGTCGGCGAACTTGCGCTGACGCTGGACCAGATGCTGCGCTCGCTCGACGCCGCCCGCGGCGAGCGCGAGGCGGCGATGCAGCGCCAGAAAGAGTTCGTCGCCGACGCCTCGCACGAGCTGCGCACGCCGCTGACCAGCGTCCTCGCCAACCTCGAGCTGCTGCAGGCCTCGCTGCGCGGCCAGGAACCAGGCCGAAGACCGCGAGGTCGTCGACTCGGCCCTGCGCTCCTCGCGGCGGATGAGCCGCCTCGTCGGCGACCTGCTGCTGCTGGCGCGAGCCGACGCCGGCCGGCTCGACCAGCACCGCCGCTGCGACCTCGCCGAAATCGCCGGCGACGCGGCAGCCGAGGCGGCGCCGCTGATGGGCGACCGCACCCTGACCGTCGACAACGACCGGCCGATCCGGGTCGAGGGCAGCCCCGACGAGCTGCACCGCCTGGTTCTCAACCTGCTCGACAACGCCGCCAGCCACACCCCTCCGGGTTCGCGGATCGACCTCAGTCCTGCGCCAGGACGGCGAGGAGGCGATCGTCGAAGTGGCCGACGACGGCCCCGGGATCCCGCCCGCGATGCGCACCCAGGTCTTCGACCGCTTCGTCCGCGGCGAGGGCCCGGCGGACACCGCCCGCGGCACCGGCACCGGGCTCGGCCTGGCGATCGTCAGCGCCGTCGCCGAGTCCCACGGCGGCAGCGTCGAGGCTGCCGAGTCGGATTCCGGCGGCGCGCTGTTCCGCGCCCGGATCCCGATTCTGGCCTCCGAAAAGGCCGCAGGCAAACCTTTAGAGGCGCTTTAGGACACCGACCTAGATTTCCCCGTGGACGAGACACTGGCCCGCCGGGATTCTCCCCAGACACTATCCCGGCGGGCTTTTTTTCTGCCGTTTTTCGGGCACGAGGGACGGTGGTGCGAGAGGGATGTGGGTGCCCTCTCCGGGAATTCAGTCGCGCGACCTAAAGGTCGCTTGCTCCACCGAGTCGAGCGCGCCTATGGCGCGCAATAGACAGATTGCATATCGCGCCCTGTTCGGGCACATTCCCGGAGAGGGCACCCACATCCCTCCCACGCCACGCCCCCGTCCCTCGGAAGCTCAGACAAAAGCGCCGCCTTGGCATTCAGCTCCCGTTCCTTGAGGCTGACCGGCGACCCGGGCGGCGGCTGGTGGTGACGGAGCTTTGGGCGGGGCGTGATCCCCGGCCGGGTGGGATCCGGGCAGGGGGTGAAGCGTCTTGTACTTTTTTGCTTCCCAGCCATGGGCGCCAGCCGGGAGCGCGCCCCACAAAAAAGTTAAGCGAAACCCCCTGCCCGGATCCCACCCGGCCCGCGGACCCGCCCCCCGCTTAAACCTCGATCACCACCGGCAGGATCATCGGCCGCCGCTTCAACCGCTGGAAGACGAACTTGCCAACCGCGTCGTGCAGGTCTTCCTCGATCAGGTGCGACTCGCGATTCCCCGCCTTCGCCGCCTCCTCGAGCTGATCTTCGACCAGGTCGCTGAGGTCCTCGACCAGGGCGTCCGCTTCCTCGAGGAAGGCGACGCCGCGGAAGATCACCTCGGGGTCGGCGACGACGCTGCCGTCGTCGCCGGAGATCGTGACGACGACGATGAAGATCCCGTCGGCGGCGATGTCGCGGCGGTCGCGCAGGGCGGCGTCGTCGGGGTCGCCGATGTTGACGCCGTCGACGTACATCGTGCCGGCGTGGATGTCCTCGCCGAAGCGGGCGCCGTCAGCGTCGATCTTCGAGCGGCAGGCCGTTGCGGCCGCGGAAGATGTTCTTCGGGTCGACCCCGACCGCTTCGGCCAGTTCGGAGTGCTTGCGCAGGCGCTGATGGTCGCCGTGGACCGGCAGCACGTAGCGCGGTTTGGTCAGGTTCAGCATCAGCTTCAGCTCCTCCTGCTGACCGTGGCCGGAGGCGTGGATCGGCGCGTCCTGGGCGGTGATCACGGTGGCGCCGATCTCGTAGATGCGGTCGATCGTCTCGTTGACGGCGCGCTCGTTGCCGGGCACCGGGTTGGCCGAGAAGACGACGGTGTCGCCGGAGTGCAGCTGGACGTCGCGGTGGTCGTTGTTGGCCATCCGCCGCAGCGCCGAGAGCGGCTCGCCCTGGCTGCCGGTGGAGATGACGACGACCTTCTCGTCGGGGAAGTCCTCGATCTCGCGCGGCTGGATGAACATCCCCTGCGGCGCTTTGGCCATGCCGAGGTTGGAGGCGATGTTGAAGTTCTTGCGCATCGAGCGGCCGACCAGGGCGACTTTGCGGTCGAGTGCGGCGGCGGCGTCGATCACCTGCTGGACGCGGTGGATGTTGGAGGCGAAGGAGGTGACGATGATCCGGCCCTCGCACTGGGAGAAGGTCCGCAGCAGCGCCGGGCCGACGCTCGACTCCGACGGCGCCACCCCGGGGCGGTCGGCGTTGGTCGAATCGCCACAGAGCAGCAGCAGGCCTTCCTTGCCGATCTCCGCCAGGCGCGGGATGTCGGCCGGGCGGCCGTCGACCGGGGTCTGGTCGAACTTGTAGTCGCCGGTCATCAGCATCGACCCCAGCTCGGTGGTCAGCAGGACGCCGCGCATGTCCGGGATCGAGTGGGCGAGGTGGACCAGCTCGATCTCGAACGGGCCTTTGCGCACCTTCTCCCCCGCCGGCAGCTCCTGCAGGTTCGCCGAGTCGGCGAGCTTGTGCTCGTCGAGCTTCGATCGCACCATCCCGATCGTCAGCAGGCCGCCGTAGATCACCGGCGGTGTCCCGATCTCGCGCAGCACGTACGGCAGGGCGCCGACGTGGTCCTCGTGACCGTGGGTGAGGATGATCGCCTCGATGTCGTCGGCGCGGTCGCGCAGGTAGGAGAAGTCGGGAAGGACCAGGTCGATCCCGTGCATCTCGGCGGTCGGGAACATCAGCCCGGTGTCGACGACGACGATGCTGCCGTCGTACTCGATCACGGTCATGTTCTTGCCGATCTCGCCCAGGCCGCCCAAAGGCAGCACTCGAAGTTTCTTACTTGGCACCGTTAAACGCTCTCTCTCTTTTTAAGTTGGCTACTGGGCCACCGGAAGGCCGAGGCCCTCCAGGGCAGCCCTTACCGCCGTTCGCTGCTCCGCGTCCGCGGCGACAAGCGGCAGTCGCACGCGTCCGGAGGCGAGGCCGAGCAACTCCAGCGCGGCCTTGACGGGAATTGGGTTGGTGGTCACCGCGAGGCCCTCGTACAGCGGGGTCAGCTCGGCGTCTATCTCTTGCGCCCTTGCGATGTCCTCGTCCTGGGCGGCGTCCCACATCGCGCGCATCCGCTCGCCGGCGACGTGGGAGGCGACGGTGATGCCGCCGGCACCGCCGAATTCGAGGACCCGCAGGAAGGTGTTGTCGTTGCCGGCGAGGATCGCCAGGCCCTCGATCGGGCCGAGCTCCTCGTCGTTGGCCTGCTTGACGGCGACGATGTTGTCGACCGCGGCGAGCTCGGCGAGCAGATCCGGAGGCATGTTGATGACCACCCGCGAGGGGATGTTGTACATCACCATCGGCAGCTCCGGGACCGCTTCGGCGACGGCCTCGAAGTGGGCTCGCAGGCCGGCCCGGTTGGGCTTGTTGTAGTACGGGGCGACGACCAGCGAGGCGTCGGCGCTGGCCGCCGCGGCCTTCTTGGTCAGCTCGCGCGAGTGGCGGGTGTCGTTGGTGCCGGTGCCGCAGACGAGCAGGGCGTCGTCGCCGACCTCGTCGCGAACCGCGCCCAGCAGCTCGATCGTCTCCTCGTCGGTCAGGGTCGGGCACTCGCCCGTCGTCCCCCCGACGACGAGCCCGTGGGAGCCGTGCTCGAGCAGGTGCGCGGCGAGTCGCCGGCCAGCCTTCAGGTCAACCGCCGCCCCGTTCGTCGAACGGAGTGGCCATCGCCGTGAATATTCCTTGTATCGGCTCCTTCATCGTTGCCAGGGTACCCCGTCCGCCCGCCCAGAGCCCATCTACAGGAGCTTCTCGAGGCCGACCGTGAAGCGGTCCGGCAGCTCGCCGACCCGGCGCACGGCCAGCAGGACCCCGGGCATGAACGAGCGCCGGTCGATCGAGTCGTGGCGCAGCGAGAGCGTCTGGCCCTCGCCGCCGAAGATCACTTCCTGGTGGGCGACCAGGCCCGGCAGCCGCACCGAGTGGATCGGCTGGTGGACGTGGCCGCCGGCGGCGTCGATCAGCTCCTGGGTCCGCTTCGCGGTTCCCGAGGGGGCGTCGAGCTTGCGGTCGTGGTGGAGCTCGATCACCTCGCACTCGGGCATGTGGGGGGCGATCGTCTGCGCGACCATCATCAGCAGCACGGCGCCGATCGCGAAGTTCGGGGCGACGAAGCAGTTGGCCGCGCGAGGACTCGGCGGCGGCCCGGGCGGCGTCGAGGTCGAAGCCGGTGGTGCCGACGACGACGTGGACTCCCGCCGCCAGGCAGGCGCGGACGTTCTCCAGAGCGGTGTCGGGGACGGTGAAGTCGACGACGACGTCGGCCTCGCCCAGCAGCTCGGCCAGCTCGACCCCGAGCGCCGGATCGGCCCTGCCGGCCAGCTCCATGCCCTCGGCCGCCTCGACCGCCTCGCAGACCGCCTCGCCCATGCGCCCGGCGGCGCCGGAGACAGCGACCCGGATCACGCGGCTACCAGGCTCTCGCTGACTGGCGCCAGCGCCGCTCGGAAGCGATCCTCGTCGGCGCCGACGCAGGCGGCGGAGAGCCGCTCGGCGCCGTAGAGCTCGGCCGCGAGCTCGGTCAGGTCGTCGACCTCGATCGCGTCGACCCGGGCCAGCATTTCGTCGAGGCTTTCGATCGGCAGACCGAACAGGGTCGCGCGGGAGATCCGCGTCATCCGCGCCGCGGTCGACTCCGAGGAGAGGACCAGCCGTCCCTTGACGCTCTCCTTCGCCCGCGCCAGCTCCTCGCCGGAGACGGGCTCGGAGCGCAGCCGCGCCAGCTCGGCGCCGATGATCGAGCAGGCCTCCTCGACGTTGTCCTCGCGGGTGCCGACGTAGGTCGCGACCAGGCCCTGGTCGGTGAACTGCTCGTTGTAGGAGCCGACCGAGTAGGCGAGCCCGCGCTTCTCCCGCACCTCGCGGAAGAGGCGCGACGAGGTCGAGCCGCCGAAGATCGAGTCGAGGACGGCGAGCGGATAGCGGCGCTCGTCGTCGCGGCGCAGCCCCGGCGCGCCGAAGCAGATGTGGTACTGCTCGGTCTCCTTCTGGTGGAAGCAGAGCCGGGCGGGCCCGCTGAGCGCGGTCTCGGGCGCCACTCCCCCGCCTTCGGCCGGCCGGACCAGGCGGTCGGCCAGCTCGACGATGCGGTCGTGGTCGAGGTGCCCGGCGGCGCCGACGACGATCTCCGAGCCGGCGTAGCGGGCGTGGTGGTAGGACTCGATGTCGGGAATCGGGATCGAGGCGATCACCTCGGCCTCGCCGAGGACGCGGCGGCCCAGCGGGTGGGAGCCGAAGACCGCCTCGGCGAGGACGTCGTGGACGCGGTCCTGCGGCTCGTCCTCGTACATCGCGATCTCCTCCAGCACCACCTGGCGCTCGGAGTCGATGTCGGGGTAGGTCGGCGCCAGCAGCATCTCCGAGAGCAGGTCGAAGACCTCCTCGGTGTGCTCGTCGAGGAAGCGGGCGTGAAGGTGGGTCGTCTCCTTGCCGGTCGCGGCGTTGACCGAGGCGCCGAGCCCGTCGAAGCGCTCGGAGATCTCGATCGCCGAGTAGCGCGCGGTTCCCTTGAACAAGCAGGTGCTCGAGGAAATGCGAGACCCCGGCCTGAGCCGGGGTCTCGTTGCGCGATCCGGTCCGCACCCAGAGCCCGAGGGCGACGGATCGGACCGAGGGAACCTCCTCGGTCACGACCCGGACGCCGGAGCCCAGCTCGGTTAGTCGGTGCGCGCTCAATTGCTAGCTGCGGGGCGAGCGCTCACGGCGCGGCCCGCGATCGCGACCGCCGCCGCCACGGCTGCCGCCGCGGTCGCCGCCGTTGCGCCTGCCGCCGTCACCGGAGCCGACCGAGGCCAGTTCCTCCGGTGATTTGCCGGCGACCGAGGGGTCGTCGGAGAGGCGCAGGCCGATCCGGCCACGCTCCTTGTCGACCTCGACCACGGTGACGTCGATCAGCTCGCCGGCGGTGAGGACGTCGTCGACGGAGTCGACCCGCTCACCCGGTTTGACGTTGGAGATGTGGAGCAGGCCGTCGGTGCCTTTGACCAGCTCGACGAAGGCGCCGAAGGTCGTCGTCTTGACGACCTTGGCGGCGTTGTAGCGATCGCCGATCTCGGCCTCTTTGGTCATCGAGTTGATCCGAGCGACACAGGCCTCGACGAGTTCGCCGGTCGGCGCGTAGATCCGCACCGTGCCGTCGTCCTCGACGTCGATCTCCGCTTCGAACTCCTCGCAGAGGGCGCGGATCGTTTCGCCGCCTTTGCCGATGACCGCCCCGATCTTCTCGGGGTCGATCTTGATCGACTCGATCGCCGGCGCGTGCTTGGAGAGCTTCTCCCGCGGCCCGTCGATCGCCTCGGCCATCTTGCCGAGGATGAACTGGCGGCCCTTCAGCGCCTGCTCCAGCGCGTCCTCGAGGATCTCGAAGGTGACGCCGGTGATCTTGATGTCCATCTGCAGGGCGGTGATCCCGTCCTTGGTGCCGGCGACCTTGAAGTCCATGTCGCCGAGGTGGTCCTCGACGCCGGCGATGTCGGTGAGGACGATGTAGTCGTCGCCCTCCTTGATCAGGCCCATCGCCACTCCGGCGACCGGGGCGCTGACCGGGACTCCCGCGGCCTGCAGGGCCATCGAGGAGGCGCAGACCGAGCCCATCGAGGAGGAGCCGTTGGACTCGAGCGTCTCGGAGACCGCGCGGATCACGTACGGGAAGGACTCTTCGTCGGGGATCGTCGCCAGCAGGGCGCGCTCGGCGAGGGCGCCGTGACCGATGTCACGCCGCTTCGGGCCGCGCATGAAGCCGGCCTCCCCGACCGAGAAGGGCGGGAAGTTGTAGTGGTGGAAGAACCGCTTGGTGGTCTGCAGCCCGAGGGTGTCGAGGCGCATGTCCATCCGCGTCGTCCCGAGGGCGACGTTGGAGAGGATCTGCGTCTCGCCGCGGGTGAACAGAGCGGAGCCGTGTACGCGCGGGGAGATGTCGACCTCGCACTCGATCGGCCGGATCTCGTCCTGGGCGCGACCGTCGGGGCGCTTCTTGTCGACGGCGATCGCCTTGCGGATCGTGTCCTTCTCGATGCGCGCCGAAGGCCGCCTTGACCTCGGCCTTGCGCTCGCCATCGGCGTCGTCGCTCTCCGGCGCGTACTTGGCGACGACCTCGTCCTTGACCTTGTCGATCGCCTCGTAGCGCTCGAGCTTGCCCTCGGTGGCGATCGCGTCGACCAGGGCCTGGCCGTGCGAGGAGCGGATCTCGTCGATCAGACCCTCGTCGATCTTCGGCGCCTCGACCTGGATCTTCTCCTTGCCGGCCTTCTGCTGCAGCTCCTCCATCGCGGCGACGAGCTTCTTGATCTCGCCGTGGGCGATGTCGAGCGCGTCGAGGATCTCGGCCTCGCTGACGCCCTCGGCGCCGGCCTCGACCATCAGGATCGCCTCGTCGGTGCCGGCGACGATCAGGTCGAGCTCGAGCTCCTCGTGGCGCTCCTCGGGCGGGTTGACGACGAAGTCACCCTCGAGTTTGCCGACCCGGACCGCGCCGACGTGCTTGGCGACGGGGACCTCCGAGATCGCCAGCGCCGCGGAGGCGCCGTTCATCGCGAGGATGTCGTAGGGATGCACGTGGTCGACCGACAGCGGCATCGCGACCAGCTGGGTCTCGTAGTGCCAGCCCTTGGGGAAGAGCGGGCGAATCGGCCGGTCGATCATGCGCGCGGTCAGCGTCGCCTTCTCGCCGGATTTGCCCTCGCGACGGAAGAACGAGCCGGGGATCTTGCCCGCGGCGTACATCCGCTCCTCGACGTCGACGGTGAGGGGAAGGAAGTCCACGTCGCGCAGGCTGCCGATGGTCGCGGTGCAGAGGACCATCGTGTCGCCGGCCTGAACCACGACCGCGCCACCCGCCTGCTTCGCGAGTTTGCCCGTCTCGAAGGAAATCTGGCTGTCGCCGACATCCGCCGAGACGCGGGTTACGTCAAACATGCTCATTTAGTTGCCCTACCTCCGGCCGCCCGGTTGGCGGCCATCTGCTTTCAGAACTCTCGTTCTCTTTCACCGAAGAGAGTACAGACCAGCCGGGAGCAGGTGTTAAGCGCCGTCAGCGCCGCGGCAGGTCGAAGATCGCCGGCGTGCCGGTCACCCCGGCGCGGATCCCGGACTCGAAGTCGCGCCGCACCCGCAGGGCGACCTCGGGCGAGCGGCGATCCCGCTCGAAGCGCTCGAGGTCGAGCCCGAGTCGCTCGCACCCGCTGCCACAGATGCGGGTCGTCGACATGGGCGCGATCGGCGTAGATCGAGTCGACCATCGCGAAGAAGGCGCCCTGGGCGCCCGCCGCCTCGGCCGCGGCGTGCAGGGCCGGCGAACGCGGGTGCTTGCTGGCGACCGGGAAGTGGCGGAAGGCGATCGCCTCGCGGCCGCGAGCCGATCTCCACCCAGGACGCGGCGCAGCGCGGGCAGCCGAGGTCCGCGTAGACGACGATCGCCTCGCCCTCGCCGCGAACGTGGTCGTCGGGCCCGAGCGGCGGGATCGGGGCGCTGCTCAGCTCCACGAGGGCGCCCGCGGCGCTAGGAGGCGAGCGCGTCGAAGATCAGGTTGGCGCCGGGGAACTCGCCGGGCGACGGCGATTCGTAGGCCCAGGCGACGGTGCCGTCCTCGTCGACCAGGACGAGGGTGCGGTTGGCGAAGCCGAGCCCGTCGAGGTAGGAGCCGTAGGCCTGGGCGACGGCGCCCTTGGGCTCGAAGTCGGCGAGCAGCGTGGTGTCGATGCCGAGCTTCTCCTGGAAGGCCTTGTGGGCGTAGGGGCTGTCGACGCTGATCCCGAGCATCTCCACGCCCTTGTCGGCGAGCTCCGGCTTGACCTCCTGGTAGATCGAGAGCTGGTCCGAGCAGACCGGGCTGAAGTCCATCGGGTAGAAGACGAGCAGGACTTTGCGGCCCTTGAAGTCGGCGAGCGAGACCTCTTCGCCGTCCTGGTCGCGCAGGGTGAAGTCCGGAGCCGGCTCCCCGGCGGCGATCATCGGCGCAGGCCGAGCTCGGCGACCAGGGCGCGGTAGCGCTCGAGGTCCGTCTTCTCGAGATAGCGCAGCATGCGGCGGCGCTTGCCGACCAGCATCAGCAGGCCGCGGCGCGAGTGGTGGTCTTTGCTGTGCGCGCGCAGGTGCTCGGTGAGTTCGTTGATCCGCTCGGTCGGCAGGGCGATCTGGACCTCGGCGGATCCGGTGTCGCCGTCGGCTCGGCCGTATTTGCCGATCAGCTCGCTCTTTTTTTCTTTGGTCAGGCTCATCTGATTTCGTCTCAAAAAAACCGTGCACCCCAGGGGGTCACGGCCGCTGGAAGCTAGCACACAGAGGCCCTCCGGTCCGGGAGGATGCGATGCCCTCCTCTCTCGCACCTCGTCGCTGGAGACGTCGAGGCTGGCGCCTCATGGTCGGCTCTCCTCCCACGCAAAACGTTCGCAGGGGCATCCACCCTCCCGGACAGCCGCGCCCTGGTGGGCAGAGGGAGCCGATGCCCTCGAACGTTTTGCGCGGGAGGAGGGGAGCTCCGCCGAGGCGCCAGCCGGAGTCTCTCCTTCGACGAGTTGCGAGTGAGGAGGGCATCGGCTCCCTCTGCTCACCTGAGTACGCCTGTCAGGGCTGCTGGAAGGTCGCACAGACGCGCTTGGCGTCCTCGACGTCGACGTGCATCTGGGCGACCAGCTCGTCGACGTCGGGGTAGCGCTTCTCGCCGCGCAGGCGCTCGACGAAGGCGACCCGCAGGGTCTTGCCGTAGAGGTCTTCGTCGCGGTCGATCAGGTAGGTCTCGATCAGGACGCCGCGGCCGCTCTCGAAGGTCGGCCGGACGCCGACGTTGACGGCGGCGGGGACGCCGTTGGCGAAGGCCGCGTAGACGCCGTGCCCGGGGATCGCCAGGCGGTCGTCGGGGACGATGTTGGCGGTCGGGAAGCCGAGCTCGCGGCCGCGCTGGTCGCCCTTGACGACGGTCCCCTCGACCATGAACGGCGAGCCGAGGCAGCGCTGCGCGCCGGCCACGTCGCCGGCCGCCACCTGGGCCCGGATCCGGGTCGAGGAGACGGTCTCGCCGTCGACCTCGACCAGCGGCAGGACCCGGGTCTCGAACTCCGGCCGAGCGGCGAGCATCGCCGGGTCGCCCTTCGCCTTGGCGCCGAAGCGGAAGTTCTCGCCGACCGAGACCCGGCTCGCGGTGAGGCGCTCGACCAGGATCTGCTCGATGAAGTCCTCCGCGCTCAGGTGGGCGAACTCCTCGTCGAAGTGGATCACGACCAGCTCGCGCACGCCGAGGCCGTCGATCACGTCGCGCTTGACCGCGAACGGCGTGATCAGCTTCGGCAGCGCCGCCGGGTGCAGGATCTCCAGCGGGTGCGGATCGAAGGTGAGGACGGTGTCGGCGCCGTCGATCACCGCCCGGTGGCCGAGGTGGACGCCGTCGAAGGTCCCGATCGCGACGTGGCGCGGCCGCGGCTGCGCATCCTCGAGCGCGGTGACCTCGATGCTCATCGCAACGCCTCCCCGACGGCCGGCACCAGCGCGGCGACGCGATCGACCGCGAGCGCTTCGCCGGCGTCCTCGATCGCGAAGGGGCCGACCGCGGTGCGGCGCAGGTCCGAGCAGTAGGCGTCGCCCAGGGTCTCGACCAGGGTGCGCACGTAGGTTCCGGCGGAGCATTCGATCTCGTAGTGGGCGAACTCGCCGTCCGCGGAGAGCAGCTCGGCGCGATGGACCTGGACGTCGCGCAACGGCGTCTCCACCACCTCGCCGCGGTGGGCCTTGCGGTAGAGGCGCTCGCCGCCGACCCGCACGGCCGAGGTCATCGGCACCCGCTGGCGGACGGTGCCGGTCGGCAGCTCCAGGGAGCCCGGCGTCTCGCCGGTCTCGGTCAGCTCGCCGTCGGGATCGCCGGTGCTCGAACGCCAGCCGAGGCGGGCCGTCGCCAGGTAGGTCTTCGGCAGGCCGACGAGGAAGCGCTGCAGCCGCGTCGCCCGGCCGAGCAGGATCAGCAGCAGCCCGGTCGCGAAGGGGTCGAGGGTGCCGGCGTGGCCGGCTTTGCAGCTGCGCTCGCGCCGCACCTGGGCGACGACGTCGTGCGAGGTGACCCCGGCGGGCTTGTCGTAGAGCAGCACCGCGCCCCCGGCCTCGCCCGGCGCCATCCTCAGCTGCCGAGCTGGGAGGTGACCTCGCCGCAGAGAAAATCGACGAGGTCGTCGAGCTCGAGATCGGTGGAGAAGCCGGCGGCGCGCTTGTGGCCCCCGCCCCCGTGCTTGCGGGCGATCGCGGAGACGTCGATGTCGCCGTCGCTGGAGCGCAGGCTGACCTTGCGGGCGGCGCGGCCGCGGTTGCCGAGGTCGCGGACCACGGCGGCGACCTTGGTCCCCTCGATCGAGCGCAGGTGGTCGATCACGCCCTCGGTCATCTCCTCGCCGGCGCCGGTCGCCGCGTAGTCGGCGCTGGTGATGTAGCTGACGACCAGCCGTCCGTCGCAGTGGCGCTGAATCGCGCCGAGGGCGCGAGCGACCAGGCGCAGCTTCTCCAGCGGCACGTGCTCGTAGAGGCGGCGGTAGGTGTCGTCGACGTCGACGCCGGCGTCGATCAGCTCGGCCGCCACCCGGTGGGTGTGGGCGTTGGTGTTCTCGTACATGAACTTGCCGGTGTCGGTGATCAGGCCGACGTAGAGGGCCGAGGCCATCTCGCGGGTGATCTCGGCGCCCATCAGCAGGGCCAGGTCGTAGACGATCTCGGCCGTGCAGGAGGCGTCGACGTCGACCAGGTTGAGGTCGCCGAAGCGGGTGTTGTCGTGGTGGTGATCGATGTTGATCACGACGTTCTCGCCGGCGGTGAGGAAGTCGACCGGCATCCGGTCGATGTTGCCGCAGTCGAGGAAGACGACGGTGCGGTCGGCCATGTCGGCCGGCGGCTCGTGGAAGACCTCCTCGAGCGGCAGGAAGCGGTACTCGATCGGCAGCGGGAACTCCTTCGCCGCCAGGAACATCACCGAGTCCTTGCCGAGCTGCGTCAGCAGCTGGTGCATTCCCAGCAGCGAGCCGAGGGCGTCGCCGTCGGGGCCCTCGTGGGCGGTCAGCAGGAAGCGGTCGCGCGAGAGCAGCTCGGCGCCCACCCGCTCGATGTCGGAGGTGGCGACGCCGGCGCCGTCGCTCATCGCGACTCCTCCGGGTCGACCGGCGGATTCTCGTCCAGCAGCTGCGAGATCCGCACGCCCTGCGCGATCGTGTCGTCGTAGTGGAAGGTCACGGTCGGGGTTCGCTTCATCCGGGTCTCGGCGGCGATCCGCGATTGGATCACACCGTGGGAGGAGCGTAGGCCGCTGAGCGTCTCCTCGCGTTCCTCCTCGTCGCCGAGCACGCTGACGAACACCTTTGCGGTGCGCAGATCGGGGCTGGTCTCAACCGAGGTCACGGTGACGAAGCCGATGCGGGGATCACTCAATTCGCCGGAAATCGCGGCGCCCACGACCTCGCGGAGCACCTCGTTGATGCGCCGCATGCGAGGGCCGGGCATCCTACTCCAGCGTTTGCTCGACCTGTTTCGTCTGGAAGAACTCGAGCACGTCTTCCTCCTTGACGTCAGCGTAGCCTTCGAGCACGACGCCGCACTCCTGCCCCTCCTCGACCTCCTGCACGTTGTCTTTGAAGCGGCGCAGCGAGCCGAGTTTGCCGGTCCAGATGATCGTGCCCTCGCGGACGAGGCGGACGCTGGCGGTCCGGGTCGCCTTGCCCTCGGTGACGATGCAGCCGGCGATGCGGCCGACTTTCGAGGCCTTGAAGGTCTGTTTGATTTCGGCCTCGCCGACCGCCACCTCGACGTCGACGGCCTCCAGCAGGCCCTCCATCGCGTTGCGCAGGTCTTCGGTGATTTTGTAGATGACCGAGTAGGTGCGGATGTCGACGCCCTCGCGCTCGGCGGCGCGGCGGGCGTCGGCGAGCGGCCGCACGTTGAAGCCGATGATGATCGCTTCCGAGGCGGAGGCGAGCATCACGTCGGACTCGTTGATGCCACCGGTCTGGGAGTGGATGATGTTGATCGCGACCCGCTCCTGCGGGACTTTCGCGATCTCGTCCTGGAGCGCCTCCAGGGAGCCGGCGACGTCGGCCTTGAGGACGATGTTGAGTTCCTTGATCTCGCCCTCCTGGACCCGGGCGAAGACCTCGTCGAGGCTGACCTTGCGCGCCTGGCGGCGGGCCAGGGCCTCGGTCTTGAGCCGGTTCGCCCGCTCCTGCGCGAGCTGGCGGGCGCGGCGGTCGTTCTCGACCGCCTGGACGAATTCGCCGGCGTCGCTGACCCCGTCGAAGCCGAGCACCTCGACCGGCATTCCCGGTCCGGCGGCCTCGACCCGCTCGCCGGTGAAGTCGTGCATCGCCCGCACCCGGCCCCACTGCGGCCCGGCGACCAGCGAGTCGCCGACCTTGAGCGTGCCGCGCTGGACCAGAACGGTGACCACCGGGCCGCGACCGGGGTCGAGCTGGGACTCGATCACGGTGCCGGAGGCCGGGGCGTCGGGGTTGGCCCCGAGCTCCTCCAGCTCGGTCACCAGGAGGATCATGTCGAGCAGGTTGTCGAGCCCCTCGTGGGTCTTGGCGGAGACCTCGACGAAGACCGTGTCCCCACCCCACTCCTCGGGCGAGATGCCCTCCTGGGCGAGCTCGGTGCGGACCTTTTCGGGGTTGGCGCCCTCTTTGTCGATCTTGTTGACGGCGATCAGCATCGGCACGTCGGCGGCGCGGGCGTGGTCGATCGCCTCCTTGGTCTGCGGCATCACGCCGTCGTCGGCGGCGACGACGACGACGGCGACGTCGGTGACCTTGGCGCCGCGGGCGCGCATCGCGGTGAAGGCGGCGTGGCCCGGGGTATCGAGGAAGGTGATCGACTTGTCGTCGTGATGGACCTGGTAGGCGCCGATGTGCTGGGTGATGCCGCCGGCCTCGCCGGCGGCGACCTCGGTCTCGCGGATCGCGTCCAGCAGCGAGGTCTTGCCGTGGTCGACGTGGCCCATGATCGTCACCACCGGCGGCCGGTCGACGAGGTCCTCCTCGGCGTCGGAGAACTCCGGTTCCTCGGGCTCCTCGTCGGCGGCGGTGACGATCTCCAGCTTGCGGTCGTACTCGTCGGCGATCGCCCGCACCGACTCGTCGGTGAGGGTCTGGGTCAGCGTCGCCATCTCCCCCATCGTCATCAGCTTTTTGATCACCTCGGCCGGGGCCAGGCCGAGCGACTCGGCGACCTCGCGCACGGTGGCGCCGGAGTTGACCTTGGTCGCCTCGGGCTCGATCGTCGGCGCCGGACCCATCGGCGGCTCCTCCAGCAGCGGCCGGCGGCGACGGCCACCGCGGCGGCGCGGCGGGCGCTGCGGCGGCGGGCCGCCCATCTGATCGCGACGGGCCGCCTGCGAATCGATCACGACGCGGCGTTTTTTCGGCGCCACCGCCGCCGCCGCCCTGCTGCGGTCCGGCCGGGCGCACCGGTTTGGTCGAAGTGGGTCCTTTCGCCGCGGCAGCGGCGGCTTTCGGCGCAGCCGCGGCTGCAGCGGCCGGTTTTCCCGCGCCGGGCGCGGCGGCGGCCTGTTTGGGAGCGGCGACGGCGAGCTGGCGCCTCGGCGGTGGTGGCCTTCGCTCCGTTGCCCTTGGCCGCGGCGAGCGCCTTGATCGCGTCGGCCTCGTCGACACTCGACGCGGCGACTTTGGCGTCGACGCCGGCGGCTTTCAGCGCCGCAAGGACTTCCTTGCTGCTGAGGTCGTTCGCTTTCGCGATCTCGTGAACCCGCTTCTTAGCCACTAAGCCTGCTCAGCCTCCTCGGCGACCGGCTCCTCGGAACCGGTTTCGGGCCCAGCGGCCTCCTCGGCAATCTCCTCTTCGATCGCCTCCTCGACGACCTCCTCAGCGACGGCCTCTTCCACTGCCTCCTCGAGAACCTCCTCGACGACGGCCTCTTCGACCGCCTCCTCGACGATCTCCTCCGCGACTGCCTCCTCCACGGCCTCCTCGACCACGGCCTCGGCGATTGCCTCCTCGACGCCTCCTCGACCAGCTCCTCCTCGGCCTCCTCGACAAAGGCGGCGGAGGCGCGCTCGACGATCTCGTTGACCTGCGCCTCGTCGCCGTCGGGGTCGGCGAGGATCGCCAGATCTCGGCCTCGGAGAGCGCCGGTCAGCACCGCGACCTGACTGGTCTCGAAACGGGTCAGCGCCTGGTGCGAGGGCAGGCCGCAGTAAGTCGAGCCGGGAACCGCGGCGTTGGGGCAGCGGCGACCGTTGGAGAGCACCGCCATGCAGCGACCGTCGGACTGCTCTTCGCCCTCGTACTCGATCTCGGTTTCCTCGGAGGCGAACTCGGTCTCGGACTTGATGTCGACCCGCCAGCCGGTGAGGCGGGCGGCGAGGCGGGCGTTCTGTCCGTCGCGGCCGATCGCCAGCGAGAGCTGGTCGTCGGGGACGATCACCGTCGCCTGGCGCTCCTCGTCGTCGACGATGACCTCGCGCACCCGGGCCGGCGAGAGGGCCTTGGCGACGAAGCGGGCGGGCTCGTCGTTGTGGGGAATGATGTCGATCTTCTCGCCGCGCAGCTCGGAGACGACCATCCGCACCCGCGATCCACGCGGGCCGACGCAGGCGCCGACCGGGTCGACGCCGTCGGCGTGGGAGACGACGGCGATCTTCGAGCGGTAGCCGGGCTCGCGGGCGACGCCGACGATCTCGACCAGCTTGTCGGCGATCTCGGGCACCTCGAGCTCGAACAGGCTCTTGATCAGCTCCGGGCTGCGGCGGGAGACGACGATCGCCGGGCCTTTGGTCGAGTCGGAGACGTCGGTGATGACCGCCTTGACCCGCATCCCGTGGTCGTAGCGCTCGTTGTAGACCTGCTCGGACTTGGGCAGCAGCGCCTCGACCCGCTCGCGCAGCTGGACCAGCGTGTAGCGCTTGTCGGACTGCTGGATGATGCCGGTGATCAGCTCGCCGACGCGGTCCTGGTACTCGTCGTACATCATCTGCCGCTCGGCCTCGCGGATCCGCTGCAGGATCACCTGCTTGGCGGTCTGGGCGGCGATCCGACCGAAGTCTTCGGGGGTGACGTCGCGGGTGGTGATCTGGTCCTCGTAGGGGGCGATCATCTCCGGGTCGAGCTCCGGATCCTCGGGCTCGCGCATTTCGCCGGTCTCCGGATCGACCTCGGGCTCCTCCTGCAGCTCGGCGGCCTCGGCCAGCAGCTTCTCCTCCAGCTCCGGCGGCAGGATCAGTTCGAAGACGAGGAAGTCGCCGGTCTCGTGGTCGAGGTCGACCCGCGCGTATTTGGCGGCGCCGGGGGTCTTCTTGTAGGCCGAGAGGAGGGCGTCCTCGAGGGCGTCCATCAACGTGTCGGCGGAGATTCCCTTCTCTGCCTCGAGCGCTTTGACTGCGTCGACGATCTCCTTACTCACTGAGCGACTCCTTGGTCTCGGAAGAGGTGCTGGGGCGACGGTACTTGGGGCCCGGTGAGGAGACCTCGAGCGAGTAGTCGGCCAGCAGGTGGCTGAGGTGCCGCGTGACCTGCTCGCAGAGCGCCAGGTCGACGCCCCCCGGGTGGTCGATGAAGATGCGCAGCTGCTCGCCGCCCGGTTTCTCCAAGGCGACGACGTCGAGCTCGGAATCGAGCTCTGAAAGCTGCTGTTGAATGCTCTGCTGAAGGTCGGTCATATCCGTTTCGGGCCGTAAAAAAAGTGGGCCAGGCCCACTTCGAGGTACTACTTAGGACAGAAAGCTTGAGGCCAGTATAGCCCGCTCACCCAGCCGGCCGGCCCGCCTCGGCGCGAAGCTCGTCGACTCTCGCCAGGATCGCCTCGGCGATCGCCTCCTTGGGCGGCGATCGGGACCTCGACCTCGGAGTCGGCGCGCGATCAGCGTCACCGCGTTGTCGGCGCTCTCGAAGCCGATCGCCGGATCGGAGACGTCGTTGAGGACGATCAGGTCGACGTTCTTGCGGGTCAGCTTGGCGCGGGCGCGGGCGACCGCGTCCCCCCCGTGCTCGGCGGCGAAGCCGACGACGGTCTGGCTCTCGGTCGCGCCGGCGGCCAGCCCGGCGAGGATGTCCTCGGTCGGCTCCAGCCGCAGCTCGAGTCCGTCCTGGCGGGCCAGCTTGCCGGTGGCGACGGTGGCGGCGCGAAAGTCGGCCGGCGCCGCCGCCATCAGCAGGACGTGCGTGCTCTGGAACTCCTCGGCCGCCGCCCGTCCGAGCTGCCCGGCGGTTTCGACGTCGATGCGGCGCACGCCGGCCGGCTCGGGCAGCGCCACGTTGGCGGCGATCAGGGTCACCTCGGCGCCGCGGCGGGCGGCGGCGGCGGCGAGGGCGATGCCCATGCGGCCGCTGGAGCGGTTGCCGATGAAGCGGACCGGGTCGATCGGCTCGCGGGTGCCGCCGGCGGTGACCAGCACCCGCAGGCCGTCCCAGGGCTGCTCGCCGCCTGGCAGCGCCGCCTCGATCCGGGCCAACAGCCGCTCGGGGTCGGGAAGCCGGCCGCGGCCGAACTCGCCGCGCGAGGCCAGACGGCCCTCGTCGGGCTCGATCACCTCGACCCCACGCTCGCGCAGGGTCGCCAGGTTGGCCTGGGTCGCCGCGTTCGCGTACATGCGGTCGTTCATCGCCGGAGCGAGGAGACGGGGGGAGGCGCAGGCGAGGAAGGAGGTGGTCAGCATCGAGTCGGCGATGCCGCCGGCGAGCTTGGCGACGGTGTTGGCCGAGGCCGGAGCGACCAGGAAGGCGTCGCAGTTGGCGGCCAGCTCGAGGTGTCCGATCGGGTCGTGTCCGGGCTGCTCCTCGCCGGGAAAGCCGCCGCGCATCGGGTCGCGCTCGAACTCGGAGATCAGGACCGGGGCGCCGACGATCCCCTCAAACGAGGCGGCGCCGACGAAGCGGGTCGCCGTCTCGGTCATCAGCACCCGGACGCCGTGCCCGGCAAGCGTCGCCAGCCGCGCCAGCTCCAACGACTTGTAGGCGGCGATCCCACCGCTGACGCCAAGCAGGACTCGTGCCATCGGTCTGCTCCTCGGGTTCGCGCCCGGCGGGGCGCTAGGTGCGGTACTCGTATTTGAGCTTGCCCTCGGCGAGCTCTTCGAGCGCCATCGTGAGGTAGTTCCTCTCGGCGTTCGTCTCGACCATCGGCGGTGGGTACTCGCCGAAGCCGCCCTCTCCGAGGTTGTGGAAGTAGCTGTTGATCTGACGCGCGCGCTTCGCCGAGACGACGACAGCGGCGTAGTGAGAATCAGCATGCACCAAAAGCTTGTCTACGCGAGGTTTGATCATTGGGCGGGAGTGTAGGGGATCGGACTGACGGGAGGGACGGGTGACCCTCTCCCGAAAACCGTCGCGCAGCTGGGTCGCCCGCATGGGCGCGGCTGTCTGAACTGGAGCTTTCGGGAGAGGGTCACCCGTGCCTCCGGCCCGCCCGACGCCCCTCCAGCCCCGCGAGCCAAGGTCAAACCCGCTCCGTCTGAGAGATTCCGTCCCTTGGAAGCTGTTCCGCTTATCGGAAGCTGCCGACCTCGGGATGCTTGGAAGAGCGCTCGTTGGGAGAGGCCGGGTGGGACTCGCCAAGCCTCCCCGCTGTTCGCGCAGGTGAGTCCCACCCAGCCTCTCCACACCGACCGCCCTTCTAAGCCAGCCCCAGCTCGGCGCGCACGATCCCCTCCAGCTCGTCCGCCGCCTGGGCGAGATCGTCGTTGACGACGAGGTGGGCGAAGTCGCTCTGGGCGGCAAGCTCCTGCTTGGCGACCTCGAGCCGGGCGTCGATGGCATGCGGAGCGTCGGTGCCACGGGCGTTGAGGCGCTCACGCAGCACAGCCGGATCGGGAGGGGCGATGAAGATCTGGATCGAGTCCGGTTTCGCCGCCCGAACCTGCTGGGCGCCCTGAACCTCGATCTCGAGCACCACCGAGCGACCGGCCGCGAGGCTGCGCTCGACCTCCGATCGGAGCGTCCCGTAGTGGTGACCGCTGTAGGCGGCGAACTCGAGGAAGTCCCTGGCGTCGACGCGGCGATCGAACTCCTCGCCGGAAAGGAAGTGGTAGTCGCGGCCGTCGACCTCGCCCTCGCGGGGCTGCCTGGTCGTCGCCGAGACCGAGAGCTCGAGATCGGGAACGCGCTGCAGGAGCTCCTTGATCAGGGTTCCCTTGCCGACGCCCGAGGGCCCGGTGATGACGAATACCTTTGCCATGCCGCGGCGATACTGACCGGCGAGGCGGTCGCTAACGGTGGCGCAGCTGCGAGACGAGCTCGGTGCGCTGGCGCTCGGAGAGGCCGCCGATCGTCTTCGAGGGTGAGATCCGGCACTGATTGAGTATTCGATTCGTCTTCACCCGGCCGTACTTCGGAACGGCGAGCAGCATGTCGAAGACCTTTGCGGTCATCACGTACTCCGGCGGATCGAGCAAGATCGCGTGAATGCTCGACCGGCTCGCCTTCAGATCCTTCTTCAGTTTGGCGCGGGCGGTGCGGATGTCATTGGCCCGCTTCAGCGCGTCCATTCTCTGATCGAGGGACCGTACCGGCGCCGCGAGTGAGGTTTTGACTGAGGGGGCAGGCATGTCGGCGGCGAGTATAGCCGTGGCCAGGGCAGGCGCAAGTGGCTCGGGGCCAATTGCCCACAAATTCATCTCAACCTCTACTCGAGGTCTAGTGCTGAGTGAGCCGCAGCCTCCCTTGGGCGAGCCCAATCGAGTTCGGCGGCGACCCTGGAGCCGGCCCTCGGGTCGCGGAAACTCTCGGTCCCGACCGCCACCAGCGCCGCTCCGGCCGCGAGGAATTCGGCGGCGTCGGCGCCGTTGCAGATCCCGCCCATCCCGATCGCGGGAAGTCCGACGGCGGCGGCGACGGCGCGCAGCTGCTGCACCGCGATCGGCCGCACCGCCGGTCCGGAGAGGCCGCCGTGCCCGGCCCCCAGGGCCGGGTCGCCGCTGGCCGGGTCGATGGCGCTCGCCTTCAGCGTGTTGATCAGCGAAACCGCGTCCGCCCCACCCTGTTCGGCGCCGACGGCGACCGCGGCGGGGTCGGCGACGTTGGGGGTCAGCTTGACGATCAGCGGCTTCTCGGTCAGCGGCCGCAGGGTCTCCAGCAGGGCCTCGGTCTCGGCCGGCTGCTCGCCGACGATCAGGCCGGAGTGGACGTTGGGGCAGGAGACGTTGAGCTCGATCGCGGCGACCTCCTCGCGAGCGCCGACCGCCTCGACCAACTTCGCGAACTCGGGCCGGCTGGTCGCCATCACCGAGACGATCAGCGGCACCGGCAGTTCCGCCAGCCGCGGCAGGTCGTGCTCGAGGAAGCCGGCGAGGCCCTTGTTCGGCAGCCCGATCGAGTTCAGCATCCCCGCCGGCGTCTCCCAGATCCGCCTCGGCGCGTTTCCGGACCTGGGCTCAGGCGTGATCGTCTTCGAGACGAAGGCGGCGAAGGGGAATTCCTCCAGCACCGCGTCGCCGAAGACCTGACGGGCGGCGATCGCGTCGTAGGTGCCGGAGGCGTTGATCACCGGGTGGGCGAGCGAGATACCGCAGAAATCAGGCATGGGCGACCTCGGTGACCTGGTCGCCGCCGATGACCGGGCCGTCGACGCAGAGGCGGATGTAGCCGCCGTCGGGCTTCGGCACCGCGCAGCCGAAGCAGGCGCCGAAGCCGCAGGCCATCGGCGACTCCATCGCCAGCTGGCAGGCGACGCCGCGGCCGGCGCAGAGCGAGCGCACCGCCTCCAGCATCGCCGGCGGCCCGCAGGAGTAGACGACCGCGGAGGAGGCGTCGTCGCCGGCGAGCATCGCCGCCAGCAGGTCGGTGACGTAGCCGCGGTGCCCGGCGTGACCGTCCTCGCTGGCCAGCCTCACCTCGGGACAGAGATCGCCGCCGGAGCCGCAGAACAGATCGAGACCCCCGGAGTGCTCGCGCTCGCGGAAGCCGAGCAGGACGCGGAGCGGCACCGCCCGTTCCGTCGAGGCGACGGCGCAGCAGCGCCAGCGGCGCGACGCCGATGCCGCCGCCGACGAGGATCGCGCCGGCGGCTCCGGGCCGCACCTGGCGCGGCTCCGAGAAGGCGTTGCCGAGCGGCCCGGTGACCCAGGCCCGCTCGCCGACCTCGAGCTCGCAGAGGCGATCGGTGCCCGGGCCGACGCCCTCGACGAGGAAGTCGAGGCGAACGCCCGCCGCCGCCGGTCCGGTCTCGGCGACGGAGATCGCCCGCGGCAGGAACGGCCTGCCGTCCGCCCCCGGCCCAAGCCGTCGGCACCGGCGAGCATGTAGAACTGGCCGGGCGCCGGCTCGGGCCCCTCGCGATCGAGCAGCGAGAAGACGCGGTAGCCCTCCGAAGCCCGGTTCCCGGTGACCTCACACAGTCGCCGTCCAAACGGTGCCGGCCCAGCCGCCCCCAGGCCCGGAAGCGAGACTGGATCCGTCAATGATCCCTCTCCCGCCCCGCGAGGGTGGAGGAGGCGGCGCCTCGATGGATCTCCTGAATGCTGTGGACCTCGGCGCCGTCCTGGTTGCCGGCGGCGATCGCCCGGGCGGCGGCGGTGGCGCCGGTCATCGTCGTGATGCAGGGGATCCCCTGGCGGACGGCGGCGGTGCGGATCTCGTAGCCGTCGGCGCGGGCGCCGGAGCCGGTCGGGGTGTTGATGACGAGGTCGCAGCGGCGCTTGCGGATCAGGTCGAGGACGTGCGGCGACCCCTCCCCCAGCTTGTTGATCCGGGTCACCGGCACCCCCATCCGCTCGATCGCCTGGGCGGTGCCGCCGGTCGCGATCACCTCGAAGCCGAGATCGTGGAAGCGGGCCGCGAGCTGGGTCGCGGCGGGCTTGTCGGTGTCGGTGACGGTGATGAAGACCGAGCCCTTCTCCGGCAGCAGCGCCCCCGCCGCGGCCTGCGCTTTGCCGAACGCGGTCGGGAAGTCGGCGGCGATTCCCATCACCTCGCCGGTGCTCTTCATCTCCGGCCCCAGCACCGAGTCGGCGCCGGCGAAGCGGGCGAAGGGCAGCACCGCCTCCTTGACGCTGACGTGCTCGGGCGGGCCCGCGGGCAGCTCCTGGTCGGCGATCCTCTCGCCCAGCATCAGCCGCGCCGCCATCTTCGCCAGCGGCACCCCGATCGCCTTGGAGACGAAGGGGACGGTGCGGGAGGCGCGCGGGTTGGCCTCGATCACGTAGAGCTCGCCGCCGGCGACGCCGTACTGGATGTTGATCAGCCCGATCACGCCGAGCTCGAGGGCGATCTTCTCGGTCGTCGCGCGGATCTGCTCCAGCATCTCCTCGCCGAGGCTGAGCGGCGGGATCACGCAGGCGGAGTCGCCGGAGTGGACGCCGGCCTCCTCGACGTGCTGCATGATCCCGGCGACCCAGACCTGCTCGCCGTCGCCGAGGGCGTCGACGTCGACCTCGATCGCGTTCTCGAGGAAGCGGTCGAGCAGCAGCGGGTGCTCCTGGTCGGCCTTGACGTGGGCCACGAGGTAGGCGTTGAGGTCCTCGGTCGAGTAACAGATCTCCATCGCCCTGCCGCCGAGCACGTAGGAGGGCCGGACCAGCAGCGGGAAGCCGACCTCGGCGGCGATCACCTCGGCCTCTTCGGCCGAGAGCGCGGTTCCGTAGGGGGGGTGTTTGATGCCGAGCCGGCGCAGCAGGGCGCCGAAGCGACCGCGGTCCTCGGCCAGGTCGATCGCGTCGACCGGGGTGCCGAGCAGCGGCACGCCGGCCTCTTCGAGGGTGCGGGCGAGCTTCAGCGGCGTCTGGCCGCCGAACTGGACGATCACCCCCTCCGGGTTCTCCTGGGCGCAGACCGCGAGCACGTCCTCGGCGGTCAGCGGCTCGAAGTAGAGGCGGTCGGAGGTGTCGTAGTCGGTGGAGACGGTCTCCGGGTTGCAGTTGACCATCACCGCGTCGCGGCCGAGCTCGCGGGCGGTCATCGCGGCGTGGACGCAGCAGTAGTCGAACTCGATCCCCTGGCCGATCCGGTTCGGCCCGGCGCCGAGGATCACGACCGAGTCGCGCTCTGCCGCGCCGAACCTCCGAGGCGGGTGGGGTGCCGTCGGCGTTCGGCCGCTCGTGCGCCGAGTAGTAGTAGGGCGTCGCCGCCTCGAACTCGGCGGCGCAGGTGTCGACCGCCTTGTAGGTGCGGACGAGGCCCTCGGTGCCGTCGCCCTCGGTGGCGAGCAGCTCCAGCTCGCGCAGGAACCAGCGATCGACCAGGCAGGCCTCGTGGACCGCCTCGACCCCGATCCCGCGGCGGAAGGCCTCGAGGATCAGGTCGAAGCGCTCGGCGCAGGGCTTCTCGATCGCGACCAGCAGGTCCGCTTCGGACTCGGGCGCTTCGGGGGCCGAGTCGAGCTCGCGCGAGCGCAGCGCCTTGGCGAAGGACTCGCGGAAGGTGCGGCCGATCGCCATCGCCTCGCCGACGCTCTGCATGAAGGTCGACAGGCGTCCATCCGATCCCGGGAACTTCTCGAAGGCGAAGCGCGGCATCTTGGTGACGACGTAGTCGATCGTCGGCTCGAACGAGGCCGGCGTCGCCTGGGTGATGTCGTTGGGGATCTCCTCCAGCGCGTAGCCGACCGCCAGTTTCGCCGCCATCTTCGCGATCGGGAACCCGGTCGCCTTCGAGGCCAGCGCCGAGGAGCGCGAGACGCGCGGGTTCATCTCGATCACGACGATCTCGCCGTCCTCGGGGTTGACCGCGAACTGGACGTTGGAGCCGCCGGTCTCGACCCCGATCGCCCGGATCACCTTGATCGCCTGGTCGCGCAGCTCCTGGTAGATCGGGTCGGTCAGGGTCTGCGCCGGCGCCACCGTGACCGAGTCGCCGGTGTGGACGCCCATCGGGTCGACGTTCTCGATCGAGCAGATGATCACGACGTTGTCGTTGCGGTCGCGCATCACCTCGAGCTCGAACTCGCCCCAGCCGATCACCGACTCCTCGACCAGGACCTGGTTGATCGGGCTCGCCGCGAGGCCCTCGGAGACGACCTGGCGCAGCTCGGTCTCGGTGCGGGCGATGCCGCCGCCCTGGCCGCCCATCGTGAAGGCCGGGCGGATGATCGCCGGCAGCGAGATCCGCCCCTCCGCGAGCGCCTCCTCGACCTGGCCGAGGCTTTCGACCGTGATCGACCAGGGGATCCGCAGCCCGGCCTCGGTCATCGTCGTGCGGAACTCCTCGCGGTCCTCGGCGCGGCGGATCGCGGCGGCGTCGGCGCCGATCAGCTCGACGCCGAAGCGCTCCAGGGTGCCGTCTTCGTGCAGGGTCATCGCCAGGTTCAGCGCCGTCTGGCCGCCGAGCGTCGGCAGCAGCGCGTCGGGGCGCTCCTTTTCGATGATCTTCGTCACCGGCCCCGGCAGCAGCGGCTCGATGTAGGTCGCGGTGGCGAACTCGGGGTCGGTCATGATCGTCGCCGGGTTGGAGTTGACGAGGACGACCTCGAAGCCCTCCTCGAGCAGGACCTTGCAGGCCTGGACGCCGGAGTAGTCGAACTCGGCCGCCTGGCCGATCACGATCGGGCCGGAGCCGATCAGGAGGATCTTCTGGATGTCGTCGCGGCGGGGCATCGGCTGAGCTCAGGCGGCGAGGGCGAGGAAGCGGTCGAAGAGGTGGCGGGCGTCGTGCGGGCCGGGTCCGGCCTCCGGGTGGTACTGGACGGTGGCGCCGGCGACGTCGCGCAGGACCAGTCCCTCGACCGTGCGGTCGTAGAGGTTCAGCTGCGAGAGCTCGGCGACGCCGAAGTCGGTCTCCCAGCGGACCGGCTCGTCGCCCTCGATCCGCGGCTCGCCGCCGGGGCCGGCGACCGCGAAGCCGTGGTTCTGGGAGGTGATGTCGATCCGGCCGGTCTCGAGGTCCTTGACCGGGTGATTGGCGCCGCGGTGGCCGAAGGGCAGCTTGTAGGTCTCCAGGCCGACCGCGCTGCAGAGCAGCTGGTGGCCGAGGCAGATGCCGAAGACCGGCCGCTTGCCGATCAGCTCGCGGACGGTGTCGACGACGTAGTCGAGCGCCGCCGGATCGCCGGGACCGTTGGCGAGGAAGACGATGTCCGGGTCCTCGGCGAGGACCTGCTCGGGGCTGCTGGTGCAGGGCAGCAGGGTCAGCTTGGCGCCGTGCTCGCGCAGCTGGCGGACGATGCTCATCTTCACCCCGGTGTCGATCCCGACCACGTGCGGGCCGTCGCCGTCGAAGCGGATCGGCTCCGGCGGGGTGACGCTGCGGGCGAAGTCGGCGCCGTCCATCGCCGGCTCGGCGAGCGATCGACTCGCGGGCCTCGGACTCGGGCACGTCGGCCGGGGAAGATGCCGCCCCGCATCGCGCCGCGGTCGCGGATGTGGCGGACCAGGGCGCGGGTGTCGACGCCGCTGATCCCGGGCACGCCGCAGTCGCCGCAGCCAGTCGAGCCAGCCGCCCTCGGCGCTGGCGGCGTCCTCGCTGTTCTTGGCGTCGCGCATGACCACGCCGCGGGCGTGGATCCGGTCGGACTCCATCGCCGCCGCGCCGACGCCGTAGTTGCCGATCAGCGGGTAGGTGAAGACGATGATCTGGCCCGGCGTAGGAGGGATCGGTGACCGACTCCTGGTAGCCGGTCATCGCGGTGTTGAAGACGACCTCGCCGGTCACGGCGCCCTCGTGGCCGCAGGCGAGCCCGTCGAGGCGGGTCCCGTCCTCGAGCAGCAGGTAGGCGCCGCCTCACGCGGCGACTCCGAGGCTGAAGCTGCGCAGGCGGAAGGCGACCTGGCCGGCGGCGACGGTGACGAGGACGCGGCCGGTCAGCGTCTTGCCGGCGCACCAGGAGTTCTGCGAGCGGCTCTCGTAGCCGTCCTCCCCGACCGTCCACTCGGCGGCGAGGTCGCAGAGGGCGACGTTGGCCTCCGAGCCCGGGGCCAGGCTCGGGCGCTCGATCTCGAACGGCGCGGCGCCGCCGGCGAGCCGCTCGACCAGCAGCGAGAGGTCGATCACGCCGGGCAGCACCAGCTCGGTGTGCAGCGCCGCGAAGGCGGTCTCCAGCCCGGTCACGCCCATCGCCGCCTGCTCGAAGGGGACCTCCTTTTCCTCCGCCTGGTGCGGGGCGTGGTCGGTGGCGATGCACTCGATCGTGCCGTCGCGGAGCGCCGCGATCAGCGCCTGGCGGTCGCTCTCGCGGCGCAGCGGCGGGTTCATCTTGAAGCGGTGCGGGTCGAGGCTGCGGACCTCCTCGTCGGTCAGGCAGAGGTGGTGCGGGCTGGCCTCGGCGCTGATCTTGACCCCGGCGGCCTTGGCGGCGCGGACGACCTCGACCGACTCGGCGGCGGAGAGGTGCTGGACGTGGATCCGCGCCTCCTCGTAGGCGGCGAGGGCGGCGTCGCGGGCGATCATCGTCGACTCCGAGACCGAGGGGATGCCGGCGAGGCCGACCGCGGCCGAGACCGGGCCCTCGTGCATCGACGCCGTCGCCGGAGAGATCGGGGTCCTCCTCGTGCAGGGCGATCGTGCCGCCGCAGAGGCGCTGGTACTGGAGGGCGCGGCGCATCACCCGGGCGCTGACGATCGGCAGGCCGTCGTCGGAGAAGCCGATCGCGCCGGCTTCGCGCAGCTCGACCATCTCGGTCAGCTCCTCGCCTTTCATGCCGCGGGTGACGGTGGCGAGGAAGCCGACCGGGACCGAGGCGCCGGCCCGGGCCTGCTCGCGCAGGGCGCTGATGTCGGCCGCGGTGGAGACCGGCGGCTCGGTGTTGGCCATCGCCAGGATCCCGCAGTAGCCGCCGGCGGCGGCGGCGCGGGTGCCGGTCTCGACGTCCTCTTTGTGCTCGTGGCCGGGGGTGCGCAGGTGGACGTGGGGGTCGAAGAAGGCGGGAAAGGCGTGCAGGCCCTCGGCCTCGAGCACCTCGGCGCCGTCGGCGGCCGCCTCGCCGGGCGCCGCCAGCTCGGCGATCACGGCCGTCGCGGATGACGAGGTCGTGGACGCCGTCGATGCCGGCGACCGGGTCGAGCACGCTGACCCGGCGCAGGACGAGGTGGGCGTCCTCGCCGGCGCGGACGTCGAGCGTCGGTGAGGCTAGACATGTTCGCGGCTCATGCCGGCTGTCCGATCGGGGTCGGGCTCGGCTTCGCCGTCGCCGCGACCGGCGCCGGGCGCTCGCTGCCGGCGAGCAGCTCGTAGAGGATCGCCATCCGCACCACCAGGCCGGCGGCGACCTGCTCGGCGATCAGCGACTGCGGCGAGTCGATCGCCTCGCCGGAGAGCTCGACGCCGCGGTTGACCGGGCCCGGGTGCATCAGCAGCTGGCGCGGGTTGAGGCGGCGGGTGTCGATCTGGAAGGTCGCCGCGTACTCGCGCAGCGAGGGGACGAAGCTCTCGCTCATCCGCTCCTGCTGCATCCGCAGCGCGTAGACGACGTCGGCCTCGCCGAGCCGCTCGAGCGAGTGCGAGACCTCGCAGCCGAGCTCCTCGATCCCGCGCGGGATCAGGGTCGGCGGGCCGCAGACGGTGACCTCGGCGCCCATCCGCTGGAAGGCGATCAGGTTGGAGCGGGCGACGCGGCTGTGGAGGACGTCGCCGACGATCCAGATCCGCTCGCCCGTCGAGCGTGCCGAGGCGGCGGCGCAGCGTGTAGACGTCGAGCAGCGCCTGGCTCGGGTGCTCGTGCTTGCCGTCGCCGGCGTTGATCACCGCGGCGGCGGTCCAGCCGGCGACCATCTGGGCGGCGCCGGCGTAGGGGTGGCGGATCACGATCGCCGCCGGGTCGTAGGCGGAGAGCGTCGCGACGGTGTCCTTCAGCGACTCGCCCTTGTCGACCGAGGAGCCGGCGGCCTTGACCGAGACGAGGTCGGCCGAGAGCCGCTTGGCGGCCAGCTCGAAGGAGCTGCTGGTGCGGGTGCTCGACTCGTAGAAGAGGGTGACGACGGTGCGCCCGCGCAGGGTCGGCACTTTCTTGATGTCGCGGCGGCCGACCTCGGCGAAGCTCTCGGCGCGGTCGAGGATCGACTCGATCTCGTCGCGGGAGAGACCGTCGATGGCCAGCAGGTGCTTCATGCGAGCGCCTCCGCCGGGCGGCCGTCGGAGATCGTCACCCGGTCGACCCCGTCGCTCTCCTCGAGGCTGACGTTGACCCGCTCGTCGTGGGCGGTCGGCAGGTTCTTGCCGACGTAGTCGGGCCGGATCGGCAGCTCGCGGTGGCCGCGGTCGCAGAGGACGGCGAGCTGGACCCGGCGCGGGCGGCCGTAGTCGAAGAGGGCGTCGATCGCGGCCCGCACCGTGCGGCCGGTGAAGAGGACGTCGTCGACGAGGACGACGGTGCGCTCGCTGAGGTCGAAGTCGATGTGGGAGGCGTGGACGACGGGCTGAGAGGCGGGCGACTTGGCGCCGACGTCGTCGCGGTAGAAGGAGATGTCGATGTCGCCGATCGGCAGCTCGGTCGCCGGTCAGCTCGCCCGAGAGGGCGTGAAGGCGACGGGCGAGAAGGGCGCCGCGGGTGTGGATGCCGACGACGGCGAGACCCTCGGGCTGCGGGTTCTTCTCGGCGATCTCGTGGGCGATCCGCCGCAGCGTTCGCCTCAGATCGTCGTGCTCCAGCACGATCTTCTCACTCACTCTTTGCTTCCTTCCTGGCCTCTCGGGACCGGGTTAAAGGACGGCCGCAGCGTAGCAAGGGGGGCGGCGGGTCGGGGTAGGCCCCTCGCCTGCGCGAAAGATGGGGAGGCTTGCCGAGGGGCCTACCCCGACCCGTTCGGCTCCCTTGCTCCGTTCGGCACGAGATGGGGCTCACCTCGCTCGGGAAACGGGATCTCGATGACGTCGAAATCGCGCGGGGCGACGGTCGTCGGCGATAGACCTCCTGCGCCTCCTCGAGCACCTTGCCGACGTGGTAGCGGGAGGAGATGTGGACCAGGGCGAGCAGCTTCACGTGGGCCTCGGCGGCGACGGCGGCGGCCTGGCCGACGGTCGAGTGGCCGGTTTCGGCGGCGCGCTGGACCTCCTCCTCGGCGAAGCTGGCGTCGTGGATCAACAGCTCGGCGTCGGCGGCGGCGGCGACGGTCGCCGGCGAGGGCGCGGTGTCGCCGGTGAGCACGATCGTGCGGCCGGCCCGGCTCGGGCCCATCACCTGCGTCGGGAGCGACCGGGCCGCTCGCGCCCTCGCACCTCCTCCCCTCTCTGCAGCGCCGCGAAGGCGGGTCCTTCGGCGACCCCGGCGGCGATCGCGGCGGCGGGATCGAAGCGGCCCGGCCGCTCCTCCTCGACCAGGGCGTAGCCGCTGGCGCGCACGCCGTGGGCGGCTTCGAAGGACTGGATCTCGTAGCCGTCGTGGGCGACCACGTCGCCCGGGCTGAGCTCGACCAGCTCGAGGCCGAATCCGAGCCGGCCGATCAGCGGATTCAGCACGCCGAAGAGCTCCCTCAGCCCCGGCGGCCCGTAGACGAGCAGCGGTCGCTCGCGGTCGGTCAGGTCGTAGGTCTTGAGCAGGCCCGGCAGGCCGAGGATGTGGTCGGCGTGGAAGTGCGTGAGGTAGATCTCGTCGACCTGGACGAGGCCGAGCGAGCGCTGCATCTGCCGCTGCGTCCCTTCGCCGCAGTCGAACAGCAACCGCTCCCCCCCACGCGCGATCAGCACGCTCGCGGTCGAGCGCCGCGCCGATGGCACCGAGCCGCCGGTGCCGAGGAAGATCACCGAGAGATCCATCGCGGCGAGCCTACGCGGTCGTCTTTTCAGTCGCTATCCGGGCAAAACGACGACCGCGCTCGGCTGCGCGACGTACCACTAAGCTGCCTGGTGAGCGCCCGTAGCTCAGCTGGATAGAGCGCGTCCCTCCGGAGGACGAGGCCACAGGTTCGAATCCTGTCGGGCGCGTAGTGCGTGCGGGCGGCGTGGAGGAAGCTAGGCGGTCTGGAAGCGGGCGCGCCACTCGTCGCGGTCGAACTCCGCCGGCTCGGACTCGGCGAGGAAGCGCTCGAGGACGGCGACGAAGCGCCCGGGCGCCTCCAGCTGGGGCAGGTGGCCGACGCCGTCGAAGATCTCGAGCCGGCTGTCGGGCAGGGCCGCGTGGGCGGATTCGCCGTGGGAGACGGGGATGATCGGGTCTCGCGAACCCCAGACGATCAGGATCGGCAGCGACTCGGCCAGGTCGCCAGGCGATCGCCGGCGGCGACGCTCTGGCCGCCGGTGCCGACCACCGAGCGCAGGGTCGCGAGAAAGGCCCGGCGCCGTCCCGGGTCCGAGAGCGAGGCGTAGCCGCGGGCGACCTCGGCGACGTCGGCGCTGGGCCGCAGTCCGATCGCCCCGAGCCCGCGGCTCAGCACCGAGCCGGCCTGCTGGCCGACGCCGGCGGTGGCCGAGATGAAGAGGTCGGCGCCGGGCAGGGCGGCCGCGCGCAGGACCACGCTCACCTCGGGGCCGAGGCCGCCGCTGGAGACCAGAACCAGGCGCTCGACCATCTCCGGGAATTGGTAGGTGAACTGCATCGCGATGCCGCCCCCGAGCGAGTGGCCGACGAGCGTCGCCCGGTCGTGCCCGAGGGCGATCAGGAGATCGCGCAAGCCGGTCGCCAGGGAACCCAGCGAGTAGTCGCCGTGCCCGGGCTCCGATTCGCCGTGCCCGGGCAGGTCGGGGGCGATCACCGTGTGGGCGCGGGCCAGCGGTTCGATCACGGCTCGCCAGTTCTCGGCGTTCCCGGCCATGCCGTGGACCAACAGCAGCAGCGGGCCGGATCCGGCTTCGAGGTAGTTGACGGCGCGGCCGTGGACGGTCGCGGTCCTGCTCTGCACCTTGCCTACGCCCAGGGGCGTCACCTTCGTGGCCACTCCCCCAAGGTAGCTGCGACCGCGGCCGTCGAGGGCCAGGATCGCGGCTGTGTGACGGATTCCAATACTGTCGCGGGCGCATGAACGGAGCGCCGGAAGAGACGGGGATGCCGCGCTGGATCCTGGCGATCGTCGGCGTCGGCCTGCTCGCCTGCGTCGCCGCGGCGCTGCTGAGCACCGACAAGGCGAGCGGCGAAGCGGCCCACCTCGAATGGGTCCAGGTCGGCAAGGTGCCTGACTCCAAGCCGGTCGCGGTGCCCGGCGGCAAGCAGACGATGGAGCTGACCGGGGGCGATATCCGCGCGACCGGGACCAACGACAGCGGCTACTCGCTGTTCCGGGTCTCCTCGGTGCTGCGGATCGAAGCCGGCGCGCCGGTCGGCGGCGGCCGCATCCTCTGCTCGGTCAAGGCCGACCACGGCACCGAAATCGCCCAGACCTCCGGCGGCCTGCGGGCGACCTACCCGCGCTCCTCCGAAGACGGGATCTACGGCCAGGAAGTGCCGGAAACGATCCTGATCGACTTCAGCTCCCACGGCGACGAACTCGCGGTGCTCGAAGTCAACGACCTGCCGACCCGGTTCACCACCGAGAAAGGCGTCAAGCTCGAATGGCCCGAATACCAGGTCGGCACCGAGCACCTCAAATACTTCCTCCCGGACGGCAAGCCGAAGGAAGACCTCGAACTGCCCTTCGACACCGTCTGGAAAACGACCACGGTGCCGGCGGCCAAGATCGCCTGCACGCTGACCACCAGCGCCGGCGACGCGACCGTCCGCACCGCCGGCTCGCTGCCGAAGATCTCGCCGCCGATCAACGAACAGCTGGAAGAAGAAAACCAGGAAGCGAAAGAAGAAAAAGAAGCGGCGAAGGAAGAAGCCGAAGGAGAATGAGGCTCAGCCGGCCTGCGGCGCGACCAGCAGCTCCGGTCCTTCCTCCATCCCTTTGCCGACCTTGTTCAGCTTCGGGTTGGCCGGGGCGCTGTCCATCCGCCGCGGCGTCGAGCGGCGCCGCACATCGCGACCGCGTCCTCGACGCTGAGGTCCGGGTCGCAGCCAGGCCGCCTCGGCCTCGGCGCTCGGGCAGGATCGCCGGCATCCGGTTGTGGACCCGGGAGACGACGCTCGTTCGGCGTCGTGGTGACGATCGTGGCGCTGTAGAGCCAGCCGTCGTCGAAGCCGCGGTCCTCCTCGTCCTCCCACTCCTTGCGGGTGCAGATCCCGGCGAAGGCGAAGGGCTCGCCGCCGTCGACGGTGAAGCGCCAGGGCTGGCGCGGCTGCTTGGGGTCCTCGGCCTTCATCCACTCGTAGAAGCCGTCGGCGACGATCAGGCAGCGGTGGCGGAACTTGCCGACCAGCGGGCCGTAGGCGCGGCTCGAGGTCAGGTTCTCGGCTTTGGCGTTGATCATCCGGTAGCCGACCTTGAGGTCCTTGGCCCAGCGCGGCACCAGGCCCCAGCGCATCAGCCGCGCCTCGCGCTCTCCCGCGGCCGCCTCCTCGGGGTCGGGCGAGGAGCGCACGACGAGGATCTCCTGGGTCGGGGCGACGTTGAAGCGGCCCATCCCCCGGGCGGCTTTCTCCGCCCGCTCCTTGCGTCGGCGGCGGCGCCTCGCCGCTGGCGCTGCCGCGCTCCAGCGCTTTCTCGAGCTCGACCTGGAAGCGGTCGGCGATCTTCTTCGTGTCCGTGTTCGTGACCGTGAATCGCCCGCACATCAGGGACGCACCTCCGGATGGTCGCGGTACCAGTCCAGGGTACGGATCAGGCCGTCGCGCAGGGAGACCGCGGGGCTCCAGCCGGTCAGGCTCGCGCAGCTTCGTCGAGTCGACGTACTGGCGGTCGATCTCGCCCGCCGGGTTGCCGGCGCCGAGGTACTCGGGGTCGAGGCCCGAGCCGGAGACCGCGGCGATCGTCTCCAGCACCTCGGCGACCGAGTGCGGCGTCTCGCCGCCGGCGTTGAACGCCTCCCCCGCTCCCGGCCCGCCCGCCCCGACCGCGTGCTCGACCGCGAGGTAGGCGGCGACCGCGTCGTCGACGTAGAGGAAGTCGCGTTCGGGGCTGCCGTCGGAGCGGATCTGCGGCCGGCGGCCGTCGAGCACGGCGGCGATCGCTTCCGGGATCAGCCGCGAGAAGTTGAGGTCGCCGCCGCCGTAGATGTTGGCGAAGCGGGTGACGGCGACCGGCAGCCCGTAGGCGGGCCGGTAGCTGAGCGCGATCGCGTCGGCCGCCGCCTTGCTCGCCTCGTAGGGCGACGCCGGGCGCAGCTGCATGTCCTCGCGGTAGGGCAGCTCCTCGCTGGGGCCGTAGGCCTTGTCGGAGGAGGCGACGACGACCGCCGGCACGTCGGCACGTCGGCAGGCCTCGAGCAGGGTCCAGGTGCCGCGGACGTTGGTTTCGAAGGTGGGCGTCGGGTCGGCCATCGCCGGGCCGACCAGGGTCTGCGCGGCGAGGTGGAAGACGGTGTCGAACTCGCTCGCCTCGACCGTCGCGCCGACCTGGCGGGCGTCGCGCAGGTCGGACTCGACCAGCTCGACCTCGGACTCGATCCCCTGCAGCGCCAGCCCCGAGAGCGGCGGCGGCGCCAGCTCGAGGACGGTGACCGCGTCGCCGCGCTCGAGCAGCGCCCGCGCCAGGTGCGAGGCGACGAAGCCGTGGCCGCCGGTGAGCAGGACCCGCTTCACGGGGTTTCCGCCGCCGCGGCGTCCCAGATTCGCCAGGGCGCCTCGCCGGCGCCCCAGAGGTCGTTGAGGACGACCGCGTCCTTGTAGGTGTCCATGCAGTCCCAGAAGCCGTCGTGGCGATAGGCGCGCAGCTGACCCTCGTCGGCAAGGCGCGCCAGCGGCTCCCGCTCGAGAACGCTCTCCGCGTCCAGATACGGGAGCACTCCCGGCTCGAAGCAGAAGAAGCCGCCGTTGATCCAGTGCTCGCTGCGCGGCTTCTCGACGAAGCCGCTGACCCGGTCGCCGTCGAGCTCGGCGACGCCCCACTGGAGATCGGGCCGGACCACGGTCACCGTCGCCAGCGCTCCGTGGCTGCCGTGGAATTCGAGCAGGGCGCCGAGATCGACGTCGGCGACGCCGTCGGCGTAGGTGACGCAGAAGGGCCGCTCGCCGAGCAGCGGAGCGAGCTTGGCGACGCGACCGCCGGTCGGCGTGTCGAGGCCGGTGTCGACGCACTCGACCTCGACTCCGGCGGGCCAGGACTCGGCCGCGACGAACTCCTCGATCGCCTCGCCGAGGTACCCGGTCGCGAGCAGGAAGCGCTCGAAGCCCTGCGCCGCGTAGATCTGGATCACGTGCCAGAGGATCGGCCGGGCGCCGATCTCGACCAGCGCCTTCGGCACCGACTCGGTCCGCTCCCGCAGGCGAGTCCCGCGACCGCCGCAGAGAATGACGACTGGTGGCTTCATCCAGCAGCCTATCGAGCTGGCGCGCGTGGCCAAGCAGATCAAGGACGCAGGGAGCGTGGCGTGCTCTGCACGTGAGCGACCGAGGACGCCGATATGCGCAGTGCCACGCGCGTCAGCCGCCGGCGACCGCCGGCAGGATGGTGACCTCGTCACCGTCTTGATCGCCGTCTCGAGGCCCTGCTGGAAGCGGATGTCCTCGCCGGAGACGTAGACGTTGACGAAGCGGCGCAGGTCGCCGTCCTGGGTGATCCGCTCGCGCAGGTCGCCGTGGGCGTCGAAGACGGCGTCGAGCACCTCGCCGACGGTCGTCCCGGTCACCTCGACCGTCGATTCGCCGCCGGTCGCGGCGCGCAGCTGGGTCGGGATCTTGACGGTGATTGGCATCTACGACGGCCACCTCCTGGCGGAACTCGGCCTCGAAGCTCTCGAGGTCGGGGTCGATCTCGTGCATCTGGAACGTATCGCGGGTGGCGTCGAGCGTCTTCAGGCCCTCGCCGGTGATGTAGACGACGACGCGCTCGCCGCTGGCGATCTCGCCGCGTTCGGCGAGCTTGCGGAGGACGCCGACGGTGACTCCGCCGGCGGTCTCGGTGAAGATTCCCGTCGTTTCGGCGAGCAGTTTGATCCCGTCGCGGATCTCGGCGTCGGTGACCGAGTCGACGCCGCCACCGGTCTTGCGGGCGTGCTCGATCGCGTAGGGGCCGTCGGCCGGATCGCCGATCGCCAGGCTCTTGGCGATCGTGTCCGGCTTCTGGGGCTTGCAGACGTCCCAGCCTTCGCTGAAGGCGGTCGCGACCGGGCTGCAGCCCTCGGCCTGGGCGCCGTTGAAGACCGGCTGGGCGCCGGCGACGAGGCCGAGGTCGAGCCACTCCTGGAAGCCGCGGCCGACTTTGGTGAAGAGCGAGCCCGAGGCGATCGGGCAGACGACGCGGTCGGGCAGCTCCCAGCCCAGCTGCTCGACGGTCTCGTAGGCGAGCGTCTTCGAGCCCTCGGCGTAGTAGGGGCGCAGGTTGACGTTGACGAATGCCCAGGGCCGGCTCTCGGCGAGCTGGGTGCAGAGCCGGTTGACGTCGTCGTAGTTGCCGCGGACGCCGACCAGGTTGGTCCCGTAGACGCCGGTCGCGAGCAGCTTCTGCTCCTCGAGGTTGGCCGGCACGAAGACGTAGGAGTCGAGCCCGGCGGCGGCCGCGTGGGCGGCGACGGCGTTGGCGAGGTTGCCGGTCGAGGCGCAGGCGACGGTCTCGAAGCCGAGCTCCTGCGCCTTGGCGACGGCGACGGCGACGACCCGGTCCTTGAACGAGTGGGTCGGGTTGGCGGCGTCGTTCTTGATCCACAGCTCGGCGTCGAGGCCGAGCCGCTCGGCGAGCCGGTCGGCGCGCACCAGCGGCGTCAGACCGGGCTCGAGCGGGTCGTTGGGCCGACCCTCGAAGGGGAGGAAGTCGGCGTAGCGCCAGATCCCCTGGGATCCGGCCTGGATCCGCCGCTTCGCCGCCACCGGGTCGAGCCCGGAGAAGTCGTAGGCGACCTCGAGCGGCCCGAAGCAGTTTTCGCAGACGTAATGGGCACCGAGCTCATACGCGGTGCCGCACTCCTTGCACTTCAGACTTTCGATTGACATCCGATCCTCTTTTCGACTCTCAAAGAAAAAACCTCCGCCTTACTGTGGGGCAGAGGTCCGATCGGACATCCCCCACATCTTCCAGGTGCGTAGTCGCAACCTGCTGGAGTTGGCACCTCCCCTCGAACCGATGGTTCGAGGTGGTTGCCGGGGCTTCACTGGGCCAGTCCCTCCACCCCTCTAGATGTGGCGCTTATGTTGGGTGAAGCCTACCAGGCGCCTCCGCGGCCTTTGCGGGCGGGCCTGGCGGTTAACCTGTGCCCCAGCATGACCCTTCTGCGCGACGAGACGACGAGCCTGAGCGATGCCGAACCTTCCGAAGCCAAGGCTGCGACGGCCTGGCCGGCGCGGCGATCTCGGGCCCCGCCGCCGCGGCTGAGCCGCAGACCCCCCGCGTCGAGCAGATCGACGCCGCCGGCCTGCGCTGGGTCAACATCGAGCGCCCAGGCGCCCTCGAGCGCGCCTGGCTCGAGGAGCACTTCGACTTCCACGCCCTCGACCTCGAGGACGTGCTCTCGCGCAACCAGCGGCCGAAGATCGACGTCTACGACGACTACCTGTTCATCGTCCTCCACCTGCCGGTCTTCGACCGCGCCGCCAAGCGGCTCGGCGCCGGCGAGCTCGACCTCTTCGTCGGCCCCGACTACATGGTCACGATCCCGAACCAGCCGCTGCAGCCGGTCGAGTACCTGTTCGAGCGCTGCCGCAGCAAGGAGGAGGTGCGCGAGCAGCTCTTCTCGCGCGGCTCCGGCTACCTGCTCTACCGGCTCGTCGACGACAGCTTCGACTACTGCTTCCCGATGCTGCGCAAGATCGGCAACAAGCTCGACGCGCTCGAGGACGACATCTTCGAGGGCGCCGCCGACGAGGTCGTCCGCGACATCTCCAACGTCAAGCAGGAGATCATCAACTTCCGCAAGGTGATCCGGCCGCAGCGGCCGGTCCTCCGCGACCTCGAGAAAGTCAAGCAGCGCTACCTCGCGACCGACTTCGACCTCGAGATCTACTTCGACGACATCGTCGACGCCCACGAGCGGATCTGGGACATGCTCGAGAACTACAAGGAGGTCGCCGAGGCGCTCGAGGAGACCAACGAGTCGGTGATCTCCCACCGGCTCAACGACATCCTCCGCGTCCTCACCTCGATCAGCGTCGTGATCCTGCCGCTGACCCTGATCGCCAGCATCTGGGGATGAACACCTGGGTGCCGTTCGAACACCGGGTCGAGGGCTTCTTCGTCGTGCTCGGCGGGATGGCGGTCATCCTGGTCGGGCTGGTCGCCTACTTCCGCCGCCGCGGCTGGCTCTGAACACAGCGCCGTGTCCGTCCGCGCTCCCGGTCGGGCACGGCTCCCCTTAGGATGAGATGCCCGTGGCAAATTTCCGCATCTGGGCGCCCTGGCGCCTCGCTTACGTGAAGGACGCGTCCAAGGACAACGAGGAGGAGTGCATCTTCTGCGCCAAGCCGCGGGGGGATGACGACGAGGCGAACCTGATCGTCCACCGCGGCGAGAGCTGCTTCGTGATCCTCAACCTCTTCCCGTACACCAACGGCCACCTGATGGTCGCCCCCTACGAGCACGTCGGCGACCTGCAGGAGATCCCCGCCGAGACCCTGGCCGAGATGATGGCGCTGGCGCAGCGGGCGATGGGCCGCCTGGAGGAGGTCTACAGCCCGCACGGCTACAACGTCGGCTTCAACCAGGGCCGCGTCGCCGGCGCCGGGGTCGAGCATCACATCCACATGCACGTCGTGCCGCGCTGGGCGGGCGACAACAACTTCATGCCGGTGATCGCCGACACCAAAGTGATGCCGCAGTCGATCGAGCAGAGCTACGAGGCGCTGAAGGGAGCGTTTTGAGCGAGCAGCCACCCCTGGCGCCGGCCGGGATCTTCAAGGCCTACGACATCCGCGGCCTCTACGGCTCCGAGATGGACGAGAGCACCGCGCAGGCGATCGGCCGCGCCTTCGCCCGCGTCCTCGGCCGCCTGCGCGGCAAGCCGGTCGGCGAGCTGCGGATCGGCCTCGGCCGCGACATGCGGCTGACCGCGCCGGCGATGGCGGCGGAGCTGCGCGACGGGATGATCTTCGAGGGCGCCACCGTGCTCGACGCCGGCATGGTCGCGACCGAGATGCTCTACCACCTGGTCGGCTCGCGCGAGCTCGACGGCGGCGCGATGGTCACCGCCTCCCACAACCCCAAGGCCTACACCGGGGTGAAGCTGGTCCGCGAGGGGGCGCTGCCGCTCTCCGGCGACGCCGGGATCGGCGACGTCAAGGCCGAGATCGAAGCCGGGCTCGGCCCGGCGCCCGGCGACGGCTCGCTGGAGGAGGTCGACGTCTGGGAGGAGTTCCGCGCCCACGCGCTCTCCTTCATCGACCCGGCCAAGGTGCGGCCGATGAAGGTCGTCGTCGACGGCGGCAACGGGATGGCCGGGCCGATGGTCGGCCCGATCCTCGCCAAGCTCGGCCTCGATCTGGAGGAGATGTACTTCGAGCCCGACGGCGAGTTCCCCGACCACGAGCCCAACCCGCTGCTGGAGGAGAACCGGCGCCTGATCATGGAGCGGGTCCAGGCGAGCGGCGCCGACCTCGGCATCGCCTGGGACGGCGACGCCGACCGCTGCTTCTTCATCGACGCCAGCGGCGAGTTCTGCGACGGCGACTTCATCTGCGCCCTGCTGGCCCGCTCGGTCCTGCGCAAGAAGCCCGGGCGCGACGATCCTCTACGACCCCCGCTCCAGCCGCGCGGTGCCCGACCTGGTCGCCGCCGAGGGCGGCCGCTTCGACCTCTCGCGGGTCGGCCACGCCTTCTTCAAGGCGCGGATGCGCGAGGAGGACGCCGCCTTCGGCGGCGAGGTCTCCGGCCACTACTACTTCCACGACTTCTGGTGCGCCGACTCGGGCACGATCCCGGCGCTGCTGATGCTGGAGCTGCTCTCGATCGACGGTCGCGGGCTCGGCGAGCTGATGGAGGAGTTCCGCTCCAAGTACTTCATCTCCGGCGAGATCAACTCCGAGGTCGCCGACCAGGCGGCGAAGATGGCCGAGATCGAGCGAGCGCTACTCCGACGGGGAGATCAGCCACCTCGACGGCGTCTCCGTCGACTACCCCGAGTGGCACTTCAACGTGCGCGCCCTCCAACACCGAGCCGCTGCTGCGGCTCAACCTCGAGTCGCTGTCCTCGCGCGAGGACATGGAACGCCGCCGCGACGAGATCCTGGGGTTGATCCGCGGATGACGATGACCCCCGAGCAGGCGCTCGAGCAGGCGGCGCTGGCCGGCATCCACTGCCTGCCGGTCCCGACCCCGTTCGCGGTCGGGCGGATCAACTGCTACCTGATCGAGGACGAGCCGCTGACCCTGATCGACACCGGGCCCAACTCCGGCAAGTCGCTCGACGAGCTGACCCGGATGCTGAACGAGCGCGACCACTCGATCGACGACCTCGAGCTGATCGTCCTCACCCACCAGCACATCGACCACATCGGCCTGGTCGAGATCCTGGTCGAGCACTCCGGCGCCGAGGTGGCGGCGATCGGCGTCGCCGCCAACCGCCTCGCCGCCTTCGACGAGGACGCCGAGCTCGAGGACCAGTTCGCGGTCGAGGTGATGCTCCACAACGGCATCCCCGAGGACGTCACGGTGGCGCTGCAGGGCGTCTCGCGCAGCTTCCGCGACTGGGGCTCGCACGCGGTGGTGACCAAGCCGCTCGCCGACGGCGAGGAGATCGTCCTCCGCGACCGCCGCCTGCAAACGCTCCACCGCCCCGGCCACAGCCCCTCCGACACGCTCTTCTGGGACGCCGAGCGGAAGATCCTCTTCTGCGGCGACCACCTGATCTCCAACATCTCCTCGAACCCGCTGATCAGCCGCCCGCTCGACGGCTCGACGACCCGCAGCCAGTCGCTGGTCACCTACATCGACTCGATGAAGAAGACCCGGGAGATGCCGGCGGAGATCCTCTTCGCCGGCCACGGCGAGCCGATCACCGACCACGTCGCGCTGATCGACAGCCGCCTCGCCTCGCACGAGCGCCGCAAGGAGAAGATCTACGGCCTGATCGCCGAGCAGCCGCGCACCGGCTACGAGCTGGCCCAGGCGATCTGGGGCAACGTCGCCGTCACCCAGGCCTTCCTCACCCTCTCCGAGGTGATCGGCCACACCGACATCCTCGAGAACGAAGGCCGGGTGCGCCAGGTCGACGACGGCAGCGTCGTCCGCTACGAAGCCACCGCGTAGGCCTGCCAGATGACCCGACTCGCGCAGAGGAAATCGCGGAAGCCCGCGAAGAAGCGGATGCTGATCATCGTCAACCCCTACGCGACGACGGTCTCGGACCGGCTGCGGAACCTGGTCGTCTACGCGCTGCAGGGGCGCTTCGACGTCGAGGCGGTCTCGACCGAGGCGCAGAACCATGCGACCGAGATCGGCCGGGAGGCCCGGGACGGCGGCTACGACGTGGTCGTCGCCTTCGGCGGCGACGGGACGCTGAACGAGGTCGCCAACGGGCTGGCCGGGACCGACCTGCCGGTGGCGATCCTGCCCGGCGGCTCGACCAACGTCGTCTGCCGCACGCTGGGGATTCCCAACGACGTCGTCGACGCGACCGAGCACCTGCTCTCGCTCGCCGACGACTGGAAGCCGCGCAAGATCGACCTCGGCAAGGTCGACGAGCGCCACTTCGTCTTCGCCTGCGGGGTCGGGATCGACGCCACCGTGGTGCGCCGGGTCGACGAACACCCGAAGCTGAAGTCGAAAGCCGGGCCCTACTACTACAGCTGGGCCGGGATCTCGGGCTTCTACCGCAAGTACCTGCTCAACTCGGTCCGGGTGCGGGTCGAGACCGACGCCGGCGAGCCGGTCGAGGGCGTCACCGCGATCGTCCAGAACTCCGACCCGCTGACCTACTTCGCCAGCCGGCCGATCCGGGTCTGCGAGGGGATCGCGATCGACGACGGCACGCTCTCGATCGGCGTCCTCAAGCGCGCCGCCCAGCGCGACATGCCGACGCTGATCTCGCGGCTGCTGAGCGGCAGCCGCACCGCCGCCGGCCACCGTCAGGTCGCCCACTTCGACGACGTCATCGGCCGGCTCGATCAGCTCGATCTCCGAAGGAAAAGGACGGCTCCCCCCGTCCCTTCCCGCTCCAGGTCGACGGCGACTACATCGGCGACCGCACCCGGGTCGAGCTGAAGGCCGAGCCCGGCGCGCTGACGATCGTCGCCTGAACCGCTCGCTCGGGGAGAGCGCCGTCGCCTGGGGGGTCGGGTGCCCCTCCTCACTCGCCTGACTGGCGGGATCGCCTGCAGCCGTCCGAGGGAAGCTTGTTGGCCAGCGGCGCAAAACGTGAGGAGGGGCACCCGACCCCCCAGGCGATGACCCCGCTCCCGTTCGATGGAGCTTCGGAGCCCGCCCGAGTTTCGGGAGCTTCAATCTCTCGGAAGCTCCACCGCATCTTCGGATGCCCCCGTCCCTTGCAAGCTTTTCGATCCACGGAAGCTGCCCACCTTGAGAGCGAGGTGGAGATTCGTGGGGAGGGATGGGTAGGCCCTCTCCAAGCCTCCCCGCTGTTCGCGCAGGTGAGGGCCTACCCATCCCCTCCTCGCCAAACCCCACCACGCCGCCACCCGTCCAACTACTAGTCGAGCAACCCCGCTTCGCGGGCCGAGATCGCCGTCTGGATCAGCGTCTCGGCGGCGTCGAAGTGCGGGTCCCAGCCGAGCTCGCGGCGCGCCTTGGCGGCGTCCATCAGCACCGGCGTCGCGAAGGCGGCGGCCCACTCGAGCTGGGGCGAGACGAAGCTGAGGCGCTTGGCGAGGCCCGCCCCCAGACCGACCGCCGGGCTCGGCACCCGCACCGAGCGCCAGCCGATCGCGGCGGCGATCTCGTCGACGCCGACCACCCCCTTGCCGGCGAGGTTGTAGGCACCCGGCGGGCCCTCGCCGGCGATCGCCGCGGCGAGGGCGCGGGCGACGTCGTCGTGGTGGACGAGCTGGATCGGGACGCCGACGTCCGGCAGGATCGGCCGCACCAGCGGCAGCCTGCCGAGACCGCGACGCAGGGCCGGCAGCGGGTCGCCGAGGCGGGCGCTCTTGACGATCTGCTGGATCAGCATCGTCGCCCGCGGCCCGGCGACGACGCACGGGCGGACGACGTAGACGTCGATTTCGCTGCCGGCGACGACCTCGCTCAGGGTCGCCTCCAGCTCGGCCTTCTGGGCGGAGTAGTAGAAGCTCTCGCTGCCGCGGGGCGGCACCTCCTCGGTCAGCGGCTGCGGGTTGTCGGCGTGAAAGCCGTAGGCGGCGACGGAGGAGGCGTAGACCAGCCGCTTGACCCCGGCCGCGACCGCGGCCTCGAAGACGTTGCGAGAGCCCTCGAGGTTGACCCGGCGGGTCTCCTCACGGGCGCCGAAGATCGCGAAGGCGAGGTGGACGGCGACGTCGGCGCCGTCGAACAGCGCCGCCAGCGAGCCGCGGTCGAGGATGTCGCCGCGGCGGTAGGCGATCTTCTTCCAGCCCTCCCGCGCCGGGTCGAACGGGCGCCGCGCCATCCCCAGCACCGAGCCGAACGCCTCGTTGCGATCGAGCTCCTCCATCAACGGCAGCCCGATCTCGCCGGTCGGCCCGGTGACCGCGACGGTCAGAGGCATCGATTCCCCCTGTCCGCCTTGCCGTCGATCAGGCGGCGGGGGTTATGCGATAGGCGTCGAAGACCGACTCGACGTTGCGCAGGCGGGAGATGCAGTGCTTGAGCTGCTCGGTGTCCCCCACCTCGATCACGAACCGGTTCTTGACCATCGGATGGTTGGTCGTGCAGGAGGCGCCGATGATGTTGATCCCGGCCTCCGAGAAGGTCCGCGAGAGATCCTCGAGCAGGCGGGTGCGGTCGTAGGCGTCGATCTGCAGCTCGACCCGGTAGGAGGCCTCGTTTTCGCCTTCCCAGCTGACGTCGACGAAGCGCTCGGGGGCCTTTTTCAGCGCCTTCACGTTCTTGCAGTCGGCGCGGTGGATGGTGATCCCCCGCCCGAGCGAGACGTAGCCGGCGATCTCGTCGCCGGGAACCGGCCGGCAGCACTTGGCCAGCCGGACCGAGACGCTGTCGACGCCCTTGACCGCGATCCCGTAGTTGGCGGCGTCCTTGGTGCGGCGGGCCTGGTCCTCGCGGCCGTCGACCAGCCCGGTCGGGGCCTCCTCGACCGCCTCGCCGGCCTTGAGGCGCTGCATCACCTTGTTGGCGGCGGTCTTGGTCGAGATCTTGCCCTGGCCGAGGGCGATGTAGAAGTCGGTCCCCTTGCGGAAGCCCATCTCGCGGATCACGTCGGTCAGCAGCGGCGAGCCGGCGACCTTCTGCATCGGCAGGCCGCGCTTGCGCAGCGCCTCCTCGAGGCCGTCGCGGCCGTCGCGCTCGGCGTCCTCGCGGCGCTCCTCTTTGAACCAGGCGCGGATCTTGTTGCGGGCGCGGCTGGTCCGCACCAGCTTCAGCGAGTCGAGCGAGGGGCCGCGCTTCTGCTTGGCGGTGAGCATCTCGACGATGTCGCCGGAGCGCAGCTGGTAGTGCAGCGGCACGATGCTGCCGTTCACCTTGGCGCCGACGCAGCTGTGGCCGACGTCGGTGTGGACCGCGTAGGCGAAGTCGAGCGGGGTCGAGCCGGCGGAGAGGTTCTTCACCTCTCCCTTCGGGGTGAAGACGAAGACCTCGTCCTCGAACAGGTCGACCTTCAGCGACTCGAGGAACTCGGCCGGGTCCTGTTCGCCCTCGGCCTCGACCAGCTGCCGCAGCCAGGTCATCTTCTCCCGCTTCGGGTCGGTGCCGCCGCCCTCTTTGTAGGCGACGTGGGCGGCGATCCCGTACTCGGCGAGCTTGTGCATCTCCTCGGTCCGGATCTGGATCTCCAGCGGCTTGCCCTCGGGGCCGATCACCGTCGTGTGCAGCGCCTGGTACATGTTCGCCTTCGGCATCGCGACGAAGTCCTTGAAGCGGCCCGGCAGCGGCTTCCAGATCGAGTGGATGACGCCGATCGCGCCGTAGCAGTCCTTGACCGAGCCGACGATCACCCGCATCGCGGTGAGGTCGAAGATCTCGTTGAACTCGCGGCCCTTCTTCGCCATCTTCGTGTAGATCGAGTAGAAGTGCTTGGCGCGGCCGGAGATCTCGGCCTCGATCCCGACCTGCTCGAGCTCCTCGGAGAGGAACTGGCCGGCGTCGGTGACGTAGCTCTCGCGCTCGTCGCGCTGCTGGGCGACCAGCTGCTTGATTTCGGCGTACTTGCGCGGGTGCAGGGTCGCGAAGGCGAGGTCCTCCAGCTCCCACTTGATCGCGTGGATCCCCAGCCGGTGGGCGAGCGGCGCGTAGATCTCCAGCGTCTCGTGCGACTTCGCCGTCTGTTTCTGCTTCGGCAGCGCGCCGAGCGTGCGCATGTTGTGGAGACGGTCGGCCAGCTTGATCAGGATCACCCTGACGTCGGTGGCCATCGCCACCATCATCTTGCGGTAGTTCTCGGCCTGCCGCTCGTCGCGGCTCTCGAAGGTGATCCCGGTCAGCTTGGTGACGCCGTCGACCAGCTGGGCGATCTCGTCGCCGAACTCGTCTCGGATCTCCTCGAGGCTGGCGCTGGTGTCCTCGACGGTGTCGTGGAGCAGCGCCGCGCAGAGCGTCTCGGTGTCGAGCCGCATCCCGGCGCAGATCTGGGCCACCCCGACCGGGTGGGTGATGAACTCGTCGCCGGAGTAGCGCAGCTGGTCGGCGTGGCGCTCGCAGGCGAAGTCGAAGGCGCGCTCGATCGCGTCGCGGTCGATCGTCGCTACCGCGACCGCGGTGCCGCCGACCGCCGTTCTCGCTCGGCGCCGAGTCGAACTCCTCGATCACCGCGAAAAGATCCGCGAGGAGCTCGCTGTGCTCTACGGCTGTTTGCGTCTTTCGAGGAATTGCTGGGCCTCCGAGAATTCTTCGCTGTAGGCGCGGAACGCGGCTGAGCGCTCCAGATCCGTTCCCTCTGAGGATACGACGCCGACGCACGCCGTCGCCACGATTGGGCTCGCCTGCAACCAGATCCAGCTCGCGCAGCACCCGGAAAATCCGCGCGGCGGCCTCCGGCGCGAGCGGATGGGTGCCGCTGCCGGCGAGGGCTTGGCGCAGATCCTGCCCCTCGAACCTCGCCGGCCTCGCGCAGTGCCCGGTACGCCCTGGCGACGCTTTCGCGGGTTGGAAACCGCTCTTCCAGGGCCGACAGCGAGAACGGCAGCTCAGCCTCGGTCCAGTTGAGGTGGAGGAACCCTGGCGCGGGCTCCGCGCCGGAGGCGGAGCCCTCAGCCGCCGCGGCGAGCAGCTCCTCGACCCGAGCGGAGGGCGGCGGGTCGACCAGGACGACGTGCTCGAAGCCGCTGCGAGAGGTCGACCGGGCCGCGCTCCAGGGTCGCGTAGTCGATCAGGGCGAGACCCCCTGCCGCGCGACCGATCACTCCCTCCAGCGCGGCGCCACCGCAGCGCAGGCAGGCGATCCGGCCGCTGCCGCCGTTGAAGCGGGCGAGGCCGCTGGCGCCGCTCGCCAGCGCCGCGCGGCGCGAGGCGTCGGCGCAGACGGCCAGCACGCCGGCGCCGCTGGAGACCAGCTCGGCGATCGCGACGTTGACCGAGCCGTCGCCGGCGACGACGGTCCGCCCCTCGAGTGGCTCGCCGCGTGGTGCCTTTGTTCCGCCCTGGGTGCCAACGGCACCGCGGGATCGCGCCCCGGCTCGCCGTCCAGCTCCGCCTCGAAGCGCTGCCACCACTCGGCTTCCTCGCACCCGCAGGCGTGGCCGACCGGAGCCGCCCTCGGCGTCCTCGAGCGGGTAGAGCTCGCGCAGGACCACCCGCGGCTCGACCGAGCCGTTCCAGTGGTTGACCTCGAGCCGGACCGCGGCGTCGACCGCGTCCTCCTCCTCGACGCCGAGGCGAGGAGCGGCCGAAGGCGACGCCGAGCGCGCGATGGGCGCCGCTGTGGAGGCTGAAGCGGGAGTGCTTGCCCTCCCCCATCGTCCGCACGTCGCTGACCCGCGCCGAGGGGACCATCAGCCGCACCCCGGGGTTGCCCATCCCGAACGGCGCCAGACGGTCGAGCTCCTCGGCCAGGTCGAGGCCGAGGCCGACGCCGCCGACCATCGCGTCGATCCGCTCGGTCCGCAGCAGATCCTCCGGGCCGAGCAGCTCGGTGGCATGGGCGGCGAACGCCTCGCGGAAGGCGTCGAGGTTCTCGGCCCGCAGCGCGAGGCCGGCGGCGGCGCGGTGCCCGCCGAAGCTCTCCAGGTGCTCGGAGCAGGCCTCCAGCGCCGCGAGCAGGTCGAAGCCGGGGATGCTGCGGCCGGAGCCGCGGCCTCCGCCCTCGCCGTCGAGGGAGACGACGACGACCGGCCGGTGGTGGCGCTCGACCAGCCGCGAGGCGACGATCCCGACCACGCCCGGATGCCAGTCCTCACCGGCGAGGACCAGGCCCGGCGCCTCGCGCAGGCGCTCGGGCAGCTCGCGGCGGGCCGCCTCGGCCGCGGTGTCGACCTCGCGCTCGGTCGCCGCGCCGCTCGGAGTTGGCGCGGTCGAGCTCGGCGGCGATCTCCTCGGCCCGAGCCTCGTCCTCGGTGAGCATCAGCTCGACGCCGGCGTCGGCCCGGTAGAGGCGACCCGCGGCGTTGATCCGCGGCGCCAGGCGGAAGGCGAGGTCGCCCTCGTCGAGCCGCGTCGGCTCGCATTTCGCCGCTGCGATCAGCGCCCGCAGGCCGACCCGCTCGACCGCGCCGCATCACCGCCAGCCCTCGCCGCACCAGCGAGCGGTTCTCGCCGACCAGCGGCACCATGTCGGCGACGGTCGCCAGGGCGACCAGGTCGAGATCGGTCGCAGTGCAGCGCCAGGTCTCGACCGCTCCCTGCCCAGCGTCGCGAGCATGCGAGCTTCCAGGCGACCGCGGTCCCGCAGAGCGCCGCGAACGGGTAGCCGCTGACGTCCGGGTGCAGGATCGGGCAGTCGGGCAGCTCGCTCGCCGGCCTGGTGGTGGTCGGTGACGATCACCTCCATCCCCAGCTCGCGCGCCGCCGCACCTCCTCGACCGCGGTGATGCCGCAGTCGACGGTGAGCAGCAGCGCGGTGCCGCGCTGGCGCCAGCCGCTCGACGTTCGGCGGCGCTCAGCCCGTAGCCGTCGGCGATCCGGTCGGGGATCAGCCAGTCGCACTCGGCGCCGAGCTCGCGCAGGGTCGAGACCAGGATCGTCGGTCGCGCAGACGCCGTCGACGTCGAAGTCGCCGTGGACGGTGATCCGCTTCCCGGCCGCGATCGCCGCCCGCATCTGGTCGACGATCTCCTCCATCGAGTCGAAGGCCGAGCCGGGGTGCGACTCGTCGGCGGCGAGGAAGGCGCGGGCCAGCTCGGGCGTCCGGTAGCCGCGGCGGACCAGGGTCACCGCGACCGGCTCGCTGAGCTCGAGCTCGTCGGCGACCGCGCGCACGTCCGCGTAGGCGTAGGGCTCGGCGGCGAACGCCTTCAGAGGATTCCGGCACCCATCCAGGCTAGGCAGCGGCGCGGCGGCATGCCGGGCGCGCCGAAGGCCGCAGATTGCAGGCGCCGCGCGCTACTCGGCGCGCTGCTCGGCGCGGAGGCCGATCGCGTAGACGACGCCGAGGCCGATCGCCACGCCCGGGAATCGCGATCAGCGCCGTGACGAGGTCGGTGTCGCCGAGGCCCTCGCCGCTGATCACCTGGACGATCAGGCCGAAGATCATCGCGCCGAGGACGGCGCCGAGGAAGGCGCCGACGATGCCCTGCCAGAAGCGGTCGGGCAGGAAGACGGTGAAGTGCCAGAGGGCGATGCCCATCGTGAACCAGACGAGCAGTGCCATCAGCGGTTCCTCCCGTGTTTGCGCCGCTTTTCGCGCCGGGCGCGGCGCTCGGCGTTGCGTTCGCGGCGCTCGGCCGAGGCGGCGTCGGCGCCGCCGTTGCTCGCCGGCTCGGCGCCGTTGCCCTCGCTGGCTCCGCTCCGCGGTGCGCGACGGCGCCGGCCTGGGGCTCGGCCGCCGGCTCCTCGGCGTCGACCTCGGCGGCGATCGGCTCAGCTTCGCCCTCGTCGTCGGCGCTGAGCGTCAGCGGTCTCGACGTCGTCGGCGAAGGCCGGGCACGCTGCCCTCCACCTCGGCGATCCGCAGGCGCCGCCGGACGAAGCCCGGCTCGCGCTCCTTCCAGGCGGTCAGCACCGGCGAGGCGATGAAGATCGACGAGTAGGTACCGGAGAGCGATCCCGACCATCATCGCGAAGGCGAAGTCCTGCAGGGTCGCGCCGCCGAAGATGAGCAGCGACGTCGACCGGGAACAGGGTCGAGACGCTGGTCGCCAGCGACCGCGTCAGAACCTCGCTCATCGAGCGGTTGACGATCTGGGAGAAGGTCGCGCGCGGCATCCGCGGCACGTTCTCGCGTATTCGGTCGAAGACGATGATCGTGTCGTAGAGCGAGTACCCAAGGATGGTCAGGAAGGCGGCGACGGTACCGCTGCGTCACCTCTCTCCCCGTCAAGCGAGTAGACGCCGGCCGTGATCAGGATGTCGTGGAAGAGCGCGATCATCACCGGCACCGCGTACTTCGGCTCGAACCGGAACGCGACGTAGCCGCAGATCACCAGCAGGGAGAAGATGATCGCCTCGATCGCGCTGTTCGCCACCTGCTGGCCGAAGGTCGGGCCGACGGTGGTCGCGTTCGAAGCCGTTGGGGACGATCCCGTACTTCGGCGGCGAGCGCCGGCTGGACGCTCCTTGACCTCTTCCGGGTTCGAGCTCGTTCGACTGGATCTGGAAGACGTTGTCGCCGAGGTACCGGGTCGGCGACCTGCTGGATCTCCTCGCCGCTGATCCCGATCGGCCGTCGAGGCTGTCGCGCACGTCTTCCTCGTCGGTCGGCTTCTGCCAGCGCCGACCGTGATCCGGCGTGCCGCGACTCGAAGTCGATGCCGAGGTTGAGCTGCTTGGTCGCGAAGCGCGAGCGCGCCGATCAGCAGGATGCACGCCGGAGATCGAGAAGAAGTACTGGCTGGCGCCCATGAAGTCGAAGTGCCAGCGCATGCCCTTGCTCGCTCGGCGCCGAGCGCGGCCGGCGAGCGCAGGAAGCGCGCGCGGCCGATCAGCCCGAGGAACGCCTGGGTGAAGACGACCGCGGTGAACAGCGAGACGATCGTGCCGACGCCGAGGGTGAAGGCGAAGCCCTTGACGTCCGAGGTCGCCAGCACGAAGAGGATGAACGCGGTGAGCAGGGTGATCACGTTCGCGTCGATGATCGTCGCGATGCCGCGTCGGTAGCCGGCGGCGATCGCGCTCAGCATCGATTTGCCGCGCCCGCGACCTCCTCCTTGATTCGCTCGAAGATGACGATGTTGGCGTCGGCCGCCACCCCGATAGTCAGGATCAGCCCCGCGATCCCCGGCAGGGTCAGGGTGATCGGGATCAGCTTGATCAGGGCGAAGAAGATCACCCCGTAGTCGCCGAGCCCGACGACGGCGATCAGGCCGAGGAAGCGGTAGTAGACGAGCAGGAAGAGGACGACGCAGGATCAGGCCGATGATCCCGGCCTTGAGCCCCTGGTGGAGCGCCTGCTGGCCGAGGGTCGCCGAGACCGTGGGTCTCGCAGATCAGCTTCAGGTCGATCGGCAGGGCGCCGATCTGCAGGATCGTCGCCAGGTCCTGGGCCTCCTCGCTGGTGAAGCCGCCGGAGATCTGGGCGCCGTTCGCGGCCGTCGATCCCGTCCGGGTTGTCGACGAAGTTGATGATCGGCCGCGACTTGACTTCGTTGTCGAGGACGACCGCGAAGTGGCCGGAGAGCGCGGCGGCTTCTTCGGCGCCGACCGGCCCGATCGCCTGCGCCTGGCCGCGCTGGGCGATCGGCGGGTGACTTCGTGGAAGGCGTCCTGCGCCGGTGCCGGTGAAGCTGAAGGTGACGTTCGGTTCGCCGAACTGGTCGAATTTCGCTTCGGGTCGGTGATGTCGTTGCCCGAGAGCGCCGGGTCGTCTTGATCACGAACCAGCCCGGCTGCGCGGTCTTCGTCGAGCTTGCCCGCTGTCGTCCGTCGGGTATTCTCGAGACCAGGATCGTCCCGGCCGGGACTTCGACGACGATCCCGTCTTTCGGCCGCTTTTCGCCGGTCGGGCTGAGAAGAGGTCCTTTTCGTGTCAGCTCGGGACCGGCGATCAGCTGTGCGGCTGCGCCGTTTCGAACAGGTAGTAGCGCGGCTTGGCGTCGAGCAGTTTTCGCAGTCTTCGTCCGGCTCCTGTTCGGAGGCGAGCAGCACCGCTTCGTAGGCGGTCGGGTAGGCGCCGGCGAGCGATCAGCTGTTCGTTCTCGGCACTTTCGACGTTGCGGCCGGCTTCTTTCCAGCGTTCTTCGGAGGCTTTCAGCGCCGCTTCCGGCGGCTGGCTGCGCCGGGGTGGCCGCCGATCGCCTGCTCGGGGCCGATCAGGTTCGGCTCCCAGTCGTAGAAGTAGAGCTGGGCGGTGGTGCCGACCTGTTCGGCGGCGCGGTTCGGCGTTGGTGACGTCGGGCAGGCTGACGCGGATGGAGTCGGAGCCGAGCCGCGCGACTTCGGGCTCGGAGACGCCGAGCGCGTCGGTCCGCTTTCCGATGATCTCGATCGACTCGGTCGATGTCCTGGCCGCTGACCGATCGGTCGCGGTGCCGGTCGGCTGGCCCTGGAAGACCAGCTCGATGCCGCCCTGGAGGTCGAGGCCGAGCTTCGTCTTCTTGGTCGCGATGACGAGCGCCGAGGCGATGACCAGGCCCGAGCACGAAGAGCAGGACGAAGAGGTTCCGGCGCCGTGGAACCCATCGACCCTAGCCCTCCGGGCGTCAGGACGAGCAGCAGGCCGCCGTCGTCGTCGTAGGCCGGGAAGACGTCGGCCACCGCCTCGGCCGGCAGATCGCCCTCGGCGTTGACGGAGACCCGCTTGCCGAGCGAGCGCACGCCCCACTCGAGCGACGTCTCGATCGGATCGGTGACGCCGTCGCCGTCGGTGTCGGCGCTCTCGTCGCCGTCGCCCTGGTCGATCCACTCGAGCCCGAGCACCTCGCGGACCGGCCGGCCGATCACGTCCTCGTCCTTGAGGCCGGTCAGCTCGAAGCTGCCCTTGCCGGCGTCGATCACGCGTTCCTGCTGGTCGCAGACGAAGAAGGCGGCTCCGGAGCCGGATAGTAGTCGTCGAGTAGTTCGAAGAGGAAGCCGAAGCCGCATTTCGAGCAGCCCTTCGGGCGCGTGCTGAACCCGGCGGTGCGCTCGCCGCTCAGCTCCCGGTGCCCGCAGTTCGGGCAGATGAAGAACGGCATCGCTCGAAGGCTAGCTGAGCGCGCGGCCTAGAAGAGGCTCGCCGCGCCCTCCGGGACCGGCAGGCCGAGGTGCTCGTAGGCCCGCTCGGTGAGGACCCGGCCGCGCGGCGTGCGCTTCAGCAGGCCCTGCTGGAGCAGGTAGGGCTCGAAGACGTCCTCGATCGTGTCCTGCTCCTCGCCGATCGCGACCGCCAGGGTCGAGAGGCCGACCGGGCCGCCGCCGAACTTGGTCGCGATCGGTGTCGAGCAGGGCGCGGTCGGAGCGGTCGAGGCCGGCGGCGTCGACCTCGAGCATCTCCAGCGCGTCGGTCGCGACGCGCGGCGCCGATCTCGCCCCGGCCCTTGACCTGGGCGAAGTCGCGGACCCGCTTCAGCAGCCGGTTGGCGACCCGCGGAGTGCCGCGCGAGCGGGAGGCGATCGTCGCGCGCGCCCTCGGCGTCGATCTCGACGCCGAGGATCCGCGCCGAGCGCTCGACGATCTGCGCCAGGTGCTCGGCGTTGTAGTGCTCGAGCCGGTGGGAGACGCCGAAGCGGTCGCGCAGCGGCGTCGTCAGCAGGCCGGATCGGGTCGTCGCGCCGATCAGGGTGAAGGGCGGCAGCGGCAGGGTCACGGTGCGGGCGCCGGCGCCCTGGCCGAGCACGACCGGCAGCTCGCCGTCCTCCATCGCCGGGTAGAGCGTCTCCTCGACCGCCCGGCCGAGGCGGTGGATCTCGTCGATGAAGAAGACGCTGCCGGGCTCGAGCGCGGTGAGGAAGGAGGCGACGTCGGCCTTGCGCTCGAGCGCCGGGCCGGCGGTCTGCACCATCGGCACGCCGAGCTCGGCGGCGACGATGTGGGCGAGCGAGGTCTTGCCGAGGCCCGGGCGGGCCGGCGAGCAGGACGTGGTCGAGCGGCTCGCCGCGCCGCTTCGCCGCCTCGATGAAGATCGCCAGCTGGTCGGTGACCTGCGTCTGGTTGACGAAGTCGGCGAGCGTCGGCGGCCGCAGCGAGCGGTCGAGGTCCTCGTCGGGCACGTCGGCGCGCGCGTCGTGGACCCGGACCTCGGCGTCGATCGGCATCGCCGCGTCGATCCCGACGTCCGTCGATGCCGGGATGTCTCTGATCCGCTTGCGGCTCGCTCATCGGGCCGCCCCGGCCTTGCGCAGCGCGCCCGCGACGAGCTCCTCCGGGTCTTCGCCGCTCGAGCCCGTCGAGCAGCTGCTCGGCCTCGAGCGGCGCGTAGCCGAGGTTGACGAGGCCGTCGCGGGCGAGCGAGCGGGCGTCGCCCGCTCTCCGCGGCGGCCAGCGCGACCTCCTCCTCCAGCGTCCCGGTGACCTTCTCGCGCAGCTCGACGATGATCCGCTCCGCGGTCCGTTTGCCGATCCCCGGCACCGCCTGGAAGCGTTTGGCGTCGCCGGCGGCGATCGCCCGCAGGAGCACGCGCGGGCTGCCGCCGGAGAGGGTCGCGATCGCGACTTTCGGGCCGATGCCGCTGACCGAGATCAGCAGCCGGAAGAGGTCGCGCTCCTCCTCGGAGGAGAAGCCGTAGAGGGCGAGCGAGTCCTCGCGGGCGATCAGCTCGGCGTGCAGGAAGGCGTCGCTGCCGGCCGCGGGGACGGCCTTCAGCGTCTCGGCCGAGACCGCCAGCCGGTAGCCGACGCCGCCGGCGTCGATCACGACGTGGTCGGGACGCCGCACCATCACCTCGCCGCGGACCGCGGCGATCATCCGGCCAGCCGCTCCGGCGTGCCGCCGCCTGCCGCCGCTCGACCGTGGCGACCGCCTGCCGGTGGCCGTGGGAGCCGCCGTGGCAGATCGCCACCGCGAGGGCGTCCGCGGCGTGGTCGGGGGTCGGCGGCTCGGGCAGGCCGAGCAGGGTCCCGACCATCCGCTGGACCTGGCCCTTGCCGGCGGCGCCGGAGCCGCAGACGGCCATCTTGATCGCCTGCGGCGTGTAGGCGAAGCAGCCGATCCCGCTCTGGGCGGCGGCGAGCATCGCGACGCCGCTGGCCTGGCCGACCACCGTCGCCGACTGCACGTTCTTGCCGAAGTAGACGTCCTCGATCGCCATCGCCTTCGGCTCGTGCCAGGCGATCAGCTCCGCGAGCGCTCGATGGATCCGCTCCAGGCGCCGCTCCATCGGCAGGTCGGGGGTCGTCTCGACCACGCCGCCGTCGAGGGCGACCATGCGGTTGCCCTCGACGCGGACGATGCCGAATCCGAGGTTGGCTGCGCCGGGGTCGATCCCCATCACTACCTGCATGGGACATTGATTCTGGGCAGCCGGGTCGGATGCCTTCCCCTGGGCGGGTATGGCGGGGAGGACAGGGGGACCCTCGCCCTCACGAACTGCGGGGAGGTTCGGTTGAGGGTCCCCCTGTCCTCCTCCCCACACGCGTCCGAAGGACGGCAGCCACGAGGGTTCGCAAGCTCCATCGCCAAGAGCATTTCCCGGGACGGGGACCGATCCTCAGCTTTGCTCGTCAGCTGAGGGGGTTCGAGGCGGGGGTCGGGGAAGCCCTCTACCGAACCTCCCCGCTGTTCGTGAGGGCAGAGGGCTTCCCCAACCCCCGCCCCACCCGCCTCAGGCGGCGAGCTGTTCGAGCACGTCCTCGGGAATGTCGAAGTTGGCGAAGACTTCGTCGACGTCGTCCTGGTCGTCGAGCGCGTCGAGCAGCTTCAGCAGCCGCTCGGCGTCGTGGCCTTTGACCTCGACGGTGCTTTTCGGCTCGGTCGCGATCGCCGCCGACTCGACCTCGACCCCGGCCTCCTCCAGCGCCTCGCGGACGGCGCTGAGGTCGTGCGGATCGCAGAGCACGCGCAGCCGGTCGCCGTCCTCGCGCACGTCCTCGGCGCCGGCGTCGATCGCGGCGATCAGGTCGTCCTCGCCGTAGCGATCGCCGTCGACCACGACGGCGCCCTTTTTCTCGAAGATCCAGGCGACCGAGCCGGGCTCGCCGAGGCTGCCGCCGTGGCTGGAGAAGGCGAAGCGGATCTCGGCGCTGGCCCGGTTGCGGTTGTCGGTCAGCGCCTCGACCAGGATCGCGACGCCGGCCGGGCCGTAGCCCTCGTAGACGATCCGTTCGATCGCGGCGGCATCGGCGCCGGCGCCGGTGCCGGTGTCGATCGCCTTCTGGATTTTGTCCTTCGGCATCGAGGCTTCGCGCGCCTTCTGCACCGCCGTCGCCAGCGCCGGGTTGCCGTCGGTGTCGCCGCCGCCGTCGCGCGCGGCGATCGTGATCGCGCGCGCGAGCTTGCTGAAGAGCTTGCCGCGTTTGGCGTCGGCGGCGCCCTTCTTGTGTTTGATCGAGGACCACTTGGAATGACCGGACATATAGGTGTCATTCTATGAAGTAGGGAGATGAACACGGACGCGCACACCCACAATGCCGGCACGGGGACTGGCCGCCGGGGTCGTCTTCCTGGCGATGCTGCTGGCGGCGTTCTCGCTCTGGACGGCGATTCCGCTGAGCTGGGTCTACATCGCCTCCAAGGTCTCCCACACCCAGTTCCCGAGCGGCGGCCCCTACGCCGTCGTCATCGTCGGCATCCTCGCCTCGGTGCTGATCGTCGCCTGGCTGATCGGCCGCCTCAACAACCTCTACATCCGCATCACCGGCACCAACCGACTGGGCCCGATGCGCCCCACCTGGCTGCGCAGCATGCGCGACAGCGGCCCGATCCAGGGCTCGGTGACGGTGGTCGAGGCGGTCCTGATGAGCTCGGTGATGCTGGCCGCGCTGGCGCTCACCATCTGGTTCTTCCTCCTCGCCGGCTCGCCGATTCCGAACCGTAGCGCTTTCGTCCGAAGCTTTTCGTTTCGCGGACAACTCGTTACACCGCCTCTTAGGCTGGCATCATGGAGGCGATGAGGAAGCGTGGACCGACGAGCGGCTTGACGACCTGAACCACCGGGTGGATCGGGGTTCAGCGAAAGCGAATGGATTCGACCGTGCGCGCCGAATGGCCGTCGTCCGAGCCGGCGCAGATCGCCGCTCTCCAGCGGATGACGCGCAGCTCTTCGTCGGCTTGATCGCCACCGCCGCTCGCGACGATCGTCACCTGACGATCCCGGCTGAGCGTCAGACGACGAACTTGCCGTCTTCCTGCATCACGACGCCGTCGACTTCGAGCTTGCCGCCGAGGCGGAGGTCGCAGACGAGGTCGGTGTGGACGGCGGACTCGTTGACGCCGCCCGACTCGGGGTAGCTGGCGCCGACCGCCATGTGGACGGTGCCGCCGATCTTCTCGTCGAGCAGGACCTCGCGGGTGCCGCGGTCGATTCCGTAGTTGGTGCCGATCCCGAGCTCGCCGAGGCGTGCGCGCTCCCTCGTCGGTGTCGAGCAGTTTCAGCAGGTACTCCTCGCCGCGCTCGGCGCTGGCGTCGACGACCTTGCCGGCCTCGAAGCGAAGCTTGCACGCCGGAGACCTCGCGGCCGCCGATCACCGCCGGCAGGTGGAAGCTGACCTCGCCCTCGACCGAGTCCTCGACCGGGCCGGTGAAGAACTCGCCGTCGGGCATGTTGTGGTCACCGTCGCAGGGGATGAACTTGCGGCCGGCGATGCCGAGGGTGATGTCGGTGCCGGGGGCCGTCACCCGCACCTCCTCGTGGCCCTCGATCCACTCCGCCAGGCGCACCGTCTCCTCCGACGCGCGCTTCCAGGCGGTCAGCGGATCGGGGCCGTCGGCGAGACAGGCGCCGTAGTAGAAGTCCTCGTAGTCGGCCAGGCTCATCTCCGCCTCGGAGGCATAGGCGCTGGTCGGAAACAGCGTGTAGCACCCAGCGGAAGCTCGCCCTCGGCGCTGCTTTTCATCGCCCGCGTCATCAGGTCGCCGGTGGCCGACTGGCGCAGCGTCTGGCGCTCCGGCTCGACCGCCGAGAGCTCGCGGGTGTTGGTGCTGGCGCCGATCGCGATCCGCACGTCGACGTTGTCGACCATCCACTCGGCGAAGGGCGAGATCCATTCCAGCTGGGCGTCGGAGGCGTGCTTGAAGTAGGCGGCGATCTGACCGTCGAGGGCGACGTTCATGACCGCGTGCGCGCCCGCTTTCAGGACCTCCTCGTAGACCGCCAGCAGCAGCGGCGCGGCCGCCGTCTCGCCGTCGATCGCGACGACCTCGTCCCGCTTCACCTTGGTCGAGTAGCCGACCAGGATCTTGGCCAGGTTCGTAACCCTCGGATCGCTCATCTCCCCGCCCTCTCCTTCGCGCCCTCGACGGGCGCCGTGGTGGTCATCGCCATGAAGATCGCGTGGAAGCGCGGGTCCTCGGTCAGCTCCGGGTGGAACGCGCAGGCCAGCACGCTGCCCTCGCGGACCGCCACCGGGTGGCCCTCGTAGGAGGACAGAACCTCGACCCCGGGGCCGTGGCTCTCGACCCAGGGGGCGCGGATGAAGACCGCCCGCAGCGGCTCGTCGCCGATTCCCTCGACGACGATGTCGGCCTCGAAGCTCTGCAGCTGACGGCCGAAGGCATTGCGCCTCGCGGTCGCGTCGATGAATCCGAGGTGCTCGGCGTCGCAGACGATCAGGCCGGCGCAGGTGCCGAGGATCGGCCGGTCGGCCTCGTGGTGGGCGCGCAGCGCCGGCTCCAGGCCGGCCGACTCGATGCCCTTGACGATCGTCGTGCTCTCGCCGCCCGGGATCACCAGCCCGTCGAGGCCGTCCATCTCGGCGGCGGTGCGGACCTCGGATACTTCGGCGCCGAGCTGGCGCAGGGTGCGGGCGTGCGCCTCGAAGTCGCCCTGGAGGGCTAGGACGCCGACGCGCAGCTCAGGCTCCGCGATTCTGGAGGAGCGCGTCCTCGGCGACCAGATCGCCGATCTCGAGCCCGGGCATCGCCTCGCCCAGTCCGATCGAGGCGGCGGCGACCCGCTCGGGGTCGTTGAAGTGGGTGGTCGCCTCGACGATCGCCCGGGCACGGCGGGCGGGGTCGGCGCTCTTGAAGATTCCGGAGCCGACGAAGTTGCCCTCGGCGCCGAGCTGCATCATCAGCGCCGCGTCGGCCGGGGTCGCGATCCCACCGGCGCAGAACAGCGGCACCGGCAGGCTCCCGGCGGCGGCGACCTCGTGGACGACCTCCAGCGGCGCCTGGTGTTCTTTGGCGGCGGCGGCGAGCTCCTCCGGGCGCAGCTGGGCGAGCCGCTTGATTCCCGAGGTGATCTCGCGCATGTGGCGGACCGCCTCGACGACGTTGCCGGTGCCGGCCTCGCCCTTGGAGCGGATCATCGCCGCGCCCTCGCCGAGCCGCCGCAGCGCCTCGCCGAGGTTGGTGGCGCCGCAGACGAAGGGAATCTCGAAGGCGAACTTGTCGATGTGGTTGGTCTCGTCGGCCGGGGTCAGGACCTCGGACTCGTCGATGTAGTCGACCTCGAGCGCTTCCAGGACCTGGGCCTCGGCGAAGTGGCCGATCCGGGCCTTCGCCATCACCGGGATGCTGACCGCCGCCTGGATCCCCTTGATCATCGCCGGGTCGGACATCCGGGCGACGCCGCCGTCGCGGCGGATGTCGGCCGGCACGCGCTCCAGCGCCATCACCGCGCAGGCGCCGGCGTCCTCGGCGATCTTCGCCTCCTCGGGGGTGACCACGTCCATGATCACCCCGCCCTTCAACATCTCGGCGAGGCCGGTCTTCAGTCGGAAAGTAGCTCGCTCAGCCATGTCGCACCATCTTACGGGAGCTCCCAGTCAGAGCCGCCCGCATCTTCGTGGGCGCCGCGATGAGGGACGCCGAGAACGAATACCTCGCCCGCAGGCGTCCTCATCGCGGCGCTCGCAAGCCGTGCGTCGCTCGCGCTACTTCAGTTTGTAGGCGCGGATGCGGTCTTTGTGAGCGGCTTCGTCTCGCGCGTACAAGCCGTGGGCCAGCGCTTGGACGAGAGCCATCAGGGCCGTGTTGGAGCGGGCGAAGGAAGGGCTGTTGGAGGAGAAGTAAAGGGTCAGCTCGGCGTGCTCCCCGACCTCCGACATCGTCGCGTCGGAGATCGCCAGGGTGCGGGCGCCGCGATGCAGGGCGAGCTTCATCGCCCGCAGCAGCAGCGGATGGGCACGACCGGCGGAAAGGGTGATGACGAGGGTGCTTTCGTCGATTCGGCCGAGGCGCTGCAGGGATTCGCCGCCGGTGCTGGCGACGATCTCGGCACGGATGTCGAGCAGGCTGAGGGTGTGGCGAAGGTAGCTGGCGAAGAAGGCCATCTGGTCGACGCCGACGATGACGATGCGTTGCGCGGTGGCGAGCGCCGAGACCGAGGCGTCGACCTGCTCGGGGGTCAGTTTGCGCGCGGTTTCCTCGAGGTTCGCGTAGTCGGCGCTGAGCGAGCCCTCGAGCTCGGAGTGGTCGAAGGAGAAGAGAGCGCCGCCGCCATTGCTGGCGCTCGGGCCGGCGATCGTCGTGCGGTACTCCTCGATCGCCGCCTGCTGGAGCTCGGGGTAGCCCTCGAAGCCGAGGGCCTGGGAGAAGCGCACCACCGTCGATGAGGAGGTGCTCGCTCTCCTGGCCAGCTCCTCGGCGGTGAGGAAGGCGGCCTCGTCGAGGTGATCGACGATGTAGCGGGCCACGTCTTTCTGGGAGCGCGAGAACTCGTCGAAACGCTCCTGGATGTAGTCGGAAAGGCTCTTCAGTTGGGGGGACTTCGTCGCGGTCTTGGTCACGGCGGTCCATTTCGCCGAACCTGACCCTTTCCCTTCTGAGAAACTCGTAGAGATGACGCTCGAAGAGGCGCTCCGCCTCACCAACACCAACATGATCGCCTTCGATCTCGTGCTCGGAAGCGCCGCGATCGCGGCCCCCGCCGCCACCCTGAGGGTGCTCGGGCACGACGAGCCCTCACCCGACGCAACCCACCTCTTTCGGCGCTGCGGGCCGATCTGGCTGACCTTCGCCGCCGCCCACGCGGTCGCCGCCCGGCGCGGCGAGCCGGGCGACTGGCAGGCGCTGGCCTGGCTGCGCGGGACCGAGATCGCGACCGACGCGCTCTGGGCGGGGTCGCCGGCGATAAATCGGCCCGGCGCGAAGCTCGGCCTGCGCCTCGCCGGCGCGGCCAACCTCGCGATGGCGGCGGGGTTCGCCTGGATGGCCAGGCGTTGAGGTGGGCCAGTTCGACGGTCAGCCGAGCATCCGTTGGAGCCTTCGCGGCCTCAACGAAGAGGGCGACGAGACCTGGCTGATCCGCGGCATCGCCCGCAAGCTGTACCACTGCCCCGGCTGCCACGGGAACATCGAGGTCGGCGACGAGCACACGATCGTCCAGTTCGTGCGCCGGCTGGGCGGGACAGACCATCACCACTGGCACCGTCGGTGCGCCGAAGAGCTGCTGATCCCCGAGCTCGGCAACCTGCGGCGCCTGCCGGCTTCGGAGTCGAGCCAATCGAGGCTGGAGGCTCGCGGCCGGGTCAAGTCCGGCCGCCGGCGCAGCTAGCGTGAGCCGCCGGCGCAAGCTGATCTCGTTCTACGCCCGGGTGGCGAGAACGTACGCCTCCCGGGGACCCTCGCTGTTGCTGCTGGCGGTGATCGTCTTCGTCCCGCTCGGGCTGATCGACGCCCTCGCCGCCGAAGTCAACACCGACTCACTCGACCTCAGCAGCGGCCTCAAAATCGCCGCCCTGCTCGCCGCGGTCTCGGCCGTCACCGTCACCGGCCTGCTCGGCGAGGTCTTCTACAGCGGCGCCGTGGCGATCTCGCTGACCCATCCCGAGGATGAGCGGCCGCCGTCGATCCCCGAGATCGCCCGTCGTCTCAACTACGCCCGGCTGATCCTCGTCGACGTCATCTACGTGGCGATGGTGCTCGTCGGCATGCTGGCGGCGGTGGTTCCGGGCGTGCTCGTCTTCGTCTGGTTCGGCCTCTCCGGCCCGGTGGTCGAGCTCGAGGACCGCACCGTGCGCGGCGCCCTGGCCCGCAGCTGGAGGCTGGTCCATCACAACTTCTGGCTCGTCTTCTTCGTCCTCGTCCCGATCGAGATCGTCGGCGACGCGATCGGCGAAGCGCTCGCCGGGCTCGTCCACGACCTGCTCGGCCACACCCTGGTGGCCAGCTGGCTGGCCGAGTCGGTCTCCAACATCTTCCTCACCCCGGTCTTCGCGATCGCCGCCGTCCTGCTCACCGTCGACCTGATCGCCGCCAAGGACGGCAGCGGCCCACGGATCGAACCGGTCCGGACCGCGGCGCCATCGACCGCATGACCTACGCCTCGTTCGTCTCCGATTTCTGGAACGAACACATCCTCGCCCACGAACGCCAGGGCGTCTTCCTGGTCCTGGTCGGGTTCATCCTCTCCTTCGCCTTCATCCGCATGAGCACCCGCCTGATGCGGAGCCCAAAGGTGCCCTGGTGGCCGGGCAGCGTGGTCAGCGACAGCGGCGTCCACCTGCATCACCTGGTTTTCGGGATCGTGACGATGATGATCGCCGGCACGCTCGGCTTCGCCGTCCACGGCGAGAGCCCCTACGCGGAGATCTGCGGCTTCTTCTTCGGCGTCGGCGCCGGCTTGACGATCGACGAGTTCGCCCTCTGGGTCCACCTCGAAGACGTCTACTGGGCCAAGGAGGGCCGCAGCTCGATCGACGCCACCGTGATCGCCGCGGCGGCGATGGGCCTGGTCGTGGTCGGCGTCAACCCGCTCGACCTCGGCAGCGAATCCGAAGGCATCGCCGCCGTATTCGCCTCCGGCGCCCTGCTCTTCCTGGTGGTCGCGATCTGCTTCCTCAAGGGGCGCAACCTGCACGGGATCGTCGGCTTCTTCCTCTTCCCGGTCGCGCTCTACGGCGCCTGCCGGATCGGCAAGCCGCGCTCGGCCTGGGCGCGCCGGCGCTACGGCGAGCGGCGGCCGAAGAAGCAGGCGAAGTCCGAGGGCCGGTTCCCGCCCGACCGTCGCACCGACCGCTTCAAGGAGGCCTTCCGCGACATCGTCGGCGGCAAGCCGAGCGAGGGCCTGGCGGCGATGGGCGACGAGGCCTTTGCCGCGACCCGCGAGGCAACCGAGGAAGTCCGCCAGCGCGCCGAACAGGTCGCCCACCCGATCGACCGCGGCCGCCGCGAGGACGGGAAGGACTCTGGTGGCACTTCTGGCTAGGGATGAGGGCATGAGGGAGGGTCGGGTGCCCCTCTACGCTTCGCTGGGATCTGCGCCTGATCGGCCGGCGGCCGTCCGACGGGCTCTGCGGAAAGCAGGACGCAGAACGTACGAGGGGCACCCGACCCTCCCACCCGGTCCCTTCCCAGCTTCAAAGCACGCCCGGTTGCTCCATGTCGCCCACAGGGCTACAAAGCGCAACCGCACAGCCGAAAAGCTTTCGTCTCGTGGAGGCTTTCTCAGTTCCGGAAGCCCCCGTCCCTTGCAAGCTTTTCCGGCTCTCGGAAGCTGCCCAGCTTGGGAGCGGGGTGGAGATTTCGTGGGGAGGGGATGGGTAGGCCCTCTCCAAGCCTCCCCGCAGTTCGCGCCGGAGAGGGCCTACCCATCCCCTCCTCGCCAAACCCCACCGCAGAACCCCTACCTGAACGCCTCCAGCCGCCCCCTCAGGTTGGCGCGAACCTCGGGCCACTCGTCGTCGATGACGCTGAAGTAGGCGGTGTCGCGGACGCCGACGTCGGGCACGATCATGTGCTTGCGGAGGATGCCCTCGAACTGGGCCGGGAGCGCCGCGATCGCGGTGCGGGAGCGCTCGTTGCGGGCGTCGGTCTTGAGCTCGACGCGGATGCAGCCGAGCGTCTCGAAGGCGTGCTCCAGCATCAGCAGCTTCGCCTCGACGTTGACGCCGCTTCCCCAGACCGCCGGGTTGAGCCAGGTCCAGCCGATCTCGACGACCCGATCCGCCGGCCGCACGTTGAGGTAACGGGTGCTGCCGACCAGGGTGCCGCCGCGGCGCTCACGGGTCGCGAAGACGCCCTCGCGCCCGGCCGCGGCTGCCGCCAGCGACATCTCCAGCCACTCCTGGAAGTACTCGCGGCTGGAGCCGATGTGGGCCAGCCAGGCCCAGATCTCCGGCGCCTGAGCCGCACGCCAGAGATCCTCGGCGTGCGACTCCTCGAGCGGCTCGAGGACGACCAACTCCCCCTCGAGCCGTATCGCCAGGTTCTCCACCCGGCCATTCTTACCGAACGTCAGCCGGCCCGGCCCATCGTCGCCGTCACTCCCCGATCGCCTTGATCACGACCCGCTTCGGGCGGCCGCCGTCGAACTCGCAGTAGAAGACCTGCTGCCAGGGACCGAGGTCGAGGCGGCCGGCGGTGACCGGGACGATCGCCTGGTGGTGGACGAGCAGGTTCTTCAGGTGGGCGTCGCCGTTGTCCTCGCCGCCGCGGTGGTGTCGATAGTCGCCTCCGTCGGGCAGCAACTCCGCGGCCACCTCGTTCGCCGCCGGCGACCAGCTCGGCGGCGCGACCTTGTCGAGCCACTCGAGCACGTCCTCGTGCAGGCCGGGCTCGTCGTCGTTGACCCAGATCCCGGCGGTGATGTGCATCGCCGAGGCGAGCACCATCCCCTCGGCGATGCCGGCGTCGTCGACCGCGGCCTGCACCTCCTCGGTGATCCTGATCAGCTGCCGCCGCTCGTCGGTGTTGAAGGTCAGGTAGGCCGTGCTGGACTTCATCCGCTCCTCCTCTCAGAGCCTGCTGCCGCTGCATTCCCGAAAGCCGACCGCTTCGGCGAGCAGGCGCCGTTCTTCCTGGGTTTCGTTGCGGTCTTCCCGCGCCGTCAGGTAGGCGCCTTCGTCTCCCCCGCGCGCCGCCTGCAGCGCTTCGCGGTCCCACCTCGCGACGTCTTCCTGCGAGGCGACGTACTTGCCGTAGGCGGCTTTCAGGATGGGAGGCGGCACCTGCGCCTTGAACCGGCTCGATCGCCAAAGACGAGATGCCGACCAGTTCTTCGGAGTATTCGACGTTCGCTTCGTTCTCGCCGTTGCTGAACCGGCCGCTGACTTCCTCGAAGGTGTTCTGGCTGTGCCTGCAGATCGCGTCGCCCCGAGCGATCAATTGGGCCGAGGTCAGCGCTTTCGGTTCCAGCTCCTGCTTCACCTTCTCCCCGCCCCCGCCCTGGGCCTTTTCGGCGGCGGCGCTCTTCGCCGGGGCCGTCTTTTCCGCCGTCGTGCCGGCGTCCTTGGAGCCACCGCCGCCCGAGGAAAGGACGACGGCGAGGACCGCGACCACGGCAACCGCGAGCAGGCCGCCGGCGAGGTAGAGGCGACGGCGAGCAGCGGCGGGATTCCTGGCCCCGGAGTCGGGCTCGAGCGTGCTGGTCGGCTCGGTTGGCGGGCTCGCCTGCGATGGCTTCGTCGGGGCGGCGGCGGGGTCACCCTGGTCGGCGGTTCCGGCGCCGGCGCGATCGTCTCGGCTTCGACCGTCGCCGCGGCGCCGGTGGCGACGGTGTGCTCGGGGATCGCGACCGAGGCTCCGCTCAGCGCCGCCACCGCGGCGCGGCCGAGGTCGCCGGCTGACGGAATAGCGGTCGTCCGGCTGCTTCGACATCGCCCGGATGACGACGTCGTCGAGCGCCATCGGCACCTCCGGCGCGTACAGGGAGGGCGCCGGCGGTGGGTCGTTGAGGTGGGCGTAGAGGCGCGCCGCCTCGCCTTCGCGCGGGAACGGCACCTCGCCGGTGAGCAGCTTGAAGAGCAGGCAGCCGAGCGCGTAGACGTCGACGCGGGCGTCGACCGCGGCGCCGGAGATCTGCTCCGGGGCGACGTAGTCGAGGGTGCCGACGAAGCGGCCGGTCTGGGTCAGCCCCGACTGCGTGGCGACGTTGCGGGCGACGCCGAAGTCGGTGATGTAGGCGTGCTCGGATCCCTGCTCGCCGCTGAGCAGGACGTTGGCGGGCTTGACGTCGCGGTGGACGAGGCCGGCGGCGTGGATCGCGTCGAGGCCGTTGCCGACCTGGGCGATCAGCGCCACCGCCTGGGCCGGCTCCAGCCTGCCCTCGCGGGCGATCCGTTTGCCGAGGTCCGAGCCGGAGACGAAGCGCATCGCGATGTAGGGAACGCCCGCCTCCTCGCCGGCGGCGTAGATCGGGACCACGTTGGGGTGCTCGATCGAGGCGGCGATCCGCGACTCCTCGGCGAAGCGTTTGGCGAAAACCTCCTCGGCGGCGGCCTCGGGGGCGATCAGCTTCAGAGCGACGCGGCGGTCCAGGCCCGGCTCGACCGCGAGGTAGAGGATCCCCATGCCACCGCGCCCGAGCCGGCGCTCGATCCGGTAGCCGGCGAACCGATCGCCGTCGGAAAGCTCAGCCCATGCATGCCCATCGACCATCGGCGAACCCTAGCCGCGATCTGCACGCGCCTACACTGGGTCGGGGAGATTCAAATTGCGCCGACGCGTCGTCATACCCGTGCTGTTCATCCTCGCCGCCCTGCTCGGGGCCGGCGTGGCCCGCGGCGAGCTCAGCCAGAAGGGAGACCTGCGGATCTCCTTCGACGGCGGCTTCAAGCCCAGCTCGCTGCCGCGAGACCGCCCGGTGCCGGTGACGGTCACCGTCGAAGGGTCGATCGGGACCACCGACGGCAGCCACCCTCCGGCCCTGCGCCGGCTCGAAATCGCGCTCAATCGCAACGCCCATCTCTTCAGTCGCGGCCTGCCCGCCTGTACCAGCGCGCTGCTGCAGTCGACCACGACCGAAGCCGCCCTGCAGCGCTGCCGGCCGGCGCTGGTCGGCCACGGCAGCTTCAGGGCGACCCTCGATTCCACCCAGACCCCGGTTCCGGTCGAGGGCCAGATCCTCGCCTTCAACGGCCGCCGACACGGCAGGCCGGCGCTGATCCTCCACCTCTACGGAACCGTCCCGGTGCGGGTGACCTTCGTCCTGCCGCTGCTGATCTCCCACCGATCCGGGGACCAGCTCGGGACGATCCTCTCCGCCAGGGTTCCGGCTCTGGCCGGCGGCCTGGGATCGATCACCGACGTCAAGCTCCGGGTCGGGCGCACGTACAGCTACCGAGGCAAGCGGGTCGGCTTCATCAGCGCCAGCTGCGCGGCTCCGGCGGGGTTCCCCGGTGCGATCTTCCCCTTCGCCCGCGGCAGCTTCCAGTTCGCCGACGGGCGCCAGATCAACACCACCCTGACCCGCGACTGCACGGTCAGCTAGGGCCCTGGCTCAGAGCCCGAGTCCGGCGACGCCGCTCTCGTCCCAGCCGAGATGGTGGGCGAGCTCGTGGCGCAGGGTTCGCTCGACCTGACGGGCCAGCAGATCGCGATCGTGGCCGAAGTCGCGTTCGAGGGTGTCGCGATAGATCACGATCCGGTCCTCGTAGCGTTCGCGAGCGACCCCGTCGCCGAAGTAGTGGCCGTAGGCGTGGTGCTCGGAGCCGAGGTCGGAGACGATCACCGCGACCCCCTCCAGGACCTTCTGGAACTGCTCCGGCAGGGCGTCGATCGCGTCGGCGACGAGGGACTCGAACCGATCCGGCTGTGCCTCGTCCGCCATCGCTAAACGGTAGTGACCCGGCGTCGCCGCCCTCGAGCCTGGCTGCCTGGACAGTGTCCACGGCATGCAATACGTTCGCCCGCACCGGCGTCAGCGCCGGGTCAACGGCAACCAAGCGGGAGAGATATATGAGCGACGGTCAATCGGCCATCACCACCAAGTTGCGAACGATCGCTGCGGCCTTCGCCATCCTGGCGATCCTCGGCGGCGGCGCGGTCCTGTCCGGGTGCGGCAGCAGCGACAGCAGCGCCAGCACCTCGAGCACCGCCAAGGCGCAGGAAGAAATCGAATCCGGGACCAAGAAGGCCGAAGAAGCCGTCAAGGAAGGCACCGAAGAGGCCAAGAAGGGCCTCGAAGAAGCCAAGAAACAGGCCGAAAACAGCAAGGGCAGTGCCAAGAAGGGAATCGAAGAAGGCACCAAGCAGGCCGAAAAGGGGATCGAAGAAGGCACCAAGCAGGTCGAAAAGGGCGTCGAAGAAGCGAAGAAGAAGGCCGAAGAACTGCTCAACAACAAGTAGGAGACGCCGGCGGACGAGCGTCGCCTTTTACGTCCTATAAGGGGTAAAAGGCGACACTCGGCGTCGGTGCGTTGCCCCCGGCGTTGGCTAGTCTGGCGACGTGGACGCCGTCCCCGAGGCTGCCGGAGCCAAGCGATCGCAGCCCGTGTCCCGCCGCCTGACGCGGATCGCGATCTGGATCGGCGGCGTCGCCCTGTTGATCTTCGTCCTCGACCTGCTCGGCGTCCCCGCCGGCGACTGGATCCGGGAACTGCTTCACAAAGTCCGCGACGTCCCCGCCTGGGCGGTCGTCGCCGGGGTGGTGCTGGAGACCGCGCAGACCTCGCTGGCGGCGCTGGCCTGGTTCGGCATCCTCCGCGCCGCCCTCCCCCGCACCAAGGTCTCCTACCGGCTGATCCTCGCCTGCTACGCGACCGCCGTCGGGCTCAACAGCTTCCTCCCCGCCAACCTCGGCACCTGGGTGATGCTGCTGATGTTCACGACCCTGCTCGCCGGCGCCACCTTCGCCAAGGTCTTCTCCGGGCAGATCGTCCAGAAGATCCCCTTCTCGGTCTTCAACGTCGGCCTCTACCTCTACCTCTTCCTCTCGGTCAAGGGCTCCTTCGGGATCAAGCTCGGCTTCCTCGAAGACCACGGCGGGCTCGTCGTCCTGTTGCTGATCGGCGCGGTCGTCCTGCTGGCGCTGCTGGCGCGAATCTTCTGGCCGCGCCTGGCGAAGGTGCGGGCCGAGATGGCGAGCGGCGGCGCGATCCTCCGCAGCCCCCGCAGGACCCTCACCGACCTGGTCCTGCCGGAGCTCGGCAGCTACGCCGCCCGGCTCGCGATCGTCGCCGTCTTCCTCGGTGCCTACGGGATCCCGGTCAGCTTCCACAACGTCGCCACCGTCACCGCCTCCAACTCGATCTCCAACAGCGTCTCCGCCACCCCCGGCGGCGTCGGCGTCACCCAGGCGATGAACTCCGCCGCCCTCTCCGGCTCCGTCGACGCCTCGACCGCGACGGCCTACTCGATCGGCCAGCAGCTGATCGTCTCCGCCTGGGACGTCCTCTTCGCCGTGATCATGGTCTCCTGGGTCTTCGGCTGGTCCGGCGGCAAGGCCCTGGTCGAGTCCTCCTACGTCGACGCCAAAACCAAAAGCAAAGAGCTCAAAGCGAAACGAAAAAAGCACGGGGACAAGGTTCCCGAAAGCTGATCACGGCACGCCCTTGACTCCACCGCCCGAGGCGTGAGAGCTTCCCCTCCCAGGTTCCTACCAGAGGGGTGAGAGATGGCGGACGGTCTGATTCTCGAGTTCGACGGTTTCGGCGTGGATACCTACGAGCAGGTCAACGAGTTGCTCGGCATCGACATGGCGAGCGGCGAGGGGAACTGGCCCGCCGGGCTGCTCGCGCACACCGGCGGCGCCAAAGAGGGCGGCTGGGTCGTCTTCGAGGTCTGGTCCTCGCAGGCGGATCAGGAGCGCTTCCTGGCGGAGCGTCTCGGCCCGGCGCTGGCGCAGGCGGGGATCGAGGGACCGCCCGCACGGCTGGAGTGGATCGAGGTCGCCGCCCACCGCAATCCGGGGGGATGAGGGGCGGGCTCAGCTGAGCCCGTAGTGCCGGGCGGTGTCGGTGAAGAGCGTCTTCAGCAGCGCCCGGTTGACGGGACCGCCCGGCCGCGCGGCCGGTTTGGGCTCGACCGCGATCGTCCAGCTGAAGCGGCAGGAGGTCTCCGAAATCGGCTCGACCAGATAGTCCTCGGCGAGGCTGCGAAACAGCGGCGCGCTCGACTCCACGACGTAAAAGGAGTGGCGATGCCCCTCCTCCCAGCGGAAGTAGTGCTCCCTGAGCCGGTTGGCTCCCCAGAGCGCCTTCACTTCCCGAGTGGTGCCGACCCCGAACGGCCGCGGCGAGGTCCAGGTGACGTCCTGGAGGATCCGGCACCAGTGGAGGGCGTCGTCGCTCGTCAGCTCCTCCCAGACCCTCGCCGCCGGGAGCGGGACCTCGAACTTGGCCCGCAGCCGCATCGGCGCGGCGTCGAAGAAGCTCTCGTCGACCGGCTGACAGCTGAACCAGGGCACGCGCATCACGCGAGCCTACCGGCGCCGGCGCACCCTGGCTCAGGCCGCGAAGCGCTGCTCCGCCCGGGCCCGCGCCTTCGCCGCCTCGACCTCGCGGTCCTTGGCAGGCGCGGAGGTGACCAGCCGCTCGAGCAGCTCGCGGGTCACGTCGGCGACGGCATCGACCGCCTCGGCGAATGCCTCGGCGTTGGCCTGCGAGGGCTTGGTCGAGCCGCTGACCTTGCGCACGTACTGCAGCGCCGAAGCGTGGATCTCGTCCTCGGTGGCGGGTGGATCGAAATTGTGGAGGGTTCTGATGTTTCTGCACATGCACGGATCTTAGGACGCACCGAGCCAACGGCATAGAGTCGCGTCCGCAGTCCGACCACGAGGAGGAGGCGAACCGATGCGGATTGAGATGTTCAACGTCGGCTGGATGACCGCGCCGGCGGGCCTCTGGCGCCAGGGCGAGGAGGAGCCCGAGCGCCCGAGCCGCGTTCCGGTGCCCGCCTATCTGATCGAGACCGAGACCGAGCGGATCCTGATCGACACCGGGCTGCACCCGGGTGCCGTGGCCGATTCGCGGGGCCGCTACGGGGAGTCCAGCGCGATCGGCTTCTTCCAGCTCGAGCAGGAGCGCTCGATCGCCGAGCAGCTCGACCTCTCCACCGTGACCAAGGTGGTGCTCACCCACCTGCACTTCGACCACGCCGGCGGCCTGGCGCTGATTCCCGCCTCGGTGCCCGTCGTCGTCCAGCGCGCAGAGTGGGAGGCGGGGCAGGAGCGGGCGGCGATCGAACGCAACTTCTTCCTCCCTCGCGACTACGCCGATGCCCCGGCCGAGCTCAGCCTGATCGACGGCGACCACGACCTCCTCGGCGACGGCTCGATCGAGCTGCTGCTGACGCCCGGCCACACCCCGGGCCATCAGTCCGTCCGCGTCGGCGAGGACCTGATCCTCGGCATCGACGTCGCCCACTTCGCCGCCGGGCTCGACGACCACCGCTTCCCCGCCTTCGGCGACGACCGCGAGGAGCAGGGCCGCTCCGCCGAGCGGTTGCGCGCATTTCGCGACGGCGGAGCGAAGGTGCGTCCCTGGCCACGACCCGGAGGTGCTGCGGCCGGGCCCGGTCGAGACCGGTGTAAAGGCTAGCGTCGACAGCATCCGGTCGAAGCGCTTGGCGAAGAGATAGGCGTCCCCGGGCCAGCGAGCCGAGAGGTAGTTGCCGTCCTCCACCACGAAGGCGGCCGAGTCGTCGCTGCCGGTGCCGCGCTTGGTGGTGCGGGGTCCGCGCTCGAAGCCACCGGGATCGTCGAGCGCGGCGATCACCTCGTCCTCGACGTAGGTGGGGTAGGTGCGGTAGTAGCGCCCCAGCCTCCAGGCGGTCAGAAGGAAGCCGCCGCGCTCCATGTACTTCGGCAGGCAGGTCGTCCGCCGCCCGGCGATGACGCTGCGGCCACTGGCAGGGTCGATGCTCCGGGCGAGCACGATGACGCCGTGGCAGATCGCCCCGACCGGGCGCTCCAAGCCCCAGAAGGCGGCAACCTTCGCCTGCAGCTCCGCGTCGTCGAGGTACTGGCGCATCCCCTGGGCGTGCCCGCCGGGCAGCAGCAGGCCGTCAAATTCCGCCGGCTCGATTTGCCCCCAGGCGAGTGGGTTGCGGAACGCCGGGTCCTCGGTCAGCTCCTCGTAGAAGGAGATCGGCTCGGGCTCGGCGCCGAGCTTGCCGAAGAGGACGCCGCCGAGCAGCTTGGGGTCGCATTCGGGAGCACTCCCCCCTGCCTGGGTCGCGAAGACGACCTCGTGGCCGCGGTCGCTGAGCAGCCGCCAGGGCACCGCGACCTCGGTCGTGTCGAAATCGCGATCGGGCAGTGGGATCAGGACGCGCACGGGCAGGCGCCTAGGAAGCGACGCGGCGGCCCAGCGGACTGTGCGGGGCTTCGGCCGGATCGATCGAGCAGATCGAGTACCAGTGCAGCAGCGCCAACTGGTGAGCCGCCCTTTCGATCTGCTCCTCGCGGGCGGAGACGTCGAATGAAGAGAGGACCGACTCGATCATCGCGTAGGCGGCGCGAACGCCGAATTCGAGGTCGATGTCCTGGCGGATCAGCCCGGCGGCCTCGTCGGCGGCGTGGACAGCGAGGATCCAGCCCAGCATCGCGTCGTCGGCGGCCTTGCTTGCCTCCCCCCAGCCCGATCCTCGGAGGTTGCGGGCGACGGCGACGACCGGCTGCAGATCCGCGTTCTCGACCCGCCAGGCGAGCGCCTCGCGGACCATTTCCTGGATCAGCTCGAACGAGGTCTGCCCGGAGCGGGCGTTTTCGCGCAGCCGCTGGGCAATCCGCGCGTACCCGGTCATGTACTCGCTGATGATCGCCGCGAGGATGTCCTGCTTGTCGTCGAAGTTGTTGTAGACCGTCGCCCGGGCGACCTGGGCGGAGCGGGCGATGTCGCCGACCGACGTCTCCGAGAAGCCGCGCCGGCCGAACAGTGTGCGGCTGGCCTCGAGGATCTTCGTCCTGGCAGAGGACTCCCCCCGGCCCGGGCGCGTCAACTTGCACCCCTGCGGGCGCGGGAAGTCGGCCAGGTCACGGCGTTGAGAATATCCAAGGTTCCAGCCGTGAACTCCGTAGGTACCGTTACGGTCAACCGCAGCGCCGGCCGCCGGGGTGACGCCCTCGAGCCGATGATCGGTGCCCGGCTGATTCAGCCCCAAGCTCAAGTTTCGCCCCGAAGCTGTCGAATGGGGCGTTGGGTCCATGAAACGTCTCGCTGCCTCGATAGCCGCGGCTGCCATTTCGGTGGGGGTCGTCCTCTGTCTCACCGCCTGCGGCAGCTCCTCGAGCGCCGGCAAGGACGGCGGCACCCTGCGGGTGACCTACGCCTCCTTCCCGGACTACCTCGATCCGGCGCTCTCCTTCGACACCGAAAGCTATACGGCGATGTACGACACCTACATCCCGTTGCTGACCTACGCCCACGCCAACGGCGCGGCCGGCAGCAAGGTGATCCCCGGCCTGGCCAAGGCGCTGCCGAAGATCAGCAACGGCGGCAGGACCTACACCCTCTTCCTGCGCAAGGGCCTGAAGTACTCCGACGGCACCCCGGTCAAGGCCTCGGACTTCACCCACGCGGTCGAACGCGTCTTCAAGCTCAACTCCGGCGGCTCGCCCTTCTACACCGACATCGTCGGCGCCGAAAAGTTCGCCGAAACCAAGCAGGGCGGCATTCCGGGGATCGAGACCGACGACAAGAGCGGCGAAATCGTCATCGACCTGGTCGAACCTCGCGGCACCTTCAGCAACGAGCTGGCGCTGATGTTCGTCGCGCCGCTGCCGGCCGAGCACTCCCGACGAAGACCTCACCGCCTCTCCCGCCGCCCGCCACCGGGCCCTACGTGATCACCAAGTCCCAGCCCGGGCGCGGCTGGGAATACGAACGCAACCCGCAGTGGCTGAAGAACAACGCGAAGCTGATGCCGCAGATCCCCAGCGGCCACGTCGACAAGATCGACGTCACCGTGATTCGCAACCCCTCGACCCAGGTCAACGACGTCGAACAGGGCAAGTTCGACTGGATGCAGAACTCGCCGCCGGCCGACCGCTTCGCCGAAGTCAAGAGCAAATACGAAGGCAGCCAGCTCCGGGTCGACCCGCAGATCAACACCTACTACTTCTGGATGAACACGCAGAGGCCGCCCTTCGACGACCTCAAGGTGCGCCAGGCGGTCAACTACGCGGTCGACCCCGAAGCGCTGGAACGGATCTACGCCGGGCAGATGGCCGCCAGCCAGCAGATCCTGCCGCCGGGGATGCCGGGCTACGAGAAGTTCGACCTCTACCCGCACGACCTCGCCAAGGCCAAGCAGCTGATCGCCGAAGCCGACCCCGCCGACCGCGACATCACGGTCTGGACCGACGACGAAAGCCCCAACGACGAAGCCGGCGAATACTACGAAGGCGTGCTCAAGGAACTCGGCTTCGACACCAAGCTGAAAATCGTCAACTCCGACAACTACTTCACGATCATGGCCAACACCTCCACGCCCGAACTCGACACCGGCTGGGGCAACTGGTACGAGGACTACCCGCACCCCAACGACTTCTTCCAGCCGCTGTTCGACGCCGAAAGCATCCAGCCGACCAACAACACCAACTGGCCGCAGATCGACGACCCGACGCTGAGCGCCAAGATCGACCAGCTCGGCACCGAACAGCTCGGGCCCGAAGCAGGAAGCCGAATACGCCGAGCTCGACAAGGGCTTCATGGAACAGGCGCCCTGGGCTCCCTACGGCAACTTCACCGTCGCCACCTTCGTCTCCAGCGACATCGACCTCGACAAGGTCGTCTTCAACCCGACCTTCGGCCAGGACCTGACCAGCTTTCAGTTCAAGTAGCGGCTACTCGACTCAGCTGCCGAACCAGCGGGCGCGGCGACTGGAGCCGAAATGGTCCTTCTCGGCGACCAGCGCGGCGCTGGGTTCCTGGAAGACGCCGGTCGGTTTCGGCCCGGAGAGGAAATCGACGTCGACTCTGCCGACCCGACCGGAGCCGAACTCGATGTAGCAGGAGCCGAGACCGTCGTAGGCGCTCCGGCCCCTCGCCGCCGCGGATCGTGGCGATCAGCGAGGCGGCGACCACCCGGGCGGCGCCCTCGGCGAAGACACCGGCCTTGGGGACGCCGACGGTGGTGACGTCGCCGACGGCGTAGACGCCCGGATACCGCGTCGCCAGGGTCTCGGAGTCGACCGGGACGTAGCCGTCGACGGTCATCCCGCTGGCGACGACCACCTCCGGCGCGCGGTGCTTGGGGACGCCGAGGAAGAGGTCGTAGGGGATCTCGCCGCCGTCCTCGAGCCGGACGACGCTCCGCCCCGGGTCGAGCGAGTCGATGCGGACGCCGGGACGGAAGCCGATGTCGCGCTCGGCGAAGGCGGCCAGCAGCGCCGCCGAGGTCTCGGGAGAGGGCGGCACCGGGCTCGGCAGCGGCATCGTGAAGGTGATCTCGCACTCGTCGCGGATCCCGCGCGCGGAGAGGTAGTCGTGGAGGAGAAGCGCCGCCTCGCTCGGGGCCGGCGGGCACTTGAACGGCGCCCCGCAGACCCCGATCACGACCCGGCCACCCGTGAACTCCGGCAGCAGCTCAGCGATCCGTTCGGCTCCGGCGACGGAATAGAACTCGTTGCCGCCCTCGGCCAGCCCGGGCGTGGCGTCCATGTCGTAGTCGGCGCCGAGCGCCACGACCAGGTAATCGGCCTCGTGAGTGCCGGCGTCGGTGCTGACCGACCGCGCCTCGGGATCGATCGCCGTCACCGTCTCCCGCAGCATCCGCACCCCCGGCTTGACGAAGTCGGCGTAGGGCATGCGGACCGCCTCCGCCGATTTGCGCCCGAACATCACCTCGAGCTTCGCGAACCCGAAGACGAAGGAGTCGCTCTTGTCGATCAGCGTCACCTCGACCTCGTCGCCAAGCCCCTCCGAGAGGCCGGTAGCGAGCTCGAGGCCCCCGAAGCCCGCTCCCAAGATCAGCACCCGAGTCTTCATCGGCCGACCCTACCTTGAGCCGATAAGGCGCGCGATCTTCCTCAGCCGTCGCTACCGGAGCTGAAAGCGAAACAGCGCCACGCCCTGACCCGTCGGCAAGCGCTGGTTGCGGACCAGACCGACGACGGTCGCCTCGCCGTCCCGATTGAGGAGGACGCCGCGACCGGAGACGTTCGATGGCTTTCCGTAGGCGAAGCGAGCCACCCCGCCCCTCCCGAGTCGCATGTCCTGCCTCCCGCGCGAGCCGAGCCGAATGAGGACCGCGCGCCGCCGCGGTTCGGGATGGCCTTTCCAGAAGTGAACGAGCGTGCCGGTCGAGCACCAGGCCTTCGCCAGGCGTGACTGCGACGCCGCTGAGCTTGCTCTGGTGGCCGCTGATGTGAACTGCGGCGTAGCCCTGCTTCCCGAAGGACGGATCGGGACGGCCGGAGGGCAGCAGCCGGAAGACGCCGGTGGGCTCGAGCACAATGATCCTGCCGGATCCGTCGACGGCGATACCTCGAGGTATTTCTTCTCCGACCTGAGCCGCCGAGGAGTCGAATGCCGTATCGACAACACCGCTCCCATCGAGCTGGGTCACCGAAAACGGGGGCGACTCCCTGCATTGCTTCCCTCGCCCGATCAGGAGCAGCGATCCTTCACGGCCCAGGCCCATCGTTTCGACCCCGCTAAGGGTGGTGGTGTTGAAGGCGACGACACCGCCATTGCCGAAACTGGAGTCGAGGCTGCCATCGCCCAGTAGGCGAGCGACATAGCCGCCGGTCAGATAGCGATAGGGGATCGCTTCCAGATGCGTCCCAGAGACCAGCACCCTGCCCTGCGGATCGATGGCAACATGCATGCTGGTGATTTCCGGGGACAGCCCTTCTTTGGGCAGCGGAAGACCGAAGTCGGTGCTCAAGACCCCGCCGCTGCCGAAGCTCGGATCGAGGGCGCCATCGACGGTGAGCCTTAGGATCATCGCCCCACGCGTCGGCCAGCCTCCGACGGGAATGGCGACGGCGACGATCCGCCCTTCACTGTCGACGGCGACGTCCGCGACTTGGACCGGCACCCCGAAGGCGGCGCTCGCGTCGAAGATCCCCGCCGTGGCGAACCCGGTGTCCACCTGACCATCGGCGCGCAGGCGGATCAGTCGGCTGCCGGCCGCGACCACGGTCTCGCCGCCCGGCGCATGCGCGGCTGAAACCTGCGGCGTATACCACTGCTTCGGGCTCCCGAGTTCGAGCGGTACAGCCGCTCTCCCCTGCTTGCCGAAGTGAGGATCGAGGCGTCCGGGATCCGCCGTAGCCGAGGCCACCGGCAGCGCCAGCGCCGCGACCAGGGCAAGCCCGCAGATCGCCAAGCGCAGCCGCGATCGGCGCCGGCTCGGAAGTTGGATGCCCCTACGCTCCATTGACGCTGGAACCACGCTCAAGCGGATTAGTTGCGCTCGGAACGCTTCTCGCGGTAGTCAATGGGGCGGGCTGGACTCGAACCAGCGACCAAGGGATTATGAGTCCCGTGCTCTGACCAACTGAGCTACCGCCCCGGATGGGGCGAGCCTAGCGCGAGATGTGGGGGTCAGGCGCTGAACAGCTGGGCCAGGGAGCGGCCGACGTCGGGGGGCTCTTCTTCGCCCTTGGCGGCGGCGGCGGCGCCGTCGGCGAGGGCCTTGGCGGCGTCGGCGATCTGGTGGTCGCGGCCGCCGCGGATGACGCCGGTCTTCTTCGCTTCGGCGAGGTCGGACTCCATCAGGCCGGCCAGCTCGGCGAGGCGGCGCAGGCCGACGACGCCGGCGGTGCCGCGCAGGGCGTGGGCTTCGGCGCGCATCGTCTCGAAGTCGGTCGTCGCGGTGGCGAGGCCGGCGGCGATCACGTCGCAGCGGCGGCGCGCCTCCTCGGCGAAGGACTCGAGCAGCGCGGTGTTGTCGGCGGCCGCTTTGTCGCTCATTCCGCCACCGCCTTTTCGACCGTTTTGTCCATCTCTTCGAGCCCGAAGGCACCCTCGACCGCCGAGCTGACGATGCCCTTGCGGTTGATCGCGAACAGCCACGGCTCGCTGGGCAGGTGGAACGCGCGCACCTGGGGCCGGACGCCCTTGCCGGGATCGTTGTCGTTGTAGATCTCCATGTGGATGAAGGCCGCCTTGTCTCCGAATTCCTGCTTGGCCTGCTCGGCCACGTCGACGACGGGTCCGCAGACCCGACTCTGGCAGAACTGGGGGGTCGCAAACAAGAGCACGATCGGTTCTTTTCCGAGCGCTTCCGCGTAATCCACCTTGTTCTGGGTGTCCGGCGGGATCCGGGTGGTGATCTTCGAGAGGTCGCCGCCGACGTCCGCGGCGGTCGGCGTGTGGATCTTCGGCGCCGGCTGCCCGGGCCGCGGGATCGCCGATGAATTCGCCGACGACGGCGCTCGGCAGCAGCGTCGACTTGAATTCGTCGCCTTCCTTGATCACCGCGGCGACCCGCCACTCGCCGTCGCTGGGGAAGTCGATCTGGGTCGAGTAGACGACGCTCGGCCGCGTCGGGATCCTGCGAGGTCGTCTGCGCCCGGAACGCCGGCTTGGTCTGCGAGGCTTTCGATCGTGGCCGGGAACGGGCCCACGGCCGGCTCGTCGAGCGCCTGGGCTTCCGCCTTCGCCACCTGGCCCTTGTTGCCCGATTTCGACCTGGCGCCTGGCTTTGGCGCCGGCACCTTGGCGAAGTAGAGGGCGACTTCGGCGTCGGGAACCTGGCGTGCGATCGCGTTCGAAGACGCCGAACGGGTAGCGGTTCTCGCCTTTGTAGAAGGCGAGCGCCGCGGGTGAGACGACCAGTTCGGAGCGGGCGTCGGTGCCCTTGATCAGTTCCCTGAGCGTCCTGCCGCGCGGTCTGCGGGAACTCGCTCTTCGGCGGCGCCGGGCGGCTTTCCGCCTTTGCCGGTCGTCGCCGTGCTGGAATCGCTCGAGTCCGAGCCACCGCCGCAGCCGGCGACCAGGCGCGCTGATCCGCGAGCAGGCAGGCCAGAGGCAGAGGCGATACGGGCGGCACGCATCGGCGGCATGTTATTCAGACTCGGCGCCGCGGCTCCACCCCGCGGCGCCCGCTCGAATCGGCCGATAGGGTGGCGGCGTCGTCGAAACGGTGAGGAGAGGGAGATGGCTGAACGCGCGGCAATCGTGACCGGAGGATCGGGGGGCATCGGCCTGGCGATCGCCCGGGCCCTGGGCGAAGCGGGCTACGCGCTGACGCTCTCGGCCCGGCGCCCGGAGAAACTCGAGCAGTCGGTGGAGGGCCTGCGCGCGGACGGGTTCGAGCTCCAGACCGTGCCCGCCGACGTCGGCGACGAGGCCGAGCCTCGTCGCGGTCTTCGCCGCCCACAAGGAGAGGTACGGCCGCCTCGACGCCCTGGTCAACAACGCCGGCATCGGGATCGGCAGCCTGATGGACCAGATCCAGACCAAGCACCTCGACATGCAGCTGGCGATCAACCTGCGCTCGCTGGTCATCGGCACCCGCGAGGGGCTGCCGCTGCTGCGCGAGGCCGGCGCCGAGCACGAAAAGGCGCTGCTGCTCAACACCGCCTCGATCGCCGGCAAAGGCGGCCAGGCCTTCCTCTCCGTCTACGCCGCGACCAAGGCCGCGGTGATCAACTTCACCCAGTCGACCGCGCGCGAGACGAGCGGCGCCGGAATCCAGTGCACGGCGCTGGCGCCCGGCTTCGTCGACACCGCGATGACCGACTTCATCAAGGGCGAGGTCGCGGCCGAGAAGATGATCCAGCCGTCCGACATCGGCGCCGCCGTCAGCTTCCTGCTCGCACTCTCACCCAACTGCCACATCCCGGAGATTGTCTTCAACCGCCCCGGCGAGGGCCCCGACGCACCCTGACGGCGCCGCCGTGAACCGCCGGCGGCGGCTCGTCAAGCTGCGGGTTCTGGTCGCCGCCTTCGGCGATCCGGGACACGTCTTCCCGGCGATCTCGCTGGGGAGGGCGCTCGCCGGGCGCGGGCACGAGGTCGTGGTCGAGACCTGGGAGGAGCGGCGCGGCGCGGTCGAGGGCGCCGGGCTCGGCTTCGCCGCGGCCGAGGAATACCGGATGTTCCCGCCGCCGCGAGCCCGACTCGGCCGACGGCCAGCACGCGGCCGAGGCGGCGCGGGCGCTGCTGCCGCTGCTGGAGCGAGATGCGACCGCACGTCGCCGTCAGCGACATCCTCACCCTGGCGCCGGCGCTCGCCGCCGAGAAGGCCGGGGTGCCGCTGGCGACGCTGATCCCCCACATCTACCCGGTGGTCGAGCCCGGCCAGCCGTTCTTCGCGGTCGGGCTGCAGCCGCCGCGGACTGCGCTCGGCCGCGCCGGCTGGCGGGCCGGGCAGCGGGCGCTGAGGGTCGGACTCGAGCACGGCCGGCGCGACCTCAACCAGCAGCGCCGGCGCCTCGGCCTCGCCTCCGATCGAGCGCTTCCACGGCGGCATCAGCCCCGACCTGGCGCTGGTCGCGACCTACCCCCAGCTCGAGTACCCGCGCCGGTGGCCGCCGGGAGTCGAGGTGACCGGGACCGATGACCTTCGAGGTTCCGCACCCCGAGATCGAGCTGCCGCCGGGAGACCGGCCGCTGGTCCTCGTCGCCCCCAGCACCGCCCACGACTCCGAGAACCAGCTGGTGCGAACCGCGCTGGCCGCGCTCGCGGACGAGCCGGTGCGGGTCGTGGCGACGACCAACCGCGTCGCCCCGCAGCGACCGATCGAGGTTCCCGCCAACGCCGTCCTGGTCGACTGGCTCAGCTACAGCCAGCTGATGCCCGCCGCCTCGCTGGTGATCTCCCACGGCGGCCACGGCACCGTCGCCCGCGCCCTCGGCGCCGGCACCCCGGTCCTGATCTGCCCGATCACCGGCGACATGAGCGAGACCGCGATGCGGGTCGACTGGGCGGGCTGCGGCCTCTCGCTGCCCTGGCGGCTGTGCCGGCCGGCGCCGCTGCGCTGGGCGGCGCGGCGGATCCTCGGCGACCGTTCGTTCGCCGCCCGGGCCGGCGAGATCGCCGCCTGGGGGCGCGAGAACGACGGCGCCGAGCGCGGCGCCGAGCTGGTCGAGCGGCTGGCCGCGGCGAAGAGCGCGGATCCGCCTCGGCGCTGAAGCTCCGGGGGTGGGACTCGAACCCACAACCCTTCGATTAACAGTCGAATGCTCTGCCGATTGAGCTACCCCGGAACGTGGCGCCCGGAAGCAACCGGACCGCTCGGAATTTACCGACTCAGGTCTCGACCCGCTGGGTGCGGGCGATTCGCTCGACCAGCGCGGCCCGCTCGCGGCTGAGCGCGGCCCGGCGCTCGTAGTCGCCGCGCTCGCCGGCGGCGGCCAGCTCGTCCTCGAGCCGGCGCTGCTCGAGCAGCAGGAAGTTGAGCTCCATCGACTCGTGCGAGGCGGGCTGGTCGCGGGAGAGCATCACCAGTTCGGAGATCAGGCTCGCCATCTCGGCGTCATGCGGCAGGTTGGAGGCGGGATCGCCCGGGTTCTCGCGCAGCCAGGTCGGCGGCGCGGACCCCGGTCGGCGAGAGATGGGCGTCGGTGAGCCGCTCGAGGAACTCCCTGCCCTCCTCCGGCAGCGCGATGCACATCGCCAGCAGGGCGCGCTCGCGGCGCTCGCGCGAGGTCAGCTCGACGGCCCGCCGCGGCTGCTGGGCGGCGAGCGCCGGTCGCAGCCCGGGCCGGCTCGGGCTCGCCGCCGCCGCTCGCCGGGCGTCGCCGCGACCACCCTGCCCATCACCATCGCCGGCTCGAGGTCGAGCCGCTCCGCCACCCGGCGCACCAGGTCGTCGCGGCTGGCCGACTCCCCCATCGCCGCCGAGGATCGGCGCCACCTCGCCGAGCGCCCGGTCGCGCTCGACCGGCGAGGCGACGTCGGTGCCGTCGAGGACCAGGCCGACCTGGAAGTCGGTCAGCTCGACCGCCGCCTCGACCAGGCCGCGGAAGCGCTCGGCGCCCTCCGGCCTCGGCCATCATCTCGGCCGGGTCGACCCCGGCCGGCATCGCCGCCACCCGCAGCCGCATCTTCCGCCCGGCGGCGACGCGCTGCGCCCGCAGCATCGCCTCCTGCCCGGCCGAGTCGGCGTCGAGCGCCAGCACCACCTCCTCGACCATGCCCGAGAGCGTCGCCACCTGCTCGCCGGTGATCGCGGTGCCCATCACCGCGACGGTCTCCTCGATCCCGGCCTGGCGCAGCGCCAGGACGTCGGTGTAGCCCTCGACGACGACCGCGCGCGCGGCCTTGGCGATCGCCGCTTTGGCGAGGTCGACGCCGTAGAGGATCTGGCTCTTGTGGAAGAAGTCGGTCTCGGCCGTGTTGACGTACTTGGCGCCCTGGTCGGAGCGCATCGCCCGGCCGCCGAAGCCGAGCGGTGCGGCCGCGACGGTCGCGGATCGGGAACATGATCCGCGAGCGGAAGCGGTCGTACTCCCTGCCCTCTCCTTCGCTGCCTCGCTGGACCAGGCCGACGTCGTGCAGCTCGCGACGCTGAAGCCGGCCTGCTGTCCGCGGACCAGGATCTTGTCCCAGGCGCTGGGCGCGTAGCCGACGCCGAATTCGCGCAGGACCTGCTCCTCCAGGCCGCGCTCGGCCAGGTAGGCGCGTGCCTTGCCCGCCTCTTTCGACTCCCAGAGGTAGCTCGCGTAGTAGGCGGCGGTGCGGTCCAGCAGCTGCTCGAGGCGGCGGCGCTGCTGACGCCTCGCCTCCGCCCGCGGGTCCTCCTGCTCGCGCTCGAGCTCGACCCCGTAGCGATCGGCGAGCAGCTCGACCGCCTCGGCGAAGCCGAGCCCGTCCTTCTCCTCGACGAACTTGATCACGTCGCCGCCGACCCCGCAGCCGAAGCAGTGGTAGAGCTTGTCCTGCGCGTCGACCGAGAACGAGGGCGTGCGCTCCTCGTGGAACGGGCAGAGCCCGACGCAGCGGGCGCCCTGGCGGCGCAGATCGGTGTGGGCGGAGATCACCTCGACGATGTCGGCCGCCTGCTTGACCCGGTCGAGGCTCTCGGGGGAGATCAGCGCCACTAGAACGCGCGACTCCTCGGGGATCGTCAGCTCGGTGAACTTGGCGATGCAGTAGCGGTCGGTCATCCCGGCGATGTAGTCGGCGACGCGCTGGCACTCGCTCGCGGTCGGGTCCCATTGCGGCAGCTCGTCGGGGCTCGCCAGGTAGTGGTCGAAGAGGCCGCGCATCGCCCGCTCGACCCGCTCGTGCTCGCGCTGGGCCTCGGGGCCGAGGTAGACGCGGTCGAACATGAACTTGCGCAGCCGCAGCATCGCCCTCCCGATCTCCTCGCTCTGGACGATGTCCCCCGCCTCGCCGGAGCGCTCGACGATGTCGCGGACGAGGGTGTCGATCCGCAGCGAGCCGGTCGGGCCGAGCAGCTCGATCTCCGCCGCCGGCAGGTCCTCGGGGCGCAGGATCCCGGCGCGGAGGGCGTCGTCGATGTCGTGGTTGATGTAGGCGACGCGGTCGACCAGCTTGACGATCCGACCCTCCAGCGTCGCCGGCTTGTTCGGCCCGGTGTGGTTGAGGATGCCGTCGCGGACCTGCTCGGTCAGGTTGAGGCCCTGGCCGTCGCGCTCCAGCACCTCGACCACCCGCAGCGAGTGCTCGTTGTGCTTGAAGCCGATGCCGCAGCGCTCGCGCAGCGCTTCGTCGAGCGTCGCCTCGCCGGCGTGGCCGAAGGGCGGGTGGCCGAGGTCGTGGCCGAGCCCGATCGCCTCGGTCAGGTCCTCGTTCAGGCCCAGCGCCCGGGCCACGGTGCGGGCGATCCCGCAGGCCTCGAGCGTGTGGGTCAGCCGGGTCCGGTAGTGGTCGCCCTCGGGGGCGACGAAGACCTGGGTCTTGTGCTTGAGCCGGCGGAAGGACTTGGAGTGGACGATCCGGTCGCGGTCGCGCTGAAACGGCGTCCGCATCGGGCTGTCGGGCTCCTCGACGGCGCGGCGCGCCGGGTAGGAGCGGGTCGCGTGCTCGGAGAGGAACTCGTCCTCCCAGGCGCGGATCCGGTCCTCGAAGGTGGCGGTGGCGGGCACCCGTCGATCATAAGGAGCCGAGGCGAAACCAAGCGGATCGGACGCAGGGAGCGCCTGCTCCGCCGTGAGCGCCGAGCCGAGATGCGCCGGTCTGCAGCGTCTGGCTACGCTGCCGCGCGGAGCTGCACGTGCGCGTGGTGCTCGAGCGTCTCGCCCACGGCGCGCTCGACCTGGCGCAGCGCCCGCGGATCGGCCGCCGGCGCCTCGCTCAGCGGCTTCGCCAGCGCCTCGACCATGAAGCGCGTGCGCCTCCTCGGAGAAGTCGAAGGAGCCGGCTTCGCAGCTGGCGCAGACGACCCCCCCGGCGGCGCCCGAGAAGCCGACCAGGTGCTCGACCTCGCCGCAGCTGGTGCAGGAGGCGAGCTCGGGCGCGAAGCCGGCCACCAGCGCCAGCTTCAGCCGGAAGGAGAGCGCCACCTCCAGCCCGGCGGCGCGCGGCTCGTCCGGGTCGTCGAGCAGCGCCAGGTAGCGGCAGAGCAGGTTGTAGGCGGGCAGGTTCGGCTCGGCCGAGTCGAGCAGGCGCAGGACCGCGTCGCAGGCGCGGGCGCCGGCGGTCAGCGCCGGCCCCGAGGAGCGCAGCCGCGGGTAGCCGTCGATCGTGGCGACGTTGGTCACGGTCAGCAGGTCGCCGCGGCCTTCGTGGAGGACGAGGTCGAGCCGGAAGAACGGCTCCAGCCGCCCGCCGAAGCGGGATTTCGGTTTGCGGGCGCCCTTGGCGATCGCGCCGAACCGGCCCCGCGTCTTCGAGTAGAGGTGGAGGATGCGGTCCGCCTCGCCGTAGCGGATGCTGCGCAGGACGATCGCCTCGGTCTTGACCGTGGTTCCGGGCACGAGATCAAAGGTGACCGACGGACCGGACGGGTGACGGCCGCCGCTTTCGAGTTTTGCCCGAGGGCCAAACCCTGCGTCGGCGCGGCCTATTTGCGACGCCGGGACGGCGGCGCAGTTTGACCTGGCAGCTGCGGGCAGAAGTAGGTGGAGCGGCCGCCGACGACGATGCGGACGATCTCGCCCTCGCAGGAGGGGCAGGGCTCGCCCTCGCGGGTGTGGACGAGGAACCGCTCCTGCATCGTCCCCTTCTCGCCGCGCCCGTCGCGGTAGTCGTCGATCGAGGAGCCGCCGGCGTCGATGCCCGCCTGCAGCGCGGCGATCACCGCGTCGCGCAGCGCCTCGCAGGTGCTCGGGCTTCATCGAGCCGGCGGGCGAGAGCGGGTGCAGGCGCGCCCGGTAGAGCGCCTCGTCGGCGTAGATGTTGCCGACGCCGGCGATCCGCGACTGGTCGAGCAGGAACGACTTCAGCGGCGCCGTGCGCCCGGCGGCCATCTCCCCCAGCGCCTCGGCGGTGAACTCCGGCGAGAGCGGCTCGACCCCGAGCCGTTCGCGAAGCGCGCCGGCAGGTCGGCGTCGTCGATCAGGAAGGCCTCGCCGAAGCGGCGCGGGTCGGTGAACCAGAGCTCGCGGCCGTCGTCGAGGACGAAGCGGGCGCGCAGGTGCCGGGCCTCGGTCGTGCGCTCGCCCTGGTAGAGCAGCCGGCCCTCGGAGGGGTCGAGCATCGTCGTCGCCCTCGACCAGGACCAGGTTGCCGGTCATCCGCAGGTGCATGACCAGGGTGCGGGCGCCGTCGAGCCCCAGCAGCAGGTACTTGCCGCGCCGTCCCAGGCCTTCGATCGTGGCGCCGCTGACCGCCTCGCCCAGCTGCGGCCGGCGGGACCGGCCGCGACCAGCGCGCGTCGAGCACCTCCAGCTCCTCGATCCGGTGCCCTTCCAGCTCCGGCTCCAGCTGCCGCGCGACGGTCTCGACCTCGGGCAGCTCGGGCATCCCCGAGTTCTACCGATCGAGGTCGCGTTCTTGTCGCATAGCGGCAATGGATCGCGGAGCCCAGCTGCGGCTGGCATGCGGTCAGTCGCTGCGTCGGCCGCGGGGGTGGGCGCTGAAGTAGACCTCCTTGAGGCGGTCGCCGGAGAGGTGCGTGTACATCTGGGTGGTCGAGATGTCGGCGTGGCCGAGCATCTCCTGGACGGCGCGCAGGTCGCAGCCGCCGGCGAGCAGGTGGGTGGCGAAGCTGTGGCGCAGCGTGTGCGGGCTCATCCGGCCGGAGAGGCCGGCGTCGCGGGCGTGCTTCTGGACGATCTTGTAGAGGCCCTGGCGGGTCAGCGGGCCGCCGCGAAAGTTGACGAACAGCTTCGCCTCGTGGCGCTCGCCGACCAGCTTCGAGCGCCCGCCGCGCAGGTAGGCGGAGATCGCCGCGATCGCCTGGCGGCCCAGCGGCACGATCCGTTCCTTCGAGCCCTTGCCGCGAGCGCGCAGGAAGCCCTCGCGCATGTCGATGTCGCCGAGCTCGAGCCCGATCGTCTCCGAGGCCCGCAGCCCGCAGGCGTACATCACCTCGAGCAGCGCCCGGTCGCGCAGCGCCGTCGGCTCGCTGCCGCGCGGCGCCGCCAGCAGCTTCTGCACCTCGGCGTAGTTGAGGACCTGGGGAAGCTTCTTCGAGCGCCGCGGCGCGCTCAGCGCCGCGGTCGGGTCGTCGCCGATCAGCTCGTCGCGGCGCAGGTGCTTGTAGAAGGAGCGCAGGCAGGCGGCCTTGCGGTGGATCGTCGAGGCCGAGCAGGCCGGGCGCTCGCCCTCGCCGGTCGCCAGCTCGGCGAGGAAGTCGGCGACGTCGGCGGGCCGGGCGTGCAGCGCGTCGAGGTCGTGGGCCGAGAGGTACTCGCCGTACTGGAGCAGGTCGGTGCGATAGGCGTTGAGGGTGTTGCGGGAGAGACCGCGCTCGAGCTCCAGGTAGGCGAGGAAGTCGAGGACGAGGCTGGAGAAGCGGGCGTCGGCGCCGGCCGAGGCAGGGGTCGCGGGAGTCGAGGGCTTGATCGCGATTGCCATAAACGGGTGGTTCTCTCTTGACCGCAACACACCTTGAGCCGCAAGGGACCGTGCGTGCTACGCGGCGCAGGGTTCGGCGCCAGGAGGACGTGTCCGGCTGCGAGGGGGGCGGCGAAGAACAGTGGGTCCTCCGAGAGCTTGCGGCCCATGGTGGTGGTCGGGAGGCCCGAAGCCGCGTAGGCGGCGAGGTCGACCGGGGCGGTCTGCAGGCGGTGGCGGTCTCCGCTGGCCGCTTCCAGTTCCGCCAGGGCCGTCGGGCTCTCCCTCCGGGACGGCGACGTCGACCGGGGCCAGGAGAAGGTCGAGGACGGTGGCGGTGTGGTGGCTCAAGCCGCGGTGGCGCTCGCGGGGGTCGGCGCTGGAGAGGCGCGGTGAGATCAGGGTCGGCAGGCCCAGGGAGAGGGCGGCGTGGGCGCTGTCGAGGGCGGCCATGCCGCCGTGGCCGAGCTCGGTGTCGGAGCCGATGATGCCGGGGCCGGGGCCGATCAGGATCGCGTCCCAGCCGAGGCGCTGGGCGGCGTCGAGCGCGCCGACGGGGCTCAGCGCCTCGTGCTCGCCGCCGTAGGCGGGGGCGGCGGTGATGTGGCCGCAGAGCAGGCCGCGCTCGCGCAGCTCGGCGACGTCGCGCGAGAACGAGCCGGGCAGCGCCCCGCCCCCGGTCTGCACGTAGCCGACCTTGAGTCCGGGCTGGCCCTGCGCCGCCGCCCAGGCCGCCGGCGCGAGGTGCCCGTGCAGCGGCAGGACCGCGACGGGGATCGTCGCCGCCCCACTCCGTTCCTGGGCCTCGACCGGCTCGACCGGGTGCTGGAGCGAGGTGTAGTTGAGCTTGATCACGTGGGCGCCTCCCCCTCCGCCGCCCTCCAGGCCGCGGGTCAGGTTGACGTGGACGACGTCGAAGCCGCCGGAGCCGAGGTCGAGGTCGAGCGCGACGACGTTGACGACGACCTCGTCGCCCTCGCGCATCTCGCCCAGCAGCACCGCGTCCGCCCAGGCGGGCCGCCGCTCGCCGTCGACCTCGACGACCAGCGGCTCGGCGGAGACGACGACGCCGCGGCGCAGGGCGAGGCGGCCGCTCACGCCTCGCTCGGAGCGCCGCCGTCGCCCGCCGCGGCGGCGCGGCGAGAATTCCCTCGCAGACCTCGAGCATCTTCTCGAGGTTGCGGCCGGGCACCATCTCGTCGGCGGTGTGGACGGCGTCGGTGCCGTTGGAGAGCAGGACGCAGTCGAAGCCGTCGCGCGCAGCGCGTTGGCGTCGCTGCCGCCGCCGATCGCGACCCGCCGCGGCTCCAGCCCGGCGCTCCGCAGCCCCGCCTCGGCGAAGGCCAGCGCCGGCGAGTCCTTCGGCAGCTGGTAGCCGCGGAAGAGCTCTTCGATCCGCACGTCGACGTCGCAGCCGTGCTCGCTCGCCCCCCAGGCGCAGGCGTCGGAGATCGCCCCGGCGACCTCGGCGGCCCGCGCCGCGTCGAGGCTGCGCGCCTCGGCGTGGATGCCGCAGTGGCCGGGGACGACGTTGCCGGAGGTGCCGCCGGAGATCAGGCCGACGTTGGCGGTCGTCTGCTCGTCGAGGCGCCCCAGCTCCATCCGCGAGATCGCGGCCGCGGCGGCGGCGATCGCGCTGCTGCCGTCCTCGGGCCGGATCCCGGCGTGGGCCTCGACCCCGACGAAGTCGGCGAGGATCTTCTGCTGGGTCGGCGTCGTGACGATCACCTCGCCGACCGGGCCGGCGTGGTCGAGGACGAAGCCGCTGCGCGAGCGCAGGGACGAGGCGTCGAAGGCCTTCGCCCCGCGCAGGCCCTGCTCCTCGGCGACGGTCATCACCAGCTCGATCCCGATCGGCGGCGGCGTCTCCGCGTGGCGCGCGACCAGCTCCATGAAGACCGCCACCGCGGCCTTGTTGTCGGCGCCGAGGATCGTCTCGCCGCGGCTGCGAAAGACGCCGTCGTCGTCGATCACCTCGATCTGACCCTTGTGGGGGACGGTGTCGACATGGGCGCAGAACATCACCCACTCGTCGCGCTGCCCCGGCAGCCGCGCCAGCAGGTTGCCCGCCCCGGCTTCGGCCGGTCCGGCGGCGTCGTCCTCGCTGACCTCCAACCCGAGCGCCCGCAGCTCGGCGGCGATCGTGTCGGCGACCTCGCGCTCCTCGCCGGTCGGGCTGCGGATCTCGCAGAGGCGGACGAAGGTCTCGAAAAGCCGGGAGCTCACAGCGACAGGCTAGTGGCAGCGCCCGCGGCGGGCCAGGACGCGCTCAGGCCGAGCGGCGGACGCCGACGTCGCTCTCCTCGGCGTCCTCGGCCGGCTCGAGCTCGCCGCCGTCCGCCGGCCGTTCGCCGGCATGGGTGGCGGCGGCGCCGACGAACTCGCGGAAGAGCGGCTCGGGGCGGTTGGGCCGGGAGTTGAACTCGGGGTGGAACTGCGAGGCGACGAAGAAGGGGTGGTCGGGCAGCTCGATCATCTCGACCAGGCGCTCGTCGGGCGAGGTGCCGCCGCAGACCAGGCCCTCGTCTTCGAGCCGGCGGCGCAGCTGGTTGTTGACCTCGTAACGGTGGCGGTGGCGCTTGTAGATGACCGCCTCGCCGAAGATCTCGCGCGCCTTGGTGCCCTCGTGCAGCTTCACCGGGTCGGCGCCGAGGCGCATCGTCCCGCCCATGTCGGAGACCTCCTTCTGCTCCGGCAGCAGGTCGACGACCGGGAACGGCGTCTCGGGATCGAACTCGGCCGAGTTGGCGCCCTCCATGCCGACCACGGTGCGGGCGAACTCGACGACGGCGATCTGCATCCCGAGGCAGATCCCCAGGTAGGGGATCGAGCGTTCGCGGGCGATCCGCGCCGCCTGGATCTTGCCCTCGATGCCGCGCTCGCCGAAGCCGCCGGGGATCAGGATCCCGTCGCAGCCCTCGAGCTTCTCGGGGTCGAGGTTCTCCGAGTCGACCAGCTCGACCTTGACGTTGACGCCGTGGTGGAAGCCGCCGTGCTCGAGCGCCTCGATCACCGACTTGTAGGCGTCGGCGAGCTGCACGTACTTGCCGACGATCGCGATCCGCACTTCGCCGCGTGGCGGAGTCGGCGCGGCGGACCATCGCCTCCCACTCGGCCAGGTCCGGCGAGGGCGCCTCCATCCCGAAGTGGTCGAGGACGAGGTCGTCGACGCCCTCGGCGCGGAAGACGAGCGGCACCTTGTAGATGTTGTCGACGTCGTGGGCGGAGATCACGGCGTCGACGGGAAGGCTGGCGAAGAGGGCGATCTTGGCGCGGATCTCGCGGTCGAGCCGGCCTTCGGAGCGGCAGACCAGCGCGTGCGGCTGGATCCCGATCCGGCGCAGCTCGTTGACCGAGTGCTGGGTCGGCTTCGTCTTCAGCTCGCCCGCGTGGCCGACGTAGGGCACCAGCGTCAGGTGGATGAACATCGCCCGTTTCGGGCCGAGGTCGGTGTAGAGCTGGCGGATCGACTCGAGGAACGGCAGCGACTCGATGTCGCCGACGGTGCCGCCGATCTCGGTGATCACGAAGTCGACCGACTGCGACTCGGCGACGATCAGGATCCGCTGCTTGATCTCGTTGGTGATGTGCGGGATCACCTGCACGGTCGCGCCGAGGTAGTCGCCGCGGCGCTCGCGCCGGATCACCGAGTTGTAGACGGCGCCGGCGGTGACGTTCGAGGCGCGCGAGGTGTTCTCGTCGGTGAAGCGCTCGTAGTGGCCGAGGTCGAGGTCGGTCTCGGCCCCGTCCTCGGTGACGAACACCTCGCCGTGCTGGAACGGGCTCATCGTCCCCGGGTCGACGTTGATGTAGGGATCGAACTTCTGCAGCTGGACGCGGAAGCCGCGGGAGACGAGGAGGCGGCCGATCGAGGCGGCGGCGATTCCCTTTCCGAGTGCCGAAACCACCCCGCCGGTGACGAAAATGAACTTCGTGTCGCCTTTGTTGGTCGGACTCATGCTCTGCCGAGCGAGTCTAGCCAGCGCAGTGGCGGAACCGATTCGATCGTCGCCGAAATAGATCGCAACTCGCCGTAAATCGTCAGCGCGAGGACGATCGCGAGCGCGACCAGGCGCCCGTCGGCGCCGAGGATCGTCAGCAGCCAGACCCCGGCGATCGCCCCGATCAGGTTCGAGCCGGTGTCGCCGAGCATCGCCCGCTCGCCCAGGGTCAGCCAGGCGCCGACCAGGACCGGCCCGGCGAAGATCCCCAGCAGTTCGATCGGCGCCAGGGTCCAGGCGCCGAGGCAGAGCCCGACGCCCGAGCAGCGCCAGCCCCTTCTCGGCCCGCCCCGGGCGCAGGTCGAGCAGGTTGCCGAGGTTGGTGGTGAGGATCAGCAGCGCCACGTCGGCGACGTAGCGCCACGATTCGAGGCCGCGGCCGGAGACGACGTAGGCGGCCAGCGCCAGCGCCCCGATCGCCTTGATCGCGCCGGTCGAGAGGCTGCCTTCGCGCAGCGCCCCCCAGTGCCCGCGCCAGCCCCGCGGGGTCGCCGCCGCCGCGCCCTGGCCGAGCGCGTCGTCGAGGAAGCCGAGGAAGGCGATCCCCAGCAGGTACGGGAGCCAGCGCCGCAGCTCGGGCTCGAGCAGGTCGAGGTCGGCGCGGTCGTTGAGGACCGCCAGCGGCGCCAGCGCCACCAGCGCCACCGTCGCCAGCACCGCCCCGAGCGGGAAGGCGAGCCGGGCGCCGCGGTAGTTCTCCCGCACCAGCCCGGCGTCGCGCAGGCCCCGCGCCCCCGCCGGCACCAGCAGCACCGCCAGCGCGATCGCGAGCGGAAAGCCGACCCAGTACACCTCAGCCGCCCGGCGTCAGCAGGTCCGGCAGCAGCCGGTCGGCGCTGCTCTTGACCCCGAAGCTGCCCTCGGCGCCGAGCAGCGCGAAGACCATCGCCAGCTTGCCGGCGGTCAGCTCGACGTCGTCGACGCTGGAGAGGTCGTTGCCCTGGAAGAAGGAGACCGAGGACGGTTCGGTGCTCGAGGTCTCGACCCCGACCGCCGGCGTCCGCGTCGCCGTCATCCCGCTCAGCAGCGCCGATTCGAACTGGCCCGCGGTGGTGCGCTGAACCGGCCCCATGTCCTGCGGCTGGTCGCGGACGACGATGACGTCGTCGAGGGCGCCGAAGCTGCCGCTGGCGCGCGAGAAGAGGTTGCCGCGGACGACTTCCGGCAGGGTGCCGCCGATCACCAGCTGGCGGCCCAGGCCCTTCCCCAGCGCCGTCAGCGAGTCGGGGTTGGTCTGCAGATCGGCGAAGCGGGTCTGGGAGAGGTCGCCGGCGAGGCCGTTGAGGTCGACCGGCTCGCGCACGACCCCGACCCCGACCAGCTGCGCCCCGGTCGGCCCGAGCGCTTCCTCGACCGCGCCCGAGACTTCGCTCGGCAGGCCGCCGAGGGCGACGATCGCGACCCGTTTGCCCTCCAGGCGGTCGTGGGTCAGGACCGGGTAGACGCGTTCGGCGAACTCGTTCGAGCGCCCCAGTTCGCCGCCCAGTTCGTCGGCCTTGGAGCGCGCGTCCTGGAGGTTGCCGACGAGGCTGTGCTCGAGGTTCTTGCGGGTGTTGGTGAGCGCGTCGCCGCCGAACTCGGCGCCGATCAGGATGCCGATCGCCAGCGAGAGGAAGACGGCGATCAGTGAGGTGGCGTGGTAGCGCGCGCTGTAACCCATCAGCAGCCGAAGGCTAGATGGTCGGCGCCGCTCCGGGCCGGGCTCTCAGATCCCGAGCCAGATCCGGATCTTCAGCCACCACAGCAGGAAGACGTCGTTGAGCGCCGGCGAGGTGATCACCAGGATCGTCAGGAGGATCACGAAGGCGACCCCGAAGAGCGCGAACGGCGCCAGGGTCCCGCTCGGCTGGTAGAGCCGGCTGACGCCCTTGGCGTCGACCAGGCGCTCGCCGATCCGCAGCCGGGTGAGGAAGGTCGACGACATGCCGCCGCGCTTGCGATCGAGGAACTCGATCAGGTTGAAGTGGGCGCCGACGCTGACGATCAGGTCCGCCCCCTTCTCGTAGGCCATCAGCATCGCCACGTCCTCGCTGGTCCCGGCGGCGGGGACGATCGTGTGCGGCAGGCCGGCCTCGAGCAGGCGCTCGCAGCCGGGCGCGCGGCCGTCGGGATAGGCGTGGACGATCAGTTCGGCGCCGCAGGCGAGCGCCGCGTCGCTGGCGGAGTCCATGTCGCCGAGGATCACGTCCGGCTTCAGCCCCGCCTCCAGCACCCCGTCGGCGCCGCCGTCGACGGCGACGATCAGCGGCCGCATGTCGCGGATGTAGGCGCGCAGGGCTTTGAGGTCGCGGCGGTGGCGCTCGCCGCGGACGACGATCAGCACGTGGCGGTCGCGGAAGGAGGCCTTGGTCGGCGGAAAGTCGATCGTGCCGGTCAGCAGGTCGGTCTCCTGGCGCACGTGGGCGACCGTGTTCTCGGCGAATTCGGCCAGCGCCTCGTCGATCCGCAGGCGCTGGTCCTGCAGCTGGCGTTCGAGCTCTTCGACGCCGAGCACGCGGCCCCGCAGCACCTCCCGGCCGGCGACCCGCACCGCGCCGCCGTCGACCGTCAGCCTGTCGCCGTCGTTCAGCAGCTCGAAGAGCTCGCCGTCGGGAGCGTCGACGAGGCAGATCCCGGCCCGCGCCAGCATCAGCGGCCCGGCGTTCGGGTACTGCCCGTCGGAGGAGGGCGAGGCGTTCAGCACCGCCACGACCCCGGCTTCGATCAGCTCCTCGGCGGCGATCCGGTCGATGTTGACGTGATCGATGACGGCGATATCGCCCGGATGCAGGCGCTTGACCAGGTGCTTGGTCCGCTCGCCGAGCCGCGCGGTGCCCTCGATCGGCGCGTCGGGGCGGCCTCCGTTGCGGCGCCCGAGCAGAGCAGGAAGGCGACGGCGACTGGTGGTGGCCACCCGCTCAGACTAGGCCATAAAGGCCGCGTGACCGGCGCATAGCGGCGTCCTCGTTCGCTCGCGTGCGGAGCACGCCACGCTCACTGCGTCCTTGCTCTGCTTGGTCACGCGGCCTTTATCAGCTGACGAGCATGTTTCGTGGCGGCCTCGTCCGAATCCTCGCCGCCGAGCATGCGGCGGATCTCCTCGACCACGCCCTCGCCGTCGAGCCGCTCGACGGTGGCGAAGGAGCGGCCGTCGGCGACGTCCTTCTCGAGCCGGAAGTGGACGTCGGCAAGCGAGGCGACCTGCGGCAGGTGGGTGATGCAGAGGACCTGGCGGCCCCGGCCCAGCGCCCGCAGCCTCTCCCCCACCACCCGCGCCGTGTTGCCGCCGATCCCGGCGTCGATCTCGTCGAAGACGAGGGTTCCCGGCGCTCGCCGGCCTCGCCGAGGCCGCTCAGCGCCAGCATCACCCGCGAGAGCTCGCCACCCGAGGCCGCGTCGCGCAGCGGCGCCGCCTCGATTCCCGGGTTGGGCGCGACCCGCAGCTCGACCGTCTCGCGGCCCGCCGATCCCGTAGCCGTCCGGATGCGGCTCGAGGACGACCTCGAGCGTGGCGCCGTCCATCGAGAGGCGCTCCAGCTCGGCCGCGACCCGCTCTTCGAGCGGCGGCGCGGCGGCGGCGCGCCCGGCGCTGAGCCGCTCGCCGAGCTCCTCGCGGCGCGCCTCGGCCGCGGCCAGCGCCGCCGTCGCCTCCGCGCCCCGTTCCTCGGCCCCCTCCAGGCGCTCGATCTCGGCCCGGCAGCGCTCGGCGTGCTCGAGCACCGACTCGACGCTGCCGCCGTGCTTGCGCTCGAGCCGGTCGATCGCTTCCAGCCGCTCCTCGATCGCCGCCAGCGCACCGGGGTCGGCCTCGATCCCCTCGGCGTAGTCGCGCAGCTCGGCGCTGACGTCGCCCAGCTCGACCGCCAGCGCCGCGACCCGCTCGGCGATCGAGTCGAGGCCGGCGTCGAGGCCGGCGGCGCCCTGCAGCCGCGATTCGGCCTCGGCCAGCGCCGCCGCGGCGCCGCCGCCGTCCTCTTCGGCCCCGGCCAGCCCGGCGTGGGCGCCGCCGGCGGCTTCGCGCAGGCCCTCGGCGTGGCGCAGGCGCTCGCGCTGGGCGGCGATGCTCGTCCCGCTCCGCCGGATCGGGCGCCACCTCCTCGATCTCGGACAGCTCGTAGCGGTAGAGGTCGAGGTCGCGCTCCCGCGACCCCTCGCGCTCGCGCAGCTCGGCCAGCTCGGCGGCGAGCCGGCCGCACTCGCGGTGCGCCTCGCGGTACTGCCGCCGCAGCTCCAGGTGCTCGCCGCCGGCGAAGCCGTCGAGGACCTCCAGCTGCGCCGAGGAGATCGTCAGCCTGCGGTGCTCGTGCTGGCCGAAGAAGGCGAGCAAGCGGCCGCCCAGCAGCTTCAGGTCGGCGGCCGTCGCCGCTCGCCCCGCGACGAAGGCGCTGGTCCTGCCCCCGGCCGAGACCCGCCGCCCCAGCACGACCTCGTCGGCCCCCTCCGGCAGCCGCTCCGCCAGCTCCGCCATCTCCGGCTCCTCCAGCAACCCCTCCGGCAGGTCGAAGACCCCCTCGACCCAGGCCTCCTCGGCGCCCGGCCGGACGATCTGAGCCTTCGCCTTGCCGCCCATCAGCAGGTCGAGCGAGTGCGCCAGCACCGTCTTGCCGGCTCCGGTCTCGCCGGTGATCGCGTTGAGCCCTCGCCCGAGGCGCAGTTCGGCCCGCTCGATCAGCAGCAGGTTCTCGATTCGAAGCTCGCGCAGCACGCGTTCTGTGTAGCAACGGGGGCGGACCGACTATTGCTCGATTGGCGGTAGATGCGGGGAGATGGGATGGGGGCTTCGCTTAACTTTTTTGTGCGGCGTCCACAGCCATCCGAGACTCGCTGGAAGCAAAAAAGTACAAGACGCTTCGCCCCCATCCATCTCCCCGCCCCAGCGTCAAAAGCAGCTAGTCGACAAGCCGTCGATCCACTTCCTCGCGAGGTCCCGTGGACCTTGAGGTTCCGTCCCTGGATGCGTCCCCGAGTCCTTCAAGCTTCCCGAAGCTCCCCCGAATCCGGGGGTGGCATCGGGCGGGCGGGATGAGTAGGGGTGAAGCGTCTTGTACTTTTTTGCTTCCCACCCCCGGGCGCCAGCCGGAGTTCGTCCCACAAAAAAGTTAAGCGAAACCCCTACTCATCCCGCCCGGCTGAGCTCAGGCTCCGGAACCTCGGCTGGAGCCCCGTCCGGTTGGACGAAGTCCTTGCGAGCGCACCAGCGCGAAGCCCAGGGCCGCCCCCACGAAGGAGAGGATCGCGGCGATCAGGATGATCGTCGTTGAAGCCGCTGACGAAGGCGACGTCGGCGGCGTGGCCGACGCGGCCGGGAGCGACGCCGGCGATGTGCGCGGTGGCGACGGCCCGCGAGCCGCCGGAGGAGACCAGTTCGCCGAAGCCCGAGGGCGCGTGCGGCAGCAGTTCAGACAGCTTCGAGTTGACCCGCGACTGGAAGACCGCGCCGAGGCCGGCGACGCCGGTCGCGATCCCGACCTGGCGGAAGGTCGTGTTGATCCCCGACCCCATCCCCGATTTCTCCACCGGGACGACGGCGATCGCGGCCTGGCCGATGCCGGGTTGGTGATGCCGATGCCGACGCCGGCGACGAGGAAGCCGGCGAGCAGCGTCGTCCAGTCCGAATCCGGCCGAGACGCCGTGCATCAGCAGCAGGCCGACTCCGACCAGCGGCGAGGCCGGTGCCGAGCAGGACCCGGATCGGGATCTTGTTCGAGAGCGCGCCCGAGATCGGGGCGACGACGAAGCCGAGGACGGTCAGCGGCAGGAAGCGCAGGCCGGCCTCCAGCGGCGAGAAGTCGAGCACGCCCTGCATGTAGATCGTCAGGTAGAGGAACAGCGCGAACATCCCGGCCGAGAGCGCGAAGGCGACGGCGGAGACGCCGTTGAAGGCGGGTTTGCGGAACAGCGAGAGGTCGAGCATCGGGTGGTCGCTGCGGAGCTCGATCGCGATGAACGCCGCCATCAGGACCGCCGACCCGATCAGGCAGGCGAGGATCAGGCTGCTGCCCCAGCCCTCCGGGTTGCCGCGGATCAGGCCGAAGATCAGCAGGAACAGCGCAGCGGAGAAGGTGACGAGGCCAGGCACGTCGATCGGCTCCGGGTCTTTGGCGAAGACGTTGACGATCTTGCGCTCGGTCAGGAACATCGCCACGATGCCGATCGGGACGTTGACGAAGAAGATCCACTCCCAGCCGAAGTTCTCGGTGACGACGCCGCCGATCAGCGGCCCGACCGCGACCGCGCCGCCGACCGTCGCCCCCCAGACGCCGAAGGCCGTCGCCCGGTCTTTGCCGTGGAACTCCTGGCCGATCAGCGCCAGCGAGGTCGCGAACATCCCCGCGCCGCCGATGCCCTGCAGCCCGCGGGCGAGGTTGAGCAGGGTCGGGTCGCTGGAGATGCCGCAGAGGAACGAGGCGAAGGTGAAGATCCCGAAGCCGATCGTGAAGACGCGCCGGCGCCCCAGCCGGTCGCCGAGCGAGCCGGCGGTGAGCAGGAAGGCGGCGAGCATCAGCGAGTAGGCGTCGACGACCCACTGCAGGCTGGAGAGGCTGGCGTGCAGTTCCCGCTGGATGTCGGGCAGGGCGACGTTGACGATCGTGACGTCGAGCAGCAACATGAACGTCGCGATCGAGACGAGAAGCAGGGTCCACCACTTGCGCTCCATCGCGGCAGCCTAAACAACCGCCCTCGTCGGCTGAGAGCCGGACCTCAGACGGCCAGGTGGCCGAACTTCTCGCGGATCCGCTGGTAGAAGCTGCTGCCCGGCAGCTGCGCCAGGCGACCGACGGAGTCGACGAAGCGGACCTCGAGCGCGGCGCCGGCGGCCAGCTCGGCGAACTGGACGCCGTCGACCGCGACCTCGACCGGCTCGCGGCCGGGGGCGTTGCCGACGTGGAGGACGTCACCGGGCGCGACGACCAGCGCCCGCGCGGTGAGCGAGTGCGGCGAGATGTAGCTGACCACGTAGCCCTTCACTCCCCAGGCCAGGATCGGGCCCTGGTTGGCGAGGTTGTAGCCGGTGGATCCCGCCGGGGTGGCGGCGACGAGGCCGTCGCAGCGGACGTGGCCGACCTCCTCGCCGGCGATCCGGTAGGTGAGCTCGGCGACCCGGTCCTCGGGCCGGCGCGCCAGGGTGACGTCGTTGAGGCCGATCTCCTTCGCCCCGTCGATCGTGACCTCCAGGGCCGGCAGCTCGATCGTCTCGATCTCGCCGTCGAGGGCGCGGCGGATCCCGGCGGCGGCTTCGCCGCGGTCGACGGCGGCGAGGAAGCCGACGGTGCCGAAGTTGACGCCGAAGACCGGCACCCCCGTCTGGGCGAAGCGGCGCAGCGCGTGCAGGATCGAGCCGTCGCCGCCGAGCACGAGGCAGAGGTCGGGCCGGCCCGTTTCCTCGACCACCTCGAGGCCCTCGGCGGCGGCGCCGTGCTTGTCGAGCTCGTCCCTGGTGGCGACCAGCCGCCAACCGGCTTCGCGGGCGACCTCGACCGCGATCGCCACCGCCTCGGTCGCCGCCGGCGGATGGGAGTGGCTGATCAGCGCCGCGGTCTTCACTCCGCCTCCTCCGCGGCGCCGGATCGCGGCCTCGAAGCTCGTCGACTTCCGGGCCCTCGCCGCCGCACCAGACGAAGGTCTCGCGGTTGCCCTTCGGGCCGGGCAGGCCCGAGGAGGCGAAGCCGCGCACGGCCAGGCCGAGCTCGTGGGCCGCGGCGGCGACGGTGAGGATCGCCTCGCGCCGGTCGCCGGCGTCGCGGACGACGCCGCGGCCGACCCGCTCGCGGCCGAGCTCGAACTGCGGCTTCACCATCGCCAGCAGCTCGCCCCCGGGCGCCAGGCAGCGCGCGACCGCCGGCAGCACCTTGGTCAGGGAGATGAAGGAGACGTCGACGGTCGCCAGCGAGGCGGCGAAGGGCAGGTCGGCGGGCACCATCTCGCGCGCGTTGAGGCGCTCGATCACGCTCACCCGCGGATCCTCGCGCAGGCGCACGTCGATCTGGCCGTAGGCGACGTCGACCGCGATCACCCGCGGGGCGCCGCGCTGCAGCAGGCAGTCGGTGAAGCCGCCGGTCGAGGCGCCGACGTCGAGGCAGTCGCGGCCGGAGACGTCGATCGCCAGCGCCTCGAGCGCGTTCTCGAGCTTGATGCCGCCGCGGGAGACGTAGCGCGGCCCCGGGTCGACGATCAGCGCCGCCTCGGGCTCGACCAGCTGGCTGGGCCGCAGCGCCACGGGCCCGTCCTGGCCGACCCTGACTTCGCCCGCCCGCACCGCGCCGGCGGCGGCCGAGCGCGACGGAAACAGCCCCCGCTCCGCCAAAACCGCGTCTATCCGGGACTTCTTCACGGCCGCAAAGCTACAGCGAAGCCCCCAATCTGGCCGTTTATTCGAGCTTCAGACCGAAATGCAACATTTTCTTGACCAGATTCCGAGCCAGACCTGGTCTACTTGGATACCAGCAGCCTGGAAACGCCCAAATCGGCCCCCAAAGCACAAGGGAGCCTCTGTGATCCCACTCACACACAACCCGCACGTATGTTCGTACGCTGATCAAGGATTCGTTGAGAGCAACCGATGAAGGAGCAGAACCCAAAACTTTTTGGCTGAGTCCCGCGCCGAACTTATGGCCCCCATCGCTTCCCACGATGGGCGCCCTCGGCTCAACTGGGCTCACCTACCTCCCACGGATCCACATATATAGAGATACATATCTCTCCTCCCTGTAGTAACCCCAGAAGCGCCCCGCCTCCCCGGCGGGGCGTTTTCTGTTGTGGGGGGCTTGGACAACCGAGTTTTGCTTAAGGACCCTTTACTCGTCTCGAAATGCGGCGTAGAGTCGAGTTGGCACGCAGCGCTCGAGCTGCCGGCTCGAACTGGAAACAGGAGCCGCACCGCCATTGGCAAAGGAGATTGCGATGGAGGCTGGTCAAGGTTCGGGGCGCCCTGTCGGGGCCCACAATTCAGCCTGGATCGGGTTCGCCGGGATCGTGATGATCATCCTCGGCAGCCTGGATGCGTTCTGGGGGCTGGCGGCGCTCCTCAATAACGAAGTGGTCGTTGTCGGCGGTCACGGCGTGATCGTCTTCGACATCACGACCTGGGGTTGGATTCAGCTGATCCTCGGCATCCTCGTCGGCCTCACCGGCCTCGGACTGCTGCTCGGGAACGGCGCGGCGCGGGTCCTGGGAATCTCCCTCCTGACGATCAATGCAGTGATGCAGATCGTCTGGTTCTCGGCGGCGCCGTTGTGGGCGTTCCTGATGATCATCCTCGACGTCGTGATCATCTACCAGCTGATGGTCAATTGGCGTGAGGACGAGGTTCGCTGATGGCGATCGCAGACATCAGCTTCGGCGAGTTCCTGCTCTCGGTCTTCGAGTTCTTCCTGCTCTTCGCTTGGATCTGGATTCTGATCACGGTCATCATGGACCTCTTCCGCGACCACAAACTGTCGGGGGTGGCGAAGGCCGTCTGGGTCTTCTTCCTGGTCTTCGTGCCGTTCCTCGGAGTGCTGATCTACCTGATCGTTCGCGGCGACGGGATGCGCGACCGCATGCTCAAGGAGCAGGCCGACACGAAAAGCCACTTCGACAGCTACGTCCGCGAGCAGGCGCACGCCGGCTCACCCGCGGATGAGCTGAGCAAACTCGCCGAACTGAAAGACAAAGGAGCGCTTTCGGCCGAGGAGTTCGATCAGGCAAAGGCCAAGCTGCTCACCTAGGCAGCGAGACGAGGAAAGGACGCCAGATGGAGATCTTCGAGGTCGAGCAAAAGGAGACGCTCACTCGCAAAGAGATCGCAACCCGCCTGCGGAGGCTCGCGAACATGCTCTCGAGCGACGAGGAGGAGATCTCCTTCGAGCGAGGCGGAATGCAGTTCTCCGTCCACGTCCCCGAGCGGGTGCATCTCAAGGTCGAGCTGGAGGTCGAGAGCGACGAGCGAGAGCTTGAGATCGAGCTGAAGTGGTGACGGCAGAGTCCGGATAGAAGAGCGCCGCCGCGGAGCCTGGCGTCTAGAGAAAGCCGATCCGGTCGGGGGGCCAGTAGGTGGCGAAGGCCTCGCCGATGATCCATGAGCGAGGGACGGGGCCCCAGAAGCGGCTGTCGTCGCTCTCGCCGCGGTTGTCGCCCATCATGAAGTAGTGGTCGGGGGGGATCGTGATCGTCTTCGGCAGGTTGCAGGCGGGCGCGTCGCCGCAGGGGCGGATGTAGGGCTCGTCCTTCTTCTCGACGCCGTTGACGACGGGGTGGCCGTCTTTGACCGAGAGCGTGTCCCCGGGCACGGCGACGATCCGCTTGATGAAGTTCTGGCTCGACTCGCCGGGGGTCGGCTGCGGGCAGGGCTCGCCGACTTCGGCCGGCTCGCGGCCGTCGATTGAGACGCCGCATTCGGTCCCGTTGCCGGTCGCGTTGTCGACCCCGGCCGGCGGGTGGAAGACGACGATGTCGCCGATCGAGGGGTCGGTGAAGTGGTAGATGAAGCGGTTGACGAGGACCCGCTGGCCGATGTCGAGGGTCGGCTCCATCGACGCCGAAGGGATCTGGTAGGGCTTGATCAGCCAGGCCTGGATCGCCAGCGCCAGCCCGAGGGCGAGCGCGACGATGACGACCAGCTCGATCAGGCCGCCGCCTTTGCCCTTCGGCTTCGGGATCGAGAGTCTCAACTCGCCGGGTCGCTCCCCTGGCGCCGCTCGATGCTTTCGATGGTCCCGGCCACGTCCCGCACGACGCCAGCATAGTGGCCGGCACATGGCCCTCCTCCGGCGGTCGTTTTCTGTCGTGGGAGGCTTCCCCGCTACCTGGTCGCGCCCGGGAGCAACTCGTCAGCGACGTTTATCGCCGAATCTCAGGGGTAGGAATGGAATCTCTCCCCCTGTAGTGCCGGAGGCGTCCCTTCTCTCCAGGAGGGGCGCTTCGTCTTGTCGGGGCCTTTACTCGGCCTGGGCGGGATCGTCGCCGGGCCAGCGCCCGGTCAACGAGGCGAAGCCGGAGCGGGCACCGTGGTCGGTGAGGCCTTTGACGACGCGGAAGATCGCTCCCTCGATCGCCAGGGCGGCGATCAATTTCACCGTCGGCACCCCGCGCCGATCGGGCTCGGGCGGATCCTCGTCGTCGATCGCCGACCAGATCTGTTCGAAGGCCTTCTTGGCGGCGATGCCGGCGACCAGGCCGGCACCGATGCCGATCGGTGCGAAGAGGAACTTCATCCGCGCAGGCTACCCCTCGCCCGTCCGAGCAAACGGCGCGCCTGTTCCGCAGGTCGCGCTGGCGCCGCTCTATGCGACCTGTTACGATATATCGCGTTAGATAAAGATAGAAAGGTATTTACATGCACCACAGACACGAATCACGACATGCGGGACCCGGTCGCCGGCAGGAGTTCGCCCGCAGCCGCGGCCCCCGCTACGGACGTGGACGCGGCGGCCCCCGGGCGCGCCGAGGCGACATCAGGGCAGCCGTGCTGGCCCTCCTCGCCGAGCGGCCGATGCACGGCTACGAGATGATCAAGGAGATCGAGGAGCGCACCCAGGGCGCCTGGACGCCAAGCGCCGGATCGATCTACCCGACGCTGCAGATGCTCGAGGAGGCGGACCTGATCCGCGGCGAGGAGAGCGACGGCAAGCGCCGCTTCACCCTGACCGAGGCCGGCGTCGCCGAGCAGCAGGAGAAAGCCGGAGAGGAGGCCCCCTGGGACGCGGTGCGTTCCGGCGCCGCCCCGGAGCTGATCCACCTGCGGGACTCCGTCCACAAGCTCCACCACTCGATCGGCCAGGTGCTCCACGCGGCCGACGAGGGCCAGCAGAAGCGAGTCCGCGAGCTGCTGGACGAAACCCGGCGCAAGATCTACGCGATCCTCGCCGAGGAGGGTTAGCCCCCCAGCCACTCCCGGATCCGCGATGCGCCGGCCAGGGTCGAGAGATCGCCCTGGTCGCGCATCGCTTCGGCGCTCGCCGCCATCGCCTCGATCGCCGTCCAGGCGAGGCTGCCGCCGACGCTGACCCGCTGCGCCCCCGCCGCGACGATCTCCGCCATCGTCAGCCCCGGGCGCGCGAGCACGTTGACGGGCCGGGAAACCGCTTCGCAGACGGCGCCGAATCTCCGCGGCGTCGCGCAGTCCCGGCGCGTAGAGGACGTCGGCGCCGGCCTGCTCATAGGCCCGCAGGCGGGCGATCGTGTCGTCGAGGTCGGGGTTGCCGCGAATCTGGTTCTCGGCCCGGGCGGTAAAGAGGAACGGAAAGTCCAGCCGCGCCGACGCCTCCGCCGCGGCGGCGACCCGCTCGGTCGCCTCGGCGATCTCGTAGAGGCCGCGATCGGGATCGAAGTCCTCGATCGAGCCGCCCACCGCGCCGGCCGCGGCAGCCCGTTCGATCGCCGCCGCCGCGTCCGCCGGCGACGGCCCGTGGCCGTTCTCGAGATCGACCGAGATCGGCAGGTCGGTCGCCTCGGCGAGCGCCCGGGTGTGCTCGATCACCTCCTCCAGCGTCGCCTCACCATCGGGCCTGCCGAGCGTGAAGGCGAAGCCGCTGCTGGTGGTCGCCAGCGCCTCGAAGCCGAGCGCCGCCAGCACCTTGGCGCTGCCGGCGTCCCACGGGTTCGGGATCACGAACGGCTCGCCCTCGTGAAGGGCGCGAAAGCGCTCCGCCTTCTCCCTCTGGGTGACGCTCACCGGCTCAAACTACCCCAGCAGGCGCGCCTCGCGGCCCCGACCGCACGAGGCGGAAGGGCCGCGAGAAGTCCGTTCCCCCGAACGGACCCACACCTATAGAGAAACGCATCTCTCCTCCCTGTGGTGATTCCCCAGAAGCGAGACCAAGGCCGCCGCTTCATTCCCCTTCACCGGAGAGACTGGCGCAGGCTATTCGATTGCGACGATTGAATCAATCGTCAAAATTAATTAGCCGAGAATCGGCTGGGCGGAGGGGGTCGTGGCGAGCACCCGGTCCGCCACCGACTGGCCGGTCAGGCCCGCCTCGGCCCGCAGCAGCGCCGGCTTGCCGTGGGTGACGTAGCGATCCGGGAGGCCGACCCGCAGCACCCGGGCGCGCTCGCCGGGCCCCTCGGCGAAGGCGTCCTCGAGATGCTCGAGAACCGCCGAGCCGAAGCCGCCGGGCAGGACGTTCTCCTCGATCGTCACCAGCAGCTCGTGCTCGGCGGGCGAGGTCGACGGCGAGCTCGCCGTCGATCGGCTTGGCGAAGCGGGCGTCGGCGACGGTGACCTCGAGGCCGTGGCCGGCGAGGATCGCCGCCGCCTCGCGCGCGACCGTGACCCCGTAGCCGTAGCCGAGCAGCGCCACCCGCTCGCCCTCGGCGAGGATCTCGCCCTTGCCGATCGGGATCAGCTCGGGCTCGGCGGGCAGCTCGACCCCCTCCCCCGCGCCGCGCGGGTAGCGCAGCGCCGCCGGCCCCTCGTGGGCGATCGCGGTGTGGAGCATGTGGACCAGCATCGCCTCGTCGCGCGGCGCCATCACGACCACGTTGGGGATCGGGCGGAAGTAGGAGACGTCGAAGACGCCGTGGTGGGTCGGGCCGTCGTCGCCGACCAGGCCGGCGCGATCCATCGCGAAGGTGACGTCGAGCTCCTGCAGGCAGACGTCGTGGATGATCTGGTCGTAGGCGCGCTGGAGGAAGGTCGAGTAGATCGCGCAGACCGGCTTGGCGCCCTGCAGGGCGAGGCCGGAGGCGAGCAGGACGGCGTTCTGCTCGGCGATGCCGACGTCGTAGTACTGGCCGGGCGCCTCGTCGGCGAGCTTCTGCAGGCCGGTCCCCCCCGCCATCGCCGCGGTGATCCCGATCACCCGCTCGTCGCGCTCGGCCTCGGCGACCATCGCCTCGGCGAAGACCTGCGTGTACTGCGGCGGCGCCCCGGCCGCCGGCGGCTTCTCGAGCCGCTCGATCCCCTCCGGGGAGTCGGTTTCGGTCACCGGCACCGGCTTCGCCGCGGGTTCGCCGTTGACGATCGAGTGCGGCTTGGCGGCGTGCCACTCCTCCATCGACTCCAGGCCGCCGGCTTCGGCCGGGGCGAAGCCCTTGCCCTTGACGGTGTGGATGTGGACGACGACGGGGCGTTCGGCCTCGAAGGCCTCGGTCAGCGCCCGCCGCAGCGCGTGCACGTCGTGGCCGTCGATCACGCCCATGTAGGCGAGGTCGAGCTCCTCGAAGAAGAGGCCCGGCGCCCAGTAGGCCTTGATCGCCGACTTGATCTCCGGCCCCAGCCGCTCGATCCGCCGGCCGAGGCCGAGCGGCAGCCTGGTCAGCCGGTCCTCGACCCCCTCGCGGGCGTGGTAGAGGCGCGGGTTGAGGCGGATCCGGTTGAAGTAGCGCGAGAGGGCGCCGACGTTGGGCGAGATCGACATCCCGTTGTCGTTGAGGACGATCACCATCGGCGTCTGCAGGCCGCCGGCGGCGAGCATCGCCTCGTAGGCGACGCCGCCGGTGAGGGCGCCGTCGCCGATCACGGCCGCCACCCTGCCGTCCTCGCCGATGCCCTTGCGCATCGCCTCCTTCAGCCCGACGGCGTAGCCGATCGAGGTCGAGGCGTGGCCGGCGCCCATGATGTCGTGCTCGGACTCGCCGATCGAGCAGAACGGGGCCAGGCCCTCGTACTGGCGGATCGTCGGCAGCTGGTCGCGGCGGCCGGTGAGGATCTTGTGCGGGTAGGACTGGTGGCCGACGTCCCAGAGGATCTTGTCGCGGGGCGAGTCGAGCAGGCTGTGCAGGGCGACGGCGAGCTCGCAGGTGCCGAGGTTGGCGCCGAAATGGCCGCCGATCTCGCCGATCGTGTCGATGATGTAGGTGCGCATCTCCTGCGCGACCTGCTGCAGCTGCTCGTCGTCGAGCTCGTGCAGGTCGGCCGGGCCGTCGATCCCGGCGAGCAGCGGCTCGTCGGGGTCGGGGTCGAGAACCGTTGGTGGGTGGCTTCTCGGTCATTCGTTCCTCGTGAAGACGTAGTCGGCGACGCGCCTCAGGTCGTCGGTCCTTCCGCTCGCCTCGGCCAGCGCCGCCGTCGCCTTGGCGTGGGACTCGGCGGCGAGCTCGCGGGCCCGGTCGAGGCCGAAGAGGCTGACGTAGGTGAGTTTGCCATGTCGCTCGTCGCTTCCATGTGGCTTGCCGAGCTGCTCGTCGCTCTCGGTCACGTCGAGGATGTCGTCGACGATCTGGAAGAGGACACCGAGCTCGTCCGCAAAACGGCGATAGGGGATTGTCTCAGGTTCGTCGAGCCCCACGAGGATCAGCACGACGCCGACGCTGGCGGCGATCAGGCGGCCGGTCTTCAGCGCGTGCAGGGCGCGCAGCCCGGCGGCGTCGTCCTCGGTGCCGATCACGTCGACGTACTGGCCGCCGACCATGCCGTCGACGCCGGTCGCGCCCGCCAGCTCGCCCAGCGCGGCCAGCACCCGCGCCGGATCGCCCGGCTGGGTGCAGAACAGCCGCACCGCCTCGGCGAAGAGCCCGTCGCCGGCGAGGATCGCGACGTCCTCGCCGAATTTGACGTGGGAGGTCGGCAGGCCGCGCCGCAGCACGTCGTCGTCCATCGCCGGCAGGTCGTCGTGGATCAGCGAGTAGGTGTGGATCAGCTCGATCGAGCAGGCGACCGGGAGGAAGCGCTCGGGCTCGGCGCCGAGGGCACGGGCGGTCGCCAGGGTGAGGACCGGCCGCACCCGCTTGCCGCCGGCGAGCAGCGAGTAGCGCATCGCCTGCTCGAGCCCGGCGGTCGGCGCGGCGGTGGCGAAGCTGAGCTGAGCGAGCGCCTCGTCGACCAGCCCTCGCAGGTCATCGGGGTAGCTCACGGGACGCGCGGTTCCTTTGGGCGGCTATTCGAGACAGAGGAACCACGCGATGGTGGGCCCGTCACTCGGCGCTCGCCTCGGCCGCTTCCCGCGCCTGGCGGTTGGCCTCCTCGACCGCCTCGGCCGAGAGCTCCGCCGCCTCGGCGGCGAGCTCGGCGGCGCGCGCATCGCCGGCCTCGTCGCCCTCGAGCTCGGTCGAGATCTCGCGCAGGCGGGCGGCGATCTCGCGCAGACGACCGCTCACTTGGCGGGCTCCCGCTCGCGGACGATCGCGCCGAGGATCCCGTTGATGAACTTCGGCGCGTCGGCGCCGCAGTACTCCTTGGCGATCTCGACCGCCTCGTCGATCGCGACCTCGACCGGGGCCAGGTCGTGCTCGATCTCGAACAGGGCGACCCGCATCACGTTGAGGTCCAGCGGCGCGATCCGGTCGACGGTCCAGCCCTTCGCGTAGGCGGCGATCGTCTCGTCGAGCTCTTCGCGCTCGACGTCGACGCCCTCGGCGAGCTCGCGGGTCAGCGGCCGGGCGTCGGCGATCAGGTCCTCCAGCGGCCGCCCGGTGACGTCCCGCTGGTAGCTGGCGAAGACGGCATCGCGGCGTTGGTCGGACCTGCGCATCGGTTCATTCTCGCGCTTTCGGCGACGGAGCCACCGGCGCCGCGCCCTCAGCGCAGAATCTCGACCAGCAGCACCCAGGCGTTGGCGACGGCGCCGACGATCGCGAGGACGATCCCGGCGACGATCCAGTAGAGGCCGCCGCCGGATTCGGCGAGGACGCTGGCGCCGCCGACGACGAGCGGCACGGTCCCGATCAGGCGCACGGTCCAGCGGCTGATCAGCCAGGAACGGGGGTCGCCGGCGCTGGTCGAGATCATCGTCGGCTGGCGGACGATCACGGCGGCGACGACGAGGCTGACGAGGAGCAGCTCGGTGCCGAGCGCGACGTGGCCCTGGCCGGGGATCAGCCCGACGATCGAGACGAGCAGCGCCCCGAGCAGCAGCAGGACCGTCTCCAGCGCCCGTTCCGGCAGTCCCGGGAACTTGAGGATGCGCTCGATGTTGATCGAGACGGCGACGAAGACGAGGCCGGCGAGGGCGGCGGAGGCTCCCGCCGTGGCGACGAAGAGGTCGTGCCACTCGCTCGGGTCGTAGGCGGTCACGCGAGGACCATCCTAGGGGGCGGGGCGGATCAGGCGCGGGAGAGGTACTCGCCGCTGCGGGTGTCGACCCGGATCGTCTCGCCCTCCTCGATGAAGAGCGGGACCTGGACCGTCACCCCCGACTCGAGCGTCGCCGGCTTGTAGGCGTTGCCGGAGACGGTGTCGCCCTTCAGCCCCGGGTCGGCGCGCTCGACCTTCATCTCGATCGCGCTCGGGACCTGGATGCCGCTGGGTTTCTCGTCGACGAAGAGAACCTCGACCTCGGAGTTGGGGAGGATCCATTTCATCTCGTCGCCGAGGACGCCGGTCGGGATCTCGATCTGCTCGTAGTCGCGACTGTCCATGAAGACCGCCGACTCGCCGGAGTCGTAGAGGTATTGCATCTTCTTCGATTCGGTCCGGACCAGGCGGAACTTCTCGCCGGCGCGGAAGGTTTTGTCGATCACCGAGCCGTCCTCGATCCGCCGCAGCTTGGTCCGCACGAAGGCGCCGCCCTTGCCCGGCTTGACGTGCTGGAACTCGATGATCTTCCAGATCTTGCCGTCGATCTCGATGTGGGCGCCGTTTTTGAACTGGTTGGTCGAAACCTGCATGCGGCGGAGCGTATCGGTCCCGGTCGCCGGCGGACGCTCAGCGGTAGGTGGGCAGATCTCACGTTCCCAGGCGGGCGGACGTTGTACGGGGTATGGATCGCGAGGATCTCTCGTTTCGCTCCGGCGCGGACCCCTGCGCCGCCTGGCTCTACCCCGCCGCGGGCGACTCCCAGAAGGCGCCGGCCGTGGTCATGGCGCACGGGCTGTCGGGCACGCGCCGCGACGCGCTGGGCCCGTTCGCCGAGCGCTTCGCCGCCGCCGGCGTCACCGCCCTGGTCTTCGACCACCGCGGCTTCGGCGACAGCGGCGGCGAGCCGGACCTGTTCGAGCCGGGCCGCCAGCTCGAGGACTGGCGGGCGGCGATCGCCGCCGCCCGCGCCCTGCCGGGCGTCGACGGCGACCGGTTGGCGACGTTCGGGTCCTCGATGGGTGGCGGCAACGCACTTGCCGCCGCGGCGGCCGACCGCGGCGTCGCGGCGGCGATCAGCCAGGTTCCGTTCCTCGACATGTGGCGGCAGGCCCATCGTTCCTCGCCGGCGGTCGCGGCGCGAATGCTGCTGGCGGCCGCCCGCGGAAGACACCTGCCGGCGATCGGGCAGCCGCACGAGGCGGCGTTCATCAATGCCCCGGGAGGCGAAGAGGGATGGCGACACGTGGTCGCGATCGGCGAGGACTCGCGCTGGCGCAACCAAGTCTCGGCACGCTGGTTGCTCGGTCCTCCCTATCGCCCGATCCGCCACGCCGCCGCGCTGCACTGCCCCTGGCTGGTCTGCGTCGGCGAGGCGGACCGCGTCGCCAAGCCAGGGCCGGCGATCGCCGCCGCGCGCCGGGCTCCGCTGGGCGAGCTGCGGACCTACCCAGGGGTCGATCACTTCGACGTCTACGACGGCCCGGAGCACGAGGCGGTGGTCGCCGACGAGATCGACTTCCTCAGGCGGCACCTGCTGAGCGCCGCGCCGAGCCGCTGACCCCGGGGGCCCTCAGTCGCCGGGGTTGGAGCTCTGTTCGGCGGCGGTGCTGGTGGTGAGGTTGGCGGCGGCGCCACCGGTGAGGACGCGGCGGACCAGCCGCGGGGCGAGGATTCTGGCGACCGCGGCGAGGGCGTAGGGGCGCGGCACGTAGCGCTCGGCCTTGCCGCCGGGGCCGGCTTCGAAGATCGCCTCGGCGACGGACTCGGGCTTGGAGACGATCCAGCGGGTGATCGCTTTCTGGCGCAGCTCGGTCGCCGGAAAGCCCTCGGTGGCGACGAAACCGGGCAGGACCACGCCGACGTGGACGCCGTGCGGAAGCTCCTCGGCGTAGAGGGCGTCGGTCCAGCCGATCAGGGCGAACTTGCTCGCCGAGTAGGCGCCGGTGCGGGCGCGGGAGACGCGCCCGGCGGTGCTGGCGACGTTGACGATCGCGCTCGGGGCCGCGGCGCGCAGCAGCGGCAGCAGCGCCTCGGTGAGGCGGACGACGGCGTCGAAGTTGAGCTCCATGTGGCGGTGGACGTTGGCGTAGCCGGCCTCGGCGAAAGAGCCCCGCCAGGACGGCGCCGGCGTTGTTGACGAGCAGGTCGAGGCGGCCGTGCTCGGCCTCGACGTGGGCGCGGATCCGCTGCGGCGCATCGGGCTCGGTCAGGTCGGCGGCCAGGTAGGTCGCCCGGCAGGGGAGCGAGGCCGCCACGTCGCGCAGCAGCTCCTCGCGGCGGGCGACGAGGACGAGCTCGGTGCCGGGCTCACGCGAGAGCCGCATCGCGGTCGCCTCGCCGATCCCGGTCGAGGCGCCGGTGACCAGCGCCACCTTCGGGTGCGTGCTCATGGCTACAAGTTATTCCACGGCGACCCGCCAAACACGCTCAGTGCAACCGTCGGGGACTTGCAAGGATGGGCGCCGTGCCCGCCTCGTCCGAGCCCCACGCATCGCGCCTCAGCGCGACCCGCCGCGAGGGCGAGCGGGTGACGCCGCTGGAGCTCTTCTTCGACCTCGTCTTCGTCCTCGCGATCACCCAGTGCACGGCGCTGATGTCGCACCACCCGACCTGGTCCGGCCTGATCCAGGGGCTGCTGGTCCTCGGCGTGCTCTGGTGGGCCTGGGGCGGCTACGCCTGGCTGACCAGCGTGATCGATCCCGAGGAGGGCGCGGTGCGGCTGGTGATCTTCGGCGCGATGGCGGTGCTGCTGATCGTCTCGCTCGCCGTTCCAGAGGCGTTCGGCAGCCTGGCGCTGACCTTCGCCCTCGCCTACGGGGCATTCCGCGTCGCCCACATCGGTCTCTTCATGCTCGCCAGCCCCGACGACGACGCGCTGCGCCACTCGGTCCTCGGCCTCGCCGCCAGCACCGCCCTCGCCGTCTTCCTGCTGATCGCCGCCTCGCTCTTCGACGGCCTCGCCCAGGGCGCGCTCTGGGCGCTCGCCCTTCTCCTCGACATGGCGCTTCCCTACTTCTTCGGCACCGAGGGCTGGAAACTGGTCCCCGGCCACTTCGCCGAGCGCCACGGCCTGATCGTGATCATCGCCCTCGGCGAGTCGATCGTCGCGATCGGCGTCGGCGCCGCCGGCGCGCTCAGCCTCGGCATCGGCACCGTCGCCGTGCTCGGGGTGGCGCTGGCGGCGGCGATGTGGTGGATCTACTTCGACCTCGTCGCCCTGATCTCGGCCCGCCGCCTGGCCGAAGCCGAGCCCGGTCGGGTCCAGAACGCGCTCGCCCGCGACTCCTACTCCTACATCCACCTGGCGCTGGTCGCCGGGATCGTCCTCAGCGCCTTCGGCCTGAAGGTCTCGATCGCCCATTTCGAAGATCACCTGCACGCGGTCCCGGCCTTCGCCCTGCTCGGCGGCGTCGCCGTCTACCTGCTCGGGCTGGTCGGCTTCCGCTATCGCCACGTCCACACGATCAACCGCCGGCGGCTGCTGCTGGCGATCGTGCTGCTGGTCCTGGTCCCGGTCGCGACGGCGGTACCGGCGCTGATCTCATTGGCTGCCGTGGTCGTACTGATCTGGGCGATGATCGGGCTCGAGCTTCGCGGCTACGACGAGCGGCGCGACCAGTTGCGCCGCGAAACCTCCGTCGCCCACCACGAGGCCGCTTGAGACCTAAAAGCGGACGATTGTTCGACTTCGACATACTTCCCAACTCTTGAGCCCGACGCCAGCCCTTCTCGACGAACTTCTGCGCCCCGGCGCCCCCTCGGGCTACGAGGGACCGGCGGCGGCGGTCTGGCGCGAGGCGGCCTCGTTCGCCGAGCTCAGCAGCGACGGCCTCGGCTCCTCGATCGCGCGGATCGGCAGCGCCTCGCCGCTGCTCGCGGTGGTCGGCCACATCGACGAGATCGGCCTGATCGTCACCCACATCGACGAGAAGGGGTTCATCTGGTTCGCCCCGGTCGGCGGCTGGGACCCGCAGATCCTGGTCGGCCAGCGGGTCGAGATCCGCGGCAAGAACGGGCCGGTGCTGGGCGTCGTCGGCCGCAAGCCGATCCACCTGCTCGAAGCCGACCAGCGCAAGAAGGTCGTCGAGCTGAAAAGCATGCACATCGACATCGGCGCCACCGACCGCGACGAGGCCGCCGAGCTGATCCGCGTCGGCGACCCGGCCGTGATCGCCGCCGAGCCGATGCCGGTCGTCGGCGAGCGCCTGGTCTCGAAGGCGATGGACAACCGCCTCGGCGCCTACGTCGCCCTGGAGAGCCTGCGCCGCTGCCACGAGCGCGGCGACCTCAAAGGGTCTTTCGCCGCGGTCGCCGCGGTCCAGGAGGAGATCGGCCTGTTCGGCGCCCGCACCGCCGCCTTCGAGGTCCGTCCGGACATCGCGATCGCCGTCGACGTCACCCACGCCACCGATGCCCCCGGCGTCGACGAGAAGGAGCTCGGCACCAGCCCGCTCGGCTCCGGCCCGGTGATCGGCCGCGGCTCCACCCTCTCCCCCAAGGTCTTCGAGCTGCTGGCCGAGACGGCGGAAGCGGAGGGCATCGAGCACTCGATCGCCGCCAGCGGCCGCGGCACCAGCACCGACGCCGACGTCCTCCAGATCTCCCGCGCGGGGATCCCCACCGGCCTGGTCTCGATCCCGCTGCGCTACATGCACTCGCCGGTCGAGATGTGCGACCTGCGCGACGTCGAGGCGACGGTCGAACTGCTCGCCGCTTTTGCGGCCCGGCTCACGCCGACGTCGACCTCAGCCGCTGAGTCGTCGGCGGGGGTTTGGCGAGGAGGGGTTGGGTAGGCCTCTCCGGCGCGAACGGCGGGAGGCTTGAGAGCCTACCCAACCCCTCCCCACGAAGCTCCACCCCGTTCCCAAGGTAGCAGCTTCGAGGCCGGAAAGCTGCAAGGGACAAGTCTCCGCTTCGAGAGCTTCCGAGCGGAGGAGCAACCGGGCGTGCTCTGAACTGGGGTGGACGATGGGAGGCAGGTCCTCCGAGCTCCGGCCCTACTCGACGAGCTGAGCTCTTTGGGCAGCGTGCTGAGATTGCGGTAGCCGTCCTCGCCGACGACGACGAAGTCCTCGATCCGCACCCCGAGCTGGCCCGGCAGGTAGATCCCGGGCTCGACCGTGACCACTTCGCCCGCCGCCAGCACGTCGTCGGCGCGCGGCGAGAGCCGCGGCGCCTCGTGCACCTCGAGGCCGACGCCGTGGCCGAGCCCGTGGCCGAAGCGCTTGCCGTAGCCGGCGGCGTCGATGATCTTGCGGGCGACCGCGTCGACCTCTTCGCCCTTGACGCCGGCCTTGACCGCCTCCAGCGACGCCAGCTGGGCCTCGAGGACGACGCCGTAGACCTCGCGGCCCTGCTCGCCCGGGTCGCCGGTGGCGTAGGTGCGGGTGCCGTCGGAGCAGTAGCCGTCGAGCATCGCCCCCATGTCGAAGACGATCAGCTCGCCGCGGCCGATCTCCCGCTCGCCCGGCTCGGCGTGCGGGAGGGCGCCGTTGGGGCCGGCGGCGACGATCGCCGGGAAGGAGGGGTCGCCGCCGAGCTCGCGGATCCGCGCTTCGGCGGCGCGGGCGACCTCGCGCTCGGTGCGCCCGGCGAAGCCGCGCTCGACGCTCCATTCCCAGACCTCGTCGGCGAGCTTCGACGCCGCTTCGATCGCCGCCAGCTCCTCGTCGTCCTTGACCCGCCGCAGCCGCTCGACCGTGCCCCCGGCCGGGACCGCCTCGACCCCCTCGCCGAGTTTCTCCCTCAGTTTCTCCAGCGTGCGGACCGACATCTGGTCGTCCTCGAAGCCGACCCTGCCCTCGAGCCGCTCGGCGATGCTCGCCAGCCAGTCGCCCTCGACCGTGATCGGCTCCCAGCCCTCGACCTCGGTCGCGGCGCGCTCGGTGTAGCGGAAGTCGGTGAAGAAGAGGCGCAGGCCGGGCCCGCAGACACAGGCCCCGTTGGTGCCGCTGAAGCCGGTCAGGTAGCGGACGTTGGTCAGGTCGGTGACCAGCATCCGGTCGAGCTCGGCGCTCGCCGAGCAGCTGCTCGAGCCGATCGCCGCGGCCGCGCATCAGCCCGACACGCCCAGCTCGTCGCGCCAGCAGCTCCAGCGCCTCGCGGTAGCCGTCGGGCCCCTTGCCGGAGATCTTCGCCAGCACCAGGCCGTCGAAGACCGAGACCTTGCGCCAGTCGTCGCGGTTCTCGACGTCGGAGAGGTGGACCTCGACCGCGGGCAGCCGGGCGACGTCGAGCGCGTCGGCGATCGCGCGGCTGTAGTGGGTCCAGGCGCCGGCGTTGATCAGCGAGGCGTCGGCCAGGTCCGGCAGCCGGTGCAGGTATTCGACGAACTCGCCCTCGGCGTTGGTCTGGAAGAAGATCGGTTCGAGGCCCAGCTCGCGCGCCCAGTCGTCGATCTTCTGCTCCAGCTCGCGCAGCGAGAGGCCGCCGTAGACCTCCGGGTCGCGGCGGTCGAGGATGTCGAAGTTGACGCCGTGCAGGACGGCGACGCGGTTGCGGGTGGTGGTCATGGGTAGAGCTCCTCCACGGCCGCCCTGACCCTAGCGGGGTCGACCAGCTGCCCCACCCGGGGCTCGCCCGGCTCGGAGAGGAGGACGAAGCCGACGCCGGCGGCGGTCCGCTTCTTGTCGCGCTGGAGCGCGTCGAGGACGGCGTCGACGTCGAGGTCGCGGATCGAGCCGCAGCGGCAGCTCGTGGCTGCGCAGGATCGCCTCGACCTCGTCGCGGAGCTCGCGGCGCCTCGGAGAGCCGCAGCGCCGCCAGCAGCCCGAGCCCGATCGCCTCGCCGTGGCGGTAGCGCCCGTAGCCGGTCGCGGCCTCGATCGCGTGGCCGACGGTGTGGCCGAGGTTGAGCGCCGCGCGCAGGCCGCTCGTCGCGCTCGTCGGCGGCGACGACCTCGCACTTGTAGCGGGCGCAGGCGAAGACGACGTCGTCGAGATCCGCGGGATCGAGCTGCTCGATCGCCGCGCACCCGCTCCCAGAGGGCGCCGCCGGCCAGCAGCCCCGTCTTCAGCACCTCGACGAAGCCGGCGGCGAGCTCCGGCCTCGGACAGGGTCGCGAGCGCGGCCGTGTCGGCGATCACCGCCGCCGGCAGGCTGGTAGGCGCCGGCGTAGTTCTTGCCCTCGGGCAGGTCGACGCCGGTCTTGCCGCCGTAGGCGGAGTCGACCTGGGCGACGACGGTCGTCGGCACCTGGACCACCGGCACGCCGCGCTGGTAGAGGTGGGCGCAGAAGCCGGCGAGGTCGCCGACGACGCCGCCGCCGAGCGCGACGACGTGGTCCTCGCGGGTCATCCCCGCCTGGGCCAGCCCGCGCAGCACCCGCTCCGCCTCGGCCATCGTCTTCGCCCCCTCCCCCGGCTCGACCTCGATCGTCGCCGCGAGCGGCGCGAGGCGCTCCGCGTAGAGCTCGGCGACGGCGGCGTCGGTGACGCAGAAGCGCCGGCCCTCCAGCGGCCACCAATCGGCGCCGAGCAGGCCGCGGCCGACGAAGATCGGGTACTCGCCCGAGGCGCTGGTCGCCCACAGCAGCCTGGTCCCCGCCGGGCAGCTCGGCGAGCGCCTGGATCGAGGGCAGCGCCCGGGCGACGATCGCGCGGTCGCCGATCGGCACCACCGCGTCGGCCAGCTCCTCGTAGAGCGGCAGGCGCTCGCGCCAGCAGCGCGCTCGACGTCCTCGGCGCTGGTCGCCAGCGGCCGGTCGCTGTGGGCGATCCGCCGCCAGGCCTCCTGCGGCGTCGACCTGGAGCCAGACGACGATGTGGCGGCCCAGCGCCGCGCGGATCCGCTCGGAGAGGACGCTGCCGCCGCCGAGCGCGATCGCGCCGCCGTCGGCGTTCTCCAGCAGCGCGCCGACGACCTCGGCCTCGCGCTCGCGGAAGGCCTCCTCGCCGTGGCGCTCGAAGGCCTCGGCGATCGGCATCCCGAACTCGTCCTCCATCAGCGTCGTCGATCTCGGTCGTCTCCAGCCCGGCCCGGCGGGCGGCCTCGAGCGCGGTGCTCTTGCCCGCCCCCATGAAGCCGATGAAGACGATCGCCGGCTTCACCGGCGTCAGCCCCTGAAGTCGATGCGCTTCTTGTACGCCTCGACGGCGGCGAGGACGTCGTCGATGTGGTCGCCGCCGAACTTCTCGCGGTAGCAGCGGGCGAGGGTCAGGCAGACCATCGCCTCGGCGACGACGGCGGCGGCGGGGACGACGGTCGAGTCGGTGCGCTCGCGCAGCGCCTGCGCCGGCTCCTTGGTCTCGGTGTCGACCGAGCGCAGCGGCTTGGTCAGGGTCGAGATCGGCTTGATCGCGGCCCGGACCGAGAGCGGCAGGCCGTTGGTCATCCCGCCCTCGAGGCCGCCGGCGTGGTTGGTCTCGCGGTAGTAGCCGCGCTCGGGCGAGGAAGATCTCGTCGTGGGCCTCGGAGCCGGGGCGGCCGGCGACGTCCCAGGCTTCGCCGATCGCGACGCCCTTGACCGACTGGATCGAGGCGACGGCGCCGGCGAGGCGGCCGTCGAGGCGGTCTTCCCAGGAGACGTGGGAGCCGAGCCCGGGGACGAGGCCGAAGCCGATCACCTCGAAGCTGCCGCCGAGGCTCTCGTTCGCCTTGCGCAGGCGGTTGATCTCCGCGACCATCGCCTTGCTCGCCTCCGGGTCGAGGCAGCGGACCGGGTCGTCGTCGACGCCGGCGAAGTCCTCCGGCTCGAGGTCGGTGCGCTCGGCCGCGCGGACCGAGGCGATCTGGATCACGTGGCTGTGGACCTCGACGCCGAGCGCGGTGAGGAAGCCGCGGGCGATCGTGCCGGCGGCGACCCGGGCCGCGGTCTCACGGGCGCTGGCGCGCTCGAGCACGTTGCGGATGTCGGAGTGGCCGTATTTCTGGGCGCCGACGAGGTCGGCGTGCCCGGGCCGCGGCAGGTGGACCTCGTCGGGCTCGAACCCCTCGACCGGCCAGGGATTCATCCGCTCCTCCCAGTTGGCGTAGTCGCGGTTGGCGACGAGGACGGCGATCGGGCTGCCGAGGGTGCGGCCGTGGCGCACGCCGGAGCGGATCTCGACGGTGTCGGTCTCGATCCGCATCCGCCCGCCGCGGCCGTGGCCGAGCTGGCGCCGGGCCATGTCGCGGTCGAGCGCCTCGCGGTCGAGCTCGAGCCCGGCCGGCATGCCCTCGACGATCGCCACGAGCCCCGGCCCGTGCGACTCCCCCGCGGTGGTGAAACGGAACGTCGTCATCGGCCGCCAAGGCTATCGGCGCGGCGATCGTCGAGTTGACCACCCGGCGCCGGGTCCAGGCAAACCGCCGGTTCAGCCACGGGCAGCGGCGCGCATCACGTCGATCGGCGCCTCGCGGCCGGTCCAGATCTGCAGCGAGAGGGCGCCCTGCTGGACGAGCACCTCGAGACCGTCGACGACGGTGGCGCCGCAGGCCCTCGCCGCCGCCAGCAGCGCGCTCGGGCGCTCGCCGTAGACCATGTCGACGACCACCTGCTCGGCGGTGAACTCGGCCCGGCGCCAGCGGCAGGTGCTCGAAGGGCTGCTCGCCGCCGAGGCCGACCGCGGTGGTGTTGACGATCAGTCCGTAGGCGCTCTGGATCGGCAGGTCGACCGGAAGCCCCCCGATCTCAGCCGAGATCGCTTCGGCCCGGGCGCCGGTCCGGTTCCAGACGTCGACTTCGAGCGGCTCGCGGTTGGTGCGTCCCGACCCGGTGTCGCTGTCGACCGCCACGGCGCCCTTGGCGAGCGCCCAGAGCACCGCCCGCGCGGCGCCGCCCGCGCCCAGCACCAGCGCCCGCCGCGCCGGCAGGGACTTCGGCAGCGACGCCAGCAGCCCGCGGGCGTCGGTGTTGTCGGCCTCGATCCGGCCGTCGGCGAAGGTCAGCGTGTTGGCGGCCCCGATCGCCGCCGCCGCGGCGCTCGACGTGTCGGCCAGCGCCAGCGCCGCTTCCTTGTGCGGCACGGTGACGTTGGCGCCGGCGAAGCCCTCCGCCGCCATCTCGCGCACCTTCGCCTCGAGGTCCTCCGGCGCGACCTCGATCGCCTCGTAGCTCCACTCGTCCCCCAGCCCGAGCGCGCGCCAGCGCCGCGTTCTGCATCGCCGGCGAGCGCGAGTGCCCGACCGGGAACCCGATCACCGCCAGCCGCGGCACGCTATTCCACGCAGTCTCGAACGCTTCGTAGCGCTTGACGTCGCGTTCGAATTCGGCTTCGGTCTTGGAGAAGGCCAGGTTCTTGCAGTCCGGTGAGGTGACGAAGAAGAGGTAGTCGGCCTTGGCCGGGTGAGCGGCGGCTTCGATCGCCGCCAGGCCGGGGCTGTCGATCGGGCCCGGCGGCAGGCCGGTGTGGTTGCGGGTGTTGTACGGGGAGCTCGGATTCGAGCTGCGACTGGGTCAGCGGCTTGTCGTAGTTGCCGGTCGCGAAGCGGACGGTCGCGTCGCTGCCGAGCGAGATCCCTTCGTGCAGGCGGTTGTAGAAGACCGCCGCGACGAGCTTGCGCTGGCTCGGCACCCCCGCCTCGTGCTCGATGATCGAGGCGATCGTCAGCACGTCGAAGACGGTCAGGTTTTTCGACTTCGCGTAGCTCATGTCGACGCCCTTGATCCTCTTCTTGAAGTCCTGCAGCTGCAGCTGGACGAGGTCGGCGACCGGCGTCTTCGGCTTCAGTTCCCAGGTGTCGGGGAAGAGGAAGCCCTCGAGGTTCTTGGCCCCCTTGCCGCCGTATTCGGCCGGGTTCAGGTACTTCGACTTGACCGTCTCCTTCATGTAGTCGCCGGTGAGGCCGTCTTCCTTCACCAGCTGCGCGGTCTGGGGGCGGCTGTAGCCCTCGGGGATCGTGACCGTGGTCACCCGCTTGCTCTGGAGGCTTCGGTGAGGGCGTCGATCGCGGCGCCGTAGCTCATCCCGTGGGCGAGGGTGAAGTGGCCCGCGTAGAGATCGGAGCGCTTGCCGTCGAGCGTGACCCGGATCTGGAACAGGGTCGAGTTGTCGATCACGCCCTTCTTGTCGAGCAGGTCGCCGACCTCGCTGACGCTCGAGCCCTTCGGGAATCGTCACCTGGACCTTGCCGCTGCCGTCGCCATGGAAGGGCTGGAACAGCGCGAAGAGGAACCAGACGACCAGCAGCGCGAAGATCGCCGCGATGATGCGGAAGGGGTGGCGGCGCAGGGCGCCGAAGAAGCCGCCGCCCTCCTTCCCGCGACCGCCGCGGCCGCCACGACCGGCGCGGCCCCGGCCATCTCCGGGTCGCCGTCGTCGTCGAAGCCCCAGTCCTCTTCCGGCAGCTCGTGTTCCCAGCTCTGCTCGGCGGCGGGTTCGGGGAGGACGGGCTCCGGCGGCACGGGCTCGGGAGCGACCGGTTCCGGCGTGGAAGGCGCGCGGCGGGAGGCCGGGCGCTCGCCGCCGCGGCAGCCCCGGCGCGCGGCGCTGTCGGCCGGCGACGGCGGCGCCTTGGCCGCCGGCTCTCCGGGCCCTTCTCGGTCGGCGGCGCGCGGCTCGGCTTCGCGCCAGGCGCCGGCTCGTCCGCCGGCTTCGCGCCGGCCGCCGGCTCCTCCACGGGCGGGTCCTCGTCCCAGAACTCCTGCTCGGGCGTGCGCGGCGGTTTCGGCGGCTCGGCGGGGCCTGCGGCTCGGGCGGCGGCGCCTTCGCCGCTTCCTTCGCGCTCTTCTTCTCTTCGCGCTGGCGGCGCTTCTCTTCGCGCTCGAGCCGCCGTTGCTCGCGCTCGCGGGCCGCCGGGTCGTCGGGATTCGGCGAAGGGGTCGCCGCCCGGGTAGTCGTCGCTCATGACTCCCTCCCCTCGGCCGCGTCGAGGCTGGCCAGATAGTCCTGCAGCAGGTGGGCGGCGGCGATCGAGTCGCGCGCCGCGCTGGCGCCCGCGCGCCGGCTGGCGTCGGCCATCCGGGTGGTCAGGCGCTCGTCGTAGGTCTCCACGGGCACCGAAAGCATCGCTTCCAGTTCGGCGCAAAAACTGCGCGCCAGCGCCGCCTGGCTGCCCTCCTCGCCGCTGAGGTGCCGCGGCAGCCCGACCACGACCCGCTCCACCCCGTGCTCGTCGACCAGCTCCGCCACCGCCCGCGGCTCCGGCGGTTCGATCACCGGCAGCGGCGTCGCCAGGGTTCCGCTCGGGTCCGAGAGCGCGGCGCCCATCCGCACCGTGCCGTGATCGAGGGCGAGGACGCGCATCCGCTCAGCCCAGATCCCGCTCGATCGCGGCGCGCGCCGCCGGCGAGCGCGTCGTCGAGCTTGGCGGGATCGCTGCCGCCGGCCTGCGCCATGTCGTCGCGACCGCCACCGCCGCCGCCGACCACGGCGCGCCGCCTCGCGGACGAGCTCGGCGGCGGAGAGGCCGCGGCTCGACCGCCTCCTTGCTGGCCAGCGCGACCAGCGCCGACCTTCTCGCCGTCGCCACCGCCGAGGACCAGCGCCGAAGCGCCGCCGAGCGTCGACTGGACCCGGTTGGCGACGTCGAGCAGCTGCTTCTGGTCGGCCAGCTCGCTGCGCCGCGACCACGACCTGACCCCGCCGACTCTCGTCGGCCGCCGGCGACCAGCCGCTTCGCCTCCTCGCCGAGCAGCTCGGCGCTGCGCCTGCTCGGCGCCGGCGCCGGCCTCGCGCAGGCTCTCCGCCGCGCGGCGGGCGCCGGCGAGCGGGTCCTGGGCGTTGCCGAGCAGCTCGCCGGCCTCGCGCAGCTCGGCCTCGCGCCGGCGGAACCAGTCGATCGCCGCCGGGCCGGTGAGCGCCTCGATCCGGCGCACGTTGGCGGCGCTCGAGCCCTCGGAGGCGATCTTGAAGATGCCGACCTCGGCGGTGTTGGCGACGTGGGTGCCGCCGCAGAGCTCGCGCGAGACGCCGTCGACCTCGACCACCCGCACCCACTCGCCGTATTTCTCGCCGAACAGCGCCATCGCGCCGAGCTTCTCGGCCTCGGCGCGCTCCATCTCCAGCCAGCGCACCGGGCTCGAGGCCTTGATCCACTCGTTGACCCGGTCCTCGACCGCGCCGCAGGTCCTCGGCGCTGAGCGCGTGGCCGTGGGTGAAGTCGAAGCGCAGCTTGTCGGGGCGCACCGCGGAGCCGGCCTGGTGGACGTGGGTGCCGAGCCGCTCGCGCAGCGCCGCGTGCAGGAGGTGGGTCGCGGTGTGGTTGCGCATCGTCGCGTGGCGCGTCTCGCGGTCGACTTCGGCTTCGACCGCGATCTCCCCGCCCCCAGATCGGCGTGCTCATCCTCATCGACAGCCTCGCGACCCTCTTCCTCGTTCTGGGACGGCTGCGATCACTTCGAGCACCTGGTCGTCGCCGACCCGGTAGACGTCGACGACCTCCGCTTCCTCCCGCCGTCCCAGCGCAGCACGCCGGAGTCGGCGACCTGGCCGCCGCCCTCGGCGTAGAAGGGGCTCTCCTCGAGCTTGACCAGGGCGCGGCCGTCCTCGGCTGCGACCGCGGCGAGGCCGGTCGTCGGCCCGCAGCGTCTCGTAGCCGACGAAGCGGGTCGGCGCGGCGCCGGCGGCGAAGGCGATCACCCGCTCGTGGCTGTTCTCGGAGCCGTGGGCGGTGGCGGCGCCGGTGCGGGCGCGCTGGCGCTGTTCCTCCATCAGCTCCTGGAAGCCGGAGTCGTCGACCGCGAGCCCCTCGTCGGCCAGCAGCTCCTTGGTCAGGTCGTAGGGGAAGCCGTAGGTGTCGTGCAGCTTGAAGGCGTCGGCGGCGTCGATCCAGGAGGTCTCCGACTCGCGCGCTTCGGCGATCAGGCGCTCGAGCAGCTCGGTGCCGCGCTCGAGCGTGCGGCCGAAGCTCTCCTCCTCGTCGTCGACCCAGCGGGCGATCGTTCCGCGCTCGGCGTCCAGCTCCGGGTAGGCTGTCGCCCATCAGCTCGATCGTCGCGCTCGGCGAAGCGGCCCAGCCACGGCGCCTCCAGCCCGAGCGTGCGGCCCTGCTGGATCGCCCGCCGCATGATCCGCCGCAGGATGTAGCCGCGGTCCTCGTTGGAGGGGACGACGCCGTCGGCGATCAGGAAGGCGGCGCCGCGCGAGTGGTCGGCGACGATCCGCATCGCCCGGGTCACCGCCTCGCCCTCCTCGTAGCCGTGGCCGCTGAGCTCCTCGGCGAGGTCGATCAGCGGCCGCACGTGGTCGGTCTCGAAGACCGAGGGGACGTCCTGGAGGATCGCCGCCATCCGGTCGAGCCCCATGCCGGTGTCGATGTTGCGCGTCGGCAGCTCGGTGAGGCCGCCGTCCTCGGCCAGGTCGTAGCTCATGAAGACGTGGTTCCAGAACTCGAGGAAGCGGTCGCTGTCGTCGCCGGGACGCTCGTCGTCGTCGCCGAACTCCGGGCCGCGGTCGAGGTAGAGCTCCGAGCAGGGGCCGCAGGGGCCGGTCGGCCCGGCCTGCCAGAAGTTGTCCTCGCGGCCGAGGCGGACGATCCGCTCGTCGGGGACGCCGGTCGCGCGCCAGATCTCGATCGCCTCCTCGTCGGGACCGAGGCCGAGCTCCTCGTCGCCGCCGAAGACGGTCACCCAGATCCGCTCCGGGTCCATCCCGAAGCCCTGGGTCGAGAGCTCCCAGCCCCAGGGGATCGACTCCTGCCTTGAAGTAGTCGCCGAAGCTCCAGTTGCCGAGCATCTCGAAGAAGGTCAGGTGGCGGGCGGTGTTGCCGACCTCCTCGATGTCGGTGGTGCGGAAGCATTTCTGGACGTCGGCGAGGCGCGGCGCCGGCGGCTTTTCGCGGCCGAGGAAGTAGGGCTTGAACGGCTGCATCCCGGCGGTCGTGAGCAGCACCGAGGGGTCGTGGGCGGCGGGCACCAGCGAGGCCGAGGGGACGATCTTGTGCCCGCGCTCGCTCGAAGAACGAGAGGTAGGTGTCGCGGATCTCCTGCGCCTTCATGTGAGGGAGCCTAAATATTTCGCAGACAGAATGAGGATGGGTCGCGGCGGCGCTTGGGGGAGCGGCTAGGCCGGCGCGACGATCGTGCCGTGGCCGACGATCGTCTCGCCCTCCAGCAGCACCGCCGTCTGGCCCGGCGAGGCGCCGGCGAACTCGCTCGCCGAGCTCGACCTCGAGGGCCTCGTGGCGGCCGGCGCCGGCGGTGCCGATCGAGGCCGGCAGGGCGCGCGAGTGGTAGCGCAGGCGGACCGCGTCGACGCGGGCGCCGTCGCGGTGCAGGATCGCGTCGCGGATGCTGACGCGGCGGGTTTCGAGCTCCTCGCGGGTGCCGACGGTGACCGTGTTGGCGGCGGCGTCGGTGGCGATCACGTAGAGCGGCTCGGGCGCGGAGACGCCGATCCCGCGGCGCTGGCCGACGGTGAAGTTGTGGTGGCCGCGGTGGCGGCCGACGGCGCGGCCGGAGCGGTCGAGCACGGCGCCGTCGCGGTCCTCGAGGCCGCCGTGGCGGCGCAGGAAGCCGCGCTTGCCCTGGCCGGCGAGGAAGCAGAGGTCCTGGCTCTCGGCCTTGCGGGCGACGGCGAGGCCGTGGCGGGCGGCGATCTCGCGCACCTCCGGCTTGGTCAGCTCGGTCAGCGGGAAGCCGAGCCGGCCGAGCAGCTCCGGCGGCAGCGCCGCGAGCATGTAGCTCTGGTCCTTGGCTTCGTCGGCGGCCGAGGCGAGCAGCGGCCCGTCGGCGTCCTCGACGATGCGCGCGTAGTGGCCGGTCAGCAGGCGCTCGGCGCCGAGCCGCTCGGCGAGGTCGATCATCGCCGCCAGCCGCACCTCGCCGTTGCAGAGGACGCAGGGGTTCGGCGTGCTGCCCTCGGCGTAGCCGGAGACGAAGCGACCGACCACGCGGCGGCGGAATTCCTCCTCGAGGTCGAGGGTGAAGTGCGGGATGCCGAGCGAGTGGGCGAGCCCGCGGGCGCCGAGCACGGCCTCCGGCGAGCAGCAGGCCTTGGCGCCGTCGGTCTCGGGATCGGCCCAGAGCTTGACCGTGATGCCGACCACCTCCGCCCCGCGCTCGCGCTCGAGCAGCGCCGCGACGGCGCTGTCGACGCCGCCGGACATCGCGACGGCGACGCGCTCGCGGGGCGTGCCGGCGTCGCGAGGTCGCAGGTCGAGTGCGAGGCGCGCGAGGCGGCGCCGCGGTCAGGGCGCGGTGCAGGGCGTCGGTCGGCGAGCTGGGCGGCGTGGCGCTTGGCCGGGGTCAGGCCGCCGAGCGCCGCGTCGACGTCGTCGATGCCGAGCCGCGCCGCCTCGAGCACCGGCGCGCCGTCGACGATCTCGGCGACCGCGGCGGTGGCGGCCAGGGTCGCCCCGCAGCCCTCGGCGTCGAAGCTGACCGCGGCGATCCGCCCGTCCTCGACGGTGAGCGAGATCCGCGAGAGGTCGCCGCAGGCGGCGCCGCCGGCGGCGCCGGTGAAGGCGCCGTCGGGCGCCGGCCCACGCCGCGTCTCGTCGGCGAGGTAGTGCTCGAACAGCTCCCGGTCCATGGCTCAAGGGTAGGAGGTCGCGCTCTCAGCCGCAGAGGCCGGCAGTGCCGATGCGCAGGAGCGCCGAGCCGCTTGTGCTGCTCGACAATCCGCAGCCGTACTTCTCCTACGACGCCGTCAAACTCCGCACCGGTTGTCGAGGTCGGAGATCGACGGTTCGCGTCAATGCCCGCGGCGCGTCAGCAACCTCCGCAGGTCGGCGGCGATCGCCGCCGGTTCGTCGCGGAGCTGGCGCCAGGTGACCCGGGTCGACCGCCAGCCCTCGACGAGGAGGATCCGGTCGCGTTCCCGATCGCTCTCGAACGCCTCGTCGGTCCCGTGAACTTCGCGCCCATCGAGCTCGAGCATCAGCCGCTGCTCATCCCAGATGCAATCCGGCTCGAAGAATCGCCCCCGAATCGCCAGCGTCGCGTTGAGCCGCGGCCGCGGCAGCCCGTTGGCGTCGAGAAAGGCGACGAACCGCTCCTCGAAGTCGTTGCGCGTGATCCCACCGGGCCGCTTCGAGCCGAGCAGCCCCCGCAAGTTCACCGCCCCGCGCCGCCGCGGATAGCGCTCCAGCAGCTGCGGCAGCGACAACCGGCTGGTCAGCCGCCGCACCTTCGCCTCGTTCATCGCCCGCTCCAGCTGCCGCTCGGTCTGGACCGCGGCGAGGTCGAACAGCGTCCGCGACACCGAGGTCACGGGAATCCCATCCACCACCTCGAACTCGTCCGGTCGGCAGCACCGCCTGGTGCGCCCGAATCCCCGGCCGCTGCCTGAAACTCGCCGGGCGGGTCACTTCCGGCGCAATCGGCGACCGCGGAACGATTCCCCAAAACTGACCCGCCGTGCGATGGCTGAGCACTGCTCCCGGCCCGCATGCGAGCACCGCAGCCATCCAGCGTCCCTCGACGGTGAGCGAGCGGTGGCCGACTGCATAGACGCCAGCGTGAATCACATGCAGCCGACCGCTCCTGAGGCGCTCCTTGGACGGCTCGCCTTCCCATCCCAATATCGAGAAGCTGTCGCCGGGCTACCACGCCGCGCTGTCGCCCCGCCAGCTCTGCCACTGCCAGATCCGGGCCTTCAGTCCTGCATTTGACCCGCCTGCCGTGCCAAATGCAGGACTCGCCAGCCGTTCTCTCGATGCGGCGCTCGTCGGCCATGCCCTCGAGCCTGCCGAGTGACCCCGCACCCATTGCGCGCGCTTCGCGCCGACTCCGTCAATTCCCAATCCAAAATCATCGCCTGTCGAGGGAAGGCGCGGTGGGTGGTTGGCGAGCGCCGGACCAAGCGAGGCAAGGACGCAGGGAGGCCGAATAGCAGCGCTATTTGGCCGACCGAGGACGCCGCATCGCGCCGGTCCGCCGCCGCCAGCCACCCGCCGCGCCCGACCGAGCCAGGCGAACTACAAAAGGCCCCAGCCCGCCGTTGCCGCCTCTGGCTTTGATCCCTTCAAATGAAGGTGGGTGCCTACTCCGGATCCCAAGGGACCAAGAGAAATCGGCTCCCGCGCCGTTTGTGTTGGGTCAAACGGTGAGACGGCTCTCGTACGGGCTCGAGCCTGGGCTAACCGTAGCACCGGGACGCCTGCGGAGGCGCCGGGGACGCGCTGAATCTCTTACCTCAGTCGAGGTTGGAGAGATGCCACTCGGCCTCGCTCCAGCGATCGCCCGGCACCCGCAGGGCGATGTCGCCGTGGCCGAAGCGATCGAGCGGCCAGTCGGCGGTCAGCACCGCCTCGATCCCGGCCTCGACCAGCGCCTGGTGCCAGGCCCGCGCCGTCCTCAGGTCGGCGAAGTCGCGGACGACCTCCCAGCTGTCGAAGCTGGGGTCGTCGACGTAGACCGGCGTCTGGCCGGGGCCGGGAGCCGGGCGCCACGAGCGTGGAAGCCAGTCCCGGAGCCCCATCTCAGTGCTCCGGCGAGTTTCCGCTTCCCGATCGAGATGCCGAGGTCGCGCAGCTGCCGGCCTCGACGGCCGCCGGGGCGCCGATGAGCAGGTCGAAGCCCGAGGCGGTCTTCGGGAAGGCGATCACGTCGCGGATCGTGTCGGCCCCGTAGAGGCGCTGGACGATGCGGTCGACGCCGTAGGCGATGCCGCCGTGCGGCGGCGCGCCGAAGCGCAGCGCCTCGAGCAGGAAGCCGAAGCGCGCCTCGGCGGTCTCGGCGTCGATCCCGAGCGCGGCGAAGACCTGCTGCTGGACCTCGGCGCTGTGGATACGGATCGAGCCGCCGCCGAGCTCCTGGCCGTTCCAGACGACGTCGTAGGCGTGCGCCCGCGCCGCGCCCGGGTTCTCGGGGTCGAACTCGCCGGTCGGCGCGGTGAACGGGTGGTGCAGCGGGTCCCAGCGCTCCTCGCCCTCGTTCCACTCCATCAGCGGCCAGTCGACGATCCAGACCAGCCGGTCCTCGTCCTCGTCGATCAGCCCGAAGCGCTCGGCCAGGTCGATCCGCATCTGCCCCAGCACCGCGTCGGTGACCTTGCGCTGGTCGGCGACGAGCAGCAGCAGGTCGCCCTCCTCGGCGCCGAGCCGCTGGTTGAGGTCCGCCAGCTCCGCCTCGCTGAGGAACTTCGCCGTCGGCGAGCGCCAGCCCTCGCCCTCGCGGAAGGCCCAGACCAGGCCCTTGGCGCCGAGCTCCTGGGCGCGGGAGATCAGCCCGTCGAGCTCCGAGCGCGGCATCTCGCGGCGGCCGGCGTTGATGCCGCGGATCGAGCCGCCGCCCTCGAGCACCGAGCGGAAGACCTTGAACTCGGTCTCGCGCAGGGCGTCGCCGAGGTCGACCAGCTCGAGCCCGAAGCGCAGGTCGGGCCGGTCGGTGCCGAACCGCCCCATCGCCTCGTCGTAACACATGCGCTGCATCGGAACCTCGATCTTGGGACCGCCGACGCGGTCGAAGACGTGCGCCAGCAGCCGTTCGTTGACGTCGATCACGTCGTCGCCGTCGACGAAGGACATCTCGATGTCGAGCTGGGTGAACTCGGGCTGGCGGTCGGCCCGGGTCGCCTCGTCGCGGAAGCAGCGCGCCACCTGGTAGTAGCGCTCGAACCCGGCGACCATCAGCAGCTGCTTGAACAGCTGCGGCGACTGCGGCAGCGCGTAGAAGGAGCCCTGCTGCTGGCTGCTGGGGACGAGGAAGTCGCGGGCGCCCTCCGGCGTCGAGCGGGTCAGCACCGGCGTCTCGACGTCGACGAAGCCCTCGCCGTCGAGGAACTCGCGCATCGCCGCGGTGACCCGGTGGCGCAGCATCAGCGCCTCGCGCATCTGCTCGCGGCGCAGGTCGAGGTAGCGGTGGCGCAGCCGCGCGTCCTCGCCGACCTCGCCCGAGTAGCCCTCGATCTGGAAGGGCGGCGTCTCGGCGTCGGCGAGCAGCTCGGCGCCGGTCACCTTGATCTCGACCTCGCCGGTCGGCAGCTCCGGGTTGACCGTCTCCGCCGAGCGCCGGACGACGTCGCCGCTGACGCTGAGCACGTCCTCGGGCCGCAGCTTGTGGCCGAGCTCGAACGCCTCGCCCGAGTTGTCGGGATGGAAGACGAGCTGGACGACGCCGGTGCGGTCGCGCAGGTCGATGAAGATCAGGCCGCCGTGGTCGCGGCGGCGGTTGACCCAGCCGGCGACCCGGACCTCGGAGTCGACCCGGTCGGCCAGCACCTGGCCGCACCAGGTGTCGCGGTAGCGATTCGGGCTCAACGGCGGCGCGCACCCTTGATCCAGGCGCTTGCGCGGTGCCCTCGCCCTCGCTCACGCTTCTCCTCCGGTCATCTCGTCGACAAGGTTGCCGGTGTCGACGGTTCGCTGCTCGCCGGTGCTCCATGTCGCGCAGCTGCGCCGAGCCGTCGGCCTCGAGGATCAGGACGCGGCGGGCGCCGAGCCGGTCGGCCTGTTTGAGCTGGCCCTTGAGGCCGCGGCCGGCGAGGTCGACCTCGGCCGAGAGGCCGGCGTGGCGCAGCTCGACCGCCAGCGCCATCGCCCGCTGCCGCTGGCCCGGGTCGGCGATCGCGACGAAGGCGTCGCGCCCGGCCGGCTCCTGCTCCTCGTCGAGCGCCAGCAGGATCCGCTCGATCCCGGCCGCCCAGCCGACCGCCGGGCGTCGCCGGGCCGCCGAGCTGCTCGATCAGGCCGTCGTAGCGACCGCCGCCGCCGATCTCCGACTGCGCGCCGAGCGCGTCGCAGACGAAGGAGAAGATCGTCCGCGTGTAGTAGTCGAGGCCGCGGACCAGGGTCGGGTCGATCACGTAGGCGACGCCGGCGGCGTCGAGCAGCGCCCGCACCTCGGCGAAGTGCTCGGCGTCCTCGCCCTCGAGGCCGCCGACGATCGTCGGCGCGCTCGCCATCACCGCCTCGCGTCCCCTCGTCGTCGGAGTCGAAGGCGCGCAGCGGGTTGAGGTCGATCCGCTCGCGCACGTCGTCGGAGAGCTCGCCCTCGTGCGCGTGCAGGTGCGCCTTCAGCTCCTCCAGGTAGGCCCGCGCGCGCGTCGAGCGAGCCGAGGCTGCCGAGCCGCAGCTCGACCCCGGGCACCCCGAGCTCGCCGAGCAGGTCGGAGAGCAGCATGATCACCTCGGCGTCGGCCAGCGGCGAGTCGGTCGCCGATCGCCTCCAGCCCGATCTGGTGGAACTGGCGGTAGCGGCCCGCCTGCGGGCGCTCGTGGCGGAAGAAGGGGCCGACGTAGGAGAGCTTCACCGGCTGCGCCAGTTTGTGCATCCCGTGCTCGAGGTAGGCGCGGCAGATCGGCGCCGTGCCCTCGGGCCGCAGGGTGAGGCTGCGCTCGCCCTTGTCCTCGAAGGTGAACATCTCCTTGCGGACGATGTCGGTCGACTTGCCGACCCCGCGCTCGAACAGCTCGGTGTCCTCGAAGCTCGGCGTCTCGATCGGCTCGTAGCCGGCGCGGGCGAGGATCGCCGCGCGCGACGCGCTTCGACCCGGGCCCGCGCGCGGGCCTGCGCGGGCAGCACGTCGAAGGTCCCGCGGGGCGCCTGGTACTTGCTGGCCATGGTGGCGGCGACCTTAGATCGACCGGAAGCCGGTCGCCTACCGCGCCAGCTCGGCCAGGAACGGGTTGGTCGCCCGCTCGGCCGCCAGCGTCGTCAGCCCCATGTGGCCGGGATAGACGACGGTCTCCTCGGAGTGCCCGTCGACCAGGGTGCCGATCGAGGCCAGCAGCGTCGGCCAGTCGCCGCCGGGCAGGTCGACGCGGCCGACCGAGCCCTGGAAGAGGACGTCGCCGGAGAAGAGCGCGTCCTCGCCGCGGACCGCGTAGGTGACGTGGCCGGGGCTGTGCCCGGGGGTGAAGATGACGTCGAGCTCGAGCCCGGCCAGCTCCAGCGTCTCGCCGCCGGCGACCGTCTCGTCGGCGTCGTAGCTCTCGAACGGCCCGAAGCCCTCGCAGGGGACGAAGCTCATGATGTCGGCGAGCACCGGCACCTCGATCTCGGGGCAGTAGACCGGCGCCCCGGTCGCCGCCGCCACCGGCGCGACGGCGCCGATGTGGTCGAAGTGGCAGTGGGTGATCAGGATCGCCTCGACCTCGGCGCCGGTCGCGGCGACCGCGGCGAGGATCCGCTCGGCCTCCTCGCCGGGGTCGACGATCAGCAGCTTGTCGGAGCCCTCGCGGCGCAGCAGGAAGCAGTTCTCGGCGACCGGGCCGACGGTGAGCATCTCGACATCGAGGCTCACTGATCGTTCCGTTCGCGGATCCGCGCCCGCTCGCGTCGCCGCCAGAGGGTCATGTCGATGTAGTAGCCGGCGGGGATGTAGAAGGCGAGCATGAAGCCGCCGAAGGCGAGCGAGACGCCGAGCCGGTTTTTTGAAGATCACGATCAGCAGCAGGGCGAAGACGACGGCGGCGAAGAGGCCGCGGATCGACCGAGTTGCGCCAGGTCGGCGGCAGATCGGCTTTGGGCCCGCTCGGCTTGCTGCGATTCGAGCGCGCCCGGGCTTTCGGCCTCCTCGCGGCTGCGCGGGCGCCCGGCCGCGGGCCTTGGTGTCGATCCGGCCGCCCTGGGTGCCGCGGCGCTTGCGGCGGCGCTTTTTCTTCGTCTGGGCCATGGCGTGAATCTAGATGATTTAGCTCGATCGTGCGAGGCGCGCGAGGCCGTCGCTCGATCACGTGCTGTTCCGGGGTCGAAGCCGCGCATCGGCACGTCCGCCGGGATACCCGGCCAGCGCCGCCGCCGGGACCAGCCCGACCAGCTCGGCCTCGAGCGGCCGGGCGCCGAGCGGCGCCGCCAGCTCCCGCACCGCCTCGACCACCGTCGCCCAGCGGCACCGCCAGCGGGTCGTGGACGTTGGTCGAGACCTGGGCGCGGCCGCTGGAGAGCAGCAGGCCGATCGCCCGCACCCCCGGCAGGCCCGCCGCCGGACTCGCGCAGGCCGGCGGCGACCGCGCGGGCGACCTCGACGTCGCCGCTGTCGAGCTCGACGTTGAAGGCGGCGAGCGGCGGGCGGGCGGTGACCAGGGTGGCGCCGCCGCGCGGGTGCGGCAGGCCGGGGCCGAAGTCGGGGCGCAGCTCCCCCGACTCCATCCGCAGCCAGAGCTCGGCGAGGCCGCCGTTGCGGAAGTAGGCGCGCTCGGCCCGGGCCGGGTCGTGCGCCAGCTCGCCGTAGAGGAAGACGGGAACGCCGAGGCCGCCGATCTGGGTCGCGACCGCGACCGCCTCGGTCCGGGCGGCGTCGCGGTCGCCGCGGTCGAGCCAGACCAGCGGGCAGACGTCGAGCGCCCCGATCGCCGGGTGGGCGCCGCCGTAGCGGTCCATGTCGATCGTCTCCAGCGCCACCTCGGCGCCGGAGACCAGCGCGTCGGTCAGCTCGCCCGCGGTCCCGGCGAGGGTGAAGACGGTGCGGTCGTGGTCGGCGTCGGTGTGGCGGTCGAGCAGGGCCGCGCCGCGCCCGAAGGCGGCTTCGAGATCGCCGAGCCGCGCGCTCGTCGCTTCCCTCCGAGACGTTGGGGACGGCGAGCAGGGTCGGCATGTCCGGCAGGCTAGCCTGTGGGCCGATGGCGATCGAGGCGATCAGGACGAGTCCGTCGGCACCCTGGCCCTGGGCGACCTCGAGGTGCGACGCCTCGGCTACGGCGCGATGCGGATCACCGGCGACGGAGTCTGGGGACCGCCGGCCGATCGCGAGCAGGCGCTCGCCGTGCTGCGCCGCGCGGTCGAGCTCGGCGTCAACCTGATCGACACCGCCGACTCCTACGGGCCCGAGGTCAGCGAGGAGCTGATCGCCGAGGCGCTCCACCCCTACGGCGAGGATCTGGTGATCGCGACCAAGGGCGGCTTCACCCGGCCCGGCCCCGGCAAGTGGGTGCCGCGCGGCAGGCCCGAGTACCTGCGCGAAGCCTGCGAGGGCTCGCTGCGACGGCTGCGGCTCGAGCGGATCGACCTCTACCAGCTGCACGTCCCCGATTCCGACGTTCCCTACGAGGAGTCGGTCGGGGCGCTGAAGGACCTTCAGGACGAGGGCAAGATCCGCCAGATCGGCGTCTCCAACGTCAGCCTCGAGCAGCTCGCGACGGCGCGCGGAGATCGTCGACGTCGTCTCGGTCCAGAACCGCTTCAACCTCGGCGAACGCTTCGCCGCCGAGGTACTCGAGGTCTGCCAGGCGCGACGGGCTCGCCTTCATCCCCTGGTTCCCGCTCAACGCCGGCTCGCTGGCCGAGCCCGGCGGCGCCGCGGCGGAGATCGCCGAGCGCCACGGCGCCAGCCCGGCCCAGATCGCCCTCGCCTGGCTGCTCGCGACCCCGGCGACGCTTGCCAATTCCCGGCACCAGCTCGGTCGAGCACCTCGAAGAGAACCTCGCCGCCGCGAGCATCGACCTCTCCGACGAAGAGGTGGCGGACCTCACCGCCGCGGCCTGACCCGGTCCGGGGAGGTCTCGACGCAGCCTCCCCGCTGTTGCTGCGGCGAGTACCTCCCCGGACCGCCAGACCTCAGAGCAGCAGGTCGCCGCCTCCCACGATCGTCTCGCCGTCGACTTCGACCGTCGGTTCGAGCAGTACGCAGTCGAGGTGGACCGGCACCTGAACGGTGCCGCCGATCGCGGCCGAGGCGCCGAAGGCGATGTGGGCGGTGCCGAGGATCTTCTCGTCCTCGAGCACGTTGCCGGTCAGGATCGCCTCTTCGTTGGTGCCGATCCCGAGCTCGGCGACGTTGGTGCCGTCGGGCCCGTGGGCGCTCAGCAGTTCCATCAGCTCGGCGCCGTCGGAGCCGGTCGTGTCGGTCAGGTGGCCGGCGCGGACGGTCAGCGAGGTCGGCGTGTCGAGCAGGCCGACGCCGGCGATCGAGCCGTCGACGACCAGCGTTCCCTCCGCCGTCCCCTCCAGCGGGGCGATGAAGCCCTCGCCGCAGGGCAGGTTGCCGAAGGCGCCGCGGTTGCTGAGTTCGCCGGCGTCGACGATCCCCAGCCGGCCCTCGATCCCGAAGCGGAAGTCGCTGCCGTGGCGGCAGGTGATCCGCACCTCGGAGCCGCTGTTCAGCGCCGAGACGACCGCCCAGCCGCGGCGGCGGATCTCCTCCAGGTCGCCGGTCATCAGCCGGATCAGCATCTCCTCGGTGACGCCCGGCAGGGTGCCGATGCGGACGCCGGCATCGCTCGCCTCCTTGCGGGCGGCGGTGTGGGAGAGCGACTGGATCGTCGGCGCCAGCACCACGTCGGCCGCGGCCATCGCCGCCGCCAGCGCCCGCGGCGGCTCCGCCGCGTGCGAATCGCGCTCCGACATCACCGCCAGCGTCGCGTCGGCGCCGTCGCCCTGCGCCTCGATCCTCATCAGCGCCCCGATCTCTTCCGTGACCGGGTTGCAGACGACCAGAACGTCCTCTCCGGGAGAGACGCCCATGCACTGGCGAACCACCGTCCGCACCGCCCTGTCCAGCTCCCCGCTCACCGTCCCCACCCTAGCCTTGACGACGCCGAGTCGCCTCAGTCGTCGTCATGCCGATGACGAACCGCCCAGACCTGGAACCAGACCAGGCCCAGCAGCACCGCGCCGAAGGCGGCGAACGGCGCCCACCACCCCTGCGGACGGGCGATCGCCAGGCTCACCACCGCGAACGCGTCCACGACCAGCAGGAAGGCGACCAGCACCGGCCGCATCGCCGCCCATCCCGATCCCGGCGTCCGCCCAGAGCCGTCTGCCATGCCAACGAGGATCGCAGCCTCCGCAGCCGTCGAGCGCCGCCCCTCCACCGCTATCCTGCCCGTCCCCGCCGGAGTAGCTCAGCTGGTTAGAGCAGCGGAATCATAATCCGCGTGTCGGGGGTTCGAGTCCCTCCTCCGGCATCGCTTGTCGCCTGGATTTCGGTGCTGACCTCCAATAGTCACTCGGCGGGCCGTCGGCGACTCTTAACAGAGCAGCGTCACAGGGCCGAAAGCTATGGTTGGATGCCGGCTCGCGGTTCGCGGCCTCGGCGGCGATGCGACGTCGTCCCAAGTGCAGCGATGGCCGCTGCCACTTCGTCCAAGCCGCGCTCAGCTGATCAGGAATCTCGGTGATACGTTGCGGTTCGGTCAGGCTTGTCGAAGGTGCCTCCCTTAATGCGATTGGTCACGTTCGAGGACTTCTTTGACCGCTTCGACGCTGAGCCGTCTTGGCCTCGGACATTTTCAGCCACGCGGTCGGTTATCGAGTTGCATCTTGGTCGTGCCGATAGACGGTCTTCATCGCCCCCGACCTGTTCTTTGTGGACGACCTCCACGAGGCTCGCAGATCCCGCAGCTCCTGACGTGGTAGCTGATATTGGAGAGCGGCACGTCTTCAAGCTGGTCCTCCAGTTCCGATGAACTCGCCGGGTTGGTGTTCGAACATCGCCAGGATCTTTGCCCGGAGGGGATGGCTCATCGCTCGGGCGAGGCGTTCCTCCAGCGTCGAGCCCCTCTTTCGACTTCCTGCCCTTCTTCTTGCCCGACGTTTTCGTCGCCATCTATTCACCTTTCAACTTGCTGACCAGTTAAGAGACCGAGAGTGTTACTTGCCGTAAGCGGATCGCCAGCAAAGTCGGGCTCACCGCTGCAATCACCTCGACTGCTGCAATTGCTTCGAGTGAAAACGATCCTTCGCGTCTCCGGGGCTGGGGAACCGAGGCTCCCCGGCGGAGGGTCGGCAACGCGGGAACGATGGAGGGAGGTGAGAGCAATGACGGTCAAGTCCGTAGGCCACGCTGTGCCGACGGCGGATGGTCGACCAAGGCATGGCGTAGCAAGCCGTTCTAGAGATCGGTCGCGCCTTGCTAGCGGGCGCACCGAATTGGCACGCCTCCTCCGGCATCGACAAAGGCCCCGCTCGGGAATAGTCTCGAAGGCAGCCATGGCCGACCTGACCGGCATCGATCTGGCCCGCGTGCGAGAGCTCGAAGAGACCGAGAACGCTCGCTTCGTTGCCGAACGGCCCCGATCGATGGCGCTGCAGGAGCGGGCGCGACGCTCGATGCCCCGGGGCGTGCCGATGGCGTGGATGGACGACCTCTACGAGCACCCCCCGATCTGGGTGTCCGACGGCGAGGGCTCCACCTTCACCGACGTCGACGGGCACACCTACCTCGACCTCTACGTGGCCGACATGAGCGCCTTCTGCGGCCACGCGCCGCGTCCGGTGATCGAGGCCGTCGCGAGTCGGATGGAGCTCGGCAACCAGTTTCTGCTGCCCGGCGAGGATGCGATCGCCGTGTCCGAGCACCTCGCCGACCGCTACCGGCTGCCGAAATGGCAGTTCACCCTCTCGGCCACGCAGGCGAATACGGAGGTGATCCGCCTCGCGCGGGAGCTCACCGGTCGGGAGATCGTGCTGGTGTTCGACGGCAAGTACCACGGCGAGGGAGACGCGACGCTCGTGATCGAGGAGGGCGATCGGGTGGTCGCGGAGCACCCGGGTCTCCCGCCGTGGATCGGGGAAGGTGCTCGGATCGTCCAGTTCAACGACGTCGCCGCGCTCGAGGCCGCGCTCGCGCCGGGCGACGTGGCCCTCGTGCTCGCCGAGCCCGCGATGACCAATGCCGGTTTCCTCCTCCCCCAGCCCGGATACCACGAGGCGCTCCGCAGGGTGACGCGCGACACGGGCACGCTGCTGGCGCTCGACGAGGTCCATACGCTCGTGTGCGCCTACGGCGGCCTCGCGCGGGGACTGGGGGCTCGAACCGGACTTCCTCACCGTCGGCAAGTCCCTGGCGGCCGGCGTCCCTCTCGCGGCCTATGGGATGCGCGACGAGATCGCCTCCGTGATCGCGCCGCCGGAGGAGTCGCGCGTCGTCTCGGGGGCCTTCGTCGAAGAGGTCGCGACCGGCGGCACCCTGTTCGCGAACGCGATGTCGATGGCAGCCGGGCGCGCCGCGCTCCTCGACGTCCTCACCGAGGAGGCCTTCGAACACACCGCCGCCCTTGGCGAGCGGATGGCGACCGGCCTCAGAGCGGCGATCGGGAGTGCCGCCGTCCGCTGGAGCGTGGCGCAGCACGGCGCTCACGCCTCCTACTTCTTCACGCCTGAGCCCCCCATCGACGGCGCCGGCTCGCGCGCCGCCGACGACCCGGACCTGCGGGCGCTGATCCGCGTCTACATGGCGAACCGCGGCGTCTGGGAGTCGGGATGGTGGCTGGGCCCCACCGTCTCGATCGCCCACGACACCGCCGAGGTCGATCGTTACGTCGGCTTGTTCGGGGAGTTCCTCGGCGAGGTGACGTGACCGAAGTGCCCAAGCCAGATCGAGAAGGCGCCGAGGCGACTTGGCATGATCTGGCAGGTGACCGGCAGAGCCCGCCGCGGCGCAGCACCTGCGCGACCTCGCGCACCTGCGCCGCGCCCGCGATCTGATCGACCGCGAGTACGCGCGCCCGCTCGACGTCGCCGCGCTCGCCCGCGCCGCGCTGATGTCGACCGCGCACTTCTCGCGGCAGTTCCGCGCGACGTACGGGGAGACGCCCTACGCCTACCTGATGACGCGCCGAATCGAGCGGGCGAAGGCGCTGCTGCGCCGCGGCGATCTGTCGGTCACCGAGGTCTGCATGGCGGTCGGGTGCACGTCGCTCGGCTCGTTCAGCGCCCGCTTCACCCGGCTGGTGGGCGAGACCCCGACGGCCTACCGGGGCGGTGACCACGGCGCGCTCGCGGGGGTGCCGGGCTGCGTCGCCAAGGACATCACCCGACCGAGTCGCAAGCCGAGCAGGATCGGAGAAACGCAGCTGGTGTCGACGCCCTAGCCTTGGCGACATGAACCTCACACTCTCCACCTGCTTCGTTCAAGTCAACGACCCCGACCAGGCGCTGAGCTTCTACCGCGACGAGCTCGGCCTCGAGTTGCGCAACGACGTCGCCAAAGGCGACTACCGATGGATCACCGTCGGCGCCGCCGCCCAGCCCGACGTCGCGGTGGTCCTCACCAACTACGTCAACGGCGGTCCTGACGACGGCGACACCGTCTCCGCCCTGCTCGCCAAGGGCGCCATGAACGGCGTCCACTTCCACACCGACGACCTCGACGGCATCTTCGAGAAGCTGCGCGCGTCGGGTGTCGAGATCGTCGAAGAGCCCAAGGAGCAGCCGTGGGGCACGCGGGACTGCGCCGTGCGCGACCCGTCCGGCAACCTGGTGCGGATCGACCAGCCGCCCGCCGCGTAGAGCTGGCTCGGCGACGTCGCATCGGCAGCCGCGCTGCGCTCATTGCCGCAACTCTGGCTGAGCCTCTCGGTTAGCGCGACCAAGAGCGAGGGCCGTCCGCCCTCCCAGAGCGGGATCAGCCAAGGAGGAGCAGGGATGAGCGATCGACGGCAAGTGGGAGACAGTGCGAGTGTCGGTGTCGGGAGCGAAAGGAGAAGGTCGGGCCGGCTCGGGATCGCGGCGATCGTCGCCGCGGCGCACTGTCGCTGCTGGCCGCCACCGGCAGCGCAGGCAACCACGGTGACCGTCGGCAGCGTGCTGCCGATCGGAGCTCACCCCGATGAAATTCGGACAGGTGAAGACGCTCTTCAACACGGCGCTGCCGGAGAAAGGCGCGAGCCTGGTCTCGCCGGTCACCGGCGCGGTCGTGCGCTGGCGGGTGCAGGGCGCCGAAGGCGGCCCCTTCTTCCTGCGGGTGCTCCACCCGAACGGCAACGGCGCCTACCAGGCGGTCGGCACCAGCGGGCCGGCGAACCCCGACCGGGACCGGGATCCAGACCTTCCCGGCGAACCTCCCGATCACAGCCGGCGACCTGATCGGCGTCGATCCGACCAACACCAGCGATGAAATCGGCGTCGCCACCGTCGCCGGCGCGAGCTATGGCTTCGTCGTCCCGTCGCTGCTTCGAAGGCGCGACCGTGGCCCCGAGCGGCGGCGAATCCGGGCAAGGAGATCGAGCTCAGCGCCGAAGTGCAGCCGGCGCCCGCGATCACCGCGGTCACGCCCCGGCTCGCGGCTCGGTCGCTCGGCGGCACCGTGGTGACGATCACCGGCACCAACCTCAACGGCGCCAGCGCGGTCAAATTCGGCGCCAAGCCGGCGGCGACCTTCACGGTCGATCTCCGAAACCCAGATCACGGCGACGGCGCCGGCCGCGACCAAGGTCGCCAGGGTCGACGTCACCGTCACCACCCTGGCCGGGACCAGCCCGATCGGTCCGGGCCGACGGCTTCACCTACAGCGGCTGCGTCGTCCCGAAGCTGCGGGCAAGACGCTGAAGGCCGCCAAGAGCCGCCTCCGCGAGCGCCGGCTGCAAGCCCGGCAAGGTGAGGAAGGTCCACGCGCCCGCCACGAAGAGGGGCAAGGTCGTCAAGCAGAACCCCGCCGCCCGGCAAGGTGCTGGCGCCGGGCTCCAAGGTCACGATCAAGCTGGGCAAGTAAGCCGGGTCAAACGGCAGTCGGGAGAGGCCCGCCGGCGCGCGGGCCTCTTTCGTCCATTCCTAGGACTCGGACGCCGCGGGCTCGCTCAAGGAGGAATCGCGAGGCGTGCCGAAGATCTTCGCGAGCACGATGCTGAGCTCGTAGAGGGCGATCAGCGGCGCCGTCTCCAGCAGCATCGAGACCGGATCGACGCCCGGCAGGGCCGCGGCGATGACCGCGCAGGCCAGGTAGGCGTAGCGCCGGTTCTGCGTTCAGCTGCTGGACCCTGACGATGCCGAGGCGGGTGACGGCGAGGATCGCCGACCGGGATCTGGAAGACGATGCCGCAGGCGAGCAGGGTCTGGGCGAAGAAGCCGTAGTACTCCTTGGCCTGGACCTGGATGTTGAACTGGCGTGTCGTTGAAGTTGAGCAGGAACTGGGTCGCCGCCGGCAGGACGACGAAGTAGCCGAAGGCGACGCCGGCGATGAACAGCGCCGGGATCATCAGCAGCAGCGGCAGGATCGTCCGCTGCTGCTCCTTGCTGAAGGCCGGCAGCAGGTAGGCGTAGAGCTGGTAGAGGACGATCGGCAGCGAGAGGATGATCGCCGCGTAGGCCGAGACGGTGACGGTCGTCGTGAACGGCTCGGTGACGCCGAAGGTGATCAGCTTTTCGTGGCCGCGCGGGCAGCGCCGCGCCCGCGAGTTCCAGCAGCAGGTGGTTCTGCCAGAAGCAGAGGGCGAGCGCGACGCCGAAGACGGAGAGCGAGGTGACGATGCGCGCGCGCAGCTCGTCGAGGTGATCGACGAGGCTGACCTCATCTTCGTGGGAGATCGGTTTTATGCGGCGCATCGTCTTGCCTCAGACCTGCTGTCTCGACGGCGGCCTCGGGCTCTTCGACACGGCAACGGGCACCGCGCGCGGCGGGAGCAACCGCGACGGGCACGGCCTGCGACCGGCTTCTCGGTCTCGCGATGCTCACCGCCGATCGATCCTTTGAACTCGTTGATCCCCTTGCCGAGCGACTTGCCGAGCTCGGGCAGGCGTTTCGGACCGAAGACGACGAGGGCGATGATCAGAACTACGACTATCTCAAGTGGGCCGATGTTTGGCATTGCGGCTCCTTTGGCGAGTATTGGCTGTCAACTACGCGGGCCGGGTCGCCGTGGATCAACGTCGATGGCGGCAGCCGACCTCGGACCATGCGAACCTCCTCCCATCGCCGCGCCGGACGGGATCGAAGACTTTGCCAGCTACGCCGCCTCGCGCGGGCTGACGCTCGACGCCGGCGCCCGCCTGCCGCGAACGACGCCGCTCCTCGCCGAAGGCGAGCTGCGCAGCGTCGACGCGGTGATGACCGGCTGGCTCTCGACCTATGTCGAAGCCCAGATGGCGCTCGTCACCCGCGACGAGGTGACCACCGACGCCCAGGGAGTCGAGACCAGGGGCGAGGCGCATTTCACCGTCGCCGTCACCCACGTGCCGAAGGCCAAGCGCTTCATCCCCTGGCTGCTCTGCCACCGGGTCGAGGACGCGCACCTGCTCGGGCGGGCGGCCGACGCGCTGATCCACGGCAACCAGCGGGTCCAGCTCGAGAGCACCGAGCTCGACCAGCGCTACCGGATCTACGCCTCGCCCGACCACGACGACACCTGGCTGCACGAGCTCTTCTCGCCCAGCTTCATCGTCTTCCTGCTCGAACAGGCGCCGACCGGCCTCGGCTTCGAGTACGTCGGTGGAACCCTCTGCGTCAGCCTGGTCGGCCGGCGCACCCTGAGCGAGGATCTCGATGGTCTGCGCGACGGAACGGTCTCGCTGGTGGCGAAGATGCGGGCGCAGATCAAGGAGAGCCTCGGGCCCGCCCAGGGACGCTCGGCGCCGGCGCACCGAAGTTCCCCGCCGCAGGCTGAGCGAGCCGGCTAACCGGCGTGGGCGTGATCGCGGCGGCGACCCGCTGCGGCTCCTGCGCCATCACCGCGTGGGCGCAGCCCTCGAAGAGCTCCACCCGGGCGCCGGGCCAGCGCCGGGCGAGCCGGTCGGCGTTCCCGGCCGGGATCACGACGTCGTCGTTGCCGTGGACGATCAGCGTCGGCGGCACCGCGCCCGCGGCGGGCGGAGGCTGGTCTGGCCTGCCAGGCCGCCATCGCCGCCTCCTGGGCGTCACCGCGCGAGCCGGCAGCTCGGCCCGCGCCGCCGCCACCACGTCGCCGAAGCCGGCGATCGATCTCGCGCGCCAAATCGGCCGGGAACAGCAGCGAGATCAGCCGCGCGGCCTGCTCCCTGGGCGTCCCCGAGCGGTCGATCAGGGAGGCGACCTCGGCCGCCGGCCGGGATCGCGCCGGGGGCGCCGGGATCGCTGGCGATCAGCGTCAGCGTCGCGACCCGGCCGGCCGAGCGCAGGGCCAGCTGCTGGGCGACGAAGCCGCCCATCGACCAGCCGACCACCGGCACCCGGTCGATGCTCCGCGTCGAGCAGCGCCTTGAGGTCGGCGACATCGTCGACGTCAGCTCGGGTCACCGAGCTCCGAGCCGCCGAGCCCGCGGTTGTCGGGGCAGATCACCGGGTGCGAGCGCGCCAGCCGGACCAGGAGGCGGGTCCCACCTTGCTCGTCGCCGCGTAGCCGTTGACCAGCAGCAGCTCCGGGCTCGCGCCCGACCGCACGCCAGCCGAACCGGCGCCCGTCGACCTCGATCTCCCGCGCCGGCATCAGGACTCGACCATCAGCGTCACCGGACCGTCGTTGATCAGCGCCACGCCCATGCAGGCGCCGAACACGCCCTTGGCGGCGCCGAGCCTCTCGCAGAAGCGGTCGTACAGCGGCTCCGCCAGCTCCGGCCGGGCGGCCTCCATGTAGCTCGGCCGGTTGCCCCTGCGGGCGTCGCCGTAGAGGGTGAACTGGCTGACGCAGAGCACCTCGCGCTCGCCCAACGGCTCGTTCATCCGGCCCTCGGCGTCGTCGAAGATCCGCAGCGCCCGGACCTTGTCGGCGAGCCGGTCGGCCTCCGCCTCGGTGTCCCCCACTCCGACCCCGAGCAGGACCACCATCCCCGGCCCGATCTGGGCGACCCGATCGCCCTCGACGTCGACCGCGGCCTGGCTGACGCGTTGGACCAGCGCCCTCATCGCTCAGCCCTTCCAGCTCCTCCACCAGCGTGGCCGCTTCGTAGCGCCCGAAGTGGCGAGTGCCGTTGACGAAGAAGGTCGGGGTGCCGGTGGCGCCGCTGGCCGCCGCCGAGGCGACGTCGCGGCCGATCCGCTCGTCGTAGGCCGCGGCGTCGATCTCGGTCGCCATCCGCTCGACGTCGAGGCCGAGGTCGCGGCCGACCGCGAGCATCGTCTCGCGGGAGAGTTTCGGCTGGGCCCGGAAGAGGGCGTCGTGGTACTCCCAGAACCGGCCCTGCGCCGCCGCCGCCTCGCTGGCCTGCGCGGCGAGGGGCGCCAGCGGGTGGCGCTCGACGATCGGCAGGTGGCGGAAGGCGAAGACGAGGCGGTCCCCGAGGGACTCGCGGACTCGGCGCAGAACCGACTGGGCGCCGAGGCAGAAGGGGCACTGGAAGTCGCCGAACATGACCAGCTCCAGCGGCGCCGAGCGCTCGCCGCGGACGTGGTCGACGTCCTCCAGCGGTGGTGAGAGTCGATCGTCCACGAAGCCGATGTTATTTGGGCGCGAGGAACTCGCGCGCCCGCGCGGCGACCAGCTCCGGCTGCTCGTCGGCGATGAAGTGGCCGCAGCCGTCGACCAGCTCGACCTCCATCTCCTCGGCGTGGCGCTCGTAGCCGTCGAGCAGCTCGAGTCGCAGGGCGATGTCGTCGATGCCGAAGAGCAGGAGGGTCGGCACCGTCAGCTTCTGATCGGCGTAGCGGCCGCGCAGGATCGCCGGCGCCTCGCGCAGGTTGAAGGTCCGGTACATCTGCACCGCCGCCCGCGCCCGGTCCGGCTCGGCCAGGTTGTCGCCGAAGGAGCTCAGCGCCCGCTCGTCCCAGGCCTCACGCCTGGTCGAGGCGCCGACCAGCACTTTCGGGACGAACTTGCCGCTGCGGTGGAGCCCGTAGCCGACCCCCGGGGTGAGGATCAGCCACTGGTACCAGAAGCGCCAGAGGTGCGGCAGCATCGCCCGGGCGCTGGTCCACGGCGGCAGGATGTTGAGCGCGAGGAAGCGCTCGAAGCGCTGCGGCGCCCGCAGGCAGAGCAGGAAGCCGATCCAGCCGCCCCAGTCGTGGCCGACCAGCTTCACCCGCTCGAGGCCGAGCTCGTCGAGGACGGCGAGGACGTCGGCCGCCATGTTCTCCTTCAGGTAGCCGTCGCGGGGCGCCTCCGACCAGCCGAAGCCACGCAGGTCGAGCGCCAGCACCCGGTGGCGGTCGGCCAGCGCCGGCATCAGGTGGCGCCACTCGTACCAGTGCTGCGGCCAGCCGTGCAGGCAGAGCACGACGTCGTCGCCGCTGCCCGGCTTCGGCGACGTGGAAGTCGATCCCGCGCGCCCGCACGGTGCGGTGGGTGACCCCCTCGACAAACGGTGGATCGCTCATGCGACCGGACGCGGCGACCGGCAGCGCGCCGGGATCGCGCCGGTCACCCGCCCCCCTTCCGCTCAGTGCGGCGCGGCCGCAGCCGCCTGGCGGAAGTCGTTGAGCATCTCGCCCATCGTCTCGACGTCGCAGCTGACCATTTCCGGCCAGGGCTTGTCGGGATGCTCCTGAAGCGTCTTCAGGCCGTTGCCGCTGATCACCGCGACGACGGTGTCGTCGGGCCCGATCTTGCCCTGCGCGGCGAGCCGCGCGGTCGAGGCGATCGTGGTGCCGCCGGCCGGCTCGGTGAGGATGCCCTCGGTCTTGCCGAGCAGGTCGATCGCCTCGAAGATCTCCGGGTCCGAAGCGGTGGCCGCCGAGCCGCCGCGGCTGCGGACGGCGTCGACGACGAGGGCGCCGTCACCCGGAGCGCCGATCGCCAGCGAGTGCGCCGCCGTCTCCGGGGTCTGCGGATGAATCTCGCCGCCGTCGAGGATCGCGGTGGCGATCGGCCCGCAGCCGCTCGCCTGGGCGATGTTGATCTTGGTCCCGGCGGTCTCCGCCAGCCCGACCATCTCCAGCTCGTTGAGCCCCTTGTGGACGCGCGAGGAGAGCGTTCCGCCGGCGGCCGGGATGACGAAGTGGTCGGGGGCGACCCAGTCGAGCTCCTCGACCACCTCGAAGGCCATCGTCTTCGCCCCCTCGGCGTAGAACGGGCGCAGGGTGATGTTGGCGAACTCGATGCCGCTGGCCAGCGAGAGCTCGCGGCAGGCGCGGTTGGCCTGGTCGTAGTTGCCGTCGAGCTGGCAGACCTGGGCGCCCAGCGCCCGGCAGGCCTTCGCCTTGCCCTTCTCCATGTTGCCCGGATAGAAGATGTAGGCGGTGGCGCCGGCCTTGGCGGCGAGCGCCGCGACCGCGGTGCCGACGTTGCCGGTCGAGACGCAGCCGACCTCGTCCTTGCCGAGCTCGAGCAGGCGGGCGATCGCCATGCTGACGACCCGGTCCTTGTAGGAGAGCGTCGGCCGGTTGGTCGAGTCGTCCTTCAGGTAGAGGTTCCGCAGGCCGAGCTCGGCACCGAGCCGGTCGGCGCGGATCAGCGGCGTTTGGCCGGCGAACTGGCCGACCCTGGCCTGGGCGCTGCGCGAGGTGATCGGCAGCAGCTCCTCGAAGCGCCAGATGTTCCGCGGGCGCCGGTCGAGGCCGCGCTCGGCGATCAGCGACTTCGCGCGCTCGTAGTCGTAGTCGATGTCGAGGCCCTCGCCGCAGGCGGGGCACTTGAAGGCGGTGTCGAGCAACGGCGTCCGGTAGCCGCAATCGCGGCAGACGAGTTCGGTGGCGCAGGAGCTGGTTCGGGGTCCGGCGGGCCCTCCCAGATGCGGATCTACCGCGTCGCTCATGACTCCTCCTTTGCCGCCGCCAACCCGGCCACCTGGGCCCAGGTCACTCTCGGCGCTGTTCCATTGTTCGCACGGGTATAACACATAGGCAGTTGGCGCTTAATGCTTTCTGCGTAAAAATCCGCAGACCTGCGCTTAAACACAAACTGGAAGGTAGCGGAAGTGGCGGCCCGCGCCAGCTGGGGGAAACCTACTGTCTGTAGAGTTTTTGTCGTCAGCCCCGAAGAATCCCCGCCGTGAGCCCCCAGGAGCGCTTCGCCGCCAATCTTCGCCAGGCCCGCGTCAAGATCGGGATCTCCCAGGAAGAGCTGGGCAACCGCTGCGATCTGCACCGAACCGAGATCTCGCTGCTGGAGCGGGCCGGCCGCGAGCCGCGCCTGGCGACGATCGTCAAGCTCGCCGGCTCCCTGGAGACGACCCCGGCCGAGCTCTGCGCCGGCATCGCCTGGCTCCCCCAGCAGCGCCGCTTCGACGTCAAGCCGGCTCCCCGCCCCAGCTGAGAAGCCGGCGAAGTGAGGCGGGGCGGCGCCGACGTCGCCGGCGCCGTCAAGACTGGTCCTCCTTCGCCACCCCAAGGCGGTTTCCCGGTCTCGAGAGCCCCACCCACTTCACCGGTGTGAATCGTCCGGCGCGGCAATTCATAACATAATCTGGTGTATCAATCAAGTCCCTTTGCCTAATGGAGCCGCCTCTCGCAAAACTCGTGCTCAGGGGGCGACTGGGGCGCCGTCCGCGCCGACCGGAATCGCCGCGGCCTCGGGCCAGGAGCCGAGCAGGTCCGGCCCGTCACCCCGCCCGGAGGCGATCAGCAGCTCCTCCGCGGTGTGGGGCGCGAACGGCGCCAGGACCTGCGCCAGCAGGACCAGCGCGGCGATCTGCGCCTCGGCGTCGGCCCGGTCGAGCTGACCGCGACGCTTGACGACCCTCTTCTCGAAGTCCTGGATCCGCTCGAAGAGCCGGGTGATGTTGCGAATCGCCTTGTGCATCTGCAGCTGCTCGACGTCGGCGGTGATCCGCTCGAGGCCGTTGTCGCACCATTTGCCGAGGCGATCGCGCATGTGCTCGGTGTCGGCCGCGGCGGCCTCGTCGTGGGCGGCATCCTCGAGCGCCGCGAAGCGGTCCTGGGAGTAGGTCCAGAGATTGCGCAGGAAGCGGTTGGTGAAGCGCAGGGCGCCGTCGCTCCAGTTGAGGGTCTTCGCCGGCCCGGCCGCGTAGAGGATCGCCAGCCGCACGGTGTCGGCCCCGTATTGCTCGACCAGCTCGTCGGGGTTGACGACGTTGCCGAGGTGCTTGCTCATCTTGCGCCCGTCGGCGATCACCATCTCGTGGAAGAGGCAGCCGGCGAAGGGCTCGCCGTTCTCGATGAAGTCGAAGGTGCCGCGGTCGCGCAGCGCCTTGGTGACGATCCGCTGGTCGAAGACGAAGCCACCGCTGTCGCCGCCGGCGACGAGGCGCTCGGCGGGCAGCCAATCGCGCAGGTCGGGGTGGTCGAACATCTGGGTCTCGCGCGCCTCGGGCGGCACCGCCGCCGGGACCCAGAGCCAGAGCGCGTCGAAGTGACAGTCGAGGGTGTCGGTCTCCCGCTTGGCGGCAGCGCCGCACTTGGGGCAGGCGACGTCGACGAAGTCCGGCCGCTCGGCCAGCGGGTTGCCCTCGCCGGTCGGTTTGATGTCGCGCGGCAGCACCACCGGCAGATCGGCCTCGGGCACCGGCACCGGGCCGCACGCCTGGCAGTGGACGATCGGAATCGGCGTCCCCCAGGAGCGCTGGCGCGAGATCGAGAAGTCGTTGGCGCGGTAGCGCTTCGACGGCCGGGCGCCGGCCACCGGCGCGGCTGGGACCTCACCCTCCTCGGGCTGCCGCCAGGGGGCGACGCGGTCGAAGCGGGCGGCGATGTCGCGATCGGCCTCGTCGACGGCGGGGATGCCGAAGGCCGCGGTCGCCCCGAAGCGGGCGTCGACGATCGGCGAGATCAGAACCGGCAGCTCGGTCCCGTCGGCGGCGGTGAGGCTGCCGCCGGTGTCGAGCACGGGCACCGAGCGGGCGTCGCGGGCGCTGCGATCCCAGCCGCCCGAGCGCATCTGCTCCAGCTCCTCCCGCACGCCGGCGTCGGCGACCCAGGCGTCGACCTCGGGGTGGCGCGGCGAGAGCAGCGACGAAGCTGGCGAGACCGGCCGCGTCGCCGTGGGGGGTGAAGACGGTCAATCGGCCGCCGCTGCCCTCGAGCTCGAGCTCGACCCCGTCGCTGCGACCGAGGATGTAGCGCTGGGTGGCGAGCGCCAGCTCGTCCCAGTTCTCGAGCTTGTCGGTGTTGGCGTCGTTCTCCTCGAGATAGGGGGTGATGCGCAGGAACCAGGTCGGGCGGCGGATCAGGCGGACCTCGTTGTGGCAGCGCCAGCAGCGGCCGTCCTCGACCTGGATCGAGGCGAGGGTCGTGTTGCAGGTGTCGCACCAATCGACGGTGGCGTCGTCGAGGTAGATCATCCCGGCCTCGAGCAGGGCCAGGAACAGCCACTGGGACCAGCGGTACTGGCCCTCGTCGGAGCTGTAGAAGACGCGGTCGTAGTCGAAGGAGAAGCCCAGCCGCCTCATCTGGTCGAGCATTCGCTCGCCGCACTCGGCGACCCAGTCGGCCGGCGGCTCCTGGCGCTCGATCGCCGCCAGCTCGGCCGGCAGGCCGAAGGCGTCGAAGCCGAAGCCGAAGAGGACGGCGTCGCCGCGGGCGCGGCGGAAGCGCGCGTAGGCGTCGCCGATCGAGTAGTCGCGGACGTGCCCCATGTGCAGGTTGCCGGAGGTGAACGGGCTCGAGGGCTTGACGTAGACCCGCGCCTGCCCGGCGGCCGGCCGCGGCGCCTCGAAGTCGCCGCGCTCGATCCAGACGGCCTGCCTGGCCGGCTCGATCCTCGCCGCGTCGTAGCTGGGCTTACTCATCCTTCAAGGCTACTGAGGGGTCGAAAACAGCAGAGCGAGATGCGCCGGTTTGCAGACCCCTCAGGCGAAGGTCCAGAGCTTGTTGCCGAGAAAGTTGAACGGCATCGCGACGGCAACCGCGATCGCCTGCGCGGTCAGTTCGCCGATCGAGCCGGATGAGACCAGCAGCTCGAGCAGAGCGAGGTTGAGGCCGAGCGAGGCGAGGCTGACGACGAAGAAGCGGACCGCCTGGAACCGCGCCAGCCCCTCCCCCGGGCCGAAGGTCCAGTAGCGGTTCCAGAGGAAGTTGTTGGTCACCGCGACGCAGAAGGCGCCGACCGCGGCGATCAGAGTGGTGGACGCCGAGGTTCTCGGCCAGCAGGGCGAAGACGCCGAGGTTGATCAGGTAGCCGGAGCCGCCGACGAGGCCGAACTTGAACAGCTGCACCCAGTTGGCGGGCTCCCGGGCCGCGCTTCCGACCCGGTAGGCGAGCTCCGACGGGCTGCTCATCGGGCCACCATCGCCGGCCCGACGGCGGTCGCCCTGGGCCCGTCCAGGGCGACGGCGTCCTGGCCGAAGCCGATCGGCAGGGAATGGAGGGTGTGGAACCAGAGTGGCATCGGATACCTCGATCGGTAGCGGGTCAGGGTCAGCCGGTCGAGTGGCAGCCGCTGTACGACGTGAAAAGAGGCCGGCAGCTTAACCGGCGGCCCGGTTGCTCGGGTCTTGCTGACCACCGCCACTTCGCCGACCCGTTCGACCCCACCGAACATCAGCACCGCGTGGTCGTGCAGGTACCACCGCACCGGATCGGCGGCCAGCCTCCAGGTGACGATCGCCCGTCGCACGGTCGGCCGTCCCAATTCCCGGCTGAGAGCGCGGTAGTCGGGCCGCTGCAGGTTCGGGGTCTGGGTCACGTAGACGTCGAAGGCGAGCCAGTAGGCGCAGAGGGCGACCGCCAGGAGCAGCCCCACCCAGCGGGCGCGGCTGGCGCCGAAGCCGATCGCGCCACGGCCGCGAGCGGGATCAGAGCCGGCAGCAGGTTGCGCTCGACCACGTAGTCCTTGCCGATCAGGGCGGCGGCCGCGGCCAGGCCGATCACTCCAAGCCCGAGGGCGGCACCGAGCGCCGCGCCGCGCTGCTCCCGGTAGCTGCCGCGAACCAACGACCAGCAGCAGGCCGGCGCCGAAGAGGATCACCGGGACCAGCGCGTAGTGGTTCCTGGGCGGCTCGGCGATCACCCAGCCGGTTTCGCCGATCAGGAAGCTGACCCCGGTCTCGAACAGGCGGGTCGAGAGCGGGCTGTCTTCGATCCAGCCGATGTGGGTCGGGTTGACCTGGGCGGCGATCAGCGGCAACAGCGCCGCGCCGGTCGCCAGGACCGCTCCCACCGCGGGCAGGACCAGGCGCCAGCGGTGGCGCAGCGCCCACGAGCAGCCAGGCGGCCTCGATCGCGACGGCGAAGACGGCGAAATAGTGGCTGCAGAGAGCGAGCGCGGAGGTCAGCGCCCAGAGCGCGAGGTCGCGGCCGCGACGGGTCTGCAGCGAGCGGACGAAGAAGTACATCGAGAGAGCCCCGAAGAAGACCAGCAGCGCGTAGGAGCGGGCCTCCTGCGAGTACCAGATCAGCATCGGGTTGAAGGCCAGCAGCGCCGCCAGGATCAAGCCGGTGCGGCGGCTGGCGAGCTGGCGCCCGATCAGGTAGCCGACCGGCACGGTGGCCGCCCCGAACAGGGCCGAGAGCGAGCGCAGGCCGAATTCACCGGTTCCGAAGGCCTTCGCCCAACCCCAGGCGAGCACGTAGTAGAGGGGCGGGTTGGACTCGCTCGTCTTCACCGCGTGGAGCATTTCGGCGAAGCTGCCGGGGATCACCCGCATCGCCGTGATCACCTCGTCGTGGTGGTAGCTCTGCAGGCCGAGGCTGGCGAAGCGGACGGCGATGCCGGCGACGGTCAGAGCGGCGATCGCCCAGAGCACGGCAGCGCCGCGAGCGGTCGAGCGCGGCAGAGCCGCCTCCCACTCGGCGCCGACCTGGGAGGCCGGCACTGGGGCGGCGGCACGGCTACTCACCAGCTAAAGATCGACCCGTAAGTTGAGCCGAAGTTCAAGAACTCCTAAGGCGGGCATAAAGACGCAAATTCCGCTCGATCGTCTCAGGGACCGCAGGCGCTCTTGGGCATGCCGCGATCGGGTCCATAGGACGGCGGCGAGGCGGCGGCGGCCGCCCCCCAGAGGCGGTTCGGACGCTTGCTCAACCGGTATTCGAGGTCGGCGCCGGAGGCGAGTTCGCAGTAGCTGATCCAGGGGCGCCCGTAGGCGTGGCCTCCGAGGCTGAGGGAGCGGATGTACTGCCCGTGCCCGCTGACCGACAGCAGCGCCCGGCGGCGGCGGGGAAGGCGGATTTCGGCCCGGCCGAAGAGCGGGCTGGAGATCGCCAGGACGCCGACGCCGGGAACCTCCGGGTAGAGGCCCAGGGCGCCGAACACGTACCAGGCCGAGAGCGTCCCGAGGTCGTCGTTGCCGGGGTAGCCCTCGGGGGTGGGGCTGTAGAGGGTGAGGGCGCGGCGCACCGCCTCCTGGGTGCGGTAGGGACGGCCCATCCAGTCGTACAGCCAGGGCGTCTGCAGGGTCGGCTCGTTGCCGAGCAGGGCGTGGTCGGTGTGGGGCCCGCCCGGTCCACCGTTGAGGTTGCGCAGGAAGTACGCGAGCCTGGCGGCCGCCTTCGTTCGTCCACCCATGCGGCCGAAGAGCCCAGAGGGGTCCTGGGGCACCATCCAGGTGTACTGGGCGGAGTCGCCCTCGACGAAGCCGCCGCCGGTGAGGTTGTTGTACGGATGCGGGAAGGCGCCGCTGGCGTAGCGCGGCTCGATCATCCCGCTGGCGGGTTCGTAGAGGCGACGCCAGTCGCCGGATCGATGCATGAACGCCGAGTAGGTGGAGCGGTCGTGGAGCGAGCGGGCGGCGAACTGGGCGATCGCGAAGTCGTCGACGTAATACTCGAGCGAGGTCGCCGCCGAGCCCCAGACCGCTTCGGGGTTGCCGTAGATCGAGTCGGCGTTGTCGACGTTGGTGTCGAGTTCGAAGGGGATGTATCCGTGGGCGAGGTAGGCGGCGAGCCCCTGGCGCTCGACGTATTCGCCGTTGGCGCTGTGGCACGGTTCGGTCGCCCCTTTGACCATCGCTTCCAGCGCCACCTGCTTGTCGAAGCCGCCGACGCCGAAGGCCGCGGCCGAGGCGATGATCGGGTCGGCGGAGTCGCCGACCATCGTCATGCTCTGGCCGTTCGCGTAGGGCCAGCGCGGCAGGCAACCGCTCTGGCGCGTGTCGGCAAGCAACGAGCGGACCAGGTCGGCGGCCCGCTGCGGGGCGAGGATCGAGAGCAGCTGCACGTCGGTCCGGTAGATGTCCCAGCCGGAGATGTCGGCGTACTGGATGTGCTTGCCGGCGTTGTGAATCTGCCCGTCCATGCCGGGATAGGCCCCGTTGACGTCGCTGAAGGTCCGCGGCGCCATGAACACGTGGTAGAGCGCCGTGTAGAAGGTCCGCAGATGCCGAGCCGAGCCGCCGCTGACGCGGATCCGCCCAAGCGAGGCGTTCCAGCTCTGCTCCGCCTTCGCCGCGACCGCTCCGAAGGAATGCCCGGGGTTTTCCGCGGCCAGGTTCGCCCGGGCGTCTTCGACGCTGACGAAGGAGACGCCGACCCGGGCCACCACCACCCTGTTCTTGCCGGTGTCGAAGCTGGCATAGGCGCCGGCGGCGGCCGTATTCCGCGGGTTGGAGGCTGGCGTCTGGCTGGCGCTGGCGGAGGTCGATTCGGGCTTGAGCCGGTTGCCTTCCCAGCTGCCGTATGCGCTGAAAGGACGGCTGAAGACGGCCGAGAAGTAGACCCGGTAGCGCGGTCGCTGGCCGCAGAAGAGCCCGCTCGAAGCGGTTCCGGAGATTTCCCGGGCGCCGGGATCGAGCTGGACTTCGGCGAAGTCGTCGGGCTGGGCGCTGCCGCCGGCGTCGATCAGGACGCTGGCGTGCGGGCTCGAGGGAAAGGTGAACCGGGCCATGCCGGTTCGGGTCGTGGCGGTGAGTTCGGTGTCGATGGCGCCGCCGTGAACCGGGTTGAGGCGAACCGAGTAGTAGCCGGGGCGGGCGGACTCGCCGGCGTGCGAGAAGCCGGGCTGGAAGATCCCGTCCAGATCCTGGCCCGGCCCCTGCGGCGAGCTTTCGATCGGCTCGGTGGTGGGCAGGAAGGGAAAATCGCCATAGAGCGAGCAGCCGGCGCCGCTGAGGTGGGTGAGGCTGAAGCCCTTGATGTGATCGTCGCGGTAGCTGTAGCCACCGAGGTGCGCGTCCGCCGGCGTCGTGTCGGGACTCCACTGAACCATTCCGAACGGAACCGAAGCGCCGGGGAAGACGGCCCCGCGACCAAAGGTCCCCGGGCCCGCACGGGTGCCGGCGAAGGGGTCGACGCGGCTGGCGAAGCTCGCCGCCAGGGCACCGGGAGCCACGCTGGCGAGCCCGATGGCGACGGCGAGGGCGGCGAGGGCGACCTGTGGGATTGAGATCTGGAAGTTGCGCGTAATGTTCCCGCTCCGATGCCGCTACGGAAATCAACGATGGCAGCTCTTGCGGTCACCGCGCTCGCGGTCGCCGTCGCGCTGCTGTTCGGCGGTACCGAGGAATCACAACCCGCCTCGGCGGCCGAAGCTGCGACCCCGGGCGAACCGACCGTCTCGATCATCTCCCCTCGCAACGGCGCCCGCCAGGCCGCTCGCGCGGTCGTCGTCAAGGTCGCGATCGAAAACTTCCGCCTCGCCCCGCGCCAGTTCGGCGCCGAGCCGGAGCTCGGCGAGGGCCACCTCCGCTTCAGCCTCAACCGGGTCCCCGACTGCGTCGACCCGGTCAAGCTGCTGCACGCGATCAACAGCCCGATCGGCAAAGACCGCCTGATCGGGAGGTCGTTCGACTACGCCAGGTACGCCGGCCCCAACGGCCTCCTCGCCGAAGAGATCGGCACCGCCGGCAGCTACTCCCCCGCGACCCGGCCGGAGATCTACTACCGCAACCTCGACCCGGGCTTCTACCGCCTGATCGTCACCCTCGCCCAGAACAACGGCGCCACCTTGCCGTACCACGACGTCACCACCTTCCAGATCCTCCCCCACCCCGGCCACGGCCCCAAACCGTGCCCCGAGGGGAAGGTGTCGAGCGCCAAGGCGGCGGCGAGTACGCGCTGATCCTCGAAGCCGGCAGGAGGGGCGCCCGGATCCCTTCCAACCCTGCCGAAGGGCGTTACTTCACTTTGTATAGTGAGGAGTAATGCGCACGTACCGTCGCTTGTTCGGTTATCTCCGTCCCTACAGGGCCTCGCTGTGGGGTTCGCTGGTCTTCGCCTGGGCGGCGATGGGGATGACGGTGCTGATCCCGTGGCTGGTCGGCCGCGCCGTCAACGCGATCCGCGACGGCAACAAGCCCGACCTGCTGCCGCTGGCCCTGGCGATCGTCGGCGCCAGCATCCTGCGGCTCGGGTTGACCGTGGTCAGGCGCCTGGTCGCCGGCAAAGTCTCGCTGGCGGTCGAATTCGACCTGCGCCAGGTCTTCTACGCCCACCTGCAGAAGCTCGACCTCGGCTTCTTCGACGGCCAGCAGACCGGCCAGCTGATGTCGCGGGCGACGGTCGACCTCTCGGCGATCCGCTTCTTCCTCGGCTACGGCCTGATCTTCATCACCCAGAACCTGCTGACGATCGTCCTGGCGAGCGCGGTGATGATCGCGATCAACCCGCTGCTGGCGCTGATCGCGCTGATCCCGGCGCCGTTCGTCGTCTACACCGCCTCGCGCTACAACCGGATCTCCCGCCCGGCGCTGCAGGAGGTGCAGCAGCGGATCGCCGAGCTGACCGCGGAGGCCGAGGAGAACGTCTCCGGGATCCGCATCGTCAAGGCCTTCGCCCGCGAGGAACACCAGCTGCACCGCTTCCAGCGCTCCGTCGCCCGCGTCTTCGACCAGAGCATCTACTCGACCAGGCTGCAGGCCTTCTTCTCGCCGCTGATCGGGCTGCTGCCCCAGCTCGGCATCGCCCTGGTGCTGCTGGTCGGCGGCCGCGAGGTGATCGACAACACCCTCAGCCTCGGCGACTTCACCGCCTTCTACACCTACCTGGTGATGCTGGCCGGGCCGATGCGGATGCTCGGGGTGGCGATGGGGATGGCCCAGCGCGCGGTCGCCTCCGGCAACCGGATGTTCGAGATCATCGACCGCGAACCGGCGATCCAGAGCCCGCCCGGCGCCCCGGCGCTGCCGGCCGGCGGCGGCGAGGTCGAGCTGCGCGGGGTGACGCTGCGCTACGACGGCTCGGCGCCGGCCCTGAGCGACGTCGACCTCCACGTCGAGGCCGGCAAGACGGTGGCGCTGGTCGGCCCCTCGGGCGCCGGCAAGACCAGCCTGGTCGGCCTGATCGCGCGCCTCTACGACCCCAGCGAGGGGACGGTCCTGGTCGACGGCGCCGACGTCCGCGAGATCGACGTCGGCTCGCTGCGCGCGGAGGTCGCCTTCGTCGCCGACGACAGCTTCCTCTTCACCGCCAGCGTCGCCGAGAACATCGCCTACGCCCGCGCCGAGGCGACGCTGGAGGAGATCGAAGCGGCGGCGCGCCGGGCCCAGGCCGACGGCTTCATCCGGGAGCTGCCCGACGGCTACGAGACCCGGGTCGGCGAGCGCGGCCTGACCCTCTCCGGCGGCCAGCGCCAGCGCGTCGCGATCGCCCGCGCCCTGCTCGCCGATCCCGCGCATCCTGATCCTCGACGACGCCACCTCCTCGGTCGACGCGACCACCGAGGCGGCGATCAAGTCCGGCCTGCAGGAGGTGATGGAGCGGACGGACCACGTTCATCATCGCCCACCGGCTCTCGACCGTCTCCCTGGCCGACGAGGTCGTGGTCCTCGACGGCGGCCGGATCGTCGACCGCGGCACCCACGAGGAGCTGCTCGCGGGCTGCGGCTTCTACCGCGAGATCGCCGAGCACGGCCTCGCCGACTCGGTCTTCCTCCAGCGCGACCTCGAGAGCCGCGAGGAGATGGCGCGGCTGTGAAGCGACCGCGAGCCCGGGACCAACAAGCTGCGCAACGTCTTCCTGCTGTTCGGCGCGCTCTGGCGCCTGGTCCGCGGCGAGGACCAGCGCGGGCGCAAGGTGCGCTGGATGATCGGCCTGCTGCGCCCCTACCGCGGCCGCATGGCGCTGATGTTCGTCGCGCTGCTGATCGAGACCGGCGCCGGCCTCGCGCCCCCCTACCTGGCCGGGCGGGCGATCGACGCCGGGATCGAAACCGGCGACGTCTCAGCGCGCTCGACCTGATCGTCGTCGCCTTCGTCGTCGCCGCGCTGCTCTACGCCGTCGGCACCTACGCCGAGACCTACCTGGTCGGCTGGGTCGGCACCCGGGCGCTGCAGGACCTGCGCGAGCGGCTCTTCGCCCACATCCAGTCGATGTCGATCGGCTTCTTCACCCGCCGCAGCCCGGGGGTGCTGATCTCGCGGATGACCAACGACGTCGAGGCGCTCAACCAGCTCGTCACCGACGGGCGTGGTGACGATGTTCTCGAGCACCCTGACCCTGGTCGGCGTGGTCGTGATCCTGCTCGTCCTCGACGTCCAGCTGGCGCTGGTCACCTTCCTCACCTTCCCGCTGCTGGCGGTCGCCAGCGTCGATCTTCCGGATCGTCTCCGCCGGCACCTACCGGGCGACGCGGGAGCGGATCGCCGCCGTCACCGCCTACCTGCAGGAGACGCTGAGCGGCGTCCGCGTCGTCCGCAGCTTCGGCCAGGAGCCGCGGCACGAGGCGGTGATGACCGACCTCAACGAGCAGAACCGCGAGGTCAACATGAAGACGGTCTACCTCAACGCCTCCTACTTCCCGGCGGTCGAACTGCTGGCCGCGATCGGCACCGCGGTGATCCTCCTCTACGGCGGCAACCAGGCGATCGAACGGGCGATCCAGATCGGCGTCATCGTCGCCTTCGTCGGCTACCTGACGACCTTCTTCGAACCGATCCAGGAACTCTCCCAGCTCTACACGACCTACCAGCAGGGAATGGCGGCGCTCGACAAGATCTTCGACCTGCTCGACACCGAAGCCGACATGGTCGACGCCCCCGGCGCGATCGACCCGGGCACGCTGAGGGGCGAGATCGAGCTCGACGGCGTCTGGTTCTCCTACAGCGACGACGCCGAGCCCGCCCGAGGACTCCTGGGCGCTGACGCGACGTCGACCTCCACGTGCCGCCCGGACAGACGCTGGCGCTGGTCGGCGCCACCGGCGCCGGCAAGTCGACCTTCGCCAAGCTCGTCGCCCGCTTCTACGACCCGCAGCAGGGCAGGGTCCTGGTCGACGGCCACGACCTGCGCGGGGTCCAGCAGCAGGCGCTGCGCCGCCAGCTCGGGATCGTCCCCCAGGAGGGCTTCCTGTTCTCCGGCAGCGTCCGCGAGAACGTCGCCTTCGGCCGGCCCGAGGCGAGCCTGGAGGAGATCGAATCGGCGGTCGCCGACCGTCGGCGCCACCGAGTTCGTCGCGGCGCTGCCGGACGGGATCGAGACCGAGGTCGGCGAGCGCGGCGTCCAGCTCTCCGCCGGCCAGCGCCAGCTCGTCGCCTTCGCCCGCGCCCTGCTGGCCGAGCCGCGGATCCTGATCCTCGACGAGGCGACCTCGAACGTCGACGTGCGGACCGAGAAAACGATCGAGAAAGGCCTCGAGCGCCTGCTCCAGGGCCGCACCGCGATCGTCATCGCCCACCGCCTCTCGACGATCCGCCGCGCCGGCAAGATCGTCGTCCTCGAAGGCGGGCAGATCGCCGAGCAGGGCACCCACGACGAACTGATCGCCGCCGGCGGCGCTACGCCGGCCTCTACGGCGCCTGGTCTGACAGCTCGGCCGCGTAGCCTGAGCCGCTGCCTAGGGCGTTGATCAGCCGGGGCCGACGCCGCCGGAGCTGCCGCCGGATTCGCCGCCGGCTTCCGGTGGCGACTTCTTCGATGCGCCGGCGCCGCCGGATTCCGGTGCGACTTCTTCGGGCGCGGCTTCTTCGGGCGCGGCTTCTTCGACTTCGCCTTCGGGCGCGACTTCGACGCCGCCTTCTTCGCGCTTCTTCGCCGCCGCCGGCGGCCGACGGAGCCGCGGTCGGAGCGTGCGGGCCTTCGCTGCAGTCTTCGAAGCCGAACACGGCGGCGGTCGTCTCGAAGTTTTCGAGCGCCGGCGCGGCCTTGGTCGCGGCTTCGCCGAGCGCGGTGGTGTCTTCGCGTTCGACAGCCAGCTTGACTTCGCCCTCGATCTTCGACGAGTTCTTCGGCGGCGGCGATGAATTCGGCGTAGCCGGCGGAATCTTCCGTCGGGGTGCCGAGGCCCTTGAGGCTCGTGACCATGCCCGATGTAGAGGTCCGACGACCTGCCCGATCTGGCTCTGCGTGTCGGCGGCCGAGGAGCCGACCGAGCCGACCGCCGCGTTGACCTCGGCGCAGATCGCGTCGCCCTGGGCGATCAGCGCGTCCTTGCTCAGCGACGGCGTCGTTTCCGCCTTCTTTCGGTCGTGGCCGTGGTTTCGCCGCCACCGCCGCCACCGCAGCCGGCCGCGACCAGCGCCAGCAGCGCGGCAAATGAGAGGGCCAGGATCAGGTGCTTGGAAGGTCTCATCGGAGCGACGCTAGCAAAGCGATTCGACGCCATATGCAGGTACTTAGAACTGCGCCCCAGGGACTCGAACCCCGACTTCCTCGTCCAGAGCGAGGCGTGCTGCCATTACACCAGGGCGCAAAGACGAGAGCGAAGGATATCCATCGCTCGCTGGGGAGAGACTCGAGGTCCGTGCCGGTCCCCTCCGGCTAGGCGATCTCGGAGAGATCGCTGTCGGCGTCGGCGATCCGATCCCTGGCGCTGGAGACGTCGACGCCGTCGGCGAGCATCCGCCGGGCCTCGGCGAGGTCTTCGGAGCGGCCGACGCTGAGGGCGCCGGCGACGCGGCCGTCCTTCAGGTACCAGACCGAGAACTCGCCGCTCGTCGCGGTCGCCGCGCCAGACCTCCTCGTCCCAGTCCTGGGCGGGCCCGACGTACTCGAGGCTGGCCCAGTCGGCGAGGTCGCTGAAGAAGTAGGGGACGACGTCGTAGTCGCGATCCTCGCCGAGCATGTTGCGCGGCGGCGTGGATCCCCTGCTGCATCGCCACGTCCCAGTGCTCGACGCGGATCCGGCGGCCGTGGACGACGCTGTCGTAGGAGCAGCAGTCGCCGGCGGCGTAGATCCCCTCGACCGAGGTCTGCAGCTTCGAGTCGCAGACGATCGCCGTCGTCGACCTCGAGCCCGGCCCGCTGCGGCCAGCATCGCGTCGGGCCGCACGCCGGCGCCGACGACGACCGCGTCGCACTCGATCGCTGAGGCCGCTCTTGGTCACGACCGCGCCGACCCGGCCGTCGCCCTCGAAGGCCTCGAGCTCCTCGCCGCCGTGGAACTCGACGCCCTTGCGATTCGAGCAGCTCCTGGAACCAGCGGCCGGCCTCGTCGCCGAAGGTGCGCGAGAGGGCGACGTCCTCCATCGCCACGATCGTGCACTTGGTTGCCCTGCGCGGTCAGCGAGGCGGCGACCTCGGTGCCGATGTAGCTGCCGCCGATCAGGACCACGTGCTCGGCCGCCGCGGCGTCGGCGCGGATCGCGTCGGAGTTGCCGAAGGCGCGCAGGTAGTGGATGCCCTCGTTCTCGGCGCCCTCGACGCGGAGGATGTTGACCATCGCCCCGGTGGCGATCAGCGCCTTGCCGAAGGCGACCTCCTCCCCACCCTGGATCTTCGCCGTGCGCGCCTCGGCGTCGAGCGACATCACGTTGCGCCCGGTCAGCAGCTCGACGTCGTTCTCCTCGTACCAGGCGGGCGGGTTGACGTAGGCGTCGGCGCGCTCGGCCTCGCCGCGCAGGTACTCCTTCGAGAGCGGCGGGCGTTCGTAGGGCGGCTCCGGCTCGCGGCCGACCAGCAGGATCGAGCCCTCGGCGCCGCGCTTGCGCAGCTCCGACGCGCAGTGGGCGGCGGCCAGGCCGCCGCCGATCGAGGAGGAAGTCGACCTCGCGGTCAGCCACCGTCGCTCGCCGTCGTCGCCTTCGGGCCCGAAGAGCGCGCTTCAGGTCGTCCTCCTCGCCCGGATCGAGCACGGCGAGGACCTCGTCGCCCTCCTCGAGCACGGTGTCGGCGCTCGGGCACGAACCCCTTGCCCTCGCGCAGGACCGAGATCAGCAGGCTGCCCTCCGGCATCTGCAGGTCGCCGACCCGGCGGCCGGTGACGCCGCGAGTCCTTGCCGAGCAGCATCTCGATGATCTCCAGCTGCTCCTCCTGCAGGTCGAGCAGGTGGACGAGGCCGTACTCGGGCACCTCGTGCTCGAGCAGGCGCAGGATCAGGTCGGTCGCCGAGACCGAGGGCTTGACGCCGAGCAGGTCGAAGTGCTGGCGGTTGCGCGGGTTGTTGACGCGGGCGATGATCTGGTCGACCAGGTACTTCTCCTGCGCGACCTGGCAGATCAGCATGTTGTCCTCGTCGTCGCCGGTGACCGCGATCACCATGTCGGCGCGCTGGATCCCGGCCCGCTCGAGCACCCAGAGCTCGGAGGCGTCGCCGTAGGAGACGTTGTGCTCGAGCTCCTGCTCGACGGTCAGGTAGCGGCGGCGGTCGCTCTCGATCAGCGTCACCTCGTGCTCCTTCTCGAGCAGCTCGCGGGCCAGGTTCCAGCCGACCTTGCCCGCTCCGACGACGATGATGTACATGCGGCCCAGGCCTCGCTCTCTACGCGGCTTCCGCGGCGTCGTCGGGGGCGCCGCCGCGGCCGGTCGACTCGCGGACGGCGGTCTCGAGCATGTCGATCGCGACCCGGGTCGGGCAGACCGTGTGCAGGCCCTGGCGCTCGTACCACTCGGCCCGCAGCGGGTCGAGGACGCGGGCGATCACGGTCGGCACCTCGTAGCGGCGCTGGGCGATCTGGGCGATGACGATGTTGGTGTTGTCGCCGTCGGTCGAGGCGATGAAGACGTCGGCGTGCTCGATCCCGGCGGCGACCAGCGCCTCGATCTCGAGCCCGGCGCCGACCGTGAACTGGCCGCCGAGGTCCTCCCAGCTCTTCTCCAGCCCGACCTCGAGCCGGGCGTGCGACTCGGGGTCCTCGTCGAGGCAGGAGACTTCGTGGCCCTCGCGCAGCATCCCCCGCGCGACCGATGAGCCGACTCGGCCGCAGCCGACGATCAGGATGAACATTGGCCGGATACTAGATGGATGCGCCGGGCCAGCGGGTTGATGCGGGCTCGGCGGGTTCGGGCGGAGCCGTGAGCAGGACCCGGCACGGGGCCTTCTTCAGCACGTACTCGGTCGCGGCGCCGATCTCGGCCGGCTTGGCGGCGCCGATGCCGCCGATCATCGCGCCGCCGCGGATCTTGCGTCGGCGGCTCGCCGCCGATCACGATCGCCTCCGAGCCGGCCGCGCCGCGCCGCCTCGACGATCCCGGCGCCGACCTTGCGGGCCCGGATCACCTCGGTGCTGACCTCGACGTCCTCGTACTCCTCGCCGACCTCGCGGGCCCGCGCCAGCGCCCGCTGGGCCTCGTCCTCGCGCTCCTGCGGCAGCTTCGCGTCGAGCGGCAGGGTCAGCGGCACTTCGATCACGTAGACGACGTCGAGGTGGGAGTCGCCGCCGTCGGGCCCTCCAGCTCGGCCGCCGCCAGGCGCCCGGCGGTGGCGACGATGTCGTCGTCGAACTTGGTCCCGAAGACCGGGACGAGGATGTTGCGGAATTCGACCTCCGGCACCTGCTTGGTCAGCGCCTGCTCGGGGACCGAGACCCGCTTGGTCAGCGTCGTCCCCTCGAAGACCTTGCGGTAGACGACGTAGAAGACCAGGCCGAAGACCATCCAGCCGACCCCGACCCAGCGCGCGGTCGTGTGGTAGGCGAGGACGCTGATGAAGGCGAGGCCGCTGAGCGATCGCCGCGAGGATCGCCGGCAGCGGCAGCTCGGCCCGCCGCCAGCGGACCCCGAGCGGGATCCGGAACGGCCGCGACTTGTCCGGCTCGGTGACCCGCAGGCGGATGATCGAGAGGTGGGCGATCGTGATCGCCAGCGTCGCGCCGAAGGCGTAGATCCCGGCCAGCAGCTTGACGTTGGTCGGGATCACCAGGCCGAGGGCGATGACGCCGCAGATCGTGATCGCGACGTAGGGGGTCGCGTTGCGCCTCTCGAGCTTGCCCAGCCAGCTCGGGATCTGGCGGTTGATCGCCAGCGTGTAGATGTGCCGCGAGACGCCGAGCATCGAGGTGTTGGCGGCCCAGAAGAGGACCGGGGCGGCGATCAACATCACCATCCAGCGCATCGTTTCGGCCACCCAGTGCGGGTGGAAGGCGGAGACGACGCCGAGCACCGGGTCCTCGATGTATTGGCCGCCGAGCGCCGTTTCGGGCCCGTGCGGGCCGGCGACGACCGGCACCGCCATCAGCGCGATCGCCGCCATCCCGGCGTAGACCAGCGGCACCGCGATCGCCCCCAGCGAGGCGATCCGCCTCAGGTCGCGGCGGCTGACTTCGATGTCGGGGGCGAGGTCGGAGGCGGCCTCGATCCCGGCGTAGGCGAGCATCGCGACCACGGCGGCGTAGACGATGTCCTTGAAGTTCGGCTGGTTGAAGAGGTCGAGGTGCTCGGTCAGGCGATCGGGGTGGAAGACGACCAGCAGGCCGACGACGATCACCGCCAGCTGCAGGCCGAGGTCGGCGAGGGCGAGGAAGGCGAGCGAGCGCTGCCGGCCGCGCCCGGTGACGTTGAAGATGTTGAGCACGCAGACCGCGGCGATCACCGCGGCGGCGACGCCGATCTCCAGGGCCGGCTTGTCGAAGCTGCCGGAGATCGGCTCCAGGTAGTGCGGGACCGAGAGCGCCGCCAGGGCGATCACGATCAGGTAGTCGATCAGGATCGCCCAGCCGGCGATGAAGGCGATCAGCTCGTTGAAGGCGTGGCGGGCGAAGGTCGAGGAGCCGCCGCGCTCGCGGAACATCGCGCCGCCCTCGACGTAGCTGAGCGTGGTCAGGCCGAAGAGCAGGCCGGCGGCGAGGAAGATCAGCGGCGTCAGCCCGAGGCCGCGGTCGGCGACGACGCCGAGCGCGAAGTAGATCGAGAAGCCGACCGCCGAGTAGGCGGCGGCGAACAGCCAGGGGACGCCGAGGCCGCGCTGCAGGTCCGTCCTTGCCCTCGGATCCCGGCTTGGATCCCGGCGGGCCGCCCTGCGGTTCGCTCACCGCCCCATCCTCTCGCCCACCCAGAGCCGCCCGACGCCGACGCCGACGAAGGCGATCCCGATCAGGAAGCCGACCGAGATCGGCCCACCGCCGTTCGCCAGCGTGACCACCAGGACGACCAGCCCGACGACGACGAAGACGAGCGAGAAGACCCGCACCGCGCCCCGGTAGACGCGCTCCCCCGCACCCCGCTCGCGAGCTCACTGCGCCACCTCGACCAGGGCTTCGGTCGGGATCGCGACCGGTTTGTCGGTCGGGGTCGGAGACGACGATGACGCGGCAGGGGCGCTCGCCGAGGACCGTCTGCAGCGTCTTGTCGTAGAGCGGCACGCCGCCGCGGCAGCGCAGTCCGATCACGATCGCCGCCGCCTTGATCTCCTTCGCCTCCTCGGCGATCGAGTAGCCGGCCTGGCCCGGCCGGACCCGGGCGACGTGGCCGGTGACCCGCTGGCCGCCGATCAGCTTCGCCTCCTCGATCTTTGCCTGCGCTTCGCCTTCCTGCTCGGGCATCTCCGCGTTGAGCGGCAGGTGGGTCGGGACGGTCAGCATCGAGTGGACGTGGATCCCGCGGCGCCGCTTCGAGGCGAGCTTGACCGCGGTCGCGACCATCTCCGGCGAGAACGCTTCGTCGTCCTCGAAGCCGACCAGGACGCTGCGGTACTCGACCTCCTCGACCCCGAGCGGCTCCGGCATCACGACCTTGACGGTCTCGGTCAGCGGCAGCTTCTGGTTGCGCCGGTAGAGGACGTAGACGACGATCCCGAGCATCATCCAGCCGATGCCGACGAACGAGCGTCCGCGGGTTCAGCGCCATCACGACGATCCAGGCGGCGAAGGTGCCGAGGCCGCCGAGCACCGCGGTCAGCGGCAGCTCGAAGCCGAAGGCGCGGACGTTCAGCGGCGGCTTCCAGGGGCGCTCGACGTCGGGGTAGCTTGCGGCGCAGCCGGATCACCGAGACGTGGGCGATCGTGAACGAGAGCATCGCCCCGAACGAGTAGATCGTCGCCAGGAAGTCGGTCTTGCCCGGCAGCAGGGTGACGATCGCGATCGCGGCGAAGATCAGGATCGCGATGTAGGGCGTGCGGTACTTCGGGTGGACCTGGCGCAGGCCCTCCGGCAGCTGGCGGTGCTGGCCCATCGAGTAGGTGAGCCGGGAGACGCCGATCAGCCCGGCGTTGGTGGCGATCAGCAGGATCACCGCGGCGAGGACGCCGACGTAGTAGCGGAGGACTTCGGTCGGGCCCGGCGACGAGGCCGAGGTTCTCGACGATGCCGAGGATCGGGTCGTCGGCGAACGTCGTGCCGAGCGCGGTCGCGTAGTGGCCGGCGGCGTCCTGGACGACCGGCATCGCCGAGAGCGCGACGATCGGGATCAGCAGGTAGAGGCCGAGCACCGCGGCGACGACGAGGCCGACGCTGCGGGGGATCGTCTTCGCCGCGTCCTTGGCCTCCTCGGCCATGTTCGAGATCGTCTCGATCCCGGTGTAGGCGATCATCCCGACCGCGATCCCGAGCGCGAAGTCGCTCCAGCGTCGGGGCGACGCCGAGGTGGATGTTGTCGACCAGCACCTGCGGGCTGAAGACGAGGACGAGGCCGATCCCGACCAGGACGACCTGGGTCGCGAGGTCGGCGATCGCGAGGATCAGGTTCAGCTTCGCCGACTCCTGCGGTGCCGCGGATGTTGAGCAGCGGCGAGGCGCGACGATCAGGACCGCGCCGCCGATGATGTCGCCGGGGCTGTCGCCCAGCCAGGGCCCAGAAGACGGCCAGGTAGTGGGGCACGAAGAAGGCCGAGATCGCGACCGTGATCGTGTAGTTGAGCATCTGCCCCCAGGCGGCGATGAAGCTGACCAGCTCGTTGAAGGCGTGGCGGGCGAAGCTCGAGGAGCCGCCGGCCTCCGGGTACATCACGGTCGCCTCGGCGTAGGTGGCGGCGGTGGCGGCGAAGATCAGGCCGGAGATGACGAAGGCGATCGGGGTCAGGCCGAGGGCGAAGGCGGCGGTGACGCCGAGCGCGTAGTAGATCGAGGAGCCGACGTTGCCGTAGGCCGCCGAGAACAGCGCCCCGACGCCGTGGACGCGGCTCAGCGATTCGTCTCTGGGGATGCGCTGGGCCATCTAGAGGCTGATGAAACGGGTCACTGGACCGAATATACGGACGTGGCCGGTGCCGCGGCGCACGTGGCCTCGGCTCGAGCTGCGCCGGCGAGGCGCAGCCGCAGAGCGCCAGGGCCAGCTCGAGCTCGTCGCGGAGCAGCTCGAGCACCCGCTCGGCGCCGTCCTCGCCGCCGGCCGCGAGGCCCCAGAGCGCGCGGCCGCCCGACCAGGACCGCGTCGGCGCCGAGGGCCAGCGCGATCGCGACGTCGATGCCGCGGCGGATGCCGCCGTCGACCAGCACCGCGGCGCGGCCGGCGACGGCCTCGACGACCTCCGGCAGGGCGTCGGCGGTCGCCGAGAGCGCAGTCGAGCTGGCGGCCGCCGTGGTTGGAGACGACGACCCCGGCGGCGCCGTGCTCGACCGCGAGCGCGGCGTCCTCGGCGGTCAGGACGCCCTTGACCAGGACCGGGACACGGGCACTCCGCGGCGAGCGCGCTCGAGGTCGGCCCAGCTCGAGCGCGCGGGTCCATCAGGTCGAAGGTCTCCTCGATCGTCAGCTCGCGGTCGCCGCCGAGCGCCGCGGCGACGCTGGGAACGCCGAGCCCCGCGGGAAGCCGGAAGCCGGTCCGCAGGTCGCGCTCGCGGTTGCCGCCCGGCGGGGCGTCGACGGTGAGCGACGATCGCCTCGAAGCCGCGAGTCGACCGCCTCGTCCATCAGCGCCGGTGATCGCCGCGTCGCGGAAGCAGTAGAGCTGGAACCAGCGCCGGCCCGCCGGCGCGGCCGCGGCGACCTCGCTCGGGCCGCGTCGTCGCCAGCGTCGAGAGGCACATCACCGTGCCGGCCGCGGCCGCGGCCCGCGCCATCGCCGACCTCGCCCTCGGGGTCGACCAGGCGCTGGATAGGCGACCGGCGCGACCAGGATCGGCATCGAGACCGGGCCGCCGAGCACCTCGGCCGCGGTCTGACACTCGCCGACGTCGACCAGCACCCGCGGCCGCAGCCGCCACGCCGTCCAGGCCGCGACGTTGTCCCGCAGCGTCACCTCGTCGCCGGCGCCGCCGGCGAAGTAGCCGAGCACGCCCGGCGTCGAGCCGCTCGGCGGCGAGCCGCTCGCAGTCGGCGACGTTGATCCGACGTCGCCGCTCAGCGTTCATGGCAATCGGGCGCGAGCCATGCCAACTACGGCGGTCGTGCCGTCCCCGGCGTCGTCCTCGTATCGCTCGGACGCGTCGGCGTGGCGGCATACTCGACCTCCGCCGAGCCGGTGGCAAGCGCCGATCCGAACGGAACTGGGCGAACGTCGGAGCGCCTGGCCCCGAGCGGCGAGCTCAGAGTCGAAAGAGTCGAAATCGTCGACTTCGCCGACAACCCCGATCCGGTCACGATCGAGGGGCGGCAAGCTGATCTGGATCAGCCAGGACCTCGAAGCCGCACCGCACCGCCGACGCGGAGCTTCGACACCGGCGACCTCAGGAAGGCGAGCTCAAGCGAGGCCTTCGAGGAGCCGGGGATTCACGTCCACTGCGAAGTCACCCGACGAGGCACGGCACCGTCCGGCGTGCCCGCAGCGCAGGCGCTGCGTCCTAGAAGTGAACGATCGGGATGATCAGGATCGCGACGATGTTCGCGACCTTGATCATCGGGTTGATCGCCGGGCCCGGCGGTGTCCTTGTAGGGATCGCCGACGGTGTCGCCGGTCACCGAGGCCGCGTGGGCCTCGGAGCCCTTGCCGCCGTAGGCGCCGTCCTCGATCAGCTTCTTCGCGTTGTCCCAGGCACCGCCGCCGGCGGTCATCGAGATCGCCGCGAAGAGGCCGACGACGATGACGCCGATCAGCAGGCCGCCGAGCGCGTCGACGCTGAGCAGGCCGACGATCACCGGGACGACGATCGGGATCAGCGACGGCAGGATCATCTCCTTCTGCGCCGCCAGCGGTGACGATGCCGACCGTTTCCCCGTACTCGGGTTTCTCGGTGCCCTCCATGATCCCCGGGTGCTCTTTGAACTGTTTGCGCACCTGCTCGACCACCTGGCCGCCGGCGCGGCCGACGGCCTCGATCGCGAGCGCCACGAACAGGTAGACCATCATGCCGCCGATGATCAGCCCGATCAGCACGTCGGGGCTGGTCAGGTTGAAGAGGCCGTTGAGGTCGAAGCCGGCCGGAGCTTCGGTCGCCGAGCTCGCTCTTGAAGGCGGCGAACAGCACCAGCGCGGCAAGCGCCGCGGAGCCGATCGCGTAGCCCTTGGTGACCGCCTTGGTCGTGTTGCCGACCGCGTCGAGCGGGTCGGTGACGTTGCGGACGTCCTCGGGCAGGTCCGCCATCTCGGCGATGCCGCCGGCGTTGTCGGTGATCGGGCCGAAGGCGTCGAGGGCGACGATCAGGCCGCAGAGCGAGAGCTGGGCCATCACGGCGATGCCGATGCCGTAGATGCCGGCGAGCTCGTTGGCGCCGAGGATCGCCAGGGCGAGCACCAGCGCCGGAGCGGCGGTCGACTGGAAGCCCTGGGCGAGGCCCTGGATGATGTTCGTCGCGTGCCCGGTCTCCGAGGCCTGGGCGATCGTCTTCACCGGCCGGAAGCGGGTCGACGTGTAGTAGTCGGTGATCACGAACAGCAGCGCCGTGACGGCGACGCCGATCACGGCGCAGAGCCAGAGGTCGGTGACGCTGACCGCGTTGGCAGCGGTGCTGGCGAAGCCGAGCCGCAGCGGGTCGCTCATCAGCCAGTCGGTGATCGGGTAGAAGGCCGCGATCGAGAGCACCCCGGAGACGATCAGGCCCTTGTAGAGCGCGCCCTCGACGTTGTCGGTCTTGGTCCGGACCGAGAGCGCGCCGATGATCGAGGCGATGATCGCGACGCCGCCGAGCACCAGCGGGTAGATCGCGACCTCGCGGGCGAAGTCGGACGGTGAAGGTGAGGACGCCGAGCAGCATCACGGCGACCGAGGTGACCGCGTAGGTCTCGAACAGGTCGGCGGCCATGCCGGCGCAGTCGCCGACGTTGTCGCCGACGTTGTCGGCGATCACGGCCGGGTTGCGAGGATCGTCCTCGGGGATCCCGGCCTCGACCTTGCCGACCAGGTCGGCGCCGACGTCGGCGGCCTTGGTGAAGATGCCGCCGCCGAGCCGGGCGAAGACGGAGATCAGCGAGCCGCCGAAGCCGAGGCCGATCAGCGCGTCGACGGCCTCCTTGTCGGTGCTGCCGGTGAGGATCAGGATCCCGTAGTAGCCGGCGACGCCGAGCAGCGCCAGGCCGACGACCAGCAGGCCGGTGACCGAGCCGCCCTTGAAGGCGACGTCGAGCGCCGGCGGGACGCCGCCGCGGGCCGCCTCGGCGACGCGCGCGTTGGCCCGCACCGAGACGTTCATGCCGATGAAGCCGGTCGCGCCGGAGAGGACGCCGCCGATCACGAAGCCGATCGCGGTCTTGTAGTCCTGCAGCACGCCAGAGCACGATCGCGAGCGGGACCGCGACGGCGGCGATGATCGTGTACTGGCGGTTCAGGTAGGCCTGCGCGCCCTCCTGGACGGCGCCCGAGATCTCCTGCATCCGCTCGTTGCCGGGCGACTTCGCGAGCAGGCGCTGGGTGATGATGAGTCCGTAGACGACGGCGGCGCCCGCGCATACGAGCGCGACGACTACCCCGTAGTCGGTCAGGAAGTTGGTCAAGTTCGTTCCTCCGGTGGATTTGAGCGGCGCGCGGAGTCTATATGGGAAGGCGGCGCACGCCGCCCTAGCGCTCGCTCTAAGCGCGCTCTGGCGGCCTCGTCCGGCGCCCGGCGTAGGTGCGCTCGGTCTCGGCCACCGCGTCGCGGTAGATGTCCTCGATCGAGGCCGCCCGCGTCGAGCGCCTCGCGCGCGCGCTGGGCGCCGTTTCGCTCCGGCAGCTCGACCTCGATGCCGAGCCGCGAGCGCGCCGGCTCGGTCCAGCCGAGCACCGACTCGAGCACGCTCGCGGGTCTCGACCTCGACCCCGCGCCGGAAGTCGATCATCCGCCCGCCGGCGCCGTGGCGGATCGCCCGCCAGAGGTTCTCCTCGATCTCGCGGTCGGCGAGCGGCGCGCCCGGCCCGTCGTAGCCGTGCTCGTCGTAGTCGAGCGCGGTCTGGGCGATGCAGGCGGCGATCAGCCCGGCCAGCGCGAGCGACTCCTCGCCGCGGGTCTGGGCGTCGCAGATCCGCACCTCGACCGTGCCGAAGCGGTGGTGCGGCCGGACGCTCCACCAGAGCTGGGTCGACTCGACGACCGAGCCGGTCCGCTCCAGCAGGCTCGACGAAGTCGGCGTAGCGCTCCCAGTCGCCGAACGGCGACGGGACCCCGCAGCGCGGGAAGGTGCGGGTGAAGATCTCGGTGCGGACCGAGTGCAGGCCGGTGTCGCGGCGGTCGAGGAACGGCGAGTTGGCGGAGACGGCGAGCAGCAGCGGCAGCAGCTCGCGCAGCCGGTCGCAGACGGCGATCGCCCGGTCGGCGCCGCGGACGCCCATGTGGACGTGCAGGCTCCAGGTGTTGTTGCGCTGGGCGACCCAGCCGAGTTCGTGGCGCAGCCGGTTGTAGTGCGGCGTGTCGATGATCCGCTGGTCGAGGTAGTTGGCCCAGGGGTGGGTGCCGGTCGCGCCGAGCGCCAGCCCCATGCCGGCGACCAGCTCGAACAGCCGCGCCCGGCGCTCGCGCTGGCGCGCCACCGCCTCGGCGAAGCTCTCGGCGCGGCCGGAGCGGATCTCGATCTCGGAGGCGATCAGCTCGCCCGGCCGCCGACTCGGCCAGCACCTCGTCCGCCTGGCAGGCCGCGTAGACGTCCTCGAAGCGGTGCGCGAGCTCGAGCGTCGCCGGGTCGAGGATCGCGAACTCCTCCTCGAGGCCGATCGTGAAGTCGGTCGAGGACTCGAAGTCTCTCGCGAGCGAGGTCGAGGTCGAGGCGACAAGGTGGCTCAGGCCAGGTAGAAGTAGAGCGCGTAGAGCAGGTCGACGGCCGGGCTCGACGTGTGGACGGTCACCTCCGGCGGCACCTGGAGGAGCTGCTCGGAGTAGTTGAAGATGATCTTGACGCCGGCCTCGACGAGGCGGTCGGCGACCTCCTGGGCGGCGTCCGCGGGCACGGCGAGGACGCCGACGACGATCTCCTCCTCGGCGACGACCGCGCTCGAGCTCGTCGAGGTCGCGGACCGTGCAGCTCGCCGATCTCGCTTGCCGACCACGCTTCGGGTCGACGTCGAAGATGGCGACGATCTGGAAGCCGTGGTCGGCGAAGATCTCCGAGCTGGCGATCGCCTGGCCGAGGTTGCCGGCGCCGAAGAGGGCGATGTTGTGCTGGCCGGAGGTGCGCAGGATCTTGCGGATCTCCGCGACCAGCGAGTCGACGTTGTAGCCGACGCCGCGCTTGCCGAACTTGCCGAAGCCGGAGAGGTCGCGGCGGATCTGGGTCGGGTTGATGTGGGTGTACTCGGAGAGCTCCTGCGAGGAGATCGTCTCGCGGCCCATCTTGCGCGCCTGGGTCAGCACCTGCAGGTAGCGCGAGAGGCGCGCGGCGACGCCGAGCGAGAGGCGCTCGCCTTCGACCGGCAAGCGCGCCGCGCGCCGCTTCGACTTCCTCGATCACGCTCGACTCATGCCCCCACAGTATCGAGCCTGGCCCGCACGGCGCGCCGCGTCGAGGACCAGCTCGGAGACCACCATCCCGTCGACCTCGACCACCGGGATCCGCTCGAGATGACGCCGCAGCAGCAGGTCGTCGCTCTCGATGTCGATCTCGCGCAGCTCGAAGCGGTAGCCCTCGCTCGTGCAGGGCGACGAGTCGCCGCGATCGCCTCCTCGCAGAGATGGCAGCCCGGCCGCGAGTAGACGACGATCTCGGACCGTCCGCGCTCACGCGGCCGCCGTCGCCGGTGGCGAAGGCGTCGTAGCCGAGGTAGTCCGGATAGGCGCAGCCGGCGGCGCGAAGCGGGCGGCCGAGCCGATCATCGCGGCGTTGTCGGTGCAGAGCTCGCCGGGCACGAGCTTCAGCCGCACGCCCTGCGCGCTCGCAGAGCTCGGCCGACGCGCCTCGCGCAGCGGGCCGTTGGCGGCGACGCCGCCGCCGAGCGCGACCGCCTCCCAGTCGCCGCGCTTCGAGCGCCCGCTCGAGCTTGGCGACCAGCTGGCCGACGACCGCCGCCTGGAAGCAGGCGGCGAGGTCGGCGCGCGCGCTCGGCGATCGCCCTCGGGCCCGAGGTCGCGGCAGCGGTAGACGAGCGCGGTCTTGAGGCCGCTGAAGCTGAAGTCGAGGCCGGGGTCGCGGGCTCATCGCGACCGGGCAAGCTCGAAGGCCTCCGGGTCGCCCTGCCGCGGCCTAGCCGCTCGAGCGCCGGGCCGCCCGGGATAGCCGAGCCCGAGCAGGCGGGCCGCCTTGTCGAACGCCTCGCCGGCGGCGTCGTCGAGGGTCTGGCCGAGGACCTCGTGGCCGTCGTGGTCGCGGACCGCCGGCGAGCAGCGTGTGGCCGCCGCTCGCGATCAGGCAGAGGAACGGCGGCTCGAGCGGCTCGGGCTCGAGGAAGTTGGCGGCGACGTGGCCCTGCAGGTGGTCGACGCGGGATCAGCGGCAGCCGCCGCGGCGGCGGCGATCGCCTTGGCGGTGCTGACCCCGACCAGCAGCGCGCCGATCAGGCCCGGGCCCGGCGGTCGACGGCGATCGCCTCGATCTCGTCGAGACCGACGCCCGGCCTCGCGCGAGCGCCGCCTCGACCACCGGCGCCGACGAGCTCGAGGTGGTGGCGGGAGGCGACCTCGGGCACGACGCCGCCGAAGCCCGCGTGCGCGGCTGCCTGCGAGGAGATCACGTTGGAGAGGATGCGCGGGCCGTCGAGGACCGCGGCGCAGGTGTCGTCGCAGGAGGTCTCGATCGCGAGGATCAGCCGATCGCCCCGGCCGCTCGCCAGCCACATGATCAGCGCGTCCTCGCCGTTGTCGTGGTAGTAGCGGCGGCGGACGCCGGCGGAGCGGAAGCCGAAGCGCTCGTACATCGCGATCGCCCCGTGGTTGGAGACCCGGACCTCGAGCGTGAACGGGCAGTCGCGCCCCGGCCTCCTCGAACAGCCGCCGCATCAGCCGGCCGGCGACGCCGCTGCGCCGGCTGCTCGGGCTCGACGGCGATGTTCATCAGGTGCCAGACGTCGTCGTAGCGGGAGCAGACCACGTAGCCGAGCAGCTCGTCGCCGGCGCTCGCCGCGAGGCAGATGCCCGACGGCTTCGAGAGCTCGAGCACGAACATCGCCAGCGACCACGGGGTCGGGAACGAGCGGCGCTCGATCGCGATCACCGCCGGCAGGTCGCTGTAGGCGAGCCGGCGCACGCGGACCTCCTGGGTCAGCTCACTCGGCTCTCTGGAAAGAATCTCGCTCACGCCACCGCTCCGCGTCGGGAGGTCTCAGGTAGATCGGGTCGAGCGGTCCCGGCCTCGCCGCGTCCGCTGGCCGCCGCGAGCGCGCAGATGTGCCGCGCGGCGACCCGGTGCACGGGATCGGCGTCGTCCGCGATCCGGACGCCGTCTCGGGCCAGCTCGTGCCGAAATCGTACCGCCCCGGAGCCGGCGACCGACGGCGGCGTCTCCAGACTCCGCCAGCCGCTCGGCGAGCTCCTCGGGCCGGCAGACGAACGGCTCCCAGATCCGCTCGCCGCGCGCGGCGTAGAGCGCCGCGAAGACCTCGCCGCGGTAGCCGTCGAGGACCGCCAGCCGCTCGCCCTCGGCCCCGGCCTCGCCGATCCCGCGGGCGAGCGCGTCGAGGGTGCAGACGCCGCGCGCCGGCAGGCCGGTGGCGGCGCTGAGCCCGCGGGCGGTGGCGATCCCGATCCGCAGCCCGGTGAAGGAGCCCGGCCCGAGCCCGACCGCGATCAGGTCGACCCGCTCCCAGCCGCCGGCGGCCGCTCGCCGCCCGCTCGACCTCGTCGAGCAGGCCGGTCGCGTGCCGGGGCCGCCCGTCGGGGGAGAGCCCCAGCTGCGACTCGTGCAGGACCTCGCCGTCGCGCCAGGCGCAGGCGGCGGTGTCGGCGGTGGCGGTGTCGAAGCCGACGACGACCAGGGTGGCGCCGCTTCTAGCCCTTGACCCGGAAGACGAAGGTGCCGACTTTTTTGCCGTTGACGAACCAGCTGACCTGGTGCCTGCCGGGGATCGTCGAGGTGATCTTGTTCACGTAGAGCGTCCCCTGTTCGGCTTCCTGGGCTTTGGCGCAGAGGTTTTTGCCGCTCGGGAACTTGACGCAGACCGTGTAGTTGACGTCCGCCTTTGAGGCTTTTGAAGAAGGCGCCCTTCTTGCTGCCCTTCGGGCAGACGTGCGCGGGATTGGCGTTGCGGGAGATCCCGCAGCCCACGTAGTGCTTGTAGGCCGCCGCCCCAGCGGAGGCCGGCACCGCGCTCGCCAGCAGCCCAGTCGCCACCAACACCGCCGCAAGCGCTTTGAGTCCCTTCATTGGGTCCTTCCCTTCGTGGATCGAGTTCCAGGGCGCCGATGCTACAAGCTGCGTTCTCCCTGCCGAAACACGCTTGCGACGGCGTTGCTGCGGCGTCGGCGGCGCTACCACTCGATCTCGATCCGGCGGCGCTCGCCGTCGGCGTGCGCGAGCCGGATCTCGAGCGCCGGCCGCCCCAGCCGTCCGCCGCCGGCGGCGGGCCACTCGACGAAGGCGACGCCCGTCGGCTCCGAGGTAGTCGTCGAGCAGGGCCGGGTCCTCGCCGTCGAGGCTCTCGAGCCGGTAGAGGTCGAGGTGGGAGACCGGCAGGCGGCCGCCGCCGTAGCGCTGGCCGATCGTGAAGGTCGGCGAGGTGACCGGCGCCGTCGACCCCGAGCGCCCGGCAGGCGCCGCGGATCAGCGTCGTCTTGCCGGCCCCGACCTCGCCGGAGACGACGACCACGTCGCCGGGGTTCAAGCGCTCGGCGACGCGCGCGCCGAGCGCTTCGGTTTCCGCCGCCGAGCGGCTCTCGAACTTCTCCACGGCTAGCCGAACATGTCCAGCTGGTCGGCCGGGGGCGGCGGCGTCGAGCCGCCCGCCGCCTCGGCTTCGGTCCTCGCCTCGGCGATCTCCTCGGGGCTCGGCACCGGCGCCGGCAGCGGCCGCGCCAGCAGCTCGGGGATCGCCGGCGATGTCGGCGCGCAGGGTCTCCTTCATCGCCGGCGTCCGCAGCGCCGCCGCCGGGTGCAGCAGCGGCAGCAGGAAGACGGTGCGGCCGCCCAGCTCGTGGACCTGCGGCGTGCCGCGCACCTTGGTGATCCCGGTCGGGCTGCCGGTCAGGAGCTTGGTCGCGAAGTTGCCGAGGGTGCAGACGACCTTCGGCTCGATCAGCCGCACCTGCTCGAACAGGTAGGGCTCGCAGGCCTCGATCTCGAGCGGCTGCGGATCGCGGTTGCCCGGGCGGGCGCGACTTGAGCACGTTGGCGATGAAGACCTCCTCGCGCGAGAGCCCGATCTCTTCCAGCAGCTGGTTCAGCAACTGCCCGGCGCGGCCGACGAAGGGCAGCCCCTGGCGATCCTCTTCGGCGCCCGGAGCCTCGCCGACGAACATCAGCTCGGCGTCGGCGTTGCCGGCCCCGAAGACCGTCTTGGTCCGGGTCTCGTGCAGGGGGCACTTGGTGCAGGTCGAGACCTCCTTGTAGAGCTCGACCAGGCGCTCGCGCCGCTGCTCCGCCGTCGACGTCATCCGGCTTTCCGCTTCGGCGGATGGGGGTTTTCGCCTGCGGCGCGCTTCTTGCGCGACTCGGCGATCCGGTCGTGGCGCGCCGCTTCGCGCTCGCCCCGCCGCGATTCGTCGGAGCGGACGGCGGCGCCACGCGGCTGGCGACCCGGCGGCGAGACGGCCGAGAGCAGGCGCCGGGTGTGAATCGCGGCGCACTTCGGACAGGCGAACATCTGACGCTCCGGCGGCGACCAGCTCCTCGAAGCGAGCCCCGCACTCCTCGCACTCGAACTCGTAGATCGGCATCGGCGCCAATGGTAGTTCGGCGGCGGCGCACGATCGACCTTCGAGTACTCTGCGGCGATGAAGGCATGGGGGCTGGCACTTCTGGGGGGATGCGCGGCACTTGCGCTGGCGGGGTTGCCGGCGGTCGCGGCCGCGAAGCCGCACTTCGTGGTCAGACCGAAGAGCCTGGCCCTGAATCTGAACATTCCCGACAGCCACGGCTACGAGCTGACGCTCAACACCGCCGGGCACAAGCAGGTGGAACTGGTCGCCTCCAGGGGCTCCATCCAGGCGACCTACACGGTCAGGGGCCGGGTCAGCCGCCACGGCGTCGACGCCGACTTCGGCCAGTTCGGACGGATCTCGGTCCGCTTCAAGGGCGCGCGGCGCCCGCCGCTCGAAGGTTTCGGAAGCCTCCTCTTCCGCGACTGCCACGGACGACCGGCGGTGAGAGAAGTCGGCACTTTCCGTGGCAGGATCGAATTCGAAGGTCAATACGGCTTCGCGACGATTCACAGCAGCCATCTCAGCGGCGAAGTGACGCGCAGCTACCGCCGGGTCTGCAAGAGCCTGCTGGGACCCGGCGCGCCCAAGGCCAGACCAGGTCCCGGCCGAGCGTCGCGGGCAAGGCGGGAAGAGGAACCCGGTTCCGTCCTGCTGGCCGCATATTCCAAGGTCGCCGCAGGCGCCGCCTACTTCGTCGCGGTGGGCGTCGAACCAGGCCCGGAATCCGCCCCACGAAGCGGGCTGTCAATCGAGATCGGCGGCCTCGAGCAGCAGGTCGGGGCGGTTCGTGTCTCACTCGCGGCGCTCTCCATCAACGGCGGCGGCGCTCTGATCGCCAACAAAGCGGGGTCCAAGCCCGACAAGGCAACCGTGGCGCTGTCGAAACCGTTCAGCGGAACGGCTTCCTACCTGGGGGGCGAAAGCGCCGCGGAGCCGACCTGGGCCGGCTCGCTCGGCGTCCACCTGCCCGGTGCCGGCTTCGTGCCCCTCACCGGCCCTGGCTTCAGGGCCAAGCTCTGCCACAGCCCCCGCAGAGCCGTGGGACAGACGCAATGCGACCGCGAGCTGCAAGCCGAACTGCCCACATCGCCGAGCGGCGACGAACCGGAGCCCTTCTCACTTCAGGGCAGCGGCTCCCACTCCCAGGCCTTGGCCGACGCCAGGCTCTCCTGGTCGAGGTAGCGGCGGAACTCGTCGAGCTCGGCAGGCTCGACGCTGTAGACGTGGTCGGGTTCGGGGAAGTGGCGCGAGCGGACCTCGTCGCCGTAGCGATCGACCGCCTCGACCATCGTCTCGTGCACGTCGGCGTACTGCTTGACGAATTTCGCCATGTGGCCGGTGGTGATGCCGAGCAGGTCGTGGAAGACGAGCACCTGGCCGGAGGTCGCCGGGCCGGCGCCGATCCCGATCGAGGGGATCTGCGAGCTTCTCGACGATCGCTTCGGTGATCGCCGCCGGGACCGCCTCGAAGACGATCGCGAAGCAGCCGACGGACTGCAGCGCCAGCGCCTCCTCGCAGAGCTTGATCGCGCTGGCCGCGGTCTTGCCCTGGGCTTTGTAGCCGCCGAGGGCGGTGGCGGTCTGCGGCGTCAGGCCGATGTGGCCCATCACCGGGATGCCGGAGCGGACGATCGCCCGCGCGCGCTCGACCGCGATGCCGCCGGCCTCGAGCTTGACCGACCTGGCAACCGGTCTCCTTGACCAGCCGCTGGGCGCTCTGGATCGCCAGCTCGTTGCTCGCCTCGTAGCTGCCCATCGGCAGGTCGCCGACCATCAGCGGCGTCTTCAGGCCACGGCGGACGGCCTTGCCGAGGACGATCATCTCCTCCATCGAGACCTGCTCGGTGCCCGGGCAGGCCGAGGACGACCATCGCCGCCGAGTCGCCGACCAGGACGACGTCGACGCCGGCCGCCTCGGCGACCTGGGCCGAGGGGTAGTCGTAGGCGGTGACCATCACGATCGGTTCGCCGTTCTCCTTCATCTCGGCCAGGCGCGGCAGGCTCACCGGCCGGCGCTCGGAGGGCGGGCGGGGCGGTGTGCGAGCGGGCACCAGAGCTCATGAGAGCAGCACCTCCGGGTGGCTGTCGACGGCGATGGCTCGGTTCTCCGCGTCGACGTGGACGACCAGCGGCGCGTAGCGCTCGAGGTCGCTCTCGTCGTAGGCGCCGAAGGAGGCGACGATGATCTTGTGGCCGGGCTCGGTCAGGTGGGCGGCGGCGCCGTTGACCTGCATCGTGCCCGAGCCGGGCTCGCCGTCGATCACGTAGGTGACGAAGCGGGCGCCGTTGTCGATGTCCCAGACGTGGACCTGCTCGTTGGTGATCAGGTCGGCGCCGGCCATCAGCTCGGTGTCGATCGTGATGCTGCCGATGTAGTCGACGTCACAATCGGTGACCGTCGCCCGGTGGATCTTGGACTTCAGCATCTGCCTCTGCATCTGGCTCCCTTTCGCGGCTTCGAGGTTCAGGGTTGGATCAAGACGTTGTCGATCAGCCGCGCGGCGCCGACCTGGGCGGCGACGGCGACGAGGACGGGGCGGCTCGCCGAGCTCCGCGACCGGCGTCGAGCCGCTCGGCGTCGCGGGCCTCGAGGTACTCCGGCTCGATGCCGGCCGCGGCGCAGCTCGCGCCGAGCCGCCTCGAGGCCGTCGCCGCAGCGAGCCGGCTTCCCGGGCCGCGCGCTCGACCGGCGCCAGGGCGCGCGAGAGCGCCGACGGCGCGCTCGCGGTCGCGCGGGTCGAGGTAGGCGTTGCGCGAGCTCATCGCCAGGCCGTCGGCCTCGCGGACGATCGGCAGCACCTCGATCCGCACCGGGAAGTCGAGGTCGGCGGACCATGCGGCGGATCACCGCCGCCTGCTGGGCGTCCTTCTGGCCGAAGTAGGCGACGTCGGGGCCGACCGACGTTGAAGAGCTTGGCGACGACGGTGGTGACGCCGCGGAAGTGGCCGGCGCCGCGGCGCGCGGGATCGCCGTCGAGGACCTCGGTCAGCGGGCCGCTGACCTCGACCGCGGTCGAGAAGCCGTCCGGGTAGACCTCGGCGACGGCGGGCGCGTAGACGATGTCGGCACCGGCATCGCCGGCGAGCCAGAGGTCGCGCTCCTCGTCGCGCGGGTAGCGGTCGAGGTCCTCGCCCGGCGCCGAACTGGGTCGGGTTGACGAAGAGGCTCATCACGACCAGGTCGCACTCGGCGCGCGCCGCACGCAGCAGCGAGAGGTGGCCCTCGTGGAGGAAGCCCATCGTCGGCACCAGGCCGATCGTCCGGCCTTCGCGGCGCGGCCGCTCGAGGGCAGCACGAAGCTCAGCCTTGGCGCGAAAGACGCTCACGGCTGCGTTCCTGCTGGGGGTATCGCCGCTGAGGAGATCCAAATTCATCCGGTCCATGCCCTTCGGGTCACGGCCATCGGCTTCCGATTATAGGCAGTCGTCCGCGGCTGTCTTGGCGGAAACGAAAAGTTCGACAGATAGTGATCTGAACCCGCCTGCCGGCCGCAATCGGGGAAAGGAACCATTCCCCCAAGCCAGGAAGGCAGTCCGATGAGCTCAGAGAACGTGCTTGCGGAGATCGACACCAACGGAGCGATCGAGGCAGCGGCGAACGACGCCACCGAGTCGCTGGAGTCCGGCGACACCCGGCTCAGCTTCCTCAAGAAGGCCGGCCTCGCCGGCGGCGCGGTCATCGGCGGCGGCGCCCTGCTCGGCGCCCTGACCCCGGCCGGCGCGATCGCTGCCGGCAAGGGCCGTCCGCCGGCCAGCTTCGGCAAGGGCGACGTCGGCATCCTCAACTTCGCCCTCACGCTCGAGTACCTGGAGGCCGCCTTCTACAACGAGGCGACCGCCAACCAGAAGAAGAACACGTTCATCAAGAACAAGCAGGCCCAGGTCTTCCTGAAGACCGACCACGGCCGACGAGAACGCCCACGTCGCCTACCTGAAGAAGGCGCTCGGCAGCAAGGCCGTGGCGGCTCCGAAGGTCGACTTCGGCGCCACGACCTCGCGCGAAGCGGCGTTCATCAAGACGGCGGTCGCGCTCGAGAACACCGGCGTCCACGCCTACTCGGGCCAGGCGCTCAACATCGCCACCCCGTCGACGGTCGCCGCGGCGCTCTCGATCCTCACGATCGAGGCCCGTCACGCCTCGGTGGCCGGTCTGCTGCTCAAGGCGACGCCGGGCAACATCACCCCCGACGGTCCGTTCGACACGCCGTTCACCGCCGCGGAAGTCCTCAAGGCGGTCGAAGCAACGGGCTTCCTCAAGTAGAGGGGTCCCCACTGGAGCTGCCGGCGAAGTCGATCTTGCGGATCGGCTTCGCCGGGGCGCCGGCCGAGATCGTCCCCGGCTCGATGTCGCGGGTGACGACGGAGTTGGCGCCGATCACGCAGCGCTCGCCGACGCTGACGCCGCTGGCGACGGCGCAGTTGACGCCGAACCAGCAGTTGGAGCCGATCTCGACCGGGCCCTTCGAGCTGAAGCCCTGCCAGGTGATCGGCAGGTCCGGGTCGTCGAAGCGGTGCTCGGCGTCGCCGACGAAGCAGCCGTTGGCGAACATCGTGTGAGCGCCGATCCTGACCAGCTTCTGGGCGGCGATCATCGTGTTGCGATTGAGGAAGCAGCCCTCGCCGATCTCGATTTCACGCCTCCGGCGCCAGGGTCAGCCAGCAGCCGGGCTCGAGCAGGGTGCCCTTGCCGATCCGCAGCCGCCCCTCGTCGAGCGCCTCCAGCAGCTCGCCCTCGACCGGGTGGCGGATGATAGAAGCCGCCGCGGGCGGCATGGCGGTCGATCCGCCAGCGCCGCAGGCGCCGATGGTTGCGCTCGTACCAGCGCCGCTTCGCCCACCACAGACGCCACCCCCCCAACTCCCCGGATCGCGCCATCGGCCAAGGCTAAACCAAGGCCGAGGCGAGGCGCAATAGACTGCGGCGCATGGCGGATCTGCGGGGGGGCATCGACTTCGGCGGGACGAAGATCCAGACCGTCGATCGTCGACGCCGGCGGCAAGGTTCAGCGGCGAATCGCGGCGGCCGACCCCGACCGACGGCGGCCCCGCCGGGGTCGCCGAGCAGATGGCGGAGGCGCTGCGCGAGGCGGCGCAGCAGGCCGAACGTCGAGACCTCGGCGCTGGAGGGAGTCGGGGTCGGCTCGCCCGGCGACGCCGACGAGAAGACCGGCGTCGTCTCCAACGCCAAGAACCTGCCCGACTGGGAAGGCAGCTTCCCGCTGGCGGAAACCTTGAAGGAGGCGCTGGGGACCGAGGTCCGGGTCGGCAACGACGTCCAGGTCGCGACCGAGGCCGAGTTCCACCTCGGCGCCGGGCGCGAGTTCCAGAGCCTGATCGGCGTCTTCTGGGGAACCGGCGTCGGCGGCGGCCTCGTCCTCGACGGCAAGCCCTGGCTCGGCCGCGGCGCCGCCGGGGAGATCGGCCACATGGTCGTCAAGCGCGGCGGCGCCAAGTGCCCCTGCGGGCGCCGCGGCTGCATGGAGGCCTACGCCGGGCGCTCGGCGATGGAAGCCGAGGCGCGGCGCCAGCACGAGGAGGGCGTCAAGACCGACCTCTTCAAGCTGATGGAGAAACACGAGAAACCGCGCCTGACCAGCGGCATCTGGGAGCGCGCACTCGACCACGGCGACCACCTCGCCGAGGACCTGATCCACCGCGCGATCGAGGCGCTCGGGACCGGCATCGCCTCGGCGGTCAACCTGATCGACCCCGAGGCGATCATCATCGGCGGCGGGCTCGGCGTCCGCTTCGGCGATCGCTACATGGAGCCGCTGACGAAGGAGATGAGCAAGCACCTCTTCCTCGACGAAAAGCCGCCGGCGGTGCGGGTCGCCTCGCTCGGCGACCTCGGCGGCGCCGTCGGCGCCTCGCTCCTCTTCTCCCGCTGAGGCGGCGAGCGTGACCTCGCACACGCGCATCCTGCGCCCCGCGGAGGGAATCCTCGCCTTCTACGACGGTCGCGTCGAGGGCTACCGGTTCGCGCCGGCGCCGAACTGGGTCGACGAGGGCGCGATCTCGCTCGGCATCGCCAGCTACGCGGTGGTCGACGGCGACGAGGCGCTGGTCTACGACACCCACGTCTCGGTCGAGCACGGTCGCCTGATCCGCGACGACGCTGGAAGCGCGAGGGAGTGCGGCGCATCACCGTCCTGCTCAGCCACTGGCACCTCGACCACGTCGCCGGCACCGCCGCCTTCTCCGACTGCGAGGTGATCGCCACGGCGCGGACCGCCGCGCTGCTCGAGCAGAAGCGCGGCGCGATCGAAGCCGGCGAGCTGGAGGGCCCACCGGCGATCGCGCCGCTGGTGATGCCGACCCGGACGTTCGAGGGACGGCTGGACCTCACGATCGGCGAGACGCGCCTGGAGCTGATCCAGGTCGACATCCACAGCGACGACGCGGCCGTCGTCTGGAACCCGCGGACCCGGCTCCTGCTGGCCGGCGACACCGTCGAGGACACGGTCACCTACGTCGACGAACCACAGGGCTTCCCCGCCCATCTGCGCGACCTCGATCGCCTGCTCTCGCTCGAGCCGGCGCGGATCCTCCCCAACCACGGCGACCCCGAGGCGATCGCCGGCGGTGGCTACGGGCCCGGCCTGATCCGGGCGACCCAGGACTACATCCGCTTCCTGCAGCGCTGCCGCGAGGAGCCGGAGCTGAGAGAGATGCCACTGCGAGAGGTGATCGGCGCGGCGCTCGACGCCGGCGACCTCCACTACTTCGAGCCCTACGAGGCGGTCCACCGCCAGAACCTGGAGACGGTGCTGGCGGCGCCGAAGCCGCGCCGGTCAGATTCTTCCGGAGGCCTCGCGCTGGTTACGCGCCACGGCGTCGACGATCACGGCCAGCAGCAGGACGCCGCCGGTGACCATGAACTTGACCGCCGAGGAGAGCGCCAGCAGGTCCATGCCGTTGGAGATCGAGCCGATCACCATGGCGCCGAGCAGCGCCGTCCAGACCGAGCCGCGGCCGCCGAAGAGGCTGGTGCCGGCGATCACCGGGCCGGCGATCGCCAGCAGCAGGAGTTCGTTGCCGCCGGAGTTCTGGTTGACGGCGAGCAGCCGCGAGGCGGCCATGATGCCGCCGATCGCCGCCATCGTGCCGGCGATCGCGAAGACGGCGATGCGGACGCCGTTGACCCTGATCCCGGCCCGCCGCGCCGCCTCGGCGTTGCCGCCGACGGCGAAGACGTGGCGGCCGAAGCCGGTTCGCTTGACCAGGTACTCCATCCCGATCACGAAGCCGAGCAGGATCAGCACCGCCAGCGGCACGCCGCGATTGGAGTTGAGGATGACGACGGCGGCGATGGTGACGATCGCGACGCCGACGAAGCGCACGATCAGCGCCACGGAGCCGCTGCCGCCGAGGCCGGCCGCGACTCTTCGCCGGTAGCCGATCCCCAGCACGGCGCCGTAGACGACGAGGCCGACGACGAGCATGATCCAGCCGGTGGTGGCGGAGTAGAAGGTGTTGGCGAGGCCGGTGATCGTCGGGTCGGTCAGGTTGAGCGAACCGGTCGACCCGAGCACCTGCAGGAGCGCGCCCTGCCAGGCCAGCAGGCCGGCGAGGGTGACGACGAAGGAGGGGATCCCGAAGCGGGTGAAGAGCGAGCCCTGCAGCATCCCGATCCCGGTCCCGACCGCGACCGCGGCGGCGATCGCCAGGTACGGGTTCCAGCCGTGCTTGACGTTCAGCACCGCCATCACCGCGGCGGCGAGGCCGCTGACGGCGCCGACCGAGAGGTCGATCTCGCCGAGCAGCAGGACGTAGACGATGCCGACCGAGATCAGCCCGGTGGCGGTGATCTGCAGCAGCAGGTTGGTCAGGTTCTCGGCCGAGAGAAAGCGGTCGTTCTCGAACTGGAAGATCGCCCAGATCAGCGCCAGGCCGATCACCACCCGCAGCGAGGCGAGATCGCCCTGGACGAAGCGCCGCACGGTCTGGGCGGGGCTGATCGCCGTCCCCTTGGCCTCTTCGGCCGCGGCCTCGTCGGCGGTCGTCGCGGTCTCGTCGCTCATCCGGTCTCCCCCTCCCGTTTGCGCTCGGCGCTGACTCCCTCTTTGCCGACGCCGGTGATCGCCCCGACGACGTTCTCCTCGGTGGTGGCGCTGGCCTCGAAGTCACCGGCGGAGCGGCCGAGGCGGAGGACGAAGATGCGGTCGGCGACCTCGAAGACGTCGACCAGGTTGTGGCTGATCACGACGACGCCGAGCTCGCGCTCGCGCAGGCGCCGGATCAGGTTGAGGACCTGCGCGGTCTGGGGCACGCCGAGCGCCGCGGTCGGCTCGTCGAGGAGCACCACCTTCGGGTCGCCCGAGCAGCGAGCGGGCGACCGCGACCTGCTGGCGCTGACCGCCGGACAGGGTGCCGACCTCGCTGCGCAGGCTGGGGATCGTCACCGCCAGGTTCGAGAGCAGGTCGGCGGTCTCGTGCTCCATCTTCACCTCGTCGAGCTGGCGGCTGACGACGCCGGGCCCCGGCGCGATCTCCTCTTTGCCGAGGAAGAGGTTGGCGACCACGTCGAGGTTGTCGCAGAGCGCCAGGTCCTGGTAGACGGTGGCGATCCCGAGCGCCGTCGCGTCCTGCGGTTTGGAGATCGAGACGGGCTGACCCTCGAACTTGATCGTCCCCTCGTCGGCGGAGTGGATGCCGGCGATCGTCTTGATCATCGTCGACTTGCCGGCGCCGTTGTCGCCGACCAGGCCGACCACTTCACCGGCGTGAACGGCGAAGTCGACCCGGTCCAACGCTTGGACCGGGCCGAATCGCTTACTTACTCCCTCCAGCTCGAGGAGGGCCGCTCCAGGGCTCATGCTCAGCCCAAGATCCCTGCTTCTTTGCACGCCGTCTGGTAGGCGCTGGTGCATAGTTCGGCGGCGGTGACGAAGCCGCCGGCGACCACCGTGCTCTTGACGTTTTCTTTCGTCACGGCGATCGGCTTCAGCAGGACCGACGGCACTTCGACCTTGCCGTTGTTGACTTCTTCGGTGATTTTTTCCTGCGGGACTTCTTCGCCTTCGGCCAGGGCAAGCGCGATTTCGGCGCTGATCTGAGCCTCCGGTTCGATTTCCTTGTAGATCGTCATGAACTGTTCCCCGGTCAGGATCCGCTGCAGACCGGCAACGGTGGAGTCCTGCCCGGTGACGGGCTTTTCTTCCGGCTTGATGCCGGCGCCCTTCATCGCCGCGATCGCGCCGCCGCCGGTTTCGTCGTTGGCGGCGTAGATGGCGGCGAAGCCGTTGCTGCCGAGCGCGGTGATCGCCTGCTGCGCCTCACGCTGGGCGGCTTCGGCGGACCATCCGGGGGTGTCGTATTCCTTCGCGATCTTGACTCCCGCGGCTTCGAACCCCTTGTGGGCGCCGGCTTTGAACAGCGCGGCGTTGGGGTCGGCCGGGTCGCCGTTGATCATGATGATCGGGCCGCTGGCGGCGCCGTCTTCTTTCAGCTTCCCCGCCAACGTTTCGGCCTGGAGTTCGCCGACTTTTTCGTTGTTGAAGGAGACGTAGGCGGCGACGTCGGAGTTTTCGATCAAGCGGTCGTAGGCGACGACCGGCACGCCCTGTGCCTTCGCCTTTTCGACGATCGCGGCCGCCGATTTGGAGTCCTCCGCGTCGACGACGAGGACTTCGGCCCCCTGCGTCAGCGCCGCTTCGGCCTGGCTCTGCTGCTTTTCAGCGTCGCCGCCGGCGTTGCTGTAGAGGACTGGTTCGCAGTCTTCGCAAGCTTCTTCGATCGCCTTTTCGAAATCCGGCCGATCGTTGGTTTCGTAGCGCGGCGTTTCGTTTTCCGGCAACAGCAGGGCGATCTTGGTGCCACCGCCGCCACTGCTGCCACCGCATCCGGCAACCACCGCCGCGATCAAAACCAACGATCCGACCAGAACCATGAGGCGCTTCGTAAAGGTTGAAATTGGCATCTCTCCTCCTTTGTTCCCTGCTCCGTGGCCAGCCTACCCCCGCCAACCGAAATTCATGCACGAATCCACGGGTTTCTATTCCGATTCTGCGAAACGGCCAACCGCCTGGGGCCGGAATGGCCGTCGGGTCGCTGCCGGCAAAAGCGGCGATCAGGCGGCGACGGGAAGCCGGCGCTTGGCGCCGCGCTTGCGCCGCGCCGGCTCGACCATGCTCGGCGAGGAAGCTGCCGGTGTAGGAGCCCTCGACCGCCGCGACCTCCTCCGGGGTGCCGGTGGCGACGATCTCCCCCCCACCTTCGCCGCCCTCGGGACCGAGGTCGATGAGCCAGTCGGCGGTCTTGATCACGTCGAGGTTGTGCTCGATCACGACCACCGAGTTGCCGGCGTCGACGAGGCGGCCGAGGACGTCGAGCAGGCGCTGGACGTCGGCGAAGTGGAGGCCGGTGGTCGGCTCGTCGAGGATGTAGAGGGTGTCGCCGGTGGCGACTTTGGAGAGCTCGGTGGCGAGCTTGATCCGCTGCGCCTCGCCGCCGGAGAGCGTCGTCGCCGGCTGGCCGAGGCGGATGTAGTCGAGGCCGACGTCGTGCAGGGTGCGCAGGCGGCGGGCGATCTTCGGCACGTTCTCGAAGAACTCGACCCCCTCCTCGACCGACATCTCGAGCACGTCGGAGATGTTCTTGCCCTTGAAGCGGACCTCGAGCGTCTCGCGGTTGTAGCGCTTGCCGTGGCACTGCTCGCAGGGGACGTAGACGTCGGGCAGGAAGTGCATCTCGATCTTGATCTGGCCGTCGCCTTTGCAGACCTCGCAGCGGCCGCCTTTGACGTTGAAGCTGAAGCGGCCCGGTTTGTAGCCGCGCGCCCGCGACTCCTGGGTCTGGGTGAAGAGCTGGCGGATGTGGTCGAAGACGCCGGTGTAGGTGGCCGGGTTGGAGCGCGGCGTGCGGCCGATCGGCGACTGGTCGATGTTGATGATCTTGTCGATCTGGCTGAGGCCGTCGATCCCGTCGTGGGCGCCGGGGCGCAGTTTCGCCTGGTGCAGCCGGTTGGCGACGGCGTGGTGCAGGGTCTCGTTGACCAGCGTCGACTTGCCCGAGCCGGAGACGCCGGTGACGCAGCAGAAGACGCCGAGCGGGATCGTCACGTCGACGTCCTTGAGGTTGTGTTCGCGGGCGCCGCGGATCAGCAGCGCGCCGCTCGGCTGGCGGCGCTCCTCGGGGACGTCGATCTTGCGCTTGCCGGAGAGGTACTGGCCGGTCAGCGAGGCCGGGTTCTTGGCGACTTCCTGCGGGGTGCCGGCGGCGATGATGTGGCCGCCGTGCTCGCCGGCGCCGGGACCGAGGTCGACGAGGTGGTCGGCGGCCATCATCGTCCCCTCGTCGTGCTCGACCACGATCACCGTGTTGCCGAGGTCGCGGAGGCGGTCGAGGGTCGCGATCAGCTTCTCGTTGTCGCGCTGGTGGAGGCCGATCGAGGGCTCGTCGAGGACGTACATGACGCCGACCAGGCTGGAGCCGATCTGGGTCGCGAGGCGGATCCGCTGCGCCTCGCCGCCGGAGAGCGAGCGGGCCGAGCGGGCGAGCGAGAGGTAGCCGATGCCGACGTTCTCGAGGAAGGCGAGCCGTTCGGTGATCTCGCGCACGATCAGCCGCGCGATCGCCCGCTCGGTCTCGTTCATCTCCAGCTCGGCGATCCACTCGGCGGCGGCGCGGGCCGAGAGCTCGCTGTACTCGGCGATGCTGATCCCGCCGACCTTGACCGCGAGGCTCTCCGGCCGCAGCCGGGCGCCTTCGCACTGGGGGCAGGGCTGCTCGGCCATGTAGCCCTCGATCCGCTCGCGGTTGGTCTCCGAGTCGGTCTCCTCGTAGCGGCGCTGGAGGTTGTTGACGATGCCCTCGAAGCGGACCTTGTAGGAGCGGCGGCGGCCGAAGCGGTTGGTGTAGGTGACCTGGTGGCGGTCCTCGCCGGTGCCGTAGAGGAAGATCTCCTGCTCGGACTTCTTCAGCTTCGACCAGGGCAGGTCGACGTCGACCCCGTACTCCTCGGCGACGGCGGCGATCAGCCGCCTCCAGTAGGCGGTGATGCCGCGGTTCCACGGCTGCAGCGCGCCCTCGGCCAGCGAGAGGGTCGGGTCGGGGACGACCAGCTCGGGATCGATCACGCGCTGGAAGCCGAGCCCGTGGCAGCGCTCGCAGGCGCCGTGGGGCGAGTTGAAGGAGAAGATCCGCGGCTCCAGCTCGGGGATCGAGGTGCCGCAGTTGAGGCAGGCGAACTGCTCGGAGAAGAGCAGCGGCTCGGTCTTCTTCTTCTCGTCGAGGATCTCGACTTCGATCAGGCCGGCGGCGAGGCCGGCGGCGGCCTCGACCGACTCCGAGAGGCGCCGGCGCAGGTCGGTTTTCATCACCAGCCGGTCGACGACGACCGAGATGTCGTGTTTGAACTTCTTGTCGAGGACGATCTCCTCGTCGAGCCGGCGCAGCTCGCCGTTGACCTTGGCCCGCGAGTAGCCCTCGAGCCGCATCTGCTCGAGCAATTTCCCGTACTCGCCTTTGCGCCCGCGGACGATCGGCGCCATGACCATGAATTTGGTCCCGTCCTCGATCGTCATCAGCCGGTCGACGATCTGCTCCTGCGACTGGCCGGCGATCAGCTCGCCGCAGGTCGGGGCAGTACGGCACCCCGATCCGCGCCCAGAGCAGCCGCAGGTAGTCGTAGATCTCGGTCACCGTGCCGACCGTCGAGCGCGGGTTGCGCGAGGTCGTCTTCTGGTCGATCGAGATCGCCGGCGAGAGCCCCTCGATCGAGTCGACGTCGGGCTTCTCCATCAGGCCGAGGAACTGGCGCGCGTAGGAGGAGAGCGACTCGACGTAGCGGCGCTGACCCTCGGCGTAGATCGTGTCGAAGGCAAGGCTCGACTTGCCGGAGCCGGAGAGCCCGGTGATCACGATCAGCGCGTCCCGGGGCAGCTCGAGGTCGACGTCCTTGAGGTTGTGCTCCCGGGCGCCGGAGATGACGATTCGTTCAGAGGCAGCCACTGCAACCGATTCTACGCAGGCGAACAGATGTTCCCTCCGGGACTCCCCCGTCCGAGACCCGGGCGCAGCGTTCAGCCAAGGGCGGCGGCGAGCTTGCGGCGGTAGTCGCGGGCGCTGGGGTCGGCGGGGTCGCCTTCGCTGAGGATGCCGACGATCGCGCGCGCGGAGGTCCTCCGCTGGTGTCGCGCGTCGGCCTGTCGCGAACTCCGCCGAGCAGGCCGTCGAGGGCCGCGTCGCGGTCGCCACGGTCGAGCGCCGCGAAGGCGTCGGCGCCGATGCCGGCCTTGGCCAGCCGCACCCGGGCGGCGATGCCCTCGGCGGCGAAGTCGCCGGCGTGGGACTCGACCGCGGCCAGCGCCTCGTCGTCGGCCCCGCGCTCGAGCCGGGCGCGGCCGAGCGCGACGGCGATGTCGGCGCGGCGCGGCTCGAGTTCGGCGGCCTCGCGCAGCGAGAGCTCGTCGCCGGCGGCGAGCAGCTCGTCGGCCTTCGAGGGGACCAGCGCGTCGAAGAACGCCTCGACCTGCGCCTTCGGCACGGCGCCGATGAATTCGCTGACGACGTCGCCGTCGCGGAAGGCCTTGACCGCGGGGATGCCCTGGACGCCGTAGCGCCCGGACAGCGCCTGGTTGGAGTCGACGTCGACCTTGGCCAGCAGGACCCGGCCGCCGCGGCTCGCCTCGGCCGCTTCCAGCGCCGGGCTCAGGGCCTTGCAGGGCCCGCACCACTCGGCCCAGAAATCGACCACCACCGGGGTCTTCTTCGAGAGCTCGATCACGTCGCGATCGAAGGTCGCTTCGGTTACGTCGATGGCCACGGCATCAGCTTAGCCAGGGGAACGAGCCGCTTCCTTGTACGAAAAGTAGCGAGGCGTAGGTTGGATCTGGGCGGGGACAACAGAGGAGGAGAGATGTCGAACGTCGACAGTGCCCGTTCCGACTACCAGGCATTCGGGCGAGGAGACCTGGCCGCCCTGGGAGAGTCGTTCGCCGAGGACGCCGTCTGGGTCACCTCGGACGAGCTGCCGCTCGGAGGCGAGGTCGAGGGTCGCGACGCGATCCTGGCCAACTTCTCGCAGATCCCCAACTACTGGACCTCGTTCAGCGTCGAGCCGGAGGAGTTCATCGACGCCGGCGACTACGTCGTCGTCAAAGGCACCCAGCGCGCCGCCAACGACAAGGGCAGCTTCGAGGCCCCGTTCCTGCACCTGCTGAAGTACGAGAACGGCAAGACGGTGCGGGGCGAATTCTTCACCGACAGCGCCAAGGCGGCGAAGCTCCTGAACTGAGAGGCCGCCCTACGCTCCCGCCGTCATCCCGTCGAGATCGCGGCGCAGCTCCCTGAGCTCGTCGCGGATCCGGCCGGCCTCCTCGAAGCGGAGGTCGTCGGCGGCGGCGAGCATCTCCTCCTCGAGCTCGACGATCGTCCGCTCGAGCTCCTCCGGGGTCGCGAAGTCGTCGCTGCGCTTGCGGCGGCGCTTGGCCGGCGCCCGGTCCTCCATCGCCAGGAACTCGCGACATCTCGGAAATCCCCTTGCGGACGGTTTCCGGGGTGATCCCGTGCTCCTCGTTGTAGGCCAGCTGGATCGCCCGGCGGCGGTCGGTCTCGCTCATCGCCGCCCGCATCGCGTCGGTCTCCTTGTCGGCGTACATCAGCACCCGCCCGTTGACGTTGCGGGCGGCGCGGCCGATCGTCTGCACGAGGCTGGTCTCGCCGCGCAGGAAGCCCTCCTTGTCGGCGTCGAGGATCGCGACCAGCGAGACCTCGGGCAGGTCGAGGCCCTCGCGCAGCAGGTTGACCCCGACCAGGACGTCGTACTCGCCGAGGCGCAGGTCGCGGACGATCTGGATCCGTTCCAGGGTGTCGATCTCCGAGTGCAGGTAGCGGACTTTGATCCCGTACTCGAGCAGGTAGGCGGTCAGGTCCTCGGCCATCTTCTTGGTCAGGGTCGTGACCAGGGTGCGGTCGCCGGATTCGGCGACGACCCGGACTTCGTTCATCAGGTCGTCGATCTGGTTCTTCGTCTCCCGCACCTCGATGTAGGGGTCGATGATCCCGGTCGGACGGACGATCTGCTCGACGATCCGGGTCGACTCGGCCCGCTCGAAGTTGCCCGGCGTCGCCGAGACCATCACCAGGCGGTCGACGCGGTCGAGGAACTCTTCGAATTTGAGCGGCCGGTTGTCGATCGCCGAGGGCAGCCGGAAGCCGAAGTCGATCAGCGTCTGCTTCCGCGATCTGTCGCCTTCGTACATGCCGCCGATCTGCGGGATCGTCTGGTGGGACTCGTCGACGAAGACGACGAAGTCGTCGGGGAAGTAGTCGATCAGCGTGTGCGGCGGGCTGCCCGGCGGGCGGTCCTCGAGGATCCGGGAGTAGTTCTCGATCCCCGAGGTGAAGCCGAGCTCCTTGATCATCTCGATGTCGTAGGCGGTGCGCTGGCGCAGCCGGTGCGCCTCCAGCTGCTTGCCCTCGGCCTCGAGCTCGGCGGTCCGCGATTCGAGTTCGGCGCGGATGTCCTCGACCGCCCGCTCGACCGTCTCGTCTTTGGTCACGTAGTGAGAGGCCGGCCAGACCGAGACGTGATCGATCGTGTCGAGGACTTCGCCGGTCAGCGGGTCGAAGTGCTGGATCCCCTCGATCTCGTCGCCGAAGAGCGAGATCCGGTAGGCCGACTCGGCGTAGGCGGGCATGATCTCCAGCACCTCGCCGCGGACCCGGAAGGCGCCGCGGCCGAGCACCGAGTCGTTGCGCTGGTACTGCATCTTCACCAGCTTGCGCAGGACCTCGTCGCGGTCGATCGACGCGCCGACTTTGAACAGCTGCATTTTTTCGTTGTAGGTCTGCGGCGAGCCGATCCCGTAGATGCAGGAGACCGAGGCGACGATGATCACGTCGCGGCGGGCGAACAGCGCCGCCGTCGCCGCGTGGCGGAGGCGGTCGATCTCGTCGTTGATCGAGGAGTCCTTCTCGATGTAGAGGTCCTGCGCCGGGACGTAGGCCTCGGGCTGGTAGTAGTCGTAGTAGGAGACGAAGTACTCGACCGCGTTCTCGGGGAAGAACTCGCGGAACTCGTTGCAGAGCTGCGCCGCCAGCGTCTTGTTGTGGGCGATCACCAGCGAGGGCCGCTGCACCGCGGCGATCGTCGCCGCCATCGTGAAGGTCTTGCCGGTTCCGGTCGCCCCGAGCAGGGTCTGGAACCGCTCGCCGGCTTCCAGCCCCTCGGCCAGGCCGGCGATCGCCTTCGGCTGGTCCGCCGTCGGGGTGTAGGCGGGGTTGAGCTTGAAATCGGGCACGAAGTGACCTTAGCTGGCGCGCTGGTTGTGCTTTTTCGCCCGGGCGACGCCGTCGCGGCGGAGCTGGGAGACTGCGCGCCCGATGAGCCGACCACGCCCCGCACTCGCCGCCTTCTTCGCCTTCACCGGGACGATGCACTTCCTCCGGCCGCGCTTCTTCGAAGCGATCGTGCCGCCGGCGATCGAGTCGCTGAAGAAGGAGGCGGTCGCGGTCAGCGGTGCCGCCGAGATCGCCGGCGCCGTCGCCGTCCTCCACCCCGCCACCCGCCGCTTCGGCCGCTGGTGGCTGCTGGGCCTGCTGCTCGCGGTCTTCCCGGCGAACATCCACATGGCGGTCAGCCCCGAGCAGATCAGGGGGCTCGACCTCGAGAAGATCCCGCGCTGGACGCTCTGGGCCCGGCTGCCGCTGCAACCGCTGGCGATGCTCTGGGTCTGGCGCGCGACCCGGCCCTGAGGCCTACGGCAGCAGTTCTTCGAGCAGACCGCTGACCGGGCCGAGGAAGCCCTGGAAGCTGCCGAGCGCCGATTTGGCGTCCTTGACGAGTTCGATCGCCTGGTCGAGCGGGATCTGTTCGACCGTCGTCCGCAGCGGCCCGGCGATCAGCGGGCTCAGGGCGCCGGCTTCTTCGGCGTCGTCGACCGCCCGCAGCAGCCCGGCCCGAATCGCCTTGGTCAGCTTCGCGTCGTCGATCCCGTAGCGCTTGGTGAAGCGTTCCCGCGACGCCGTCGTCGCCAGCGCCCTGGCCAGGGTCTCGCGGCTGACGCCGAGCTGACAGGCGGCGCCGTCGAGGGCGGAGACGGAGAACTGGTCGGCGATCGCCCCGAGGCTCTGGGGATTGCTCCACGGTCGCGGCTTGCAGGGATCCTGGGTCTTCTCCGGCGCGTAGGAGGAGCCACCGGCCGCCAGGTAGACGCCGACCAGGGCCAGCGCCGCGACGATCGCGGCGCCGACCAGAATCCGCCCCCGCCGGCGCCCGCCGTCGTCGCCGGTCGCGCTCACAGCTCCACCCGCCGCGAGAGCCCGATCGGGATCAGCGCCAGCAGGCCGAGCAGCGCCGCCAGCCCGAACGAGGGACTGAAGGCATGGGTGGCGCCGCGGTCGAGCTGGTCCTGGAGTTCACCGCGCAGCTGTTCGGTTTCGGCGCGCTCGCCGGGATCCGACGGCAGCGGTTCGAAGACGGGGCCCAGCGTCGGCACCTTGCCCCGCTCGGATTCGAGCTGAGCGCCGATCTTCTGCGCCAGGTCGATCTTCAAGAGGGGATTGATCGGCGAGTCGAGGACCACCGCGGTGCCGGCTTCGATCGCGTCTTCGCGCTGCTGGGCGATGTCGTGGGTGAAGATCGGGGTCAGGGCGAGCAGGCCGATGACGACGCCGGCGTGACGGGCGGAGATCGTCCAGCCGCCGTGGATCGCCTGCGGGGCGCGCCCGCCGAGCGCGGTCTCGGTCAGCGCCGAGAGCACCAGCGAGAGGCCGATCCCGACCAGTATCTGGGGCGGCAGCGTCAGCACCACCTTGGCGCTCGGCAGCAAGCGCCAGGCCGCCGAGGCCGCCGGAGACGAGGATCGCGCCGGCCGCGGCCCGCGCCCGGGCCGAGGGGACGAGCGGTCCGAGCCGGCTGCCGAGGATCGCCGCCAGCGGCATCACCGAGACCACGATCGCCGCCCCGATCGGGCTCAGGCGCCAGCCTTCGATCAGCAGCAGGACCAGCAGGAAGAGCGCCGCGGCGATCGCCGCCGAGACCATCGCCAGGGCGAGGTTCGCCCAGAGGTGCGGGCGGCCGGTCCGGCGCAGCTCCGGTTCGATCACCCTGGTCGAGGCCTCGTGCCTGGCGACGGCGAGGATCGGCACCGCGGCCGCCAGCGCCACCGGAACCTGGAGCAGGAAGATCGACTGCCAGGAGACCAGCTCGGTGAGGATGCCGCCGACCGCCGGGCCGAGCGCCGCCCCCGTCGCCCCGGCGGTGGCCCAGACGGCGGTCGCGCGCCGCTCCGAGCCGACCGTGGCCGGCAGCAGCTCGAGCGCCGCGGTGACCGCCGCCGCACCGCCCAGCGCCTGCACGCAGCGAGCGATGATCAGGGTCGTGAGGTTGTCGGAGAGGCCGCAGGCGAGCCCGGCGCCGGCGAAGATCGCCAGCCCGACGGCGGCGGCGCGGCCGGGGCCGACCCGGCGGGCGATCAGCGCCGCGGGCACCGCGGCCAGCGCCATCACCAGGTTGAAGGAGACCAGGACCCAGGTGACGCCGGCGACGCTGGTGTCGAGGTCGCGGTAGATATCCGGCAGCGCCAGGACGACGACCGAGGAGTCGGCCAGGACCAGGCCGACGGCCAGCGCCAGCGCGGCGACGCGGGGTCGGGGGGCCGCGGAGCTCAGTAGCCCAGCTCCTTGGCGTACTTGCTGCGGTAGGCCTTCTGCTTTTCAAGCACCTCTTCCACGTAGGCGCGAGTTTCGGGGAAGGGGATTTCGCTGACATTAAGATCGCTGCCGCCCCACTTGTCGACGTTGCCGGGACCGGCGTTGTAGGCGGCGAGCGCGGCGGCCTCGTCGCCGTCGTAGCGGTCGAGCAGTTCGCGCAGCAGGAAGGTGCCGTAGCGGATGTTGATTTCGGGATCGGAGAGGTCCCCCAGTTCGAACGAGGTGGCGCCGCTTTCCTTGGCGATCTGCTTCGGCCGCGTCGGGGATGATCTGCATCAGCCCGCGGGCGCCGGCGCTCGAGGTCGCATCGCTGAACTTCGACTCGGAGTAGATGACGGCCGCGATCAGCGCCGCGTCGACGCCCTTTTCGGACGCCTGCTGGCGGATCACGTCCTCGTGGTTCAGCGGCAGCGTCAGCTCCTTCAGGGCGTGATCGAAGGTCCCGCTGGCGACCAGCGCCCCGGCGGCGAGACCGACGATCGCCGCCCCGGCGCCGAGCGCCAGCCAGCGCCGCCGTCGCCGAGCCCTTCGCTTCATCGCCGCAGCTTCGCGAGCAGGGCGGACAGCGCCCGCTCGAGATCGTCGACCGAGCCGTCGTTCTCGACCACGTGGTCGGCGCGTTCGGACTTCTCGAGCTGGGTCAGCTGGAGCGCCTCGCGCTCGTCGACGAGGGCGTGGCCGCGCGCCTCGGCCCGCGCCCGCCTCACCTCCTCCTGCGGCGACGATCGCGACGGTGGTGTCGAAGGCATGCTCTCGGCCGCCCTCGAACAACAGCGGCACCTCGACCACGGCGACCTCGGTCCGCGGCGGCAGCGAGGCCAGCCAGTCCAGCGTCCGCTCGACCGACGAGCGGGTGGATCTGGCCCTCGAGCCAGGCAAGCTGATCGGGGTCGGCGAAGACGATCTCGCCGATCCGGGTCCGGTCGACCCCCTCCTCGGGCGCCACCTCGGCCCCCCAGCGCTCGACCAGGCGGCCGCGCAGCGGTTCGGAATTCGAGCAGCTCGTGGACCACGGCGTCGCTGGAGAGAGTCGCCGCGCCGAGCCGCGCGAACGCCGCCAGGGCCTCGGACTTACCGGCCGCGATGCCGCCGGTGAGGCCGATCGTCAGCGGCGCCACGGGCGCCGCTCAGTCCTGCTCTGACTCGCCAGTCTGCGAATCGTCGCCGGCGGCCTCGTCGAGGTCGTCGGGTGAATCGGGGCGATCGCTGACCGATTCGCCCTCCTGCTCCTCACCCGATTCGCCCTCCTCGGACTCGCCGTTCTCCGCCGGCGCCTCGGCAACCGGCTCCGGCGCGGCCTCGGCCTCGGCGGGCTCGACCTCTGCCTCATCGGCCTCGACGGCGGCATCCTCGGCAAGCTCGACCTCGGCAGCAGGCTCATCGGCCTCGACCGCGGCGTCCTCTGCCTCAGCAGCAGGCTCCTCGGCGGCGGGGGCCTCGACCTGCGGCTCCTCGGTAGCGGTCTCGACAGCCTCGGCCTCAGGCGCCTCATCCGCGGCTTGCGTGGACGAGGTGTCCTCATCCGCGGCAGGATCTCGGTTGCCGCGTCCGAACCCTCGGCGTCTGCCACGACCTCGGAGCCCTCGGCCTCGGCGGCGATCTGCGCGCCGAGATCGCCGCATCGGCATGTTCTGCCCCTCGACCCGCTTGATGCTGAGCGAGAGACGGCGCCGCTCTTCGTCGATCTCGAGGATCTTGACGTTGAGGGTGGCGCCCGGCTCGACCACTTCGCTCGGGTTCTCGACGTGGTGGTCGGCAAGCTCGGAGATGTGAACCAGGCCCTCGACGCCGGGGAGGATTTCGACGAAGGCGCCGAAGGCGACGACCTTGGTCACCGCGCCCTCGAGCACGTCACCGGGACGGTGGGTGCTGATCACCCGCTGCCATGGATCCTCCTGGGTCTGCTTCAGGCCGAGGGAGATGCGCTGGCGGTCGCGGTCGATGTCGAGCACTTTGATCCGCACCGTGTCGCCGATCGCGACGACTTCGGAGGGATGGTTGACGTGGCTCCAGGAAAGCTCGGAGATGTGGATCAGGCCGTCGATCCCGTCGAGGTCGACGAAAGCGCCGAAGTCGACGATGTTGGAGATCTTGCCTTCGACCACCTGGCCGGGCTCGAGGCGGCCGAGGATCTGCTCGCGGACCTCCTTGCGCTCCTCCTCGAGGACGGCGCGGCGCGAGAGGACGACGTTGTTGCGGCTGCGGTTGAGCTCGATGACTTTGCACTCGAGCGTCTGGCCCATGAACTCGTCGAGGTTGTGGACGCGGCGGATGTCGACCAGCGAGGCGGGCAGGAAGCCGCGCACCCCGAGGTCGAGGATCAGGCCGCCCTTGACGACCTCGATCACGCTGCCTTCGACCGGTTCGCCCGAATCGGCGGCGATCTCGATCCGGCGCCAGGCCTTCTCGAAGCGGGCGCGCTTCTTGGAGAGGATCAGGCGGCCCTCGGCGTCCTCCTTGGTGAGGACCAGCGCGTCGATCTCCTCGCCGAGCTCGACCTCTTCGGCCGGATCGACCGACTTGCGGATCGAGAGCTCGTTGGAGGGAATGACTCCCTCGGCCTTGTAGCCGATGTCGACGAGGACCTCGTCTTTGTCGATCCGCACGACCTTGCCGTTGACGACGTCGCCCTCGTCGAAGGAGACCATCGTCGCCGCGTAGTTCGGGACGATCTGGCCGTCGATTTTGAGCAGCAGCCCGTTCGATCCCTCGACCGGCGTTGCGGCAGGGGCAGGGGGCGTCAATACGTCAGTCGCGGACACGGCGGCAGATAATGGCAGAATCGAGGCCGATGCCGATTAGAGCAACCAAACGGGGCGAGGAACGGACCCCGATCGACGGCGATCACGACGTCCTGATCTGCGGCGCCAGCTTCGCCGGACTGGCGATCGCGCGCGAGCTGGCCGGCTCCGGAGCCGACGTGCTGATCGTCGACCGCTACGAGATCGGCGAGCGCCAGACCTCGGCCTGCGGGATCCCGACCGAGTGGCTGCGACGGCTCGGGCTGATGGATTGCGAGCGCCAGCGCTTCGACACGCTGGTCATGCACACGCCCCACGGCGACGCCCGCTACAAGCTCCCCTGGACCTTCTCGACCTTCGACTACCGCGAGCTCTGCCAGCTGCTCTGGGACGAGTGCGACGCCCGCTTCGAGACCGCCAAGGTGAACGGCCGCGCGCGGCGCGAGCAACGGCGACGGCGCGATCGCGATCGACACCGACCGCGGCGTCGTCTCCGCGCCGCTGGTCGTCGACGCGCTCGGCTGGCGGCGGCTGCTGGCCAACGGCGACGGCGTCCAGCCGCCCGACGCGCCGCTCTCGCGCGGGCTCGAGGTGCACCCCGGCGGCGGCGGCGAGGACCTCGAGATCTGGATCGACCGCCGCTACGTCCCCGCCGGCTACGGCTGGTCGTTCCCGGCCGGCGACGAGATCCGGATCGGCGTCGGCTCCTTCGACCCCCGCTTCCACGTCCGCGAGACGACCGAGCTGCTGGCCGAGGACCTCGACCGCGACCGGGTCCGCTACCAGGGCAACTGGATCCCGCACAAGCTGCGGCGCGGCGACCGAGGGCGGCGATCTTCTTCGCCGGCGACTCCGCCGGCCACTGCCTGCCGCTCAGCGCCGAGGGGATCCGCACCGCGCTCTACTTCGGGATCGCCCTGGGCCGCGAGCTGCGCGGCGTCCATCGAGGGGCGCCAGAGCCGCGAGCAGGCGGCCGCCAACTACGCCGAGTTCAACGACTCCCACGAGTGGAAGTTCCGCTGGATGCTGCGCGTCCAGCGGCTGGTGCCGCGGGTGCCGCCGCGCCTGCTCGGGCCGCTGATCAAGCTGATGGGGACGCAAGCGCTTCGTCGATTGGTCCTTCGAGCACTACCTCAACATCGCCCCGCCCGAGTTCGCCGGCGAGCCCGCGCCCCCGAGGGAGCGATCGCGAGAGATCGGCAACCAGCGCGCTACGGTGGGTTGAGTGGAAGCCGTCACGCATCTGTACACCTATGGCGAGCATGACCCGGCCGAAATCGACGCGGCCCTGGCGAAGCTCTCGGCCGAGCTCGGGCTGACGCACACGCTCCGGATCAAGGGCGGCCACAGCGGCTTGATCAAGGTCCCGGACTCCACGCCCGACGAGACCTGGGCGGCGATGGAACGCGCGGTCGCCGACTGGCCCGCCCTGTTTCTCCCTCGCCCGGGCGACTAGACCCGGCACCGCCGGCGCCCGGCGCGCGGCCTGAACGTTCGGTCGCCCGCCTGCGTAGTACACGGCGATGGCAGCCCGAGCCAGCGAGAAGATCCTCTCCGGACCGGTGCTGCGCCTGCAGCCGGACCGCCGCCTGGTGGCGCTGACGGGAGAGGGCAGCGAGGCGGCGATCGAGGAGATCGTCCGTCGCTACCGCCCCGCCCTGGTCCGCTACGCGCGATCGATCGTCGGCGCCGACCGGGCCGAGGACGTCGTCCAGGACTCGCTGGCGAAGGCGGTGCCGGCGATCGGCGCCGGCGTCGAGGAGCTGCACCTGCGGCCCTGGCTCTACACGATCGTCCGCAACACCGGCCTCAACGCCCTGCGCGACGCCGGTCCCACCCACCAGCAGCTGGACGAGAACCACGACGGCGTCGAGCAGCCGCCGCAGGCGCTCGAACGCAGCGAACAGATGCGCTCGCTGGTGCGTGAGCTGAAGGGGCTGCCGGAGGCCCAGCGCGAGGCGCTGGTCAAGCGCGAGATGGAGGGCCGCAGCCACGACGAGATCGCCGCCGAGCTGGGCGTCTCGACCGGCGCCGCGCGGCAGTTGATCTTCCGCGCCCGCGACGCCCTGCGCGCCGGCCTCGGCTCGCTGGTGCCGATGCCGCTGCTGCGCTACCTGGTCGAGGGCGGCGGTGACGGCGGCGCCGTCGCGGCGACGGCGGCGACCGGCGGTGGCGCGCTGGCGGCCAAGGCCGCGGTCGCGATCGTCGCCACCGGGGCCGTGGTCGGCGGCGGCTTGGCCGTCCGCCATGCCGAGCGTCACAGTCACGGCTCCTCTCCCCCTCCCGTCAGCCGCGAAGCGGCGCTTCCGATCGCTCCCGCCGGGAGGCGCCGACGCGGCGGCGGGAGCGGCCCGAGAGGTCGCCGACCAGCGTCGCGAGCACGGCTCCCGCGGATCGGGTGGAGCACGAGGGCGACCAAGGCGGGCGAGCACCATCACGGCCGGGACAACGGCGGCGACGACAGCCCCGGCTCGAGCGGCACCGGCAGCGGCGGATCGATCCGGCTCGCCGGGCTCCGATGACCACGGGGACAGCGGCTCCAGTGGCGAGGGGTCGAATCTGAGCGGTAAGGACGGCGGCTCCCACCACGGCAGGGCGAGAGCGGCGGCGGCAGCGAGAGCCATCAGCGGCGGCGACCCTCGAGCGGCGGAGACGATCGACTCCGGCTCGAATTCGGGCTCCGGCGGCGGATCGTCCCCGGCGGCCGGAACTTCGAGCGAATCCGAGGCGGCTCCGGGAGCGGCTCCTCGGGCGACTGACGGCGGCGGCGATGACTCGACTTCTGAAGCCTCGCGTGATTCTGGCGGCGGCGACGGGTTGTCAGGGGTGACCGACCAACAGTCGAAGGAGGAACGATGAACCCCAAGCACACCGTCAAGGTCCTGTTCGCCGCGGCGCTCGGCGTCATGGCGATCCTCGTGCTGCCGGGCCTGGCAGGCGCCAAGGACCGCAACCACGACCACATTCCCGATCGCTGGGAGCAGCGCCACCACCTCTCGCTCGACGTCAACCAGGCGCGTCTCGACCAGGACGGCGACCACCTGCGCAACCGGGCCGAGTTCGAGGCCGGCGACAACCCCCGCGACCGCGACAGCGACGACGACGGGGTGATCGACGGCCAGGAGAACGCCGGCACGATCGCCTCCTTCGACGCCACCAGCGGCAAACTGGTGATCGACCTGTTCGGGACGGACACGGTCAGCGGCCTGGTCACCGCACAGACCGAGATCAAGTGCGAGGGCGTCGAGGACCATCAGCATGGGCGACGCGCGGAGGAGCTCAGGCGAGTCCGAGCCCGGCGACGACCACGGCGGCCATGGCGAAGAGCCGGCGACGACAACGGCGGCGACAACTCCGGGCCCGGTCGCCACGGCGACGAGGGCGAAGGCGCCGGCTGCACGCAGCGCCGACCTGGTCCCGGGCGCGGTCGTCCACGAGGCCGACCTGGAGATCGAGCACGGCACCGCGACCTTCGACGAGGTCGAGCTGGCACGCACTCGCTAGGGAGGGAGGTCTACTTGGCGTCGAGCCAGTCCTGGCCGACGCCGATGTCGACCTCGAGCGGCGGATCGAGCTGGTAGGCGGCGCACATCTCGCGCCGCACCAGCTCGGTCGCGCCGTCCATCTCCCCCGGCGGGCCCTCGAAGAGGAGCTCGTCGTGGATCTGCAGGACCAGCCGCGTCTCCCCCCCGGCCTCGCGCAGCGCCCGCTGGCAGCGCACCATCGCCACCTTGATGATGTCGGCGGCGGTCCCCTGGATCACCGTGTTGACGGCGAGGCGCTCGCCGAGGCGGCGGGTGTTGGGGTTGCCGGAGCGCAGCTCGGGGATCGGCCGGCGGCGGCCCATCAGGGTCGTCACGAAGCCCTCCTCCTGGGCTTTCTCGACGATCTCCTCGCGGAAGGCGCGCACCGCCGGGAAACGCTCGAGGTAGCGGGCGACGAATTCCTCGCCCTCCTTGCGGGGGATGTTGAGCCGGTCGGCGAGGCCGAAGCCGGTGAGCCCGTAGACGATCCCGAAGTTGACCATCTTCGCCTTCGAGCGCTGGCCGACGTCGACCTCGTCGCGGCCGATGTCGAAGACCTCGGCCGCGGTCGCGGCGTGGACGTCTTCGCCGGCGTGGAAGACGTCTTTCAGCACCTGCTCGTCGGCGACGTGGGCGAGCACCCGCAGCTCGACCTGGCTGTAGTCGGCGGAGAGCAGGCGCGAGCCCTCCGCGGCGACGAAGCAGGCGCGGACCGGGCGGCCGATCTCGGTCCGGATCGGGATGTTCTGCAGGTTCGGGTTGGTGCAGGAGAGGCGGCCGGTGGTCGTCGCCGCCTGGTTGAAGGTCGTGTGGACGCGGCCGCTCGCGGGGTCGATCAGGTCCGGCAGCGAGTCGAGGTAGGTGTTCTTCAGCTTGGTCAGCTCGCGCCAGGACTCGATCTTCTCGACGATCGGGTGCTCGTCGCGGATCTGGGCGAGGACGCGGGCGTCGGTCGAGAAGCCGGTTTTGCCGCGGCGTTTGCGGCTCAGCTCGAGCTTCTCGAAGAGGATCGCGGCCGACCTGCTGCGGCGAGCCGATCGTGAACTCCTCGTCGGCCAGCTCGAAGATCTCGCTCTCGCAGCGTCGCGATCCGCTCGCCGAAGCCGGCGCCGACCTCGGCCAGGCGCTCGGCGTCGAGCTTCAGCCCCTCGCGCTCCATCGCCGCCAGGACGTGGATCAGCGGCAGCTCGACCTCGCGCAGCAACGGCTCCAGCCCGAGCTCCTCGATCCGCGGCCGCTGCACCTCGGCGAGGGCGGCGACCAGGCGCGCTTCCTCGGCCGGGTCGAGCCCGGCCTCGAGCTCCTCGCCGAGCGCCATCTGGCCGTCGTCCTCCGGCCCGGCGGCGCCGGCGCCCTCGGCGAGGCCGATCCCGGCGTCGGCGGCCAGCTCGGTCAGCTCGTAGGTGCGGCGCTGGGGCTCGAGCAGGTAGGCGGCGATCATCGTGTCGTGGTCGAGCTCCAGCTCGACCCCCTCGCGGGCGGCGGCCGCGAGCAGGCCGTGGCGGCCGCCGCCGAGCGACTTCAGGTCGTGGCCGGCGATGCCGCGGCCGACCAGCGCCACCGCCAGCTCGTCGTGGCTCGAGGATCCGCTGAGGATCCGCTCCGCCTCGGCAGCCGCCCAGCGATCGCCGTCGATCGCCAGCGCCACCCGGCCCTCGCCGATGTCCTCGGGCGTGCCCGCGACCGCCTCGATCTCGAGCTCGGTCTCGACCTTGCGCCCGGGCACCGCCTTGCCCTCCGGCAGCGCTTCTTCGAGCCGCTCCAGCACCGCCCGCAGCTCGAACTCGCGCATGAAGTCGCGCAGGGCGCCGCGGTCGGGCTCGGAGGCCATCGCGGCGGCGAGGTCGACGCCGGTCTCGATCTCGTACTGGAGCGTCGCCAGCTGCTTCGACATGCGGGCGTCGTCGGCGTGCTCGGTCAGGTTCTGCTTGCGTTTGGCGCCGGAGATCTCGTCGACGTTGGCCAGCACCTCCTCCAGCGAGCCGAACTGCTGCAGCAGCTGGGTCGCGGTTTTCTCGCCGATCCCGGGGACGCCGGGGATGTTGTCGGAGGTGTCGCCGCGCAGGCCCATCAGGTCGGTGATCAGCTCCGGCGGCACGCCGTAGCGCTCGACGACCGCGTCGACGTCGTAGATCTTGGTCTCGGTGATGCCGCGCGAGGTGCTCATCACCCGCACCCCCTCGGCGACCAGCTGGTAGGCGTCGCGGTCGCCGGTCACGACCATCACCTCGATCCCCTGCTCGCGCGCCTGGCGGACCAGCGAGGCGATCACGTCGTCGGCCTCGAAGCCGTCGACCTTGACGTTGGTGTAGCCGAAGGCGTCGACCAGCGGCATCAGGTGCGGCCACTGCTCGCGCAGCAGGTCGGGGCGGGGTTTGCGCTCGGCCTTGTAGAGGTCGTAGGTGACCTCGCGTCCCGACATCCCGGCGTCCCAGGCGACGACGACGCCCTGCGGATGGTGCTCGTCGATGATTTTGACCAGCATCGAGGCGAGCCCGTAGATCGCGTTGGTCGGCCGCCCGTCGCTGGTCCCGATCGACTCCGGCAGCGCGAAGAAGGCCCGGTAGGCGAGCGAGTTGCCGTCGATCAGGAAGAGCTGGGGAGAGTCGGTGGCCATCGGCGCCAACTCTACGAGGGCGTGGACGCGCTCGGGCGCGAGCGCTCGTCTCAGATCTCGCCACGATCCGCTCGGGTTCGGCTTCGATCTGCGCTCCGCTGTAGCGGCGGACGCGGTAGCCGGCGGCCCGCAGGTCGAGGTCGCGGCGATGGTCGTCCTCGAGGGAGACGCTGCCGCGGTGCCAGCGGTCGCTGTCGGTCTCGACCGCGAGGCGCTGACGGGGCCAGAGGAAATCGACCGTCCAGCGCCCGACGCGGACGTTGACCCGCGGCTCAGGCACGCCGTGGCGGCGACAGAGACGGAGGAAGTCGCCCTCGAGGTCGCTGCGCGTCCGATCGGTCCGGGTGCGGGCATCGAGCGCGTAGCCGGCCAGTTGCGCCTGACGGATCGCGCGGCGGACGAGATGCGGGCTCAGCCGCGGCTTCAAGGTCATGAACCGTGCGGGCCACCGTGGTTACGGGGATTCTTCGCCGCACGGTGACGAGGGTGCGTCGGGCCTCGATCTCCGGCGGCTCGGTCTGAGCGGCCGGACCGTCAAAACCAACCGCGGCCTTTGACCTCGGCGCGAGCGAGGCACAGCGATGAATCCGAATCCCCACTCGCCGGCGCCGGCCGGAATGACTGGGCACCGAGACGTCGATCGCGCCTCGTTCTGCACGCAGCAGGCCCCATAACGCCGCGGCACTCGCGTGACTGAGGACGGCGCCCGGACCACACGCGAGGACCGCCGCCATCCAGCGAGCCTCGAGACCGAGGCCGCATGCCCGACCGCGTACACCCCTCGGTGAATGCGAAACAGCTGCCCCTTCTCGACCCGATTCTCAATCGCCTTCCGCCCCAAGCCGGCCGATTCCAACTGCCGGCGAGAGACCACCCCATGTTGACGCGCCGCCAATCGGGCGAGGTTACGGTCGGGCGGGGCGCTTTCTTCACCCATGTGGAGCCATAAGGCGCCCCGCAGCGTCGGCTCTCCCAGTCTGCTCCGAGGCGCGGTCCACACACGGCCGGCGCCGCGAATCTGATTCGATAGCCGGGATGGCCGTCAGCGCCCAGTACAGCGTCACGATCCGGGTCGAGCTCGATGCTCGCCAGGAGCCGCTGGGCAAACTGACCGCGGCGATCGCCGAGGCCGGCGGGCAGCTGCAGGGCGTCGACCTCGTCCCCGGCGCCGGGCCGGAGGGCAAGCGGGTCCGCGAGTTCACGATCGACGCCGCCGACCGCGATCACTGGGAGCGGATCCTGCGGGCGATCGGGTCGACCCGCGGCGCCCGGGTGCTCGACTACGTCGACCGCACGATGCAGATGCACCGCGGCGGCAAGATCGACATCCACAACAAGTACCCGGTGAAGACCCGCGACGACCTCTCGATGGCCTACACGCCCGGCGTCGCCCGGGTCTGCATGGACATCCACGACGACCGCGCCAAAGCCTTCGAGTACACGATCAAGAAGAACACCGTCGCGGTCGTCTCCGACGGCAGCGCCGTGCTCGGGCTCGGCAACATCGGCCCCGAGGCGGCGATGCCGGTGATGGAGGGCAAGTGCATGCTGTTCAAAGAGTTCGCCGGCGTCGACGCCTTCCCGATCTGCCTCGACACCCAGGACGCCGACGAGATCGTCAAGGCGGTCGAACTGATGGCGCCGACCTTCGGCGGCGTCAACCTCGAGGACATCTCCGCCCCGCGCTGCTTCGAGATCGAGGACCGGCTGAAGGAGACGCCTCGACATCCCGGTCTTCCACGACGACCAGCACGGCACCGCGGTGGTGACGATGGCGGCGCTCTTCAACGCGCTGAAGATCACCGGCAAGCCGATCGAGGAGCTGCGGGTGCTGATGGTTGGCCTCGGCGCCGCCGGGGTAGCGGTGACGAAGATGATGCTCGCCTCCGGGGTCACCCACATCGTCGGCTGCGACCGCAAGGGCGCGCTCTCGACCGAGCGCGAGGACTACCGCTCGGGCGAGATGAACTCCGACAAGCGCTGGTACGCGGAGATCTCCAACCCCGACAAGGTCAGCGGCTCACCCGACGACGCGATCGAGGGCATGGACCTCTTCGTCGGCCTCTCCGGCCCGGGGATCATCAAGGCCGAGTCGCTGGCGAAGATGAACGACGACGCGATCGTCTTCGCGATGGCCAACCCGACGCCCGAGGTGATGCCCGAGGAGGCGGCGCCCTACGTGCGGATCATGGCCACCGGCCGCTCCGACTACCCGAACCAGATCAACAACGTCCTCGCCTTCCCCGGCATCTTCCGCGGCGCCCTCGACGCCGGCGCCCCCAGCATCACCGAGGAGATGAAGCTGGCCGCCGCCAAGGGCATCGCCGAAGCCGTCGACGACGACGACCTCGCCGAGGACTACATCATCCCCAGCGTCTTCAACCGCGACGTCGCACCGTCCGTCGCCCGCGCCGTGGTCGAGGAGGCCAAGGCCGCCGGGATCGCCCGCTTCAACGACGAGACCGGAACCTTCGCCACGGTCGAGGTCAGCCAGTGAGAGGCCGGGCGCCAACGCCGTGAAGGTCCTGGTCACCGGAGCCACCGGCCTGATCGGCTCGGCGCTGTGTGACTCCCTGTTGGCCCGCGGCGACGACGTCGTCGGCCTCAGCCGCGACCCCGCCAAGGCGCGAGCCGCCAACCCGCGGATCACCTGGCACGCCTGGGAGCCGACCCTCGAACGCCCCCCGGCCGACGCCTTCGAGGGCGTCGACGGCGTCGTCCACCTGGTCGGCGAGAAGATCAACCAGCGCTGGACCGACGAGGCGAAGCAGAAGATCATCGAGAGCCGCCGCCAGGGCACCCACAACCTGGTCGGGACGATCGCCGGGCTGGAGAAACGGCCGTCGGTGCTGGTCAGCGGCTCGGCGGTCGGCTACTACGGCGACCGCGGCGAGCAGATCGTCGACGAGTCGACGGCCCGGCGGCGACAGCTTCGACGCCGAGGTGGCGCGCGAGTGGGAGCAGGCCGCCCACGAGGTCGAGGCCGTCGGGCGTCCGGCTGGCGCTCGATTCGCACCGGCCTGGTTCTCGACCCCGGCGACGGCCTGCTGGGGGAGCTGCTGACTCCCGTTCAAGCTCGGCGTCGGCGGCCCGCTCGCCGGCGGCGCCCAGTACATGCCCTGGATCCACATCGACGACGAGGTCGGGATCCTGCTCTGGGCGCTGGACGACGAGCGGGTCAGCGGCGCCGTCAACGCCTCGGCGCCGAACCCGGCGACCAACCGCGACTTCTCGAAGGCGCTCGGTCGCGCCCTCGGCCGGCCGGCGATCGTCCCGATCCCCGGCTTCGTCCTCGACCTCAAATTCGGCTCCGAGTTCGGCGCCGTGCTGCGCGGGGGCCAGCGGGCGGTTCCGAAACGGGCGCAGGAGCTCGGGTACGAGTTCAAGCACCCGGATCTGGACGAGGCGCTGAAGGATCTGCTCTAGGCCGGCGCGGCGTCTATTCCAAGGCTTCGCGGACCGAGTCGCGGAGCGAGCTCGAGTCCGCTTCCGCGACCGCGTGAAGCAGCCTGCGCATCGCGGCTTGCGCCGGAGCTCGCCTTGACGGTGGCGATGCCGGCGGATTCGAGGATCGGGTGCGAGAAGCGGAAGGCGGCGCTGGGGGCGGCGAGGTAGGCGATCGTGGTGGAGTCCTCGCTGGCGCGGCGGGCGTTGGCGCCGACGGCGGCGAGGTCCAGGCGGCGTGCCGTGGCGTGGGGTCGGGAGGCAGACGGCGTGGATCGCGGACATCGCCCGCGCCGTCGCCTTCTCGCGCCAGCTCACGTTCCGCCCCCGCGCACAGCGGCGCTTCGACGTAGACGCTCACCGTGGCGCCCTTCGAGACCCCGGTGCCGCTGCACCCGCCCACTCCCGCCCCGAGCGCCAGCACAGCCAGCGCCAGCGCCCCATCGTCTAGCCAAAGAAGACCTCGGCCTCGGCGTAGAGGGACTCCGGGACCGTCTTCAGCTCCGCCGTCGCCTCGGTCAGCTCGACCAGCTCGATCTCGGTGCCGCGCAGCGCCGTCATCGTCCCCCAGCGGCCGGCGTCGGCGGCGTCGATCGCGTGCAGGCCGAAGCGGGTGGCGAGGACGCGGTCGAAGGCGGTCGGGGTGCCGCCGCGCTGGACGTGGCCGAGCACGGTCGCCCGCGTCTCTTTGCCGGTGATGCGCTCGATCTCGCCCTCCAGCCAGTGGCCGATGCCGCCGAGCCGGACGTGGCCGAAGGCGTCGAGCTGCTCCCCGTCGGCGCTGGGCATGCCGCCGACCGGCTGCGCCCCCTCGGCGACGACGATGATCGGCGCGAAGTGGCTGGCGAAGCGGCGCGCCGACCAGGTCGCAGACCTGCTCGACGTCGAAGTTCCGCTCCGGGATCAGGATCACGTTGGCGCCGCCGGCGAGGCCGGCGTGGAAGGCGATCCAGCCGGCGTGGCGCCCCATCACCTCGACGATCAGCACCCGGTGGTGGCTGTCGGCGGTCGTGTGCAGGCGGTCGATCGCCTCCATCGCGATGTTGACCGCGGTGTCGAAGCCGAAGGTGTAGTCGGTGGCGCTGAGGTCGTTGTCGATCGTCTTCGGCACCCCGATCACCGGCAGGCCGTGCTCGTCGTGCAGGCGCGACGCCGCCCCCAGGGTGTCCTCGCCGCCGATCGCGATCAGGCCGTCGACCCCCGCCGCCGCGAGGTTCGCGGCGATCCGCTCCGGGCCGCCGTCGCCGGCGAACGGGTTGGTCCGCGAGGAGCCGAGGATGGTGCCGCCGCGGGGCAGGATGCCGCGCACCTCGGGGACGCCGAGCGGCATGCTGTCGGCCTCCAGCGGCCCCCGCCAGCCGTCGCGGTAGCCGACGAACTCGTGCCCGTGGTTGCCGGCGCCCTTGCGGACGATCGCGCGGATCACCGCGTTCAGGCCCGGGCAATCGCCGCCGCCGGTGAGCACTCCGATCCGCATCGGCGCAGCTTAGTCAGCTGCCGAGGCACTGTTCGGAGGCGGCGTCAAGAGGTAGGTTCGGAGCGAACTACCAGAGGAGGAGAGATGAGCGACGCACCCGATCTCAGCAGCGGTGACCCAGACGCAGCAGCGGATCTGGTCGGAGGGCGACTTCGCGATGGTCGCGAGCCTCGTCGTCAACGCCGCCGAAACCCTGACCGAGGCGCTCGAGATCGTCCCCGACGAGCGCGTGCCTCGACGTCGCCTGCGGCAGCGGCAACGGCGCGATCGCGGCGGCGCGGCGGGCCTGGGGCAACACGGTCGGCGCCGACTTCGTCCCGGCCCTGCTCGAGCGCGGCCGCGAGCGCGCCGCGGCCGAGCGGCTCGAGGTCGAGTTCGTCGAGGCCGACGCCCAGGACCTGCCCTTCGAGGACGCCAGCTTCGACGTCGCGATGTCGATCTTCGGCGCGATGTTCGCCCCCGACCAGGAGCGCACCGCGGCCGAGCTGCTGCGCGTGGTCAAGCCCGGCGGCCGGATCGGGATGGCCAACTGGACCCCCGACGGCGGCGTCGGCCAGATGTTCCTGACGATCGCCAAGCACACCGGCCCGCCGCCACCCGGCATCGATGCCGCCGGTCCTCTGGGGAACCGAGGAGCGGCTGCGCGAGCTGTTCGGCGACGGCATCACCGAGCTGCGGATCGAGAAGCGCAAATCGCGCCAGGCCTTCCGCTCCGCCGACCACTACCTCGAGTTCTTCCGCGCCTACTTCGGCCCGATCAAGACGGCCTACGAGAAAGTCGGCCCCGACGGCGAGGCGGCGCTGACCGCCGACCTGCGCGCCTTCCTGGAAGAGGCCAACACGGCCGGCGAGCGGGCGCTGGTGATCGAGCCCGAGTACCTGCAGGTCGTCGCGACGCGCGCCTGAGGCCGGCGGGAGGTCAGGACTTCGGTCTGGGCGACGCGGACCAGCGGTGCCCGACGAGCAGCGATCCCGAAGAAGACGAGGCCGGCGACGCCGCCGCCCTGCCCGAGCCAGCCGTAGACGACGACCATCGCGGCGAGGGCGAGAAATAGGCTGACGACCATTCCCATACGGCCGGCGGATGCTTACCCGGCGAGGGCGACGCGCGCCTCGCTGAGGAAGTCGGCGACGGCGTCGGCGGCGGCCTGCGGCGATCCAGCCTCGCCGGCGGCGCGGACGAGGCGGCTGCCGACGATGACGCCGTCGGCGATCCGCCCGACCTCGGCGGCCTGGGCGGCGGTGCCGATCCCGAAGCCGACCGCGACCGGCGTCACCGCGTCGGCCTTGGTCGCCGCGACCAGCTCGGCCAGCGAGGCCGGGATCTCGGCCCGCTCGCCGGTGGTCCCGACGGTCGAGACGACGTAGACGAAGCCGCGGGCGACGGCGCAGATCCGCGCCCGGCGCTCGGGCGGCGTGGTCGGCGCGACCAGCGGCACCAGCGCCAGGCCGGCGTCGGTGAACGCCTCACGCACGTCCTCGGCCTCGCCCAGCGGCAGGTCGGGGACGATCGCCCCGGCGGCACCCGCGGCCAGCGCCAGGCGGGCGAACTCGGCGGCGCCACCGTGGGCGAGGACCATGTTCGCGTAGACCATCAGCACCACCGGGATCCGCTCGGAGACCGAGCGGCAGACCTCCAGCGTCGTCGCCAGCGTCGCCCCGGCCTCCAGCGCCCGGTGGCGGCGGCGTGAATCGTCGGCCCGTCGGCCAGCGGATCCGAGAAGGGAACCCCGAGCTCGATCAGATCGGCACCGGAATCGACGTAGGCAGCGGCAACCGCCAGCGAAGACTCCCGATCGGGAAACCCAGCCATCATGTAGGGCATCAGCGCCGCCCGGCCTTCGTCCCTGCGCCAGCCGCGAACGCCTCCGCGATGCCGCCCTCGCCAGCATCGGCGCTCGCGTCGGGAGCCGGGGGGTGACTCCCGGAGCCTCCCCGCTGTCGCTCGGGGAGTCACCCCCCGGCTCCCTCGCGCTGCGACCTCGGCGAGGTCCTTGTCGCCGCGCCCCGAGAGGCAGAGGACGTCGAATCCGGCGGCCCCCGGGTTCTCCAGCAGCCAGGCGATCGCGTGCGAGGACTCCAGCGCCGGGATGATCCCCTCCAGGCGCGAGAGCTCGCCGAAGGCCGCCAGCGCCTGGCGGTCGGTGATCGCCGACGTAGCTGGCGCGGCCGCTGTCGCGCAAGCTGGGCGTGCTCGGGGCCGACGCCGGGATAGTCGAGGCCGGCCGAGACCGAGTGCGCCTCGAGGATCTGGCCCTCCTCGTCGGCGAGCACGGCGGAGAGCGAGCCGTGCAGGACGCCGGTGCGGCCGGCGCTCAGCGAGGCGCCGTGGCGGAGGGTGTCCATGCCCTCGCCGGCCGCCTCGACGCCGATCAGCGCGACCTCGGGTCGGCGACGAAGGGGCTGAAGATGCCGATCGCGTTGGAGCCGCCGCCGACGCAGGCGATCACCCGGGTCGGCAGCGCGCCCTCGGCGGCGAGCGACTGCTCGCGCGCCTCCTCGCCGATCACCCGCTGCAGGTCGCGGACCAGCGCCGGATACGGCGCCGGGCCGACCGCGGAGCCGATCACGTAGTGGGTCGACTCGACGTTGGCGACCCAGTCGCGGATCGCGGCGCTGACCGCCTCCTTGAGGGTGCGGGCGCCGGCCTCGACCGGCGCCACCTCGGCCCCGAGCAGCTTCATCCGCTCGACGTTGGGCGCCTGGCGGCGGATGTCCTCGGTGCCCATGTAGACGACGCACTCGAGGCCGAGCAGGGCGCAGGCGGTCGCGGTGGCGACGCCGTGCTGGCCGGCGCCGGTCTCGGCGATCACCCGCGGCTTGCCCATCCGCTCGGCGAGCAGCGCCTGGCCGAGCGCGTTGTTGATCTTGTGGGCGCCGGTGTGGGCGAGGTCCTCGCGCTTCAGGTAGACCTTGGAGCCGACCCGCTCGGAGAGCCGCTGCGGCCAGGTAGAGCGGCGTCGGCCGGCCGATGAAGTCGCGCCGCAGCAGCTCCAGGCGGGCGACGAAGTCGGCGTCCTCGCGGGCCTCGACCCAGGCCGCGGTCAGCTCGTCGAGCGCCGCGATCAGCGTCTCCGGCACATAGCGCCCCCCGTAGGGGCCGAAACGCTCCTCGACCGCGCTCATCGGAGCCGGCGATGCCGGCTGGCTGCCGGCGGCCGCGAAGAAGGCGCGCCATCGCCGCGTGGTCCTTGCGGCCGGGCTCGGCCTCGACGCCGCTGGCGACGTCGACCGCGAAGGGCTGGGCGACCGCGATCGCCGCGGCGACGTTGTCCGGCCGCAGGCCGCCGGCGAGGATCTCCGGGATCTCGGAGCGGTGCCCGCGCAGCAGCTCCCAGTCGAAGCTCTGCCCGGTGCCGCCCCAGAGGCCCTTGCCGCGCTTGTCGAAGAGGTGGAAGTCGGTCCGGTAGGACTCGGCCGCGTGGACGTCGGCGGCGCTGGCGACGTGAATCGCCTTGATCACCTTGACCCCGGTTTTCCGCGCCACCTCGGCGCAGAACGACTCTCCCTCCGAGCCGTTCAGCTGCACCATCGTCATCCCGACGTTCTCGACCGCCTTCGCCACCTCGTCCAGGGTCGGGTTGACGAAGACCCCGACGACCTCGCACTTGCGCCTGAAAGCCGCCCCGATCTCCGCCGCGGTCCCCGGCTCCACGAACCTCGGGCTCCGGTCGTAATGGATCAACCCGATCGCCCACGCCCCGAGCAGCACGGCCTCCGCCGCGTCGTCCAGATTGGTGATCCCACAGATCTTCACCCGCATACCCCAGATTACGCAAGCCGCATGAGCCGGACAGCCGCGACCGCAGGGACGAGTCCGCGAGGAGGCCTCCGAGGGCCGCAGCACTCGGACGGCCCAACCCGAGCCGCGAGCAAGCGAGTGAGGAGGGGGTCAGGCTCCCTCCCCACCCCCGGCTCTATCCGCCTTCGGTGGTCGCGTTTTCGACCGAAGCCGGCCGGACCCCGAGCGTGACCGTGGCGTGCTTGGTCTGCCCGTCCCGCAGGATCGTCAGTTCGACTTCTTCACCCGGCTTGGCGGCGTTGATGATGTTCGACCACTTCGTCCATCCCCGAGATCTTCTTGCCGTTGACTTCGGTGATGATGTCGCCGCCGAGGTTGACTTCGGCGCCTTCGATCGTCGCCGTCGTGTTGCCGCCTTCGACCCCGGCCTTGTCGGCCGGGCCGCCCTTTTCGACGGTCTGGACGATCACGCCTTCCTTCACCGGCAGGTTCAGCGCCTTGGCCAGGGACGGGGTGATCGAGCCACCGCTGATCCCGAGCCAGGCGTGTTCGACTTCGCCCTTGGTCTCGAGCTGGTGGATCTCCGACCGGGCGGTGTTGATCGGAATCGCGAAGCCGATGCCGACGTTGCCCTCGGAGCCGCTGCCGCCGGTCTCGATCTGCGAGTTGATCCCGATCACTTCGCCCTCGGCGTTGATCAGCGGGCCGCCGGAGTTGCCGGGGTTGATCGCCGCGTCGGTCTGGATCACGTTCGAGATCGAGAACCCGTTGGGCGCCTGGATCTGGCGCTGCAGCGCCGAGACGATGCCGCTGGTGACGGTGCGGTCGAGCCCGAAGGGGTTGCCGATCGCGACCACCGGGTCGCCGACTTCCGCCTTCGAGGAATCGCCGAGGGTCAGCGGGTGCAGTTCGGAGGACGGCGCGTCGACCTTGAGCAGGGCGAGGTCGGAGGCCGGGTCGGCGCCGACCACTTCGGCCGTGTACTCGGTGTTGGAGGCGCCGAGTTTGACCTCGATCTTGTTGGCGCCCTCGATCACGTGGTTGTTGGTGAGGATGTGGCCTTCGCCGTCGATCACGAAGCCGGAGCCGGTCGCGGTGCCGCCGCCGGCGGATTCGGGTTCGCCGAAGGGCGAGAGGACCGCGGATTCGGTCGCCGGGATCTGCGATTCGATGAAGGCGACGCCGTCGCCGTCGGCCTTGTAGATCTGGTTGACGACGTTGGGGCTTTCGTTACGTCGCTGGACTTCGAGACGACCGGCGCCGTCAACGGCGCCGCGGCGGTCGTGGTCGAGCCACTGTCGGACTTGACCCAACCGGCCGAGATCGCGATCAGGCCGACGATGGCGACGAGGGCGCCACCGAGCAGGGCGGAGATGAAGGGGTTTCGGAAGACGCTCTTTTTCGTAGACATGAGAGTCAGGATCGCGCTCGGCGCTGATTCATTTCTAAATGCTCGCGAAAGATTTTCTAAAGACGCTGCATCTGACGGTCCACGGAAGCTGTCTCTCTACCGGAGAGCGCCGTCGGTCGGGGGGTCGGGTGCCCCTCCTCACTCGCCTGACTGGCTGGATCGCTCGCGCCCGTCCGAGAGGCTCTCTTGGCCAGCGGCGCAAAACGTTCGGAGGGGCACCCGACCCCCCGACCGATGCCACGTCTCGCGTTTCGAGTGGATTCGGAAGCTCCGCCCGAGGTCTCGCGAAGCTTCCGTCCCTTGGAAGCTTGCCCGTTCACGGAAGCTGCCCAGCTTGGGAGCGAGGTGGAGCTTCGTGGGGAGGGATTGGGTGGGCCTCTCCAAGCCTCCCCGCTGTTCGCGCAGGAGAGGCCCACCCAATCCCTCCGCGCCAAACCCCACCACGCCACCAATCACCTAGTACAGGTGCTCGCGGGTGCCTTCGTCGGCCCCCGTCAGCTCGCGCGTCTTCGCCTCGGGATCGGCGGCGGACATCAGCGCGCCGCCGATCAGGACGGCGTCGACGCCGACCCGCTCCAGCTCTTCCAGCTCGGCCCGGCCGGAGATGCCGCTCTCGGCGACGACGGTCTTGCCGGCGGGCACGTCGGGCATCAGCTCGAAGGTGGTGGCGATGTCGACCCGCTGCTCGTCGAGGTTGCGGTTGTTGATCCCGATCACCTCGGCGTCGGCCTCGAGCGCCCGCTCCAGCTCCTCGTCGTCGTGGACCTCGACCAGGCAGTCGAGGTCGATCGAGCGTGCCTCCTCGTAGAGCGCCCGCAGCTCCTCGTCGTCGAGGGCGCGGACGATCAGCAGCACCGCGTCGGCGCCGTTGACCGCGGCCTCGTAGAGCTGGTAGCGATCGACGATGAAGTCCTTGCGGATGATCGGCATCCCGCAGGCGGCGCGGGCCGCGCGCAGGTCCTCCAGCGAGCCGCCGAAGTGGGGCTCGTCGGTGAGCACCGAGAGCGCCGCCGCGCCGCCGCGCTCGTAGGCGCCGACCTGCTCGGCGACGTCGGCCGAGGCGGCGATCTCGCCGGCGCTCGGCGAGCGCCGCTTGAACTCGGCGATCAGCGACAGACCGGGCCGCACCAGCGCCTCGTTGAAGGGGCGATCCTCGCCGCGGGCGGAGAGCCGCGACTCGAGTTCGGCCTGCGGAAGCTCGCGACGACGCGCTTCCACTCCTTGCCGGGCCCCGGCGATCAGCTGCTCGATCATTCCCACTTGACCGACAGAGCCTAGACGGCCGGGGCGGCGGTCGCCGCGATCAGCCGGTCGAGAATCCCCGCGGCCGCCCCGGAGTCGATCGCGGCGGCCGCCTTGGCGACACCCTCCTCGAGGTCGGCGGCGAGGCCGCCGACGTAGATCGCGGCGGCGGCGTTGAGCAGGGTCAGGTCGCGCCTGGGGCCGGGATCGCCGTCCAGGACCGACGCGCACCGCGGCGGCGTTCTCGGCCGGCGTCCCCCCCGCCACCGCCTCCAGCTCGGCCGGCGCCAGGCCGAACTGACCCGGCTCGACGAACCACTCCGAGGTGCCGCCGTCGGCGACCTCGATCACCCGCGTCCGCGAGGACGAGCGAGAGCTCGTCGAGACCGTCCTCGGCGGCGACGACCAGGGCGCGCACGCTGCCGAGCCCGACCAGCGCCTCGGCGATCGTCTCCTGGTAGTGGCGGTCGGCGACCCCGAGCAGCTGCCGGGTCGCCCCGGCCGGGTTGGTCAGCGGCCCGAGGAAGTTGAAGATCGTCCGCACCCCGAGCGCTTTGCGCGCCGGGACGACGTGCGCCGTCGCCGCGTGGTGGCGGGGAGCGAACATGAAGCCGAAGCCGATCTCGTCGATGCAGCGCCCGACCTGCTCGGGCTCGAGCTCGATGTTGACCCCGAGCGCCTCGAGCAGGTCGGCGGAGCCGCACTTGCTGGTGCTGGAGCGGTTGCCGTGCTTGGCGACCGCGCAGCCGGCGCCGGCGGCGACCAGCGCCGCGGCGGTCGAGACGTTGAAGGTCGAGGGGCCGCCGCCGGTGCCGGCGGTGTCGACGAGGTCGGGCGCGGCTGCTGGAGACCGGGGCCGCCAGCGAGCGCATCGTCCGCGCCAGGCCGACCAGCTCGGGCACGGTCTCGCCCTTCGCCCGCAGCGCGATCAGGAAGGCGCCGGTCTGGATCGGGTCGGTCCGCCCCTCCATGATCTCCGAGAGCACCGCGGCGGCGTGATCGGCGGTGAGGTGATCGCCGGCGCAGACCGCGTCGATCGCCCGGCTGACGACGTCGTTGGGCATCACGCCCCCGAGGTCGTCGCCGATCGGCAAGTGCGCCTCCGAGGAAGTTCTCCAGCAGGGACTTGCCCAGCGGGGTCAGCACCGACTCGGGGTGGAACTGGACGCCCTCGGCCGGCAGCTCGCGGTGGCGGGCGCCCATCACGACGTCGCCGAGGCTGGCGCTCAGCTCGAGCTCGTCGGGAAGGTCGGGGTCGGCGACGAGCGAGTGGTAGCGGCCGGCGACGAACGGGCTCGGCAGCCCGGCGTAGATCGCCCTGCCGTCGTGCTCGACCTCGGCGTCCTTGCCGTGGATCGGCTCGCCCTGGACGACCCTGCCGCCGAAGGCCTCGACCATCGCCTGGTGGCCGAGGCAGACGCCGAGCACCGGCGTGCCGGCCTCGGCGAAGGCGCGGATCGCCTCGCCGGAGATCCCCGCCTCGGCCGGCGTGCAGGGCCCCGGGGAGACGACCAGGCGGTCGGCGCCGCGCTCGAGCAGCTCGCCGACCGTCGGCCTTGTCGTTGCGGACCACCTCGATCTCGGCCCCCAGCTCGCCCAGGTACTGGACCAGGTTGTAGGTGAAGGAGTCGTAGTTGTCGATCACGAGGCACGCTTCATTGGCGACCCACCGTCAGAGCCCAGATCCGGCTGCTCGCAGGCGACCTCGACGGCGCGGAAGACCGCCCGCGCCTTGTTCACCGACTCGTTGTACTCGTAGGCCGGCTTGGCGTCGGCGACGGTGCCGCCGCCGGCCTGGACGTGGAGCTGGCCGTCCTTGACGACGACGGTGCGGATGTGGATCGCGGTGTCGAGGTCGCCGTTCCAGGAGAGGTAGCCGATCGCGCCGCCGTAGGAGCAGCGCTTGACCGGCTCGAGCTCGTCGATGATCTGCATCGCCCGCACCTTCGGCGCCCCCGAGAGGGTGCCGGCGGGAAGCGCCGAGCGCAGCACGTCGAGGGCGCTGATGCCCTCGCGCAGCGTGCCGGAGACCTGGCTGACGATGTGGAGGACGTGGGAGTAGGTCTCGACCACCATCAGCTCGTCGACCGAGACGCTGCCGTACTCGCAGACGCGGCCGAGGTCGTTGCGGCCGAGGTCGACCAGCATCACGTGCTCGGCCCGCTCCTTGGGGTCGTTGATCAGCCGCTCGGCGAGGCGGCGGTCCTCGTCCTCGCTGCGCCCGCGCGGCGAGGTGCCGGCGATCGGCCGCGTCTCGACCCGGTTGCCGCTGACCTTGACCAGCGGCTCCGGCGAGGCGCCGGCGATCTGGAAGTCGCCGAACTCGAGGAAGTACATGTACGGCGAGGGGTTGACCGCGCGCAGGCCGCGGTAGACCGAGAAGGCCTCGACCGGCGCCGGGGCCGAGAAGCGCTGCGAGGGCACGACCTGGAAGGCGTCGCCGGCGTGGACGTACTCGACGATCCGCTCGACCGTGGCTTCGAACTGCTCGCGCTCCATGTTGGAGACGAACCGCGGCGGCTCGACCACCGAGGGGCGGTCGGGAACCGGGACGGCGCCGCGCAGGCGCTCGCGCATCTCGGCGATCGTCGCCGCCGCGCGCTCGTAGGCGGCGTCGATGCCGCCGTCGTCGTCGGCGAAGGCGCAGGCGAGGATCGTCAGCTCGTGGCGGAGGTGGTCGAAGACGAGCATCGCGTCGGTCACCATCAGCGCCATGTCGGGCAGCCCGAGCGGGTCCGGGTTCGGCTCGCCGAGCGGCTCCACCGTCCGCACCAGGTCGTAGCCGAAGAAGCCGACGGCGCCGCCGACGAACGGCGGCAGGCCCTCGACCGGGGCCGGGCGGTACTCGGCCAGGCGCGCGGCGACGGCGGCGTAGGGATCTGGCGCGGGCTCGCTGCGACTCGGGGGCTCGCCGGCCGCGGCCTCCTCCCCGCTCCACTCCGAGAGCGTTCCCTCGCTCCCAGCGCAGCAGCGCCCGCGGTCGCAGCCCGACGAAGGAGTAGCGGCCGACCTGACCCTGCTCGGCGGACTCGAGCAGGAAGCAGGGCGCTCCCTCGGGCTCGCCGGCGCGCAGCTTGAGGAAGGCCGAGACCGGGGTCTCGCAGTCGTCGACGAAGCGGGCGCGGACCGGCACCACGTTGCCCTCGCGGGCGAGCTCCCGCGCCCGCTCGAGGCTCGGCTCGAGCCTCAGCTCGGAATCAGCCGCTACGGGCATTCAGCACCTCCATCACCGACGCCTGCGAGACGCCGCGGGAGACCAGCAGAACGCTGAGGTGGTAGAGCAGGTCGGCGGCCTCTTCGGCGACCCGCTCGTCGGTCTCTTCGCGCCCGGCGCGGATCACCTCCTCGGCCTCCTCCTCGACCTTCTCGCCGATCAGGCCGGGGTCGTCGAGCAGCTTCACCGTGTAGCTGCCGTCGGGCCGCTCGACGGCGCGGCTGCGGAGGGTCCGCTCCAGCGCGGCGAGCGCTTCGTGGGTGACCGGGAAGGGCTCGCCGGGCGCCGGCGGCGCGTCCTTGCGGATCGAGGCCGAGCCCAGCACCTCGCGGTAGAAGCAGCTGCGCTGGCCGGTGTGGCAGGCGGGCCCGGCCGGGTCGACCATCGCCACCAGGGCGTCGCCGTCGCAGTCGTAGCGGAGCTGGCGCAGGTGCATGAAGTTGCCGGAGGTTTCGCCTTTCCTCCAGAGCTCGTCGCGGGAGCGGCTGTGGAAGTGCAGATCGCCCGTCTCGAGCGTCATTTCCAGCGATTGCGCGCTGACGTAGGCGAGCATCAGCACCTCGCCGGTGGCGAAGTCCTGAACCACGCAGGGCGCCAGCCCCTGCTGATCGAATTCGATTTCGCCGAACATCGGCCCAATCGTAGTCGGCAGCGCGACTACTCGATGCCGAGCCGGTCGAGCAGGTCCTCGTCGCGGCGCCAGTGGCGGCGAACCCGGACGTTGAGATCGAGGTGGACCTTGGCCTCGAGCTCGCCCTCGAGCGAGCGCCGGGCGCCGATGCCGATCTCGCCGATCTTGGCGCCGCCCTTGCCGATCAGGATCCGCTTCTGGGACTCGGTCTCGGCCCAGATCTCGGCCCGCACGGTGACCAGCCCGTCCTCGCGCGGCACGACCTCCTTGACCGAGACCTCGACCGAGTGCGGGATCTCCTGGCGGGTCCGGTTCAGCACCTGCTCGCGGATCAGCTCGGCCAGCAGCAGCTCGCTCGACTGGTCGCTGCTGTCCTCCGGCGGGTACATGTAGGGCCCCTCGGGAACCAGCTCGCCGAGCCGCTCCAGCAGCGGCGGCAGGCCCTCGCCCGACTTGGCGCTGATCGGGAAGACCTCGTCGACGCCCTCCAGCTCGGCGGCGTCGGAGAGGGCCGGAACCAGCTCGTTGGGGCCGAGCCGGTCGGCCTTGTTGACGGCGCAGACGATCGGGATCCGCGGCCCCGCCGCGAGCAGGGTGCGGGCGATGAAGCGGTCGCCCGGGCCGACCCCCTCCTCGCCGTTGACGACCAGCAGCGCCACGTCGGAGTCGGCGAGCTCGCGCTCGACCCGGTGCTGCATCCGCTCGGTCAGCTCGTCGCGGGGCCGCTGCACGCCGGGCAGGTCGACGAGGACGAGCTGGCGGCCGGCCTCGAGGTCGGTGAAGACGCCGCGGATCGCCCGCCGCGTCGTCTGCGGTCGCATCGAGACGATCGCGACGTGGGAGCCGACCAGGGCGTTGACCAGCGTCGACTTGCCGACGTTGGGCCGCCCCGCCGAGCCCGACGAAGCCGGAGCAGGTCATCGCAGCGAGGCCAGGACCCGGCCCTGGACGGCGAGCATCTCGCCGTCGTCGGTCTCGTGGTCGTGGCCGCAGAGGTGGAGGACGCCGTGGACGGCCGCCTCGGTCACGTCGCTGCAGTGCTCGGGGCAGATCGCGACGTCGCCGAGCTCGCGCGGGCCGGCGACCGGGCCGGCGCCGTCGACCGGGAAGGCGAGGACGTCGGTCGGCGCGTCCTTGCCGCGGTGCTCGCGGTTGAGCTCGCGGATCCGGTCGGCGTCGACCAGCTCGACGCGCGAGGTGGCCGTCGCCGACCCCGGCCGCCTCCAGGGCCGCCTCGACGGCTTCGCGCAGCTCGGGCGGAACGTCGGAGAGGTCGAGGGTCAAATCAATTCCGCCGGGGTGCTCTGCTCTCGCTCGTTCGCGCTGACTATCACCGGCGATCTCGCTCACTCGCTTCCGCGTCCGCCCCCGGCGGGGCACTGTGGCCATGCGTGTCGTAGGCGGCGACGATCCGCTGGACCAGCTTGTGGCGGACGACGTCTTCGCCGCCGAACTCGATGAAGGAGATGTCCTGGACGTCGGTGAGGATGTCGCGGACGGCGATCAGGCCGGAGCGCTGGTCGCTTCGGCAGGTCGATCTGGGTGATGTCGCCGGTGACGACCATCCGCGAGCCGAAGCCGAGCCTGGTCAGGAACATCTTCATCTGCTCGGGGCTGGTGTTCTGCGCCTCGTCGAGGATCACGAAGGAGTCGTTGAGGGTGCGGCCGCGCATGAAGGCGAGCGGCGCCACCTCGATCACGTCGCGCTCGAAGTAGCCGTTGACGCGATCGGGGTCGATCATGTCGTAGAGCGCGTCGAAGAGCGGCCGCAGGTAGGGGTCGACCTTGGCCTGGATGTCGCCCGGCAGGAAGCCGAGCCGCTCGCCGGCCTCGACCGCGGGCCGGGTGAGGATGATCCGCTGGACTTTGCGCTCGGTCAGCGCCGCCGCCGCCATCGCCACCGCGAGGAAGGTCTTGCCGGTGCCGGCCGGGCCGATCCCGAAGGTGATCGTCTCGCGCCGGATCGAGTCGACGTAGCGTTTCTGGTTCAGCGTTTTCGGCGCCACCTTGGTGTTGCGATGGCGCCAGACGACGTCGTCGAGGATCGCCGCCGGGCTCTCTTCGGCGTCGAGCGCGCCGGTGACCGCGTCGATCGTCCCCGGCGCGACGTCGTGGCCGTGCTCGATCAGCTCGACCAGCTCGTCGACCACCGTCGCCGCCTGCGGCGACGTCGTCGGGGTCGCCGTCGAGCGTCAGCACGTTGCCGCGCAGGTGCAGATCCGCGTCGAGCCGCCCGCGCAGGGCCCGCAGCACCGTGTCCTCGGAGCCCGCCAGCTCGGCGGCGACCGTGTTGTCCAGCGTCAGCTGCCTACGCGCCAAGCTTCTCCCGCACCGCGGCGCTGACCCGCTTGCCGTCGGCGCGGCCGCCCAGCTTCGGCATCAGCGCCGACATCACCTGGCCCATCTGCTTCTGCTCGCTGGCGCCGGTCTCGGCCACCGCGGCGTCGACCAGCTCGCCCAGCTCCTCGTCGGAGAGCTGCTGCGGCAGGTAGCCGTCGATCAGCCCCGCCTCGAAGCGCTCGGCGGCGGCCTGCTCGGCCCGCCCGGCGCCCTCGTAGGCCTCGGCCGCCTCGACCCGTTTCTTGCGCTCCCGCTGCAGCACCGCGACCTCGTCGCCCTTGCCCAGCTTGGCGTCCTGCTGGAGCACGTCGACGACCATCCGCAGCGCCGAAGCGCGCTCGCGGTCGCGCGCTTTCATCGCCGTCCGCACATCGCTCTGCACCTGCTCGAGAACGCTCATCGATCTAAGGGTAGTCGGCGGCGTCGGGGGCTACCGCCAGGCCCTTGCTGGAGGCGATATCTCGACCCTGCTCGACCTCGCCCAGCGGCATCTGCAGGAAACGGGTGCCGAGCTCGCGGAAGGAGTCGGTGTCGCCGGTGCAGAGGAAGTCGTAGGCGCCCTCGCCGCCGCGGGGCGTGCGAGGCCGGAGCGCTCGAGCGTGCGCTGGACGGCGGCGGCGACGGCGTGGCCGCCGCTGACCAGGCGGACGTCGCGGCCGAGGATCCGCTGCAGCATCGGCGCCACGAGCGGGTAGTGGGTGCAGCCGAGGATCAGGGTGTCGACCTCGGCGCTCTTCAGCGGCTCGCAGTAGGTGCGCGCCATCGCCATCACGCTCTCGTCGAAGGGCGAGCCCTGCTGGATGAACGGCGCCAGCTGCGGCGCCTCGACCTCGGTCACCTCGAGCGCCCGGCCCTGCGCTTCGAGCGCCCGCCGGTAGGCGCCGCTCTCGACCGTGTTCGGCGTCGCCAGCACGCCGACCCTGCCGCTGTCGGTGATCGCCGCCGCGATCTCGGCCTGGGGCTCGACCACCGGCACCACCTCCACCCCGCGCTCGGCGGCGACCGCGCGGGCGACGTCGGCGCCGATCGAGGTGGCGGTGTTGCAGGCGATCACCAGCAGCTTGGCGCCGCGGTCGAGCAGCAGCTCGGCGATCGCGGCGACGCGCTCGCGCAGCAGCGCCGGGTCGCGGCTGCCGTAGGGGAACCACTCGGTGTCGCCGAGGTAGAGGAAGTCCTCCTGGGGCAGCGAGACCAGGCACTCGTGCAGGACGGTGAGGCCGCCGACGCCGGAGTCGAACATCGCGACCGGCAGCGAGGCGTCGAGCTCGGACATGCGCTGTGGGACGTCGTCAGCGACGACGGATCACATGAACGGTTTGTACGTCATGAAGAAGATCGTGACGATGACGATCACGCCGGCGAGGGTGCCGACCTGACCGATCCGCTTGCCGAGCGCTTCGAACTCGGGGCTGAGCGTGTCGCCCGCCTCGAGGTCGCGCTCGGCGAGCGCTTTCGCCTTGCGCACCTGCGGCTGGAAGAAGCCGTGCTGGAGGCCGAAGAGGGCGATGATCGCGATGAAGCCGACGACGACGAAGGCGTCGCTGCCGTCCCAGACGCCGTCGCTGGCCGAGAGCAGGCCGATGCCGGCCAGCAGCAGGATGACCATGCCCGGGTTGACCAGGTAGCGATCGACCCTCTGAACCCCGGCCAGGATCGCCGGCGTCGCCCTCGGGTACTGCGGCGCGACCGAGAAGAAGAACGCGTAGCCGAAGGTCGGGCCGAAGGCGAGCACGACCGCGAGGATGTGCAGGAACAGCGCGATCTTGTAGCCGGGGTCGACTATCGAGGCGAAGAGCATCGGCGAAAACCCTATCTGTCAGCGACGACGAAGCAGCAGCGCGGCCCAATCGCCGTCGCGGCGGCGCTCGACCTCGGCCAGGCCGGCGGGGACGAAGCTCGCGGCCACGTCGTCGAGCTCGGTGGGCAGCAGCCCGAGAGACAGCGTCGGGAGTCGGAGGGCTCTCCGAGCAACAGCGGGGAGGCTCGGAGAGCCCTCCCGACTCCCATCGTCGCCAGCTGGCGGCGACCGCGGTCAGGATCGGGGCGGTCATGTTGGCGACGACGGTCGGGGCGAGCGGCGGGCAGCGTTTCGCGGAGGTTGATGCGCTGGAGGGCGAGATCGACGCCGTTGGCCGCGGCGTTCGCGGCCGCCGCTTCGAGGGCCGGGAGCTCGTGGTCGTAGCCCTCGACCGGGCCCCAGCCGAGCTTCGCGGCCGCGATCGCGAGGACGCCGGAGCCGGTGCCGAGGTCGGTGAGGGGGCCGTGGGCCTCGCCCGCCGCCTCCAGCTCCAGCAGCAGCTCGAGGCAGAGGCGGGTGGTCGGGTGGGCGCCGGTGCCGAAGGCCTGGCCGGGGTCGACGACGAGGTCGATCGCGCCCTCGCGCGCCGGCTCCCAGGAGGGGCGCAGCCAGAGCCGGTCGCCGACCAGCAGCGGCTTGTGGAAGTCGCGCCAGCGGTCGGCCCAGTCGTCGGGGATCTCGGTGGCGCTGACCTCGACCGTGCCGGCCCCGACCGCGGCGTCGATCTCGCCCAGCTCGGGCAGCTCGCCCTCGCCGCCGTAGATCGCGTACTCGACGTATCCCGGCCCGCGCTCCTCCTCGACCCCGTTCGGCGCCAGCACGGTCAGCTCGGCCAGGACCAATCCGCCTGGTCCGGCACTCGCAGCGGATCACAGCCGCCCCCGGACGCGGGAGCGGGGCGCGAGCTCCGGTCATGATGCGCGCCCCCGCGGGAGCGGAGGAGGCGGCGCCCGGCATCAACCGAAGGCGCGGCGGACGCGGCTGAAGATCCCGTCGCCCTGCCGCGGACCGAGGTTGTCCTCCTCCAGCGACTCGTCGAGGCGCTCGGCCATCTCGCGCTGCTCCTCGCTGAGGTTGGTCGGGACGATGACGTTGAAGATCACCCGCTGGTTGCCGCGGCGGCGACCGCCGAGCCGCGGCAGGCCGGACCCGCGCAGGACCTCTTCGAAGCCGGGCTGGATCCCCGGGTCGACCTCGATCTCCTTCTCGCCGTCGAGCGTCGGCACGGTCACGGTGGTGCCGAGCATCGCCTCGGTGGCGGGGATCGAGACGACGCTGATCAGGTCGGTGCCGTCGCGCTGGAAGCGCTCGTCGGCGGCGACGCCGACCTCGACGTAGAGGTCGCCCGCCGGCGCCCCCGCGCTCGCCGGCGTGGCCGGCGCCGGAGACCCGCAGCCGCTGGCCGTCTTCGATCCCGGCCGGCACCTCGATCTCCTGGCTGCGGTGGCCGGGGGTGCGGCCGCTGCCGCCGCAGACCTCGCACGGCGTCTCGGGAATCTTGCCGGCGCCGTGGCAGACGTCGCAGGTGACGCCGCGGACCATCTGCCCGAACGGCGTCCGCGAGACCTGGCGCAGCTGGCCGGCGCCGCCGCAGCGCTCGCAGGTGGTGATCGGCGTGCCGGGCTCGGCGCCGTTGCCGTGGCAGTGCTCGCAGCGGCTGACGGCGTCGAACTCGACCTCGCGCCGGACGCCGGCGACGACGTCCGCGAGGTCGATCTCGACCGCCACCGCGATGTCCGCGCCGCCGGCCGGCCGCCGCCGCCGCCGAAGCCGAATCCACCGCCGCCGCCGCCGAAGAAGGACTGGAAGATGTCGTCGATCGAGCCGAAGGCGCTGCGCGCGGGTCGAAGCCGCCGGAGCGCAGGCCCTCGTGCCCGTAGGCGTCGTAGGTACGGCGGCGCTCGGCGTCGGAGAGGACCTCGTAGGCCTCGGCGGCCTCCTTGAACTTCTCCTCGGCCTCGGGATCGTGGTCGTTGACGTCGGGGTGCAGTTCGCGGGCGAGGCCGCGGAAGGCCTTCTTGATCTCGGTCTCGCTGGCCTCCCGGCCGACGCCGAGCACCTCGTAGTAGTCGCGCGCGCATCGTCTGGCTAGTCGTCGTAGACGGTCTCGAAGTAGCGGGAGAGCTCGCGGGCGGCGACGCGGACCGAGGCGATCGCGGTCGCGTAGTCCATCCGCAGCGGCCCGACGACGCCGACGGCGCCGAGGTTGCGGTGGCCGAGGCCGTAGTTGGCGCCGACGACGCTGACCGAGCGCAGCTCCGGCTGCGGGTTCTCGTCGCCGATCCAGAGGAAGACCGAGCGCTGGTCGAGCGAGGAGCGCAGCATCCGCAGGACGTCGGCGCGGCGCTCGAGCGCGCGTCATCAGCTCGTCGGCGCGCGGCAGGTCGGCGAGGTGGGCCTCGGAGAGCAGCCGCGAGGCGCCGTCGACGTAGAGGTCGGCGCCGGCTTCCGTTCGAGGTCGGTGAAGGCGCCGCCGAGTCTGGCGATGAAGTCCGCCTCGAGCCGGCCGAGCTCGGGGTCGGCGAGGCGGCTGGAGATCATCCGCGCGCCCGACGCCGAGCCCGGAGAGCGACTCGTTCAGGTAGCTCGACGCCCACTCGACCAGGCCCGGGTCGACCGGCCGATCGAAGTCGAAGACGCGCTGGGCGACGTCGCCGGTCGAGGCGATCGCGATCACCACGACCCTGCTGGGCGGCAGCTGCAGCACCTCGACCCGGTGGATCGTCGCGCCGAGGCTGGGCGGCGGCGCGCGTCGCCATCGCGACCAGGTCGGTGACCTGGGCCAGCGCCGTCGTCGTCTCCCGCATCGCCTCGTCGACCTCGCGGCGCAGCCGCGAGAGCTCGAGCTCGACCCGCGTCTCCGGCGCCGGCGCCGGCTCCATCAGCAGGTCGACGTAGCGGCGGTAGCCGGAGTCGGTCGGAACCCGGCCGGCCGAGGTGTGCGGGTGGGTCAGATAGCCCTCGACCTCGAGCAGCGCCAGCTCGGCGCGCACGGTCGACGGGCCCCACTCGATCTCCGGCCGCTCGGCGACCTCCTTCGAGCCGACCGGCCGCGCCGAGTCCAGGTAGGCTCGACGACCAAGCGCAGGATCAGCTCTTGGCGTTCGCTAAGCACCGCCTACGATCTCTAGGAATGCGAGCTCAGCGCCGCCTCGCTACGAGCTCGAGCTCGGCCTCGGCGTTGCGGATGATCTGGTTCTCGCCCTGCGCGGCGACGGTGTCGACCACGACGCGGTCGCCGTCGACCGACTTGACCGTGCCGGTGACGACGATCTCCTGCTCGGGGAGGCCCATGCCGCGGAACTGGACCGAGAGCCGCTTCAGCGCCCGCGGGTCGCCGCCGGCGAGGCCCTGGGCGCTGGCGCGGGCGACCAGGCCCATCGAGTAGAGGCCGTGGAGGATGTTGCTCGGCAGCCCGACCATCTTCGCGAACTCGGGGTCGATGTGGATCGGGTTGAAGTCGCCGGAGGCGCCCGCGTAGCGGTGCGGCAGGTACTTGTCCGGGGTCACCTTCAGCTCCGGGATCTGGTCGCCGACGTTCATCGCTCATCAACCCCCCTGACGATGTTGGTCCAGACCGCGCGCAGCGACCTGCTCGCCGTCCTGGTTGACGGAGATCGACTCGAAGACGTAGAAGCCCTTGCCGTCTTTCTCGTAGATCTCGGTGCACTTCGGCGTGGTCGTGATCTCGTCGCCGGAGCAGGCCGGCTCGCCCCACTCGAAGTCCTGGCCGCCGTGGACCATCGTCGCGAAGTTGATCCCGACCTCGGGGTCGAGGATCGCCGGCGCCATCGCCGGCAGCGCGTAGACGACGCAGAACATCGGCGGCGCGACGACGTCGCGGAAGCCGGCGGCGCGGGCCGCCTCGACGTCGAAGTGGACCGGGTTCTCGATCCCCATCGCGGTCGCGTACTCCTTGATCTTCTCCCGGCCCACCTGGTAGGTCGACCCGGGCCATTCCTTGCCGATCGCGTCGGTCTTGATCGCCATGGGCGGGACTCTAACCGGCCGGCCAGCCAGGAGCTCGCGTCGTCTAGTCGTCGATCTCCAGCACGGCCAGGAACGCCTCCTGCGGCACTTCGACCCTGCCCACCTGCTTCATCCGTTTCTTGCCCTCTTTCTGCTTCTTCAGCAGCTTGTTCTTGCGGGTGACGTCGCCGCCGTAGAGCTTCGCGGTGACGTCCTTGCGCAGCGCCTTGACCGTCTCGCGGGCGAGGATGTTGGAGCCGATCGCCGCCTGCACCGGGACGTCGAAGAGCTGGCGCGGGATCGTCTTGCGCAGCCGCTCGACCAGGCGCTTGCCCTGCTCGTAGGCGAAGTCGCGGTGGACGATGATCGAGAGCGCGTCGACCTTGTCGCCGGCGAGCAGGATGTCGACCTTGACCAGGTCGGAGGGCCGGTTGCCGATCGGCTCGTAGTCGAGCGAGGCGTAGCCGCGGGTCGACGACTTGAGCAGGTCGAAGAAGTCGAGGACGATCTCGGCCAGCGGCATGTCGTAGCGGATCTGCACCCGCTCGGGACTGAGGTAGTGCATGTCGACGTGGGTGCCGCGGCGCTTCTGGCAGAGCTCCATCACCGCGCCGACGTGCTCGGAGGGGGCGATGATCGTGGCCCGGATGTAGGGCTCTTCGATCGACTCGATCGTGCCCGGATCGGGCAGGTCGGTGGGGCTGCGGACCTCCATCGACTCGCCGTTGGTGAGGTGGACCTCGTAGCGCACGTTCGGCGTCGTCGAGAGCAGGTCGAGGTCGTACTCGCGCTCGAGCCGCTCGCGGACGATGTCCATGTGCAGCAGGCCGAGGAAGCCGCAGCGGAAGCCGAAGCCGAGCGCCTCGGAGGTCTCCGGCTCCTAGGAGAGGGCGGCGTCGTTGAGGGCCAGCTTCTCGAGCGCGTCGCGGAGGTCTTCGTAGCGGTCGGTGTCGATCGGGAAGAGGCCGCAGAAGACCATCGGCCGGACCTCGCGGTAGCCCTCCAGCGGCTCGGCCGCGGGGTCGGCCTGGGCCGTCAGCGTGTCGCCGACGCGCAGCTTGGTCGACGTCCTTGATCCCGGTGATCACGTAGCCGACGTCGCCGGCGTCCATCCCCTCGACCGCGGTCATCGCCGGCCGGAAGAAGCCGATGTCGTCGATCTCGGCCTCGGTGCCGTTCTGCATCGCCAGGATCGGCTCGTGCTTGCGGAAGGAGCCGTCGACCATCCGCACGTAGGCGATCACGCCGCGGTACTGGTCGAACTCGGAGTCGAAGATCAGCGCCCGGGTCGGCGCCTCGGGCTCGCCCTCGGGCGCCGGGATGCGCTCGACGATCGCCTCCAGCACCTCGGGCACGCCCTCCCCGGTCTTGGCCGAGATCCGCAGCGCTTCCTCGGGATCGCCGCCGATCAGGTCGGCGATCTCGGCCGCGACCCGCTCCGGCTCGGCGCCGGGCAGGTCGACCTTGTTGAGCACCGGGATCAGCTCGAGCCCGGCCTCGATCGCCGGGTAGGTGTTGGCGACGGTCTGCGCCTCGACCCCCTGGGCGGCGTCGACGACCAGCAGCGCGCCCTCGCAGGCGGCGAGGCTGCGCGAGACCTCGTAGGAGAAGTCGACGTGGCCCGGGGTGTCGATCAGGTGCAGGTGGTAGGTCTCGCCGTCGGCGGCCGTGTACTCGACCCGCACCGCCTGCGCCTTGATCGTGATCCCGCGCTCGCGCTCGAGGTCCATCGAGTCGAGCATCTGCGCCTGCATTTTCTTCGGATCGACGGCGCCGGTGACCTCGAGGATGCGGTCGGCCAGCGTCGACTTGCCGTGGTCGATGTGGGCGATGATCGAGAAGTTGCGGATGCGGTCCATGGGCGAGGGCGGAGTATGGCGAGCGCGCTGCGGCCGGCGGGGCCTGTCGCGAGGGTGAGTACCCGCCTGCCCTTCGCGCTTCTTCGCTGACCGGGACGAGACATGCCAGGGTGCAGCCTTCAGCTCAGAAGCCTCCGGGCTGCGGCGTCCGCTCACCCCCGCGCCACCCGCCGGAGCTCGCCTGCCAGACGCCCCGCCCGCGGACCGGTCCCCTGAGCTTGGGCCGCGAGCGATCGAGCGGAGCTCGGGCAGGCGATGGGTTCAGGGTCCGGTCAGCTTGAAGACGACGGTGGGGGGCTTTTTGAGGACGACTTTGGCTTGGGGGGATTCGGTCCAGCGGGTCTCGGGCGGGTATGGGGGCTTGCCGGGTTCGAGGCGGTCGCGGGTGGTGACGACGTAGTCGTAGTGGCCTTCGTCGAGCTCGGCGCGCCAGGTGCGGCAGGTCTTGGGGGCTTCGAAGCCGCCGTGGGGGCGTTCGCTGCCGATGTAGGCGACGCGGTTGGAGAGGTCGGTGCCGAAGAGGGGGTACTGGCGGGTGCTGGTGGTGGCGATGCGGGCGCCGGAGACGTCGCGGGACCAGGCGAAGGCGGCGTTGAGGCCCGGGGTGGTGAACGAGGGGTTCGCGTAGCGGTTCTGGAGGTAGTGGCGCTGGATCGGGTAGCCGGCGATCACCGCGAGAAGGAGCAGCCCCAGGCCGAGTCCAAGGACCAGATGCGTCCCACCACGACGAAGTCCCCCAGATCCACCGGCGAGGTCGTACTTCTTGCCGGATAGCGGCAACAACCGCGACACCGAGGCGCTCAGACGGGCGGCGCGGTCGCGGAGGGGCCGCGTGGCCGGCAGCAGCGCCAGGCCGAGGATCAGGGCGGGAGCGAGGTAGCGGAGGCCGGATTCGAAGCCGCGCGGCATCCCGTCGGGGCCCGAGGCGGAGGTCGGGGCGACGAGCCAGGCGAGGGCGGTGGCAAGGCCGACGAGGCCGGCCAGCGGCAGGATCGGATCGCGGATCTGGCGCCGACGAGGCAGAGCAGCAGGCCGGCGAGGGCGGCGGCGCCGAGCAGCGGCCAGACGATCCAGAGGCCGTGGTGGAGGCCGGGGAGGAACCAGTTCGACCAGACCGAGCCGTCGGTCAGGTAGCCGAGGACGCTGTGGGCTTCGCGGCCGCCCAGCGCCTGCTGGGGCGCCGGCAGCGAGATCGGGCCGAGGTGGTGGACCCAGGGCAGCGGGTTGCCGCTGTGGACGAGGTTGCGCAGGTACCAGTAGCCGCCGCCGGCCAGCGCCGCCAGGCCGGCCGCGGCGAGCGCCCGCCACCTCCGCCCCCGCGGGGCGATCGCGACCAGGCCGAGCACCAGCACCGCCGCCGGCAGGAGGAAGTTGAGCTTGGTCCCCGCCGCCAGGCCGGCGGCCAGGCCGATGACCAGCAGGGCGCCGGTCGGCAGGCCCCTCTCCCCCTCGTCCCGCAGTGCCCAGGCGTTCAGGGCAATGGCGACCGCCGCCAGCAGGAAGAAGATCCCGACGATGTCGTTGCGCGCCTCACCCGCCTGGTCGGCCAGCGCCGGCACGCTCAGCGCGATCGCCGCCAGCGCCAGCGACCACGGGGCCACCCGGTAAGGCCGGCCGATGCACCACGCCGCCACCAGGCAGCCGACGAACCAGCCGAGGTTCAACAGCGGCGAGAGCAGGTCGCGACCGAAGGCCAGCATCCCCACCGCGTGGAAGATTTCGCCGTTGGCGGGGTAGAACCAGGCGAGGAACTGCGGCGCGATGAAGTGCAGATCCATCGTGTTCCCGCTCTGGAAGAACCCGGCCGCGAACGGCCCGTGGTACCAGGTGCTGTCGAACCCGGTCATCCCGGTCGAGAGGCGGGTTCTGACGCCGGCCGCGAAGTGGACGACCGCGATCGCGGCGATCAGGAAAGCCACGAGGGATGCGGCCGTTGCGGCCGGCGGGGCCTGTCGAGGGGGAGGGTCCTGCGGGCGGGCAGGTGTGTCCGTTCTCGGACCCTCCCCCTCGCCACCCCCCGGAGACACGAACAGCCGCAGGCCCAGACCGATCGCCAGAACCAACAGCACGTAGGGAGCCGGCTTGAACAGCGAGATCGTGCCGAGGATCTCGGCCGCCCAGATCAGGACGGCGAGGGCCAGGACGCCGGTGGCCAGATGGGCCGGGGCGCCCTCGAACCGGGGAAGCAGGCGCGAGCGCACCCGAGACGCGCCGAGCCAGGCGAAGCCGACCAGCGGCGGCGAGCTCGACGACGCCCAGCAGGTAGCGGCCGGGGCCGAGCATCTAGCGCCCGCGCCGCAGCAGTCGGATGATCTGCTCCAGCTCGGGGATGCGCAGCAGCTTCGCGACCGCGAGATAGGCGATGGCGCCCGCCGCGAGGCCGGCGCCGAGGGAGATGATCTGGTCCGCCAGGGCGCTCCCGAGCGCGACGTCGAGGACGTGCCAGACGACCCAGCTGACCCCCGCCAGCGCCGCCGAGGCGATCGTGATCCGCACCGTCGTCGAGAGCAGGCGACCGAACTCGAGGCCGCCGAACTCGCGGCCGAGGACGACCGCCTGGGCGACGACCGCCGTGCTGGTGCCGATTCCGGTCCCGGCGACGATGCCGCCGACCCCGAACGGCTTGTAGAGGAGAAAGGCGGCCAGGATCGAGACGACGAGGTCGATCACCGCCAGCCCGGTCGCCTGCCAGGGCCGCTGGAGGCTGAAGAAGGTCCGGGTCTGCAGCAGGTAGAGGCCGTTGGTCGGCAGCGAGAAGGCGAACCAGAAGAGCGCCGTGGCGACGATCGAGGTCTGGGCCGCGTGGAATTCGCCGCGCTGGTAGATGAGCCGGATCATCGGGTCCGAGAGCACCAGGATCGCCGCGGCCGCCGGCACCAGGACGAAGAGGATCTGCCGCATCCCGTTGGCCATCGTCGCCCGCAGGTTGTCGATCTCCCCGGCGTTGGCGAAGCGGGCCAGGGTCGGGAAGAGGACGGTCGCGACGGCGACCGAGAAGATCCCCTGCGGCAGCTGGTAGATCCGGAACGCTTTTTCGATCGCGGCCGGGGCTTGGTTGCTGACGAGGCTGCCGAAGGTGCTGTTGATCAGCTGGTTGAAGTTGATCAGGCCGAGGCTGATCGTCACCGGCAGCATCAGCAGCAGCACCCGGCGCACGCCGGGATGGCGCCAGTCGAAGCTGAAGCTGAAGCGATACGGCGTGTGGCGCAGGTCCCAGGCCGGGATCGCGAGCTGGACCACGGTGCCGATCAGGATCCCGATCGCGTAGGCGTAGATCTTGTCCTGGCCGTGGAACCTCGGCTCGAGGATGACGAGGACGACGATGATCGAGAGGTTCCAGAACAGCGGCGAGATCGCGAAGGCGCCGAAGCGGTCGTAGCTGTTGAGGATGCCGACGACGACGCCGCTGACCCCGAGCATGATCAGGATCGGGAAGAGGATCTGGGAGAGGGTGACCGTGAGGTCGGTGAGCTCGGCTTGGCGCCGAAGCCCGGGGACGAAGATCGGCATCACGATCGGGGCGAAGATCACGAAGAAGGCGGTGATCGCGCCGAGCACCATCGTGATCAGCAGCAGCAGCGTCGAGGCGAGGCGGAAGGCCTCCTTGTAGTGCTTCTTGCCGATCAGTTCGGTGAAGACCGGGACGAAGGCCGGCTGCAGAGCCGCGTCGGCGAACAGCGCCCGGATCAGATTCGGCACCGCGAAGGCGATCGTGAAGGCCGACATCGGGCCGCTGACCCCGTAGTAGCCGGCGGCGACGACTTCGCGGCCGAGGCCGGCGACGCGCGAGGCGGCGGTGGCGATCGAGAAGAAGGCCGTGGAGCGGGCGATGCGGCCGGCCTGGCGGCCGGGAGCCGGCTCGGCGGACAATTCCTCACCGGGATCGAAGGCCTCGGCCCGGCGCAGGGCGACGTCCTCGGCGATCGGGACGTCGGCATTGATCGGACGGTCGTCGAACTCGCGGGTGTCGGGTGGCTCCGGCCTCTCCATTCAGATTCAAGTTCGGGAGCGGCCCAGCGAACTCCTCAGTCGCTATAGTCGGCGGCCGCCCGGGGCCGGCACGGCGCCGACAGGGCACTCGAACATGGCCAACATAGCCTCACAGAAGAAGCGGATCCTACGCAGCGAGCGCGAGCGCTCGGAGAATCGCCTGCTCACCAGCACGGTGAAGACCCACTTCCGCCGCCTCGAGGCCGCGGTCGAGGGCGGCGAGGCCGAGACGATCGCGAGCGAGGAGCGCACGCTCGTCTCGAAGATCGACAAGGCCGTGCAGAAAGGCGCCATGCACAAGAACACCGGCGCCCGCAAGAAGTCCAAAGCCGCCCGCATCGCGGCTGCCGCCGCCTCGTAGGGCGCTGCAAACCGGCGCATGCGGCGTCGTCGTTCGGTCATGTGCGGAGCACACTCCCTCTCTCCTCCTTGCCTGCTTGGTTTTCGCTGCCCTACGCGGCGGCCCGGCGCAGGGCCAGGGTGAGGCGAGCTCGTCGCCGTAGTCGGCGCCGCCGCGGCACCACAGCTCCAGGTCGGCCAGGGCCTCGGTCGCCGAGCCGCAGGTCGGCGACGTCGGTGTTGCGCAGGCGGCCGACCAGCAGCTTGGCGGCGTAGGGGTGCATCTTCAGCGAGGATTCGACCTGCTTCGGCGGCACGCCTTCCTCGAGCTTGCCGGCGGCGACGCAGGCGCTGCGCAGGCGTGAGGCGAGGCCGTAGATCAGGCCGGTGACGTTCTCGCCCTGTTCGATCAGCCGCTCGCCGATCCGCAGCGCGCCGGCGGCGTCCTGCTCGAGCAGGGCGTCGGAGAGCGACCAGACCGCCTCCTCGGAGGTGTCGGCGATCATCGCCTCGAGATCGGCGGCGTTCGACCTCGCCTCCCTCCCCCGCCCACAGCGCCAGGCGCTCGAGCTCGTGCTGCAGGCGCACCGGGTTGGCGCCCATGCGGTCGACCAGGACCCGGGCGGCCGCGGGCTCGAGCCGGAATCCGAGTCGCTGCGCGTCGGCGACGAGCAGGCGCGGCATCTCGCGGGCCTTCGGCGCCTCGAAGTCGTGGATCTCGCCCTTCGCCGCCTTGACCGCCTTGGTCAGCTTCGCCGGCGCTTTGGCGCGGGCGATCAGGACGACGGTCAGGTCGGGAGGCAGCTCGGCGAGCGCCGCGACGACGGCGTCGAGCTGGCGATCGCGCCAGCGCTCGACCCCGTCGGCGAGCAGGTAGCGGCGCGAGTCCATCAGCGACATCGCCGGGATCGCGCCCAGCAGCGCCTCGTGGTCGGGCATCCCGCGCCCCTCGCCGGGCTCGAAGACCTCGAGCGCGGCGGCGCCGCCCTCGCGTTCGGCACGCGCTCGCAGGCGACTCCGCGTCGCGTCGATCTTCGCCCCGTCGGTGCCGGCGATCAGGTAGAGCGCTTGCATCTCCTCGGCCATGCGGCGAGTCTAGATGGCGGCGCGGTCCACGCTCGGACTAGGGATCGGGCGTTGATTCTTCGGCCGCAACCGGTGCTTCCGCGCGCCGCTTCCGATTCCGCGATCGGCGCTGCCGGAGCTTCCGGTTCCGGGGCAGGTTCGGCCGGCGCTTCGGGGGCCGGGACTGGTTCGACGGGCACTTCGACCGGCGGCTTCGCGGTTCGGCCGGCGCTTCGGGTTCGGGTTCGGGCTCCGATACGGGCGATCCTTCGGAGAGCGTGCCGATTTCGCCCTTGCCGATGCCGACCGAGGAGCGCACGAAGCAGGCCGCTGGAGGAGCTCGATCCGGACACGGGCGGTGGCGACGGGGATCGATTCGGGGCCGTCCTGCGGCGGTTGAGCGGGGGTGACCACCGGGCCCGGGGACGCATGGGGCGGCCCCTCGCCGTGCGCCGAGCTGCGCCGGCGCCGGCGCCCGCGACATGGCCCACCGCCAGGGTCGGCTGCGCCAGGAGCGGTCCCGGCCGAGCCGCCTTCCCAGCGCCTCTGCCGGCAGCGCCACGCCCGAGGCGGTCGGCAGCGCCGGGCCCGCGGCGGCCGCGGTCCGTCCGCCACGGCGTCCTCACCCAGGCGCGCCGTCAGCCCGATCCCGTGGTGAACCGCCCCGTGGCTCGCCGGCGGGCTGGGCAGCGGCCCCAGCGAGAGCATCGGCGAGCAACGGGCTGAGAGAACAGCAGGACGAGCCCGAGACCGGCGGCGGCGACGAAGCCGAGCATCGCGAAGGTGGTGCTGCGGATCCTTTCCGGCAGGCTGGTCGCCCACCAGGCTTGGCGCGCGCGCGCAGCCGCTGTCGGAGCTTGGTATCCACCTGAATCGTCTGTCGGCGATTCTCGATTGACGCAATAGGCCCCGGTCCGGATAACCCAAGTTTCGATTCGGCCATTCGTTTAGAGGCTGCGCCGTCAGCCGCTCCCCACCTCGATCGAGTCGCGGCCGACGTCGATCGTGACGGTGCCGTCGCGGTCGGTTCGGAGCGTCTGAACGCCATGGGCGGCGAGGGTCGCGAGGGTGCCCGCGGTCGGATGGCCGTAGGAGTTGCCGGCGCCGACCGAGATCACCGCCAGGCGCGGGCGGGTGCGATCGAGCAGGGCGCCGAGGCCGGCGTCGTCGCTGCCGTGGTGGGCGACCTTGAGGACGTCGACCGGGCCGGGGTCGATCGGCACGCTCTCGGCCTCGGCGTCGGCGGTGAGCAGCATCGTGAAGTCGCGCCAGCGGGCGAGGATCACCAGCGCCTGGCAGATTCGGGTCTTCGCCGGCGAGCGGCTCGGCGAGGAGCTCCGCGGGCGGCCAGAGGACTTCGAGCCGGAGCCTGCCGGAACGCAGCTCGCCGCCCTGGGCGAGGCGTACCGGCATCGCGCCCGCGGCCCGCGCCGCCGCGATCGGCTCCCGGCCCAGGCGCGCGTAGACGAGCCGGGCGACCGGAAAGCTGCCGAGCAGCTCCTCGACAGCCGCCGGCGTGGTCGGACTGGTCGTGGGTGATCACCGCGGCGCCGAGCCGCTCGACTCCGGCCGATTCCAACTTCGCGGCGAGGCCGTCGCCCGGCGGCCCGCCGTCGACCAGGACCGCCGGCGCGCGGGCCGGCTGCAGCAGGATCGCGTCGCCCTGGCCGACGTCGAGCACCTCGATCCGCAGTTCCCCGGTGCGGCCGGCGCCGTTGGCGCCATCGCCGCCCATGCTCGTCGCGACCAGCGCCGCCAGAGCAAGGACCGCGGCGAGCGCCGGGATCCAGATCGCCGGCAGCAGCCGCCGGCGAGCGGGAGATCGCGGCAGCCCTCGCCGACGAGCGATCGAGAGACGCCGGTGGCGGCCGAACCAAGACGCGAATGCGACCGCCGCGATCAGGGCGAGATAGCAGCCGATCAAGCCGCCGCCGCCGAGCTGGACGTGAAGCTCGGCCCAGCTCGGAGCCGCGCACCAGGCGGCGACCTGGGCGATGTAGGCGAGGAACAGGGCATCGACGCCGTTCAGCGGCTCGACCGGCAGCCCCGGGACCTGAGAGGCGGCCGCGGTCGCCATCCCCAGCCACATCGCCGGCGCCACCGCCGGCATCGCCAGCACGTTGGCGACGAGGGTCGTGGTCGAGAGCTGTTCGAAGTGGAAGGCGATCAGCGGCGCCGTCGCCAGCGTCGCCGCGACGGTCACGGCGACGCCCTCGGCCAGCGCCCGCCGCCAGCCACCGGTCCCGATTCGGGCCGCGATCGCCTCCCGCAGCGAACTCGCCAGCAGGAGGATGCCGAGCACGGCGGCGAAGCTGAGCTGCCAACCGACGTCGGCGGCGACGCCGGGGTCGATCGCCAGCGTCACCCCGAGGGCAAGCGCCAGCGCGTAGAGGCGCGACGCCCGCCGCCCGGCCAGCGTCGCGATCAGCCCGGCGGCGCCCATCACCGCGGCGCGCTGAATCGACGGTCCGGCGCCGGCCAGCGGCACGTAGACGGCGATCAGGCCGAGCACCCAGACCAGCCGCTCGCGCAGGGGGATCCCGAGGGCGCCCAGGAGCGGCAGCGCCAGCAGCGCCAGCAGGGTCACGTTCTCGCCGGAGACGGCGAGCAGGTGGCTGAGGCCGGCGCGGCGGAAGTCTTCCTTGGTCGCCGCGTCGATCCCCTCGTCCTCGCCGAGCACGAAGCCGCGGGCCAGCTCCGCCTCGCGATCCGGCATCCCCCGCCCCAGCCCCTGCTCGGCTCGCGTCGCGGATCTCGCCGCTGTGGACCAGCGCGATCACGACCACGGCGAGGATCCCGAGCAGGATCGGCGGCGACAGGCGCGGCGAGCGCACCGCCGCCTACGGCTGCAGCCGGGCGCGCAGCGATTCCATCGTCGCCGGCCCGATGCCGGAGACCTGATCGAGCTGGTCGATCGAGGAGAGGCCGCCGTGCTGGTCGCGGAACTCGATGATGTCTTCGGCCGTGACCGGGCCGATGCCGTCGATCGTGTCGAGCTGCTCGACGGTCGCGGTGCCGAGGCTGATCGGCCCTTCTTCGGCCGAGCCGGCGCCGGCGACCGCGACGCCACCGCCGGGCCCGCGCTCGGGAACGACCACCTGCTGGCCGTCGGCCAGCCGCGCCGCCAGGTTGACCGCTTCCAGCTCGGCCTTGCCGGTGGCGCCGCCGGCGCGCTGGATCGCGTCGTTGACCCGGCTGCCGGCGGGCAGCCGGTAGACGCCGGGCCGGGCGACGGCGCCGGTGACGTCGACGATCAGGTCGCCGGCCTGGCCGCTGATCGTGAAATCGCCGCCGCTCGAGCTCGACGAGCCCGATGCGTCGGCCGCAAACGACGCACTCGGTGCCTCCCTCGCCCCGGATCGCCCGCGCCCCGACCAGCAGCAGCGCGACCGCGATCGCGCCGTAGACGACCACCTGCGCTCTGCTCAACTCGGGCATCCCCCGATGCTCGGCGACCCCGGCGCACGCGTGGCGCGCTATTTCAAAAAATCGTCAAACGCAAGCGCGTCTGAGGTGCTGAGAGCAAGCAGTTCGGGGGATGCAGGGAGGAGGCGAGGGGAGCGCACTCAGTGCGTGACCCGAGCCCCGGACCGAAGACCCCGAGATGCGCCGCCTCAGGCCTCAGACGTCGTCGTCGTCGTCGTAGCCGGCCACCTCGGCGAGCTGGTCGCTGTAGAGCTCGGCGGCGGCGACGGGCGGCGACTGGATCGAGACGCAGGCCAGCTCGGCCTCGCCGTCGTTGCTGACCGAGTGCTCGGTGGCCGGCGGGACGAGGATCAGGTCGCCCTCGCCGACCTCCTGGGTGTCGCCGGCGACGGACATCGTGCCGCTGCCGCGGACGACGACGTAGGCCTGCTCGGACTCCTCGTCGGAGCGCAGCGTCTGCTTGGCGCCGGCGGGCACGGCGAGCCAGGTGACCGAGAGGTTGCGGGAGCCGAGTTCGCCCGCGTCCATCAGGACGTGGGTACGAAGGCGGTGCCACTCCTCTACTGGTGCGTCCTCGAGACGCCTGACGAGCATTGGCGGGCTTTCTACCAGACCGGACAGCCTCAGGAGAGGCCGCCGCTACCTGACCACGAGGTTGACCAGCTTGCCGGGCACGACGATCTCCTTGACGATCTCCTTGCCGTCGAGGTGTTTCGCCACCTTCTCGCTCTCCCGCGCCAGCGCCAGCAGCTCCTCCTGCGTCGCGTCGGCCGCCGCCTCGATCCGGTCGCGCAGCTTGCCGTTGACCTGGACGACGAGGGTGACGGTGTCGCTGACCAGCAGGGCCGGGTCGGCCTCCGGCCACGGCTGCTCCCAGACCCGCTCGCCGGTCAGGCGCTCGTAGACCTCGCTGCCCAGGTGCGGCGCGAAGGGGAAGATCAGCGAGGCGGCGGTCGCGGTCGCGAAGCGCACCGCCAGGGCCGCGCTCCGGATCCTCGTAGAGCCGATCCTTGACCCGGTAGGCCTCGTTGACGAGCTCCATCACGGCGGCGATCGCGGTGTTGAACTGGAAGCCGCGCTCGAAGTCGCGGGTCACCTTCTCGATCGCCCAGTGGGCCTTGGCCAGCAGCTGCCTCGCCTCGCCTTCGGCCTCATCGCCTGGCTCGCCGGCCTCGGTCCGCTCCTCGACCTCGTCGCAGAGGCGCCAGAGCCGGGAGAGGAAGCGGTTGACGCCCTCGACCCCCTCGTCGGTCCAGTCGCCGCCGCGCTCGGGCGGGCCCATGAAGCAGACGTAGGTGCGGGCCGAGTCGGCGCCGTAGCGCTCGACGTAGTCGCCGGGGCTGACCGTGTTGCCCTTCGACTTCGACATCTTCGCCCCGTCGCGGGTGATCATCCCCTGGGCGAAGAGGTTGGCGAACGGCTCCTGGACGTCGAGGTGGCCGAGGTCGGCGAGCGCCTTGGTGAAGAAGCGCGCGTACATCAGGTGCAGGATCGCGTGCTCGACGCCGCCGATGTACTGGTCGACCGCGAGCCAGTGGTCGGCGGCGGCGCGGTCCCAGGCCGCCTCGGCGTTGCGCGGGTCGAGGTAGCGGATGAAGTACCAGGAGGAGTCGACGAAGGTGTCCATCGTGTCGGTCTCGCGCCGGGCCGGGCCGCCGCACTTCGGGCACTGGTCGCGACCCAGTCCTCGGCCGCGGCCAGCGGGCTCTTGCCCTGCGGCGCGTAGTCCTCGATCTCCGGCAGCTCGACCGGGAGCTGATCGTCGGGCACCGGGACCATCCCGCACTCGTCGCAGTAGACGATCGGGATCGGCGCGCCCCAGTAGCGCTGGCGCGAGACCAGCCAGTCGCGCAGGCGGTAGTTGATCGACGGCTTGCCGCGGCCCTCCGACTCCAGCCAGGCGACCATCTCCTCGTAGGCCTCGCGGTTGCCCTTGCCGTCGAAGCGGCCGGAGTTGACCATCGGCCCGTCGCCCGGGTAGGGCAGGCCCTCGGCGTCGCGGGCGGACTCCGGGTCCTCCCCCTCGATCACCCGCCTCACCGGCAGCCCGAGCTTCTGGGCGAATTCGTAGTCGCGCGAGTCGTGACCGGGCACCGCCATGATCGCGCCGGTCCCGTACTCCATCAGCACGTAGTCGGCGACGTACATCGGGATCTCCTCGCCGTTGACCGGGTTGACGACGCTGCGGCCCAGGGCGACCCCGGTCTTCTCGCGGGTGGCGTCCTCCCGCGCCCGCTCGTCCAGGCCGACTTGCGTCGATCCGGTGGACGTAGTCGCGCACCGGGCGCTCGTGCCGCGGTCCCCGCGATCAGCCGCTCGATCTGCGGATGCTCCGGCGCCAGCACGAAGAAGGTCGCGCCGAAGAGGGTGTCGGGGCGGGTCGTGAAGACCGGGAAGTCGAGCTCCAGCTCCCTTCTGCAGCGGAAGACGACCTCGGCGCCCTCCGAGCGGCCGATCCAGTTGCGCTGCATCGTGATCACGTGCTCGGGCCAGGACTCGAGCAGGTCGAAGTCGGCGAGCAGGCGGTCGGCGTAGTCGGTGATGCGGAAGAACCACTGCTCGAGGTTGCGCTGCTCGACCTCGGTCCCGCAGCGCTCGCAGCGGCCGTCGATCACCTGCTCGTTGGCGAGCACGGTGGCGTCCTTCGGGCACCAGTGGACCGGCGCCTCGGTCCCGGTAGGCGAGGCCGTGCTCGAAGAGCTGCAGGAAGATCCACTGGGTCCAGCGGTAGTACTCGGGGGTGTGGGTGCCGATCTCCCGCGACCAGTCGATCGAGATCCCCCACTCGCGGAACTGGCGGCGGAAGGACTCGATCGAGCGCTCGGTCGCCTCGCGCGGCGGTTCGCCGGTCTTGATCGCGTTGTTCTCCGCCGGCAGGCCGAAGGCGTCGTAGCCCATCGGGTGGATCACCTCGAAGCCGTGGCGGCGGCGGAAGTGGGCGATCGCGTCGCCGACCGCGTAGCACTTGAGGTGGCCGACGTGGGGCTCGCCCGAGGGGTAGGGCAGCATCTCCAGCACGTAGGACTTGGGCTTGGCGGGATCGAAGCCGGGCTGGCCGGGGTTGGGGACCTCCCAGGTCTTCTCCTCGGCCCAGACCGCCTGCCACTTGCGCTCGATCGCCTTCGGTTCGTAGCCGCTCATCGCGGCGATCTTATGGGGGCCGGACGGCGGAGCGGCGCGCGTCGGCTGAGAGGGGTACGACGGTGACCAGCGAGTAGTGGAACGACGACATCGACTCGAGGATGTGGGGCCAGACGTAGACCTCGATCGTCGCCGCGACGATCAGGGTCGGGATCGCCAGGGCGACGGTGATCATGGTCGCCGCCAGCAGCTGGTTCCACTCGCCGCGGCGACTGGCGATCAGCCAGGCGGCGAGCGGCAGGAAGAGCGCGGTCAGCTCCGGGATCGCGTGCGGGAGGACGCTGAGGATCAGTTCGAAGCGCGAGATGTGCAGCTGGTAGGAGAGCGTCGAGCCCTGGAAGCCGAGGTAGAGCGCCTGGGTGCAGAGCGAGAAGAGGGTGACCGCGCAGACGAAGAGGATCGCGAACTCGCCCGCCTTGACGTGGATCCAGCGCGAGAACCCGGTCCGCTGCGCGGCGGCGATCGGCATCGAGGCGCCGGCGATGAAGCCGGCGACGCAGGCGGTGGCGTGCAGCGCGAGGACCAGCGAGTTGCGCCAGAGGATCGGCAGCAGGTCGCCCGGGTCCGACGGTTCGGTCAGGCCCGGCAGGTGGATCGGCGTCAGGTCCGGCGTCAGCAGCCCGGCGACGAACCAGGTCGCGGTCAGCAGCGTCAGGGCGATCGCCACGCTCAGCGCCAGCCAGCCGCGCAGGACCGCCCACGGACGCTCGTTCCAGGCCTCGAAGGTCTCCCGCGTGTCCTGCATCCCGTGCGAGAACACGTGCTGGTTGACCGCACTCATCGCCATCGCTTATCGGCAGCGAGGCGCGAATCTTTGAGAGTGGAGCTGAGGGGGCTCGAACCCCTGACCTTCGCGCTGCCAGCGCGACGCTCTTCCAGCTGAGCTACAGCCCCGGATCGGCCAGCGAGTTTACCGGGAGTGCAGCCGGATTAGGAGGGACTGGCGAAACTCGCGTCTTCGACTGGCGAACGCCGGACCAAGCGGGGCAAGGACGCAGAGGCCGTAGCAGCGCTATCGGCCGACCGAGGACGCCGCACCGCGCCGTGTCCGCCGTCGCCAGGCGTGGCGGGGGTTTCGCCAGGCCCTCCTAGGCGGCGCGCTGCTCGGGGCCCGGATCCTCGTCGACGTCGAGGATCAGGTTGTCCGGCGCGGTGTGGCGGACCTTGAAGTCGAGAGTCGAGAGCTCCTCGAGCTCGCGCAGCAGCTCGACCGGCTGGTCGAGGCGCATCGAGAGGGTCGCGCGACCCTCGGAGAAGCGTTCGACCGAGATCTCGGAGGCGCCGAGCTTGCCGACCGCGTCCTCGAAGCCGACCAGCTGGGAGAAGTCGCCGAGCGGGCCGATCTCGAGCTTGACCTGGCCCTCGAAGAGGCCGTCGAAGATCTGCTCGGGACGATGACCGTTGCCGTTGGCGGCGCCGGGCTCGGCCTCAGGCTCGCCGGCGACGGCCTCGGCTTCGGTCAGCGCCTGCACCCGGCGGCTCACCTCGACCGCCTCGCGCAGCGCTTTCATCCGGATCCGCGTCGCCTGGCCGCGGGCCTGGGCCTGCATCTCCTCGAGCCGCGCGGTCACCGCGTCGAGCGAGGCGATGCTGCGGTCGTGGCACTCGTTGGCCTCGCGCAGACGCTCGGTGAGGTCGCGGATCTCGCGCTCGCGCTCGATCACCATCCCCGAGAGCGAGGACCGTCTCGCCTTCGAGCTCGGCGATCGCCGCCTGGCGGCGTTCGAGGTCCGTCTCGCAGCCCGGAGATCTGCGCGTCCCGAGCCGACAGCGCCGCGTCCACGTCCGGGCGGCGGTAGCCGAAGAGCGACCGCTTGAAACTTCCCATGCGCGGCACCGTAAGGGGGCCCTCGGACGGCATTTCGTCACATCCGCCCCGAGCGCGCCGGCGCGGCGAGCGGCTCAGGCGCTGGCGGCGGAGGGCGCTTCGGGCAGGTCGAGGTCGAGCTCCAGGCGCGGCGCCTCGCGCCACAGGTCCTCGAGCTGGTAGCGGTCGCGCGCCTCGCGGCGTGAAGACGTGGAGGACGCAGTCGAGGTAGTCGAGGATCGATCCAGCCGGCGTCGCCGCCGCCGCGATCGCTGCCGCTCGGCAGCAGACCCGGTGTCGCGCTTCAGCTGCACCCGCACCTCGTCGACGATCGCCCGCGCCTGGCGCTCGTTGCGGGCGGTGCAGATCACCAGGAAGTCGGTGTAGGCGACGAGGCCGCGCATGTCGAGGACGACGATGTCCTCGGCTTTTTTCGAGTCGGCCAGCGCCGCCAGGCGGCGTGCCAGCGCCTCCGAGGAGATCGCGCTCACGCGTAGATCCCCTTCTCCTCGATGAACCGGGCGACCGGCTCGGGCACCAGGTAGCGCAGCGGCCGCCCGGCGCGCGCGCGCTCGCGCACCGCCGAGGAGGAGACGCCGAACTGCGGCATCTCCAGCATCGTCGCCCGTCCGTCGGCGCCGAGGCTGCGCAGCACCGCCGCCACCTCGGCGTCGGAGATGCCGGCCCGGCGCGCCACCGCCAGCCGCGCCAGCTCGACCACGCGCTCGGGCTTGCGCCAGCTCTCCAGGCCGACGGCGGCATCCGCCCCCATCACGAACACCAGCTCCGTTTCGCCTCTTTCCTCGGCAAGCAGCTCCAAGGTCTCATACGTGTAGGACGGCCCGTCGCGTTCGACCTCGAGCGAGGAGACCGAGAAGCGCGAGTCGTCGGCGGCGGCGAGCCGGGTCATCGTCATCCGCAGCTCCCGGCCCGGGTCGTCGGCGATCCGCTTGTGCGGCGCCACGCCGGTCGGGACCAGGATCACCTCGCTGAGGCCGAGCTGCCAGAGCGCCTCCTGGGCGAGCGCCAGGTGACCGAGGTGCGGCGGGTTGAACGCCGACCCCAGCACCCCGATCCCCGCGCCCGGTGCGCTACTCACGCACCTGGCCGTCGCCGCGCGCCACGTACTTGAAGGTCGTCAGCTCGCGCATCCCGATCGGGCCGCGCGCGTGCAGCTTCTGGGTCGAGTTGCCGATCTCGGCGCCCATCCCGTACTCGAAGCCGTCGGTGAAGCGGGTCGAGGCGTTGACGTAGACGGCGGCGGCGTCGACCCCGGCGCGAACTCCTCGGCCGCCTCCTCGGAGCCGGTGACGATCGCCTCCGAGTGGCCGGTGCCGTGCGCGTTGACGTGCTCGATCGCCTCCTCGACCGAGTCGACGACGGCGACCGCCATCTTCAGCCCCAGGTACTCGGTGTCCCAGTCCTCCTCGGTCGCCGCGCCGATCGCGACCGTCGCCGGCGAGCGGCGCGAACGCGCTCGTCGCCGACCAGCTCGACCCCGGCCGCGGCCAGGTCGGCGAGGACGGCGGGCGCGAAGCGCGCCGCGATCGCGCTGTCGATCAGCAGCGTCTCGGCCGAGTTGCAGACGCCCGGGCGCTGGACCTTGGCGTTGACGGCGATCCGGCGCGCCATCTCGAGGTCGGCCTCGGCGTGGACGTAGACGTGGCAGTTGCCGGCCGCCGCGTACATCACCGGCACCGTCGCGACCGTCCTTGATCGCCTCCTTCAGCCCCTCGCCGCCGCGCGGGATCAGCAGGTCGACGAGGCCCTCCTGGGTCGCCAGCTCGGCCAGCTCGTCGTGGCCGCCGCCGGCGAGCAGCAGCACCGCGTCCTCGGGCAGCCCGGCCTCGGCCAGCGCCTCGCGGACGATCGCCGCCAGCGCCCCGTTGGAGCGCTCGGCGTAGCTGGAGCCGCGAGGACGATCGCGTTGCCGCTCTTGATCGTCAGCGCCGCGCAGTCGATCGTCACGTTCGGCCGCGCCTCGTAGACGACGGCGACGACTCCGAGCGGCACCCGGATCTTGCGCAGGTCGAGCCCGCTGGCCAGCGTTTTGCGTTCGAGCTCCTCGCCGACCGGGTCGTCGAGCGCCGCGACCACCCGCACGCCCTCGGCCATCGCCGCGACCCGCGCCGGCGTCAGCGTCAGGCGGTCGCGCAGCGCCTCGCTCAGCCCGGCGGCGCGCTCGTCGGCGAGGTCGGCGGCGTTCGCCTCGAGGATCTCGGCGCTGCGCTCCTCGAGCAGCCGCGCGGTCGCCTCCAGCGCCGCGTCCTTGGCCTCGGTCGAAGCGCTCGCGAGCGCGCGCGCCGCCCGCTTCGCGGCGGCGCAGGTCTCGGCGACGGTGGTCGTGGTCACGGCCATCCGGACAAGGGTAGCTGGGCGAGACCGGACACCCCGGCGCCTGCCGCGGGCTAGAGCAGGACGAAGCGGTCGCGGTGGATGACCTCGTCGGCCGCGTGCGGGAAGCAGCTCGCGCACCGCGTCGCGTCTTCATCCCGATCACCCGGGCGAGCTCGCGCGAGGAGTAGTCGCTGATGCCTTTGCCGATCAGCTCGCCGTCGCTGGCGACCTCGACCGCGTCGCCGGCCTCGAAGCTGCCGCTGACCTCGGCGATCCCGACCGGCAGCAGGCTCGAGCCGCTCTCGCGCAGCACCCGGGCGGCGCCGGCGTCGACCAGCGAGCCGGCCCCGGGTCGGCTTCGCGTATTTGAGCCAGAGCTTGAAGCTCGGACTCCCTGCCCTCCTGGGCGGCGAAGCGGGTGCCGACCGGCTCGCCGCCCGCCGCCGCGGTCAGCGTCCCCGGCCTGGTGCCGTTGCAGATCACCGCCGGGATCCCGGCCTCGCTGGCCATCTCCGCCGCGGCGACCTTGCTGCGCATGCCCGCCGGAGCCGAAGGCCGAGGTGCGGTCGCCGATCTCCAGCGCCGTCGAGCGCGGAGAAGTCGCTGACCTCGGCGATCAGCTCGGCGTCGGCGTCGAGCGCGCGGGTCGGCGCGTGAGCAGCCCGTCGATGTTGGTCAGCAGGACCAGCAGCCGGGCGTCGAGCAGCACCGCCACCTGGGCGGCGAGGAAGTCGTTGTCGCCGAAGGTGATCTCGTCGGTCGCGGTGGTGTCGTTCTCGTTGATCACCGGCACCACGCCCCACTCGAGCAGCCGCCGCAGGGTCTGGCGGGCGTTCAGGTAGTTGGTCCGGGCGGCGATGTCGGCGGCGGTCAGCAGCACCTGCGCGGCTCTCGTCCCGTGCGCCGCCAGGCGGCTCTCGTAGGCGCGGAAGAGGTCGCCCTGGCCGACCGCCGAGGCGGCCTGCAGCTCGTCCATCGCCCGCGGCCGCACCGGCAGCTCCAGCAGCCGCATCCCGCGCGCGATCGCCCCCGAGGTGACCATCACGATCCGCTCGCCGCCGCGCTCCAGGGCGCTGACCTGCTCGCAGACGGAGTCGAGCACGTCCGTGCGCAGCTCGCCGTCGTCGGCGGCGACGATCGAGGATCCGAGCTTGACGACCAGAGTCATGGCCAGCAGTGTAGGAGCGGGGCGCGTGGTCGGGGGTTGGCGAGGAGGGGATGGGTAGGCCCTCTCCGGCGCGAACTGCGGGAGGCTTGGAGAGCGGCCTACCCATCCCCTCCCCACGACGCTCCACTCCGCTCCCAAGCTGAGCAGCTTCCGTGAATGGAAAGCTTCGCGAGGGACGGCGCGCTCCTGAACCTCGGGCGGGCTTCGACGTCCACTCGACAACCGAGACGTGGCATCGGCCGGGGGGTCGGGTGCCGTCTCCGCACGTTTTGCGCCGCTGGCCGAGAGAGCTTCTCGGACGGCCGCGGGCGCTCCAGCCAGTCAGGCGAGTGAGGAGGGGCACCCGACCCCCCGGCCGACGGCGCTCTCTCGGAGAGAGGGGCACCGAACCGCACCCCTAGACGTGCAGCTCGAACTCGTGCTCGCCGATGCGGACGTCGTCGCCGGCCTCGAAGCCGGCCTTGGGCAGGGCGGCGATCACGCCGATCTCGGTGAGCCGCTGCTCGAGGTAGGCGAGCGCTTCTTCGTTCTTGGTGTCGTGGCGTTCGAAGAGCAGCTCGACGCCGCGGCCGCCGACGCGGAAGGCGCCGTCCTCCTCGCGCTCGACCCAGTAGCCGCCCTCGCCGGCGGGCCGGTAGACGCGGTGCTCGGCCTCGAATTCGCCGCCGGGGCGCCGTCTGCGACCGCGCCGAGCGAGCGGCGACTCGCGGCAGCTCGGCGAGGATCCGGCGGCGCAGGTCGTCGAGGCCCTCGCCGGTCGCCGAGGAGACCGCGAGCACGCCGAGGACGCGAGTCGCCGAGGCGCTCGCCCACTCGGCCCACCGCCGCCTCGACCTGCTCGGCTTCGAGCAGGTCGCGCTTCGCAGAGCACGACCAGCTCCGGCAGCCGCTCCAGCCCCGCCCCGTGGGCCTCGAGCTCCGCCCGCACCGTCTCGTAGTCGGCGACCGGGTCGCCCTCCAGCGGCGCCAGCTCGACCAGGTGGACGAGCATCGAGCAGCGCTCGACGTGGGCGAGGAACTCGTGGCCGAGGCCGGCGCCCTCGGCGGCGCCTTCGATCAGCCCGGGGATGTCGGCGAGCACCGCCTGGCGGTCCTCGCCTTCGATCGTCCCCAGCACCGGCGAGAGCGTCGTGAAGGGGTAGTCGGCGACCTTCGGCGTCGCCCGCGTCAGCCGCCCCAGCAGCGAGGACTTGCCGGCGTTCGGCAGCCCGACCAGGCCGACGTCGGCGAGCAGCTTCAGCCGCAGCTCGATCCAGTCCGACTTCGCCCTTGGTCCCGTTCTCGGCGAAGCGCGGCGCCTGCCGGACCGAGGTCGTGAAGCGCTTGTTGCCGTGCCCGCCGCGCCCGCCGTGCGCGACCACCGCCCGCTGCCCCGGCTCGACCAGGTCGATCGCGCTGCCGTCGACCGTCATCGCCTGCGTCCCCGCCGGCACCGGGATCACCCGCTCCTCGCCCCGCGCCCCGTGCCGATTCGACCCTTCGCCGTGGCTCCCCCGCTGCGCCGCGGAAGTGCTTGCTCCCCCGCAGCGCCCCGAGGTCGCGCCGCGAGGGATCGCAGACGAGCACCACGTCTCCGCCATGCCCGCCGTCGCCGCCGTCGGGCCCGCCCCGCGGCACATGCGCCTCACGCCGGAAGCTGACGCAGCCGTTCCCGCCGGCGCCGCCCTCAACCCAGATTTTCGCCTTGTCGTACATCGAGATCAGCAGAGTAGCATCGCATCGGACGAGCCGCGGCCTCGAGCGACGCTATTGCAGCGCGACTCGCCAACAGCGAAGAAAGTCAGCGAGCGGGAGGGGCACCCGACCCCTCCCACCGCTCAGTCGTCGGCGAGGACGCTGATCGTGCGACCCTGCGCGCGCCGGCTGGAAGTCGACCTTCCCGGCGCGGGTCGCGAAGATCGTGTGGTCGCGGCCGAGGCCGACGCCCTCGCCGGGCCAGAAGTGGGTGCCGCGCTGGCGGACGATGATCTCGCCGCCGTTGACCTGCTGGCCGGCGAAGACCTTGACGCCGAGCATCTTCGGGTTGGATTCGCGCCCGTTGCGGCAGGAACCGAGGCCTTTCTTATGAGCCATCGGAGCCCTCCTCTTTCTCAGCTTTTTTCGCCGGCGCTTTTTCGGCCGCCGGTTTTTTAGCCGCTTTTTTCTCAGTCGGTTTTTTCGCCTCGGCGGGTTTTTCTCGCTCGCCGGTTTTTCTCGCGCTTTGGTCGCCGCTTTGCCCAGTTTGAGGCTGGTCACCTCGAGCTTGGTCAGCTCGGAGCGGTGCCCGGCGCGTGCGCCGGTAGCCCTTCTTCGCCTTGTATTTGAAGACTTTGATCTTCTGGCCGCGCAGGTGCTCGGCGACTTTCGCCTCGACTTTGACTTTCTCCAGCTCTTTCGGCGCCGACGATCACGTCGCCGTCACGGAAGATCACCGGGCGCAGGGCGACTTTGTCGCCCTCTTTGGCGTCGAGGCGATCGACGAGCAGGGACGTGCCCTCCTCGACCTTGTACTGCTTTCCACCGCTTTCGACTACCGCGTACATGCTGTCATCTCGTCCTCTGCCGCCTTGTTTGGCGCGCGAACGACCCCGACCGCCTCGGCGGCCGCGACTGCGTTTGCGCGCAGGAGCGTCGGAGTCTAGCTCGGCGCCGTTTTCGGCGCCGTTTGCGGAGCCGTTGGGGGACTCGCCCCCCAGCAGCGAGGCGATCGCCGCCGCGCGCTCGACCTCCTCGATCCGCACCAGCTTGCGCTCGCCGACGAAGCGGCCGCCGCCGGTGACGCTGACGATGTAGGAGTCGATCCGGGCGACCGCGTCGTCGGCGTTGTACATGTGCGGCTCGTCGATCTTGACCAGCACCTCCTCGCCGACCTTGAACGGCAGCGCCCGCTCCTCGATCTCGGCTCGCGGGTGCCCGACTCGACCACTTCGAAGGTGTCGATCGCGATCGCGTCGCCGCCCTCGAAGTGGAAGCGCTTGCCGGTCTCGTCCTCGAGCTCGGTCAGGCCGCTGTCGGAATCGGTCAGCTCGGCCGCGACTTTCGGGTTGACCCGGATCAGGAACGCCTCGTCGGCTTTTTCGGCGGCGATTTCGCGCATCTTCCGCAGCCCCTCGAGCGCCACCGTCTCGGCCGAGAGGACGACGCCCTCGCCGTGGCAGGTCGGGCAGAGCTCGGTGAGGATCTCGCGCACCCCGTCGGTGACGTTCTGGCGCGTCATCTCGACCAGGCCGAGCGGCGAGACCTCGACCACGTAGCTCTTCGACTTGTCGGCGTCGAGCGCTTTGCGCATCATCTTCAGGACTTTGTCGCGGTTCGCAGGCGCGCGCCATGTCGATGAAGTCGATGACGATGATGCCGCCGATGTCGCGCAGCCGCAGCTGCCGCACCGCCTCGTCGGCGGCCTCGGTGTTGACTTTGGTGATCGTCTCCTCGAGGCCGCCTTTGCCGCGGCCGGTGAAGCTGCCGCTGTTGACGTCGATCACCGTCAGCGCCTCGGTGTAGTCGATGATCAGGTAGCCGCCGGAGGGCAGGTCGACCCGCCGGTTCAGGGTCGACTCGATCTCCTTGTCGATCTCATATTTCTCGAACAGCGGCTTCTGCTCTTTGTAGAGCTCGACGCCGTCGACCAGCTCCGGCGCGGTGCGCTGGAAGAAGCTGGTGACCCGCTCGAACTGCTTCTCGGAGTCGATGATCGCCGTCTCGAACTCGTTGAGGAAGACGTCGCGCAGGACGCGGACCGAGAGGTCGGCCTCCTGGAAGACCAGCGCCGGCGCCTTGGTCGTGCTCGGTGCGCCGCTCGAGCACCTCGTTGAGCTTCTGCAGGTAGGCGATCTCCCGCACGAAGTCGGATTTTTTCGCCCCGTGGGCGGCGGTGCGGACGATCAGCCCGCCCGGCCCTTTGTAGGTGCGGTCGACCATCTTGCGCAGCCGGTCGCGCTCTTTGTCGGCCAGGCGGCGGCTGACGCCGACGCCGCGAGCCCTGCGGCGCGTAGACGAGGTAGCGGCCGGCGATCGAGACGTTCATCGAGAGCCGCGCGCCCTTCGTCTTCAGCGGGTCCTTGACCACCTGGACGAGGATCTCCTGGCCCGGCTTGATCAGCTCGTTGATCCGCCGCGCCGGAGCCGCGGCCGCGCCGCGGCGCCTGCTCGCCGTCCGGGAGGACGATCTCGTCGACGTGGAGGAAGCCGTTGCGCTCGAGGCCGATGTCGACGAAGGCGGCCTCCATGCCGGGCAGGACGTTGTCGACCTTGCCCTTGTAGATGTTGCCGACGATCGAGCGACGACCGCGGCGCTCCATGTAGAGCTCGGCGACGTTGGCCTTGCCGCCTTTCGCCTTCGCCTCGAGGACGGCAACGCGGGTCTCGCCACGCTCGGCGGACACCAAAATCGTTTTTTTCATGTAATTCAGCTCAGTTCGGATAGGTACGCAACGCCGGGTCCTCTACAGAGGCATCACCAGGCGAACCTTCCCTTCCGACTGAGACGCGCTTGGATGTTGATGCTCTGAAGAACTCCGACCGCCAGGAAGGTAGCGAGCACGGAGGACCCTCCGTAGCTCATCAGCGGTAAGGGGATGCCCGTGATCGGCATGATGCCGAGGTTCATCCCGACGTTGACGAACACCTGGAACAGCAGCGCGACGGCGATGCCGCCGGCGACCAGGGTCCCGTAGGAGTTCTTTGAGAGCGTCACGATCCGCAGCGCCCGCCAGAAGAGCAGGGCGTAAAGGGATAGGACGAACGCGGCGCCCACGAACCCGTAGCGCTCACCGATCACCGCGAAGATGAAGTCGGTGGAGCGCTCGGGAACGAAGTCGAGCCGCGTCTGGGTGGCTTGGTCGCCGCGGCCGGTTTTCTGACCGGCGCCGATGGCGACCATCGATTGGTCCTGCTGGTAGCCCGCGCCGCCGATGTCCTCGCTCGGATGCAGGAACGAGGTCAGCCTCTGCTCCTGATATTCCTTGAGCACCGGGAGCCCGACTGCCGGGGCGACGACCAGGACAAGCGAGACGACGGCGACGAGAGCCGCGCCGATGACTGCGAAGTGGGTCCATGGGACACCCCCGAAGTACATCACGGCGAGGGTCGCGACCACGAGCACCAGTGAGGTGCCGAGGTCGGGCTGCAGGAAAACGAGCGCTGCCGGGTGCCAGTCCGAGGCAGAGGTAGCGCATCGTGCGCTGCATCGGCGAGCCCCGTCTGGCGCCGTCGATGACGAAGCCGGCAAGCGCCAGAACGAGCAGGAGCTTGCCGAGCTCGGATGGCTGGAAGGAGAAGAAGGGAAGTTCGAAGGCGCGCCGCGAGCCGCGGGCGGCGAAGCCGAAGACGAAGACCAGGGCGACGCTGACGCAGAGGAAGGTGTAGATGCCGACCCGCAGCTCGCGGAAGCGCGAGTAGTCGATGCGGCTGAGCACGATCATCCCGATCACCCCGAGGACGCCGTAGATCGCCTGGCGGTCGACGTAGTAGTTGGGGCTGCCGGGGACGTCGTGCGTGGTCGCCTGGCCGAGGGTGAAGACGCTGAAGGCGACCAGGCCGATCGCGGCGAACGTCAGCGGCCAGTCCATGTGGGCGAGGCCGAGGCGTTCGCCGATCCCGACGTGGACGGCGAAGGGCTCGGGCCTGGCCTGTCTGGTTCGCGTCGCGTACATCATCCGTGGCCCGCTTCGAGTTCGGAGGCGGCGGCTTCCGAGCCTTCGGCTTCGCCGCCTTTGGCGTCTTTGGTCAGCTGCTTGTGGAAATACGCTTCGAGGATTTCCTTGGCCGCCGGAGCCGCGCTTTCGGCGCCGAAGCCGCCTTCCTCGATCGTCACCACAGTGACGATACGGGGATTCGGGTACGGCGCCAGCGACGATGAACCAGGACTGGTTGCGCGTGGCCCGGCCCGTTCCGCGGTGCCGGTCTTGCCGGCGATCGATCGGGAAGTCGGCGAAGACTCGCGTCGCGGTGCCGCCCGGGCTCTGCGCGGCCTCGTGCAGGCCTTCGATGATCGCGGCGCGGTAGGCGGGGTTGATGCTGACGTGGCGGCGCGGCTCTGGGTCGAATTCCCTCAGCACCCGCCCGGCGCCGTCCTCGACCTCGAGCCCGACGTGCGGGGTGACGATCGTTGCCGCCGTTGCCGAGCGCCGCGTAGGCGATCGCCATCTGCAGCGGGTTCGGTCTGCAGGTCGCCCTGCCCGATCGCCAGCTGGATGTTGTCGCCGGCCGACCAGGGACGTTCGGTTTCGCCTTCGCGTAGAGCTTGTCGCGCCACTGCTTGCTCGGCACCAGGCCGTTGGTCGAGACCGGCAGGTCGAGCCCGGTCGGCCGGCCGATCCCCATCTTGTGCGACCATTCCTGCAGGTGGTTCGTTTTCCACATCTTCAGCCCGAGCAGGTAGAAGAAGACGTCGGAGGAGACTCGCAGCGCCGGGACCAGGTCGATCGGCCCGTTGACGACGCCTTCGGAGTTTTCGAAGGTCTCCCCGCCGACGTTCGATCTTGCCGGTGTCGTCGATCACCGTCTGCGGGGTGATCAGCCCGTTTTCGAGGCCCGCCAGCGCGGTGATGATCTTGTAGGTCGAGCCGGTCGGGTAGAGCCCTTCGGTCGCCCGGTTGAAGAGCGGCGCCGCTTCGCTCCGGTAGAGTTCGTCGACCTGCGCCTGGCTCATCGGTTGCGTCAGCTCCGTCGGGTCGTAGGTCGGGAAGGAGCCGAGGCCGAGGATTTCGCCGTTGTCGATGTTCATCGAGACGAACGCCCCCGGCAGGCCGCGGTCGGCGAGCGCGCTTTCGCCCGCTGCCTGGACCGGCCGTTGATCGTCAGCTTCAGGTTGTCGCCGGGCGTCGGCGGCGTCGAGACCAGCTGCCCTCCCGGGGTCGGCTCCCCGAGCGCGTTGACCTGGATCTGGTCAGGCCCGGCTTGCCCCGCAGAACTTGTCGTAGGTGTACTCGGCGCCCTTCCTGGCCGACCACTTCGCCCGGTTCGATGCCCTTGTAGGGGCCCGCCTTCAGCTCTTCTGCGGAGACCTCGCCGACGTTGCCGAGCACCTGCGCGGCGCGGCTGCCGTCCGGGTAGTTGCGGACGAAGACTGTTCGACCGTGACCCCGGGAAAGCGCCGCTGGTTTTCTTCGATGTAGTAGACGAGGTCGTAGCCGACGTCGCGGCGCAGCGTGATCGGCGCCCCGGCGGCGACTTCTTCCTCTTCGCGGATCGTCCGCCGCACCTTCTTCAGCGACATGTGGACGAGTTGCCCGATTTCGGTCAGCTCGGCCTTCTGCCGGCCGGATCTTCGGGCAGCTTGTCGATCGTCAGCTGCAGCGCCAGGCTGGTCCGGTTGTCGACCAGGACTTCGCCGTTGCGGGCGAGGATCTCGCCGCGCGGGGCGATCACTTTGTATTCGCGGGTGCGGTTGTTCTTCGCCTCGGCCAGGTACTTGCCGCCGTCGAGGATCTGCAGGTTCCAGAGCCGGAAGAAGAGGATCGCGAAGAGCGCCACGGCGACGCCGCCGAGGACGGCGATCCGCAGCGACAGGCGGCTGGGCCCCGCGGCCGGTCCTCCGGTCCGAGGTACACCGTCCTAGGCTCCCAGCACCGTCGGCGTCGCGTGCGACGCACCGTCGGCTCCTCGACCAGGGCCGGGCGCAGGGCGCGTCGGACGCCGACGTAGATCGCCCAGCCGAGGAAGAAGGCGAAGACGCTCTTGATCAGCATGTCGCGGACGACCAGGATGCTGACCGTCGATGTCGATCCCGAACATCGCTGCGACCGCGCCGAAGCCGAGCTCGGCGAACAGGGTGACGACCACGCAGAGCAGCGGCGCGACCAGGCGGCTGTGGATCTCGAAGCGCTCGCGGAAGATGCCGGCGAGGTAGCCGATCGCGAGCAGGACCAGCGAGGCGCCGCCGAGCGGCTCGATCAGCAGGCAGTCGAGCAGGAAGCCGACCGCGAAGCCGGAGACGGCGCCGGTCATCGAGCCGCCGAGCAGGCCGAGCGAGACGACCAGCGCCGGCAGCACGTCGGGGCTGATGTGGAAGAGCGCGACCTGGGAGAAGAAGGAGAGCTGGAGCAGGACGCCGAGCAGCACGATCGCGACCAGGCGGGCGAGGATTTTCGGGGTGAGGATCACCGCGAGCCCCCGGTCAGGACCTGGACCAGGTCGAGGTTGCGGAGGTCGGCGTAGGGCCGCACGTTCGACCTGTTGCTGCGCCTCCTGCTCGACGATCGAGGCCTTGGTCACTTCGCCGATCGGGATGTTCGGCGGGAAGCGCGATTCGAGTCCCTGCGCCGCGCCAGCCGGCGGTGACCACGTCCTGACCGCTGTGGACGTGCTTGGCCGAGTTGATGAAGTCGAGGATCAGGGTGCCGGTTCGCCGACGGCGGGCCGGACCACGCCCTGGACCCCGAGCGGGACGACTTGGCCCGCGACGACGCTGGAGTGGTCGGCGATCAGCGTCACCTGAGCCGAGCCGCCGATCACCGCGGTGACGTGGCCGACCAGGCCGTCGCCGTTGATCACCGGGTCGTTGACGCTGACCCCGTCGCCGGAGCCGACGTCGATCGTCACGTCGCAGAACCAGACGGTCGGCGAGCGCCCGATCACTCGCCCGGTCACCGGCTCGTAGCCGGACGGGATCGCTCCGACTGTCGAGTCCAGCCCGACGATCTTGCGCAGCTGTTCGTTTTCGGCGAGCGCCGCCTTGGCGCCGACCGCCTGCTTCGCGCGCGACTTCGAGTTCGCTGTGGAGGCGGTTGTTGCGGCCGCGCGCGTCGAAGGTTTCGTCGAACCAGTTGATCAGGTCGCGGGCAGGCTTCAGCGCCCGGTCGGCGACCGATGGACGGGGCTGAAGATCGTGCTGACGCCGCGCTGGATGCCGTTCGAGCCCTGCCCGTAGGTGAGCGTCAGCAACGCGAAGGAGCCGACGATCAGGAGGGCGAGCACCGCTCTACGGCGGCGTACTTGCTTTCGATACACGTGGGAGACCTAAGTTTGGCGCTTTGAGATGAACGCTGCCTAAACACGCTGGCGCGCTCTCGAGTTCTTCTTTCCGCGCGATGGATCGTCTCGAACTCCTCGAGCGAGATGCCCGAGCCGACTGCCACGCACGTCAACGGCGACTCTGCCAGTTGACAGGGCATCTGGCACTCGTCGCGGAGGCGCTGCTCCAGTCCTTGCAGGAGCGCGCCGCCGCCGGCCAGGGTGATGCCGCGGTCCATGATGTCACCGGCGAGCTCGGGCGGCGTGTGGTCGAGCGTCTCCTTGACCGCGGCGACGATGTGGCCGACCGGTTCGTCGAGCGCCTCGCGGATCTCCTCGGAGCTGAGGCTGATCGTCTTCGGCAGGCCGGAGACCAGGTCGCGGCCGCGGATCTCGTGCGGATCTCGTTCGGCAGCGGCGCCGCCGAGCCGGCCTCGAGCTTGACCTCCTCCGCCGTCTGGGCGCCGATCGCCAGTTTGTAGACCTGTTTGCAGTGGGTGACGATCGCGTCGTCGAGCTCGTCGCCGCCGACCCGGATCGACTGCGAGACGACGATCCCGCCGAGGGAGATCACCGCGACCTCGGTGGTGCCGCCGCCGACGTCGACGATCATCGAGCCGGTCGGCTCGGCGACCGGCAGCCCGGCGCCGATCGCCGCCGCCATCGGCTCCTCGATCAGGTAGGCCTGGCGGGCGCCGGCCGAGAGGCAGGCCTCCTCGACCGCCCGCTTCTCGACCCCGGTGACGCCGGAGGGCACGCAGACGACGACGCGCGGGTGGGCGAAGCGGTTGGAGTGGACCGACTTGATGAAGTGGCGCAGCATCTGCTCGGTCACCTCGAAGTCGGCGATCACGCCGTCCTTGAGCGGCCGGATCGCGGTGATGTTGCCGGGCGTGCGGCCGAGCATCCGCTTCGCCTCGACGCCGACCGCGTGGACCTGGCCGGTTTGCGTGTCGATCGCGACCACCGAGGGCTCGGAGAGGACGATGCCGCGCCCGCGCACGTAGACGAGCGTGTTGGCGGTGCCGAGATCGACGGCCATGTCGCGACCGCCGAGCCGTTTCAGATAGCTGAATATGCCCATTGAGCGTTCTCCACCCAATGAAACCAAACCTCACTAAATTGCTGCCTTTTTTCTCAGGCAGGCTCGAAGAGCTCCGGCGCCAGCCGCAGCAGCAGCCCGACCGGCAAGCCCGACGACGTTGGAGACGCTGCCCTCGACCCGCTCCACCAGGGTCGACCCCAGGGTCTGAATCGCGTAGCCGCCCGAGCGGCCCTCCCACTCGCCGAAGTCCACATACCGCTGCTTCTCCGCCTCGGAGAGCTCCTTGAAGACGACCGAGGTCGCTTCCAGGCCCTGACCGCTCCTCGCCCGCCTTCGAGCACGACCAGCCCGCTCATCACCTCGTGGGCGCGCCCCGACATCCGATCCAGGTACTCGCGAGCCTCAACCTCATCGGCAGGCTTGCCGAGCACCTCTGCCGTCGAGAACGACGTCGGTGTCGCAGGCGATCACCAGCGCCTCGGCGCCGGCTCGACGGCCCGCGCCTTGCAGCCGCGCGTTCTCGACCACCACGACCTCCGGGATCCCCCCCGTCAGCTCGTCGACGCCCGGAACGACGACCTCGAACTCGACCCCCAGCTTGGCGAGGATCTCGCGCCGCTGAGGCGAGCTGGAAGCCAGAACCACCCTCACCGCGCTAGGCGAGCTCGGGGAACCAGATGCCGATCTCGCGCTCGGCCGACTCGTCGGAGTCGGAGCCGTGGACCATGTTGAAGGTCACCTCGAGGGCGAAGTCGCCGCGGATCGAGCCGGGCGCGGCCTCGACCGGGTTGGTCGCGCCGATCAGCTGACGCGCCGCCGGAACCGCTTCGACCCCCTCGAGCACCATCGCCACCAGCGGGCCGCCGGTGATGAAGGAGACGAGCTCGCCGAAGAACGGCTTCTCGCTGTGCTCGGCGTAGTGCTGGTTGGCGATCTCCTCGGTCGGCGGGGATCGTCTTCAGGGCGACGATTCGCAGCCCCTTGCGCTCGAAGCGGGCGATCACCTCGCCGGTCAGGGCGCGCTCGAAGGCGTCAGGCTTGACGAGGATCAGGGTCCGGCTCACGGCTGGGGCTCCTTTGTTCGGGTTCGGAGGTCGGCGCCTCTTTGGAGGCAGCGGCGGCTCGGCGGCGCTTCGCGGGTGGCCGGCTCTTTGCGGGAGGTGCCCTCGGCGGCTTTCCCGGCGGTGCCGGCGGGCGCTTTTTTCCGCGCGCGCCGGCTGCGCGTTTCTGGCGGCGCTTCGCCTCGATCCGGTCCGCTCCGGCTCGCGGCGCGGCGGCTCGCGATCGCCGCGGCTCGCCCTCGGGGCGCCGCTCGCGTTTCTGCCGGCGCGGTTTGTCGCCGCCGCTGAGCGCGGTCTCGCAGTAGGGGCAGAGGCCCCAGCGCGGGTCGACCGGCTTGCCGCAGGTCGGGCAGGGGTCCTTCAGCCGGCGCTGGCAGTTCGGGCAGCGGAGGAAGTTTTTCTCGACCGGGTACTCGCAGTTGGGGCAGGTCTGGTCGCGCAGCTGGCGCACCCGCAGCTCCGCCGCTTTGATCTCCAGCTCGCGCTCGTGGGCGTCCTCGAGGTACTCCGGCGGCCGCACGATCGCGTAGACGGCGGTGCCGATGAAGGGGAAGAAGGAGGCGACGGTCGCGCAGGCGACCAGGAACGGATCGGCGATGCGGCGACGGGCGTCGAGGTAGGTGTAGACGATCAGCGCCAGCCAGAGCACGACCAGCATCAGCAGGAAGAGGGTCGCGGCCAGGTTGAGGCCGTTGTTGGTGATGCCGAAGATCGCTAGTGCCATAAGGAGTCGTCCCGCCGGGAGATGGGGATCGCGCAGTCTACTTCGCCGTCGGCTCCGCGAATCCTGTTCGGGTCGTCAGGGCGAGGCATTCGGCTAGAGGAACAGCCTTCCGAACAGGTAGCCGACACCGAAGAAGACGAGGATCACGATCGCCACCACAGCGGCGACCAGACCCATCATCGACGAGCAGTTCGGAGCCGGCGCTGCGATCCATGCCGGAATCCTCGCACAGTCAGCGCGGCTCCCGGCCCGCTGGCGGAGCCGGATCGACGCCCAGTGCGATCCGCGCCGGGGCGATCACGTAGTGGGAGCCGGTGACCAGCAGCGACGCCCTCCGGCGGCTCCGCGGCGAGCTCGGTGCGCGCGGCGCAGCGCCGCCTCGAAGTCCGGCTCGGCCTCGGCCGCCAGGCCCGTCCGCCTCGCAGAGCGTCGACCAGCTCCGCGGCCGGGCGCGAGCGGGCCCCGGGCCGGCCGTGGCCGGCCAGCGCCGCCGCCGGGAGCTCGGTGCAGACGGCCGCGCTCCAGCGCCGGCGCCAGCGCCGCGATCATCGCCGGCGGCGTCCTTGTCGGCGAGGATCGCCAGGCAGGCGACGACCGCGGCGGCCGCCGGCCACGGCCGGGCAGCGCCTCGGCGAGCGCCGCGGCGCCGTCGGGGTTGTGGGCGGCGTCGACGTAGGTCGGCGGCTGCTCGGCGATCCGCTCGAGCCGGCCGGGGATCGTCACGCTCGCGGCGACCGCGGCGACCAGCTCCGGGTCGAGCTCGCCGAGGAAGGCCTCGGCGGCGGCGCGGCGCGAGGGCGAAGTTGCGGCGCTGGAAGTCGCCCGGCGCCAGCAGCCGCGACCTCCGGCCCGGGGTCCTCCGGCGCCCGCACCAGGCGGGCGCCGCGCTCGGCCGCGGTGCGCTCGGCCAGCGCCGCGACCTCGGCCGAGACCCGGCCCAGCACCAGGGTCGTCTGGTCGCGCAGGACGGCCAGCTTCTCGGCGGCGATCTCGAGCTCGGTCTCCCCCAGCCACTCGGTGTGGTCGAGGCCGATCGAGGTCAGCACGGTGACCCGCGAGGGGATCGTGTTGGTCGCGTCGAGCCGGCCGCCGAGGCCGGCCTCGATCGCCGCCGCCTTCACCCGGGCGCGGGCCAGGGCGACGAAGGTCGCCGCGGTCGCCGCCTCGAACTGGGTCACCGCCTCGCCCTCCTCGAGCGTGCGGTTGACCCCCTCGGCCGCGGCGGCGACCTGCGCGACCGCCTCGGCCCAGGCCTCCGGCGCCGATCTCCTCGCCGCGGATCAGCGTGCGCTCCGATCCAGCGCGCGGTGTGCGGGCGAGAGGCAGGCGCCGGAGCCGACGCCGTGCGCCTCCAGCAGCGCCGCGATCATCCGCGTCACCGAGGACTTGCCGTTGGTGCCGACGACGTGGATCGAGGCGAAGCGGTGCTGCGGCAGGCCCAGCGCCGTCGTCAGCTTGCGCATCCGCTCGAGGCCGAGGCGCCAGCCGATCGGCTCCAGCGAGTCGAGGTAGGCGTCCGGATCGAAGCTGGTCGGGGCCACGGCGGCGCGGCTAGCCGAGCTCGGCGAGTTCGGCCCGGTAGCGCTCGAGCTTGCCGCGCTCCTCCTCGACCACCTCGACCGGGGCCTTGGCGACGAAGCCCTCGTTGCCGAGCTTGCGCTCGCCGCGCTCGACCTCGGCCCGCAGCTCCTCGCGGCGCTTCTCCGAGCCGCGCCGCGACCGCCTCGGCGTCGAGCTGCTCGGAGGCGAGCACCCGCACCGGGCCGACCGAGGCGACCGGCTCGGAGCCGACCCCGTCGAAGTCGAAGCGCGAGAGGCGGCCGACGAACTCGGGCGGCGTCGACGCCGTCGATCACCGCCGGCAGCACCGCTCCGGCCGGCACGCCGACGAGGTCGCGCCAGGCGCGCAGGCTGCTGGGTCAGGCCGATCCCGCTCTCGACGTCGGCCTCGGCGGCCTCGTCGAACAGCGACGTCGTCGGCGACCGGGAAGGCGTGCACGACGAGGTGGCCGTCGCGGGCCGGGTGGAAGGACCAGATCTCCTCGGTGACGAACGGCATCGTCGGGTGCAGCAGCGCGAGGACGCGCTCGAGCGCGTAGAGCAGCGTCGCCGAGACCTCCTCCTCGCCGTCGTAGAGGCGCGGCTTGACGATCTCCAGGTACCAGTCGCAGAGGTCGCGCCAGAAGAAGCGAGTAGGCCTCCTGGACGGCGTGGGCGAAGTCGTAGGTCTCGAGCTTCTCGGTCACCGAGGCGATCGTCCGCTCCAGCCGCGAGAGGATCCAGCGGTCCTCGACGTGGCGCGGCGCGCGGCGCCGGCTCGACCTCGGCGGCGTTGAGCAGGATCAGCCGGCTGGCGTTCCAGAGCTTGTTCGCCAGGTCGCTGCCCTGCTCGACCTTGGCGTCGGAGAAGCGCACGTCCTGGGTCGAGGACATCGCCAGCAGGCCGAAGCGCAGCGCGTCGGCGCCGTGCACGTCGATTTCCTCCAGCGGGTCGATCCCGGTGCCGAGGCTCTTCGACATCCGCCGCCCGTCGCGGGCCTGGATCACCGAGTGGACGTAGACGTCGCGGAAGGGGACGTCGCCGGGGAACTCGATCCCGGTCATCACCATCCGCGCCACCCAGAGGAAGAGGATCTCGCGCGCCGTGGTGAGGAAGCTGGTCGGGTAGAAGGCGCGCAGCTCCGGGGTGTCGTCGGGCCAGCCGAGCGTCGCGAAGGGCCAGAGCGCCGAGCTGAACCAGGTGTCGAGCACGTCTTCGTCCTGGCGCAGCTCGCCCACCGCAGGCGCCGCAGCGCTCGGGCGTCGATCTCGGCGACGATCGTCTCCTCGCAGTCGTCGCAGTACCAGACCGGGATCTGGTGGCCCCACCAGAGCTGGCGCGAGACGCACCAGGGGCGGATTTCCCGCATCCAGTTCGAGGTAGACGCGCTTCCACTGGTCCGGCGCGATCCGCACCTCGTCGCGTTCGACGACCTCGATCGCCGGCTTGCGCCAGCTCGTCCATGCGGCAGAACCACTGCAGCGAGATCAGCGGCTCGATCCGCTCGCCGGAGCGGTGCGAGAAGGGGACGGAGTGCGTGTAGGGCTCCTCGGCGCGCAGCCTGCCCTCGCGCGCGCAGCGCCGCGACGACGGCCTCGCTGGGCCTCGGCGACGGTCATCCCGGCGAACTCGCCGGCCTCCTCGTTCATGCGGCCGTCGGGGCCGATCACGACGATCTCCTCGAGCCCGTGCTTGCGGCCGATCTCGAAGTCGTTGGGGTCGTGGCCGGGGGTGATCTTCAGCGCCCCGGTGCCGAACTCGGGGTCGACGTGCTCGTCGGCGATGATCGGCAGCCGGCGCCCGACCAGCGGCAGCACGCAGAACTTGCCGACCAGGTCGGCGTAGCGCTCGTCGCTCGGGGTTCACCGCGATCGCGGTGTCGGCGAGCATCGTCTCCGGGCGCACCGTGGCGACGGTCAGCACCCGGTCGGAGCCCTCGACCGGGTAGTCGATCGAGTAGAGCGACGTCCGTCGACCTCGCGGTTCTCGACCTCGAGGTCGGAGATCGCCGAGCGCGAGCCCGGGTCCCAGTTGACCATGTAGTTGTCGCGGTAGATGTAGCCCTTGTCGTAGAGCTGCTTGAAGACGCGGTAGACGGCGCGGACGTAGCCGTCGTCGAGGGTGAAGCGCTCGCGCTCGTAGTCGCAGGAGGCGCCGAGCCGCTTGTACTGCTCGACGATCCGCGAGCCGTACTCCTCTTTCCACTCCCAGACCCGCTCGACGAACTCCTCGCGGCCGAGCTCCTGGCGCGTGATGCCTTCGGCCCGGAGCTCTTTCTCGACCACCGCCTGGGTGGCGATGCCGGCGTGGTCGGTGCCGAGGATCCAGAGCGTGTTCTTGCCCCGCATCCGGTTCATCCGCACCAGCGCGTCCTGCATCGAGCCGTTCAGCGCGTGGCCCATGTGCAGCGCCCCGGTCACGTTCGGCGGCGGGATCGCGACCGAGAAGTTCTCCTCCGGCGTCCCTGTCGCCTCGGGGTGGAAGTAGCCGCCCTCCATCCACTCCGCGAAGACCCGCGCCTCGACCTCCGTCGGGTCGAACGGGTGGTCTCTTCGAGCTTCTGGCGCTGGGCGTCGTCCACGCCGGCGAGTCTAGATAGCCGCGCCGCCGCTGCGCGTCGAGGGTCGGGAGGACCCTCAACCGAACCTCCCCGCGTTCGTGAGGGCGAGGGTCCTCCCGACCCTCGCCCGCTAGGCGGTTTCCTCGCCGAGCCGTCCTCGGCGGCGCCGATGTCCTGCTGGGCGGCCTCGGTGACGAGGGTCGGGCGGCGGCCCTGGGTGATCGTCTCCTTGGTCACCACGCACTTGGTCACGTCGCGGCGCGAGGGCAGTTCGAACTGGACGTCGAGCAGCGTTTCCTCGAGGATCGAGCGCAGGCCGCGGGCGCCGGTCTCGCGCTCCAGCGCCTTGTCGGCGATCGCCTCGAGGCTGTCCTCGGCGAAGACCAGCTCGATGTCGTCGAACTCGAAGAAGCGCTGGAACTGGCGGGTCAGCGCGTGTTTGGGCTCGGTCAGGATCGTGGTCAGGTCGTCGCGGCTGAGCTGGTGGATCGCGGTGATCACCGGCAGGCGGCCGATGAACTCGGGGATCAGGCCGTAGTCGATCAGGTCCTCGGGCAGCACCTGCTCGAACCACTCGCCGGCGTCCTTCTTCTCGCGCGAGGAGATCGCGGCGCCGAAGCCGATGCCGCGGTCGCCCACCCGCCGCTCGATCACCTTGTCGAGTTCGGCGAAGGAGCCGCCGCAGATGAAGAGGATGTTGGTGGTGTCGATCGTCAGGAACTCCTGGTGGGGGTGCTTGCGCCCGCCCTGCGGCGGCACCGAGGCGGTGGTCCCCTCGAGGATCTTCAGCAGCGCCTGCTGGACGCCTTCGCCGGAGACGTCACGGGTGATCGACGGGTTGTCGGCCTTGCGCGCGATCTTGTCGATCTCGTCGATGTAGATGATCCCCGTCTCGGCCTTTTTGACGTCGAAGTCGGCGGCCTGGATCAGCTTCAGGAGGATGTTCTCGACGTCCTCGCCGACGTAGCCGGCCTCGGTCAGCGCGGTCGCGTCGGCGATCGCGAAGGGGACGTTGAGGATCCGCGCCAGGGTCTGGGCGAGCAGCGTCTTGCCGCAGCCGGTCGGGCCCAGCATCATGATGTTCGACTTCTGCAGCTCGACCTCGGTCTCTTCGGACTGGGCGATCTGGACCCGCTTGTAGTGGTTGTAGACGGCGACCGAGAGCGAGCGCTTGGCGGCCTCCTGGCCGACCACGTACTCCTGCAGCACGTCGTGGATCTCGCGCGGCTTCGGCAGGTTCTCCAGCTCGAAGGCGGGCGGCGCGGTCAGCTCCTCGTCGATGATCTCGTTGCAGAGGTCGATGCACTCGTCGCAGATGTAGACGCCGGGGCCGGCGATCAGCTTCTTGACCTGGCGCTGCGACTTGCCGCAGAAGCTGCAGAGAAGCTGCTCGTTCGAGTCGGTGGGACGTGCCAGCGGAATCCCCTCCTATCGGGACGATCGTTGACCTCCGGCGAGGCCCAACAGCTTAGACGGGGCAACTGGCCGGTACGTGGGGGTCGTTTACGGCGTCGAGGCGGCGGTCCCTGCTCGTGATCGCGGCCTTGCGCGCTCGCGCTACGGTGGGTCGGTGCCCGCCGAGATCGAGATCGCCCCCGTCAGCGCCGCCGAGTTCGAGCAGCTGCTGCCGCTGATCGCCGCCTACCAGCGCTTCTACGAGGTCGAGGAGATCGACGAGGAGCGCAACCGCTCCTTCTTCCGCCGCTTCCTCGCCCCCAGCGAGGATCGGGATGCTGCTCGGCGCCCGCGAGGGCGGCCGCCTGGTCGGCTACGCCTGCCTCTACTGGCACTTCTCCTCGACCCTGGCGACGGAGACGGTGCTGATGAACGACCTCTACGTCGACGAGTCGGTCCGCGGCCAGGGCGTCGGCCGGGCCCTGATCGAGGCCAGCGCCGCGATCGCCCGCGAGCGCGGCGCTCCCCACCTCGAGTGGGCGACCGCGCCCGACAACCACACCGCCCAGCGCCTCTACGACTCGACCGGAGCCGAGCGCTCCGAATGGGTCGAGTACGAGCTCGGGCTGTGAGCCCCGGCGAATCCTGCATTGAGCACGCCATAGGGATGCCAAATGCAGGACTCGACCGTAGATCGAGCGCTCGAAACAGCGTTGCCAAGCGACGCCGAGGTGCTCGGCGCTCTACGAGGTCTTCATCCGCGAGGCGGACGGGCCGCTGGGCGAGGAGGTCGACCTCGAGGCCGAGATCGCCAAGGGGCCGCCGGCGGAGCTGGTGCCGCCCGGCGGGCTGCTGCTGCTCGCCCGGGTCGACGGCGAGCCGGCGGGACTCGGCGGCGTCCGCCACCTCGACACCGATGTCGCCGAGGTCAAGAGCATGTTCGTCTCCCCCGCCCACCGCGGCATCGGCCTCGGCCGCCGGCTGCTGACCGAGCTCGAGCGGATCGCCGTCCAGCACGGCTGCCGCGCCGCCCGCCTCGACACCTCCGACTACCTGACCGAGGCGATCGGCCTCTACCGCGCCGCCGGCTACCGCGAGGTCCCGGCCTACAACGACAACCCCAAAGCCAGCCTCTGGTTCGAACGCTCAGCTGTAGGAGTCCCAGCGGGTCACTTCGGGCTTTGGGGTTGATCGGCACGCCGTGGACGTGGATCTCGATGTGGAGCTGGCAGCCGACGCGTGCGGGCGTTGCCGGTCTCGCCGACCTCGCCGACCCGCTCGCCCGCCCAGACCCGCTCGCCGCGGTGGACGACGGCGGCTTCGAGCATGTGGGCGTAGAAGTAGCTGCGGTCCTCGCCCTGGGCGTGGATCAGCAGGTAGTTGCCGTAGAGGATCGGGTCGTAGCCGGTTTCGCCGCACCGTGCCGGTCACCGCCGAGACCAGTTCGGTCCCGCAGGCGGCGAGCAGGTCGAAGCCTTCGTGGATCCGGCCGCCGTCGCGCGGAGCGCCGAATTCGCCGACCGGGCCGCGTTCGGCGTGCGGCCCCTCGATCGGGAAGACGTGCTCGTAGTAGGGCATGCCGCCGTCGCGGCTGGAGACATCGGCAGCGGCCGGCGCGGCGCACGCCAGAATAGAAATAGGACCGCAAGGGCCACCCGGGCAAAGCGGACGCGGGAGCGAGGGCGCATCCATATCTGATTCTCTGCGCCCTCGCGGGAGCGGAGCATTTGCCCGGAACTATTCAGTGGTGTTCGATGACGCGGTCGACGATGTTGTACTCCTTCGCCTCCTCCGCGCTCATGAAGTAGTCGCGCTCGGTGTCTTTCGTGACCTTCTCGAAGGGCTGGCCGGTGTGGTGGGCGATGATCTCGTCGAGGCGGCGGCGGACGTCGATGATCTCTTTGGCGTGGATCTCGATGTCGGTCGCCTGGCCCTGGAAGCCGGCCGAGACCTGGTGGATCAGGATCTTCGAGTTCGGCAGCGCCATCCGCTTGCCGGCGGCGCCGCCGGAGAGCAGCAGCGCGCCCATGCTCATCGCGACGCCGACGCAGATCGTCTGCACGTCGGGTTTGATGAACTGCATCGTGTCGTAGATCGCCAGGCCGGCGTAGACGGAGCCGCCCGGCGAGTTGACGTAGAGGCTGACGTCCTTGTCGGGATCCTCGGACTCGAGGTGCAGCAGCTGGGCGACGATCAGGTTGGCGATGTCGTCGGTGACCGGCGTGCCGAGGAAGATGATCCGCTCGCCGAGCAGGCGCGAGTAGATGTCAAAGGCGCGCTCGCCGCGCGAGGTCTGCTCGACCACCATCGGTACCAGAGGGCTCATGTTCCGCACTCTATAGAAGGGGCCAGGCGTGCCTGCGGTCGTTGAGGACGGTTTTGACCAGGGGTGCCAAGGGAGGGGTCCGGTCATCCTCCGGGCGAATTCAGTCGCGCGGGCTAAAGCCGCTGCTCCCGATGTTGCTGCGCGCCTATGGCGCGCAATGGACAGATTGCATATCGCCGCGCATTCGCGCGACATTCACCCGGAGGACGACCGGACCCCTCCTTCGGAAGCTCGGCTCAGGACGGCCCAGGTCTGGAAGCTCAGCTGGAATGGCCGATAGTGCGGAAGCTATTCGGAAGCTTCTGAGACTCCGGGCGATCCCCGGAGCTCGTTCCGTGGGAGGGCTGTCTGTACCTCTCCCCGGGAATGTCGCCGAAGGCGGCGGAATGCAATCGGTTATTGCGCGCCATAGGCGCGCACGACTCGGTGGAGCAAGCGGCCTTTAGGCCGCGCGACTGAATTCCCGGGGAGGGGTACAGACAGCCCTCCTGCGCAACTCAGCTACTCCGGATCGCCCGGCGTCCAGAGCCCGCCGGCTTTCTCGCGCTCTTTCTCCGGCGTCCAGATCTTCTCGCTCGCCTCGGCCTCCGCTTGCTGCTCGGCGGGTCCTCGGCCTCCACGAGCGGGATCGGCTTGGCGGCGTCGGCGACCAGCTCGATCGCCTTGCGGGCCCTGATGTCGTCGGCGATCATCGCGTCGCGGCCGTTCTGGCGCAGCCGCTCCAGCAGCTTCTCGGGGGTCGTCCGTTCGTGCTCGGCGCTGTGCTCGAGCGCCTCGACCAGCTCCTCCTCGCTGACCTCGATCGCCTCGGCCTCGGCGATCGCCGTCACCACCGACTCGCGCTTCAGCTCCTTCTCGGCGTCGGGCTTCGATTCCTCGATCAGCTCGTCGCGCGTTTTGCCCTGCATCTGCAGGAAGGCGTTGGGGTCCATGCCCTGCTGGGCGAGCTGGCGTTCCATCCGCTCCCAGCGTTCGGTCGCGCGGGCGGTGACCAGATCGTCGGGAACGTCGACCGTGGCCGCCTCGACCGCGGCGTCGACGGCGGCGATCCGGAAGTCTTCGAGCGGCGCGGCTGTCGAGCGCCGCGCCGACTTTCTCGCGGATGTCGGCGCGCAGCTCCTCCAGCGTCTCGAACTCGGAGGCGTCGGAGGCGAAGTCGTCGTCGAGCTCGGGGAGGATTTTCTCCCGCACCTCTTTGACCTTGACGTTGAAGACCGCGTCTTCGCCGGCCAGGTGCTCGGCCTGGTACTCGTCGGGAAAGGTGACCTGGACCTGGCGATCCTCGCCGGCGGTCGGCGCCCGTCAGCTGCTCCTCGAAGCCCTCGATCAGCTGGCCCGAGCCGAGCGCGAGCAGGTAGTCCTCGGCCTTGCCGCCCTCGAAGGCGGTGCCGTCGACCAGGCCCTCGAAGTCGATCAGCAGCGAGTCGCCCTCGGCGGCGGGCCGCTCGACCGGCTCCAGCCGGGCGAAGCCCTCGCGGACCCGGTCGACCTCGGTGTCGACGATCTCGTCGTCGACCTCTTTCTCGTCTTTGCCGACCTCGAGGCCCTTGTACTCGCCGAGCTCGGCGGCGGGCCGGACGCCGACCTCGAATTTGAACTCGAGCGGCTCGCCCTCGGCCTCGGGGGTCGAGACCATCTCGATGCTGGGGTCGCCGATCGGGCTGACGCGCGCTGTCGAGCAGCGCTCGTTCGTACCACTCGGGCAGCGCATCGCGGATCGCCTCTTCCAGCACCGGGCCGAAGCCGAGCCGCCGGATCACCAGCGAGGGCGGCGCTTTGCCCTTGCGGAATCCGGGCATCCGCATCTCCTTGGCCATCGCCCGGGCGGCGCGCGAGGCGGCGCGCTCGACGTCCTTGGCCGGCACCTCGACCTCGACCCGCACGCGCGAGTCGGGCAACTCTGTGAGAGAGGTCTGCATCGACGCGTGACCCTACCGATCCGGCCGCCGCGGTCCGCTTCGCCCCGCCGCGCGGCGCCGAGATCCTCAGCCGGCGCGGCGATCGGCCAGCATCGTCCGCAGCGCCGCCGCGAAGTCGATCGCGAAGGAGAGCCCCCGCCCCAGCGGCCCGGTCACCAGCCAGGCCCTCGCCCTATCCAGTCGCGACACCTGGATCCCCGCTGGCGGCCGGCTTCGACGCGTCGCCGAGGATCTGCGCCTCGAGGCGCGCCCCCTGGCCGGCCGCGACCGCGCGCTGCGCCCGGGCGGCGTCGAGCACGACACCGCGGTCCTGGGCGAGGTCGAGCAGGCGCTGCTTCTCGATCCCCTCCTTCGCCGCCTGGAAGAAGAACCAGGCGAGCACGCCGAGGCCGAGGAAGGTGCCCTCGACCATCATCACCACGCCGGCGATGCTCTGGTCGGTGATCGGCGAGATCCCGTATTCGGCTCGCCTTTGGCGTAGACCGTGTAGAGCACGGTCCCGGACCACATCAGGACGTTGCCGAGGATCGCCGTCAGCAGGCGCATGACGATCACGTAGACGACCTTCCAGCCGGCGGTGAACCACTGCGGCATCGGCAGCGGCCCGAAGACCGGCATCCAGACCAGGCAGCCGAAGAAGATGAAGGTCGCGTGCTCGAGGAAGTGGACCGGCGCCGTTCCGTAGGCGGCGTCGTAGAGCGGCGGCGCGTGCCAGAAGTACATGTTGACCGCGTACAGCGGCAGGGCGACGGCGGGGTGGGCGAGGAACCGCAGGCGGTCGAAGAACCTGATCGCGAGGATCGGCTGCAGCAGCGGCCCGGTCAGGCCGAGGACGAGCAGCAGGGAGGCGATGTCGCCGATCATCAGGTGCTCGATCATGTGGACGAGGACGAGGTCCTCGGCGATGTCGGAGATCGGCGAGATCAGCGCGACCGCGATCACCAGCAGGCCGGAGGCGAAGCAGACCTGGCGCCAGAGCGGCACCGGCCGGCCCCGCGCCGCCAGGGTCATCGAGCGTTTCGCGTAGAGGCCCGCGGCGATCAGCATCGGCAGCAGCTCGAGCGGACCGAAGATGCCCGTCTCGTGGGCGAACGGCAGGATCACGGGATTCAGCCTAGCGCCGCCACTTCGCTCGCTGACCGGCCGCTTCCGCTGCTAGCTTGGCATCGCCGTGAGCGCCCCTGAAGACCGCTTCCCCCCGATCGGCAGCTACGGCTTCCTCTCCGACTGCCACACCGCCGCCCTCGTCTCCTTCGACGGCTCGGTCGAGTGGCTCTGCCTGCCTCGCTTCGACTCCCCCAGCGCCTTCGCGGCGCTGCTCGATCGCGACGCCGGCCACTTCCAGCTGAAACCACGCGGCGTCATCGTCCCGATCAGCCGCCGCTACGAGCCGGGCACGCTGGTGATCGAGACCACCTGGGTCACCGACACCGGCTGGGTCGTCGTCCACGACGCGCTGACGATCGCCGAGTGGGCGACCGCCGACGGCAAGCGCGCCCGGCCCGCGACCGACCACGAGTCCGATCGCTCGCTGCTGCGGACGATGACCTGCATCGACGGCGAGGTCGAGATGGAGATGGAGTGCCTGCCGCGCTTCGGCTACGGCCTCGAGGAGGCGAACTGGAGCGGGCGGCGAGCTGGGCGAAGCGGTCGCCACCGCCGCCGACGGGACCGAGCTGCGGCTGACCAGCGACATGGAGCTGGAGATCGACGGCGACACCGCCCGCGGCAGCCTGAAGCTGCGCGAGGACGAGAGCGGCTTCTGCGCCGTCACCTGGGGCGACGGCGACCTGGGCGGCCCGCGCAGCGCCCCCGAGGCGCTGGAGCGGCTCGACTCGACCGAAGACTTCTGGCGCGCCTGGCTGCGCCACGGCGAATTCCCCGACCACCCCTGGCGGATCCACCTGCAGCGCTCGGCGCTCGTCCTCAAGGGCCTCACCTACACTCCCGACCGGGGCGATCGTCGCCGCCCCCACCACCTCGCTGCCGGAGACCCCCGGCGGCGAACGCAACTGGGACTACCGCTTCAGCTGGATCCGCGACTCGACCTTCAGCCTCTGGGCCCTGCACACGCTCGGCTTCGACGAGGAGGCGCGCGACTACATGCGCTTCATCGTCCAGGTCTGCAAGGACCATCCCGGACCTGCAGATCATGTACGGGATCGGCGGCGAGAAGGAGCTGACCGAGAAGACCCTCGACCACCTCAGCGGCTACGGCGGCGCCAAGCCGGTGCGAACCGGCAACGGCGCCTACGACCAGCGCCAGAACGACGTCTGGGGCTCGCTTCTCGACTCGATCTACCTGCACGAAAAAGCGCTCAAAGGCACGGCACGCCGGCCGATCGCCAGCTGATCCGCTACCAGGTCGAAGCCGCGATCGAGGCCTGGCCCAAGCCCGACCAGGGGATCTGGGAGTCGCGCGGCGAGCCCCAGCACTACGTCTCCTCGAAGCTGATGATCTGGGTCGCGGTCGACCGCGGCGTCCGCATGGCGCGTGTCCTGGGCTTCGAGGAGATCGCCGACGAGTGGCAGGCGAAAGCCGACGAGTTCCACGCCGAGATCCTCGAGCGCGGGGTCCGCGACGGCGTCTTCCGCCAGCACTACGACACCGACGCCCTCGACGCCTCGCTGCTGCTGATCCCGCTGCTGCGCTTCCTGCCCCCCGACGATCCGCGGCTGCGGGCGACCGTCGACGCGATCGCCGCGGACCTGACCGAACACGGCCTCGTCCTCCGCTACAAGGTCAAGGAGACCGACGACGGCCTCCACGGCAAGGAGGGCACCTTCCTGATCTGCTCCTTCTGGCTGGTCTCGGCGCTCTCGGAGATCGGCGAGTGCGAGCGCGCCCGCGAGCTCTGCGAGCGGCTGCTGGAGGCGGCCGGCTGGCTCGACCTCTATCGCCGAGGAGCTGGAGGCGGACTCCGGCCGCCAGCTCGGCAACTTCCCCCAGGCCTTCACCCACCTGGCCCTGATCAACGCCGTCTCCCACGTGATCGCCGACGAGGTGCGGGAAGACGGCGGCGTCACCGCGGTCTTCAGCGAGATGGGCGGGGTGCGCGGCCCCGCTGAGGACCGGTACGTCGGCGTTTTTTCTGACTCAGACAGAAGCTCTACAGACAAAACGTTTCGTTTGCTCTATATTGCCGACCGAGATGACGAGTTTCAACCGTTCGGACGACAACGACCTACTGGTGGCGCTACGACATCCGCTGCGGCGGCAGATCCTCCGCGAGATGGCCGGCGGCGAGGCGATCAGCCCGCGCGAGCTCTCGGTCGCGCTGGACAAACCGCTCAGCAACGTCAGCTACCACGTCCGCGTGCTGGCGGATTGCGCCGCGGTGACCCTGGTCGACACGATGCCGGTGCGGGGCTCGATGCAGCACTTCTACTGCACCGCGATCGAGGCGCCGTGGGCGCTTCAGATCCTTGGCTTGGACGGCCCGGGGGTCGGAGTCCGCGGGGGAGAGTCCCGACGGCTGAGTGACTTAGCGCCCGGAGGAGCGGCATGGACGGGACCGACGACAGCTGGACGACAAAGGCGGGCGACGTCGCCACCGAGTCCGTGGTCCTGCGGCAGGTGCTGGACCTCCATCCCGACCCATGTCACCGTCGCCGAACTGGTCCGCGAGATCGGCGGCGAGCAGGTGGAATTCGCCGAACGCGACGCGATCGAACGGGCGATCCGCGACCTCTCCGGCGCCGGCCTGCTCCATCGCAACGAGCTCGTGATCCCGACCCGGGCGGCGCTGCGCTTCAGCGAACTGATGGATCGCTGACGGTCACACCACCAACCGCTGGAAGCGGGCTCGAAGCCTCGTCTCCAGTTCCGTCGCGGCATTCGCGGCGGCCGGATCGCGCTCGGCGCTGGCGGTGACCAGGATCACGTCGGTGGCGGCGAAGCTCCCGATCGTGTCTTCGACCGCCTGAACCAGATCCTCGTCGCCGACCCGGGCCTCGGCGGCGACCCCGACCTTGGCCAGCGAGGCGACGGTGATCACCAGGTTCTGCTGAGCCTCGCGGCGCGCACCCTCGAGGTCGGAGGCCCAGCGATCGAGGAACCCGATCCGAGCCGGGGCGAGGACCAGGACCTCGGCCCCGCCATCCGAATTCGCCAAGTCGGCGATCCGCGCGACCGCCCGGGCCTCCTCGACCCGGCGGCTGACGACGACCAGCAACCGCCGCCGGGCATCCGAGGGCGAGCCCCCGATCGTCCCGCGAGGCCGGTCCCGGACCGCGACGAAGACGATCGCGACCGCGGCCAGGGCGCCAACCGCCACCCCCACGCCGGCGCCGCCGGCGTAGAACCCGGCGGCGATCGAGACGACGGTCGCGACGACTATCAGGGGCGGCTTCCAAGGTGCCACCGGCTAAGCCTCCCAGGCGCGACCGCCGTCAGTCGCAATTAAGCGCCCTTGCTGATCGCCGTCGGCGCAACCCGCTCCTGCATCGGTCCCATCTTCATCCAACCCACCTCCCCTCCTACCCTCGCGTTCCAAGGCCCCACCGTTCCCTTCGGTGCGACGCAATATGAATACTTTAATTCTTTCCAGCAATCAAGGGCAACCCGGAAAAAGGTGCCAATAAACGGGAAAAACACGACCGTTGTGAATTTCCTGACTCCAGGGCGTTAAAGTTCTTTGATCGGCCGCCACCCCTGTCAAACGATCGAAGGAAAGCCACCTTGCCGAAGACGAAGAAAAAAGACGGCGTCGAACAAATCGTCGCCAAAGCATTCGCCCATCCGCTGCGCGTACAGATCCTGATCATTCTCAATGAGCGGGTCGCCAGCCCCAACCTGCTCGCCCAAGAGTTGGACCAGAGCCTCAACCTGGTCGCCTATCACGTCCGCGTGCTCGAGAAATACGACTGCATCGAGCTGGTCGACACGAAGCAGCGCCGCGGCGCCACCGAGCACTTCTATCGGGCGACCCGGCGCCAGTTCCTCAGCGACGCCGAATGGTCGCGGATGCCGACCGTGCTGCGGCCGGGCCTATCCGGCGCGATGTTGAAAGCCGTCTTCGACGACATCGAGGAGGCGGTCAGCAAGAACACCTTCGACGAGATCGAGGATCGCCACCTCAGCCGCGTCCCGATGGTCGTCGACAAGCAAGGCTGGGACGACGTCGCGGCGACTGCTCGGAGAGACCCTCGACCGGCTTCTGGAGATTCAGGCAGAGGCCTCCGCACGGATCGCCGCCGGGGATCAGCCCGGCATGCTCTCCAAAGTGGAGATGCTGCACTTCAAGTCGCCGGAACCGGAGTCCGAGGTCGAGACCGCGGACGAAGCCGAAGCGGGAGTCGAGCCACCGGCTTCCGAGTAAGCCGCCGCAAGCGCCAGGCCGGCGCCGCTCAGGGACTGAGCGGCGCCGCCGCCTCCGGCGTCGCGACCACGAAGGAGAAGCTCTCCTCCAGGTAGAGGTGGACCGACTCGGCGTCGTGGTGGCTGTAGCCGATCGCCAGATCCTGGCCCGACTCGAAGCGGAAGTCGCCGCCGCGGAGGCTGATCACGACCGCGCCCTTGACGCCCGGCGCCCAGACGATCGGACCGCCGAGGATCTTCGCCAGGTGGTCGAAGAGCGGGTAGCCACCGTGCTCGGCGGTCTCGATCACCTGGGTGTACTCGTCGGGGCCGAGCGCGAGCCCGTAGGGCCCCTCCACCCCACCCTGGCGGATCGCCTCGACCGCCCGGGCGACCGAGCGCGGGTAGTCCCCGGCGCTTTTCCCCAACGGCTCGGCGGCGATCGGCGAAGCCTCCGCGACCCCGGCGATGCCGGCTTTGGACCAGCCGTGGAGGACCGCGACGTTCTCGGAAACGGCGATCTGCTTCGCCGCCTCGTCGAGCGGCTCCAGGTCGGCGTCGAGGGCGCCACGGTCGTTGTCGGCCAGCTCTTGGCGCGAGACGACGAAGTCGGCCCGCAGCTCGATCAGCGGCAGCACCCGGCGCTGACGGGCGGCGACGCCACCGCCGTTCGGGGCGGCGACTTCGTCGGTGCGGCCCAGGTTGGTCGCCGAGTGCTCCCAGCCGAGCGGGCCGACGAAGTCGACCAGGCGGCGCGCCGCCAGCGGTCCCTGCAGGCGCTCGCGCGCCTCGTCGTCGAGCAGCTGCCAGCCGGCGGCGGAGACCGGCGCGATATCGCGGAGTAGATGGTTCATCGCTCCTCCCCCTTGAGGCTGCCGATTCCCAGCGAACCGTCGGCGCCGGCCAGCGCCGGCTCGGCGCCACCGTCCTCGTCGCCGGACTCGGCCTCGGCCGCCTCGCCGTGCTCGACGATGTCGCCGTCCTTGAACAGGACTCCTTCGGCGATCTGGCGCCAGCGCGGGCTGCGGCGCAGCAGGAACTCGAGGTCCATCGCGAAGTGCTTGAACTCCTCCCCCTGGGCGTCGCGCATGATCGCCAGCGCTTCGGCGTCCTGCTCGACGTCGATCCGCTGCTCATACCAACCGATCGCCTCTGCCTCCTCGGTCAGCGAGGCGCAGAGCCGAGCGAAGGTGCGGGTCTGCGCCGACAGCTCGTCGGGTGGCTCGTGGTACTGGTCGAATCCCATCTGGGCCTCCTTCGGCAGGGCTTGGGGGTCGCTCACCCGAGCTTAGTCCGCGGGCTCGGTTCGAGTGGGTCGCAGGGTTCCCAGGGCCGGGCGAAGAGATCGACGGACTTGCGGATCGCGCTGAAGTCGAGGGCTTCGGCGGCGGCGCAGAATTCGGACGGCTCGAGTTCGTACTCGGCCTCGAAGACCGCCTTGCCGGCCTTTACGAAGGGCTCGTAGTAGCCGCATTCTTCGTACTGGAAGCACTGCTCGACGATCGCGAAGTCGAAGTCCGGCAGTAGCTGCCTGACCTGGCGACCGTCGTTCTTCAGCGCCACCGCCATCCCGCGGGCGTGGACTTCGCGGGCGATCCAGCGGTTGAAGCGGAGCTGATCGCCGCGGGTGATGTCGAAGCCGGTCTTGTTTTCAGGTTCCCAGCCGGCGACGTTGTCGGGCTCGACCGCGTCGAAGCGCTTGCGGGCGCACATCGCGATCCGCGCCCGCAGCGGCGCCTCGAAGAGGTGAAAGCGGCTGATGTCCAGCCAGCGCTCGTTGGGGAAGCCGGCGTAGCGATTCCCGATCACCGATTTCGGGAAGCGGCCGGCGTCGGGGCGGAAGTTCTCCCAGCTGCCGACGTCGAGGTAACAGATCGCCCTGCGGCGGTGGCGATGCAGGGCACGGACGTCGCCTTTGGTCGCTTCGAAGCCGTCGATGTCGTAGGCCCAGGCCTTGACGTCGGGGTCGATCTTGCCCTGCAGCTGCCACTGCCAGGCGGCCGTCCGCGGCGGCGGTCGCCAATGGCGCGTGCCGGGCACGCCGCCGATCGCGTCGCCGCTCGCCGGCAGCAGCGCCAGGGCCAAGGTCGCCAGCAGCGCCGCCGGGACCAGCCGGGCGACGAGGCGACGCCGAGGCTGCCTTCTCTCCATGGAAAAAGGCTACCCCGCCCGCGTCGCCGGAAACGCTCGCCGCTATGGTGTGGATACGGCGACCGCAACGCAGTCGCCGGGCGCTGCACGGCTTCGTGTTTCATTGCCCTCAGGGCGGCGCCGGTGTAACGATCCGGCGCGAGGCATCGATGGCAGCGAAAAGGGACGAAACCCGACCAATCCAGCAACGCCCCTCAGGCGGCCCCGGCGAGGGGCTGGCCAACGAGCGCGAGCTCTGGAAGCGTCTGCACGACCAGGGCGACCGCGCGGCGCGCGAGGAGCTGGTGCGTCGCTACCTGCCCTTCGCGAAGAACCTGGCGCTGCGCTACCGCGGCGCCAGCGAGTCCTTCGACGACCTGCTCCAGGTGGCGAACCTCGGCCTCGTCAACGCGATCGACCGCTTCGAACCCGAACGCGGCACCCCGTTCGCCGCCTTCGCCTCGCCGACCATCCTCGGCGAACTCAAGCGCCACTTCCGCGACCGCGTCTGGACCGTGCGGGTGCCGCGCGGACTCCATGACCGCATGGCCGAAGTCGACAAAACGACCGCGGCGCTGACCGTCGAGCTGCAGCGCTCGCCCTCGGTCGGTGAGATCGCCGCGAAGCTCGAGATCGACCCGAGCGACGTGCTCGAAGTGCTGGAGGCGAACCACAACCGCCGCCCGCTCTCGCTCGACCGGCCGGTCGGCGGCGAGGAGGACGAATCGCCCGCCTCGGAGTGGATCGGCGACGAGGACGAGGGGTTCGAGCTGGTCGACGACAAACTGGCGCTGGAAGGCGTCCTCCCCCATCTCGACGACCGCGAGCGCCTGATCCTGCGACTGCGCTTCGCCGAGGACATGACCCAGTCCCAGATCGCCGAGCGGATCGGTCACTCGCAGATGCACGTCTCCCGCATCCTGCGCCGGACCCTGGAGCGAATCCGCGAAGAGGTGGCCGAACAGGAGCGGGACGGGGACAGCTAGAGGGTTGGTGGCGTGGTGGGGGTTGGCGAGGAGGGGTTGGGTAGGCCCTCTCCGGCGCGAACTGCGGGGAGGCTTGGAGAGGGCCTACCCAACCCCTCCCCACGAAGCTCCACCGCGCTCCCAAGCTGGGCAGCTTCCGCGATCGGGAAAGCTTGCAAGGGACGGCAGCTTCAGTGAGAGCGGAGGCTTCCAAGGGACGGAAGCTCCGGACCTTCGGGCGGGGCTTCGAAGCCCATTCGAACGGAGACGGGGCATCGGCCGGGGGTCGGGTGCCCCTCCTCACGTTTTGCGCCGCTGGCCAAGAGAGCTTCTCGGACGGCCGCAGGCGACCCGGCCAGTCAGGCGAGTGAGGAGGGGCACCCGACCCCCGGCCGACGTCTCACTCTCAGGCCGAAAGCGAGGCGATGCCGACGACCAGGAAGTCGCCGTCCTCGTCCTGCTCGACCCGCACCTCGTCGGCCAGCGCCTCGATCGAGCCCTGGACCTGGGGCAGCTCGAGGCTGCCGCGGAGGCGATCGGCGCCGCCGCTTTCCATCGGGCCGATCCGCAGTTCGACCCCCTCGGAGCGATCGGCGATGCTGAGGCGAACCTGTCCGTCCTTGAAGGCCTTGGGGGCGCCGGCGGAGATCGCGTCGCTGAGCAGCATCGCGTCGGAGATGCGGTCGACGGTGATCTCGTGGCGGGCCGCGAGGGCGGCAAGCGCCCGACTCAGCACCGGGGCGACCAGGTCCGGCGAGTCGACCCGTATTCGGGTCATCTCGGCCTCGGGCCGCGGCGACGGGGGAGCCGCCGCGCCGGCGCCTTCCTGGGCGGTGAGCGGCACGTGCATGGTGATTTCGGTGCCGCGATCGGCCCCGCCCTTGATCTCGAAGCTGCTGGAGAGCGCCGCGATCAGGGTCAGCCCGATCCGCAGGCTCGGACGCTCGACGTCGGCGCGGGGACGGATCCCCATCCCGTGGTCGCGGACGGCGACGGTGAGGCCGCCGGCCTCGGGCAGCGCTTCGACCTCGAGCAGACCCGGCTGATCGGCCGGGTAGGCGTGGACGACGACGTTCATGCAGGCCTCGGTGACGACCGTCTTCAGGTCGGCGATACCCGCCTCGTCCATCCCGATCTCTTCGGCCAGACCGGCCAACGCGTGTCGCACGACCGCCACGTTCGCCGGCCTGGGCGGGTAGGGACATCGCAAGCCCCGATCGATCGTCGGTGGTCGTATTCACGTTTTTCAGCACCAGGCGGCGCGTCGCCGTCGTCAGATTCGCGGCGAGCATAGCTTTCCCGCACCGCAATCCCCCCAGTACCCCCCGCCGCCACGGACAAACCGGGAGCGTTGGGTGTAGCTATCCCTGCGGTAGCATCGGCTCGTGAGCCCCGCGCCCTTCGAGGCATCCGCCGCAGAGCTTCAGGACGGGGTCCGAGTGATCGCGATCCGTGGCGAGCTCGACCTCAGCACCGCCCCCGAACTGGAGCCGCCGCTCGAGGACGCGATCGCCGCCGGCGACGCCTCGGTGCTGATCGATCTCACCGAGTGCGAGTTCATCGACTCGACCGGGATCGCCCTGATCGTCCGCGCCTGGCAGCGCCTCGATCGCAACGGCGACGGCGGCGGCCGGGTCGTCATCTGCGGCGCCAGCGACCAGGTTCGGCGGGTGCTCGAGATCACCGGCCTGGAGCTCTCGATCCCGTTGCACGGGACGCGCGACGAGGCACTCGCCGCTCTGCGCGACTGATTCACGCCCGCCGGTCCAGCTAGAGGTTGACCGGCGACATGTCGGCGTAGCGGTCGCCGGCGGCGACTCCGGCCGGGGCGACCTCGTCGATCCGGCGCAGGTCCTCGTCGCTGAGCTCGAGCTCGGCGGCGGCGACGTTCTGCTCCAGGTACCGGACGTGCTTGGTGCCGGGGATCGGGACGATGTCGTTGCCCTGGGCGAGGACCCAGGCCAGGGCCAGCTGGCCGGCGTTGACGCCCTTCTCCTCGGCCAGCTCCTCGACCCTGCTCGACCAGCTCCAGGTTGCGGTCGAAGTTCTCGCCTTCGAAGCGCGGGTTGACGCGGCGGAAGTCGTCCTCGGGGAGGTCGTCGATCGAGCGGAAGCGGCCGGTGAGGAAGCCGCGGCCGAGCGGGCTGTAGGCGACGAAGCCGATCCCGAGCTCGCGCACGAGGCGGCAGGATCTCGTCCTCGGGATCGCGGCTCCAGAGCGAGTACTCGGTCTGCAGGGCGGCGATCGGGTGGGTCGCGTGGGCGCGGCGGATCGTCTCCGGGCCGGCCTCGGAGAGGCCGAGGTGGGCGACCTTGCCCTGCTCGACCAGCTCCGCCATCGCGCCGACGGTCTCCTCGATCGGCACCTTCGGCGTCGACCCGGTGCTGGTAGTAGAGGTCGATCCGCTCGACCCCGAGCCGCCGCAGCGAGTCCTCGCAGCACCTGCGCACGTACTCGGCGTCGCCGCGGATGCCGAGGCGCTCGCCGTTCTCGCCGCGGACGTTGCCGAACTTGGTCGCCAGGACGACCTCGTCGCGGCGGCCGGCGATCGCCTCGCCGACCAGCTTCTCGTTGGTGAACGGGCCGTACATGTCGGCGGTGTCGAGGAAGGTGACGCCGAGGTCGAGGGCGCGGTTGATCACTTCCTTCGCCTCGGCCTCGTCGGCGGAGCCGTAGAACTCCGACATCCCCATGCAGCCGAGCCCCTCGGCCGAGACCTCCGGCCCCGAGGCACCGAGCTTTCTCTTCTCCATTCGCAACGCCTTTCTCTCGAAGATTCGCCTAGGCGAAGATCAGTATCAGCAGGTTCGCCAGCACCGCCAGCGGGGTTCCGACCAGCGAGAGGGTGCGGAGCAGCTTCGCGAAGCCGCCGCGGTAGCGGACGCTCTCGAAGAGGACGAGGCCGACGACCTGCGCCATGTTGACCAGCGCGACGCCGATCGCGATCCCGATCGCGGCCGCATCCCAGCCGGTCACGCTGCTGTCGCTCGACCGCCGCGGCGGCGGCGAGGACGATCGCGACGATCGTGCCGACCACGCCGAGGACCATGCCGGCGAAGTCGCCGCGGCGTGAGGCCGGGCAGGTAGGCGGAACCGACCTCCTTGTCGGCGTCGAAGTCCACCGTGCCGGCGCCGGCCTCCTCGACCTCGACGACGTGGTCCTCGCTGTCGGCAGCGGTCTCGACCACGACCAGCCGCAGCGGCGGCTCCAGCGTCTCCTGCGCCCTTTCGAACAGCCCGTCCTCGTACCAGCGGGCCTGCGCGTCGGCGTGCTCGAAGATCACGACCTCGTCGGCGGGGCTTTCGAGCAGGGCGTCCTGGGCCGCCTGGATCGGATCGGGATCGCCGACCTCGCCGGTCGCCTCGATGCCGCCGCCCTGCAGCAGCCGGAGCGAGGCCCGCAGCCTCTCCTCGGCCTGGTGGCGGGGCTCGTCGACGTCGCCGAGCGTGTGGCGCAGGAGGTTCGCCTCGACCGCCGGCACCACCAGGCGCACCTCGACGCTCTCCTGCGCGCCGTTGCCGTTGCCCCGGCCGCGGATCTGATCGAGCGACTCGGACCCCTGCAAGCCTGTCGGTGACGATCGCGAGGACTCGGTGTGACATGGCGGCACTCTCCTTGCTCACTCGTCGGCTGGGATCGCCTCGTCGGCCTCGCCGCGCTCCGCGGTCTCAGGCTCCTCGGCGGGCGGGACGTCGCGGTCGGGGAAGCGGTGTTCGTCGCCGTGGCTGGCGATGTCCTCGAGCTGCTTCTCGGCCAGCTCGAAGCCCTCCGACTCGCCCTCGCCGGCCTCGACCAGCGGCTGCTGGGCGGGGTCGTCGCTGTCCTTCGGCCCCGGACCGCCGATCCCGGCGGCTTCGGCCGCGGCGGCCTCCTCCTCTTCCTCGAGGATCGCCTCGTCGCGCTCCTCGCCTGGCGCGGTCATGCGGTGGAACCCGAGGGTGGCGGCTGCGAACAGAAGGGGCCGCTGCGTGGCAGCCCGGGCTGAGCAGCGCACCCCACGAGGGCGCCGACGGCGCTGCCGACCCCCAGCAGCGTCGCGAGCCCTCAACGGATCGCGCTTCAGCTTCGAGACGGTGCCGCTGGCGGCGTGCTTCGCGGTCGATCTAGACCGCCTTGTGGGCGAGTTTCTTCTTGATCTCTGCCATGGCAGCGACGCTACCCGATTTCGGCGGGAAGCAACCCGACCGGGCCAGTGCAACTCTTCGTCTCTCCCGAGCGCGACTTTTCCTTGTTCACGGTGCGGGCGGCGATCTCCTCGGCGCGTTTGCGTCGAGCGGCCCTGTTTCTTCTCGCTCTTTTTGATCTCCTGTACTGGCGGTCCCGCTTGCTGCCTTTCTTCACTCCGCGTCGGCGGCATCGCTGCTCTCCCTTCCTGCTCGGTTCCCTCGTTGCCTCGGTGGCGACGCAATACCCGCCGACCCGAGCGCCGAACCAGGACGACTCGGGCCGGCGAGCTGTCATTTCAGCTACCCGAGCCGTCTGGCAGCAAACTGCGCGGCCAGAGCCGGCGGGCGCGAACGACGTTGGCCTCGGCGCCGAGCACGGTGAAGAAGGCGCCGAGGTGGATCCAGGCGAGCAGGCCGATGACCAGGGCGAAGGTGCCGTAGACCGGGGTCGCGTTGCGGACCTCGTGCGAGACGTACCAGCCGCCGAGCAGTTGCAGCAGCTCCCAGCCGATCGTCGCGATCGCGATCCCCGGGACCAGCGCCCGCGTGTCCACCTCGCTGCTCGTCAGCAGGCGGAAGACGGCGCCGAAGACGACCAGGTTGAGGGCGGTGGCGATGAGGATTCCCCAGACCGGCCCGAAGAGATCGGAGCCGCCGGCGACGAGGCCGGAGACGACGGTCGAGACGACGGCCAGCCCACCCAGCGCCACCAGCAGCCCGATCGCCCGCAGCCGCGAGCCGAGGAAGCCGTGGCGATCGTCGTCCGTCACCCCCCAGACTTTGTCGAAGCACCGCTCGGTCTCGAGGACGACGCCGAGGCCGGCCAGCAGCGAGCCGACGATGCCGACCGCGAGGGCGACGCCGCTGCCGGTCAGGCCGCCCCCCTTGAGCTGGGTGCCGATCACCGGGAACTGGGAGAGGGTCGATTCGATCGCCCTTTCGCGCAGGCTGGGGTCGTCGGCGAGGACGTAGCCGAGGATCGTGGTCAGCAACAGCAGCAGCGGGAAGAGCGAGAAGAAGGCCCGGTAGGCGATCAGCGAGACCATGCTGCCGCCTTCGTCTTCGCCGAACTTCTTGACGACGCCGATCGGCGCCGCGAGATAGCGATGCTCGCGTTGGAAGCGATCGAAGCCGCGCAGCGGGGCCTTGAAGTCCATCGCTGGTTCCTACCCGATCGGGGCGCTGCCGAGCGGGCCTCTTCCACGCCGATGCGCGACCGCGCGGTCAGCCGCAGCTAGGCGGGAGGCTGAAGCGGCGTCACCGCGAGCGCCGCCGCGTCGTCCTCGAGAGCACCGGCGGTGAACAGGTCGAGCGCACTCTCGATCTTGCTGACCGAGATCTCAGGACTGGCCGATCCGGCGAGCTCGGCGTGGAGCCTCGCCTCGCCGAAACGGTCCTTCGGCGCCGCCGGCCTCGGTGATGCCGTCGGTGACCGCGACCAGCTGCTGCCCCGGCCCGACCGCCGTCTGCTCGAGGCTCCAGCTGGCATCGCCGAAGGCGCCGAGCACCGGGCCGGCCTCGGCCACCTCGGTCACGGCGTCGCCGTCGATCAGCAGCGGTGGCAGGTGACCGGCGACGGCGAGGCGGACCGGCTCGGACGCGTCAGCGGAGAGCGAGAGGGCGACGACCGTGCAGAGCGCCGAGTCGGCCCGCGCCAGGAGGGCGCTGTTGAGGGTGGCGAGGGCAACCAGCGGATCGCCGCTGAGCCAGGCCGCGGTGCGCAGCGTGTAGCGAGCCTGGGCGGTAACCGAGGCCGCCTGGGCGCCGCGACCGGTGACGTCGCCGATCACCAGCATCCAGCCGCCGGCGATCGGGAAGGCGTCGTAGAAGTCTCCCCCGACCTCGTTCTCGGCCCCGGCCGGCCGGTACATCGCCGCCGCGACCCAGCCGGGGATCTCCGGCAGCGGCGGTGGCAGCAGCCCCCGCTGCAGCGTCGCCGCGATCTCGGCCCGCTCGCGATTGGCGCGCTCGAGGTCGGAGAAAAGGCCGGCGTTGTCCAGCGCCAGGGCGATGCGACCGGAGAGGACGCGGGCGAAGCGGGCGTCATGGCGGTGGTAGCGACGGCGCGACCAGGCCGTTCCCAGGGTGACCGTGCCGATCACGCTGCCGCGGGCACGCAGCGCCGCGGTGATCGCCGAGCGCACCCCGAGGCTGCGCAGAAAGGCGAGGTCATCGGGGTCGTGGGCCAGATCGCGCAGGTCCGCCTCGCCCATCCGTTCGATGAAGCGCGGCTCCAGCGAGGCCCTGCCTCGCCGTCGCTGAACATCGGCGCCGGGGTCGACGGTTCGCGATTGGCCAACCCGAGCTGCGCCTCGAGGCCGCCTCGCTCGGAGGCGCGGGCGGCGGCGCGCTCGACCTGGCCGTCGCTGAGCACGTCGATCATGCAGAAGTCGGCGACCGCGGGAACGAGGACGTCGCAGATCGCCTCGAGCGTCGTCGAGAGGTCGTCGGCACCGTCGGAGACGCGGGCGATTTCGTCGAGCAGACGGAAACGTCCCGCTTCACGCCGCGCCCGCAACAGCGACACGGACAGCAGCCCCAGGGCCACCAAGGCGGCGAAGACGCCGGCGATCGCGGTCCAATCCATCTCGTCCTTCCCCCGTAGCGGTTTGAGGTCCTTACCTAAAATAGATTAGCCGCACGGACTCGCCGCCGCAACGCCGAAGGGCCTCGGTTCCCGCTAGCGCCTGGTCGTGGAACGACTCATCTAGAGGCGGCCGAGCAACAGCAGGACCAGCAGGATGATCGCGATCAGGCCGAGGATTCCTCCGGCCACCGCCACCTTGAGCAGGACCAGGACCAGGGCGACGACTATCAACACGGCAATCAGTCCGCGAATCATCTTCAGCTCCCTTCGTGAACTGCCTTGGACAGGACGCTGGAGAGGTACCCGGGGGTTGGATCGGGAAACCGAATCGGTGGCGGGATAGACTCGTGGCGATGAGCGAGGTGATCGAAGAGGGCTTCAAAGAGGGCGACAAGGTCTGGGTCGAGGACGCCAACGGCACCCACCACCCGGGGATCTTCGTCGGCAGCAACGAAGCCGCCGGCTGGTTCGGCGGCGGCCCGAGCGCCTACGTGGCGCACCCGGAGGCCCACCAGGCCGAGGTCGTCTCGATCTTCCGCATCACCCCTCGCGACGAGTAACGCGAACCGGCCCGTTGACGGGCTTGTCGATTTTGGGGAAGGTCGTTCGTCGTCCGGGTAACGGGCGCGAAAAGGCGTTCGCCACGACCGAACAAGGAGAGACCTCATGCGCTTCATGATGTTCATGTACCCAGAGATCAAGGAAGAGGACTGGACGCCGTCGGCCGAGGCCGTCGCCGAGATGGGCCGCTACAACGAGGAGCTGCGCAAAGCCGGGATGCTGCTCGCGCTCGATGGGCTGCAGCCGCCGAGCGAGGGCGCCTCGGTCAGCTTCTCCGGCGGCAAGGCAACCGTCACCGACGGCCCGTTCGCCGAGGCGAAGGAGGTGGTCGGCGGCTACTGGCTGATCCAGGCCCGCTCCAAGGAGGAGGCGGTCGAGTGGGCCACGCGCTGCCCCGGCGAAGACTGCCGGATCGAGGTCCGGCGCGTCTTCGAGCTGGAGGACTTTCCCGCAGGACGTGCGGGAAGCCGCCGAGCAGGCCTAGGCAGGCGTGGCCGAAACCGAGGCGAAGCGCGCGGTCGAGACGGTCTGGCGGATCGAGTCGGCCCGCCTGATCGCCGGGCTGGCGCGGATGGTCGGCGACGTCGGCCTCGCCGAGGACCTGGCCCAGGACGCGCTGGTCGCGGCGATCGAGCGCTGGCCGGAGTCGGGCGTCCCGGACAACCCGGGCGCCTGGCTCATGGCCACCGCCAAGAACCGGGCGATCGACCTGATGCGGCGCGGCAAGACCCTGGAGCGCAAGCAGGAAGAGCTCGCCCGCGACGTCGGCATCCACTTCGCGATGGAGCGGGTCGACTTCGAGGCGGCGCTCGACGACGAGGTCGGCGACGACCTGCTCGGGCTGATCTTCACCTGCTGCCACCCGCTGCTCTCCGCCGAGGCGCGGGTGGCGCTGACCCTGCGCCTGCTCGGCGGCCTCAGCACGGCGGAGATCGCCCGGGCCTTCCTGGTCGGCGAGCCGACGGTCGCGCAGCGGCTGGTGCGGGCCAAGCGCACGCTCCGCGACGCGAAGGTGCCGTTCGAGGTCCCCCGCGGCGCCGAGCTGCGGGCGCGGCTGCCCTCGGTGCTCGAAGTGATCTACCTGGTCTTCAACGAGGGCTACACGGCGAGCGCCGGCGAGGACTGGATCCGGCCGGCGCTCTGCGACGAAGCGCTGCGCCTCGGCCGCATCCTCGCCGAGCTCGCCCCGGCCGAGCCCGAGGCCCACGGCCTGATCGCGCTGCTGGAGATCCAGGCCTCGCGCAACGCCGCCCGGGTCGGCCCCGGCGGCGAGCCGGTGCTGCTGCTCGAACAGGACCGCTCGCGCTGGGACCCGCTGCTGATCGTCCGCGGCCGGGCGGCGCTGAAGCGGGCCGAAGAGATGCCCGGCCCGCTCGGGCCCTACGGCCTGCAGGCGGCGATCGCCGCCTGCCACGCCCGGGCGCTGAGCGCCGAGGAAACCGACTGGGTGCGGATCGCGGCGCTCTACGACGCGCTCTCCCAGCTGACCCCGTCGCCGATCGTCGACCTCAACCGGGCGGTGGCGCTGGGCATGGCCTTCGGCCCCGAGGCCGGCCTGGAGCTCCTCGACACGATCGCCGACGATCCCGCCCTCGCCGATTACCACCTGCTTCCCAGCGTCCGCGGCGACCTGCTCGCCAAGCTCGGCCGCGACGAGGAGGCGGCGGCGGAGTTCCGGCGGGCGGCGGAGTTGACCGCAAACGAGCGCGAGCGCGAGCTGCTGCTCAGACGGGCCGAGCAGACGGCTGACTGAGCCGGCGCATGCCGTCGACCTCGAGCCGCAGCATCCGCCAGTCGTCGAGACGGGTGGCGCCGAGGCCGTCGTAGAAGCGCAGCGCCGGCTCGTTCCACTCCAGCGCGCACCATTCGAGGCGGACGTGGCCGCGGTCGAGGGCGAGCTTGGCGAGGTGCTCCATCACGCTGCGGCCGACGCCACCGCGGCGGTGCTCGGGGACGGACGTAGACGTCCTCGAGCCAGATCCCCGAGCGGCACTCGAAGCTGGAGAAGGTGACGTAGAAGATCGCGTAGCCGATCGGCTCGCCGCCGGCTTCGAGGATCAGCGCCTCGGCGGCGCGCTGCTCGAACAGGGTGCGGCGCAGGACCTCCGGATCGCCGCTCACCTGGTCGCGCAGCTTCTCGTACTCGGCCAGCTCGAGGATCAGGTCGAGCAGCAGCTCGGCGTCGGCTTCGGTCGCCGGCCGGATCGTGGTGTCTTCGCCGCTTGCCATCGGCGGCGACTGTATCCGCCCCGCGGCTTTAGGCTCCCGTCCGTGGACGTCATCGACCAGCTGCTGGCGAACAACCGGGGCTTCGCCGATTCTCTGCCGGACAAGCACCTCGACGTGCAGCCGAGCCGGCGGCTGGCGATCGTCACCTGCATGGACTCGCGCCTCGACGTCTTCGCCGCGCTCGGGCTCGGCGACGGCGAGGCGCACGTCCTGCGCAACGCCGGCGGCGTCATCACCGACGACGTGATCCGCTCGCTGGCGGTCTCCCAGCGCCGGCTCGGGACGACCGAGGTGATGCTGATCCACCACACCGACTGCGGCATGCAGACGCTCACCGACGACGGCTTCCGGGCCGAGCTCGAGGAGGCGACCGGGGTCGCCCCCGCCTTCGCGATCGAGTCCTTCCGCGACGTCGAGGCCGACGTGCGCCAATCGATCCGTCGCGTCCGCCGCTCGACCTTCCTCCCCCACCGCGAGCGCGTGCGCGGCTTCGTCTACGACGTCGACACGCACCGGCTCGGCGAGGTCACGGTCGACGACGAGGACTAGAGGCAGAGGTTGATGAGCGGGCCGGTTCGTTCTCCCGCCTAGACTGGCGCCGATGCCCACCACCGCTCCCTACGGCTCCTGGAAATCGCCGATCGACCCGGCGCTGGTCGCCCGCGCCGGGCGGCGGCTGGGCGGCGCCGGCGATCGCCGCCGACGGCGCCGTCTGGTGGGCCGAGGGCCGACCGGACGAGGGCGGTCGCGTCGTCCTGATGCGCCGCCCCGAGGGAGGCGAGGCCGAGGCGGTCACCCCCGAGGGCTTCTACGTGCGGACGCGGGTGCACGAGTACGGCGGCGGCGCCTGGAGCCTCGCCGGTCCCGACCTCGTCCTCTTCGCCAACTTCGCCGACCAGCGCCTCTACCGCCAGCGGCTCGGCGAGGCGCCGGTGGCGATCACCCCCGAGCCGGAGACCGGCGCCGGCCTGCGCTACGCCGACTTCCGCCTCACCCCCGACGGCGAGACCGTCGTCTGCGTGCGCGAGGTCCACGGCGAGGGCGAAGCCGAGAACCAGATCGTCTCGCTGCCGCTCGACGGCGAGGCCCCGCCCACGGTGCTCGCCTCCGGCCGCGACTTCTACTCGTTCCCGCGGCTCAGCCCCGACGGGCTGTGGCTCGCCTGGACCTGCTGGGACCACCCGAACATGCCCTGGGACGGGACCGAGCTGTGGCTGGCGCCGTTCGACAACCCGGGCGACGGCGCGCCTGCTCGCCGGCGGCCCCGAGGAGTCGATCTTCCAGCCCGAGTGGGACGCCGACGGCAGCCTCCACTTCGTCTCCGACCGCGACGGCTGGTGGAACCTCTACCGGGCCGAGGCGGTGGCGCAGCTGACCGCCGAAGAAGCCGACCTCGGCGCACCCGCAGTGGCTCTTCGGCGGCGCCACCTACGCCTTCCTCGCCGACGGCCGGTCGCCTGCGTGCGCTGCGAGCGGGGCGAAGAACGGCTCTTCGTCCTCGACCCCGGCGCCGAGCGCCTGCGCGACCTCGGCCTCCCCTTCACCTCCTTCGGCTTCCCCTCGCTCTCCGCCCGCGGCACCAAGCTCGCCTTCGCCGCCGCCGGCCCCGAGAGCGAGACCGCGATCGTCCTCTTCGACGCCGCCAGCGGCGAGCTGGAGACGGTGCGGACCTCGAGCGAGCGAGGCGATCGACCCGGCCTACGTCTCGGTCCCGCGGGCGATCGAGTTCCCGACCAGCGGCGGCGAGACCGCGCACGGCTTCTACTACCCGCCCGCCAACGCCGACTTCGCCGGGCCGGCGGGCGAACGGCCGCCGCTGATCGTCCAGAGCCACGGCGGCCCCACCTCCCACGCGACGCCGGCGCTCGACCGCGAGTTCGCCTTCTGGACCAGCCGCGGCTTCGGCGTCGTCGACGTCAACTACCGCGGCTCCAGCGGCTACGGCCGCGCCTACCGCGAGCGGCTGCGCGGCAACTGGGGGATCGTCGACATCGACGACTGCGTCGCCGCCGCCCGCCACCTGGCCGACGACCGGCGAGGTCGACGGCGAGCGGCTGGCGATCCGCGGCGGCAGCGCCGGCGGCTACACGACCCTCTGCGCGCTCGTCTTCCACGACGACTTCGCCGCCGGCGCCAGCTACTACGGCGTCGCCGACCCGAGACGCTCGCCCGCGACACCCACAAGTTCGAGTCGCGCTACCTCGACGGCCTGATCGGGCCCTATCCCGAGCGCGCCGACCTCTACCGCGAGCGCTCGCCGATCCACTTCGTCGAGCGGCTGCGGGCGCCGGTGATCCTCTTCCAGGGCCTCGAGGACGAGGTCGTGCCGCCGAACCAGGCGGAGACGATGGTGGCGGCGCTGAAGGCCAACGGCATCCCCCACGCCTACCTCGCCTTCGAGGGCGAGCAGCACGGCTTCCGCCGCTCGGAGACCGAGATCCGCTGCCTCGAAGCCGAGCTCTACTTCTACGGCCGCATCCTCGGCTTCGAGCCCGCCGACGAGCTCGAGCCGGTCGAGATCGACGGCCTCACCTGACCGACGTCGCACTTGTCGCCGGTATCCGGCAACAAGTGCGACATCCGGCGGCTATTTGCCGGTGCCGGCTTTTTTGGCGGTTTTGGCTTTGGAGCTGGATTTACCGGCGCGTTTGGATTTTGCCGCGGTTTTCCGTTTGGCCGTTTTTTTTACTGATTTCGGTTTGGCCGATTTGGCTTTTGCCGCTTTCGGTTTCGCGGCTGCGCGTTTCGGCGCGGCTTTTTTGCTGCTCGACGCTTTCTTCGTCGCCGGGGCTTTTTTGGCCGCCGGGCGTTTGGCCGAGGCGGATGCTTTCGCCGGGCGACGCTGAGCGCTCGGAACCTCGTCCAGCGCGACGGCGTTGGAGAGCGCCTTGATCTGGCCCTCGAGGAACTTCGCCATCCGTTCCTCGTCGCGGCGGATCTCGCGGGCCAGCTTCGCCGTCTCCTTGTCGCCGACCTTGGTGGCGAAGGTCTCCAGCGCCAGGTAGGTCGAGATCTCCTCGTGCTCGTTGAAGTACTCGGTCTTGGCGTTCTTCAGCATCTTCTCCTGCTCGCCGCTGCCGCGCAGGGCGTGCACCGGGCCCTTCGCCGCCGCCGTCGCCTTGGCGACGATCGTCTGCACCGCGTGGCCGCCGCCGCCGAGTTTCTTGATCCGGCGCTCGAGCGCTTTGGCGTGCTTCTTGGTCTCGCTCAGATGCTGTTTGAGGCGTTTCTTGTACGGCGCCTTCGTGGTCATCTCGATGTGGGCCAGCAGCGCACTCTCGAGCTCCCGCTCCTTGCCGTAGGCCTCGTTCATGTACTGGACGAGCTTCGAATCGCGCTCGTTCGGGTCACTCATGGCTGTATCTCCCTTGTAATTCGTTCGCCGCCGGTTATCCCGCGGCCTGGACTGGAAATCGATGTCTCAGCTGACGAGGCAGTTCTTCGCGCCACCCTGGGACTTCCCCTTTGCGGGGAACGCATGTGCAAGCGCCTGGGCGATCAATTGGGCACGGGCGGCGTAGCCGGGTGAGGTGAAGTGGATGCCATCTTCGATGAACCACGCTTTTTTGACGTCCGCGGCCCAGTTGTAGATGCGCATGTTCGGGTAGGCGGGACAGGCGGCGAGCAGTTCTTCGTCCCACTTTTCCATGTTTTCGGCCGAGTAGGGGTCGCCGGCTTCGACCAGCGATTTGACGTTGACCCACATCACCGGTTCGTCGCCGATGATCGCCATCATCTTGTCGATCCGTTCGCGCTCGCCGACGTTGGAGCCGGCGGCGACGTCGGCGGCCTCGTTGGTGCCCAGGGCCAGCACCCAGCAGCCTTTGTAGCCTTCGTCTTTCCAGGCCTGCGGCGACTTCCTGGGCGTTCGGTTCTTCGTCGAAGCGCTCTTCGATCGAGCGCGCGCCGGACACTTCCATGTGCACTTCTTTGACCCCGACTTCGCCGTAGCGGGCTTCGATCCGCTGGCCGGCGATCGGCAGGTATTCGGCCGAGTCGAGGCCCTCCGAGGTCGAGTCGCCGATGTGGACGACCGCTTTGCAGGAGGATTTGGTCGATTCGCTCGCCTGTTTCGCGGTCAGCGGCGGTGGCTTCGTGGTCCCCGCCGCGGTGGCTTCGGCGACCCTGGTGCCTTCGCCTTCGGCGGTCGCGGCGTTCAGCCCGGCCATCCCCGCGGCGGCGACGACGAGGATCAGCCCGGAGCCGACGATCACCGCCCGCATCGGCGGCGCGAAGGTCTGCCATTTCCACCCCACCGCCCGGCGGCGGGCGAAGAAGCGCCCGATCGCGCCGTGGCGGATCGGCTCCTCGATGAATTTCCACGACAGCGCCGAGACGCCGAAGATCGCCACCAGCTGCAGCGCGTCCCGGGTCAGGCTGGTCCCGTGCGGGCCCTGCGGCGAGGTGAGGACGATGATCGGCGTCTGCCAGAGGTAGATGCCGTAGGAGCGGACGCCGACCCAGCGCAGCGGCCGCACTCCCAGCCAGGTGCCGAGCCGGCAGGCGGGATGCGCCAGCGGCATCAGCACCAGGACCGTGGCGAGCGCGAGGACGACGAACCCGCCCTGGTAGAGGAACGAGGAGTACTGGCCGGTGCGCCAGATCATCATCGCGATGATCAGCAGGCCGAGGACGCCGAGCCCGTCGAGGGTGTTGCGCGCCTGCGGGGTGATCCGGCGGCTGAGGCGGCGGCTGGGCCAGACCATCGCCAGCGCCGCCCCGAACAGCAGCTCGCCGGCGCGGGTGTCGGTGCCGTAGTAGATCCGCGAGGGGTCGAGGCTGGGGTGGTAGAGGACCGCCATCAGGATCGAGGAGGCGACCGCCAGGCCGACCGTCGCGATCGCCAGCCGCGGCCGCACCCCCGACGGCAGCGGCCGCTCGCGGACGAGCTTGAGCCCGGCCAGCAGCAGGAACGGCCAGACGATGTAGAACTGCTCCTCGACCGAGAGCGACCAGAGGTGGTTGAGCGGGCCTTCCGGCGCGAAGCGGGCGAAGTAGGAGACGTTGCCGAAGATCTGCTGCCAGTTGTTGACGTAGAAGACCGCCGAGACCACGGCCTTGCGGAACTGGTCGGGCTGGGCGGGGCCGAAGATCGTCACCCAGGCGACGACGATCGCCAGCATCACGAACAGCGCCGGCAGCAGGCGCCGGGCACGGGCCAGCCAGAAGCGCCCGAGCTTGATGTGGCCGCGGGCGGAGAACTGGGCCAGCAGCAGGTCGGTGATCAGGTAGCCGCTGAGGGTGAAGAAGATGCCGACGCCGAGCAGGCCCCCGGGAGCCCAGCCGAAACGGAGGTGGAAGGCGATCACGGCGAGCACGGCGATCGCTCGCAGCCCGTCGAGCCCAGGCATGTAGCGCTGGTTGCGCTTAACTGGTTCGGGCATCGGTCGCTCGCATGCTACGCGGGCCAGATACCGGAAAGACAGCAGCCCAGATGCCGGTTTGCAGAGGAGAACAGATGACCCCCGCTTCCCCCGCCACGCCCCTCCCCAGCCGCCGCCTCGGCGACTCCGATCTCGAGGTCTCCGTGGTCGGACTCGGTTGCAACAACTTCGGCGGCCGGCTCGACCTCGAGCGCACCGCGGCCGTGCTCGACGCCGCCCTCGACGCCGGCATCACCCTCTTCGACACCGCCGACATCTACGGCGGCGCCGGCGCCAGCGAGCGGCTGATGGGCGAGGCGCTGGCGGGTCGCCGCGACGAGTACGTGCTGGCGACCAAGTTCGGGATGGACATGAGCGGCGCCGCCGGCATGCCGGACCTCCCGCGCGGCGGCCGCGAGTACATCCGCTGGGCGATCGAGGGCTCGCTGCGGCGGCTCCGGGTCGACCGCATCGACCTCTACCAGTACCACCAGCCCGACGGCGTGACGCCGATCGACGAGACGCTCGAGGCGCTCGACGAGCTCGTCCGCGAAGGGCTGGTCGGCGCGATCGGCTGCTCCAACTTCAGCGCCGCCGAACTGGAGCAGGCGGACCGCGTCTCCCGCGAGCGCGGCCTCGCCCGCTTCGTCACCCTGCAGAACCACTACAGCCTGCTCGAACGCGGGATCGAGGCCGAGGTCGCGCCGGCCTGCGAGCGCCTCGGCGTCTCGATCCTCCCCTTCTTCCCGCTGGAAAAGGGGCTGCTGAGCGGCAAGTACCGCCGCGGCGAGCCGGCCCCCGAGGGCACCCGCCTCGCCGCCGCCGAGCGCCCCGGCAGCGACGCCCAGTTCGACGTCGTCGAGGCGATCGAGGCCTACGCCCACGAGCGCGGAATCGAGCTGATCGACGTGGCGATCGCCGGCCTCGCCGCCCAACCCGCCGTCGCCTCGGTCATCGCCGGCGCGACCAAGCCAGAGCAGATCGCGTCCAACGTCGCCACGGTCAGGTGGGAGCCGAGCGCCGAGGACCTGAAAGAGCTCGACCGAATCGCCCCGACTCCGCGAGCGGAGTCGGGCACGCCGACCGGGGGACTGGGTAGGGGTTTCGCTTAACTTTTTGTGAGTCGGAGACAGCGATCCCAGGTTCTCGGAAGCAAAAAAGTACAAGGCGCTTCACCCCTACCCAGTCCCCCGGTCGGCGTCCGCGGCTTCATCCGTGGAACTCGCTCCGATGCGAACGTTCGCAGCTTCAGAAGCTCGAGAGCTGAACTCGGGATCGCCCGTCCGCCGCCCACCGCTGTAGGTTCCGCAATCGCTCGCAGCGAAGAGGCCTCGGCGCGTCGATTGGATTGGCTCTGGTTGGGCTATTCGCTTGCTCGCCTGAACGTCGCCGCGGCGCCCGCGGCCGGGGCCACGAGCTGTCCCAGCTTTCGCGTCCTGCACAGCGACCGCGTCGGGGTCGCCAGCTTCCCGGCCGGGAGCTACACGCTCACCCCCGCCGCCGGCTCGGGCCTCACCTGCGCCGCCACCTCGCAGCTGTTCGCGCGCTTCCTCGAGGACTACGACGGCGTCCTGCCCCAGCCCTGGCGCGTGACCGCGCAGGGGTCCGGCAAGGCGAGCTTCAACCGCGGCTCGCAGCCCGGCTTCTCGGTCGCCCTCAGCTCCGGCGGCGGCGGCGGCAACAACCCGGTGCTCGGCAGGCTCTGCGGCGGCACCTTCACCGTCAACGCCACCACCGTTGTCGGCCCGCTGCGGTTCACCCGCGGCCAGTACCTGCTCTACATCCCGGCCCGCTCGCTGATCAGCTGCCGCCGCGCCGCGGTCCTCTTCTCCCGCTTCATCGCCGCCCCGGGCGGCACGATTCCCTTCCCCTGGCGCCTGCTGAACCAGACCGCGACGTTCTACAAGCCCGCGCACCCGCTGCGCTCGGCCTTCCGCATCGAGCCGCTGGCCGGCGCCTGACCCCGGCGCGCGGCGGCGCGACGTAGCCGACCGCGGGCGCCGGCCGCAGCCCGTCGGAGCGCCACTTGGATACTTGTATCCTGGCCTCTTGGCGTCCGTCATCTCCCTGGACCGCTCTAAACGGGGCAAATCCTTGCCCACCCGGGTCCGGGTCTACGCCGCCATGCGCGACGCGATCGTCCGCGGTCAGCTCGAGCCCGGCCAGCGACTTTCGGAGAACACCCTCGCCGGCGAAATGGGAATCAGCCGCACGCCGATCCGCGAGGGCCTGAGCCTGCTGCGGGAGGATCGCCTGGTCGAAACGGTCCCCCAGCTCGGCAGCTTCGTCGCCAGGGTCGACGCGGCGGCGATCGGCGACGCCCAGTTCATCCGCGAGTCGCTGGAGTGCGCCGCGATCCGCCTCAGCGCCACAGCCGCGACCGAGGCCGACGTCGACCAGCTGGAAATCAACGTCCAGGGACAGGCCCGGGCCTGCGACGTGGGCGACCTCGACGCCTTCTACGAGCTCGACGACTCCTTCCACCACAGCCTCTGCGACCTCAGCGGGCACCCCTCGGTGTGGGTGGTCAGCGAGCGGGCGAAGGCGCACCTGAACCGCATCCGCCGGCTCAGCCTCGGCATGCCCAACTACCTGGAGGAGATGATCGCCGAGCACCGGCTGGTGATCGAGGCGGTCGCCGCCCACGACCCCGATCTGGCGGAGTCGCACCTGCGCGAGCACCTGCGCACGGTCCTGCGCGAGGTGCCCCGGATGCGGGCGGAACACCCCGACTACTTCGAGCGACCCGAAGACGCCTGAGATTCCGAAGCGCCTGGAGCGCTCAGCCGGAGAGGCGCTCGAGGGCGAACGGGGTGCCCTCGGAGTCGCGACAGATCGCCCAGCGCTCGCCGGGGTGGACGATCGAGCCACCGAGCTCCTCGACCCGCACCAGCGCCGCGGCCAGGTCGGTGACGCCGAAGTAGGGGAGCGAGCCGGTGTCGCCGGGGCCCCTCCCCCGCTCGTGGACGCCGAGCCGCATGGCGCCGTCCTCGAAGACCCAGCCGGAGCCGGCCTCGGCGGGCCGGGGTGCGAGCTCGGCTCCGAGGACGCCCTGCCAGAAGCGCAGGGCGCGGTCGGCGTCGTCGGCGGGGAACTCGATCAGCGGGGTCGGCACAGGGCCAGTATCACGGCTGCTTGGAGCCGCCGCCGGACTGGGGTTCGCGACCGAGGAAGGAGCTCTCGGCGCCGATCAGCTGCTCGAGCTCACCGCGGTCGAGGAAGATGCCGTGGCATTTGGTGCACTGCTCGATCGTGACGCCGTTGCGCTTGTGGGTCCGCATCGGGGCCTGGCATTTGGGACAGGTCATCGTCGCCAACACGTTAGTGAAGGCTCTCAGCGGTCCTCGACCAGGCGGCCATAGGCATCGGGGCGGCGGGTGGAGAGAAAGGGGAACAGCTCCAGCCAGTCCTGGCGCTGGTCGAGGTCGAGGTCGGCGACCAGGACCGCGGGCCGATCGCGCGGCGCCTGGACGAGGACGCGGCCGTAGGGGTCGGAGATGAAGGAGGAGCCGTAGAAGCTCAGCGGCGGCTCCTCGCCGGTGCGGTTGACGGCGACCATGAAGACGCCGTTGGCGATTCCGTTGGCGACGATCACCTGCTGCCAGAGCGGCTGGGTGTCGAACTCCGGGTGGTCGGGCTCGGAGCCGATCGCGGTCGGGTAGACCAGGACGTCGGCGCCCTCGAGGCTGTAGGCGCGAGCGACCTCGGGGAACCACTGGTCCCAGCAGGTCGGCAGGCCGAGCTGCGCCTCGCCGAGGGACAGCAGCGGGAACGGCGCCTCGTCGGCGGGGCCGGGCCGGAAGTAGCGATCCTCGTAGTAGCCGGCGGTGACCGGGATGTGCAGCTTGCGCGTCCGCGCGACCAGCTCGCCGCCGGGGGCGACGACGATCGCGGTGTTGTAGCCGAGGCCGTCGGCGGCGTCGGCGCGCTCGTAGAGCGAGGCGTGGACGTGGACGCCGGTCTCGGCGGCGAGGGCGGCGGCGAAGGCGTGGGTCGGACCGCCCGGAAGCTGCTCGGGCTCGGCCCCGACCGCGGCCGGTCCCGCCGGGTCGACGGCGAAGTACGGGCTCAGCGTCAGCTCCTGCAGGCAGACCAGCCGCGCACCCGCCGCCGCGGCCGCCCGGACCCCGGCCGCCAGCGCCTCGCGGTGCTCATCGGGGTCGGGATGCCAGCGCTCCTGGACGGCGCCGATGCGGAACGGCGCCCTTCGCGGCGGCCGGGTGCGGGCCGGCGAATCGCTCACCTCGGGCGCGACTATGACCTGGATCTCCGCCATCGCTTTCGACTGTAGGGGGTCGCCGCCGGGTTCGCGCACAATGAATCGCGTGAGCGTGACCCTGGACTCGACTCCCGCCGCCGACGGCTTCCGGATGCCGGGCGAGTTCGAGCCGCACTCCGGCTGCTGGATGATCTGGCCCGAGCGTCCCGACAACTGGCGCCTGGGCGCCAAGCCGGCGCAGGCAGACCTACGCCGAGGTGGCGGCGGCGATCGCCGTCTCCGAGCCGGTGACGATGGCGGTCTCCGACGCCCAGTTCGACCACTGCCGCTCGCTCCTCCCCGCCTCGGTCCGGGTGGTCGAGCTGTCGACCGACGACGCCTGGATCCGCGACACCGGCCCGACCTTCCTCGTCGACGGCGAGGGCGGCCGGCGCGGGGTCGACTGGCGCTTCAACGCCTGGGGCGGGCTCGACGGCGGGCTCTACTTCCCCTGGGACCGCGACGACCGGGTCGCCCGCAAGGTGCTCGAGGTCGAAGCAGCCGACCGCTACCGGGCGCCGATCGTGCTCGAGGGCGGCGCGATCCACGTCGACGGCGAGGGCACGGTGCTGGTCACCGAGGAGTGCCTGCTCAACCGCAACCGCAACCCCGAGCTCTCGCGCGAGCAGATCGAGGCGGCGCTGCACGAGTACCTCGGCACCCAGAAGGTGGTCTGGCTCGGCCGCGGCGTCTACGAAGACGAGACCGACGGCCACGTCGACAACCTCGCCTGCTTCGCCCGGCCCGGCGTCGTGCTGCTGACCTGGGCCGAGGACGAGTCCGACCCCCAGCACGAGATCTCCCGCGACGCCCTGGCGCGCCTGGAAGCCGCCACCGACGCCCGCGGTCGCTCCTTCGAGGTCGTCCGCCTGCCCTCCCCCGGCCCGCTCGAGACCAGCGCCGAGGAGGCGCTCGGGGTCGACGCGATCGCCGGCACCAAGCCGCGGCGCGCCGGCAGCCGCCTCGCCGGCTCCTACGCTGAACTTCTACCTCGGCAACGGCCGCATCGTCTTCCCCCTGCTCGACGAGCGCACCGACGACGAGGCGGCCGAGATCCTGATCGGCTGCTTCCCCGAACGCGAGGTGATCGGGGTGCCGGCGCGCGAGATCCTGCTCGGCGGCGGCAACATCCACTGCATCACCCAGCAGGTCCCGCTCGCGGGGTGAAGCCGGCGCTCAGCTCTCAGGCGCTGACGCCAAAGCCGGTTCGCTGGAGGCATCGCGCTCGAGCTTCTGAACCAGGCGGCCCGCGGAGTCGGAGAAGCAGATCCGGGCCACGACTTCGGCCCGGTCGGAGATTTCCCAGAAGCTGCAGACGACCGCTTCGGAGTGCGGCGGGAAGAGTTCGACGTAGCGCGCCGCGGTCAGGTTCTCGGGCAGGCCGGTCTGTTCGAGGCGGTCGACGAACTCCTGCTGGTCGAGACCGGGCCTGAGGCCCGCGTACTGCTCCGCCGTCATCGAGTAGCCGAAGGGATTGGGGTGTTCGCCGTGGCCGTTGCCTTCTTCGCCGCCGAAGAGGACGCCGAGCACGATCAGGGCGATCACGACCCCGACCGTCCCCCAGGCGATGATCGCGCGCCGGCGCTGCTGGCGCCTGAACCTGTCGGGCCTCTCGTCCATGGCGGTCAGGATCTCAGTCAGCCGCCCGGGACGGCGGCGCCGAGCAGGGCGATCGCGGCGCCGAACAGGCCGGCGGCGATCAGGACCCCGACCACGCTCCGCCGCGCCAGCAGCAGCGCCGCCGCCGCCCCGGCGAGGACGGCGGCCTGCCAGGGCTCGGTCAGCGCCAATCCCAGCGGCACCGCCGAGCCGACGATCGCGCCGATCGCCGCCGGCCCGGCGCCGTCGAGGAAGGCGAGGACGGCGGGGTTGCGCCGCAGTCGATCGAAGTGCCGGGCGCCGAGCAGGACGAAGGCGAACGAGGGCAGGAAGGCGATCGTGGCCGCCAGCAGGGCGCCGCCGATTCCCGCCGCCGCGTAGCCGACGACGGCGACGGTGTGGGTGACCGGCCCCGGCGTCACCTGGCCGAGGGCGACGGCGTTGAGGAACTGCGGGTCG
>CAVUCD010000002.1:0-49905 GCA_963739875.1 uncultured Solirubrobacterales bacterium
GGGCGGTCGGATTGTTCCGCTTCGATCAGGCCCGGCGTTCGGCATCCAGATCAGAATGACAGAATGGTAAGGGTGTCTCGACCCACCAGAATTTCTTTCACCAGCATTCGCAGAATTTTCTGACGCTCGGGCACCTGTAGGGTATCGGCTCTCAACCGCAACTGGGCACAGGAATCGGCGAGCGTTTCTGCGAGCCGTCGGCACTGGGTATCGTCCGCGGAAGTCGCTTCCAACAACTGCCATTCGGATTTAATGGCTTGCTGCTGCTTGCGCAGTTCCGGCATCCGGCTCCGCAGTTGGTCCAGGCTCACCAGACCTTCCTGATAAGCATTGAGCAAGCGGTCCATGTTCTTCTCCAGCCGGGCGTGATCCCGACGCAATATCTTCCTCTCGCAGCTTCAGCGGATCGGCACGGCGGGCCGCTTCCGCCGACGGTTCAACTCCTCCTGTATCGCACTGGGGTCTTCCAACGAACGCAGGACTCCTTCCCGACCAGCGCATCGAGGTGGTCCTGGCGAACCGGCGGATTATCGCATACCGCTCCCTTCAGGTGACGATGAAGCGCAGGATTCGGAACCCGAGCACCGGTAGTAGTAAAGCTTGCGCGCGGAGGTGCGCGTCGAAGTGCGATAGAGCGCGTAACCGCAGCACTCACGAACTAGCATCCCCTGCAGCAAGGACGGTTCAATGGTGCGCCGGGGAGAATGCCGTCGGTTCTGCTCCAGCTGCTCTTGCGCCAGGGCGAAAGTCTCGTCGCTAATAGAGGCCGGAACCGGAATCTCGATCCAATCCTGTCGAGGCCGTTCGTGGTTGGCACTGTCGCGGCTCGCCAGCCCCTGGCGTTTCCGCAACCGCCGGGTGATACGCTGCCGGGGGCGGAGTTCGGTCTTCCCGAAGCATGCCCGGCCCCGGTACGCCGGGTTGCGCGGATGCCCCAGACCGTGGATCGTTCCCAGCGAGTCGCCTCTCGGTGCGGGTGGGAATATGCTCCTCGTTGAGCAGGCGTGCAATGGCGCTGATGCTCAGCCCCTGCTGCGTGTACACCGCGTACACCCGGCGCACCACCGCGGCCTCCGATTCGAGGACCTGGTAATAGGCCGCCGAGGTGTCGCTCTTCCGCACATAGCGATACCCATAAGAGGAGCACCCCGACATTGAGCCCCTGTTGGGCACGGTGGCGTTTGCCGCGGCGAGACCGCTCGGCAATCTGTTCCCGCTCATATTCGGCGATCATGCCCTGGAACTGCACCAGGAAGCTGGTCTTCCGCCGTCGCCCCAGAGGCACTTGCAAGAAAACCAGTTCCACACCGCAGCGGGATAACTCCTCGGCCAGCAGCACTTGGTAGGCCTACTTGCGGCTGAGGCGGTCCGGCGAGTAGGATAGAACCGCTTCGATGTGACCGGCCGCGGCCAGATCGCGCAGAGCTTCCAGCCCCCAGGGCCGCAGCAAAGTGGCGCCGCTGTAGCCTTCATCCTGCAATCGCCACTCGGCGGGAACCTTGTTACCGTGGGGCTCGGCATACTCCATCAAGGCGGCCACTTGGCTGGCGATCGTGTGGTTCTCCTTCTGCCGGTCCGAGAGGATGACACGGGCGTAAATCGCGGCTGCTTTCATCACTCAGAATCCCCTGGTCGCTTCCGGGCGGCGGGGCGACTGCCGCTTCGGCAAGCTGGACGTATCGCCTGGCATTGATAAGCCTGCGCCAGTTTGTGCGCCCATAACCGATCAAATTGATATTCCAGATGGATCGTTCGTTGCCGACCTGACGAGTCGTCGCCCACGGCCTCCCCCACGATGCAGTACCGCCAGCAAGGCTCGACTCGACGATCTCGCTCAAGGTCGAGCCGGTGGCGGTGGCATTCGTCCGGAGTCTTTCTACCAAACGGCGCGAAAGCTTGACGGTAAAAGAGACTTTGGCATCTCCGACCGGAATCGGATGTTGGAGTTGCTGCGCCTGCTCGAGATAGCGATAGGCCTGGCGTTTGGAGATGGAGCAACTCTGGGCAAGGCGTTCGGCGGCCTCGGGCAGCGAAGCCGGACCGTGCAACAGGGAGCGAGCCGAATTGAGCCGCTCGGCCTTCTGAGCATCTGTGGCGCGCGCCATGAGACATATCATCGTCTCTTTATGTCACAAGTCAAGAACTTTCTCATGCTCCTTGACCCTCCTGCCGATAGCCAACGGCTCGGTCAAACTCGAACCTGTCGTTTCAGGCCGTAATCACCGCCCCTGCGGACTCCCTTCCTTCGTCTCGCTCCAGTGCCCCTGTTCCGTCACCCCCGCCTTCAACCATTTCTGGATCAGGCGGACGATCGTCTGTCTCCGATCCGTTGTTCCACAAACCGGATCAGCCAATCATGCTGGAGTGTCGAAAAAGGATCGAATGTCCAGGTCCACTATCCAGTTCACCTTCTTGCGCACGATCCCTACCCACAGCGCGTCCAGCGCATCGTGCGGTCCGCGCCCTGGGCGGAATCCGTAGCTGATACCGAGAAACTCCTCTTCCCTATCTGGTTGAGGACCGTCCCCACCGCGTGCTGGGCGATTTTGTCTTCCGGCGCCGCGACCCCGACGGTCGTTGCCGTCCGTCGGCTTTCGGGATCCAGACTCTTCGTGACGGTTGTGCGTGATATGCCCCGCGATGGATTCGGCCGTGTAGGTTGCGCTCAGCCGTACCTCCAGGTCTCCTCCATATTCTTCCCACGTCATGCCGTCCACTCCCGCCGCTGCCTCCTTCTTCAGGCTGTAGTAGCTCTGCCGCAGCAGGTCGACCGTCTGCACCGGCCCGCCGTCTTCCCCTCGACCGGCTCCATTGATCGCACGATTGCCCCAAATCGGCATGTATGCGCCACCCGCGACATCAAGGCGAATTATATTCCCGATTTCCGCGGACCTTCGAGCCGCAGGGCCTCAAAACCAAAGACCCGGCGCTACCAGCTCCCTGTTAAAGTGCATCCCCCAGTCGCCGGTTGGCGCAGAGCGCCGCGCCGCGGCGCGGCCAACAGCGCGGGTTTCAACATAGTTTCAAATGACGAGTTGCCGATCGCAGGGCTTTCCCCTGCGCCCGTAGCGGGTGGCACATCAATAACGTCATCGGCCGGCTGGGGTCGTCATTCGTGGCAATTTTCTTTGTGTCGATGGCCGGAGCGGAGTACGATGCACCCGGTCAACAAATCCAAACCGGAAACTCCGGGTAAAAAGGGAGGAAGTGGAAGATGTTAAAAATCGGAATCATCGTGGGGAGTACGCGGCCGGGACGGAAAGCGGCAGCCGTGGCAAAGTGGGTGCACGACTTGCTGAAAAACCGTACGGACGCCGAGTTCGAGATCGGTCGACATGAGGATTATAAACTGCCGCTGCTCGATGAGCCCGTGCCGCCCACTCCAGTGCGTCAGTACAGCAAGGCACACACGAAAACCTGGAGCGAGAAAATCGCGTCCCTTGATGGATACATATTCGTCTCCCCGAGTACGACCGCACCTCGGCGGCATTAAAGAACGCCATCGATTTTCTTTTTTACGAATGGAACAACAAGGCGGCCGGGTTTGTCGGGTATGGCGCAGCGGGCGGTGTCCGGGCGGTGGAGAGCCTGCGGTTGGTAGTGGGCGAAATCAAAGTGACTATGTGCGGGCGCGAGTGGCGCTTTCGCTCTTTCCGAGCTTCGAGAACTACACCACGTTTCAACCCGCACGAAAAGCATGATAAGGCAGTCAACTCGATGGCGGACGAGGTAATTGCCTGGGGCGGTGCGTTGAAAACGCTGAGGAGCTTCCCCTTCAGAAATGAGTTCGGAAGCGCACCTTGCGAGAAGGGATTAAGGGCGGGCCGGGAGACGCTGCGGGTTGGGAATTGAAACTCTGCAGGCTTTGCTCCGATGGCTGACCTCCGAAAAGATGTTAACGAGAATTAGCTGTCTATCAAATCAAAAGCCGCAGAGTTTGAACTGCATAAACTTGGCGCTACGCCCGCTTCAGGTCGGTAACGGCAGCCAATCAGGTTGACGTGGCATGGCCATCCTGGCCATGTCCCGTCACGGGCAGGATGCCCGTGCCACTTCAAACTGTACCCCTCCGTTGCTCAAGCCCGGCGCCACGTGAAATCGCGACACAAACTAGCGTTGGCTTGCCGTAAGCCGCAGATAGTCCTTTGCGGCGGTGGCGAATGCCCGACGAGGAGGGAGTGTTCGGGGGAAGAACCGACTCCGTTAGACTTTTCGTAGTCTTCCAGCTGTTGCCGTGCTTCCATCATCTGGAGCCTTGCGGATTCTATCTCGCTCTTCGAGGCCATGGGTAAGTTCTCGCGGCATTTCATGAAGAAGCGCCATGAGTGATTGCCCGTCGCAGGCGCCGCAATGTACGCGGGTGGAATTCCTACGCGGACTTTGCCACGTTTCCCAATGCAGGCGTGGAGGCCTTAAGACTGTCCATAAGGAAATGTTCAAGACACTCGAATTGATTCGACTTGGTTTGGGCAAAAAAGCGAACTCTTTCCGACTCCAGATCAAGCCGGTTCGACCGGGCGACGGCTGTCCTCCTGGCTCTGCGCTAGAACTTGCACCGAACCAAAGCCGATGTCCGGAGCGCCATCTTCACGCCGCAAGCCCTGAAAAGTAAATTCCGATTCGGAGTAGTTCCAGCCGGCCCAGTAAAGCCCGTTGCCACTGGTGAATGACACACCCCATTCATCGGTCGTGGGGGCCGCACTGGTAACTTCTCCGCCGGAGAGAATTGCCGCTTCCCGCAGCATCTGTATGAGGGAACCCAGAGATTGGACGCCGCCGCTAGGCCTCCGGTTGACTTTTTTCATACTCGTATCCTCCGTTTCAACAATCGCGTGAACTGGCTACTGAGATCACCGTTGATCCGCCCCGGTGTACGGCCGGTGAGGCGGGGAGCCTGATATACCTCCCCGCAGTTCCTACCAGGAACGGCATCCTCCCGGACTCCAATACGGGAAGCACTCCGACCCGATGCCGGAGGACCCACGGGGCCCGAGTGACTGCGCGCCTCGGGTGTAACAGCAATGAAAGTTTGTGAGAGTCATCCTCAAGGCGGCAGTCGGCGGGATATATCTCGTGGCCAGTATACCTCACTGCTTACGATACTTCAAATGTAGTAACTATATCTCCATCTCTCTGTGCACAATTGACCACAGTCGCAGTTTATTTTCAAACTCTTTTAAGAAGGAATGCGACAAGCCCGCCGGATGCAAGCTCCAGTTCAGCGGGCGCAGACTTCGTGTTGTGAGGTCCCCGATTCTCCATTTAGCGCCAGGGACCGATCCGCAGAGAAGACCCGCAGGCGGGTCAAGCCGGTGGGCGCGGCGAGCGCCAGCACCCCGAGTGCCAACGCCGTGTCGGGTCCATCGCGACGCCCCAGCCGCCGGCGCCGTCGCCGCCGGCGTTGATCAGCAGGTAGATGCCGATCGCCGCGGCGATGCCGCCGAGCGCCGCCGCCGCCGGGATCAAGACCCGGTTGCGCTCGCGCAGCTCTCCCAGGTCGAGCTCGCGCTTGGCCTCGAGGCCGACGACGAGGAAGAACAGGGTCATCAGCCCCTGGTTGACCCAGGTCCGCAGGTCGGCGTTGATGCCGTGCGAGCCGATCCTGACGCTGAGGTGGGTGTCCCACAGTTCCCGGTAGCCGCCCGGGTCGACGTTCGCCCAGGCGAGCGCCGCCACCACCGCCGCGACGAGGACGACGGCGCTGCCGGTCTCGGTGCCGAGGAAGTCGCGCACCGGCGTCGCCAGGTTGCGCGTCCAGGCGGTGCGGTCGCTGCTGGGCTGTCGCGCGGCGGCCATCGGGGGTACAAGTATGTTCGGCCGATGAAGCTCGCGATCTCCGATCCCGGCGGCTTCGCCCTCAAGAACGCCGTCCGTGCGGCGATCGGGCTCGTTCCGATCGCCTTCGCGATCTCGCTCGAATTGATCGGGCTGCCCGAAATGGCGCTGTTCGCCGGCTTCGGTTCGATCGCGCTGATCGTCTTCGTCGACTTCGGCGGCGCCTGGCGGCCGCGTCTGACCGCCTACGCGGCGCTGACCGCCGGCGGCGCGGCGCTGATCGCCGCCGGAACGCTCTGCTCGCGGACCGCCTGGCGGCGGCCGCGGCGATGGCGCTGGTCGGCTTCGCGATCCTCTTCGCCGGGGTCTTCGACGGCTACGCGGCGGCGGCGCAACCGCGGGCGATCCTGGCCTTCGTGCTGCCGTCGATGGTGCCGGCGGACGCCGCCGCGATCGCCGACCCGCCTCGCCGGCTGGGGGCTCGCCGCGGCCGCGACCGTCGCCGCGATCTTTCGGCTCTGGCCGCGCCGGCCGCGCGACCAGCTGCGCGAGGGCGCCGGCGAAGCCGTCGACGACCTCGCCGATCTGCTCGAAACGGCCGCCGCGGTCGAGGTGGGGGAGGGGGATGAACGGGCGCAGGTCGACGAGCGGCGCTCGAAGCGGGCGGCGACCGCCGTGCCAGGCGGTCGCGAGCGCGCACGCCGGGTTCGACGCGATGCCGCACCGGCCGAGCGGCGCCGGCGGTCCGACCGCGGCCCTCGGCCGGCCGATCGACGATCTCGGACTGGATCGACCCGATCGCCCGCGAGCAGCCCGGGTCGGCGGCGGCGAGCGCGGGCATCGCGAGCGAGCGAGCGGCGATCGAAGCGGTCGTGCCGGGCGCTGCGCGTCCGCCGCGCGCCGGCTCGGCGATGACGACCCGGGCACCGGCGGCGAGGAGCTGACCGCGGCGGCGGATGCCCGCGCCGGCAGTCGGCGAGCGCCATCGTCGCGCACGTCTCCGGCGAGCGTGGCGGACGGCGACGAGGCGCGGCTGACCGCCGAGCTGGACGAGGCCTACCGCCTGCGCGGGCTCGCCTACGGGGCGCTGCAGCTCGGTCGGGACGCGCTGCAGGCCAGCGGTGGCGTCGCCCGGCGGGACCTGACGCTGGCGCCGAGCACGGGCCGGCTGCGGGCGACGCGGCGGCTGACCCGCGCCCACGCGACGATGCGCTCGGTCTGGCTGCGCAACACGATCCGCGGCGCCGTCGGCCTGGCGCTGGCCGTGTTCGTCGGGCACGCGTCGAGCGACCTGCAGAACGGCTTCTGGGTGGTGCTCGGCACGTTGTCGGTGCTGCGCTCGACCGCGCTGACCACGGGCGCCGCGGTCTCGGCGCTCGCCGGGACGGCACGCCGGGATCGTCGGCGGCGGAGCGGTCGCGGTCGAGATCGGCGGCCCGCCGGGGATGCTCTGGACGCTGCTGCCGTTCGGCGTGCTGCTCGGCCGCGTACGCGCCGCGGGCGGTCTCCTTCGCCGCCGGCCAGGCCGGCTTCACGCTGGTCGTCGTCGATCCTGTTCAACCTGATCGACCCGGCCGGCTGGGAGGTCGGGCTGGCGCGGGTCGAGGACGTGGCGATCGGCGGCGCCGTCAGCCTGGCGACGGCGTCCTCGTCTGGCCGCGCGGGATTCCCAACGCAGCACACGAATCTCGCCACTGGCGCATACGCGAAATCGCACCAGACTTCACGCTGGAGGATGTCTGGGCCCTTCCGGTGCGTGGCAGCGCCGAGGACTTCCAAACGCTGCTCGAACTGATGACTTCCTCCGATCCGGCCGACACGAAGTCCCTCCCGACTCGCGTCCTGTGGCGTGCCCGCGATCGCCTCGGCAGTTGGTTCGGCCTCGGCAGGGTCTCGGCCCCGATCGACGGCGACCGGGCGATGCCGCAGGCAAACTGCCGATTCCGGGCACGAGCGAGACCTCGTTGGCCGACCGACTGCCGGACGATCTGCGCGACACCGCGGCGGACCTGGATTTCGGCTCCCTGCCGTTCGAGCCCCTCTACCGCACCGACGTCGAGTACGCCGCGGAGCTGTCGAACCGGACCGTGCACGGGGTGATGCACCTGGCCTGGGTCGACCAGGGCGAGGGCAGCTACCAAGGCCAGATGGCCGTCTACGTCAAGCCGCGCGGTCTGCTCGGCAAGGCATACATGGCGCTTCATCAAGCCGTTCCGGTATTGGATTGTGTACCCAGCGCTCATGCGACGGATCGAACGAGAGTGGAACACGCGGGGTCAGGAGGAAGACCCGCAGGCGGGTCGAGCCGGTCGGCGCGGCGAGCGCCAGCACCCCGAGCGCCAGCGCCGTGTCGGTCGACATCGCGACACCCCAACCGCCGGCACCGTCGCCGCCGGCGTTGATCAGCAGGTAGATGCCGATCGCCGCGGCGATGCCGCCGAGCGCCGCCGCCGCCGGGATCAGGACCCGGTTTCGCTCGCGCAGCTCTCCCAGGTCGAGCTCGCGCTTGGCCTCGAGGCCGACGACGAGGAAGAACAAGGTCATCAGCCCCTGGTTGACCCAGGTCCGCAGGTCGGCGTTGATGCCGTGCGAGCCGACCCTGACGGTGAGGTGGGTGTCCCACAGTTCCCGGTAGCCGCCGGGGTCGACGTTCGCCCAGGCGAGCGCCGCCACCACCGCCGCGACGAGGACGACGGCGCTGCCGGTCTCGGTGCCGAGGAAGTCGCGCACCGGCGTCGCCAGGTTGCGCGTCCAGGCGGTGCGGTCGCTGCTGGGCTGTTGGGCGGCGGCCATCGGGCGTACAAGTATGTTCGGCCGATGAAGCTCGCGATCTCCGATCCCGGCGGCTTCGCCCTCAAGAACGCCGTCCGTGCGGCGATCGTCGTCCCGATCGCCTTCGCGATCTCGCTCGAATTGATCGGGCTGGCCGAAATGGCGCTGTTCGCCGGCTTCGGTTCGATCGCCCTGCTCGTCTTCGTCGACTTCAGCGGCGCCTGGCGGCCGCGTCTGTCCGCCTACCTCGCGCTGATCGCCGGCGGCGCGGTCCTGATCGCCGCCGGAACGCTCTGCTCGCGGACGACCTGGCTGGCCGTCGTGGCGATGGCGCTGGTCGCCTTCGCGATCCTCTTCGCCGGCGTCCTCAACGGCTACGCCGCGGCGGCGCAACCGCCGGCGATCCTGGCCTTCGTGCTGTCGTCGATGGTGCCCGCGGATCCCGGCGCGATCCCGACCCGCCTGGCCGGCTGGGGGCTCGCCGCGGCCCTTTCCCTCGTCGCGATCTTTCTGCTCTGGCCGCGCCGGCCGCGCGACCAGCTGCGCGAAGGCGCCGCCGCGGCCGTTGACGACCTCGCCGATCTGCTCGAAGCGGTGGCCGCGGTCGAGGTGGGGGAGGGGGACGAGCGGGCGCCGGTCGACGAGCGGCTCTCGCAGCTCGCGGCGACGGCCTTCCAGGCAATCGCGAGCGCCCACGCCGGCTTCGTCGCGATGCCGCACCGGCCCAGCGGCGCCGGTGGCCCGACCGCGGCCCTGGGCCGGTTGATCGACGACCTCGACTGGATCGACCCGATCGCCCGCGAGCAGCCCGGGTCGGCGGCGGCGAGCGAGGGCTTCGCGAGCGAGCGAGCGGCGATCGAAGCGGTCGTGCCGGGGGCGCTGCGCGCCGCCGCGCGCCGGCTTCGCGAGGACGACCCGGGCACCGGCGGCGAGGAGCTGACCGCGGTGGCGAATGCCCACGCCGCCGTCGGCAGCGCCTTCCTCGCGCACGTCTCCAGCGATCGTGCCGACCGCGACCAGGCGCGGCTGACCGCCGAGCTGAACGAGGCCTACCGCCTGCGCGGGCTTGCCTACGGGGCGCTGCAGATCGGTCGCCACGCGCTGCAGGCCAGCGGTGGCGTCGCCCCGCGGGACCCGACGCTGGCGCCGAACACGGGCCGGCTGCGGGCGACGCGGCGGCTGGCCAGCTCACACGCCAGCATGCGCTCGGTCTGGCTGCGCAACAGCCTGCGCGGCGCGGCCGGGCTGGCGCTGGCCGTGCTCGTCGCCCGCGTCAGCGACAGCCAGAACGGATTCTGGGTTGTCCTCGGCACCCTGTCGGTGCTGCGCTCGAGCGCGCTCGCGACCGGCTCGACGGTTCTGCAGGCGATCGGCGGAACGCTCGTCGGCATCGTCGCCGGCGGCGCGATCGTGCTCGCGATCGGCAGCCACACCGGGCTGCTCTGGGCGGTGCTGCCGTTCGCCATCCTGCTGGCCGCCTACTCCCCCCGCGCGATCTCCTTCGCCGCCGGGCAGGCCGGCTTCACGATCGTGATCGTCGTCCTCTTCAACCTGATCGATCCGGTCGGCTGGACGGTCGGTGTCGTCCGCATCGAGGACGTCGCGATCGGCTGCGCGGTCAGCCTCGCGGCGGGGCTCCTGCTCTGGCCGCGGGGCGCCGCCAACGTCCTGCGCGACGCCGTTGGCGCCGCCTACCTGCTCGCCTCCCGCTATCTCGACCTGACGATCTCCTCGCTGCTGCGAGGAGGCGGCGGCGAGCCGGTCGACGAAGCCGCCCGCGAGGCGAGCGAAGCCGCCCTGCGGCTCGACGAGACGGTCCGCGAGTACCTCGCCGAGAACAGCTCCGCCCGCCAGGACCTCGACGGACTGGCCCGCCTCGTCGGCGGCGCGACCCGCGTGCGCCGCGTCGCCCGTCTCCTCCAGGGCGCCTCCCAGCTGCGTCCCCCTGGCGCCGCTCGCCGCCCAGACGCCGTGGGTGGCGCAGGCGTGCGGTGCGTTCGACACGGAGTGGCGCGGGCGCCGCGACTGGTTCGAGCAGTTCGGAGCCGCGATCGCCGCCGGGGCCGAACCGCCCGCGGCCGAGCCGGGCGCGCCGGCTGTCGACGAGGGGGTCTCGAGCCTGCTCTCACGCGACCGCGGCCCGGCGGTCCAGCTCGGGGGAGAGGATCCGCGGCAGGACGGCATCCCTCCCGGCCTGGCGATCGCCTGGGCCGAGCGCCACCTCGAGCTGCTGCTCGCCCTCGAGCCGTCCTTGGCCGCGGCGGCGCGATCGGGACTGGACGGATCGCCCCACACCCGGGCCTCCCGCCGCCAGCTCAAGTGACCCGCCTACCATCCATACGACGACGTATGGATCAAGGATCAGGCAGGCTTCCGAACGCGACGCACGAATCTGGCCCCTGGCGGATCCGCGAAATCGTGCCGGACTTCACCCTGGAGGACGTCTGGGCTCTGCCGGCGCACGGTGACGCCGAGGACTTCCAGACGCTGCTCGAGCTGATGGCCGCCAGCGATCCGGCCAACGCGGAATCCCTGCCCACCCGCCTCCTCTGGCGCCTCCGCGATCGCCTCGGCAGCTGGTTCGACCTGGGCAGGATCTCGGCCCCGGTCGACGGCGGTCGGGACGATGCCTCGGGCGAGCTGTCGATTCCCAGCACGAGCGAAACCTCACTGGCCGGCCGGCTGCCGGACGATCTGCGCGACACGGCGGCGGATCTGGATTTCGGCTCCCTGCCCTTCGTGCCCCTCTATCGCACCGACGTCGAGTTTGCCGCGGAGCTTTCGAACCGGACCGTGCACGGCGTGATGCACCTGGCCTGGGTCGATCGAGGCGAAGGTCGCTACCAGGGAGAGATGGCCGTCTACGTCAAGCCACGCGGCCTGTTCGGGAAGGGATACATGGAGCTGATCAAGCCGTTCCGGCATTGGATCGTCTACCCGGCGCTGATGCGACAGACCGAACGAACCTGGAATGCGCGCGTTTCTCGGTAGGTCGCGCGGCGGGCGGCTTGGGATCGGAGCGGAAGATCAGGCGGCGTCGTCGACCTGCACCGGGTAGCCGGCGCGCAGGGCGGCGACGGTCGAAGGCGGCGTGATCACGCTCGCGGTTCCACGCGCCGGTCGTGCCCGATGGCCGCGGTATCCCTCGCGCGTCCAGAGGCTGAGGCGGTCGTCGACGACCACGGCGGGCGCTTCGTCGAGGAGGACGAAGGTGCCGTTCGGCAACTCGGCCCACGGCAGGCGGTGAAAGCGCCGACGGTGGCTGCCGCGGACGATCCGCTCGCCGTGCAGCTGCCGGTTGATCTGCTTGGCCGACGGCAGCGCAACCCCCAGGCCCGCGGCCCAGGCGGCGCGATAGGCGTCGTAGCCCTCGCGCCTGCACTCCGCGCACGGGCGGTGGCCCGCCGCCAGCGAGACCGCCTCGTCGTGGAAGTAGAGGAACGTGTAGTGATGCGGTTGCCACTGCGCCCGCCAGCGGCCGCGGAACTCCAGGGCGCAGGTGATCCAGAGGTCGCTGGCGTGGAAGCGGACGATCTCTTCGCCGCGATGAAGGATGCCGCGGTTGCCCGTCCAGGCGCCCCGAAGCGGGAACGCCTCGATCTCACCCAGCGGCGTTACGCGGTTTCGGGCCGGCATCCCCGAATACTGCCTCAGTCCCGCTGGGGCGGCGGGGACGGACCGCCTCTAGGCGACCGGCAGGGTGAGGACGAAGACCAGGCCGCCGAGCAGCATCGCGGCCGCGAAGACGAGCACGGCGATGCGGAGCCGGCGCCAGTCGACCCGCAGCGAGATGCCGGCGAAGAAGAGGACGGCGGCGAAGAACACGGTCGAGAGGATGTAGTCGTCGTCGTGCTCCTTGGCATCGGTCCCCTGCTGGTAGAGGTCGTCCGCTTCGTTGCTGAGGACCGCCGACCGGGCCATGCGCCTGGAGGCGGTACTGCGGCATGTACAGCGGCCCCGGGACGGCTTTGAGATTGGTGAACGGGTGCTGCGCGATCCAGGCCTCGAAGGCCGGCACGAAGGCCGGCCTGAAGCGGCGCCGGTAGACCTCGGCGAGCCCCTCGTTGCCCGCCTGGTGCGCGTCGAGCCAGCCGTTGAAGTAGAGGAGGTCGTCGATCCGGGACTGCCCGGCGTGGGTCGAGGCCTGCTGGGATTTGATCCGGACGGCCGAGGCCTGCGCGTAGTGCTGCGATTGCTCGCCGGACCAGAGCGAGGCCTGGTAGCCGCTCCAGGCGGTGGCCAGCACGGTCAACGACAGCAGCGCCACGGCGCTGAGCTCGAGGATCCGCTCGCCACGGCTGGTCGGGGTCGAGCCCTCGCTCAGCTCCTCGGGTACATGAGCGTGGCCGTGGGGCATCGCGGCAGTATCCCGGGAGCGGCGCGAGAGCGCGGAATCAGCCGCGATCTCACGTTTCGACCGACCCGGTCGTTTACCTATCGAGATGACCGTTGCTCCTGGTTGGACGATCTACGAGAGCCCGGTTGGCCCGCTGACGCTGGCCGCCGGGCCGCGGGGCATCGTCAGCATCCACTGGCCGGGGCGCTCGCCGCGCCTGCCGGAAGGGGAGAAGCGGCCGCTGCCGGAGCTGGTCGACCAGCTCGACGCCTACTTCGCCGGCGAGCGCCAGGTCTTCGAGCTGGACCTGGACCTGCGCGGCAACCCCCTGCAGAGCGCGGTCTGGCGCCAGCTGCTCGAGATCCCCTTCGGGACCACGGCGACCTACGGCGAGGTGGCCGGGCGGATCGACCAATCTCTCTACGACCCGGGCCTCGAGCCGTACCGGCGGGCGCGGGTCGTCGGCGCGGCGATCGGCCGCAATCCGGTCCCGATCGTCGTCCCCTGCCATCGGGTGATCGGCGCCGACGGCTCGCTCACCGGCTTCTACGGCGGCCTGGAGCGAAAGCGGGCGCTGCTCGAACTCGAGGGCTGGCGCGCGCCGGGTGGGGCGTCGGACCCGGCGCGGGCGGATGACCAGCTCGCCCTGATGTGAGCCTCTACACGACGGTCGATAGTCCGCTCGGCGAGCTGCTGCTGCTCGGCGACGGCGACGCGTTGCGCGGCCTCCACCTCCAGCAGGGCAGCAGGGCGGTCGCGGTTTCACCCGACTGGAGGCGGGAGCCGGAGGCGTTCCTCGAGGCCGGCGCCCAGCTGAGCGAGTACTTCGCCGGCCGGCGGACCAGCTTCGACCTGCCGCTCGACCTGGTCGGCTCGCCCTTCCAGCTGCGCGTCTGGCGGCAGCTGTTGGAGATCGGCTACGGCGAGACGAGCAGCTACGGCGAGCTCGCCCGCCGCGTCGGCCGGCCGGCGGCAGCCCGCGCCGTCGGCGCCGCGAACGGCTCCAACCCGATCGCGATCGTCGTCCCCTGCCACCGCCTGATCGGAGCGCGGGGAGCGCTGACCGGCTACGCCGGCGGGGTCGACAAAAAGCGCTTGCTGCTCGAGCTCGAGGCCCGTCGCCGCCCCGCTGGGAGAGAATCGTCGAATGGCGGCGCTGAGCGAACGTGATCTGCGCGCGGTCCTCGACTTCGTCGGGGAGGCCTACGACGCTCAGGACCGCGCCGAGTTCCGGTCCGTCCTGCTGCCGGAATCCACCGTCTCGTCGCCTCCGAGTACGTCGCCTACAACGAGGTCGAGCAGGGAACCCGGGCGGCCGTAAGCATCGTCTGCCCTGACCTGCCCGCCTGGGCCGATCGCGCCTGGGGGCGGCACGCGGCGGAAAACCCGCTGCTGCAGAACTACCTGCGGACCCGCGACGGGCGCTCGCTGCGCTTCTCCGACGTGACCTCGTCCGAGGAGCTGCGGCGGACGGCGCTCTACGCGCAGCTCTACGGACCGCTCGGCGATCTGGAGCACCAGGTCGCCTTCATCCTGCCCTCGACGCCGGAACTGACGATCGCGGTCGCCCTGAGCCGCGGCGGGCGCGACTACAGCGAGCGCGATCGCCGCCTGCTCGAGCTGATCAGGCCGCACCTGATCCAGGCCTACCGGGGCGCCCAGCTGCGCGAGCGACTGGTCGGGATCCTCGAGGGGCTGCGCCAGGGCCTCGACGCCGACGGCACGGCGATCGTCGTGATCGACGCCCTCGGGATCGTCGGCTTCGTCTCCGCCGCCGCGGAGGAGCTGCTCGACGGCCTGCCGGGGTCGGCGCCGCCGGAGATCGGCCGGCCGCTGGAAGGGCCGTTGGCGAGCTGGATGGAGGGGGGAGGGGGTACCGGAAGCCTGCCGATCGACGGGCAGGGCGACGCGCTGCTGGCCCGCTGCGTGAGGGGGGATGGAGGAACCCGGGTGATCCTGCTCGAGCGGGCGGCCCGCGTCCTCTCGCTCGAGACCTGGGTCAGCTCGGGCTGACGCCGCGCGAGGCGGAGGTGCTGCACGGCCTCGCCCGCGGCGAGGACCTGGGGGCGGTTGCCACCGAGCTCGAGGTCAGCCCTCGCACGGTCGCCAAGCACGTCCAGCACATCCACGCCAAGCTCGGCGTCTCGAGCCGGGCGCAGGCGGTGGCGACGGCCTGGGCGGCGACGAGCGGCAGCGTCCTCGGCGGCACCTAGATACCTCGCGGGGGGTACGCGATAACGCGTACGCCGCTCGACATCGAAAGCGGCGGAAGGGTGGAGGTCGGCAAACGCGCTGGTAGGTTCGCCACCGATGAGGAGCGGTGAAGGTCAAGGCCTCCGTGACTTTCACCCCCGCTGGGGGCAGCCCCAGCACTCAAACCAAAACCGTCAAGTTGGTCAAGCAACTCGCCAATGATCCTCGAGCGAAGGAGTCCGATGAAGGTTCGCAGCGTCGCCGTACTGAGCGTCGCCCTGGTGCTCGTCCTGCCGGCAGCCGCCCAGGCCGCGTTGCCGAAGACCGGCGACACGCTGATCGTGCCGGCGAAGTCGATCGGCGGCGTGGTGCTCGGCGGATCCCCACCTCGGTGACCAAGGCATGGGGCAAGAACAAAGCCTGTGAATCACAGTGCATCTACGAAGGCCATAAAGGCACGGGGGAATCGGCGAGCCTGGGCAGCGTCCTGCTCGAACCGAACATCAACGGCGCCCACTACAAGGTCTGGGCCGTGTACATCGCGGTGGGCGAGGCCACCGTCGGCTCGACCCTGAAGCCGAATTTCAACACCCCACTGACCCAGTTCAAGACGGCGAAGGGAATCGGCCTCGGCTCGACGGTGAACGAACTGCGGCAGGCCTATCGCCAGGTGAAGAAGGAGGGCGTGAGCGGCTACACCCTCGCCGGGCCCGGGGAAAGCAGCACCGACTTCAGCCTCAGCGCGTCAGGCCGGATCGAGAACATCACCATCAGAAGTCACCCCGGCGGCTGAGCCGCCGCGGCGCGGCGAGGCCGAAGGGGGCGTCCATGGGGACGCTGTAGCTAGCCTCTCTGGCGACAACTAGCGGAGGGAGCTGCCGATGCTTTCGTGGCTGGCCGGGAAGATGATCGCCCGCAACATGAGGTCGATACGCGCCGGGGACCCTGGACCGACGTTGGCGATGGACGCCGACGACATCAGGTTCACCTTTCCCGGCGACAGCTCGTTCGCGCCGGGCGCGAGCAACAAGCGCGAGCTGGAGCAGTGGCTCGACCGCTTCGTCCGCCTCGGGCTGCAGATCTACCCCGAAGAGGTCGTCCTCAAGGGATTCCCCTGGCGGCAGACGATCTGCGTCCGCGGCCATATCCATCTCGACGACCCCGAGGACGGGCGCGTCTACGCCAACCGCTATGTGATCTGGGGCCGGATCGCCTGGGGGAAGCTGCGCGAGTACGAGGTCTACGAGGACACCGAACAGAGCCGCAAGCTCGACGAATACCTGGCCGGCGTCGGCCGGGCGTAGCGGGAGCGGAAGGCAGCGATGGCCAAGCGAGGCGCCGCGGAGGTGACGGCGGTGCGCGCGGTCGTGCGCGGCGAGGTCCAGGGCGTCGGCTACCGCGACGCGACGCAGCGGCTGGCGCGCCGGCTCGGGGCGATGGGCTGGGTGCGCAACGGCGAGGACGGCGACGTGCTCGTCCACGCCGAGGGCCCCGAGCCGGCGGTCGACGAGCTGGTCGCGTTCCTGCGCGAGGGGCCGCCGTCCGCGCGGGTCGCCGAGGTGGAGGTCGAGCCGGTGAAGGTCGAGGGTCACGAGCAGTTCGCGATCCGCGGCGTCAGCGCCGGCGCCTTCGTCGTCCAGGAGCACGCCGCGACCGCCCATCACTTCGACCTGCGCCTGGAGGTCGACGGGGCGATGCGCTCCTGGGCGGTCCCGAAGGGCCCCTCGATGGACCCCGCGGTCAAGCGCCTCGCCGTCGAGGTCGGCGACCACGCGATCTCCCACAACGACTTCGAGGGCGCGCTCGGCGACGGCGGCGTGATCGTCTGGGATCGCGGCCACTACGAGCAGGGCGGCCGGGTCGCCTGGCCGCAGGCGCTCGAGCGCGGCCACGCCGTCTTCGTCCTCCACGGCGAGAAGCTGCGCGGCGGCTTCGCCCTGCAGCGCACCCGTCCCGGCGAGAAGCCCCAGTGGCTGCTGATCAAGCGCCGCGACGAGCAGGCGAGCCCGGGCTCCGACGTGGTCGCCGAAGAGCCGCGGTCGGTGCTCAGCGGCAGCACGCTCGACGAGCTGATTCGAGGCGATTGATCGGGCGCGACGACCATTCGTCCTTTCGATCGGTAGCGCCCGACCGAGGGAGATAATCTTGGCGCCTCGATGAGGCGGCAAGTGACGAGAAAGCGGTTGGGAGAGGGGAGATGTCGACAGGCCGGCTCGGCGATCGCGGCCCTCGGACTGCTCGCTGCGCTCTGGCTCGCCCCCGGCGCTCTGGCCGCCAAGGTCAACCTCGGTCATCTCGCGCCCGCGACGACGCCCGCCGGGGGATGCAGCGCATGCACCGACTTCCAGTCGGCGACTGGTCCATCCTCACCCTCCTACACGGTGCCGGCGGGCAATTGGGTCCTCACTTCTTGGAGCGCGGGGGCGGCGAAGCCGGCGGGACGGTAAAACTCCGCGTCTTCCGCCCCACCCCGACGCCCGGAAAGCTCACGATCGTCGCCGAGAGCGCCTACGAGACGGTTGGCCCGGGAATCTCGGCCAGCTTCCCGGTGCGTATCGCGGTCCAGCCTGGTGACGTGCTCGGCCTCGAGACCGGCTCCTCGCCCGACTCCTACCCGACTGTCGTGGCCGGCGCCAGTGGCGACCTCGAGTCCGGCGTGTCCGGTGGCCCGGCCCTGGGCCAGACGGTGGGTCCTGGCGGTGAATACTCCTACTTCACCAACAGCGAAAGGCTCGCCAATATCGCCGCGACCTTGACCAGCGCGACGGAGACTCTGCGCGTCGCCAAGAGCGGTGCTGGGGCAGGTACGGTCACCAGCCTGCCGGCGGGCATCGACTGCGGCTCCTCCTGCTCTGCGAGCTTCGCGCTCGACAGCGCGCTCAGTCTTTCGGCAACCGCCTCGCCCGGCTCCGTCTTCGCCGGCTGGTCCGGCGGCGGCTGCAGCGGCACCGGAGCCTGTCAGCTGAGCCTCCTCGACGACACCGAAGTCTTCGCCGACTTCATTCCCTCCAACATCTTTGCGCTCGCCAAGCCGAAGCTGAACAAGGCGACCGGCACGGCCACCCTGCTCGTCGACCATCCCTGGTCCCGGCCGGCTTCTCCTCGGGGGAAAGGGGCTGAAGAAGCAGACCAAGATCGCAGGCGCCGCCGGCAAAGTGAAGCTCTCCATCAAGCCTTCGCGCAGGACCCTCAAAAAACTGCGGAAGACGGGTAGGGCGAAAGTGAGAGCCCAAATTACCTTCACCCCGACCGGTGGCGATTCCAGCACCCAGGGGTCGAAGGTGACGCTGAAGATGGCGATCTGAGTACGTTCGTTTGCGCGAGGGGCAGGCGCCCGCTCCGATGGCCCCGTAAGCGCGATCAAGCAGCAGCAGGCCTGTCGCGAGGGTGCGCGAGGTGGAGGGTCCGACTGCTTTTGCGTTCGAGCTCGTTGGCATCGCGGAGGGCCCAGCCGACGCGCTCGACCAGCTGGCCGGAGAAGTGGTCGGACTCGAGATCGGTGCTGGAGACCCGCTCTCGATAGACGACGCCCGCGGCGTCCGTCGGCGAATCGGCGACTACGAGTATCTGCGGCATCTGGCTTTCCCTCCGACTGGTGGACCCGAGCGGTCAAAGTAGCAGAAGTCGATAAAGTTGGTCAACTTTATAAGGAAAGCTTTGGACGACCTGAGGCGAGCAGCCGGCTAGAGGCGCAGCGCGACCGCCGCCACCGCCAGCAGCGGCACCGCGATCGAGAGGCCGAGCAGCGCCCCGTCGAGCGGCGCGGTGAGGCCGGCGCGGGTGAGGGGGCGGACCGTGCCGTCGGTGAGGCGCTGCTCTCCCGTCGACCGAAAGGGTCCGGCGCCGCAGCTCCCTGACCGGGGTCGAGAGCCGCCGCTGGACGGTGGTGAGGAAGAAGCAGGCGAGCACCGCGGCGGCGGCGGCGATCGCTTCGCGGGCGGAGTGCAGGCCGAGGGAGTTGACCCACCAGCCGGTCAAGGCGGAGAAGCCGCCCCAGGAGGCCGCCAGCCAGAAGTCGGTGTGGAAGCGGCCGCCGAACCACTCGAGGTTGTAGGCGGGGGCGATGAAGCCGCCGAACAGGACCAGCGGCAGCAGGGTGGGGGAGACGACGAAGATCCCGACGATGCCGATCGCGAGCGCCGCCGCCGAGGCCGCCGACGGCGAGGGCGATGAGGGTGCGCCGGGAGAGCTGGGTGCCGAGCGGCCGGCCGTGCAGCTCGTCCAGGCGAGTGGGCGCCGATGCCGACCGCGAGGAAGAAGGCGGCGATCGCCGCGGCGAGGCGACCGGCGTAGACGTGCGCCGCCGCCGCGGCGCCGATCGCCACGTTGCTGACGTGCCAGAGCGTGTAGGGCGGGTGCAGGACGGTGACCAGGTCGCGCCAGCCGCCCGGGCGCAGGGCGTAGAAGGCGGGGCGGGGGCTCGGCTCAGCCGCCAACGGTGCCCCAGATGACGACGCCGCCGCCGAGGCTCATCCGCCTCGCCTCGACCCGCTCGATGCCGGCCGCCTCCCAGAGCGCGAGCTGGCGGCGCAGCGGGTAGGCGCGGTAGAAGCCCTCGATGCTGGGACCGAGGAAGCGCCCGGCCTCGAACCAGCTGCGCGAGGCGAGCCGGCCCAGGACCGGCAGCCCGACCCGGGTGTAGAGGCGCCAGGCCCAGAGCCAGGCCCCGGTCGGCAGGCAGAACTCGAGGCTCGAGACCCGGCCGCCGGGCTTGACCACGCGCGCCAGCTCGCGCAGGGTCGCCGCCGGGTCGTCGACGTAGCGCAGCAGGTAGGTGAAGGTGAGGTGGTCGAACTCGCGGTCGGCGAAGGGAAGGCGCTCGGCTTCGCCCTCGACCAGGGTGACGCGCGCCGCCAGCCGCGGGTCCGCGGCCAGCTTCGCCCGCGCCCGCCCCAGCATCGACGCGCTCTGGTCGAGCCCGACCACGCCGCAGCCCCAGCGCTCGACCAGCGCGCGGGCGACCAGGCCGGTGCCGCAGGCGACGTCGAGAACGCGATCCTCGCGGCCGGCCGCGACCGCCTCGACCGCCGCTCGCCGCCAGCGCGGGTCCTGGAAGAAGCTCAGCGCCGCGCCGAGCTCGTCGTAGCGAGCCGGCAGCTCCTCGAACAGCTCGAGCGCGTGCTGCTTGCGCTGAGAGCTCGAGGCCATGCCACAGAGAGTGTCACCGATCGCCGCGGCTCAGCGGCGGCTGGTGGTGGCCGCACGGCCGATTTGACCAGCGACTCGGCGAGGTCCTCGGCGCAGACCGGGCGGCCGAGGAGATATCCCTGCGCCATGTCGCAGCCGCACTCGACGATCGCCTGTCAGCCCGTCCTCGTCCTCGACGCCCTCGGCGACGACGGTGAGGCCGAGGTTGTGCGCGAGGTCGATCGTCGAGCGCACGATGATCGCGTCGTCGCTGACCGTGGCGACGTTCATCACGAAGGACCTGTCGATCTTGATCTCGTCGACCGGCAGCCGCTGCAGGTAGGCCAGCGACGAGTAGCCGGTGCCGAAGTCGTCGATCGACAGCCTGCTTCCCATCTCGTGCAGGCGACCGAGCACCGCGGAGCGGCGGGTTCGATCAGCGCGTTCTCGGTCAGCTCGAGCGTCAGCTCGCCGGCCGCGGTGCCCCACAGGGTCGGTCAGCTCGGCCACCGTGTCGGGCAGCCCGCTGTCGTTCCGAGGCTGCGAGCCGAGATGTTGACCGCCATCGTCAGGTCGAAGCCGTCGTCGCGCCAGAGGCGCTGCTGCCGCAGGGCCTCGTTCAGCACCCAGCGCGTCAGCGGCTCGATCAGCTCGGTGCGCTCGACCTCGGGCATGAAGCTCGCCGGCATCAGCAGACCCTTGTTCGGGTGGCGCCAGCGGACCAGCGCCTCGACCCCGCAGATCTTGCGCGTCGCGAGGTCGATCTTGGGCTGGTAGTGGAGGACCAGCTCGCCGCGCGCGATGCAGTGGCGCAGGTCGCAGCAGCAGCGCCAGGTGATCGGCGGTCTGCGTTTCGTGCACGGCTTCGAAGACCGTCTGGCCCTGGCCCGACCGCTTCGCCGCGTACATCGCCAGGTCGGCGCGGCGGAGCAGCTCGGCGGTGGTGCCGCCGTGGTCGGGGAAGATCGCGATGCCGATGCTCGGCGAGACGTGAACGGCTTCGCCGTCGAGCTCGAAGCCCGCCTCGAAGGTCTCCTGGATCTTCCAGGCGACGGCCGCGGTCGCGGCCAGGTCGAGCGCGTCCGCCGGCAGGATCCCGAACTCGTCGCCGCCGAGCCGGGCGACGGTATCGGCGTCGCGCAGAACGCCGCGAGGCGCTCGGCGACCTGCTTCAGCAGGACGTCGCCCCAGTCGTGCCCCGGGCGTGTCGTTGACCCGCTTGAACCCGTTGAGGTCCAGCACCAGCACCCCGCGCGGCTCGTCGGTCCGCGCCGCCAGCGCCGAGCGACCGGGAGACGAGGTCGCTGAAGAGGGTGCGATTGGCCAGGCCGGTGAGGCTCGTCGTGCAGCGCCAGGTGCTCGAGCGCTTCGCTGTGGGCCTTGCGCTCGGAGATGTCGCGGACGCAGGCGAGCGTGAAGGTGCGGTCGCCGTGTTCGATCTCGCTGGCGCTCCATCTCCATCGCGAAGGTGGAGCCGTCCGGCGGCAGCCGACCGTCTCGACCGACCCGGCTGACCGTGCCCCCTTCGGCCAGCAGCTCCGCCCGCCTGCTGTCCAGGGTGCGGAGGTCGTCGCGGCACTCGGGCGCGAGCATGAAGCGCGAAGGGATGCCCGATCACCTCGTCGGCGCGGTAGCCGAACAGCGGTCCGACCGAGCGGTTGACCGACTCGATCCGCCCGGCCTCGTCGAGGATGACGATGCCGTCGGCGACGTTGTCGAGCACCGCCTGGGTCCGCTCCTCGCTGTCGCGCAGCGCCGCGTTGAGCGGATCGTGCGAGCTCCTGCGACCTGGGCTGAACGAGCGGCGACGAAGGCCGAGACCTTGGCCCGCAGCACGTCGGCAGGATCGGCGTGAAGATGAAGTCGACGGCGCCGCTGGCGTAGGCGCTGGCCGTCTCGGACTCGTCGCCGCCGAAGGCGGTGACGAAGATGATCGGCGTGCTCGCCGACTGGCGGGCGCTGGCGGATCAGCTTGGCCGTCTCGTAGCCGTCGAGCGTCGGCATGCGCACGTCCATCAGGATCACCGCGAAGTTCTGGCCGCATCGCGGCGCAGCGCGGCCCGCCCGGAGTCGGCCTCGACGATCGTGTGGCCGAGCGGCGCCAGCATCGCCCGCAGCGCCAGGCGCTTGGCCGCGTTGTCGTCGACGACGAGGACCGCCGCGTCCGGGCTGACGGCGAGCTCCTCGCCGGCGGGAGTCGGTCGCGACGTGCATCAGGACCGGCGTTCCTGCGGGCGCGTCCGCGGGCAGCCACTCGCCGAGCACGGCCAGCAGGCCGGCCGTGTCGACCGGCTTGGAGACGTAGGCGGAGGCGCCGGCGTCGATGCAGCGCTGGCGCTCGCCGGCCTCGACCTTGGCGGTGACGGCGACGATCGGCAGGTCCTCCGCGCCGGGCAGCTCGCGCATCGCTCGCATCGTCGCGTAGCCATCCATGACCGGCATCATGATGTCGACCAGCACGATGTCGATGTCCGGCGTCTCGCTCGAGGAGCGTCGATGCCCGTCTTCGCCGCTCTCGGCCGAGACGACCTCGACCTTGACCGCGCTCGAGCAGCGACGGTCAGGGCGAAGATGTTGCGGAAGTCGTCGTCGACGACCAGCGACCTTCATGCCCGCCAGGCCGTTGCCGGCCGGGTTCCGCGGCGGGCGTCAGGGGCGGCATCGGCACGTCCGGCGCGCCGGGGCGGCGACCTCGGCCGACGCGGGCACCGCGGCGGCGATCGGCGCCGCCGCGTCCGCGGCCGCGGCGCCGTCGGCAGGTAGACGGTGAAGGTGCTGCCCTCGCCGAGCGTCGCTCGTCGAGCGCGATCTCGCCGCCGAGCAGCCGCACGAGCTCGCGGCTGATCGAGAGGCCCAGGCCGGTGCCGCCGTACTGGCGGGCGGTCGTGCCGTCGGCCTGGGCGAAGGCCTCGAAGATCGCTGCTGCATGTCCGGCGCGATGCCGATGCCGGTGTCGCTGACGCTGAACGCGATCACCGACGCCGCGCTCGGCGAGCGTCGGTCGTCGCCGGGCTCCAGCCGCTCGGCGCCGGCGCCGACCCGCACGCTTCACCGCGCCGCTGCTCGGTGAACTTGAACGCGTTGGAGAGCAGGTTCTTGAGCACCTGGCGCAGGCGGCCGGAGTCGGTCGCGATGCGTCGCCGGCAGCCCGGCGGCGAGCTCGACCGCGAAGGCGAGGCCCTTGCTGCTCGGCGACGTGCGTGAAGTCGCGCTCGAGCGCGTCCTGGAGCTCGGCCAGCGGCAGCTCGCTGATCTCGAGCGTGACCGTGCCGGACTCGACCTTCGCGAGGTCGAGGATGTCGTTGAGCAGCCGCAGCAGGTCGGTGCCCGAGGAGCGGATCACGCTGGCGTACTGGACCTGCGTCTCGGTCAGGTTCTGCTCGTGGTTGCTCTCCAGCTCGCCGGCGAGGATCAGCAGGCTGTTGAGCGGCGTGCGCAGCTCGTGCGACATGTTCGAGAAGAACTCCGACTTGTACTTCGAGGAGACCGCCAGCTGCTCGGCCTTCTCCTCGACCAGGCGCTTGGCGAGCTCGACCTCCTGGTTCTTGCGCTCGACCTCGATGTTCTGCTCGGCGAGGCGGCTCGGCCTGGCGTGCCGAGGTCCTCGTTGGAGCTGCGCAGCTCCTCCTGGCGCGACTGCAGCTCCTGCGCCTGGGACTGCGACTGCTTGAGCAGGTTCTCGGTCAGCGTGTTGGCCTCGATCGTGTTGAGCACGAGGCCGATGCTCTCGGTGAGCTGGTCGAGGAACGCCTGGTGGGTCGGGCTGAAGCGGCTGAAGGAGGCGAGCTCGACGACGGCCCGGACCGAGCCCTCGAAGAGGATCGGCAGCACGATGATGTTCAGCGGCGTCGACTCGCCGAGGCCGGAGTTGATCGTGACGTAGTCGCCGGGGACGTCGGTGAGCAGGATGCGCTGCTTCTCCTGCGCGCACTGGCCGACGAGGCCCTCGCCGAGGCGGAACTGGTTGGCGAGGTGCTTGCGCTCCTTGTAGCCGTAGCCGGCCTGGTAGCGCAGCACCGGCTCGCCGCCGTCCTCGAGGCTGGCGAGCGTGTAGAAGACGCCGTGCTGGGCCGAGACCAGCGGCGCCAGCTCGGAGAGGATCAGGCTCGAGACCGTCGCCAGGTCGCGCTGGCCCTGGAGCATGCGGGTGAAGCGCTCGAGGTTGGTCTTCAGCCAGTCCTGCTCGGTGTTCTGGCGCGTCGTCTCGCGCAGGTTGCGGATCATCTCGTTGAGCTTGTCCTTGAGCACCGCGACCTCGCCGCTGGCCTCGACGCCGACCTGCCGCGTCAGGTCGCCCTCGGTCACCGCGGTCGCCACGTCGGCGATCGCGCGCACCTGGTTGGTCAGGTTGGCCGCGAGCTGGTTGACGTTGTCGGTGAGGTCCTTCCAGACGCCGGCGACCTCGGCCGACTGCGCCTGGCCGCCGAGCTTGCCCTCGACCCCGACCTCGCGCGCCACGCGGGTCACCTCGGAGGCGAAGCGGTTGAGCTGGTCGACCATCGCGTTGACGGTGTTCTTCAGCTCGAGGAACTCGCCCTTGACGTCGGCGGTGATCTTCTTGCTCAGGTCGCCGTTGGCGACCGCGGTCGTCACCTCGGCGATGTCGCGCACCTGGCCGGTGAGGTTGCCGGCCATCACGTTGACGTTGTCGGTCAGGTCCTTCCAGACGCCGCCGACCTCGATCGTCACGGCCGCCGCCTGGCCGAGCTTGCCCTCGGTGCCGACCTCGCGGGCGACGCGGGTGACCTCGGAGACGAACCGGTTGAGCTGGTCGACCATCGCGTTGATGGTGTTCTTGAGCTCGAGCATCTCGCCGTGGACGTCGGCGGTGATCTTCTTGCTCAGGTCGCCGTCGGCGACCGCGCCGATGACGCGCTGCATCTCGCTGGTCGGGCGCACGAGGTCCTCGATCAGGCTGTTGACCGAGTCGATGCTCTCCGACCAGACGCGGTCGGAGCCGCGTGACGGCGACGCGCTGGGAGAGCTTGCCCTCCTTGCCGACGACGCGGCTGACGCGCGCCGAGCTCGGCGCCGAGCGTCTGGTTGGCGGCGATCACGTCGTTGAGCGTGTCGGCGATCTTGCCCGCCACGCCGGTCCATTCGAGCGGCATGCGGACGCTGAAGTCGCCGTTCTTGACCTCGGTCAGCGTTTTCAGCAGCAGCGAGAGGTCGAGGTCACCTGGGATCGGCGGCGGCTGTGCGGTCGCACCGCTGGCATGGGGCGAATCCGCGCCCTGAGGGGGATCTAACACGGGGGGGCTTTCGCGACTGACAGGTCAGCCGCACGCCCAAATGCCGCGGTGAACCCGGCCCCGTCGGGGGCCGTTGGTCCGGTCGAGGTGACATCGGTCATGTCCTCCCCATCGACAGGAAAACTTGAGCGCTTGAACTCAAGATAAACGGAAGTGTCTGCCGCTGACCGTGAAACTGCTCCGCTCGCCGAGTTCGCGGCGTACCTCTGGGGCTCTGGATCGGTCACCGTGGACCTCCGTCCCGCTGAATGACCGGAAGCCCGATCCGGCCAAAATGACTGGTTGCGCAGGTAGAACCATAGGGCATGTGCGAAGAATCACTAGTTTTGCTCTAGATTTATCGGCCAAACGCCGCGCGCACTCCCCGCGCTCAGGATCGAGGCGTGAGCGGCGCAGCGAGATGGCGGCTACCTTTCCGGGAGTGACTCCAACGGTCGACGAGCTGACGGTCGCGGACGCGGCGGCTGCCTGGTCGGCGCTTGGATTCGAGCTCGACGGCGATACCTGCGTCGTCGGCGACGTGCGGATTCGGCTGGCCGGCGCGGACGCGGGCAGAGGGTCTGATCGGCTGGTCGCTGCGCGAGGTCGAGGCGACCGAGCTGGACGGCCTGCCGACGACCCGGTCGGATCGCCAGCCGCCGCACGGGTCGCCGCCGCACCCGAACGGCGTCACGGCGCTCGACCACGTCGTCGCGATCACCCCGGCGCTCGACCGGACCGTCGCGGCCCTGGAGGGCGCCGGCCTCGACCTGCGCCGCGTCCGCGAGGAGCCGACGCCCGCGGGCGCGCCGCGCAGGCGTTCTTCCGCCTCGGCGCAACCATCCTCGAGGTCGTGCAGGAGCCCGCCGAGGCGACCGAGCGCGCCGGCGGTGACCGACCGGCCTTCTTCTGGGGGCTCGCCCTCCTCGCTCCCGACCTCGACACGACCGTCGCCGCGCTGGGGGATCGGGTCAGCGAGATCCGTGCCGCTGTCCAGCCCGGCCGCCGCATCGCCACCCTGCGCCGCTCCGCGGGCCTCTCGCTGCCGGTGGCGCTGATGACGCCGCCGCCGCGTACGGTCCCGGTGAGGCCTCCGAGTGACGCGGCTCGGCGCTACTCGTCGCCGCCGCGCTCCTCGGTGAGCGAGCGCGCCTCGTGCCTGAGCTTGAGGGCGCGCCAGACCACGAAGGCGACGGCGACGGCGGCGAGGACGGCGACCGCGGCGATGCCGCCGACCTCGAGGATGCGCTTGACCACCGAGCCGAGCAGGTACGCGGCCAGGCCCACCGAGGTCGCCCAGGCGATGCCGCCGAGGGCGTTCCAGAAGAAGAAGGTCGACCACCTCATCCGGGTGATCCCGGCCAGCCAGGCGGCGGCGATCCGCAGCCCGGCGACCCAGCGCCCGAGGAAGACCGCCTTGGGCCCGTGCCGCTCGAAGAACGGCTCGCCTTTCCTGATGATCAGCAGGCGGTGGCGTTCGAAGGGCCCCGGCCGTTCGAGCAATCGGCGTCCGCCCTGGCGGCCGATCAGGTAGCCGAGGTTGTCGCCGACGATCGCCGCGGCGGCGGCGACGACGATGACCAGGACGATGTTCATGCTGCCGTCGTGGGCGAGAACCCCGGCGGCGATCAGCGCCGTCTCGCCGGGCACCGGCAACCCGGTCGACTCGGCGCCGACCAGCGCCGCCAGCGCCAGGTAGCCGAGATGTGCCGGGACGGAGATCAGCGCCGAAGCCGGCATCGTCGCCACGATAGAGGCAGGGGAGGCGAGCTGCCGGCGGCGCGCTCGAGCGCGGAGATGGATGATGCGCGGGTGAGCGCCGACGCCCGCTACGTCCCCGCCGCCGGACTGCGCGGCCTGACCCGCTTCTATGACCCGATCGTCGCGCTGACGATGCGCGAGCGGTTGTTCCGGGGCAGGCTGATCGAGCAGGTCCTCGCGGGGCTCTCCGGCGAGGCCCTGATCGCCGACGTCGGGGCCGGCACCGGCACCCTCTCGATCGCCCTCGCCACCGCGATGCCGGCCGCGACGGTGATCGGAATCGACGGCGACCCGGAGGTGCTGGCGATCGCCAGGGCCAAGCCTGGCGCCGACCTGGTCCAGTGGAGGCCGGGCCTGGCCGCTGAGCTCCCGCTCGACGACGGCAGCTGCGACCGCGTCGTCATCTCGCTCGTCCTGCACCACCTCGATGCCGACGGCAAGCGCGCCGCTCTGGCCGAGTGCCACCGGGTCCTGCGCCCCGGCGGCCGCCTCCACATCGCCGACTGGGGCAAGCCGCGGGATCCGCTGATGCGCGGGGCGCTGTTCGCCCTCGCGCTGGTCGACGGCTTCGACGGCATCCGCGACCACGCCGCCGGCCGGCTGCCGCTGTTCGTCGAGGCCGCCGGCTTCTCCGCGCCCGAGTGCCACGACCGGCTGCGAACGGTGGCGGGGCCGCTGGAGCTGCTCAGCGCGGTTCGTCAGTCACGCGACTTGACATGTGACTAATTAGTCACCTATAGTCCTGGCCATGGACGAGGTGTTCAAGGCGCTGGCGGATCCGACCCGCCGCGGCCTGCTCGACGAGCTGTTCAAGCAGGACGGGCAGACGCTGAGCGCGCTGGAGGGGCGAGTGCCGATGTCCCGCTTCGGCGTCATGAAGCACCTCAAGGTGCTCGAGGAGGCGGGGCTGATCACGACCAGGAAGCGCGGTCGCGAGAAGCTCCACTTCCTCAACCCCGTCCCGATCCGGCTGGTCCACGACCGCTGGGTCAGCAAGTACGCGGAGCCCTGGGCCTCGGCGCTCAGCCGAGCTCAAAGACGAAATCGAGGAGGAAGACGATGAACGAGGAGCAGCTCTACACCGTGGTCGGTGGCCGCGGCACGATGACCGTGTTCGAGATCTACATCAAGACGACGCCGGAGCGCCTCTGGGAGGCGATCACCGACGACGAGATGAGGAAGAAGTACAGCTTCGGCGTCGGGACGAGCTCGGACTGGACGGCGGGCTCGGAGTACAGGTCCGGGGTGCCCGGCGTGATCGACATCGCCAGCGGCGAGAACCTCGAGGTCGACCCGCCGCGCCGGCTGGTGCAGAGCTTCAAGGCGCTCTGGAGCGAGGACGTCGAGCGCGAAGGGACGTCGAGGGTCACCTGGGAGATCGAGCCGGTCGGCGACTCCTGCCGCCTCGCGGTCACCCACGACCAGCTGGGCGAGACGGCCAACTCCGAGCTCTTCGGCGGCTGGCCGATGATCCTCTCCGGCCTGAAGACCCTGCTGGAGACCGGCGAGCTGCTCGACACGCCCGGCTCGCTGCGCTACTCGGGAGGGTCGGATTGGGGCTGAGCCCGATGCGGCGGCCGTCGTAAGATCGTCCGATGAAGGTTCTGTCGCCGTTCGGCGAATATCCGTTCGTCTTCCAGCGGCTGGAGCGGCGAGACGGGACGCTTGCGGTGGTCGGCACGGTCGCCGGCGTCGATTCGAAGGTGATCTTCGACGCCGACGACCTCCGCCTGGTCGCGAAGCTGGTCGCGGTGCCGGTCGCCGCCATCGCCGTGGCGGCAGCGCTCCGGCGCCTGCGGCCGGCCTGATCGTGCCCGATCCCTTCCCCGAGGGGGTCGTGCCGATGCTGGCCAAGCTCTCGAAGCTGCCGGCCAAGGAGGAGGGCTGGGCGGTCGAGGTCAAGTGGGACGGGGTGCGGGCGATCGCCTACTGCCGGAGCGGGCGGCTGCGGCTGCAGACGCGCAACCTCAACGACGTCACGGCCCAGTACCCCGAGATCCAGGGGCTGATCCGCCAGCTCGGCTCGCGCGACGCCGTCCTCGACGGTGAGCTGGTCGCCTTCGACGAGGACGGCAGGCCGAGCTTCGAGCGCCTGCAGCAGCGCATCCACCAGACCTCCGAGAGCGTCGTCCGACGGCGGATCAAGTCCCACCCGGTGACCTACGTGATCTTCGACCTGCTCTACCTGGAAGGGCGCGACCTGACCGGCGAGCCCTACGCGCTCCGGCGCGAGCTGCTGGAGGGCCTCGAGCTCGACGGGGAGAGCTGGCAGACGCCGGGCTACTCGGCCGGTCACGCCAAGGAGCTGTTGGCGGCGAGCGCCGAGCAGCGGCTGGAGGGAATCGTTCTCAAGCGGCTCGACAGCCGCTATGCGCCGGGCAAGCGCAACGGCTCCTGGCTGAAGGTGAAGAACGTCGGCCGCCAGGAGTTCGTGATCGGCGGCTGGCAGGCGGGGGAGGGGCGGCGAAAGGACCGGCTCGGCTCGATCCTGCTCGGCTACTTCGAAGGCAGAGGGGGACGACGCCGAGCTGCGCTACGCCGGCAAAGTCGGCACCGGCTTCTCCGATCGCGACCTCGACGAGTTGATCGAGCGGCTGGCGCCGCTGGCGCGCAAGTCGAACCCGTTCGCGGGCCGGAGGGGACCGCGAGCGGCGAACTTCGTCGAGCCGGAGCTGGTGGCCGAGATCGAGTTCCGCGAGCTGACCGCCGAGGGCATGGTCCGCCACGGCTCCTACAAGGGGCTGCGCGAGGACAAGCCGGCGCGCGAGGTGGTGGCCGAGGTTCTGCCGGCGTAGGCGAAGGGGCGTTCCGTCCGCGCCGGTCGCGAGCATGGCCGGCATGTGGAACGTCGAAGTCGTCTGCTCCGATCCCGATTGCGGCGAGGAGATCGAGCTCTGGGTCGATGACCTGAACGAGGTCGAGCGCGTCGTCTGCGAGTGCGAATGCAGCGTCGTCGTCCTGCGGGTCGCGGACTTCGAGCCGCTTGTCGTGCGCGAGCCGATCGCGGCTTAGTTCACTGGAGCGCTGTCGATCGCTCGACGCCCTAGCCTGAGGCGGTGAGCGGCCCTCAGCTCAGCCTCGCGATCTCGGTCTTCCTCGCCTGCGCGGTCGAGGCGGTCGAGGCGTTCACGATCGTGCTGGCGGTCGGCAGCACTCGCAAGTGGTCCTCGGCGTTGCTCGGGGTGGGCGCGGCCGTGCTGGTGCTGGCCTGCCTGATCGCCGGCCTCGGGCCGGCGCTGACCGCGATCCCGATCGGCGTCCTGCGGCTCGTCGTCGGTGGCCTGTTGCTGATCTTCGGGCTGCAGTGGCTGCGCAAGGCGATCCTGCGCGCCGCCGGCGCCAAGGCGCTCCACGACGAGGCGGCGATCTACGAGCGCGAGAGAGTCGCCGCCCAGGGCGCCGCGTCGGCGAGCGGAGTCGACGCCTATTCGTTCGCGATCTGCTTCAAAGCGGTGCTGCTGGAGGGCCTCGAGGTCGCCTTCATCGTCCTCACCTTCGGCGCCAACCAGCACGACATTCCTCTGGCCGCCGGCGCCGCCGCGCTGGCGGTCGCGGTCGTGATCGCCGCCGGCCTCGCGGCGCGGGCCCCGCTGGCCCGCGTTCCGGAGAACTCGATGAAGTTCGCCGTCGGCGTGCTGCTGAGCACCTTCGGGATCTTCTGGGGAGTCGAGGGAGCCGGCGCCTCCTGGCCCGGCGGCGAGGCGGCCCTGCCGGTGCTGGCGCTGACCGTTCTTGCCGCCGCCTGGCTGATGGTGCGCGAGCTGCGCAGCGAGCGCCTGCCGCTCGCGGCCGGGCCGGCGCGATGATCGGCCGCGCCGCCGCCGGCGCCTGGGAGTTCGTCGTCGGCGACGACTGGCGGGTGGCGCTGGGGGTCGTCCTGACCCTGGGCGCGACCGCCGTGGTCGCCGCCGCCGGCCTGCCGGCCTGGTGGGTCGCGCCGATAGCGACGCTGGCGATTCTCCACCGTTCGGTCAGGCGCGGCGGGAGCCGGCCGCGACGACGAGCAGGATGAAGCCACCGAGGACAACGGCTCAGTCCGCCTCGAGCGCCTCGCCGCCTCCGCCCCGCCGGCGCCTGACGATCAGGTAGGCGAGGCCGAAGATGGCCGCGACCACGACCAGGTAGTCGACGTAGCCGAGGTTGTGGCGCCACTGTTCCCAGTTGCTGCCGACGCCGCGGCCGATCAGAGCCAGCGCGGTCACCCAGGGGATGCAGCCGGCGACGGTCAGCAGGGTGAAGCGCCAGAACGGCATCCGCGCCACCCCGGCCGGCAGCGAGATGAAGGTGCGGACCAGCGGCAGCATCCGCGAGAAGAAGACGGTGGCGCTGCCGTAGCGCGCGAACCAGTCGTCGGCCCACTTCAGGTGCCTCGGATTGACGTGGATCAGCCGGTTCTTCTCGAGCAGGTCGAGGCGGCCGTAGTAGCCGACGCCGTAGGCGATCCAGGAGCCGACCAGGTTGCCCAGCACCCCGGCGACGATGATCCCGACCAGGGTCAGTTCTCCCTTGGAGACGCTGAAGCCGGCGAAGAGCATGATCGCCTCGCTCGGGATCGGGATGCAGGCCGACTCGAGCGTCATCAGCAGGAAGACCGCGGCGACGCCGGCCGAGCCGATGAATTCGGTCGCGACTTCGACGATCGGGTTGAGGATGAAGTCGGTGGCGGAGGCGAGGATCATCGGCTCCGGACTCTCGCCACCTGGCCTTAAAGTCAGGTGAGAGCCACGGGCCTGCGGCGCAGCATCAGGACCATCGCCGTCGCGGCGTCGATCGTCGCGCCGAGCAGGGCGAGGTCGCGGATCAGGATCAGTTCGGGGGATTTGAAGGTGGCGGTGGAGAGGATCGTCGCCCCGACCACGATCCAGGCCGGGCGGGCGAGGCGGGTGGTCCCGGCGCTGAGGACGACCGCCGCCAGGCCCAGCAGCCAGATCATGTACTGAGGGCTGAGCACGCGGCTGGTGACGACCAGGAAGAGGACGATGGTGAAGACGAAGTCGCGGCTGACCGCGGCGGTGGCGAGGTCGCCGCGGCCCTCGCGGATCGCCCTGGCGCGGTACCACCACCAGGCGGCCGCGGCCGCGAGCGCGGCCAGGGTCAGCCATTTGAGCAGGCTGGCGACGTCGTTCGCGGTGGGGGTCGTGATCTCCCAGGCGCCGAAGCGGATCGCCCGCTGCAGGGGCTCGCCGGTGACGATCTGGTGGATCTGCCACGGCGCCGTCGCCACGGCTTCCTCCTGCAGGCCGCGACCGCCCTGCTCGGCGAGGAAGCCGAACGGGTTGCCGAAGGCGATCGCCGAGACCAGGAAGACCAGCCCGATCGTCAGCAGCGCCGCGACCGCGGCGACGGCCAACCGCCGCCGGTTCCACTCGCCGAAGAGCAGCACCACCGGCCAGATCTTGATCGCCGCCCCGAGCCCCGCCAGGGCGCCGAACCAGTGCGGGCGGCGATGGATGACGAGCAGCGCGGCGATCCCGATCACGCTGGGGACGAGGTCGAAGCGCAGCACCGCGAAGACGCCGAGCAGCGGCATGCCCAGCAGCCAGACCCAGACGCCGGTGTAGTTGCCGCTGCGGCGCCCGAGCAGCGCCAGCAGGCCGAGCCCGGCGAGGTCGAAGAGGAGCATCAGCCCGACGAACGCTTCGCCGTAGCTGCCGGGGCCGAGCCGCGGCAGCAGCATCAGGAAGGCGGCGCCGGGCGGGTACTGCCACGATTCTCCGCTCGGCAGGGCGTGATGGGTGGTCAGGTAGTAGGACCAGGTCTCGTAGTTGTTGACGTCCTCGAGCCGCAGCTGGGAGACGTGGTCCCAGAAGCCGACGTCGGCGACGATCAGCGCCCGCGTCGCCAGCCAGACGACCGTCGCGGCGCCCAGCCAGATCCACGTTTTTCGGTTGCCAGCTCTCATCTTCGGTTAATCGCGGTACTCAACACTGCCGCGCCATGAACGAGATCGCAGCGCCGCCAATCGCCCCAGCCCCCCGCCACGACGACGCCCCTTCGCTGGGTCGCCAGATGCTCAACAAGGTCCCGGAGATCACTCTTTTCTTCTGGATCATCAAGATCCTCTGCACGACGGTGGGGGAGACCGCCGCGGACCTGCTCAACGAAAACCTCGGCCTCGGCCTCACCAACACGACCTACATCATGGGCGTGCTGCTGGTCGCCACCCTGGTCTTCCAGTTCCGGGCGCGGCGCTACGTGCCGGGGATCTACTGGTTCGCCGTGGTCCTGATCAGCGTCGTCGGCACCCTCTTCAGCGACAACCTGGTCGAAAACTACGGCGTCGCGCTGGAGACGACGACGATCGGCTTCAGCATCATCCTCGCCTGCGTCTTCGCGGCCTGGTACTGGAGCGAGCGCACGCTCTCGGTCCACACCATCGTCACCACCAAGCGCGAGGCCTTCTACTGGCTGGCGATCCTCTTCACCTTCGCCCTCGGCACCTCGGCCGGCGACTTCCTCTCCGAGAAGCTGGAATTCGGCTACCTGCTCGCGGTCGTGATCTTCGCCGCCGCGATCGCCGTGGTCATGGTCGCCCACTTCGTCTTCCGCCTCAACGCGATCCTCTCGTTCTGGATCGCCTACATCCTCACCCGTCCGCTCGGCGCCTCGATCGGCGACTACCTCGCTTCGCCCGCCAAGGAAGGCGGCCTCGGCCTCGGCACGATCCTGACCAGCGTCATCTTCCTCAGCGCGATCCTCTCCCTGGTCGTCTACCTGGCGATCACGAAGCGCGACGTGATCACCGTCTCCCCCGCGGAGGCCGAGCTGGATCGGGCGCCGGGGACGAGCGGGTCGCCCCTCGCCGGCGGCTCGAAGATCCTCGTCGTCGCCAACAAGGTCGAGGCGACCCAGGCCCTGATCGACGCCGTGCGCCGTCGCGCCGCCGCCGGGCCGGCCCGGTTCCTGATGCTGGTCCCGAACCCCGACCACCTGGCGTTCGACCGCAACAGCGCCGACACCGCCGACGGCGAGAAGGTGCTGCAGCGGACGCTGCCGCAGCTCGAGCAGTCGGGAGCGGAGGTCGAGGGCCGGGTCGCCAACAGCCCCAACGCCTACGACGACATCGTCTCCGCGCTGGAGACCGGCGAGTACGGAGAGATCATCCTCGAGACGCCGCCCAGTCACTTCTCGCACTGGCTGCACGTCGACCTGTCGCAGCGGCTCGCCCATTTCGGCTACCCGCTGACGACGGTGACGGCGACCACCTGAGGGCGGTTCCCTCGACGGCGATCGCGACCCGCTCGCCGACCGCCGGCAGGGCGTGGCCGGCGGCGCGGGCGACGATCTCGCGCCGGTCCGGCCCCTCGAGGGCGATCCGGGCGGTCGCGTCGTGGCCGAAGAAGGAGGTGGAGAGGACGCGGCCGAGCGGTCCGCGAGGGTCCGCCGCCGGGCCCGGTTCGCGGCAGAGGATCTGCTCGGGCCGCAGCATCACGGTCGCGGTCTCGCCCTCCTCGCCGACGGCGCCTCGAATCGGCAGGCGGCCGAGCGAGGTCTCGACGGCGCCGTCCTCGAAGCGGCCCTCGAGCAGGACCGCCTCGCCGACGAAGGCCGCGACCTCGGCGTCGACCGGGTCGCGGTAGAGCGTCTGCGGGTCGGCGGCCTGGACGATCCGGCCGCCGCGCATGACGGCGACGCGGTCGGCCAGCGAGAGCGCCTCCTCCTGGTCGTGGGTGACGAGCAGGGCGGTGGCCCCGGCCGCCCGCAGGGCCTCCCGAACCTCGCCGCGCACCTGCGCGCGCAGGCCGGCGTCGAGGGCGTCGAAGGGCTCGTCGAGCAGGACCAGGCCCGGTTCCGGGCGCCAGCGCCCGGGCCAGCGCCACCCGCTGCTGCTGGCCGCCGGAGAGCTGGTGGGGGAAGCGCTTCCCGAGGCCCGCGAGGTCGACCAGCTCCAGCAGCTCCTCGACCCGGCCGCCGCGGCGCTGGGAGCGCGGCAGCCCGAAGCCGACGTTGGCGGCGACGTCGAGGTGGGGGAAGAGCGCCCCCTCCTGGGGGACGAAGCCGATCGCCCGGCGCTCCGGCGCGAGGTGGGTGCCGGCGTCGCAGAGGACCCGCTCGCCGAGCCGGATCGAGCCGCCGTCGGCGCGCTCGAAGCCGCCGAGCAGGCGCAGCAGCGTCGTCTTGCCGCAGCCGGAGGGGCCGAGCACCGCGGTCAGGCTGCCGGCCGGGACCTCGAGGTCGAGGCCGGCGAGCACCGGCGAGGCGCCGAACGCCTTGCGTCAGGCCGGCGACCGAGAGCGACGCCGCCGGGCTCATCGCTCCGCCGCCGGCGCCACGACGCCGCCGAGGCGGCGGGTCAGGAGGTAGGTGGGGGCGGCTGAGATCGCGACCATCAGGGCAGCGTAGGGAGCCGCCGCTCCGTAGGACAGGGTCGAGGCCTTGGCCCAGAACTCCGTCGCCAGCGTCTGGGTCCCGATCGGCGCCAGCAGCAGCGTCGCCGTCAGCTCGGTCACCGTCGCCAGGAAGACGAGAGCGGCGGCGGCGCCGAGGCCGGGCAGGATCCGCGGCAGGGTGACGCGGACCATCGCCGTCAGCGGCCGGCAGCCGAGCGAGCGGGCGATCTCCTCGTGGATCGGCGGCGCCTGCGCCAGCGCCGCCCGGGTGGCGACCAGCGCCAGCGGCAGCGAGAGGATCGCGTAGGCGACGATCAGCAGCTCGGTCGATCCGTAGAGGCTCGGCAGGTGGTGGATCGAGAGCACGATCAGCGAGAGGGCGACGACGATCCCCGGCAGCGCGAAGGGGAGGTAGGTGGCGCGCTCGATCAGGGTCGCGATGCGGCTCGGGTGGCGCACGGAGAGGACCGCGACCGGCAGGGCCAGCAGCGTCGTCAGCACCGCCGCGCCGAGGCCCAGCCTCAGCGAGGTCCAGGTGGCGGCCAGCAGCGCGCCGAGGTCGAAGCCGGCCGAGCTGCCGGTCGCGACCCAGTAGATCAGCGTCGCCAGCGGCAGGCCGAGGGCGAGCCCGATCAGCCCGGCGAAGCCGCCGAGCAGCGGCCACCTGGCGCGGCCGAGACGGGCCGGCGCGATCGGCCGCGCCGAGCCGGAGTCGACCCGCGCGTAGCGCCCGCGCCCGCGCGCTCCCAGCTCGGCGACCAGCAGCACCAGGCAGAGGAGCACCAGCACCGATGCCAGCATCGAGGCGGCGGCGCCGTCGAAGCTGAGCTTGTACTCGTCGTAGATCGCGGTGGTGAAGGTCTGGAAGCGCAGCATCGCGAAGGCCCCGTACTCGGAGAGCAGGTGGACCGAGACCAGCAGCATCCCGCCGAGCAGGGCGATCCGGGTCTGCGGCAGCGTCACCCGGAAGAAGGTCCGCCAGGGCCCCATCCCGAGCGAGCGGGCGCTCTCCTCCAGCGCCGGGTCGGTGCCGCGCAGCACCGCCGCCACCGGCAGGTAGACGAGCGGGTAGTAGGCGAGGGTGACGATCCCGGCGGCGCCCCAGAAGCCCTGCACCGCCGGGGTGATCGAGACCCAGCTGTAGCTGGTGACGAAGGCCGGGACGGTGATCGGCAGCGCCGCCAGCACCGCCCAGATCCGGCGCCCGGGCAGGTCGGTGCGCTCGACGAGCCAGGCGACGGCGACGCCGAGGACGCGCGCAGGCCACCGTCGCGACCGCGACCAGCGTCGCCGTGTCGACCAGCAGGTTGCCGACGAAATCGCGGAACAGCAGCCGCTGGACTTCGCCCCAGCTGGTCGAGAACGTCTGGTCGAGGAGGAAGCCGACCGGGGCCAGGACCAGCAGCGCGACCGCCGCGGAGACGGCGAGCAGGGCCACGGGCGTCCGCCCGCGGCCCTGCAGCGCCCAGCGCCAGGAGGCCGGCCATGCGGCCCTGCGCCGGTCGACGGTTGCCGGCCTCCATCGACTTAGAGCAGCCCCACCTGCTGCATCAGTTCCAGCGGGGCGCTGCCGTCGCCGAGGTCGGAGGGGCTGACCTTCGGCGGTTCGAGCTGGTCGAACGGCATCAGTCCCGGCGGCGGCGGCACGGCGGCGTTCAGCGGGTACTGCCAGTCGCCGGAATGGGTCATCGCGCTCTGGCCTTCCTTGCTGACCAGCGTAGGCGAGGAATTCCTGGGCGAGCTCGGGATCGTCGCTCGATTCGAGCGCCCCGGCGCCGGAGATGTTGACCAGCGCGCCGGGGTCTTCGTGGCCGAAGTAGTGGAGCTTGGAGGGCACCTTGGCCTTGCCTTCCTCGGCCACCGCCTCGTACCAGTAGTAGTGGTTGATGATCCCGGCGCCGACCTGGCCGCTGTCGACGGCGGCGATGATCCCCTCGTTGTCGTTGTAGTGCTTGGCGTTGGCGGCGAAGCCTTCGAGCCAGGACTTGGCGGCGGCTTCGCCGTCGAGCTTTTCGATCGCGCTGACGATCGGCACGAAGTCGGGCTCCGAGGGCGCGATCGCCAGCTTGCCCTTCCATTCCGGCTTGGCGAGGTCGAGGATCGAGGCCGGCAGTTCGTCGGCCGCGATCAGATTCGGGTTGTAGACCATCACCGTCTCGCGGGCCGCGACTCCGACCCAGTGGCCGCTCGGCGAGCTGTACCTGGCGGGCACTTCGCCGAGGGTCGACGGTCGACCTTGGCCAGCAGGCCCTGCTCGGCCAGCGATTCCAGCGGCGGCGTGTTCTCGGTCAGGACCACGTCGGCGGGGGAGGCGTCGCCCTCCTGCTCGATCTGGCTGGCCAGCCCCTCGTCCTCGCCGTAGCGGATCTGGACCTTGGCGCCGCTCTGTGCTTCGAAGCCCTTGACCAGCGCTTCGGTCATCTGTTCGTGCTGGGCGCTGTAGAGGGTCAGCGAGCCGCTGGAGCCCGACGAGGAGCCGCCGCAGCCGGCGGCGAGCAGGACGAGGGCGGAGCCGAGACAGAGGACCGCGAGGTAGCGCTGGTTGATTCGAGAACTCACGAAGCCTCCTGGAGAGGTGTCGAAGACAGAGATTAGGACTCCCTAATTCGGTAACCCTAATACAACAGATGCTCGGAGGCGCGCCTAAAGGTTCAATGAGAGACGAATCCGCTCTCATCTGGCATTCATCTTCTCTGGGATGGTTGTCCGGATGAACGTCTTGGTGGTCGAGGACGAGGTGAAGATGGCGGCGCTGATCCGGCGCGGGCTCAGCGAGCAGGGGCTGACCGTCGACGTCGCCGGCAGCGGCGAGACGGCGGTGGGGATGGCGCGGTCCGGCGGCTACGACGCGATCGTCCTCGACGTGATGCTGCCGGGGATCGACGGCTTCGAGACCTGCCGGCTGCTGCGCCAGGAAGGGCTGTGGTCGCCGGTCCTGATGCTGACCGCGCGCGGCGCGCTCGAGGATCGCATCGCCGGCCTCGACGGCGGCGCCGACGACTACCTGACCAAGCCCTTCTCCTTCGCCGAGCTGCTGGCCCGACTGCGGGCGCTGATCCGGCGCGGCCAGAGCGAGCGCCCGGCGATCCTCGAGGTCGGCGAGCTGCGCCTCGATCCGGCCAGCCGTCAGGTCTGGCGGGGGGAGGCCGAGATCGAGCTGTCGGCCAAGGAGTTCGTCCTGCTGCGAGACCTTCATGCGCAATCCCGGCCACGTCCTCAGCCGCACCCAGCTGCTCGACCAGGCCTGGGAGTACGACTTCGAGCACCGCTCCAACGTGATCGAGGTCTACATCCGTTACCTGCGGCGCAAGATCGACCTGCCCTTCGACGTCAGGTCGATCGAGACCGTTCGCGGCGCCGGCTACCGGCTGCGAAAGGACGGCGGCCGCTGAGTCGCATCTCGATCCGCCTCCGGGTCACGCTCGTCTTCGCCGCCGTGATGGCGCTGGTCCTCGGCGCCACCGGCGTCTTCGTCTACCTGCGCTTCGCCGACGAGCTCGACGCGACGATCAACTCGGGCCTGCGCTCGCGCGCCGCCGACGTCGCCTCGCTGGTCAGGGAGGCCGACTCGGGCCTCGGGACGCGGACGCCAGAGCCTCGTCGGCCGGACCGAGAGCTTCGCCGAGGTGCTCGACGTCAGCGGCCACGTCTCCGACTCCTCGCTGGCGATCGGCCATCACGTCCTGCTGCTCGCCGGCGGAGCTGAAGCGGGCGCTGCGCGGTCCGCTCTTCCTCGACCGCGGCCCGCTGCCGGGCCTGCAGGACGAGTCGCGGCTGCTGGCGGTCCCGGTCAGCCGACCGGGGGCAGCGGCGGGTGGTCGTCGTCGGCACCTCGACCGAGGCCCGCGACGAGTCGCTCTCGGACCTGCTGCAGCTGCTGCTGTTCGGCGGCCCGGTGGCGCTGATCCTCGCCTCGCTCGCCGCCTACGGGGTCGCCGCCGCGGCGCTGCACCCGGTCGAGGCGATGCGGTCGAGGGCGGCGGAGATCTCCAGCGCCGAGCCCGACCAGCGCCTGCCGGTGCCGCCGACCCGCGACGAGGTCGCTCGCTTGGGGACGACGCTGAACGAGATGCTGGAACGGCTCGGCGAGGCGCTGGAGCACGAGCGCTCCTTCGTCGCCGACGCCAGCCACGAGCTGCGGACGCCGCTGGCGATCCTGCGGACCGAGCTCGAGCTGGCGCTCGCCGCCGGGCGCTCGCCCGAGGAACTGCGGGCGGCGCTGGTCTCGGCCGCCGAGGAGACCGATCGCCTCACCCAGCTCTCCGAAGACCTGCTGACGATCGCCCAGACCGTGCGCGGCGAGCTGCCGCTGCGCCTCGCCCGGGTCGACCTGACCGAGATCCTCGAAGGCGTCAGGCGCCGCTTCTCGCGCCGGGCCGAGGCCGCGGATCGGGCGATCGCGGTCGAGCGGCCCGCGGCTCGAGGTCGAGGCCGACCCGCTGCGGCTCGACCAGGCGATCGGCAGCATCGTCGACAACGCCCTGCGCTACGGCGCCGGCACGATCGAGCTGAGCGCGGCCGAGGTGGGTGGGTCGGTCGAGATCCACGTGCTCGACCGCGGGCCGGGGTTCTCGGCGGAGTTCCTGGGACGCGCCTTCGAGCGCTTCAGCCGCGCCCCTTCGAGCGGCGGCGACGGCGGCAGCGGCCTCGGCCTGGCGATCGTCCAGACCGTCGCCCGCGCCCACGGCGGAGAGGCCCACGCCGCCAACCGAGCCGGGGCCGGCGCCGACGTCTGGGTGACGCTGCCGCTGCGGGCTGAGCTCTCATCTTTGGTTTAGGAACCGGACTTAGCCTGCCCGGCTCGGTCTCGTCAATCACTTTGGACCTCCACCTCAAAACCCGGCCGAGCTTCTCGAAGGTGCCCGAAGTGACGGCCTTCTTCTGGATCGTCAAGGCGCTGACGACCGCGATGGGGGAGTCCACCTCCGACTTCCTCGTCCACAAGCTGGTGCCCGAGATCGCCGTCGTGCTCGGCGGGATCGCCTTCGTCGCCGCCCTCTACCTGCAGTTCTCCAGCGACCGCTACGTCCCCTGGCGCTACTGGCTCGCGGTGGCGATGGTCGGCGTCTTCGGGACGATGTGCGCCGACGTCCTCCACGTCGGCCTCGGCATCCCCTACATCGTCTCGACGGTCTTCTACGCGATCGTCCTCGCCGTCGTATTCCGCACCTGGTACCGGGTCGAGGGCACGCTCTCGATCCACAGCATCACCACTGAGCGCCGCGAGATCTTCTACTGGGCCGCGGTGCTGGCGACCTTCGCCCTCGGCACCGCCGCCGGCGACCTCACCGCCGTCACCTTCGGCCTCGGCTACTTCGGCTCCGGGCTGATGTTCGCCGCGATCATCGCGATCCCGGCGATCGGCTACTACCGCTTCGGGATGAACTCGATCCTCGCCTTCTGGTTCGCCTACGTCGTCACCCGGCCGCTCGGCGCCTCCTTCGCCGACTGGCTGGCGGTCTCCTCGGCCCGCGGCGGCCTGGCGATCGGCACCGGCCTGGTCAGCTTCGTGCTGGCGGCGATGATCGCCATGTTCGTCGCCTTCCTGACCTCGACCAGGGTCGACATCCCGGCCGATCAGGACAGCCCGCCCCGCCGCGGCGACATCCTCACGAACACCTAGGAGCTGACCATGATCGAGGTCGCAGGGGTGACGAAGAGCTACGGCGGCAAGGTCGCCGTCCGCGACCTCTCGTTCGAGGTGCGGCCCGGAATCGTCACCGGCTTCCTCGGCCCCAACGGCTCGGGAAAGTCGACGACGATGCGCCTGATCCTCGGCCTCGACGCGCCGGACGCGGGGCGCACCCTGGTCAACGGCAAGCCCTACCGCGACCATCGCTCGCCGCTGCATCAGGTCGGCGCGCTGCTGGAGGCCAAGTCGGTCCACACCGGCCGCTCCGCCTACAACCACCTGCTGGCGATGGCGCAGACGCACGGGATCGGTCGCGAGCGGGTCAGCCAGCTGATCGACCTGGTCGGCCTGCACGAGGTCGCCAACAAGCGGGCCGGGGGCTTCTCGCTGGGGATGGGACAGCGGCTCGGCATCGCCTCGGCGCTGCTCGGCGATCCCCGCGTCGTGATGCTCGACGAGCCGGTCAACGGCCTCGACCCCGAGGGCATTCTCTGGATGCGGAACCTGCTGAAGCAGCTGGCGGCCGAAGGGCGGACGGTTTTCGTCTCCTCCCACCTGATGAGCGAGATGGCGCTGACCGCCGAGCATCTGATCGTGATCGGGCGCGGCGAGCTGATCGCCGACATGGGCGTGGACGAGCTGGTTCAGAGCGCCGCCGAAGCGCTCGGTGCGAGTTCGCTCGCCGCAGGCCCGGGAGCTGGCGCAGCTGATCGTCGGCGCGGGGGCGAGGAGCGAGTCCGTGGCGCCTCAGGCGATCGAGGTTCGCGGCCTCGAGGCCGAGCAGGTCGGCCAGCTGGCGAGCGAGCACGGCATCGTCCTCCACGAGCTGACGCCGCAGGAGGCGTCGCTGGAGGAGGCGTTCATGGAGCTGACCGGCGACGCGCTGGAGTTCCACGCCGAGCCGCCGCCGGCCGCCGCGACGGCGAGGGCGCTGGCATGAGCGGCGCGATAGCCGCGGCGGCCCCGGTCGAGCCCGTGACCCAGCGCCGGGTGGTTCTGTCGGAGTGGACGAAGCTGCGCTCGCTGCGCTCGACCCGCTGGACCCTGCTGGCGAGTCTGGTGCTGCTGATCGGCCTCGGTGTGCTCGCCTGCGTCGTCTTCGAGACCCGCTGGCCTCATCTCAGCCCCGGCGATCGGCACGACTTCCATCCGCTGCAGGCGAACCTGATCGGCGTCGACTTCGCCCAGCTGGCGATCGGGGTGCTGGGGGTGCTGGCGATCACCGCCGAGTACTCCACCGGGATGATCCGCTCGACCTTCTCGGCGGTGCCGAAGCGGCTGCCGGTCCTCTGGGGCAAGGCCCTCGTCTTCGGATCGGTCGCCTTCGCCGTCAGCCTGCCGGCGATCTTCGATCGTCTTCTTCATCGGCCAGGCGATCCTCGCCGGACAGAGCATCAACATCGGGATCTCCCACCCCGGGGTGATCCGGGCGCTCTTCGGCGCCGCCCTCTTCCTCACCGTGATGGGCCTCTTCGGCCTCGGCCTGGGCGCGATCTTCCGCAGCACCGCCGGCGCGATCGCGGCGCTGGCGGGAATCGTCTTCGTCCTGCCGCCGATCGTCGGCCTGCTGCCGACCAGCCTCGCGACCTCGATCGAACCGTATCTGCCGAGCAGCGCCGGGGGAGCGGTCTGGACGATGACCCCCGACCCCAACACGCTCGCGCCCTGGGCGGGGTTCGGGATCTTCTGCGCCTACGCCGCGCTCGCTCTGGCGGTGGCGGCGGTGTTGATGCGCAGTCGCGACACCTAGACGCGAACCCGGGCTCAGATTTCCAGTGATCGTGGCGGTGGGGGAGCAGCGACGCGTGCCGCGCCCCTGCCCAGCCAGCGCAGGGCGAGGAGCAGGGCGGCGGGGATGACGAGGGCGCCGCTGGCCGAAGGAACCAGAGCTGGGCGGCGTCGCTGCCGGCGCCGATCGTGTGGACGATCGCGAGCAGCCAGAAGACCGCGGTCAGCCGGTGCAGCCGGCGCCAGCGGGCGGCGCCGATCCGGTCGCGGAGGTAGTAGGTGAGGCCGAGCACGGCGAGGCCGTAGCCGGCGATGATCCCGATCCCGGTCCAGATCGGCCGGTAGGCGCCGACGAAGGGGATCGCGATGCCGGCCGAGGCCGGGGTTGAGGAAGGAGTCGCCGAGCAGCGAGAGCGCCGTGCAGCGCGACCATCGCCAGGGTGGTCAGCGAGAGCGCCTCGTGGATCGCCCGCAGGTCGCGCTTGTTGGCGGCCTTGCGCTTCGAGCTCATCATCAGACCGAGGGCGACGCTGGCGCTGGCCAGCAGCAGCGCCGCGCCGCCGGCGGCGCGGCTGGTGATCCAGAAGAGGTGCGGGGCGACGTTCATGCCGCCGCCGCGAGCTCGCTCAGCGGCCGCTCGGCGGCGACGACCTCGACCGCGCCGTCGTCGCCGACGACGACGCCGCCGTGGGGCAGCCACTCGTCGGCGCGCTCGGGCCCGGCCAGCAGCGCGGCCTTGGCGAGGACCTCGGCCAGCAGGGCGGAGGGGGCGAGCGCGGTCGCCTGGACGATCCCGGTGAAGGCCGGCTCGCCGCTGGCCGGGTCGAGGATGTGGTGGGCGGCGCCGCCGTCGGCGTCGATCCAGCAGCGACGGCCGATGCCGCTCGTCGCCACCGCCCCGTCGCGCAGCCTCAGCTCGTGGATCGGGCCGCCGCCGAAGGGATCGTCGACGCAGGACCCGGCGCTCGCTGGCCGGCGCTGCCGCCGATGCGGATGTCGCCGCAGCAGTCGACCGCGTAGGCGCGGTGCTCGCGAAGCTCGCTCGGCGACGAGGTCGGCGAGCAGGCCCTTGGCGATGCCGCCGCTGTCGATCTTCACCCCCGGCGGCCGGATCACCGTCGCCGTCCGCTTCGTCGACCCCGATCGAGCGCCAGAGGCGGTCTGGATGCGGCCGCGCCGGCGCCCGCTCGGGCCGGCTGGCGAGGCGCCTCGGCGAGGCGTCAGGCAGGGATCGCCCTCGAGCGAGTCGCGGTAGCCGGCGCGCTCGATGTCGTCGACCAGGGTCGCGTCGACCAGGCCGCCGCTGCGCGAGCCGGCGCTCGCCACGGCGTCGGCCAGCGCCCGCAGCAGCGGCGACGCCGGCACCTCCCAGCGCGGGTCGCCGGTTGAGGCGGCGTCAGCTCGCTCTCGGCGTTGAAGCGCGAGAGCCGGCGGTGGGCGTCGAGCAGGTCCGCCCGCGCCAGGTCCGCCGCCTCCTCGCCGGCCGCCGTGGTCGGCGGCGCGGACGTGGATCGTCGCGGTGCCGCCGAAGCAGGCGAAGCCGCGGTGCGCTTCGGCGCTCACGACTGGCTCGTCGTGACGGGAGCGGGTTCTTCTTCGACGAATTCTTCTTCCACCGGTTCGGCTTCGACTTCTTCTTCGCTGAATTCTTCTTCGGGTTCGACGAATTCTTCTTCGGCCGGTTCTTCGGAGAGTTCTTCGACTTCGGGTTCGCTCGGCTTCGCGTCGCTTCGAGTTCTTCGGAGTCGGTGCTGGCGTCGCGTTTCCGCCGCCACCTTCGCCGCCTGGCGGTGTCGGTCGCCGCCGCCCTTGGCGATCGTCGCGAGGAATCGCCGAGCACCGGGTCGTTGCCGGTCGCCATCTGGACGAAGACGACCCCCCAGAGCAGGACGAAGCAGATCAGCGAGATCGCGACGACGCGGCCTCGCAGCCTCCCGGCCCGCTGCGCGCTGGGCGCGGATGCCGGTGCCGCGCCTCGCGCTTGCGTTCGCATTTTCTCGATCGGATCCATGGTCAGACCTTCGTCGGGGGCTGGAAATGCCCGCTAAGCGGAGGCTGAGAGTTCTCTTGAGCTCTCAGAACCACGCGCCGGCGGCGGAATAGGTGAGCAGCGCCAGCGCCACGCCGGCGAGGATCGCCAGGCCGAGGGTCATCGTCCGGGTGCCGGCTCCCGCCAGCCGCGCCTCGCGCGGGCCGCTGCGGCGCCAGTCGGGGAGCGCCAGCGCCGGCATCTCGAGCACGTGGCCGAGCACGTGGATCGTCATCAGCGCGACCCAGGCGATGAAGCTGAGCTTGTGGGCGAAGATCAGGGTGTTGCTCGGCGGCCCGGCGACCAGCAGCGCGACGCCGGTGCCGAACAGCGCCAGGGTGGTGAGGACGACGCCGGGCGCGAGCACCCGCAGCGCCAGGTTGCGGCGGCCCCTTGCGGACGTAGGCCGGGTTGCCCGAGTAGTAGCGGGCGAAGCGGTAGCCGGTGCTGCCGAGCTTCAGCAGCGACCGGCGGGATCAGCAGCATGCCGATGAAGATGTGCGGGCCGAGCAGCTGGCCGATGAAGGGGATCGTCGCCCCCTCGGCGGCGAGCAGCACCAGCAGCGCCGCGGCGACGCGCGCCGGTCAGGCGGGCGTTGCCGGCGACCCCCGGGCTCGTCTGCAGCCTGCGTTCGATCGATACACGAGGCGGGATGCTGCGCCCGCCCGCTGTGCCGACGCTAAGCGTCGGGTGAGAGATCTCTCATCGTCTGGCGCTGAAGCCGGGCAGCTCGAAGCAGACCCGGGCGCCGCCGAGCGGCGAGTCCTCGACCCAGATCCGGCCGCCGTGCAGCTCGACGATCGAGCGGGCGATCGCCGAGCCCGAGGCCGCTGCCGCCGGAGGCGCGGTCGCGCGAGGACTCGCTGCGGTGGAAGCGGTCGAAGACGCGCTCGCGCTCGGCCGGGCGGGATGCCCGGCCCGTCGTCGTCGACGCTGACCAGCAGGCCGCCCGCCGCCGGCGCCGAGCGAGACGCGACCCGGCCCGCCGGGCCCGGCGTGGCGCCGGGCGTTCTCGAGCAGGTTGCGGACCACCTGGGCGATCAGGTCGGGGTCGAGGCGGATCGTGCCCTGCGACGAGCGTCGCCGACCTCGACGGCCCGCCGGGCGCCGCTCGGCGAGCTCGCGCAGGAAGGCGCCGACCTCGACCTCGCGCAGCGCCGGGCCGACGCCCTCGTCGAGGCGGGCCAGCGCCAGCAGGTCCTCGACCAGCCGTTCGACCCGCCGCATCTCGGTCATCGTCATCGCCTCGACCCGGCGCACCTCCTCGGCGCTCGGGGTTCTGCTTCGCGGGCCAGCACTTCGATCTGGCCGCGGATCGCGGTCAGCGGGCTGCGCAGCTCGTGCGAGGCGTCGGAGACGAACTCGCGCTGGCGGGCGAAGGCGTGGTCGAGGCGGTCGAGCATGTGGTTGAAGGCCTCGGCGAGGGTGCGCAGCTCGGCGGCCGTCGGCGGCGCTCGGCCTCGAGCCGGGGGGTGAGGTCGCCGGCGTCGACCTCGGCGGCGGTGGCGGCGAAGCGCCGCAGGGGCGAGGCGGTCCGCGCCGCCAGCAGGTAGCCGGCGAGCAGCGCCGCGACGCAGGGCTGGCGCCGCCGACGACGAGGAAGGTCTTCTCGACGTCGGACTGGGCGTCCTCGATCGGCGAGATCGCCGAGCTCTCGCTCGCCCGCCGCGGCGCCCGGGCGCGCGCCTGCTCGCGCGCCTCCTCGTGCTGGATCACCGCCGACTCGTGCGACATCTGCGCCCGCACGGCGACGAAGACGACGCCGAAGGCGAGCGACGACGATCGTCCCGATCGAGAGCGCCAGGCGGCCGCGCAGCCCGAGCCGCGCGCCAGGCGCGACCTCATCCGCGCTCGCTCAGCCGGTAGCCGACCGAGCGCACCGTCTCGATCGGCGCCGGCGAGCCGGGCCGGGCCGAGCTTGCGCCGCAGGTAGCCGACGTAGACCTGGACGACGTTGGTGCCGGGATCGTGGTCGTAGTCCCAGACCGCGGCGAGGATCTCCTCGCGGCTGCAGACCCGGCCGGCGTGGCGCATCAGGTAGGCGAGCAGCTCCGCCTCGCGGTCGGGCAGGCCGGACCGCGAGGCCGTCCCGGGTCGCCTCTCTGCTGAGCAGGTCGAGCCGGATCCCGGCCGCCTCGAGCGTCGGTTTCCGAGCCCTCGCCGGACTCGCGCAGGCGAGCCCGGATCCGGGCCAGCAGCTCGTCGAAGGCGAACGGCTTGGTCACGTAGTCGGTGGCGCCGAGGTCGAGCCCCTCGACCCGGTCGGCGACCTCGGCCTTCGCGGTCAGCATGATCACCGGCAGCGTCGGCTTGCGCGCGCCTGATCGCCGCCAGCACCTCGATCCCGTCGCGGCCCGGGAGCATGCGGTCGAGGACGACGAGGTCGGTCTGCGGGTCGAGCGCCAGCCGCTCGCCGCTGATGCCGTCGCCGGCGACCCTGACCTCGTAGCCCTCCGCCTCGAGCCCGCGCGCCAGGAAGTCGGCGATCCCTGCCTCATCCTCGACGACCAGGATCTCCATCGCGCCGATGCTACGCCGACGGCCTGAGGCAGGTCGAGGTGGTCGCGCTGAGCTCGGCGCGGGCGGTCAGCTTCGAGCTCGCGCTCCATCTCGTCGGCCAGCTCCAGGTGCCTGTAGGGCCCCGGCCGCCGCAGCGCCGCGATCGCCTGGCGCCGGCTGGGTCTCGTCCTTGTCCTGGCTGAGCTTGCGCTTGCAGACGAAACGGTCGACCGCCACCCGCACCCCGACCGTGCCCTGGGCGATCCGGGCGCCGTACTCGGGGTCGAGGTAGAGCGGCTCCGGAACGTCGCGCTCGAAGCGCTCGACCAGGCGGGTCAGGACCCGCAGGTTCTGCTCCTCGTCGAGGATCCGCGGCACGCCGTAGCAGTGGGCGACGGTGAAGTTCCAGGTCGGCGCCTGGGTCGCGCCCGGCGCGTACCAGCTGGGGGAGATGTAGCCGTGCAGGCCCTGGACGATGACCAGGATCTCCCCCTGGCCGAGTCCGTGGACGTCCTCGTCGGGCCGCCCGAAGTGGGTGAGGACGGCGAGCTCCTCCGTCTCCTCGTCGAGCAGGATCGGGTAATGCGAGGCGACGATGCCGTCCCGGCCGTCGCTGACGACGGTGGCCCAGGGGCTCGCGCGGATCAGATCGCGGACCACGTCGGGGTCGGTTACGGCGTGGGCGGGGTTGTGGCGCACGCCACCCATGGTGGAGAAGTTCCGCCCCGCAAAACGGTCATCGCCATTCCTCGTTGGCGCTCACTCCGCGGAGCCGCCGAGCGCGGTCAGGGTCGCGGCGACGCACTCGGGCAGCACCGCCACCTCGTAGCCGCCCTCGAGGACGACGCCGAGCGGGACATGCCGGTCGGCCGCGAAGGCGCGGACGCGCCGGGCGATCGCGGCGAAGGAGGCGGTCTCCAGCGTGCAGCCGGCGAGCGGATCGCGGGCGTGGGCGTCGAAGCCGGCGGAGACCAGCACCAGGTCCGGCTCGAACTCCGCCGCGGCCGGCAGGACGACCTCCTCGATCAGCCCCAGCCAGACCTCCTCGCCGGAGCCGGGCGGCACCGGCAGGTTGATCGTGTAGCCCTCGCCCGCTCCCGAGCCGGTGTCGTCGCTCGGACCGGTTCCGGGATAGAGGGGCGACTGGTGGATGCTGGCGAAGAGGACGTCGCGGCGCCGGCGGAAGGCCTCCGCCGTGCCGTTGCCGTGGTGGACGTCCCAGTCGAGGATGAAGACCCGCTCGGCGCCGAGCTCCTCGATCGCCACCGCGGCGGCGACGGCGACGTTGTTGAAGAGGCAGAAGCCCATCGCCCGGTCGGGCTCGGCGTGGTGGCCCGGCGGCCGCACGGCGCAGAAGCCGACGGCGGCTTCGCCGGCAAGCAGCGCCCTGGCCATCTCGCAGGCGCCGCCGGCGGCGTGCAGGGCGGCGACGTAGGAGGCCTCGCCGACGGCGGTGTCGGCGTCGATCGCGCCGCCACCGGCGCGGCTGAGGTCGCGGATCTGCTCGACCTGGCGGCTGCTGTGGATCAATTCCAGCCGGCCCTCGCTTGCCGCCGGTGCCTGACGCCGCTCCCAGCCGAGCCAATCGAGCTCGGCCAGGTGCGCCTCGACGGCGAGCAGCCGCTCGGGCGTGTCGGGGTGCCCGGGTATCCGCGCCCGTGGATCGTGCTCGAGGCACGCCGGGTGGCTGAAGTAGAGCATCGGCAGCGACTGTAGCGGCGGCCGTGGGACCGCAGTAGGTTCTCGCCGTGCCGCCGTCCAGCCCCAGTCCCAGCCGCGGTGAGATCGCCAGGGAGTGGGGGAGGATCGGCTGCATCGGCTTCGGCGGCCCGCCCGCCCACATCGCCCTGCTGCGGGATCTCTGCGTCGAGCGCGCGCGCCTGGCTGACCGCGCACGAGTTCGAGGACGCGGTCGCCGCCTGCAATCTGCTCCCCGGCCCGGCCTCGACCCAGCTGGCGATCTTCTGCGCCTGGCGGGTGGGAGGGCGCTCGGGAGCGCTGCTCGGCGGGCTCGGCTTCATCCTCCCCGGCCTGCTCCTGATCCTCGGCCTCTCGGTCCTCTTCCTCGCCGGCACGCCCCCCGCCTGGGTGCGCGGAGCCGGAGCCGGAGCAGGTGCCGCCGTCGCCGCCGTCGCCGTCCGCGCCGGCGGCGAACTGATCCCCTCCAGCTGGGCCCGGGCCGCCGCGCACCGCCGCTGGGTCGCCTACCTGCTTGCTCGGTGCCGTCGCCGGGGCGCTGCTCGGCGCCTGGCTGGTACTGGTCCTGATCGCCTGCGGGCTGGCCGAGGTCCTGCGGCGCCGGGCGCGGACCCCCGGGCCGGGCCTCGGCCTCCACGCCTGGCCGCTGCTGGCCGTTGCCGCCGGGGCGACCGGCGGCCTGCTCGCCCTGGCCTGGACGGCGATCAAGGTCGGCGCGCTCTCCTATGGAGGCGGCTTCGTGATCGTGCCGCTGATGCAGGGGGACGCGGTCCACCGCTACCACTGGATGACC
>CAVUCD010000003.1:0-60225 GCA_963739875.1 uncultured Solirubrobacterales bacterium
GTCGCGGGAGTGGCCAGGGTCAGCGCCTGCAGGGGCCGGCGCAACTCGTGCAGCGCCTCGTTCAGGACCGTCCGCCGCCGGCCCGCAATCCAGCTCCTGGTGGTGATGGCCACGACCAGCGAAGCGGCCAGCGGCCAGCCTGCCGCTAGCTGTGCCAGCTCGGGTGCCATCGCACCGCCTCGTTCATCCGCCTGCCCATGGGCCTCTTAAGTCCCCCGACCGCCGGACTCTCCCCGTACCAAAACAGATTGCGCACTCGTCACTCCAATACGGTCTCGGCCAGGCGCGCCGGAGCGACGAGTGCTCGAATCAGACCGACCAAAAGGTGACTCGGTTCCGGTTTCACCAATCGATGTAGAGCTTCTTACAGTGTTCGGCCTTTTTCACTTCGGAAATCATCATCGGGACTGGATTCAGCGGAGCGTTTTGGAATACTTTCGGTAGTCACCTCGTCCAATCGCCCCCACACGAATCGGAAGGAACCCCCCCCTTGCCCCAAACTCGAACCTCCCCAGAGGGCATCACACAACAACTTGCGAAGGCCCTCGCCCATCCCCTCCGCGTGCGCATCCTCAGCTCGCTGCACAAAGGGATCTCGAGCCCCAACCAGCTCGCCCAGGAACTCGGCGAGCCGCTCGGCAACGTCAGCTACCACGTCAAGACTCTGCTCGAATACGACTGCGTCGAACTGGTCAAAACCGAGCCGCGCCGGGGCGCCGTCGAGCACTTCTACCGGGCCACCGAGCGCGCTTTCTTCAGCGACGCCGACTGGGCGAAGATCCCCGCCTCGGCCCGTAAAGGCATCAACGGCGTAATCATCGAGGCGATCGGCCAGGAGGCGACCGCGGCGATGGTCGCCGGCACGATCGACGACCGCACCGAGTCCCACGTCAGCCACACCCCGCTCCTGATCGACGAGAAGGGCTGGACGGAGCTCAACACGCTGCTGAACGACACCCTCAGCCGGGCGATCGAGATCCAGGACGAGGCTGCCGCCCGTCTCGCCGACGACAAGGCCGACCCGATCGCGACAACACTCTCGATCCTCCACTTCGAGAAACCCTCGGTGAAATCCAAGTAACCGACCCGGGAAGCCGAGCGGCGAGCCGAAGACCCGAAAGGGCTGATGTTCGTCGTTCGGTAAGTGACACCTTAGTTCGGTAGGTAACACCTCACTCCGGCGCCAGCATCTCCCTCGCTGGTCGATCCAAGCGCTTACACGAGAAGGATCGGCCGGAGGGACCGCGGCGCCCCTCAGTCCAGCAGCCGGCCCGGGGCTACTTCGAGGGCAGTGGCCAGACGTTCGAGCGTCGAGACTTGGGGGTCGCGTTTGCCGGCCTCGATCCTGCTGACCTCGGTGGCGTGGACGCCGCTGCGTTCGGCGACTTGTTCTTGGGTCAAACCGAGCCGTTCGCGCACCTCGCGAAGGTTGGTGCCGAGGTCGCTCATGCGGGTAATCGTCTGTCTTGGGGTGGCCAAGCTCCATAGTAAATTTCACAAGTCCTTGCGTATCCTGCCAGGTCCCCCGTCGGCCGTCTGCACTGGCGACGACCAAGGGGCCGATCCCGATCCCGTGCCGCCGAGACCGGCCCCGCTATTGCCTGCGTCCCCTATGCGGCCTTGTAGACCATGTGGCTCACCTGAACAGGCATCACTTTCGTGACCTTCATTAACCCTCACCCCCTTCCCGTCAATCAGCCCGGCGTCAGCCGCCAGGAAGAGAGGCGATGCTAAGGAAAGCCCGAGCATCATTCATTTGGTGAGCGACGTAGATTCCGTGTGCTGGGAGAAATCCTTATGCTCGGCTACTACTGAGTAACCAGAGATTTCGAGCAGAGAGAGGAGGCCGCAGGTGGTTGCAAAGACGGGCCGGACCGGTCAGCGCAAGAAGAGCATTGAGGAAGTGGTCGGCTATGCCGTGAGCCACCGCATCCGCGTTCACATTCTTATCGTCCTCAACGAAGGGACGTACACGGCGGCGCAGATCGCGCAAATCATCGAAGAGCCGCTGAACAACGTCTCCAACCACATCAGGGAACTGCTCGACGCCGGTTCTATCGAACTCGCCAAAACCGAGCCGAAGGGGAACGTCCTCCAGCACTTCTACCGGGCGGTCGAAATGCCGTTCTACTCACAGGAAGAAGCCGAAGCGATGACCCCGGAGCAGCGTCAGGTCACCGCGGGCCTGGTCGTCCAATCGGCGTCCGCCGAGGTTATGGCGGCACTTTGGGCTGGGAAGCTCGCGGATCCGCGCGCCTGGCTCGCTTGGGACTGGTTCAACGTGGACGGGCAGGGCCGCAAAGAAATTGAAGATGAGCAGAAACGATCTTGGGAGCGAATGCAAGAGATCGAGGTCGAAGCAACGAACCGACGTTCCAATTCGGATGAGGAAGCCCAGTCGATGCTCGTGACCCAGTTCAGTTACGAGCGGGCACGGAGGGACCGAAATTTCCTTCCTCATGAAACGGTGACCGACGTTCAACGCGCGATTGACCGACTAACTTCGATCTGGAACGGTCAACCACTCAACCGAGACCGACCGTAACGCGGGCCTCCAACTCCGGAGCGGTCGCCCGGCATCCCCGGGGCGTAGGCTCCTATTCGACTTCATCCTGCGCCCTGGGGGCCGGCGGTTGTGTGTCGCCCCCATGAATCGAACTTCCTTCCACGCCACCCCGAAAAATCGTTTCCCGTCTGGTCGAGACCGGGAGGCATGGTGACGAGGGAGGGGGACGAGCTGGCATTTGGCTGGGATGCGCTCGTCCCCCGCGTCGTCCATCCGCTCAAGGTGGCGATCATCGAAGCGCTGGGGTGGATCGGCCGGCCGTTGTCGGCGACCGAGCTCAAGAACCTCTTCGACGACGGGTCGGACCTGTCGCTCATCTCCTACCACCTGGTGACGCTCAGCAAGGTCGAAGTCCTGACGATCGTGCGGGAGCGGCAGGGGCGCGGTTCGATCGAGAAGTTCTACTTCTTTGCATGACCCTCACTATCTCGGCAGAGCAGCGGGACGCGCTCTATGGCCAGATCCTCGACCGGCTCAGTGGCATCGGTGACGTCTGGCTCGCCGTCTCTTCAGAGAACTTCGACGCGGCCGAGCGGTTGGGGCAGGCGTACTCCGACGATCTGCGCCTGGTGACGGACGATCTCGGCTGGGGCAAGGCGTCCGGCGAGACGATCGAGCTTTCGACGCCTCCCGACGTTCTGCGCCGGGCGCTGAGCCGGCTGCGCGACGCGGCCGTCAGCCATGAGGCCAGCCAAAGAGAGGAGCGGGCCGAAGTGCGGGAAGCCGAAGAGCGCAATCACCTGATCGTCGAGGCCTGCAGGCAGGTACTGACGGATCTGGACGACACGCAGGTGGATCGCTAGCCGAAGATCCTGGCCTCAGCCGTCGACCAGCCGGTAGCCGATGCCCCAGCAGTTGACCACGTAGCGGCTGTGCTCGGGGTCGAGTTTGCGGCGCAGCCGGCTGGCGTGCGAGTCGAGGGTTCGCGTCCGGCCGGGACTGCGGAAGCCCCAGACGTCGCTGCAGCAGCTCCTCCTTGGAGAAGACCCGGGTCGGGTCGCTGGCGAGGACGCGCAGCAGGGTGAACTCCTTCTTCGCCAGCGCCACCTCGCGCTCGCCGACCGGTGACCTTGCGGCGGATCGGGTCGATGGTGAGGTCGCCGATCCGGCTGGGGCCGTCGCGGCGGGCCGCGCGGCGGCGCAGGACGGCGCCGATCCGGGCGCGCAGCTCGCCGATAGGCGAACGGCTTCGTCACGTAGTCGTCGGCGCCCGAGTCGAGGCCGCGGACCCGATCGGTGTCGGCGCCGCGGCCGGTGAGGACGATCACCGGCAGGCGCGGGTCGAAGCGGGACTCGACCCCGTCGGCCTCGCGGATCTCGCGCAGCACGTCGAGGCCGGAGGCGTCGGGCAGGGAGAGGTCGAGCAGCAGGAGGTCGGGCTGGTTGTAGCGGCAGAGGCGGAGCGCGTCGGAGGCGCTCGGCGCCGGCAGGACGCCGAAGCGGTCGGCGGCGAGGTGGTCGCAGAGCAGGTCGAGGGTGACGTCGTCGTCCTCGCAGACGACGACGCTGGCGATCTCTTGTCGCTGAGGCAGCATCGGCCCCCTAAGTCACGAGGCCCCGCGGACTCTCCCCCCGGCGGCGCGGGAATCTCGAGGACGGCGGCGGCGCCACGCTGCCAGACGAGCCGGCGCGGGGGCACCGCGCGCCTCGTCGCCAGCAGGTTTCCGTCGCGGTCGAGGAAGGCGAGATCGAGCGCGAAGCGCATGCCGAAGGTGTGGACGCTGGAGCAGCGCGGGATCAGCAGGCCGGCCCCGGCCTGCTCCCGATCCAGGCCGCTGAGGCCGAGCAGGCGGGCCCGCGATCCCACCGCCACCGGGACCTCGATGCCGAGGACGGCGCGGCGCGGAAGGCGGCTGAGGCGGGCGGCCGGCACTCCCGGTCAAGGCGCCGGGAGGACGGACCTCTCCCCGGCCCTGATCGAGCCCTCCAAGTGCAACCCCCCGTTCAGTGACCGCCCCGAGCAGGCACCGGACTACGATGATCGGCAAGATCATGGACCTGTTCCGCAGGGCTTGCGGAATGGATGCGCTTCAGGCTTCAACTCACATGGAAAAGAAGACGACCCGAAGAGGGAATTACGAGTCCGGCTCCGACTACGTGCTCGAGTACGGGGAGCTTCGCTTCGCCTTCAACGAAGAGGACTTCGGGCAGCGCGTCGAGCAGGCCGCGGTCAAGCTCGCCTTCGTCGAGCAGGGCCTCAGCCAGGAGGAGCTGGACGACCTCCTCGACCTCGCCGTCAGCGGCGAGATCGCCGAGCCCAGCTCGAGCCTCGGCGAGCACATCAACGAGAACTGGGAGGACCTGGTCGGTCCCTCCAACCGCAGCCTCGTCCACTGGATCCGGCGCCTCGTCTTCCGCGGCGCCTGGCTCGACCAGCGGGTCAAGGAGGGTGAGCTCGACGTCGTCTTCGACGAGCGCAACCAGACCTTCGGCTACGTCCAGCCGGACCGCAGCTCCGAGCTGATCGAGCTCTCCAAAGAGCCGAGCTGGCGCCGCATCGCCTACCGGCGCTAGCGCGCGCCTCGCTGAGAAGCCCGGCTAGCTCTGGGCGGGACGCTCGAGCGCGACCACGACCGTCAGCGAGCCGCCGCCGGTCGATCCCTGGACGCGGCCGGCGTCGAAGAACTCCTTGGCGGAGTCGGGGTCGTCGTAGGCCTCGGCGAGGCGGGTCAGCGAGTCGACCAGCAGCATCACGTCTTCGCCGTTGCCGGCGCGGGCGACCGCCTGGGCCAGGGCGTCCTTGGCGTGGCGGGCCTGGCCGGCGGCGACGATCTCCGCCTGCGGCGCCTCGCGCTTCCAGTCGGCCAGCTCCTCGGGGCCCGGATCGATCAGCAGGATCACCGGGTCGGGGCCCTTGGAGTCGACGGTGAGGTCGGCGGCGATGCCGCGCAGCAGCGCCGTGCAGCCCGCGCGGGTCTCGGCGCAGAGGATCGCCTGGCGTCCCGCCTCCGGCGGCAGCAGCAGGTCCTGGATCGTCACCCCCTCCTTGCGGCGACCGAAGCGGCGACGGCGGCGACGGCGCGGGCGCGAGGAGGACTCGGCCTGAGGCGCGGCGGCGGGCGGCGCCGGCGCGGCGGGTGCCGGCGGCGCGGGCTTCGGCTCGGCGGCGGGCTTGCGCTCGCCCCGCGGCTCGCGCCCGGACCCGGACGGCCTGCGGTCGGGATCGGCGCCGGCGCCCGAACGGCGCCGGCGGCGCGGCGGGCGCTCGCGCTGGCCGGAGCTCGCCGGGGAGCGATCCCGGAGCTCGCCGGGGAGCGGCCGGATCGACCGGGCTTCGGCGCCGAGCCGCCGTCGCTCAGCGCCTCGACCAGCTCGCCGCGGGACAGCATCCGGTACTTGGGGACTCCGGCCTCCGCGGCAAGCGCGTGCAGCTCGGACAGGTGCTTGGATTCCAGCTCAGTCTTGGTCATCGAGGCGCCAGGTTATTCAACCGACGCCCCCGGCGCGGCGGGATCGACTCCCTCGGCCGCCGCGACGGCCGGCCAGGCCTCGGCCTCCTGCTTGACCCGGCGCCGGGACCAGCCCAGCTCGGCGCCCAGGACCTCGGCGACGCGGCGAACGGCGCCGGCGTCGCGCAGCTGGGGCGCCGCCAGGATCCCGAGCCGGGTGCGGCGCAGGAGCACGTCGGCGACGCTGCGCGCCTGCTCGTGGCGGGCGGCGATCGGCGACCTCGGCCAGCAGGTCGGGGCGCCCGGGGACGATCGGCCGCGCCAGCTTCGGGTCCTCGGCGGGCGAGGTCGAGGACGGTGCGGGCGGCGTGGCCGTAGCGGAAGGCGAGCTGGGAGATCGAGTCCTCCTCCACCCCCTCCGGCGCCTCCAGGTCCTCCTCGCGCGCCTCCATCCCGAGCGGGATCTCGGCCGTGTGGCAGGGCGCCTCGCGGCCCTCGCGCTCGACCAGGCGGTCGACGGTCTGCTTCGCCATCCGCCGCCAGGTCGTCAGCTTGCCGCCGGTGATCGTCAGCATCCCCGAGGAGGTCTCGTAGAGCTCGGCCTTGCGCGAGATGTCGACCGACTTGCGCGGGTCGCCGTTGGAGATCAGCGGCCGCACGCCGGCGTAGGCGCCGACCAGGCTCGACTCGGTCAGGCGTGGTGCCGAAGAACTCGTTGGTCGCCTCGAGCAGGTAGTCGACGTCGTCCTCGGCCGGGCGCGGGTGGGCGATGTCGCCGTCGAAGTCGTTGTCGGTGGTGCCGATCAGGGTGCGCCCGTACCAGGGCAGCGAGAAGATCATCCGGCCCGAGCCGGCCGGGACGATGCAGGCGGCGTGGCCCATCGGCAGGTCGGCCTGGTCGAGCAGGACGTGGGTGCCGCGGCTGGGCGAGATCCGCGGCACGTCCTCCTCCTCGATCATCTCCTCGGGGCGGATCCGGTCGGCCCAGACGCCGGTCGCGTTGACGACGTTGTCGGCCCGCACCTCGACCCGCTCGCCCGAGTCGGCCTCGGTGAAGGCGACGCCGGCGGCGCGGCCGTTGGTCGGAGAGGACCTCGGTGACGTCGGCGCCGTTGAGGCTGACGGCGCCGAAGCGTTCGGCCTCGCCGAGCACGGTCAGGACCAGGCGGACGTCGTCGGTCTGGCAGTCGTAGAAGAGGTAGGCGTCCTTGGGGTCGCGGGCGGCGAGCGCCGGGACCAGCTCCAGCACCTCCTCGCGGTCGATCGTGCGGTGGCGGTCGGGCGACCAGTAGAAGTCCTCGTCCTCCTGCTTGGAGGTGCGGCATCTCGCGGCGGCTGCGGCCGACCCGGGTCGTCGCCATCACGTCGTACATGTTCAGCCCGAGGCCGAGTTTGCGGTCGCGCCGCTCCTCGCCGAGCGAGGCGACCAGGAACGGCGTCGGGTAGACGAGGTGCGGCGCCAGCTGGACCATCAGCTGGCGCTCGAGCAGCGCCTCGCGGACCAGGCCGAGGTCGAAGTTCTGCAGGTAGCGGAGGCCGCCGTGGACCATCTTCGAGGAGCGGCTGGAGGTGCCGACCGCGTAGTCGCCGCGCTCGAGCAGCGCCACCGAGTAGCCGCGCGAGGCGGCGTCGAGGGCGACCCCGGCGCCGGTGATGCCGCCGCCGATCACGACCACCTCGAAGCGCTGGCCGGCGATCGCCTCGATTGCCTTGGCGCGGAGCTCGAGGCCACTCAGTCGAGGTAGACGACGGTGTCGGCGGCGCCGGGGCGCTCGGGCACCGGGCGCTCCTGGCGCGGGTGGCCGAGGTGGAGCAGGCCGACCGCGCGCTCGGAGGCGGGCAGGCCGACGGCGGCGCGGCCCTCCTCGTCGCGCAGCAGCCCGGGGGTGCGCCAGTAGCCGGCGAGGCCGCGGTCGTGGGCGGCGAGCAGGACGATGTAGGAGGCGACGGCGGTCGCGTGCAGGTCCTCCTCGTCCTGGACGGGATCGCCGCTGAGGACGCTGGAGACGACGACCAGGGTCGGGCCCGGTCGAGCTTGGCGGCGCCCTCGGGCCCGGCCGCCTCCTTCAGCCGCCGCAGCGTGCGCCGGGCCGACGACGCGGAAGCGCCAGGGCACGGTGAGGTTGTGGTTCGGCGCCCAGTTGGCGAGCTCGAGCAGCTCGTCGAGGAGCTCGCGCGGGAGCGGCTCCGGCGCGAAGGCCTTGTGGGTGCGCCGAGTCCGTATCGCCGTCTCTACGTCCATCGGTCGAGGGTATCTGGCGCCGCCGGCGCGATCCTGGGAGGGGCTAGAGGCCGTAGCGCCAGCGCATCCAGGCGCGGCGGCCGCCCCAGGCGGCGCCGAAGAGCAGGCAGCCGGCGAGCAGGCCCAGCACGATCGGCGCCGGCGGTGCTGCTCGAGTCTTCGGGTTCGACGGTCTCGGTCGAGTTCGCCGAGCCGCTCGACGACAGGCGGTTCAGGGCCGGGGGCGCCGGACCCCCCACTGTCTCGCCCCCGGGGTTGGGAGTTGGCGGGCTTCGCCCCGGAGGCGCTGCTGCCCGGGGGTCGCAAAACGTCCGTGGGGGGCACCGGCACCCCCGGCCGCGGGAGTCGCCTGGCGAGACGGATCGGGATTCGGTCGGGGTCACGGGGCCGCCGGAGGACGGGGGCAGGCCGCCGGAGGGTCGGGGAGCTTGCTTGGGACGGCTGGGACGGAGCGGTCGGCGCGGGTTCGCGAGGCGGCGGTGGGATTGGGAGGGATTTGCCGGCGGCGGCGACCAGGACCTCGCCGGTGACCCAGACGGGGGTCTGGTCGCTGGAGCCGGAGTAGCGGTAGTGGCCGTCGCTCTGCTGGCAGGCTGGCGAGGTAGTCGGTGGCGCTGGCGCCGCCGCGGCGGAAGGAGGCGAGGTTGCCGCCGGCGGCGATGATGCCCTGGATCGCCCAGGCGGTCGACTGGGTGTTGACGGCTCCGTTGCCGCCGAGCGGGAAGCCGCCGCCCTTGCGCTGGGCCCCTTCGCAGGTAGGCGAGGCCGCGGTGGGACGCCTTGGAGCCGCTCGCGATCGCCTGCAGGACGGCGCCGGTCCCGTCGGCGTTGCTGCTCGAATCGGGGGTGTCGCCCCAGCCGCCGTCGTCGTTCTGGACCCCGCGCAGCCATTCCAGCGTCTTGTCGAGACCGCCGGTCGCGCCGGCGGCGCGCAGGGCGATCACCGCGTAGGCGGTCGAGTTGGGCCAGTCTTCGAAGGAACCGTCCTGGCGGCGCTTGGCGAGCAGCTTCGAGACCAGGTTCTGGCCGCCGAACTTGCGCGGGTCGACGCCGGCGCCCTCGAGGGCGAGGATCGTGCGGGCGAGGTCGCCCGGGCTCTTCAGCTGGGCGACGCCGCCGCGCAGGAAGTCGACCGGGGTCTGCCCGGCGCGGGCGACGTCGAGCGGGTTGCGGCCGGCGGCCTCCAGCCCCAGCATCGCCCAGCAGGTCATTTCGGCGCCGGAGTCGTCGCCGGGAGAGGCGCCGAAGCCGCCGTCGGGGTTCTGGACCGAGACCAGCCAGTCGGCGGCACGGCTGACGTCGGAGGCATTGGCCCGGGCCGGGGCGAGGGCGCCGGCGGCGAGCGCGCAGACCACGATCAGCGCGGCGATGCCACCGCCGCGCAGCGCCGGGCCAGGCCGCCGGGAGCGGCCGGCGCCGGCCCCTCCCTCGCCCTCGCGCCGCCATTCGAAGCGCTCGCGGAAGCGGGTCAGCATCCGCACCATCGCCGGCCCGGCGACCAGGGCGAGGACGACGTTGCCGCTGAAGTGGGCGATTTCGAACGGGATCGCGCGCACCTCGAGCACGCCGAATTTGGCCCAGGACAGGTCCCCTCCGTAGGTCGCCATCAAGGAGAAGTTCAGCAGAGCCCCGTAAATCAGGGCGGCGACGCCGCAGGTGGCGGCCAGAGCGAAGCGGCCGGCGTTGCGGGTTCCGAGCGCCAGCGCCGCGCCGAGAATCCCGCAGAGGCCCCAGCCGGCCATCTGCCATGGGGTCCAGGGACCCTGCCCGAACCAGAAGTTGGAGACCAGCGCGGTCAGCGCGCCGACGACGAACCCGGGGGCGCCGCCGAGCGCGTAGCCGGCGAAGATGACGATGTCGGTCGACGGCTTGACGTTCGGGAAGGCGGAGAAGGCGATCCGCCCGGCGATCGCCAAGCGCGGCCAGCGCCGCGACCAGGGCGACGATCTGCGAGGGCGGGCGCGAGCGCTCGTACCAGACGAAGCCGCCGAGCAGGGACGGCGCCGAGAATCAGGAAGCTGACCGTCTGCCAGCTCATCGCGCCTCCCCGCCGCCGCGGGCGAGCAGCGCCGCGCCCTGCTCGGGGGTGACGACGCCGGGGGCGTCGAGGACGCGCGCCACCTCGGTCGCGAAGTACCAGCCGCCGGAGAGGATCTCGGCGGCCGGCCCGTCGGCGATCACGACCCCGTCCCCCATCAGGACGACCCGCTCGGCGAAGACGGCGGCGAACTCGACGTCGTGGGTGGCGACGACGACTCCGGCGCCACGGCTCGGCGAGATCGACGATCAGCTCGCCGAGATCGTCCTTGCGCCCGCGGTCCATCCCCCGGGTCGGCTCGTCCAGGGCGACCAGCCCCGGCAGCAGCTCGCCGTCCATCCGCCCGGCCAGCGCGATCGCCAGGGCGAGGCGCTGCCGCTCGCCGCCGGAGAGGTCGCGTGGGTCGGCATCGACCGCGTGCTCGAGCCCGACCGCCCGCAGCGCCGCCGCTCCCGCCTCGCCGGGGAGTTCGTCCCCGACCCGCTCGCGCACCAGGTAGTCCCCCGGGTTCTGGGTCAGCAGGGCGATCCCGTCGGCGACCTCGAGCTTCCCCGCGACGGTGTCGACCAGGCCGGCCGCCGCCCGCAGCAGGGTGCTCTTGCCGGCGCCGTTGCGCCCCATCAGCGCCACCCGCTCCCCCCGCTCGACCCTGAGGTCGATCCCTCTGATCACGTCATGGCTCTCCTCGTCGCGTTCGAGCTCGACCCACAGGCCCCTCGCCCGCAGGGCGGGTCGCGCGCGCGGGCGGGACGGGTCGGGCGGGGCTCGCGCCCGGCTCCCAGTGTCGATCGCGAGCCGCGAGGAGCTGGCGGGCCTGGCGGACCCCGACCGGGAGCGGGTCGATGCCGGCGAGGGAGAAGAGCCGGGCGGCGGGCGTCGTCAGCGCCGGGTCGGCGTCCTGGGACCAGGCGAGGAACTCGGCCGGGGGGCCGTCGAAGGCGACCGCGGCCGGCGTCCATCGCGACCACCCGGTCGCAGGCCGCGAGGCAGCGCTCGAGGCGGTGTTCGGCGAGCAGCACCGCCACCCCCCACTCCTCGTTGAGGCGGCGCAGCAGCCAGATCAGCTCGTCGCCGGCGACCGGGTCGAGCTGGGAGGTCGGCTCGTCGAGCAGGACCAGGCCGGGACGGGTGACCAGGGCCGCCGCGAGGGCGACGCGCTGCAGCTCACCGCCGGAGAGCGTGTCGACGCCGCGTTTGAGCAGGTGCGGGATCGCCAGGGCGAGGGCCACCTCCTCGACCGCCCGGGCGCGGTCGCCGGGGGCGTCGCCGCGCATCTCCAGCGGCAGCTCGATCTCGGCGGCGACGGTGGTCGAGACGACCTGGGACTCGGGGTCCTGGGCGACGTAGCCGACGAAGGCCGCCAGCTGCGCCGGACCGGACTCGATCGCGTCGAGGCCGGCGACGTTGACCGCGCCGGCGATCTCGCCGCCGTGGAAGTGCGGGACGAGCCCGCAGGCCGCTTTCAGGAGGGTCGACTTGCCCGAGGCCGAGCGCCCGGCGAGCAGCGTGAACTCGCCCGGAGCGACCTCCAGCGAGACGCCGGAGAGCGCCGGGCGAACCGCGTTCGGGTAGGAGTAGCTCGAGCGCCTCGATCGCCAGCGCCGGAGCGGCGCCGCGGCGAATCGCCAGCTCAGACACGGGATGGCTCCAGGGCCGGGGCGGCGCCCGGCCCGCGCAGATCGACGGGCTGCGGGCGGGCGTCTGCCGCGAGCCGCCGTCGCCGCGACCGACCGCGCAACGGCGCCAGGCCGCTGAGCACGAGCAGCGCCGCCAGCGCCAGCGTGGCTGGATGCAGCCCGGCCTGGATCGTCGGATAGGTGTGGAAGTCGTCGGCGCCGAGCAGCTTGCCGGCGGCCGCGGCGAGCAGGACCGCGACGGCGATCGCGTAGAAACGGCGGTCGTAGCGGGACGGTTCGCGGCGCCGGCGCCCGCGCGTCCCGGTGCGGCTGTAGCCGCGCAGCTCCAGCGTCGCCGCGACGTCGACGGCACGGTCGAGGGAGCCGGCCAGCAGCCGCCGCAGCAGCGGCGCCCAGCCCACCTCCGCGGCCCCCGGACCACGCAGCTCCGCGGCCTCGCGCAGCCGGGCGCCGTCGGCGGCGGCGACCGGCACCAGCCGCGAGACCAGGGTCGCGGTCAGCGCCGAGCGACCCGCCAGCGGCCGCAGCCAACGCAATACCCGGTCGGGGTCGACGCAGGCCGAGTAGACGGCGGCGACGAGGATGCTGACGATCACCAGCAGGCCGGTGACGAGGCCGTAGACGATCGTCTCCAGGGTGATGTCGACCTGGCCGAAGAGCGGCCAGTGGCCGAGCCGGGCCAGCACGGTCTCGCCGCGGTCGACGAGCAGCAGGTTGACCGCGGCGAACAGCAGGACGAGGCTGAGGCCCATCCGCAGCGCCGCCCGGATCGCGGACCGCGCGCCCGCCAGCAGCCCGGCAATCGTCACGGCGGCGCCGGCGGCCGCCAGCACCAGCGGGCTCGAGTAGACGAAGGCGACGACGACCAGCGCTCCCAGGTAGGCGATCGCGGCGCCGGGCGAGGCCGCCTGCAGCGGCCGCGGCCTCGGCGTGTAAGCGAAGGGCGATTTCATCGCGTCGGCAGTGGCAGCGGGATCACCCGTCCGCCTTCGGTTGCGACCGCGTAATGGTCGCGCAGATCGGTCGCGTCGAGCGATTCGGCCGCGTCCCGCACGCCCGCTGCCGTGCCGCCGGTGACCAGCCAGACCGGCGGCGCTTCGTAGCGGCGGGTCGCCGCGACCAGGCCGGCGTCGGGGCCGAAGCTCCGCGCGCCGCTTGCCGTCGGGGTCGAGGCCCTGCAGCCGCGTACCGCCGGGCCCGGAGGAGAATTCGGCGAAGACCCCGCTTTCCCCCGGGCCGGCTTCGAGCTGCGCCGCCGCCGGGTCGGATCGCAGCCGTGCCCAGGGCCCGACCAGCACCCGGATCGCGCCCTTGGGGGTGCCGGCGGAGATCGACACGCCGGCCGCTTCGAGGGCCTTCCGGGTCGCGCGCGCAGGCCTCTCCCCCGCCCTCGCATTCGACCACGACCGGGTGGGCCTTGCCTTCGTAGCCGCCGCGCAGCGGCGCCGGCCAGGAGCCGACCACCGCCGGCACCCGCTCGGCCGCGGTCCAGTCGCGGTAGTCCCACCAGATCCGCTCTTCGCCGTGCAGCGAGAACTCGGCGGCGCCGATCGGCGACTCGACCCCGTTGACGTAGAAGAACCAGTCATAGGAGTGGCCGCCGCGCTGCTCGCCTTCGATCCCTTCGATCGACTGCACGAAGCCGCCGCCGTAGCGGGTGGAGATCTCGGCTTCGGCTTCCAGCACCCGCATCACCGTGGCGGATTCCTTCACCTCGCCGACGTCCTTTTCGAGCACCGGCACCGAGCCGAATTCCCGCGTCACCGTCAGCGCGACGCCGCCGACGTCGGCGCCGGGGCCGAGGCCGCAGCCGGCGGCCGCGAGCGCTGCCAGAAGCAGCGCCATCGCGACCGCCGTGCCGCGGCGCCGGTTCACCTGATGCCCTGCCCGTGACGCCGTCCCGGCACTAGCTGCCGGCCGGGCACTTGCCCCCGACGCAGACCGCGACGCGGGCCGAGGGGATTTCGCCGCTCTTGGTCGCGGCCAGGAGCTGCGGCTTGGTCAGCGTCACCGTGGTCTTGCCGTCGGACCCGGTCGGCCCGCTGGCGCCGGTCACCGTGACGCCGGCGGCCGGCTTGCGCTTGCCCTTTTCGTCGTAGGAGTAGGCGGTGACGGTGAACGACATTCCCGCCGTGGCCTGCGCCGGAGCGCTCAGGGCGAGATCGTTCGGGTACTTGTAGTCGGGAGCCGACGTCTTCGCCAGCGCCCAGAGGACTTCGTCGCCGGCGTGGATCTTCGCCTTGTCGCCGCTCACCGACTGCGACTTGTGGTTGATCTTCAGGTACCAGGACGACGAGCCCTTGGCGACGCTGGTGCCGATGCCGCAGAGCGCCAGGCCGAAGTCGAAGTGGTCGCTGATCAACAGCGGGCTCAGCGAGCCGGTCGACTTCGAGGCCGCGGCCAGCAGGCCCATCGCGGTGTTGCCTTCGATCGACGCGGGTTCGCCGCTGCCGCCGCTGCCGGCGCCGAAGCAGGTCGCCTTGGGGCTGGTCTTGATCGCCGTGGTGGCGGTGCTGACCGGCTTTTCGGCGAGGATCTTGCCGCCCGCGCCGACGACGCGCAGCTCGGCGGAGAAGCCCTTGGCGGACGCTCCGGCGGTGATCGACAGGGACAGTGCTAGAGCCAGCGCGCACGCGGCGGCCAGCCGAATCGGGGTGAGTCTTGGCATTTAAGCCACCCTTTCCTCGAGGGTTGTCATGGCTGGCCGGGGACAGGTCTCCTGGCTTCCGGGGTGGTCGGCCGCACCTTCCCGGGGACTCTGTGTCGTCCCCAGTGGCCGGCGCCTGGGCGCCAGCGACTTCCTTGACCCGGTCACAGTGGCGGGACCACGCCGGTTTCGCACCGGACTTCCCTTGACCACCGACCGTATTACGCCGGCGAGTCTATCCCGGACTTTCGTCCAGCGGAGCTTTTGCTCAGCTAACCTCCCGTCACTCTGGGAATCTCAGATGCTTCTGGGATCTCGTCCAATCAACGCATCAGGGGAGAAGCAACCATGCTCAAGGGACTCGGCCGGCGGACGCCGGCGCTGGTGATTGCCGGGGTCGCGCTCTTCGCCGCGCTCGGCGGCACCGTCTACGCCGCGGCAAGGATCGACGGCCACTCGATCAAGCCGAAGTCGATGCCGGGCAACCGGCTGGCGCTCGGCTCGGTCCCGGCGAACCGGCTGCAAGGCCGGGGCGATCCCGGGCAACCGGATCGCGCCGGAATCGATCACCGGCACCCAGATCGACACCGCGACGCTGGGCCAGGTGCCGACCGCGGTCCACGCCGACACGGCCGATTCCGCCCGCGAAGCGGGCTCGGCGCTGACCGCCGTCAACGCCGGCGACGCGGCCAGGGTCAACGGCCACACGGCGGGATGCGCCGCCGGCACCCGCGCCTTCGCCGGCGCCTGCTGGCAGACCGAGATGCAGCGCGGCGGCGGCGACGGCAACCGACGCGGCGCTCTCCTGCGCCAACCAGGGCGGCGAGCTGCCCGAGCCGCTGCAGCTGGTCGCCTTCTCGCAAAGAACCCGGGATCACGCTGGCGCCGGGTGACGAGTGGACGGAGGACATACCGAGCTGTTTCCGGACCGAATGTCTACAGCGTTGTCACGGTCTCCTCGACGGCGAAGTCAACTCTGCCGCTCTCCACCTCAACCAAGAAATTCCGCTGCGTGATTCCGCTCGTCACCTGACCCGAGGCGAGCGACCGCGGCGACATCCGGCCAAAGGTCGGTCGACGATCTCTATTCTCCGCATCGGTGCGTCGCTCCCAACCCGGCAGATCACGTTGCGCCGGCCTGCTCGCGGGCCTCTTCGCCCTGCTCGCGGTGTCGCTCGGCTGCGCCGGTCCGGCCGCGGCGGCGCCACGGCTGCATCCCGACGCCGGCGGCGCCAGCGCGAGCGTCGCGGGCGCCGAAGCGGCGCGGGTCGAGCGCTACTGGACGCCGGCGCGGATGCGCGCCGCCCGCCCGCTCGAACTCGAGCTGAACGCCTCCGGCAGCGGCCGGATCGTCCGCCGGCGCCGCCGAAGGCGACGGGGCCAGCGCCAGCTTCACCCGCGTCGGCACCCCCGAACTCGCGCCCTACGAGGTCAACGGCAGGGTCTTCATCCACCAGGGCAAATTCGACGGCTTCTGCTCGGGCACCGCGATCAACAGCCCCACCCGGCAGCTGGTGCTGACCGCCGGCCACTGCGTCGCCACCGGCCCCCAGGAAGGCCGCGCCAGCATCTGGTCCAGCTACCTCGAGTTCGTCCCCGGCTACAACGGCGGCGTCGCGCCCTTCGGCGCCTTCGTCGCCCGCCGCGGCAAGGTCTTCGCGCTGCCCGAGTGGATCAAGCAGGGCAACCCCGACTTCGACATGGGCGCCTTCCTGACCCACCCCAACGCCGAAGGGGTCAACGTCGCCGACGCGGTCGGCGGCGGCGCCACGATCGTCACCGGCCTCAGCCGCCACCAGGAATTCCAGACCTACGGCTACCCGGGCGAGACCAAGCAGATGCAGACCTGCAGGTCCCCCTACATCGGCGACGACACCCTCACCTACCCCTTCCCCGGCCCGCCGACCCAGACGATTCGATGCCATTGGGCCCCCGGCGCCAGCGGCGGCGGCTGGATGATCGGCGAAGGGACCGAAATCGACGGCATCACCACCTACCTCCACCTCGACAACAGGACCCGGACCTACGGGCCCTACTTCTCGAAGGAAACGGTCGGCAAGCTCGTCAAGGGCCTCTGAGCGCGAAGCGGCCCTCAGGCGTCGAGGATCTGGCGGTAGAAGCGGTAGTCGCGGCGATCCGGGCGCAGGTTCGAGGCGAGGGCGAGATGGTGGCGGGCGCGGTCGACCTCGCCGGTCTTGGTCAGCGCGCGACCGAGGCAGAAGTGGGCGTAGTCGTTGACGTGGTGGGTCTCGACCACCGCCTCGAACTCGACCGCCGCCTGGCGGAAGCGGCCGGCGCGGTAGTAGGCGCGGCCGAGCGCCTCGCGGACCGAGGACTTCTCCGGCGCCCGCCGCGCCGCCTCGGCCAGCGGCTCGGTGGCGTGCTCGAAGTCACCGTCTTCGAGCAGCTCGATACCCCGCCTGTAGAGCGTGTAGGTGGGCTCGGATACCGACTCGGTGGGCACGCCCAAATTGTAGGAGGCGCGTAAAGCCGGCCCAGGGAGCGGGCGGAGCTAGAGCTTGCGCGCTTTGACGGCGGTGCCGTAGGAGCAGATCTCGGTCCAGGTGGTACCGAGCTCGGAGGAGTCGTAGCGGAAGGCGAGGATCGCGTTGGCGCCCTTCGACTCGGCCTCCTCGACCAGGCGTTCGGTCGCGTGCACGCGACCTTCGGCGAGCATCTTGGTCATCCCCTTGAGCTCGCCGCCGGCCAGCGACTTGAGCGAGGCGCCGATCTGGGAGCCGACGTTGCGCGAGCGCACGGTCAGCCCGAAGACCTCGCCGAACACCTCCTCGATCTCGTAGCCCGGCAGGTCGTTGGTGGTGACGATGATCACCGCGCCAGCCTATCGCCGATCGCGAGGTCGTTCACGCTTCCAGCTTTGACCCCGCCCTGGCGTGTAAAACCCTGGAAGCGGCGAACTTGGGACGCAAAAAGGCCGCAAAAGCAGGCTAAAAAGGCCGGCCTGCTACGGTGTGTAGGTCGGGCTTGGCGTTTCCGCCACCCGAGAGGTTCCGTTTCCTCCGTGCGCTTCTCGCGTTTTGGGGCTGCTGGATCTCCCTGAATCGCACAATAAGGAGCACATAACTTCATGTCTTTTGCCGATCTCGGCATCTCTAATCCTGTGGTGGGCGCGCTCGCGAAGCGCAACATCACCGAGCCCTTCCCCGTCCAGGAGATGGTCATCAGCGACGCGCTCGCCGGCCACGACCTGCTCGTCCAGTCCCCGACCGGGTCCGGCAAGACCCTCGCCTTCGGAATCCCGATGGTCGACCTGATCGAGCCCGGCAGCGGCGACCTCGCCGCTCTGGTCCTGGCGCCGACCCGCGAGCTCGCCAGCCAGATCGTCGACGAGCTCGACTCGATCTGCCGCGCCAAGGAGCTGCGGATCTGCGCCGTCTACGGCGGCGTCGGCTTCGGCCCCCAGGTCGCCGCGGCCCGCCGCGCCGACATCGTCGTCGCCACCCCGGGCCGGCTCGAGGACCTGCTCTCCCGCGGCGCCATCACCCTCAGCCGCGTCCGCGTCCTCGTCCTCGACGAGGCCGACCGGATGCTCGACATGGGCTTCAAACCGGCGGTCAGCCGGATCGTCGCCCAGATGCTCGAACGATCGCCAGACGCTGTTCTTCTCGGCCACGCTCGAGGGGGCGACCGGCAAGCTCGCCGCCGCCTACACCCACGACGCCCGCCGTCACACCCAGGAGCCGGAGGTCGACGCCGAGGCCGACATCGAGCACAGCTTCGTCCACGTCGACTCCCCCAGCGACAAGCTCGAGCACCTGACCGCGCAGCTGCGCGACGCCGAGCGCGGCCGCACCCTGGTCTTCGTCCGCACCAAGCGCGGCGCCGACCGGCTGGTCAAACGGCTTCGCAGCCACGACCTCGAAGCCGTCGCGATGCACGGCGACAAGAGCCAGAGCCAGCGCGAACGAGCGCTGGCCCGGTTCGAGCGCGGCGACGTCGACACCCTGATCGCCACCGACGTGGCGGCCCGCGGCATCGACGTCGCCGACGTCACCCACGTGATCAACTTCGACGCCCCCGGCGACCAGGACGCCTACGTGCACCGGATCGGCCGCACCGGCCGCGCCGGCAACCGCGGCGCCGGGATCAGCTTCGTCCTCTCCGACCAGGTCGGCGAGATGCGACGCATCGCCCGCGACCTCGGCCTCAGCCGCGAGTTCGAACAGGCCCGCGGCACGATCCGCCCCGGCGGCGAAACTTCCACTGGCGGCAACGGCAACCACAACGCCGGCTCCAATCCCTCGGCGGCGCCCAAGCGCCGGCGGCGGAAGCGGAGCCGGAGCAAGGCGGCGGCATGACCAGCGCAACCAAGACTCACACCGCGAAGAAATGGACCTGCGACCACTGCGGCGTCTCGGTCAGCAAGATGGGCGGCGAGAAGGTCGAGCTGCCTGAGACCTGGGTCAGCACGACCGCGGGCACCTACTGCCTGATCTGCCGGCGCGAGCGCGCCGCCCAGGCGGCGCTGGAGGCCGCACCCGAGGACAGCCCGCTGGAAATGCGGGCGAAACTGCGGCGCGCGGCGCTGATCGAGTTCGAGGTCAGCCGCCGGCCCGACCACGGCGACGGGATGATCGCCAAAGCCTGCCGCTCGTCGGTCTCGGCCGTCGCGGCCGCCCGTCGAGCGGCTGAAGCTGCCGGCGCCGACCAACTAGCCCTTGCAGGTCGGGCTCGCCCTAGCGGTAGCGGCGGCGGTGATGGGGAACCTCGCCTCGCTGCTCAAGCACCGCGGCTGTCAGTTCGCCGAGCCGGTCGCGATCAGGCGCCCCTTGCGCAGCGCCCGCCGGCTCGCGTCCTCACCCTGGTTCGCGGCCGGCTGGGGCCTCGCCGCGGTCGCCTGGTTCGTCCACGTCGCCGCCCTCTCGATGGCGCCGATCTCGCTGGTGCAGGCGGTGCTCGCCGGCGGCGCCGTCACCCTCGCGGTGATGGCGCAGCGCCTCTTCGGCGACCCGGTCGAGTGGCGCCAGTGGCTGGCGCTGCTGCTCGGCGGCTCCGGCCTCGCCCTGCTCGTCCTCACCGTCCCCAACTTCCACGGCAGCCACTCCGGCTTCGCGCTCGGCGCGATCCTCGGCTTCGAGGGCGGCCTGGTGCTGATCGCCGCCGGCCTGGTCACGGGCCACCGCTCGCCGCGCCTCGCCAACCACGGCAACATCCTCCTCGCCGCGATCGCCGGCATCCTCTTCGCCCTCGCCGGAATCGCGATCAAGGGCCTGACCGGCGCCAGCGGCGTCTCGATCGCCGTCCTCGCCCCCTGGGTCCTGCTGATCGTGATCGCCGGGGTCCTGGCCCAGTACACGGCCGCCTCCGCGCTCCAGCGCGGCGGCGCGATCGAGACGATCGGCCTGATGGGGCTGGTCGCCAACGCCGCCCAGATCGTCGGCGGCGTCCTCGTCTTCGGCGACCCGCTCTCGACCCACCCGCTCGGCATCGTCCTGCAGGCGAGCGCCTTCGCGATGGTCTGCGCCTCGGCGCTGCTGATCCCCGCCCGCCGGGCGCGGGTCGCCCCGCCCGCCGTCGCCGTATAGGCGGTCGATCTCTCAGCCGTCCGTGTCGACTTTGTCCCCCATAGGGATACAAAGTCGACAAAGCAGCAGGGAGGCTGTCCTTTTCCGCCGATCCCGTTCGTCTTAGATACGACCATTCACTCCGAAGGAGGCTCCCGATGCAATACATGCTCCTGATCTACTCCGGCGATTCGCCCGACCGGTTCGAAAAGCTCTCCGAGGCCGAGCAGCAGGCGATCCTCGGCGAGTACTACGCGATCTCCGAGGCGCCCGGCGTCAGCGGCGGCAACCAGCTGCAGCCGACCGAGACGGCGACCACGGTCCGGGTCGAGGACGGGCAGACGCTGACCACCGACGGTCCGTTCGCGACGACCAAAGAGGCGCTCGGCGGCTACTACCTGCTCGACGCCGACGACCTCGACGGCGCCCTCGAGATCGCCGCCCGCATCCCCGCGGCGCGCCTGGGCGGGGCGATCGAGGTGCGGCCGGTGGTGGCGCGCTGATCGAGCGCGTCTTCCGCCGCGAGTGGGGACGGGTCCTCGCCACCCTGATCGGCTTCCTCGGCGACATCGACCTCGCCGAGGAAGCCGCCCAGTCCGCCTTCGCCGTCGCCGCCGAGCGCTGGCCGCGCGAGGGCGAGCCCGCCAACCCGCGCGCCTGGCTGATCGCGACCGGCCGCAACCTCGCGATCGACCGCATCCGCCGCGACCGCACGCTGGCCGCGAAGGCCCGACTGCTGGAGGTGCCGGACGCCGTGCACGAAGAGAGCGAAGACTCGAGCTTCCCCGACGAGCGCCTGGAGCTCGTCTTCACCTGCTGCCACCCGGCGCTCGGGACCGAGGCCCAGGTGGCGCTGGCGCTGCGGACCCTGGGCGGCCTCAGCACCGCCGAGATCGCCCGCGCCTTCCTCGTCCCGGAGGCGACGATGTCGAAGCGCCTGGTGCGGGCGAAACGAAAGGTCAGGGACGCCGGGATCCCCTTCCGGGTCCCCGCCGACCACCTCCTGCCCGAGCGGCTGAAGACGGTGCTGGCGGTCGTCTACCTGATCTTCAACGAGGGCTACGGCGGTCGCAACGAGCTCGCCGCCGAGGCGATCTGGCTGGGGCGGGCGCTGGTCGAACTGATGCCCGACGAGCCCGAGGTCCACGCCCTGCTGGCGCTGATGCAGCTGCACGACTGCCGCCGCGAGGCCCGCTTCGCCGACGGCACCGTGGTGCTGCTGGCCGAGCAGGACCGCTCGCTCTGGGACCAGGGCGAGATCGAGCAGGGACGGGCGGCGCTGGACCGTGCCCTCGCGCTCGGCGGTCGCGGCCAGTACGCGGTCGAGGCGGCGATCGCCTCGCTGCACCTCGAGCAGCCGCCCGACTGGCCGCAGATCGCCGCGCTCTACGCGGAGCTCCAGCGCTCTGACCGGCTCCTCCGTCGTCGAGCTGAACCGCGCCGTGGCGATCGCCGAGGCGGGCCAGGTCGAGCGCGGGCTGGCGCTGCTGGAGCAGCTCGAGATGGACGAGTACCACCACCTGCACTCCTCGCGAGCCGAGCTGCTGCGCCGGCTGGGCCGGATCGAGGAGTCGCGGCTGGCCTACGAGCGGGCGCTGGAGCTGGTCCACTCGCCGCCCGAGCGGAGCTTCCTGGAAAGGCGCCGGGCCGAGCTCGACGACTGAGCCTCGCGCGGCTCGGTCAGGCCGCCCGCCGATCGGGTCGCCTTTTGCACCCCGTGGGGGCACAAAGCGACCCGGGTTCCTCGGGCGCCAATCGCGCGACAAGGAACCGCGCAACGGGGAGCTACCTCAGCGCGCCGCGAAGCACGGACTGGGCGGCGTTGTAGCCGCACATTCCGTGGGCGCCGCCGCCGGGCGGGGTCGCGGCGGAGCAGATGAAGACGCCGGGGATGCCGGTGGCGTACGGGTCGAGGGCGAGGCGAGGCCGGAACAGCATCTGCCAGGGCGTGTTGGCGCCGTTGGCGATGTCGCCGCCGACGTAGTTGGCGTTGCGCTGCTCGAGCTCGGCGGGGGTGGTGATCGCGCGGGCGACGATCCGCTCCCGCAGGCCGGGGGCGAAGCGTTCGATCTGGTCCAGCAGCGCCTCGGTGGCGTCGCCGCTGTAGCCGCTGGGGACGTGCGCGTAGGCCCAGATCGGGTGGGTGTCGCCGCGCGAGCGCGAGGGGTCGGCGAGGTACTGCTGGCAGACGAGGACGAAGGGGCGCTCCGGCATCCGGCCGCGGTTGATCTCGCGCTCGGAGACGACGATCTCCTCGAAGGAGCCGACCGCGTGGACGGTCCCGGCGCGGCGCGGCGCCGCTTCCGTCCAGGGGATCCCGCCCTCGACCGCGAGGTCGACCTTGAAGGAGCCGGGGCCGTGCTTGTAGCGCCGGTAGGCGCGGGCGACCCGGGCGGGCAGACGCTCCCCGGCGAGGTCGGCGACCGCGCCGGGCGCCAGGTCGAGCACGACCGCGTCGGCGCGGGGCAGCTCGTCCAGCGAACGCACCTCCCGGCCGGTCTCGATCCTGCCGCCGTGCTCGATCACGACCGCGGCGAGGGCGTCGGCGATCGCCTGCGAACCGCCGCGGGCGACCGGCCAGCCGTAGCGATGGCAGGAGCAGATCAGCAGCATCGCCGCGGCCGAGGTCAGCGGCTGCGGTCAGCGGGCTGAAGGAGTGGGCGGCGGCGCCGCCGAACAGCGCCCGCGCCGCCGCGGTGTCGAAGCGGCGGGCCAGCAGCGTCGCCGAGGCCAGCGACGGGAGGCCGAAGCGGGCGAGGCGCAGCGGGTGGCCGGGCGGGTGCAGGATCGGGCGCATGACGTCCTCGGCGAGGGCGTCGAAGTGGGCCGAGGAGGAGCCGAAGATCCGCCGCCAGGCCGGGCCGGCGGAGCCGAGGCCGGCGACCGTGTCCTCGATCGAGCGCACCATCGCGCGCGCCGTCGCCGCCGTCGAGCGGGTGGGCGAGGTCGACCTCCGGCCAGGCCCACTCGAGTCCGTGGCGCTCGAGGCCGAGCGAGGTCAGCGACGGCGCCCCGACCGAGGCCGAGTGCACGGCCGAGCACTCGTCGTGGATCAGGCCCGGCAGGGTCAGTTCGGAGCTGCGGGCGCCGCCGCCGATCGTCTCCCCCGCCTCGATCACGGTCACCGCCATGCCGTGGCTGGCCAGGGTCGCGGCGCAGGCCAGGCCGTTGGGCCCGGCGCCGACGACGATCGCCTCGCTCATGCGACCGGCGTCGTCGGGAACGGCTGCCCGTCGAGCCAGGGCTGGCGGCCGACCATGTCGGCGACGTCGACCCAGCCCTCCTCGACCAGGCCCGTCGCCGCGTCGAAGATCCGGTAGTGCTGGCGCTGGACATGGGCCGGCTGGGACTCGAGCGTGATCACCCTGCAGCTCGCCCGGCTCGAACCCGCAGCGCTCCTGGACCGCCTCCAGCAGGCGGTGGTCGTGGAAGTGGCCATCGCCGAAGTTGTAGCCGAGGACGACGCCGGCGACCAGCTCGCCCTCGCGCACCCGGTAGTCCTCGACGTCGTCGACCGCGTGCGGGATCAGCCCGTTGAGCGCGCGCCCGTGCGAGTGCATCGAGCGAAAGGCGAGGCCTTTGTACATCAGCAGCTCGGCGGTCTCGCGGTCGTAGAACTTGACCAGCTGCTCGACCACGATCGGCGCCGACTTGACGACCCGCTCGTCGAGCTTCGCCTCGGCGCCGGAGTCCTTGCGGAACAGCCACTGGCTGGTCGCCCAGTTGCCGGCGTAGTAGCGCATCGAGGGCAGGAAGGAGACCAGGTCGGGGCGGAAGTTGCCGAGCACCGGCAGGCCGACGCAGGTCAGCGCCAGGATCGCGATCAGCAGCGGATCTTCGAGGGTCGAGAACGGGACCGAGCCGTAGTGGCCGAAGAGGAACAGCAGGCCGAAGATCATGAAGACGTTCCACTCCAGCGGCACCGCCAGCGGGAAGGTCGAGAGGATGTGGAGGTGGAAGACGATCATCCCGGCGACGGCGATCGTGCCGACGACGCCGCCGCTGGTGACGAGCAGGAGCAGCGGCAGGGTGAACTCGATCACGGTGCCCAGGTGGGCGGAGAGCCGGCCGATCGCCGAGGGCCGCAGGTCGTCGGGGTGATCGGTGTAGAGGCGCCGCTTCGCCTTGCGCGAGCGGTTCCAGGGCGTGTTGCTGATCATCACCGTGACCACGAAGGGGAAGTGGCGGTTCAGCTTCGAGGAGGCGGCGCCCCACCAGATGCAGACGAAGACCAGCTGCGCGGCGACGATCAGGTTCCCCAGCGGGAAGAGGAAGATGATCATCAGGTTGCCGTAGATCTCCGCCCGCGCGGCGAGGAACGGGACCTTGTCGCGCAGCCCGAGCGCCGCCAGCAGCGCCAGCAGGGCGCCGACGGCGACGGGGTCGAGCCGGCCGGCGAAGGACGGCAGCGCGGCGCCGCTGCCGTCGGAGACCAGCAGGTTGATCGCCGCCGCGATCAACCCCGCGTAGAGCGCCACGTCGAACCAGGTCCGGGTCGTGCCGCGGGTCAGCGGCACCTTCTCCGGCCACGGCGGCAGCCGGGTCGTGCCGGGGCGCAGCCAGTAGAGGACGCCGCCGATCATCGGCGAGAAGCGCAGCGTCAGCGGCAGCGAGCCGGCGCCGAGGCCGAGCACCTCCCAGAGCATCGTCCAGACGACCGCCTTCTCGAAGACGATCGGTTCGGTCCACCAGCTGCCGAGGTCGCCGAGCCCGCCCAGCCCCGCCGTCGTCGCCGAGATCAGCAGCAGGCCGCCGCCGGCGTAGACGACGAGCTTGATCACGTAGAGCAGGTAGACGGCGTAGGGAGTGCCGAACCCGTTCAGCGCCCAGTCCTGCGCCAGCGGCTTGATCCGCTCCAGGTGCGGGCGCCGCTGCCACTCCTCGACTTCGAACGGAGGCGGGGCCGGATCGAGTAGTCCCATCGCAGCGCGAGCCTACTTCGCGAGGGCGCCCCCGGCCGGATCTCGTCAAGCGCGAGAGGCGGCGATGCTACTTCCCGATCGTCAGCGGCACGCCGGCGCCGATCCGCCTGGCCAGCCAGACGATCGCCCGGGTGTCGAGCCGGATACAGCCGTGCGAAGCCGCGGAGCCGGGGCTGCCGGAGAGGTGGCGGGTCCCGTGCATCGCGATCTGACCCGGACCGCCCTCGAATTCCTGCAGGACGTTGGAACGGGCGCTGGTCGCAAGCGCGTAGGGAGAGCCGGCTTCGGCGGGCGAGAGCGCCAGCCCCTCTTCGACGAAGAAGCTGCCGCGTGGGGTCGGCGTCGAGGGCTTGCCGACGACGGCACGAAAGCGGCGGATGCCGCGGCCGTCATGGAAGACGGTGACCCGGCGGGCCGAGAGTGAGATCTGGATCCGCCACTCGGTCGAGGTGCTCCTGGTGCGGTTGGCGGAGATCCAGCCGGCGTGGCCGTTGGGCCGCCCCGGCAGCCGCACCCGCAGCCAGGCGTCGTCCTTGCCGGCGCTGGCGAGGACGGGAAGGATGGTCCGGACCCCGGTCAGCGGTCGCCTTGAGGCGACCGCTTCGATCCGTCGGGCGTGGGAGTTCGGCGCCGAGCGCGCGATGTGGCCTTTGAGCAGCACCACGAGCGGCTGGGCCCTGGGCACGCCAGGGGCCGCGGGCGCCGATGAGGCGGAGGCCGGGACGAGGGCGGCGACGGCGAGTGCGAGTGCTGCGACGGCGACTCCCCGGCGCCGGCCGGGGAGTCGCCGGGGAGCGGCGGGCGAAGCGGTCATCCCGTGAACTGGGAGGGGCCGTGGCGAGGATGGAGCACCGGGAACGGCACCCGGAAGTGAAACCTCAGCGTCTTCGGTTTGGTGGTGTCCTTGAAGGTGACGTGGGCGACCACCACGTGCGAGCCGGGCGTCGCCGGAACCATCGTCGACTTCGGGCCTTTGGAGACCGTCTTGCCGTTGACGCTGAAGGTGACGCTCTTGATTTCGCGACCGTTGACGGTGGCGCGGACGCCGGAGCTGGTCGTCCTGCCGCGGCCGAGCGTCGCCGTGCCCTTGGTCGTGTCCTTGCCCTTCGAGCCCTTTTTTCCGGTGCCTTTGCTTTTGCCGGTGCCTTTGCTGCCGGTGCCGCCGGTGCCGGGAGTCGACCCGGTCGGCGAGGAGCCGGTGGCGCAGCCGGCGATGCCGAGGACGTTGTTGATCAGGCTGACCTGGCCGTTGCGGGCGAGGAGTCGTCCGACGACCGTGGCGCCGTTGTTCAGGGAGATGCTGGACAGAGCCATCAGGTTGCCCTCGAAGGCGGTGGTTGAGCCGAGCGTCGCCGAGCTGCCGACTTTCCAGTAGACATTGCACGGAGAGGCCCCGTTGGTGAGGATCACCGAGCTGGCCGAGGCGGTGGTCAGGGTCGAGCCGATCACGAAGACGAACTGGGCGTTGGGGTTGCCCTGGGCGTCGAGAGTGAGGGCGCCGGTGAGCTGGGCGGAGGTCGAGAACCCGTAGGCGCCGGCGGTCAGCGTACGGTTGCCGAGATCGGTCCCGGTCAGGTTGTGACCCGGCGGAACCGGTTGTCCGGCGGCGACGTCGTAGGCGTTGGTGAGGTCGGCCTGGGCCTGGGCCGCGACCGCGTCGTTGGCGTGCGTGGCCCCGTTGACGACGGCGGGAAGCCCGAAGCCGGTCAGCGAGGTGCCGGGCGAGAGGCCGAGATCGCCGTTCAGGACCGAGGGCCCGGTGTTGGTTACGGTCGAGCCACCCAGAACCACGAAGGGCGCCACGGTGCCGAGGTTGACGGCCGAGGCCTGGGCTGCGACGGGCACTGCCGCGAAGGCAAGGGCCATCGTGATCGCGATGCCGGCAATCCGGCCTCGCTTGAGATCGAAGCGGTTGGACATTGATGTCCTCCCTGATGAGCGAGCAGCCCAGACAACGCTCTTCTTCGGGTGGTCACGGCGAACTCCGGTGGAGTTGGAGTTCCGTGACCCTGCGGACCCGCCTCGCGGCGAGGGTGCCTGAGTCGAAAAGTCTGCTCCGGTGTCCAGGTCCATCGCCTGCTGGGACCGCGGCTTGAGCCTTCGCGGCTCAACTAGACGTTCGTTGTCGCCGACGGAGATTCCGCTCTGCGTAAGGGCCCTCCCACCGACCTTTAGCCCTTTTCGGCGAACTGGACATATCTATGAGAGAAGTTCTAGAACATCTGTGCTCCCATGCCCTCCATGGATCCGGCAGAGAACGACCTCGTCTTCACCGCACCCAGGGGTCGCGGGTGATCGTCGCCGCGGCACTCGCCAGCGCCGCGGTTGCCTTGGCCGCCCCTGCGCCCGCCACGCTTCAAGGCGACCTCGACGCCGCCGCCGCGTACTGGCACCAGAACACGCCTGCGCGCTGCTCGACCGAGGCCGCTTCGTACGCCAAGCTGCCCGGCCTCGTCCTCGGCGAAGCGAACATCCCGGACCCCGCGGAGAGCGGGCCGTGCGTGATGACCATCGAACGCGGCCTGACGCGACGCCTGCGATGCCTGACCGTCGTCCACGAGTTCGGCCACTGGCTCGGGTTCCATCACTCCAAGAACGACCGCAGCCCGATGTTCCCGATCATCGATCGGGGGCCGTCATCCCGGAGTGCGAACACCCCTAGCCCCGGCCGATCCGCCGCAACTCCGGCCAGGACTCGCGCTCAGCGGACGGCGTCGCGCAGGCGGTCCGAGAACTGCGGCGTGGCCGCGCTCACCTCGACGACCTCGTCGGCCGGGACGTTGGCCCTGCGGGCGGCGGCCAGGATCGCGTCGGGCGAGGGCGCCTCGTAGAGGCAGTAGGTGCGGCGCCGGTCGGCGCTGAGGAAGGAGAAGAGCCAGCGGACCCCCTCGTCGCCGTTGATCTCCTCGATCAGCTCGACGTCGTCGTCGCTGAGGTCGAGCTGATCGGCGAAGTTGCGCTCGATCATGAAGAGGGCCATCGACTGATCGTAGCGCGGATCTTCCGCTCAGGTCGAGGCCAGACCGTGGCGGTGGGCGTAGGACGCGGCCTCGGTGCGGTTGGCGCAGTCGGTCTTGCGGAGGATGCTGCGGACGTGGTTGGCCGCCGTGTGCTCGCTGATCGAGAGCGCCTCGCCGATCTCGCGGTTGCTGAGCCCTCTGGCGACCAGCGCCAGGATCTGCGCCTCGCGCGGAGAGAGCCCGCCGGGAAGTCGCCACGTCGGGGGTGGAGACGCCGAGCGCGCCGATCTTGCCGAGCAGCCCTCGCATCCCGATCCGCTCGGCCAGCGCCGCGGCCTCGCCGAGCAGGGCCTCCGCCCGGTCGCGGGAGCCGCGGCCGCGGCCGAGCAGGAAGCGCCCGTACTCGTAGGCAGCTGTGGGCCACCCAGGTCGACACCCCCATCCGCCGGTTCTGCTCGATCGCCCGCTCGAAGTGCTCCTCGGCCCGCTCCGCCTCCCCCAGCGTCGCGGCGAGCATGCCCAGGTAGCGGTCGGCGGACCCGTAGCAGGCGACCAGGTGGCCGATCATCACGTTGGTCCCCGCGAGCGGCTCCAGCTCGGGGTAGACGATCGCCGCCATCGCCTCGTCGCCGAGCGCGGCGCAGGCGTCGGTCAGGTAGGCGAGCGTCGCCAGCCACAGCGATGCCCGGAAGCCGTCGATGCCCTCGGCGGCAAGCCTCGAGAGCTCCCGCCTCGCCTCGCCGCTCCATGCCCAGCTCGGCCAGCACCGCGACCAGCCCCGGGCGCCAGGGCCCGTCGCGATCGGCCTCGCCGGCCAGGATCCTGACCGCCGGCGCCAGCTCCGCCAGCCGCCCCTGCTCGCGGCGGATGCCGAACATCTGGATGCCGTAGACGCCCGATGCGTCGCGGCCGGTCAGCAGCCGGCCCCACTCGTGCGAGCGCGCCGCCATCGCCTCGGCTTCCGGCGAGATCTCCGTCGCAGAGGGCGATCGCGGACCCGTAGTGCTCGGCGACGTGATGCATGAACGGCTGCGCCGTCCGCTCGGCCATCTCACGCTGGGCGGCGACCTCGACCCGGGCGGACTCGAGGTCGCCGAGGGCGACGAAGGTCGGCACGCGCCAGGCCATCGCCTCGGTGTGGGTCTCGGCGTCTCCCAGCTCCTCCGCCAGGTCCCTCGCCTCGGTCAGCATCGGCAGGATCTCCTCCAGCGGGGTCGTGCCGCGCGCCCAGTAGGAGCGGACCAGCACCTTCGCGAGGCCGGCGCGGTCCTCGCCGCCCCTCGCCAGCCCGATCGCGTTTTCGCGCACGATCGCCCCACGCTCGCGCTCGCCCTGGAAGTCGAGCGCCCGGGCGAGCCCGGCCAGCAGGCCGATCCGCAGCTCGTCGCTCTCGTCGCCCACCGCCGCGAGCGCCTCTTCGAGCAGCTCGACCGCGTCCTGGCTCGCGATCCCGGGGCGCCAGCAGGCTTCCTCGTAGCCGATCGCCGCCTGGGCGAGCAGCTCGGCGCTGTCCAGCGCGCGGGCGATCTCCGCCGCCGACGCGAAGGCCTCCAGCGCATCGGCCGCCTTGCCCGCCCGGTGGCTGGCCGCGCCGAGCTCGAGCAGGGCGTCGGCGCGCTCGGGCTCGCCCTCGATCCCGATCTCGATCGCGGTGCGCAGGCGCGTCGCGGCATCGTCGAAGGCGAGCGCGGCGCTCGCCGCCCGCGCCGCTCGCAGGTTGTAGTCGATCGCCCGCTCGGCCCCGCCGAACGGGGCGGCCGCGCCGAAGTGATGGGCGAGGTCCGCGAGCGCGCGGTCGGAGGCCGTGCCGGCTTCCTCGAGCGCCTCCCCGACGCGGAGGTGGAGCTCCGCCCGCCGCAGCCGCGAGAGCCGGTCGTAGAGCGCCCGCCGCACGATCTCGTGGGTGAAGCGACAGGCCAGCCGCTGGGAGGGGAGCTCCTCGATCATTCCGCTTCCCACCGCCTCCTCGAGCGCGGCGAGAAGCTCGGGCTCGGCGAGGCCGGCAGCGCGGCGGACCGGCTCCAGCTCGAACTCCGGCCCGGCCACGGCGGCAAGCTCGAGCAGGTCGATGGTCCTCGGGGCCAGGCGCGATAGCCGCTGGCTGACCACCTCGCGGACGCTCTCGGGCGTGCCGAGCTCGCTCAGCGGCCGGGTCGCCCTGATCCGCCCCTCCGCGACCTCGACTATCCCGGTCTCGACCAGGGCGCGCCAGAGCTCGCAGACGAGGAACGCGTTGCCGCCGGTCAGGTCGTGGATCGCCGTCGCCAGCTCCAGCAGCTCGGGCTCGGGCTCGGAATCGCCGCCGGCGGCACGGTTGACCAGGTCGGAGACCTCCGGCCCGGAGAGTCCCGGCAGGCGCATTCGCACGACGTCGTCGGAGCGGCGCAGGTCGGCGAGCGTCTCCGCGAGCCCCGCCGGCAGGTCGGCCTCGGTGTCGCGAAAGGTCGCCAGCAGCAGCAGGCGCGCGCTCCAGGCGGAGCGGGCCAGGTGCCGCAGGAGGAGCAGCGTCGGCGCGTCCGCCCAGTGCCCGTCCTCGAGCACGAGCAGTATCGGCCTGCCGCGGCTGACGTTGGCGAGCAGGTCGGCGACCGCCGTGTGGAGGCGATGGCGCTCGGTGTCGGGATCGGCTCGAGCCGGCTCCGGCAGCTCGCCGACGAGGTCGGGCAGATCGGGCAGCAGCCTGGTCAGCTCGCCGCCGCCGGCGCCGAGGCCGGCCCGCAGCTCCTCGACCTCGGTCACGCGCACGAGGCGATCGAGCGCCTCGACGAACGGCCCGTACGGCGTCCGCACGACCGCGTCGCAGGCCCCGTAGAGGACGAGCACTCCGTCGCCCGCGGCCCGGCCGGCGAACTCGCGCACCAGGCGGCTCTTTCCGGCCCCGGGCTCGCCGGCGAGCAGGGCGACCCGCCGCCCCTCGCCGGCGGCCCGCGGCATCAGCGTCCGCAGCTTCTCCAGCTCGGCCGCGCGCCCGACGAACGGGGCGGTCGAGGTCGGGCGGAGCGAGCCCGGGAGATCCTGGGCCTCGGCGACCATGGGAAGACGATAGTCAGTCTTGATCATTCCCCTGGGCCAAACAGCCATAAGGAACCTTGAGGAAGTGGGTCAGGTCAGGTCATGACAGCGCGGCGCGAGCGCCCTAGTTTCGGCCGAGACGAATTCGACACAGCCAGGAGAAAGAGATGAGCGCCCCAAACGCCCTGATGCAGACCGCCCGCAGCGAGATCTCCGGATTCAAGGGAACGCTGATCGGTCCCGAGGACGCCGGCTACGACGAGGCCCGCAAGGTCTACAACGCGATGATCGACCGGCGCCCGGGCCTGATCGCGATCTGCGCCGACGCCGACGACGTCGCCAAGGTCGTCTCCTTCGCCGGCGACCACGACCTGCTGCTGGCGGTGCGCGGCGGCGGCCACAACGGCGGCGGGCTGGGAACCTGCGACGACGGCGTCGTCCTCGACCTGTCGGCCTTGAAGCAGATCGAGGTCGACCCCGGGGCCCGCACGGCCAGGGTCGGCGGCGGCTGCCTCTGGGGCGAAGTCGACGCCGCGACCAACGAGCACGGGCTGGCGACGCCGAGCGGCATCATCTCGACCACCGGCGTCGGCGGCCTCACCCTCGGCGGCGGCCTCGGCCACCTGACCCGCAAGTGCGGCCTGACGATCGACAACCTGCTCGAGGCCGAGGTCGTGCTCGCCAGCGGCGAGCGGGTCCGCGCCAGCGCCGACGAGAACCCCGACCTCTTCTGGGCGATCCGCGGCGGCGGCGGCAACTTCGGCGTCGTCACCTCGTTCCTCTTCCGCCTGCACGAGGTGGGCACGATCGTCGGCGGCCCGACCTTCTGGCCGGTCGAGCAGGGCGCCGAGGTTCTCGCCGCCTACCGGGACTTCATTCCCAACGCCCCGCGGGAGCTGAACGGCTTCTTCGCCTTCACCTCGGTGCCGCCGGCGCCGCCCTTCCCCGAGGAGCTGCACCTGCGCAAGGTCTGCGGCGTCGTCTGGTGCTACGCCGGCGACCCGGCGGATGCCGCCGCGGCGATGGCTCCGCTGCTCGACGTCACCCCGGAGCCGCTCCTGCACGGCGCGCAGGAGATGCCGCTGCCGGCGCTCCAGAGCGCCTTCGACCCGGTCTACCCGGCCGGCGACCAGTGGTACTGGCGGGCCGACTTCGTCAAGGAGATCCCCGACGAGGCGATCCAGGTCCACGCCAAGTTCGGAGCGGAGATGCCGACCTGGAAGTCGACGATGCACCTGTACCCGATCGACGGAGCCGTCCACGACGTCGGACCGTCCGACACCCCCTGGGCCTACCGCGACGCCAGCTGGGGCTCGGTCTTCGCCGGCGTCGACCCCGACCCGGCCAACGCCGAGGCGATCCGCCGCTGGTGCGTCGACTACTTCGAGGCGCTGCACCCCTACTCGGCCGGCGGCGCCTACGTGAACATGATGATGGACGAGGGCCAGGAGCGGGTGCGGGCGAGCTACGGCGCCAACTACGACCGCCTGGCGCAGATCAAGGCCACCTACGACCCGAGCAACCTCTTCCGGGTCAACCAGAACATCCAGCCGAATGCCTGATCGCGAATACGACGTCGTGGTCGTCGGCGGGAGCCTGGCCGGGTGCGCCGCGGCTCGCCTGCTGGCGCTGCGGGGGGCTCGCGTCGCCGTGGTGGAGAAGCGCCCCGAGCTCGACGCCTACAAGGTCGTCTGCACCCACAACATCCAGGCTGGTGCGGTGCCGGCGATGGAGCGCCTTGGGATCGGGCCGGCGATCCGCGACGCCGGCGCCGTTCGCGCCCAGACCGACATCTGGACGCGCTACGGGTGGATACGCCCGCCGGATCGGGGCCTGCGCAACGTGAACCTGCGGCGCTCGGTCCTCGACCCGATCGTGCGCCGGCAGGCGATCGAGACTCCGGGCGTGGACTACCTGCCCGGCCTCACGGCGGTGGGACTCGAGGGCGATGAGCAGGTCGAAGGCGTCCGTGTTTCGGGGCATGGGGACAAGGAGAGGCCGCTGACGGCAAGGCTCGTGGTCGCCGCCGACGGACGTGATTCGCAGATGGCGCGGATGGCGGGCGTCCCGGGGCGCGTCCGACCGCACAAGCGCTTCTGTTACTTCTCCTATTTCAGGGACGTCCCGCTGCCCGATCCCGACCGGGCGATGGTCTGGTTCAGCGACCCCGACCTGGCGTACATCAACCCCAACGAGGAGGGCGTCTCGATGGTCGCGGTGATGCCGGCCAAGCGACGGCTGGACGAGTTCCGCGGCGATCCGGAGCCGGCGGTTCGCGCGCACTTTCGGAGCCTGGCGGATGCTCCGAGCCTGGACGGCGCGCGCCCGGTCGCGAAATGGTTCGGAAAGCTCGAGATGCCGAGCACGATCCGCCCTGCCGCGGCGCGGGGGATGGCGTTTGTCGGCGATGCCGCCCAGGCGTCCGATCCGATTTTCGGCGTCGGCTGCGGCTGGGCGTTCCAGTCGGCGGATTGGCTGGCCGAGGAAGTCGGCCCGGCTCTGCACGGATCGGATCGGGAGCTGAATCGAGCCCTGAAGGCCTACGCGCGGCGCCACCGCCGCGAGCTCGGCGCCCATCATTGGTTCATCTCCGACTACTCGAGCGCGCGACGCTTCTCGCCACTCGACAAGCTCGTCTACTCGACCGCGGCGCGCGACGCCGAGCTTGCCGGGCGGGTCGAGGACTTCGCCACCCGCTCGATCGGCGGTATCGCCGGCGCCCGGCGGATGATCACCCGGGCCGCCTCGGTGCGGCTTGGGTTGGCCGGCTGAAGCCGCGGCCTTTCGCCCTAAGACACCTTCGAGCGATCCTTCTCCCTGACGCGGTCGGGCACCTCGAAGAACATCGCGACGGCGGTGGTCTTGATCCCGGCCTCGGACTCGCTGGCGGCCATCCGCTGCGCACTGTTGTCCTGGGCATCGAAGATCCGGGCGACGAGATCGGCGTAGGCGGCGTTGAGTTCCCGCCAGCCCTCCTCGTCGACTCGGAGCGGAATCCGGGTGACGTAGTGGTCTGGGCGCTCGCAGAAGCGTCCCCTCCTCGAGCGCGACGGCCTGATCGGCCAACGCGAGTTGGCAGACATGCCGGGCAAGCTCGGCGCGGTTCTCGATCGAGCGGGATGCGGTGTCCTCGTCGGTCGAGAAGGCCCGTTCGATCGCCCGATAGAAGTGCTCCGTCGCACCCCTGCGTTGCTTCGTGTCGACCAGCTCGATCACGTTCATATCCCGCAGCACCTTGACGTGGTAGGCGACGTCGTTGATCGAGGCGCCGAGCATGTCCTTGAGTTCGTTCGGGCTCGCGGTCTGTTCGGTGAGGATGGTCCAGCAGCGAGTGCGGATCGGGTGACCGACGATCGCGCCCAGCGAGGATTTCGAGACGCGCGGTTGACCTGATCGCTTTATGGCTGGCATTGCGTTCCTCCGTTCTAGATCGGTCGAGCAAAACCCATCGTAGAGGAGACGTTGCCTCGGAAATAGCCGAACTAGTTCGATCGCACGAATCAGTCCTAGCGACCAGCCAGGTCCCTCCCACGGAGCGCCACTCGAATCACCGGAGGGGGTGAGCTGGATGAAGATCGCCAAAACCGATCAGGGAGTGCCCCTGATTCTCGTGCAGAAGCCCGCCTAATAGGGGGCCTAGAACCGTGGACCGGTCTCCCATGCCTCCCGCAACGTGGCGGGAGGCCGGTCCGCCTTGAACGGCAAAACCCCGATGAGTGGCGCGCGCTTTGGCGACCAGCTCCCTCAAAACGACGAAACCCGGCTCTGCGGCCGGGCTCGTGGAGTACCGCTACGGGGATTCGAACCCCGGTTTCCGGCATGAGAAGCCAGCGTCCTAGTCCCCTAGACGATAGCGGCGAGGGAGCGGCATTCTAGCGGGCGGCGCGATCTGGCTTGCGTCGTGAGGGAAGGCGGGCGTTGGGCGCGCAATCGGTAGATTGCCTCGCTCCCGCGGCTGTGGCGGAACTGGTAGACGCGCACGGTTCAGGTCCGTGTGGGCGAGAGCCCGTGAAGGTTCGACTCCTTTCAGCCGCATCTGGGCCAAGCGGCCTGTGGCTATGCCTCAGGCGCTCGGCGCTCAGGCCGGCTGCCTGGCGCCTCGCGGTCTCGGCGGCGCGGGCGGCGTTCGCGGCGATCGCCTCGACGACCTCGGGCCAGACCGCCCGCGGCAGGTCGTGGCCCATGCCGTCGATGATCCGCAGGCGCGCGCCGGGGATCGCCCGCGCGGTGGCGCGACCGCCGGCGGGGCGGACCAGCGGGTCGCGGCTGCCGTGGATGACGGTGGTCGGGACCTCGACGTTGCGCAGGGCGCTGGTGCGGTCGCCGGAGGCGGTGATCGCGTGCAGCTGGCGGAGCACGCCGGCGGCCGAGTGGCCGCGGTCGTAGGAGCGCCCGGCGACGTCGCGGACGCGCTCTTCGTCGAAGGGGAAGTCGGGCGAGCCGATCACCTTGAAGGTCTTGATGCCGCGCTCGACGATCGCGTCGCGACCTTTGGGCGGCGGGGCCAAGCAGGACGCCGAAGGCCTTGAGGCTCGGCAGGCCGCTCCAGCGGCTGCCGGTGGTCGACATGATCGAGACCATCGAGCGCACCCGCTCGGGCTGCTTCGATCGCCGCTGTCTGGACGATCATCCCGCCCATCGAGACGCCGACCACGTGGGCCGAGTCGAAGCCGAGATGGTCCATCAGGCCGAACGTGTCGCGGGCCATGTCGCGCAGCAGGTAGGGCGCGGTGGCGCGGCGGCCGGACAGCATGTCGATGCGGCTCGGCACGCCGGCCGAGTCGAGCTTGGTCGAGCGGCCGATGTCGCGGTTGTCGAAGCGGACGACGCGGAAGCCGCGATCGGCGAGCAGCGAGCAGAAGTCCTCCTGCCAGGCGATCATCTGCGTCGCCAGGCCCATCACCAGGATCAGCGGCTCGCCGTCGGGGTCGCCCATCTCCTGGTAGGCGAGCTCGATGCCGTTGGCGGGCGCCAGCTTCTCTTCACCGAACGCGTGCATCCGGTCAGTCTAGCCAGCGGACTGGCTGGCCAGCCAGGATCGGCGTGGTCGACTTTCTCTCGGATAGCGAGGAAACCGCTCGGCGACCGCGGTCGAGTAAAAGGTGGGGATGCGGACGGCGATCGTCTCCGACCTCCACCTCGGCCTGACCAGCGGCGGCGACGTGCTGCGCGACCCCGGCGTCCGCGGCGTCCTGCTCGAGGAGATCGCCGGCGCCGACCGCGTCGTCCTGCTCGGCGACGTGGTCGAGCTGCGCGAGCGCCCGCTCGGCCCCGCGCTCGACTCGGCCCGCCCCTTCTTCGAAGCCCTGGGCGAGAGGCTGGGCGAGCGCGAGGTGACGATCGTCCCCGGCAACCACGACCACCGCTTCGCCGAGCCGCTGCTCGACGACCTCTCGCTCGCCGAGAGCGGGCCGCTCGGGCTCGAGCAGACCCACGACCCCTCCCCCGGCCCGACCGCCGCGATCGACCGGCTGGCTCGGCCCGGCGCGGCTGCGGATCGCCTACCCGGGCCTCTGGCTGCGCGATGACGTCTACGCCACCCACGGCCACTACATGGACGCCCACCTGAACCTGCCGCGGGCCGAGTGCGTCGCCGTGGCGACCCTGCTGCGGATCTCCCGCCCGCTGCCGGACCCCGCCGACCGCCGCCGACTACGAGCGGGTCCTGCGGCCGCTCTACGGGTTCGCCTACGGCGTCGCCCAGGCGCGACCGCCCCGGCTCGCCCAGCGGCGACGCGAGCCTTCGGAAGCCGCCTGGGAGCTGCTCGCCGGCAACGACGACGGCGCCGGGCGCCGCCAGCAGCTCTCCCGGGCCGCGATCCGCGGCAGCTTCCCGGCCGGGGTCGGGCGCTCAACCGCCTCCTGCGCCGAGCTTCGAGGCCGACATCTCGGCCGCGGCGATCTTCGCAGCGGCGTCGCCGCGGCGACCGAGATGGCGACGCGGCTCGGGGTCGACGGCGCCCACGTGATCACCGGCCACTCCCACCGCGGCGGCCCGCACGAGGGCGAGGCGGAGTGGCCGCTGCCCGGCGGCGGGCGGCTCCACAACACCGGCAGCTGGGTCTTCTCCTCCGCCTTCCACCACCCCGGCATGCCGCCGAACTCCTACTGGCCGGGGACCGTCACCTGGGTCGAGGACGACGGTCCGCCGCGCCGCGTCCAGCTGCTGCTGGAGCGCTCGCACGCGGACCTGATCGAGCTGGTCGGCGGCCAGAGCGCTCAGGAATCGGCCAGCCAGTCGGCGACGATCGCGCCGATCTCCGGGCCGGCGTCCTCCTGGAGGAAGTGGGAGGCGTTGGCGATCGCCCGCGGCGGCGTCAGGTTGAGCTCGGTGGAGACCCGCTCGCCGACCGAGAAGGGCAGGATCGGATCCGAGTCGGCCCAGAGGACCAGCGACGGGCGATCGTCCGTCGCGCAGCCCGTCGGCGACCCGTTTGCCCTCGGCCGCGCCGACCGCGTCGGGCGTCGTCGGCAGGATCAGCGGGAAGGCGCGGGCGCCGGCCTTCGAGGCGCGGGTCCATATAAGGAGCCTCGTAGGCGGCGATCACCTCGTCGCCGGGGTCGTTCTTGCAGCCGCCGCGGACCAGGATCCCGACCGGCACGTCCTCGTTCTCGCGGACGAAGTCGCGGAAGGCGAACCAGGCGTCGCTCATCCGCTGGTGGCCGGTGAAGGGGCCGGTCTCCATGATCACGATCCGGGAGATCCGGTCGGGATGCTCGACCGCGAGCCGCAGGCCGATCGGCCCGCCCCAGTCGTGGACGACGACGGTCGCGTCGCGCAGGTCGAGTTCCTCCAGCAGCGCCGCCATCAGCTCGACGTGGCGGTCGTAGGTGTACCAGCCGACGTCGGTCGGCTTGTCGGAGCGGCCGAAGCCGGCGTAGTCGGGGGCGATGCAGCGGAAGCCGGCGTCGCGGACCGGCGGGATCACCTTGCGCCAGAGGTACGACCAGGTCGGCTCGCCGTGGAAGAAGACGACCGGCTTGCCCTCGCCCTCGTCGAGATGGGCGAGGCGCAGCCCGTCGACCTCTCGGTAGCTGGACTCGAAGGGGTAGTCCGGCAGCCCCTGCAGCCGCTCGTCCGGCGTACGCAGCACCCCGTCCCGGGGCCCCTCTCCCATCGCCTCAGCCTAATCGGCTGAATCCAGATCCGTATTTCCTACTTTGCCGATCAACTTTGTGCTAGCCTGCCGAACTTCCATTCTGAAGTAAGTCAGTCGAAATAGGAAGGAAACATAGATGCGGAACGCTCGCAACACCCGGCGGCGCAGCGTGACGGTCGGCCTCCCGGCCGCACTTCTCGCGCTGCTCGTTGCGCTTTTCGTCGCCGGCTGCGGAAGCAGCAGTAGCTCCAGCTCAAGCTCTGGCTCCAGCAGCTCGGGAGGCGCCAAGCTCGACGTCGTCGGCTACTCCACCCCCGAATCGGTCTACGCGGAAACCCTCGAGCCGGCCTTCGAAAAGACGCCGGCAGGCAAGGGAGTCAGCTTCAGCAACTCCTTCGGCGCCTCCGGCGACCAGAGCCGCGCGGTCGTCGCGGGCCAGCCCGCATCGGTCGTCCACTTCTCCCAGGCCGGCGACATGGAACGGCTGGTCGAAGAAGGCGAAATCGTCTCCAAGAACTGGGAAAAACAGCCCTACGGCGGCATCGCCACCGACTCGGTCGTCGTGATCCTGGTCGAAGAAAGGCAACCCGCTCGGCATCAAGTCCTTCAAGGACCTGGAGACGAACGAAGAAGCCGAAGTGGTCACCCCGAACCCGTTCAGCTCCGGCTCGGCCCGCTGGAACATCATGGCCATCTACGGCTCGGCGATCGAAGAAGGCGCCTCGCCCGCGAAGGCGCTGGAAGCGGTCAAGACGGTGCTCGAAAAGACCAACGCCCAGCCGGGCAGCGGTCGCGACGCGTTCTCCGCCTTCACCCAGGGCGAGGGCAACGTCCTCCTCACCTACGAGAACGAAGCGATCAAGGCCGAAAAGGAAGGCGAAGAAGTCGAATACGTGATCCCGCCCTCGACGATGCAGATCGAAACCCCGATCGCGGTCACCGAAAAGGCGCCCGAGCCGGCGGCCGAAGATTTCCTCAAGTTCCTCTGGTCGAACGAAGGCCAGGAACTGTGGGCTGAAAACGGCTACCGCCCGGTCAACCCGAAGCTGGTCGACCCGAAGCAGTTCCCGACACCCGAAGAAGTCTGTTCAAGATCAGCAAGTTCGGTGGCTGGGGCAAAGTCAAGGACGAGTTCTTCGACGAAGAAACCGGTTCGGTGGCCAAGATCGAGAACGAACTCGGAGTCTCGACCTCCGGCTGATCGATGGAGGCCCACGCCGCAAAGCGCACCAGTCGCGCACCCCGGGCAGGCATTCGCCTGCCCGGGGTCGGCGCCGGCCTCGGCCGCGGCACGGTCGTCCTCTATCTGAGCCTGATCGTCCTGCTGCCGCTGGCGGCGCTGCTCGACCAATCGCTCGCGAGGGGCCTCAGCCACTTCTGGACCCAGGTCACCGGGCCGCAGGCGCTCGCGCTCGCTGAAGCTGATCCTCGTCTGCTCGCTGATCGTCGTCGTCGATCAACGCCTTCTTCGGCACGATCGTCGCCTGGCTGCTGGTCCGCGACAACTTCCCCGGCAAGTCGATCGTCAACGCGATCATCGACCTCCCCTTCGCGCTGCCGACGATCGTCGCCAGCCTGATCCTGATCGAGCTCTACGGGGCAACACAGCCCGTTCGGGATCGACATCGCGCTGACCCGCGCCGCGATCGTCGTCGCGCTGCTGCTTCGTCACCCTCCCCTTCGTCGTCCGCGCGGTGCAGCCGCTGCTGATCGAGATGGACCGCGAGATGGAGGAGGCGGCCGCCTCGCTCGGCGCCGGCGGCTTCACGATCTTCCGCCGGATCATCTTCCCCAACCTCCTCCCCGGCCTCGCCGCCGGCGTCGCCCTCGCCTTCGCCCGCGCGCTCGGCGAGTACGGCTCGGTCCTGCTCTTCGCCGGCGGCCTACCGAACACGCAGGTCTCCTCGATCTTCATCAGCCAGCAGATCGAGACCGGCAACGAAACCGGCGCCGCCGCGGTCTCGGTCGTGCTGCTGTCGTGGCGCTGGTCTGCTCGGCCTGATCACGCTGATCCAGCGCTGGGGCAGCACGCCACGAACGCGCCCGGGCGCCGGTGCCGGCGGCCTCACCGTGATGCCGATGAGCGGCGAGGACTTCGACCGAGAAGGGCGACGACGATGAGGTCCGCTAGCTCGACCCGCAGCCGCTGGGGCCTGCGCGTCCTCGGTCTCGGCTACCTCGCCCTGCTGCTGCTCGCGCCGCTGGTCGCTGATCTTCTACAAGACCTTCGAACACGGGCTGGCGCCGCCGTTCGACGCGATCACCTCGCCCGACGGCCTGCACGCGCTGAAGCTGAGCCTGCTGATGGTCGTGATCGCGGTGCCGCTGAACACGATCTTCGGCGTCATCTGCGCGCTGCTCCTGGTCCGCCACAGCTGGAAGGGCAACGCGGCTGATCGACGCGGTGATCAACCTCCCGTTCGCGATCTCGCCCGGTCGTCATCGGGCTCTCGCTCTTCCTCCTCTACGGCACCAACGGCTGGCTCGAACCGGGCCTCGCCGAAGCCGGGATCGAAGATCCTCTTCTCGGTCCCGGGCATGGTCCTCGCCAGCATCTTCGTCTCGGTCCCGTTCGTGGTCCGCGAGACGGTGCCGGTGCTGCAGGAGATCGGCACCGAGCAGGAGCAGGCGGCCTCGACGCTCGGCGCCAACGCCTGGCAGACCTTCTGGCGGGTCACCCTGCCGGCGATCCGCTGGGGCGTCGCCTACGGCGTCGTCCTCACCACCGCCCGCGTGCTCGGCGAGTTCGGCGCCGTCTCGATCGTCTCCGGCTCGCATCTCCGGGCGAAACCCAGACGCTGCCGCTCTTCGTCGAGAAGGACTACGACAACTTCAACCTCGCCGGCGCCTTCGGCGCCTCCGTCCTGCTGGCCCTGCTGGCGCTCGACCACGCTGCTCGCGATGAACCTGCTCAAACGAAAGGAGGACGCCTGATGGGTATCTCAGTCGAGGGAGCCAACAAGAGCTTCGGGGACTTTCAGGCGCTTGACGACGTATCGATCGAGGTCCCGGACGGGTCGCTGACCGCCCTGCTCGGGCCCGAGCGGCAGCGGCAAGTCGACGCTGCTGCGGGCGATCGCCGGGCTCGAGACGCTCGACGCCGGCCGCGTCCTGATCGACGGCGAGGACGTCTCGACGAAGCCGACCCAGAAGCGCGAAGTCGGCTTCGTCTTCCAGCACTACGCCGCCTTCAAGCACATGACCGTGTTCGAGAACGTCGGCTTCGGGCTGAAGATCCGCAAGTGGAAGAAGGACAAGATCTCCGACCGGGTCGACGAGCTGCTGAACCTGGTCCAGCTGCACGGGCTCGCCGACCGCTACCCGTCGCAGCTCTCCGGCGGCCAGCGCCAGCGGATGGCGCTGGCCCGGGCGCTCGCGGTCGAGCCGCAGGTGCTGCTGCTCGACGAGCCCTTCGGCGCGCTCGACGCCAAGGTCCGCAAGGACCTGCGCACCTGGCTGCGCAATCTCCACGAGGAGATGAACGTGACGACGATCTTCGTCACCCACGACCAGGAGGAGGCGATGGACGTCGCCGGCCAGCTGGTGGTGATGAACCAGGGACGGGTCGAGCAGTCGGGCAGCGCCAACGACCTCTACGAGCACCCGGCCAACGAGTTCGTGATGAGCTTCGTCGGCGAGGTCAACCGGCTCGGCGACAGCTTCGTGCGACCGCACGACATCGAGGTCGTGCTCGACGCCGACGAGTCGCACCGAGGAGGCGATGGTCCAGCGGATCGTCGCCCTCGGCTTCGAGATCCGGGTCGAGTTCGTGCTCGGCGACGGCACCGAGGTCTGGGCGCAGCTGACCCGCAACGAGCTGCAGCGGCTGGAGCTGCGGGAGGGGCAGATCGCCTACCTGCGCCCGGTCCAGGCAAAGAGCTTCAACGGTTCGTCGCCGTCCAACGCCCACGGGGCCTCGACTCCCCAGGGTCCACGGACGGCGGCGACGCAGAGGTTTCTGCAGCCGTTTGAAGAGGCGACGGGCGGGGTGCGCTTTTTGCCGGGTGGCGCCCCGCCCAATCCGCCGCTGCTCCGCACATGCCGACTTGATCGCCGCTGGCACGATTGTACCACCGGCCAGGCTTTCCTCGTCTGCTGCTATTCTTGAGTTAGTCACTCAACAAACTCTAGAAAGGAGCGCAGGAGATGAGCAAGACAGGTCTCCACGCACCACCTTCGTCTCTCGGGGTCGGATCGACCGGGTCTGATCCGCGACGAGAGCCCCGGCCGGCACCGGGCAGAACCGGACCACCCGCTCCGCCAACCGCGACTCCGGCCAAGCGGCACGCCGACGACGCGCTCTTCTACCGGGCCCGCCTCGTCCTCGGCGAGACCCTCCCCCGCCCCAGCCGCTGAGGCTGCGGGCAGACCCACGACGCCCCGGCCCCGGACCGCGCCTTCGACCTCCAGGCGCGGTCCGGGTAGCCGGCGAACTTCCTATTTGGTCGGTCGGTCGTCGTCGTGATCCGGTTCTTCGGGCTGCGGGTAGGCCTGGACGGCGAGGTTCCAGCTTTTCAGCGTGAAAGTTCAGCTTTCGAGGCGCCCGCGTACTGGATCGCGACCGTGTGGCCGCCCTTGCCGAGCACGGTCGTCTGCACGATCGTGTGGCTGATCGCCGCCGGGACTGCCGGTGCCGTCGGCGGTCGTCGCCGGGGCGAAGTTGACTTTGCCCGGTGGTCTGGCCGTCGACCAGGATCTGCACCGGGCACGCCTGGTCGACGGTCGGCGCTTTCGCCGGGGTGCAGCTCGCCGTCCCGGAGAACGTGATCACCGCCGTGCTGACGTTGGCCTTGGTCGCGAACGAGGTGAACGCGGTCGGGATGTAGCCGGCGGTGGTCGCCGAATTGGTCGCGAACAGCGTGTTGCTGGCCGCGATGCTGACGACCGGCGGCAGCGGCGTTGGTCGCTTTCGCCACGTAGAGGTTCGACGCCGCCTTCTTCTTCAGGTAGAGCGACGCCGCTTTCTGGCTTGGTCACGTAGGTCTTCGCCGCCTTCTTGTTGGTGACGAAGACCTTGGCCGCCTTCTGGGTCGTCAGGAACGACTGCAGCGACCGACGGGACCACCGTCACCGATACGGCGACCACGGCCGCCAGAACGATGACGGTCGCCGCTCGAGGGGTTGAAAGCCTTCTTCTTCAGCAATTGATCCTCCATCACTTTCGTGGGCCGCTGCCGGGCGGCCTTTCTTGACTAAGTGATGTCAATAAACTACAGAAAGTGATAGCGTAAGGCGACCAAGTTGGTCAAGAAACTCTGCTCAACCCGGCAGGAGAGGAATCACCCGAATGAGAATCAAGACCCTCGCCATCACGGCGTTCGCCCTTCTCGGGCTCGCCGTGCCGGCGTCGGCTGGCGCCCAGACCCTGATCGGGTCGGGCTCCGTGGCCGCGCAGCCAGTGCTGCAGGCGCTCTTCGCCACCTACACGAAGCAGGTCAATCCGAAGATCCACTTCACCTACACGGCCGACGGCGGCAACGCCGGCATCAAAGACGTCCAGAACGGCACCAGCCAGTTCGCCGGCCAGGCCCGTACGCCGCTCCCCAGCGACGCCGGGACGACCTACATCAAGCTGTACCTCGACGGGCTCTGCATGGACGTCAACCCGAAGAACAAGCTGAGCAACATCAGCATCCAGCAGACCCACGACATCTACCGCGGCCTGCTGACCAACTGGAGCCAGGTCCCCGGTTCCGGTCTGGAAACGACGATCGACCCGGTCGGCCGTGACACCAACGGAGGGACCTACAACTTCTTCCTCCAGGCGGTGCTCAACAACGAACCGCCGTCGTCGAACGTCAACGCGCTGACCGCCGACGGCCTCGTCGTCAACGCGGTCAAGCAGGACCCGAACGCGATCGGCTACGCCGGTCTCGCCTGGCAGAAAAAGGGCATCAAGCCGCTGAAGGTGAACGGCATCCCCTGCGAAGCGAAGCAAGATCAGCGTCGAACCGCTGAAGTACCCGCTGTCGCGCTACATCTTCCTCGTCCTGCCGACGGACAGCCCGAGCCCGGCGGTGCAGAAGTTCGTCGACTGGGCCCGGACCAGCCCGCTGGCCGGCGAAGTGATCAACAAAGCCGGTGGCGTCGCCGCCTTCAACAAGAAGCCGAAGAAGTAGGGCACCCAGTTGGAGGAGGAGTCCACCCCGGAGTACGGCCCACGGTGGTCGGACCAGCGCGTCGAGCGAATGCTCGGCGCGCTGGTCTGCGCCGTCGTCGGGCTGCTGCTGGCGATGATCGTCGTCGTCTTCGTCCGCGCCTGGCCCTCGTTCGCCCATAACGGCCTCGCCTGGTTCGGCCCCGGCGGCAACGTCGACGACCAGCTCAACGCGATCTCCACTCTCGGCCGAAGCCGGCGCCGGCTACGTCTACACCTTCCACGCCTGGCCGCTGATCTGGATCGACGATCCTGATCACCGGCGGCGCCGTCATCCTCGCCCTCTTCTCGGCGCTCTTCGTCGCCGTCTTCATCGTCGAGTTCGCGCCCGACTGGATGAGCAACATCCTGCAGCCGGTGGTCCGCTTCCTGGCCAGCGTGCCCTCGGTCATCTACGGCCTGCTCGGCGTCCTGGTCCTGGTCCCGTTCATCGGCAACCACCTGATCACCGAGCACCAGAAGGCCTCGGTCGCCGGCGTCATCTCGCTGACCGGCTACAGCCTGCTGGCGGCGATCATCGGTGCTGACGGTGATGATCGCGCCGCTGATGGTCTCGATCTTCACCGACGGCCTGCGGTCGGTGAAACCGGGCTGGCTCGAGGGCTCGCTGGCGCTCGGCGTCAACCGCTGGCGCACGATCTGGAAGATCGGCGTGCGCACCGCCCGCCCGGCGATCGTCGCCGGCACCGTGCTGGCGGTCGCCCGGGCGATCGGCGAGGCGGTGATGCTGGCGATGATCTCCGGCTCGATCGCCTTCGCCCCCAACCCCGCCGACGGCCTGATCTTCATCTACGAGCCCTCGCGGCCGCTGGCGCCGACGATCGTCAAGAACATCGACCAGCTGAGCTCGCCGCCGGCCAACGCGACCCTGTTCGCGATCGCCGCCGTCCTGCTCTTCTCCGCCGCCTTCTTCTCGCTTCGCCGGCTGGGTCGCGCGCCGCTCGATGCGCAAGTACGGGTCTGCCTGATGGACTCCTCGCTCGCCGACCCCGCCGGCGTCACCGAACCGCCGGTCGCCGCGCCCCGCAGCGCCCGCGCCAAGGCGCCGACCGGCGCGGTCGAGGGCAGCGCCACCTGGAGCCTCAGCGACCGCATCGGGCTCGCCTTCTGCTGGGCGCTCGGGCTGCTCTTCTGCGCGATCGCGGTGGCGATCGTCGTCTACCTCTTCATCCAGGGGATCAAGTTCCTGAAGCCCTCGATGCTGGTCACGCCGGCCGCCGCCGGCTTCACCGAGAGACGAAACCGGCGGCTTCTCCGACGCCTTCATCGGCACCCTGATCGTCGCCACGATGGGGATCGCGCTGGCGCTGCCGACCGGCGTCGCGATCGCGGTCTGGCTGGTCGAGTACGGCCGGCCGACGGCGCTGGCCCGGATCACCGAGATCGACGATCGAGGCGATCGCCGGCATCCCCTCGATCGTCCTCGCCCTGTTCGGCACGGTGATCTTCTCCAGCACCGCGCTCGGCTTCCTCAGCCGCAGCACCGAAGGCGTCGTCTTCGGCCGCTCCTTCTTCGCCGCCGCGGCGATGCTCTCGCTGGTGGCGCTGCCGCTGATCGTCGCCAGCGACCCGCGAGGGGCTCGAACTCGATCCCCCGCCACGTCCGCGAGGCCTCCTACGCGGTCGGCAAGACCAAGGCGGCGACGACGCGGCGGATCCTGCTGCCGACCTGCCGGCCCCAGGTCGCGACCGGGGCGATGCTCGGCCTCGGCCGGATCATCGGCGACACCGCGATCATCGTCGTCCTGCTCGGCGCCACCCAGAACTTCTCCCCGGTCGAAGGCGTCGCCGTTCCCGCTCAACTACCTGCGCGGCGCCGGCACGACGCTGACCAACTTCGTCTACGAGGCCTCGCCGACCGGGAACCTCAACCAGCCGCAGAAAGCCTACGCGGCGGCTTTCGTCCTGCTGTTGATGGTGCTTAGTCCTGAACGCAGCCGTCGACGTCGTCCACCGCCGCGCCCGAAAGGTAGGAACGTGGAGTTCCTGAAATCACCCCCGCCGCCGATCCGGCGGCTCGAGCTCGACGATCCGGCCGCGGCGACGCAGGTCCTGCCCCCGGCCCTCGGCCAACGGCAACGGCGCACGGCCCCTGGCGGCTTCACCGCCGCGCGAGCGCTCGATCGGCGCGCCGCAGTTCTCGATCCGGCGGATGGAGGTCGACGAGGTCTCGATCTCCTACGGCGACCAAAGAAGCGGTGAAAAGCGTCTCGCTGCCGGTCCGCCAGGGCGAGGTGCTGTCGCTGATCGGCCCCTCCGGCTGCGGCAAGACGACGCTGCTGCGCTCGCTCAACCGGCTCACCGAGCTGACCGCGGCGGCGAAACTGACCGGCCGCATCCTGCTCGACGACGTCGACATCACGCTGATCGAGCCGACCCTGCTGCGGCGCCGGGTGACGATGGTCTTCCAGCAGCCGAACCCGTTCCCGATGAGCGTCTTCGACAACATCGCCTACGTCCTGCGCGAGCAGGGCTCGCGGCGGATGCGCAAGAAGGCGCTGGAGCCGCGGTCCACGCGCGCTCGCACCGGGCCGGCCTGTTCGAGGAGGTCAAGGACAACCTCGACCACCCGGCGCTGAAGCTCTCCGGCGGCCAGCAGCAGCGGCTCTGCATCGCCCGCGCGCTCGCCGCCGAGCCCGAGGTGCTGCTGCTCGACGAGCCCTGCTCGGCGCTCGACCCGCAGTCGACCGCGGTGATCGAGGACCTGATCGTGAAGCTGCGCGACGACGTCGCCGTCGTGATCGTCACCCACAACCTGCAGCAGGCCTACCGGATCGCCGACCACGTCGCCTTCATGTACCTCGGCGACCTGGTCGAGTACAACAGCGCCACGCGCGCTCTTCGACTCGCCCACGCGAGGAACGGACCCGGGAGTACGTCAGCGGTGCCTTCGGTTAGCCGCACACCTCGCCCGCGCTCGCCGCGCTCGCCGCCTGCGGCCTGCTCCTGGTCGCGGGTCGCCGCCGGCTGCTCGACGACGCAGGAAAAGGCCGAACGCGCAGCAGGCCCGAGCCGACCACATCCTCAAAGCGCGAGCCGAGCGCCAGAAGCAGAAGCGCGAGCAGAAGGACAAGGACAAGCACGGCAAGCACGGCAAGCCGAAGGGGAGAGAAGTGAGCGACGCGAGACCCAGCTCGCCGAGCCCGCAGGCCGGCTACGAGCCCTGCGAGGAGTGCGGGGCGCCGCTCGACCCCCAGCAGCGCTACTGCGTCGAACTGCGCGGCGCGGCGCGGCAACGGCTCCAACCCGTCCTCGCGCTACTTCGCGGCGATGAGCAAAAAAGCGCGCCGGCCGCTGACCCGGCCGCCGGCGAAAGCCGCCGGCGACGGCAGCCGCGCCGCCGCGGTCGGCTTCTTCGCGCTGCTGCCGATCGCGGTCGCGCTCGGGGTCGTCGTCGGCCGCAGCGACTCGGGCGACAACGAACGAACGAGGCGCTGCTGAAGGCGCTGCGCAGCCAGGAAGCAGCAGGTCGCGGCGGCGCCGGCGACGAAGACGGCGCCGACGACGGCAACCGCCGACAAAGCAAAGACGGCCAAGAGACAGAAAAAATCGCAAAGCCGGCAAGAACAGCGAAAAAGGCGGCGGCGGCAAGGTCGTCGCCAAGACCAAGAACGGCGACCGTCCACCAGGTCACCGGCTACAAGCCGACCAAGGCAGAAGGAAGAAGAAGACACCAAACTGGTCGAAGAAAACCCCGAACAGACGGGCGAAAACTACATCAAGGCCCAGCAGAATCTGCCCGACGTGATCGTCGTCGGCGGCGAAGGTCGGGTCCGAGTCCGACGCCGAACGCCGACGCAACGGAGGCGGAACCGTGAGCCGCGCTCGCCGACGCTGGCGCGACCGCCCGCGCGCCGAACTGGCCGACCGCCGCCGGCTCCGCCGCCCCGCCCGAGCCGGCCACGAACGACCGGCGCCGCCGAACCGAGAGCCGAGGCCGAGCGAAAGACGAAAGCGCCGAGCTGATCGCCCAGCGCGACCGCCTGCTGGAGAAGTTCACGGTGATGCAGGCCGACCTCGGCGGCGCCTTCTACGAGATGGCGATCCGCGACCACGTCCGGCTCGACGTCCTCACCCGCAAGGCGGCCGAGCTGCAGCGGGTCGACGCCGAGCTGCTGGCGGTCGAGCGGGTGCTCGAGCTCGAGCGCGCCGACGCCGCCGGGCTCTGCCCCAGCTGCGGCGCCCCCTTCGGGCACGGCGGTGCGCTTCTGCGCCCAGTGCGGCAACGCCGCTGGTCCCGACCGAGGCGCGCGCAGTGAGCGGCTGGCTCGGCGGTCCGCTTCCGGCGCGGCGATCGCCGCGGCGGCGACGCTGACCGGCAAACGCTTCGGCCTGCTCGTCGCCTCCTCGCTGGTCGCGACCTCGGCGATCGTCGCCGCGGCGACGACCAGCACCAGCCGGCAGCGGGCCGCTCGCCGCGCTCCTCGGCCGCAGCCTCGCCGCCGACCGGACGCCGGCCGCGGCTCGACGCCCGCCGCCGAACCCGAACCGGAAGCTCGAAGCGGTCCGGAAGCGGCGGCCACGCACGACCCGTCTCCGGAACCGGCCGTCGCCGCCGAGCTCGAATCGGCGTCCGTCGCCGGAACCGGAACGCCGCGCCCGAAGCCGAACCCGCGCCGAACGAACCCGAAGAAGAACCGGCGCCGCCGGAAGAACGCAGCCGCCCGAAGCGGGCCGGATCAAGCACGTCTTCGTCGTCTCCCTGGCCAGCCCCGGCTACGAGGCGGCCTTCGGCACGACCGAGCCGCAGATGCCCTACCTGGCCGGCGACGCTGCGCCCCAGGGGCCTGCTGCTGAGCAACTACTCGCTGCTCGACGAAGCGACGACTGCCGAACTGGATCGCCACGATCAGCGGCCAGCCGCCGAACACGGCGACCAAGGCGACTGCCCGACCTACCGAATTCCCGTCGACCGCGACGACCAAAGCCGGGATCGTCCGGCGAAGGCTGCGTCTACCCGGTCGAAACGCAGACCCTCGCCGATCAGCTCGGCATCGCCCAGTTCACCTGGCGCGCCTACATCGAAGGGATGGTCAACCCGAAACCGGCGAACCGGACAACTGCGTCTACCCCGAGCCCGGCGCGCCGAAGCGGCAGTCGACCGGCGGCTACTCGTCGCGGCTCAACCCGTTCGCCCACTTCCACTCGCTGCTCGACCTCGGCGAATGCTCGGCCAACGACGTGCCGATCGACCGAACTGAAGAAGGACCTGAAGAAGCGAAACGAAGACGCCGAACTTCTCCTACATCTCCCCCGACCTCTGCAACGCCGGGCGTGACCGGCCAGTGCCCGGAAGGCGCGCCCGACGGCGCCGCCGCGGCCGACGCCTAGCTCGCCGAAGCTGGTGCCGAAGATCCTCGAATCCCCCGCCTACAAGAAGGACGGCCTGCTGATCGTCACCTTCGGCGGGGTCAACCCGCCGGCCCGGCCGCCGAAGGCGAACCGCCGCCGCCCGCGCCGCCGAACCCGCTGAAGACCGGCGCCCTGCTGGTCTCCCAGTTCGTCACCCCGGGCTCCACCGACGCCGCCGCCTACAACCCCTACTCGCTGCTGCGCTCGACCGAGGAACTGTTCGGGCTGACCCAGCTGGCGAAGGCGGGCGACACGAAGATCGAAGACCTTCGCGCCGGCGCTGCTCGGCGAAAACGGCGGCGACTGAGGCGGCGCCGCGACTCCGGCTCGTTTCTGACAGGCTTTCGGGATGAGTCCCGCGAATCAGAACAACAGCGGCGAGCCGATCACGGCCGCCGGCATCGAGGAACTGAAAGCCGAGCTGGCCGAGCTCGAAGGCCCGCGCCGGCATCGAGATGGCGGAGCGGATCCGCGTCGCCCGCGAGGACGGCGACCTCAAGGAGAACGCCGAGTACCACATCGCCAAAGACGACCAGTCGCTGATGGAGACGCGGATCAAGCGCCTCCAGGAGCGGCTCCGCAACGCGGTCGTGGTCGAGGCCGACGACAGCCGCCAGCGCCGACGCCTTCGCCTTCGGCCGCACCGCCGAAGTCCTCGACGAGTCCAAAGGCGAGACCGTCACCTGGACCCTGGTCGGCTCGACCGAGGCCAACCTCGCCGAAGGCAAGCTCTCCGCCGAGTCGCCGATCGGCCAGGCGCTGATGGACGCCGAGGTCGGCGCGACGGTCAAGGTCGAGACCCCCCGCGGCAAGCGCAACTTCAAGGTCCTGAAGCTCGTCTCCTAGGCCCTCGCCGGGGCGCTTTGACAAGAATTCTTGCCTGGCGTCTTCGGCGTCGCTTATGTTCATGGCGTCTCGTGTTTGTCCATGCCACGGAAAGGGTTACGCATGAACGACGAATCGACGCTCAGCGGTTGGTGGGTATTTGCCGGCGTGCTGCTGATAGTCGCCGGTGTCCTGAACATCATCTGGGGATCGCCGCGATCGGCGACTCGAAGTTCTTCACCGACCAAGGCACCTTCATCATCAGCGGCCTCCACACCTGGGGCTGGATCACCCTGATCCTCGGCGTGCTCGAGCTCGTCGCCGCCTTCTCGCTGTTTGCCGGAGGCGAGTTCGGGCGCTGGTTCGGCATCTTCATCGCCGCGCTGAACTCGATCGGGGCGCTGCTCTCGATCCCGGCCTACCCGTTCTGGTCGCTGGCGATATTCGCCCTCTCGATCATCATCGTCTACAAGCTGGCCGAGGGGCCCGAAGGGGCCGCATGCTTGACCGGGTGCTGAGGCTGCACTCATCCGTCGACGCTCGGCGCGCGCCGCACTTCGGTGCGGCGCTGCGCGAGCTCGACGGGGTGCGGCGGGTGGTTCGCCAGCCGGACGAACGCCGGCGCCGCACTGCGTGTCTTCGTCGCCGACGTCGAGCCGGCCGCCGCCGACCAGCTGGTCGAGGCGATCGACGAGATGGGGATCGCGGTCGACGACTACGTGCTGACGCGGGTCGACGTGGTCGCCCCGCAACGGCGCCACCTGACCGGGCAACGGCGACTCGACGGCTTCGCCTGGGTCGAGGTGATGGGCCAGGCGCGCGCCAACTCGTGGCCGCTGGCCCGCTACCTGGCGCTGATCAACGTCGCCGCGGTGATCGCCGCGCTCGGCGTGATCATCTGCAGCTCGATCCTGATCGTCGGCGCGATGGCGGTCAGCCCCGACCTGCTGCCGATCTGCGCCACCTGCGTCGGCATCGTCGCCGGCCGCGGCGCCGCTCGCTCTGCGCGCCTTCGCGACGCTGACCCTCGGCCTCGGCCTGGTCGTCGTCACCGCCGCGGTCCTGACCGCGGCTGCTGAAGGGCGTCGGCCTCCTGCCCGACGGCTTCACGGTCGAGCGACAGCAGCCTCAACACGCCTCGCCCACGACTCGACTACTCGACCGTGCTGGTCGCCGCGGCGGCCGGGGTCGCGGCGATGCTCTCCTTCGAGACCCGGCGCCGCGCCGCGGTCGGCGTCGCGATCTCGGTGACGACGATCCCCGCCTCGGCCTACCTCGGCGTCGCGATCGGCGGCGGCGGGATCGACAAGGCGCTCGGCGCGCTCGCTCGTCCTCGTCGTCAACGTCGCCCTGCTGATCGTCACCGGCAGCCTCACGCTGCTGGTGCAGCGGGCTCGCCGAACCGCTCGGGAGCGCCGGTCTGAGGACCGGCCGCCGGCTCGACCGAGGGTGCCGCGCCGGCCTCGGCGGCTTCGACCGTCTCCACCGCCGTCTCCGGATGCGGCGAGCGCCGGCTCCGCCACGACGGCCGGCTCGGCGGTGCCGAGCGGCGTCGACCGCGGCGCCGCCGCGCCGGCGAGGACCACGGCGCCGGCGCCGGGCGGCGCTCGTCGTAGACGACGTCGGTGTCGGCCCATGCGGTCGGCCCAGCCGCGCCGCGATTCGCCGAAGACGATGCCGAGGAAGCCGATCCCGAAGGTGATCACCGAGAGGCCGAGGCCGATCAGGCGGCGGAAGCGCGCCGCAGCGGCAGCCGCCGTCGTTCAGCCGGATGCCGAGGAAGCGCATCCCCGGCGTCTGCCCCGCCAGCGACCAGAAGCCGACCAGGTAGTGCCGAGCCATCGCCAGCCAGACGAACGAGCCGGCGGCGATCGCGCCGCTGGAGCCGCCGTTGCCGCTGCCGCCGAAGAAGGTTGCGACCAGGGTGACCGCGCCGGCGAGGACGGTGAAGAAGAGGTTGACGAAGACGCGCGTCGATCACGAAGGCGAGCGCCGCGGCTGACGACGCCGGCGCGGTTGGTCGGCCGCGGCCGCGGCGGCGGAAGAAGATCCGGCGGAGGATCCGCTCGACGCTGTCGTCGAGGTCGCGGGCCAGTTTGGCGATCGTGCGGCCGATGTCCTCCGAGCAGGCCGATGCCCTGGGCGCTGATCGCCGCCCGCACCTCGGGCGCCTCGGCGATCCGCTCGACCAGCTGCTGGGTCTGCTCGCAGGCGAGCAGGCGGCGCCAGACCTCGTCGACCAGCTCGCTGTCCAGCGCCTCGAGCAGCGCGTTCTTGACCGCGTCGCTCTCGAGCGCGCCCTGCACCGCCTCTTCGACCACCGGCCCCTGCAGCACCCGGGCCATCGCCCGCTCGACCGCCTCGCTTTCGACCGCGGCGACGATCGCCTCCTCGGCGGCGATCTCGACCGCCTTGTCGATCCCGGTGGCGCGGCCGACCGTGCCGGCGCCGCGGACTCCGACGCCCAGCAGCCGGGCCGAGAGTGGCGGTGGCCGTTCTCGTCGGGATCGCCAGAGGTCTCAGAGCGCGGAGTGGAGCCGTTTTCCATCCCGCGGCGAGTATACGTCGGGATGCGCTAGCGCGATCGCGGCAGGCCGAGATGCTCGAGCAGCCGGTCGAGGAACGCTGCCTGCGCCGGCAGGATCTTGCGCCGGGCCTCGGCTCGAGGTCGAACCAGTCGGCCCGGTCGACCTCGGGGAACTCGCTGCTCGCGGCCGCTGCGCGGCGGCCACTCCATCTCGAATGTGTTGCTGTCGAGGGCGGCCGGGTCGAAGTCAGCCTCCGCCGCCCAGGCGTCGACGACTTTGCCCGCCCGCTGGCGGACCGAGCCGAGCTCGATCAGCTCCTCGCGGCGTCGAGCGCCGGCGGCCGCGCCGAGCTCCTCGTCGAGCTCCCGCAGCGCCGCCGTCGCGCGAGTCCTCTCCCCCTCGATGCCGCCCTTCGGGATCGACCAGGCGCCGTCGTCGCGCTTCGCCCAGTAGGGCCCGCCCGGGTGGACGAGCAGGAACTCGGTGTGCCGGCGCGGTCGCGGAAGAGGAGGATGCCGGCGCTGCGTTTGGTCGCCATCGCGGGCCGCCTCAGGGCTCGGCGAGCGCGTCGACGGCCGGACCGAGCGCCGCGAGGACCTCGCTCGCGGGGGGCACCGCGAGCGTCTCCAGGGTGCCGTTGGCGCGGGTCATCGCGACGCCGACCGCGAGCGCGACCAGCAGCTCGGCGCGCAGCTCGGCGTCGGCGACGCCGCGGTCGCGCAGCTCGTCGACCAGGCCGCTGAGGACGCGGTCGCCGACCACGGCGCTGATCTGGCCGCGGACGTCGTGGGTGAGCGCCGGGCTGGCGAGGGCGCGGCTGATCGGGGTGTGGCCGCGTTCGTCCCAGCGCTCGAGCAGGAAGCGGAGCAGCTCCGCCGGCGCGAAGTCGAGCTCCTCGTCCTCGGCGCGCCGGCCGCGATCGCGGCGAGGAAGAGGCCTTCCTTGCAGTCGAAGTAGCGGGCGATCAGGGCCGGGTCGACGCCCGCCCGCTCGCCGATCTCACGCGTCGTCGCGCGGTCGTAGCCGACCTCGTCGAAGACCGCGCGGCCGGCGTCGAGGAGGGCGTGGCGGGTCGCCGCCGCGTCGTGCGGCCGCCGCGCTGGTGCTAGTCTTGTCACCGATGTCATCGATTGCTGACATACACGAACCGCTGACACGAGTATCGACCTGATGTCCTGCTACCACAAGATCCTCGTCGCGATCGACGGCTCCCCCGACGCCGAAGCCGCCCTCGGCCACGCCGTCGAGCTCGCCCGCGACCAGAACGCGCTGATCACCCTGCTCACCGTCGCTCCCCCGGCGGCGACGCCGGTCGGCGCCGCGACCTCGGCGCCGCCGGACATGCTCGACATCCACGCCAAGCTCCTGCGCGAGGCGACCGACTCGCTCCCCGCCGACGTCGGCGTCAGGAGCCGGCTCGAGCGCGGCAACGCCGGCCGAGACGATCCTCAGGGTCGCCGCGGAGGACGATCACGACCTGATCGTGATGGGCTCGCACGGCCACAGCCGCGTCCACCGCGCCCTGCTCGGCTCGGTCTCGGAGCGGGTGCTGAAGGCCAGCACGATTCCGGTGCTGCTGATGCGGCACGGGGAGAGCGCCGTCGCGCCGGGGGGTCGGGCGCCCCTCCTCACTTGCCTGACTGGCTGTATCGCCGGGAGCCGTCCGAGAGAGGCCTGTCGGCCAGCGGCACAAAACGTGAGGAGGGGCACCCGACCCCCCGGCCGATGCCCCGTCTCCGTTCGAGTGAGCTTCGAAAGCCCGCCCGAGGTTCGGGAGCTTCCGTCTCTCGGAAGCTCCACCGCATCTTCGGAAGCTTTCGTCCTTGGAAGCTTCGCGGCTTCACGGAAGCTGCCCACCTTGGGAGCGGGGTGGGCTTTCGTGGGGAGGGGATCGGGTAGGCCCTCTCCAAGCCTCCCGCTGTTCGCGCCGGAGAGGGCCCACCCATCCCCTCCTCGCCAACCCCCACCACCGCCACCAACCCAGAAGGCGGCAGCCGCGACGCCGCTACTTGCCGCTGAGCCGGTAGGCGACGATCGCCGGCTTCTGTCCTTCGGCCACCGGCAGGCCGGCGGGGACGACCAGGGTGTCGCCGCTGACCATCACGCCGGTGTTCGAAGCCGCCGGCAGGGAGCCCTGCCAGACTTCGCCGCCGGTTTTCGCGTCGAGGCCGTGAACGGTGCCGTCGAAGGTGGTGAAGAAGACCATGTCGTTGACCGCGGTCGGCGGGCCGAAGGCGGCGGCTTCGTATTCCTGGTTCCAATCGATCTTGCCGGTCTCGATGTCGATCGCGACCATTTCGCCGGTCAGCGGGCTGTTTTCCCCGGTTTCGCCGTTGGCCGAGAATTCCACCGCGTGGTTGACGACCGGGACGAAGAGGGTCGTCTTGTTGGCCGCCATCGGTGAGATCACGCCGCCCAGCGTGCCCGGAGAGACGACCATCTTCGACTGCAGCTTCGAGTCTTCGCCGCGCATCGCGTAGAGGCCGTCTTCGTCGTGGCCGTTGTGGGTCGCCGACCGGTCGTTTCCAGACCGGCTTGCCGGTTTCGGCGTCGAGGGCGACGACGACACCCGACTTGCCGGCGCCGATCGCCAGCTCCCTGCCACCGGCGCTGACCAGGATCGGCGGGTCCTGGAAGTCCCAGTCGAAGATGTCGTGGGGGGTCTGCTGGTAGTACCACTGCAGCTTGCCGGTCTTGGCGTTGAGCTTGACCACCGAGTCGGTGTAGAGGTTGGGGCCAGGGCGGCTGGCGCCCCAGGGGAGCTGGGCGGTCCCCGGATAGGGCACGGGGTTGCCGGGCCGAAGTACATCGAGCCCTTTTCGTCGAACGACGGCGCGTACCAGAGGCCGCCGCCGGCGTTGAGCTTGGGGTTGCCAGAGCGCTGTTCGTCGAACGACGGCGCGTACCAGAGGCCTCCGCCGGCGTTGAGCTCGGGGTTGCCCCAGAGGCTGTTCGGGACGGTGTTGAAATGCCAGGCTTTCTTGCCGGTCTTGGCGTCGAGCGCCCAGAGGACGCCGACCCCGCCGGCGGGGTATTCGGAGTTGGCGATCGTCGGAACCGTCGAGACGTAGACCAGACCGTCGTGGTAGCCGGGCGCCATGTCGATGCCTTCTCTGCCGCTGCGGATCAGCTTCGTCGACCAGATCTCCTTGCCGGTTTCCTGATCGAGCGCGAAGGCCTTGCTCGCCGTGGCGCCGAAGACCTTCCCTTCCTGGACGACGATGCCGTTCGGGCCCTGGTCGAGCTCTTCGTACTTCTTGGTCCAGAGGACTTCGCCGCTTTCGAGGCTGATCGCCTGCACGTTGGAGGCGAGATCCTGCGAGTAGATGACCCGGATCTGCTGATCATCCGGGGTCGACGAGTAGGCGCCGTAGGTGCTTTCGGCGCTGAGCGGAAGCTTCCAGGCGGTCTCCAGCGAGCGTGGCGCTGGCGCGGTCGATCGGGCCGCCGACGAAGCGGGTATTAGGAGGTCGGCTTACAACGCCGTCCCTTTAACCGATTAAGGCACCGGTGCTGGCTATGGGTCGTCCCGGATCAGGAACTCTGATTGCTCAAGACGGCGCGAGCATAACACCTCTTTTGATTCAGGCCAAGGATCTTGAGTAAAGGTCGCCGGCGAGCGGCGGCTGGACTGGACCGAGGCCGCTCAGGCCGGCGGCGCGGACCGGCCGGCGGGGAATTCGCGGAGGATCTGGCGGCGCAGGATCTCGGTGCCGGCGGCGAGCAGCAGGGCGAAAAGGAGTACCCCCAGCGGTTTGCGGAAGGCGGCAATCGGCGCCCAGGCGATCAGCGCCACGTAGACGACCGCGGCGACGCCGTAGGCGGCGGCCTGCTGTTCGCGCACGTAGGGGGCGGCCTCGCGCCGCAAGCCGGAGAGCGATCCGGGTCGGCCCGGCGAGCCAGGCACCGATGACGACGAGGAGCCCGAAGACGATCGCCGAGGAGGCGACGGTGACCAGCAGCGAGGTGCCGATGCTCCAAACCGCTTCCGCGGCCGGCTTCGCCGCCTGGTTGGAGACGAGCGAGCCGACCACCGCGTGGCCGCCGATGCTGCGGACCAGCAGGGCGAGAACGCCGGCGACGACGAAGCCGATGCCGGCCGAGCGCAGCGCCCGCCGCCGGCGCGGACCGGCGAGGCCGATCGCCAGGCCGTAGAGCAGCACGGCCAGCAGCGTCAGCACCACCGGCAGCCGCCTGACCACCTTGACGGCGTCCTGGGCGGCCGAGATCTGGTCGGACTTGAGGATCGTCAGCTTGCCGGCGTTGGCGGGAATCTTCGCCGCGATCGTGCTGCCGATTCCGACCTGCTGGCCGATCCGTTCGATCAGCGCCCCAAGGTCGAGGCTGACTTCGCCGCCGCCGGTCGAGACGGTCGAGTTGCCGCCGTCGAGGATTTCCAGCAGCGTCCGGTGGGCAGCGCCGTTGGCTTCTTCCCAGAGCTGCTGCACCTGGGCGGTGGCGAAGGCGCGCTGGGCGATCTGCGGCACCAGCTGCTGCAGCCCCCCCGCGGCGACGCCGGCGAGGGGCGCCAGTTTCGGCGGCAGCACTCCTTCCAGTTCCTGGGCGACGTCGACGTTGGCGAAGAGCTGGTCGGCGACGTAGTTGGAGAGCTGCGCCTGGACCTCCTCGTTCTGCAGCACCCGACCGCTGGTATCGACCCAGTTTTCGGTGTTGAGCGCCTGGCGGTTGACCCAGATCGAGAAGATCGCGAGGAAGGTGACGAGGGTGCCGATGACGAGCAGCGTGGTGACCACCCGCGGGTGCCCGTTCGACGCTGCCGGCTCGACCGTCTTTGTCTCCATCGCGACAAACCTACCTCTAGATCCGGCCGGCCTCGAGCAGACGGCTGAGGAATTGCCGCGTCTCCGGCCGCTCCGGCTCGGCGAGGACGCGCTGCGGCGGGCCCGACTCGACGATCCGGCCTTCGTGCAGGAACGCGACCTCGTCGGCGACCTCGCGGGCGAAGCTCATCTCGTGGGTGGCGATCACCATCGTCATCCCCTCCGCCTTGAGGTCGCGGACCGCGGCCAGCACCTCGCCGACCAGCTCGGGGTCGAGGGCGCTGGTCACCTCGTCGAGCAGCAGCGCCCGCGGCCGTCCCGAGAAGGCGCGGGCGATCGCCACCCGCTGCTGCTGGCCGCCGGAGAGGTTGTCGGGGCGGTCGTTCTCGCGGCCCTCGAGGCCGAAGCGCGCCAGCAGCGCCCGGCCGCGCTCCTCGGCCTCCGAGCGCGAGACCCCGTGGGCCCGCATGTCGCCGAGGACGACGTTCTGCAGCACGGTCATGTGGGGGAAGAGGTTGTAGGCCTGGAAGACGAGCCCGAGCCGGCGCCGGACCGCGACCGTGTCGACCGCGGGGTCGGTGATCACCTCGCCGTCGAGGAAGACGTCGCCGTCGTCGATGTCCTCGAGCAGGTCGATGCAGCGCAGCAGCGTCGACTTGCCCGAGCCCGAGGCGCCGATCAGCGCCACCGCCTCGTGCTCGGTCACGGTCAGATCGATCCCGCGCAGGACCTGGCGCTCGCCGAAGGCCTTGGTCACCCCGCGGAGCTCGAGGACGGCGTCGCTCACCGCACCTCACCCCCGCCGCCGCCCATGCGATCGACCACCCGCGCCAGCGGCACCGTGACCGCGAGATAGAGCAGCGCCGCGGCGATCATCGGCGTGTAGTTGAAGTTGACGCCCTGGGCGATCTGGGCGATCCGGAACGCCTCCTGCGGCCCGATGATCGAGATCAGGGCGACGTCCTTCTGCAGGGCGACGAAATCGTTGAGCAGCGGCGGCGCCACCCGGCGCACCGCCTGCGGCAGGATCACGTGGCGCATCGCCTGGCTTTCGGTCAGGCCGACGGCGAGCGCGGCGTCGCGCTGGCCGCGATGGACCGAGCCGATCCCGGCCCGGTAGACCTCGGCGACGTAGGCGCTGTAGGAGAGCGACAGCGCGATGCCGCCGAGCACGACCGGGTCGGTCGGCAGCCCGCTGAGCTGGAGCGCCGGGATCCCGAAGCCGACCAGGTAGACGAGCAGGATCGTCGGGATGCCGCGAAAGAGATCGACGAAGACCGTGCCCAGCAGCCGCAGCGGGAACAGCGCCGGCGCCCGGCTGGTCCGCACCAGGGCGACCAGCAGGCCGACGATCAGGACGACGACCTCGACGATGACGAAGAGCTTGACGTCGAGCCAGAAGCCGCGCAGGACGTCGGGGAACGATTCCTTGAAAACGCTCCAGGAGAAGAAGGTTTCCCGGACCACCGGCCAGCCGGGGCTGGTCAGGACCAGGGCGACGATGCCGCCGATCACGACGACGGTCGAGATCGCGGCGATCGCCTGGCCGCGCCGCTCCTTGCTGCGCCTCGCCCCTTCGCGTTCGAGGCGGCGATCGCTGATGACGGCGGTCTCGGTCAATCAGCCGCGGATTGTGACCGCGGCCGGGGACGGCGTTGGAGCGCGGCCTTAGAGCCTCAGTGCAGTTCGGGGGCGCCGACGGCCTGGCTCATCCAGCGCTTGTTCAGCTGCGCCAGCTCGCCGGAGCTCTCGCAGCGCGTCGATCGCCTTCGAGACGCACGCCGTCAGCGACGAGCCCTTGGCGAGCAGGGCGCCCCATTCGTCGCCGCCGGGGGCCGCGAACTGGCCGACGACGGTCGCTGCCGGAACCTGGACTTCGGTCAGGTAGAGCGCCGTCGGCAGGTCGACGACGACCGCTTCGATCTGTTCGTTCTTCAGCGCGGTGACGACGTCGGTGGAGTTGTTGAAGACCTGAATTTCGCTGCTGGGATCGATCTGTTCTTCGACCGCGCTGAGGCTGGTGGTGCCGATCTGGACGCCGATCTTGGTGTCCTTGAGGTCGGCCAGCGAAGTCGCCTTGGCCGCTTCGGAGCTCTTCAGCGCCACCACCGCCTGGTTGGCGGTGTAGTAGGGCGAGGAGAAGTCGACCTCCTTTTCGCGCGCCGGGGTGATCGAGATCTCGTTGACGTCGAAGTCGAAGCTCTTCGGTCCCGGCGCGTAGGAGGAGTTGAAGGGCTCGACCGTCCACTTGACCTGCGCCGGCGTGTAGCCGAGCTGCTTGCCGATCGCGAAGGCGACGGCGCTCTCGAAGCCTTCGCCGTTGGCGGGTTCGTCGTCTTCGAAGTAGGGCGGGTAGGCCGGCTTGTCGGTGGCGACCGTCAGCGTCCCCTTGGTCTGGGTCTGGAGCTTGGCCGGCGTGCACGAGGCGGCGGTGGCGACCGTGGCGTCGCTGGAGTCGTTCTTGCTGCTGCCGCAACCGGCGAGCAGAGGCAGGACTGGGACGATGACGATGGCGGCGAGGAGCTTCTTCATGGATTCCCCGGC
>CAVUCD010000004.1:0-364393 GCA_963739875.1 uncultured Solirubrobacterales bacterium
TACAGCAATACGTGGGATGGTTGTGTACACATCTACTTCGACCGTTAGTATTGCTGTTCAAGGGAGACAAATGGCCGGCATCCATCGCTGAATGAGGAATGCCTACGGATGCATCGACCGCCAACTTGGATGGCAATTTCATACCACCCTGTGGACCGTGAAAGTGTCCGGCACCGTCCCCGAAATGAGGAAGGTGCAACTTGTGGGGCAAATGAAGATGGAACCGCGATGCCAGGAACGAGAACATGCTTAAAGTCGCTCCCACGATGAAACAGATCAGAAAAAAGTCTTCAAGTTTCATGGCTTCCTCTTATTCGCGAAGCTGCAATTCAATTCATTGACGGTTATTGATTACGACAACAAGCTGCGTCCGGCAGCGGCCTCAAGGGCGGTTGGTGTTGACGAGCCACCCCTATTGGCAGCTTCAAAGTGCGGCTTCAGCACCTGCATCAGGCGATCGACCAGGTTTGGTGTCTCGAGGATCGCGCCGAGCAACACAGTGGCCTTCCGCGAATCGTCGTGGCGCGCGATCTTGAGCAGCGCTTCGCTGACATCGGGGTCGCGCTGGAACCGCTCTGCACCGCTGATGAGCCAGAGGTCGTACTTGTCCTCTTGCGACTGAACGTCGCTGATCAGCTCGGAGCTGTAGCCCTCGGGATCATCCACGAGATACCCCGGGTGGACTTTGAAGAACTTTGCCAGCAGCATGCGCGTGGTGTTCGTAAGGTGCGGACGCGCTCCACTCTCGATCTGCGAAAGGTAGCTCTGGCTGATGGCATGCTTCATCTCCATCTTCACTGCGCGCGCCAACTCTTGTTGAGTGAGCGCACGCGTCATACCGCGTAGTCCACCTTCTACTTCACGCAAGTAACGGATCTTTTCTCCAAGCTTCATGGTTTTTCGCCTCGAACCGCGCCGATTTTGCTTTCCCAGGTGCGATTGCAATTTGTTATTGACATATTACATATTGCGATTCATGTCTGTCAAGAACTATATTATCTTTATTTTCAATGACTTACAGTGTGAGGAATATCCTGACACGTGGACGGAGGTCTCAATTGACAGATTTTGGGGACATGCTACACTCACCTCAGTTGTTCCCTTCGCCCGGCGGCGGCGGGGATATCATCACCCAAAGCACAGCTTTACTTCAGCACCGTGCAACGAGACCCAACATGCAGCCGCCTAAATCAAAATCCATCAAAATGAAGTGGTTATTGCCGTTCTGCTTGCTATTGACTGCGGTATTGCTGTTCGCGCGCATGAGAACTGATTCCCTGAGCGCATCAATCACAACGATGCGTGGTCTGCCACATGTGATGGTCTGGGCGTGGGAGCGTCCTGAGAACTTAGAGCAACTCGATCCGCAACAAGTCGGCGTGGCATTTCTTGCCAAGACGATCTATCTGGACGGCTCCAGATACCACGCTCGCCCGCGGATGCAGCCGCTCAAGGTTGCGAATGGCACTCAAATGATGGCCGTCGTGCGGATCGAAACAATGCCTCATCCGCATGCGGTTGCGGCCATATCGGAAACAGTGGTTGAGAATGCGGGCATCGAATCTGGTGCCGCAGACTTAACTGCTCCCTATTCGCAAGCTCAATTCAATTCAACTGTAAACGATATCGTCGACGCCGCGCAGATTCCGGGCGTCCACGCGATCCAGATCGATTACGACGCACGCCGTAGCGAGCGGCCGTTCTACGCAAGGCTCATCGGCGCTGTGAGAGCGAAACTTCCACACGACACCGCACTCAGCATCACCGCACTCGCCGGATGGTGCCTTGCCGACCATTGGATTGACGGACTCCCCATCGACGACGCCGTACCCATGCTCTTTCAAATGGGACGCGAATCACGCGACGTGAAGAATTACCTGCGCGATGGCGGCGACTTCCGCACTGCAACCTGCCAAACAAGCATTGGAATTTCCACCGATGAACCGATCGCGCGCGTCCCAACGGGACGTCGCATCTACCTCTTCCATAACCGTTCGGCGTGGACCAACGAATCACTCACTTCAGCCATATCCCAAGCGGAGGCATATCATGCGGGCCGTTAGATTTATGTTTATCGCATCGGCGATTTTCATCTATCTGCTTCTTCCCTCCCTTTCACCCGGATGCGGTTACAGCGGTGACGAGATCACTTTCACCTTCGATTACCAGCCTGAGTTCCCTTATCCCGAATTCATTGGCGGCAAGATGGGGATGATCCAACCCGGTCTCGACCGCCAGAACCTATTCGTTGCGTTCCGCTACCTCTCGAATCAATCACTGAATGACGGCGAGAAGTCCGCATTGTTGGAGCCACCACTGACAAACCAGCGCAGTTGGTGGGACGAGCAATCCGAAGCCAACAAAGTTTGGAAGGATGCGCGGGCAGCCGTCGTCCATGACAAGACCGAGATCGGAATATTCCGCCAATACAAGCAGTACGACAGCTTTCTGAATTGCCCGGACGACGCCTTTATCAATGCCGCCAACACCTTGAAAGACCGCATCGGAAAATTCGGCGCGGAAAGTGAAGGTATGAAAGCGTGGGTCGCAGCGCAAGACAAAGTCTTCTCGAATTGTAGAGACGGCGAGCACATTCCCGATCCTGCTCCGGATTCGCTTCCGGCGCTCTTGCGCGCCGATCGTGCCTACCAGATCGCCGCCGCGCACTTCTATGCTCAAGAATTCGATGATGCCGATACTGCCTTCACTGCGATTGCCAAGGACAAGTCGAGTCCGTGGCATGAGATTGCTCCTTATCTTTCGGCACGCGCGGTCATCCGTAAAGCGACGCTCGTCTATAGCGAGACACCTAACGCGCCTCGCTGGGATCTTGCGAGTCTTCAGTCCGCCGAACAGAAGCTCAAGAACATCCTCGCCGACCCTGCCGAAAAGAAGTGGCATGCGGACGCTGAGCGCATGATGGGATACGTGGCCTACCGTTTGCATCCGAATGAGCGATTGCAGCAACTTGAGAACGAATTGGGCCATCCTGGCAATACCGACGCATACATTCAGCGCCTCACGGATTACATTGTTTCGACCCGTAGTGATGCTGAATCAGGCAATGACATGACCGATTGGATCCGACTGATGCGCAACATGGCGGGCAACATGTTCGAGACCGCAGCTCAGAATGCCAAGACCGCAGCTGCTGGACATGAGGAAGCCGTGAAATTCTGGGACAATCTGCACTCGCTACCGTGGATGGTCGCAACTCTCTACTCTTCAACAAGATTCGAAGACTTGCCGAGCGATCTTGCTGCAAAAGCATCAGCAGTGAAGCCCGATTCCCCTGTCTACTTGACCGTGCAATACCATATGCTTCGTTTGCGATTGGGAGTCACTTCTGAGCGAGAAAAAGCCATCCATGATCTGGATACGCTGCTTGAATGGCCGCTCGACCGCTTGCCTCTTAGCAGTCGCAATCGTTTGCTCGCGTTACGATTGCCTGTGTCGCGGAGCTACGCCGAGTTCGTGAAATATGCTCCGCGCAATATGGTCGTCGACTACGGACTCGACAAAGAAAAAGCCACAGCCGCAGAGATAAAGACCGCAGAAGAGAAAAACTTCCACTTCGACCCGACGGGCAGCGATTACCTGAACCACTACTTCCCTCTCATGATGCTGGAGGCAATGTCCACCGATGAGAAATTGCCAGCTGTGCTGCGCAGTGATCTATCGATCGCTGTGTTCACGCGTGCCATTTGGTTGAATGATGAAAAGATAGCGATGCAATCTGCAAAGCTCCTAATGGAGACTCATCCCGAAGGGAAAGAATTACTGCAGGCATATCTGGATGCGAAGACTAGCGACGAGCAACATTTCGCGGGAATTTATGCGCTACTTAACTATCCGGGGCTGACACCTTACGCTGAATTCAGCCCCAATTACTACAGAAGCGACCCCGACAAGATCGACAGTCTCTCGAATAATTGGTGGTGTTATCAGAAACCGTCGCCTGACAAAGCCGAACTCCCACCATTTTTGAAACCTGACGAGATCAAGATCAGCCACGATGAAGAGCGACAATTGAGCAAGATGCCTGCGACTTCCGATTGGTTGACGGAAGAATCATTGAAATGGGCGAAAGCGCACCCGGAAGATGTGCGCGTGCCCCGCGCCCTACATCGCGCAGTTATGGCAACACGTTACGGTTGCACCGACAAAGAAACCGGCCTACTCAGTAAAGCGGCGTTCACGCTATTACATACGCGTTATCCGAAGTCAGAATGGACAAAGAAGACTCCCTATTGGTTCGGCGGCAATAGTTATTGACGATTTGAATATTTTTGAATTGTTACGGCTTCCAGCGCAGCACTGGTTTGCGATTCGCGCTTGCTTCATCAAAACGGTCCACACGAGTTGAGTGCGGTGCGTTCAAGATAATCGACGCATCTTCCTCTGCCTCGCGTGCAATACAACGCATCGCATCGATGAACAGGTCGAGCTCTTCCTTCGGCTCGCTCTCCGTGGGCTCGATCATGATGGCGCCATGGTCAGGCACTATCAGCGGAAACGCTGTCGTGTAGGGATGGAACCCATAATCCATCAACCGCTTCGCGATGTCGCCGGTCTTTACGCCGTGCTCCGCCTGTTTCTTATGGCTGAACACGACCTCGTGCATACTCGGCGCTGAGAACGGCACCTCATACACATCTTCAAGTTTCTTGCGGATGTAATTCGCATTCATCACGGCGTCTTCCGTAGTCATGCGCAGACCATCGGGACCATTCGCCATGATGTAAGCCAACGCACGGATGTGCATGCCGAAATTCCCGTAGAACGCTTTCACACGTCCAATGGATTGTGGGCGATTGAAATTCACATCGAGCGATCCATCTGCTTTCGTGACAACAACAGGGGTCGGCAAGAATGGTTCGAGCGCCTTCTTGCACGCTACCGGCCCTGAGCCCGGACCGCCTCCACCATGCGGAGTCGAAAACGTCTTGTGCAGATTAAGGTGCATCACGTCCACACCGAAATCCCCGGGACGCGCCTTGCCCACCAGCGCATTCATATTCGCGCCGTCCATGTATAGCATGCCGCCTTTGGCGTGCAGGATGTCGGCGATCTTGTGTATCTCTGGCTCGAAGACTCCGAGCGTGTTCGGATTTGTGACCATCAAACCGGCCACATCGCCTGTCATCTGTGCGGCAAGTGCGGCAGTGTCAACAGTCCCCTGCGCATTGGATTTCAGATTTTCAACTTCAAATCCGCAAATGACCGCAGTCGCGGGGTTGGTTCCGTGCGCAGAATCCGGCACAAGTATCTTCTTGCGGTTCTCACCCTTCGATTCGAAGTACGCGCGGATGAGCATCACCCCGGTCATCTCGCCGTGCGCACCAGCGGCGGGCTGGAGTGTGATGGCGTCCATACCGCAGATCTCGATAAGCGCATCACTGAGCACTTTCAGAATTCGCAATGCGCCTTGCGCCTGCGCAGGCGGCAGATGAGGATGCGCCTCAGCCAAGCCTTCGAGCCGTGCAACCAATTCATTCACGCGGGCGTTGTACTTCATCGTGCACGAACCTAGCGGATACATGCCGAGGTCAATGGCGTAATTCCAAGTCGAGAGCCGAGTGAAATGGCGGATGATCTCGAACTCACTGACGGCGGGCATATGTCCGAGGTCTTTGCGTTCGTGCGCACCGAGTGCGGTTGCGCTATCCACTGCGGGAACGTCGAGCGGTGCCAGCTTGTAGCCACGTTTACCAGTGGATGACTTCTCGAAGATCAGTCCTTCATTCTGGGTGATATGTGAGCGGACTTTTTTCACATTTTTGTTGATATCGCTCATGCATTCACCGCCTTCGCCGCCGTGTCGATGTTCTCTTTGCTGACAGTTTCAGTGCAGCACCACAACGCAGCATTTCCCAGCTCGGGATAATGCTCGGTCAGCGTCAATCCGCCGACGATCTTCTTCGGTCGCAATCGTTCATTGATCGCGCCTGGTGAGTCCTTTGATTGAACAACAAACTCATTGAACCGTGGAGCACCGCCGAACAACACCTTGACTCCAGCTTGCGACGCAAATTGTTTTGCTGCGTAATCGGCCTTCGATAGGTTCTGTTGTGCGAGTTCGCGCATGCCTTCGCGTCCATAGATGCACATATAGATGGTGGCCACGAGCGCCATCAGCCCTTGATTGGTGCAGATGTTGGAGGTCGCTTTGTCGCGCCGAATGTGCTGCTCGCGGGTTGAGAGTGCAAGCACGAAGCCGCGCCGCCCACTCTTGTCATAGGCTTGGCCGATCAGACGTCCGGGCATTTGGCGTACGTTCTTCTCTTTTGTTGCGAGCACGCCGCAATAAGGTCCACCGAAACCGAGTGGCACCCCAAATGACTGCGCATCCATCACCACGATGTCAGCTTCGACCGGAGGCTTCACGATTCCCAATGAAATCGCTTCTGAAACCACAACGACCAGCATCGCGCCTTTCTTATGCGCTAGGTCGGCGATGGCGGCGATATCCTCGATCGTCCCAAAGAAATTCGGCGATTGAATGACTACGCATGCAGTCTTGTCCGTCACCGCCGCGTCGAGCGCATTCAAATCGACGCGCCCGTTTTCACCGTATCCAGTTTCTTTCACAGGAAGATTCTGGTGCTTGATCGTCGTCGCCAGCACTTGCCTGAATTGCGGATTCACCGTGCGCGCTACCACCGCTTCCATTCTTCCCGTGAGCCGCGCAGCCATGAGCACACCTTCGGCGACTCCCGTTGATGCGTCATAGAGCGAAGCGTTGGCCACGTCCATGCCCGTGAGTTCGCAGATCATCGTCTGAAATTCGAAGATGGATTGCAGCGTGCCTTGCGCGATCTCTGCCTGATAAGGTGTGTACGAAGTGAGGAATTCGCCGCGCGAGATCAACGAATCGATGATCACCGGGCGGTAATGTTGATAGGCACCGGCGCCGAGCATGATCGCATGTCCGGCGGTCATTTCGCCAGCGCGCTCGCGGAACCAGTCAATGATCTCACTCTCCGCCATTTGTCGCGGCACTTTGAGGTCGCGCGTGATGCGATATTCAGCCGGAATGGAGGAGAACAGATCGTCGATCGATTTCACGCCGATCTCGCCGAGCATCGCTACGCGATCGGCTGGCGACTTGGGAAGATATCGCATGGGGCTCCCTGAAAGATGATTTGCGCCACACTAGCAAACGCAAGAACGGCAACCTGTTGAGGTCGCCGTGGCCGTTACTTCTCTTCGTTGATGTACTTCTCGTAGTCCGCTGCGGACATCAATTCATTGACCTCGGAAGGGTTGCTGAGTTTGAGCTTGATCATCCAAGCGGCATGGGCGTCTGCGTTGACTTTTTCAGGCGCGCTGGCGAGTTCTTCATTCACTGCGGTCACCGTGCCGCTCACTGGCGAGTAAAGTTCGCTCACCGCCTTTACGGATTCCACCGTGCCGAACTGTTTATGCGCTTCGACCACTGCGCCCGCTTTCGGCAGTTCGACGAACACGATGTCGCCGAGGGACTCCTGCGCATGATGCGTGATACCGACCGTGCCGGTATCGCCTTCCACGTTGATCCACTCATGGTCTTTTGTAAAACGATAATTTGCCGGATAAGCCATTTGTCATCCCTTTCGAATAAATTCTGGTCAAGCCGTTTTCTTCGGACGTTTATAGAACGGTGTAGCCACTATCTTCGCCTTCACTTTTTGGTTGCGAACTTCCACGAACACCTCTGTATCGATCGCTGACATCGCAGGCGGGACATACGCCAGTGCAATGTTCTTCTTCAAGAATGGAGCGGGTGAACCACTCGTCACTTCGCCGACGACATTACCCGATGCATCGCAAACTTTGTAACCATCGCGTCCGATGCCGCGGTCGACCATCTCGAGTCCCACGAGAATGCGTTTCAAGCCATCAACTTTGGCTTTTTCGAGCGCTGCGCGTCCGATGAAATCGCCTTTTTCCATTTTGGCGTATCGACCCAGATCGGCTTCCCAAACATTGATGGAGTCGGAAATCTCATGTCCATAGAGCGCCATCTTTGATTCCAGGCGCAACGTGTTGCGCGCGCCGAGTCCGCATGGGATGATGCTGAATTCTTTGCCCGCTTCGAACACTTCGTTCCATACGCGCTCGCTGGTCGGCACATCACTCGGAACATAGATCTCGAAACCATCTTCGCCGGTATATCCAGTGCGCGCGACCATCGTGTTCGGAATGCCGCATACGGTACCGTGCTTGAACCAATAACCTTTAATGGTGAAAAGATCGACATCGGTAAGCTTGCGCATGACATCCACAGCCTTCGGGCCCTGGATGGCGAGTTGCGTGTAGTAGTCGCCAATGTCATCCGCATGGCAATGGAACTGGCTGACGTTTTTCTTCACCCATCCATAATCTTTTTCGCGTGTGCCAGCGTTGATGACGAGCAGATAATCGTTCTCGCCCAGCTTGTGCACGATCACGTCGTCGACAAATGTTCCCTCTGGATACAACAGCGCCGAATAGTGCGCCTGCCCGATCTGCAGCTTCGAGGCATCGTTCATCGAAATGTGTTGTGTGGCTTTCAGCGCTTCCGGTCCGCGCAGAAGAATGTCGCCCATGTGGCTCACGTCGAACACACCGACCGATGTGCGCACGGCCAAATGTTCAGCTATCAGTCCGCTATATTCGACTGGCATGTCCCATCCGCCGAAATCGACCATCTTGGCGCCAAGCTTGCGGTGCATGGCGTTCAGCGATGTCTTGCGCAGCGGTGCGGCGTTTGTTTCAGATGACGTAGGAGCTGACAATGAGATACCTTCTTGCGAGTGATTTGATCTGGATATGCTGAATCAGGCACAACCAGATTACACGCGTGGGAATTAATGGGTCAACGGCAGTCCGGTCTGGGATAAGATTTACCGGGGGTTCGATCATGACTGAATTCACGCGACGTCAAATGGTGGCTGGAAGCGCGGTCGGGCTCGCCAGCTTGCTCATCGCCGGAACAGAAGCAATCGCGCAGGAGAAGCCCGCTGCTTCCGCAAGATCGAAGGATGTCATCGATGCCAAGTCCATCCATCAAGAAATAGATTTCAAAGTCCCGCCTAAGCGCATTTACGAAGCCCTGCTCGATTCCAAGCAATTCACGGAATTTGCCGGCGGTCGCAAATCTGAAATCAACCGTGAACTTGGTGGCACATTCAACATTTTTGCCGGAGTCATCGTTGGACGGAATCTCGAACTGCTTCCGAACAAGCGGATCGTGCAAGACTGGCGCGTGACGTATTGGCCTGAAGGAATCCACTCGATTGTCCGGTTCGAATTGAACGAACAGGGTCCTGGAACTCACGTGGTCTTCGACCACACTGGGTTCCCACAGAAAGAAGCTGAATCATTGGCAAAGGGTTGGTATGAGAATTATTGGGATGCAATGGGCAAATACTTGAAGTAGGGCCCGCTCTTCCCTTCCGCAGACAATTGCGCTACATTTTTATCCATGGCCGACCAATATCATTGTGCTCAATGCGACCTGACGGAAGAGAAATGCAAGTGTGACCGCTTCTGCACACTTTGCATGGGGCAGTACAACGTGCGCCTCTGTCAGGACAGCCAATACTATTGCATCGATTGCCGCGAAGCCTGTGATTTTGCGGCCCAACAGTAGGATTACAGCACTACCGTTTCCTTGTACTCGCCAAATACATTCCTCATCACATCACTGATTTCGCCGACCGTCGCATAGCTCTCGACCGCATGAATGATCGCTGGCATTAGGTTCGCGCCACCCCGCGCCGCATCTTCAATATTCTTGAGCGAAGTTTGCCAAGCAGCTGCATCGCGTTTTGACCGCAATGCGCACAAGCGTTCGATCTGATTGCGTTCGAGCACCGGGTCGATGCGTTGCACAGGCACGCTCGCTTCATCATCGAGTTGGAACATGTTCACGCCGACGACGATGGCTTCTTTGGTGTCCACGGATTGCTGGTATTCGTATGCAGCATTCTGTATCTCTTGCTGCACATATCCGCGTTCGATGGCTTTTCGCATTCCGCCCAGCGCGGCGATCTTATCTAGATAACCTTTTGCTTTCGACTCGAGATCATTCGTCAGTGTTTCGATGAAGTAGGAACCCGCACACGGATCGACCGTCTGCGCCACCCCGCTTTCGTATCCGATGATCTGTTGTGTGCGCAGTGCGATTCGCGCAGCTTCTTCGGTTGGAAGTCCGAGCGCCTCATCGAATGAATTGGTGTGCAGCGACTGCGTTCCACCCATCACAGCAGCCATGGCTTGCACTGCCGTCCGCACGATATTGATCTCCGGTTGCTGCGCTTGCAGAGTAGAACCTGCAGTCTGCGTGTGGAAACGCAACATCCACGAGCGCGGATTTTTCGCTTTGAAATGATTGCGCATGATGCCCGCCCACATCCTGCGTGCGGCGCGGAATTTGGCGATCTCCTCAAGAAAATCATTGTGCGCATTGAAGAAGAAGCTGAGGCGCGGAGCAAAAGTATCCACATCAAGCCCGGCGGTCACGGCCGCTTCAACGTATGTCATGCCATTGGCTAAGGTGAAGGCAATTTCTTGCGCGGCGGTGCATCCGGCTTCGCGCATGTGGTATCCGCTGATGCTGATGGTGTTCCACTCAGGGACGTTCGTATTCGTCCACGCAAACAGATCGGTCACAATGCGCAACGCGTGAGCGAGTGGATAGATGTACGTTCCGCGCGCAATGTATTCCTTGAGAATGTCATTCTGCACCGTACCGCTGAGCTTGCGGACATCCGCCCCATTCCGTCTTGCCACTGCCACATATAGGGCGAGAAGTATCGACGCTGTCGCGTTGATGGTCATGGACGTCGATATCTTCTCAAGGTCGATTCCCGCGAACAATCGCTCCATGTCCTCGATAGAATCGATCGCCACGCCCACCTTGCCCACTTCGCCAAGGGCCATGGCGTGGTCGCTATCCATCCCGATCTGCGTGGGAAGGTCGAAGGCCACGCTGAGGCCGCTGGTTCCGTGCGCGAGAAGGTACTTGTAACGTTTGTTCGATTCCTCGGCATCACCCATTCCGGCGTATTGGCGCATCGTCCACAGACGACCGCGGTACATGGTGGGCTGAACGCCGCGAGTGAACGGAGCCTCGCCCGGGAACGAAACCTCGCGCTCAAGGTCGTGGCCTGAAAGGTCTTCGCGCGTATAGACAGGCTTGATCTCGGGCTTGGCCTGCGCCGAAATGAGACTCGCGGGTTTGTGGTTGTCAGACATTTATTTATTTGCTCTTCTTGCCATTGTTTTCAACAAGTCCGAATTCTTTGGGGTGCAGTTGGGGAATCAAACACTCTTTCGGATTCGAAAAGCAGGAATCGACAGCATTCCTCAACTCAGTTCCCAAATGCTCCTTGAACAACCGCTTTGTTTCAATTTGATCGACCTTGCGCAATATCTCACCACTTGGCACACGTATTTCGTATGCAGTGAATGTGCCCATGTTATCGCAGTTGCTATGAGGTAGAACTTCGGCAGCAACAAGCAACTGCTCGGAGTTCTTGGTCCAGGCAATTGCTCCTAGATTTGGAGTTCCCTTGTCGAAGCACATAGGGTAATTCCTGATGGCATCTGCGAGCACACGCTTGGCAGGAAGAATGACATCCATCTTCCCATCGTGGAAACGATAGACCTGAATCTGATAGGTCCCGACATTCCCTCCCTCGCTATAAGTCACAAAAAATGATTTTGAATCAGGCGCCCATGCAACTTCAGAATTCACCATCAATCCGATCTCTGTGTCGAATTTCTTGTTGAACGCTTGGACTTCAATTCTGCTGTATTCCCGCTTCCCATCGCATTGAATGAGTATTCGTTTTGATTTATCTGGCGACCATATGGAATAACCTTGACGGCACTCCTTCGTCCAAACACTATAAGCATCCCGCGACCATATACCTCCAACACTTTTCAGTTTGCTGTCAGCGGCCGACAGCCCTCCAAGATTGCTCAGAATGAGTAAGACCATCGCGCAACCAGCGCCGAGTCGCTTCATCTCTTTCCAACCTCCGCAGCTTTCCTAAAAGACTGGATCGCGAACCCTGTAAAAATCACGGTGAATATCACTGCGACCCACATCTTGGCGTTCCATGCATTGCCGTTCAGCGCTTGATACTCTTTCCAAATTCCGGCAGCACCCAATGAAACGAAGAACAAGAAGAACAATCCGGTGACTTGGTGGAAGAACGAGACCAGCACAAGGAAGATCGCGCGCCAGGTAGTTCGTACGCCTTGAATGGCTGCGGAGAAGAACCGCTTGCGCACCGCGCTGGAAGGTAACCGCACGAGAAAATTGTAGCAGTCTGACGTAGAGACGTAGCATGCTACGTCTCTAACGTAACTGTTGCACCGCACGGTACATGTGCGATTCGCAACACCACTGCCCTCATTCGCTATGTTACGATTCAACCCGGTACGGTCGAGGCCGCGTAATGAAAGACACTCTCGGAGTCCTATTGGCAGGCGGCGCGGGCGAGCGCCTCTATCCCCTTACGCGTGACCGCGCCAAACCAGCCGTCAGTTTCGGCGGAACCTACCGCATCATCGATGTCACCCTTTCCAATTGCGTCAACGCCGGACTTCGCCGCGTCTTCATCCTCACCCAATACAAAGCTCTCAGCTTGAACCGCCACGTGCGTGAAGGATGGGGCAGCGTTGTCGCCAAAGACCTCGGCGAGTTCTTCGAGATCATGCCGCCGATGAAGCGTGTGAGCGACCAGTGGTATATGGGAACGGCCGACGCGGTCTATCAGAACATCTATTCAATCGGCAGCGAGCAGCCGAAACACGTGCTCATTCTCAGCGGCGACCACATCTACAAGATGAATTACAAGCTCATGCAGGAACAGCACGAGCAGAGCGGCGCCGACGTGACCATTGCCAGCATTCTGATCAAGCCGGACGAAGCCGAACGCTTCGGATGCATGGAGATCGGCGTGAACAGCCGTGTAACCGGATTCGAAGAAAAGCCCAAGCAGACGAAATTGCGTTCACCGATCAACTCTGAAATGGTCGCCGGTTCAATGGGCGTCTATTTGTTCAATACCGACGCGCTGCTTCCAATTCTGCTCAAAGACGCTGAAAACAAAGATAGTTCGCACGACTTCGGCAAAGACATCATTCCCCGCATCCTCGATGAATACCGTGTCTATGCTTACAACTTCATCGACGAGAACCATACGGAAGCACAGTATTGGCGCGATGTAGGCACGCTTGAAGCCTATTACGACGCTCAAATGGATCTGGTCAGTGTGTCTCCTGTCTTTAACTTGTATGACAATGCCTGGCCGATCCGCACTCGGCAGCCGCAGTATCCTCCGGCAAAATTCGTCTTCGGCGAACCGGGACGCATGGGCATGGCCGTCGATTCCATCGTCAGTGCGGGATGCATCATCTCCGGCTCGAAAGTACAGAACTGTGTTGTATCGCAGGACGTTCGCGTGAACTCCTATTCGCATGTCGAATCCAGTATTTTGTTCGGGCACGTGAATATCGGACGCCATTGCCGCATACGCCGCGCCATCATTGACCGTAACGTGCACATTCCCGAGGGATCGGTCATCGGCTATAACCCTGAGGACGATAAGCAGAAATACTTCGTCAGCGACAGCGGAATCACCGTGGTCACGCGCGATTATTCGCTGTTCGAGAACCCCGTCGATGCGAACTTCTTCACCAGTGACTAATTTTCCACGTTAGGAGTGCCCATGCTCAAATCCACAGATGCGATTTCATTCATTGCGACGACGAATTTTCCACGTGCGAAGAAGTTCTACTCCGGCGTGCTCGGTCTGAAATTATTGAGCGAAGATGGCTTCGCGCAGGTCTATGACCTGCATGGCCGGATGTTGCGCGTCACCAAGGTGAACGATGTCATTGTCGCACCGTATACCGTTCTCGGATGGCGTGCAAAAAATACACCCGCCATGGTCAAGAAACTGACCAAAGCAGGGGTGAAGTTTGAGATCTACAAAGGATTAGGCCAGGATGAATCAGGCGTATGGGCCGCTCCCGGCGGGACCCGTGTGGCATGGTTCAAAGACCCGGATGGAAACCTGTTGAGCGTCTCGGACCAGTAAGTTCTGCAACCAAATTCTGACGATCGCGCTCTATTTGTTCGACTTGAGCGGTCTGACGAGTACTGTCAACACTAATCCGACCGCTAGGAATCCGGCAAGCACTGCAAGCGGTTTGTCGTAAATATGGACAAGACTTGCACCAGGCTCAAGGGCCGCCTTCGCGCTCTCTGAGAGTTGCGTGATGATCAACGGACCAGCGACAGCAGCCGCACTCCACGCTGTGAGCAATGAGCCATGTATGGCACCCACGTTCTCCGATCCGAAAATATCCGCTAGGAATGCGGGGATTGTCGCGAATCCGCCACCGTACATGGTGAAAACCGTGAACAACGCGGCAAGAAAGAACAGCCATTCGCCTCCTGCCGCCAGCTTCGGAATGAGCAGGAACAAGGCGAGTTGCACTGAGAAGAAAGTCAGATAGGTCGCACGTCGCCCGATGTAGGAGTACGAGCGCAACGAGGCCGAGCACCGCCGCCTCGTCGCCGAGCTCGGCGAGCGGATCGCCCGGCGCCGCTGCCGGCGGCGGCGAGAAGTCGCGCCAGCGCCACACCGCGCGCGGCAAGCTGCTGCCGCGCGAGCGGGTCGACCGCCTCTGCGACCCCGGCTCGCCCTTCCTCGAGCTCTCGCCGCTGGCGGCACGAGGACCTGTACGACGGCGCCGCGCCGGGCGCCGGGATGATCACCGGCATCGGCCCGGGTGCAGGGCCGCGAGGTCGTGATCGTCGCCAACGACGCCACCGTCAAGGGCGGCACCTACTATCCCGATGACGGTGAAGAAGCACCTGCGGGCGCAGGAGATCGCGCTGCAGAACCGGCTGCCGTGCGTCTACCTGGTCGACTCGGGCGGCGCGCTTCCTGCCGCTGCAGGACGAGGTCTTCCCCGACCGCGAGCACTTCGGCCGCATCTTCTACAACCAGGCGACGCATGTCCGCCGCGCGGCATCCCGCAGATCGCCGCGGTGATGGGCTCCTGCACCGCCGGCGGCGCCTACGTGCCGGCGATGAGCGACGAGACCGTGATCGTCCGCGAGCAGGGCACGATCTTCCTCGGCGGCCCGCCGCTGGTGAAGGCCGCGACCGGCGAGGACGGTGACCGCCGAGGAGCTCGGCGGCGGCGATCTGCACGCGCGACGTCTCCGGCGTCGCCGACCACCTGGCCGACGACGACGACGACGCGCTGGCGATCGTGCGCTCGATCGTCGCGACGCTGCCGGCCACGGCCGGCCGGCGCCGTGGCAGCGCGGCCGCCGCGAGCCGCCGGCGGTCGACCCGGCCGACGCTCTACGGCGTCGTGCCCGCTCGACAGCCGCACGCCCTACGACCCCCGCGAGATCATCGCCCGGATCGTCGACGGCAGCCACCTCCACGAGTTCAAGGCCGAGTACGGGCCGACGCTCGTCTGCGGCTTCGCCCACCTCCACGGCCACCCGGTCGGGATCGTCGCCAACCAGGGCGTGATCTTCTCCGAGAGCGCCCTCAAGGGCGCGCACTTCGTCGAGCTCTGCGACCAGCGCGGCATCCCGCTGCTCTTCCTGCAGAACATCACCGGCTTCATGGTCGGCCCCGAGGCCGAGGCCGGCGGCATCGCCAAGGACGGCGCCAAGATGGTCGCCGCCGTCGCCACCGCGCGGGTGCCGAAGCTCACCGTCATCGTCGGCGGCTCCTTCGGCGCCGGCAACTACGGGATGTGCGGCCGGGCCTACTCCCCGCGCTTCCTCTGGATGTGGCCCAACGCCCGGATCTCGGTGATGGGCGGCGAGCAGGCGGCGACCGTCATGACCGAGGTCGGCCAGCCCGAGATCGGCGCCGAGATCCGCGAGCAGTACGAGCGCCAGGGCCACCCCTACTACGCCAGCGCCCGCCTCTGGGACGACGGCGTGATCGACCCGATGGACACCCGCCACGTCCTCGGCCTGGCGCTCGGCGCCTGCGCCAACGCGCCGCTGGCGGACCCCGCGGCGCCCGTGTTCCGGATGTAGCGGGACGTCATCCGTGTCCGTGGATAACCCGCATCAACCCTCTAGGCTCGAGCGATGAACTCGGTCCCGATCGACAAGTTGAAGCTGGGGGATTCGGCGGAATCCCGCAAGACCGTCTCCGAGACCGACGTCTACCTGTTCGCCGGCGTCAGCGGCGACTTCAACCCGATGCACGTCGATCACGAGTACGCCAAGACGACGCCGTTCGGCGCCCGGGTGGCCCATGGCCCGCTGACGTTCGCGCTCTGCGCGGGCGTCCTCGGGACCGAGCTGCCTGGGCTCGGCACGATCGCCGTCTCCAACTACATCGAGTACCAGCGCCCGGTCTTCATCGGCGACACGATCGCGGTCCGGGTCGAGGTCGCCGCGCTCGAGCCGGAGCGCAACCGCGCCACGATGGCGATCACCTGGCGCAACCAGGACGGCGACCAGGTCGCCGAGGGCTCGATGGTGGTCAAGCCCCCGCGCGAGGTCGTCACCATCGGCGCCGGCGACTGAGTCTCAGCCGAGGATGTTGACCGCCCTCGCCGCGATCAGGCCGACGGTCAGGAACGAAGCCATCGCCTCGACCGCCATCAGCCCCTTGAGCCGGGCGGTCAACGGCATCGCGTCGGTCGGACTGAAGGCGCTGGCGTTGGTGAAGGCGACGTAGAGGTAGTCGACGAAGCCCGGGCGCCAGTCGGCGAAGGACCAGCCGCTGTTTTCCATCTGCGGGAAGAGGAAGTCCGGGTCGCTGCAATTCGGGCGCCGTTCGCATGTGCGGCCCGCCGCGGTCGAACTCCCAGAACCAGAGCCCGAAGACCGCGACGTTGGTCAGCCAGATCTGCCCGGCGGCGATGATCAGGTCGCGGCCGGCCGCCGTGTTACGCTCGAGCAGGAGGCCGACCAGCATCCCCAGCGCGGTGAAGTTGGCCGCGGTGACGATCGCGATCAGCGTGATCGACGCCCGCCGGCGGACAGGGGACTGGGTGTGGTGGCGGTAGGGCGTCGAGATCGCCAGGCCGATCAGCAGCACGCCCTCGAATGCCGGCAGCAACCAGCGCGGCCCGAGCGTCAGCTTGCCCGGCAGCGCCAGGTAGAGCAGGAGGCTGAAGAGCACGGCCAGCTGCGCCTGCCAGAACGGCTCGACGACGCCGAGCTCTTCGCGATCTGCGGGTGACAGTCTCATCGGCGGTTCGGCAGGGGCCCCAGCGCCGCCCTACGCCCAGTCGTATTCGCCGGCGGGCTCTCCCTCCCTGCGTGGGCCGGGCGGGCGCCAGGCTCTCAACCAACTCTTTAGGCGGTCCATAGCTGCGCTGAAGGAAGCGCTTCTAGCCTGGTCGAGATGAGTCGCACCCCGGCCTCATACGACCTGGTCCTCGCCGCGCTCGTGACCGAGGCAAGTCACCGCACACCGCGGCGCCCCGCCGGTCGGCGGGCCGCCTCAGCGCCCCGCCCGAAGCTGCCGCCCGACGGGTCTCAGGAAGGTCCTGTCCCAGCCCGACCGATCGCCCGTTCGATGATCGCTCAGGCGATCGTCGTTTTTCTGCTCGTTCCGCTCGGCGCGCTCGCCGCCGTCGCCTTCTGCATCTTCGTCCTGCTGACGGCGTTGGCGATCGGCTTGGCCGGCTCGTGGGCCGCTGAGGCGGGCCGCCGACACGGTCCTCGGCCCCTCGTACGAGCTCTGAGCGAGCGACGCGCTCCGTCGCGTCCGGAATAGCAAGGGCCGCCCGGAGGCGGCCCTTGCCTGGTGCTTGGGAAACGAACTCGGAAACCGCGGCCGGGTGGGACAACGCCCGGCCTTCCTTCGCTCGCCGGTGCCCGGGGTGGATTCCGCCGGGCGCCCGAACCAGTGCGGCGCCTAGCGGCCCTGCACCTCCAGAGTCCCCTGAAGCATGTGACTCAAAATAGGACCACCTCCTTTCTCTGGTGATCCAATTGAAGCAAACCGGGCAGTCGCGGTTTGCCGTCTCAGGCCAGCTGCGCGGCCCGCCGCTCGGACCTCGAGCCCGCGGCGATCGGTCGGGTCCGCCAGGCCTCGAAGGCGACCACCAGGGCCAGTCCGGCGATCGCCGTGCCGAAGATCTCGAAGGTGTCGGTGACGCCCAGCGAGCCGACGACGAAGCCCGCCGCCACCGCCGGCAGCGAGAGCGAGGCGTAGGCGGCGATGTAGAAGGCCGCCATCACCCCCGCGCGGTGCTCGGCCGGGATCGCCGCCGAGAGGGTGCGCAGACCGCCGAGGAAGGCGGCGCCGAAGCCGACGCCGGCGACGATCGACCCGACCACCAGCAGCGCCCCGGAGCCGGCCGCCGAGGCGGCGACGATCGTCCCCATCCCGAGCGCCAGCGCGACCGAGCCGAAGGCGGCGCTGACCAGGGAGCGACGCGCCCGAAGGCGAGCTGCGCCAGGGCGCCGGCGCCGGCGAGGACGAAGATGTTCAGCCCCTCGACGACGTGGTTGGTGGAGTCGAAGAGGATCGAGGAGAGCTGGGGGCCGAGCGAGAAGAAGAGGCCGCCGATCGACCAGGAGGAGAGGACCGCGAGGCCGGCGAGGACGAAGGGCCGGCGGACGACGGGCGGGATGCTCGGCCGCTGCGGCGTCAGGCGCACCCGGGCTCCGGGCAGCACCTCTCCCCGGCTCGGGCATGAAGAACGTCGCCAGCAGGGCGAGGCTGAAGAGGACGAGCAGGAGAGCGTAGGGAAGCACCCGCGGCGCCGGCAGGAACTCGACGATCAGCGAGGAGGCGAGGACGCCGAGGCCCAGCCCGAGCATCGAGGCGACCCCGTTGGCGAGGGCGACGGAGTGGGAGTCGCGACGCGGGTGAAGGTCCAGCAGCGCGGCGCCGGCGGCGCTGAGCGCGAGCCCGGTCGCCAGCCCCTGGATCCCGCGGGCGACGAACAGCCAGACGACGGAGTCGGCGAGCATGAAGGGGACCGTCACCAGCGTCAGCGTCGCCAGCGAGACCAGCAGCACCGGCCGCCGGCCGACCTCGTCGGAGACGCGTCCGGCGAGGACCAGCGAGGTCAGGACCCCGAAAGCGTAGGTGGCGAAGACGAGGGTCAGGATCTCGGGCGAGAATCCCCAGAGTTCGCTGTAGGTGCCGTAGAGCGGCGACGGGGTGCCGGAGGCGAACAGCGCCAGGCCGATCACCGAGGCGGCGAGGAGGTAGGCCGCGGGCCGAGAGATCGTGCGGCGGGGTCTTTTGGCGGTGTGACGGGCGCTCATCGTCGCTCTCCTATCCTTCCAAATCTTTGGAACTGTCCAGAAGTTGTATCATCTCGGCGATGTCGGCGACCGTCGAGACCCCCGAACGAATCCACCACCCGAGCCCGGATGCGTTCGACCTGGCGACGATCATGCGCGCCGTCGGCGACCCGGTCCGCCTCGAGCTGATCCGCCTGCTCGGCGACGGCGGCGAGTGGGCCTGCGGTGACCTCAACCGGCGGCTCAGCCTGCCGACCTCAACCGGCAGCTACCACCTCAGGCTGCTGCGAGAGGCCGGCCTCACCCGCGCCCGCGCCGACGGCAAACAACGCCTCATCTCCCTCCGCCGCGAAGAGCTCGACTCCCGCTTCCCGGGCCTGGTCGACCTGCTGACTCGCTGAGCGGCCCGCTGGCCACCGAGCGGGGACCGGCCGCGGGCTCAGCCGCCGGCCTTCTCCGCGTCGTGGTCGAGCTGGCGCCGGCGGGCCTCTTCGATCGTCGCTTCCGCCTCCTCGCGCGACTTCCAGCCGCCGACCCTGACCTGCTTGTGCTCGAGGTCCTTGTAGACGGAGAAGAAGTGCGGGATCTCGAGTTTGAGCTGCTCGGGGAGCTCCTCGAGGCTGGTGACCGCGTTCCAGCCCGGGTCGCTGACCGGGACGCAGACGATCTTGTCGTCGATCCCCGCCTCGTCCTCCATCTCGAACATCGCCACCGGGTTGACCGGGATCACGCAGCCGGGAAAGGTCGCCTCCGAGACGCAGACGAGGCAGTCGAGCGGATCCCCGTCGGCGCCCCGATGGCCGATCAGAAAGCCGTAGTCGGCCGGGTAGACCATCGAGGAGGAGAGAAAGCGATCGAGCACGATCCGGCCGCTCTCCTCGTCGTACTCGTACTTGTTGCGGCCGCCCTTCGGGATCTCGACGAAGGCCAGCAGCTGCTCGGTGAGGTCGACGTGGGTCATCGGGGCCCAGCAACCCTAGTCATCGGGACCCGGCGCTCGCTCTGATCCAGCGGGCGCCGTCGCCGCCCGCCAGGGACGGCCTACAGGGATCCGGTGGCGAGGAAGGGGGCTCGAAGGAATCCGCTCAACGCGGGCAGGAGCTCCGGCACCCGCTCGGCTTCGCCGTTTTGGATCCGGTGGCGGAGAATCGCGGCGACGCCGCCGATCAACGACTCTTCGGTCGTCGCCGGCCGCGGCACCTCGGTCGGGACGTTGCCGCGCAGCAGGGCGGTGAACTCGGTGATCGCCTCGAGGTAGCGACGCAACGACTCCGGGGTCGCGCAGAGCGACTCGACGAAGCAGGCCCAGGCGGCCGCCGGTTCCTCGGCGATCCAGTCGAGCACGGCGCTGAGTCCGGCCTCGACCGCCTGCTCCGGCGCCGCCGCCTGGCAGGCGGCTTCGGTTCGGGAGAGGAGCTCGGGGATGGCGCGATCGAGGATCGCGAGGAAGATCTGCTCGCTGTTTTCGAAGTGGTCGTAGATGGTGGCGCGGCTGCTTCTGGCGCGGCTGGCGACGTCGGCGATCGTGGTCGCCCGGTAGCCCTTCTCGACGCAGAGCCCGGCGAGCGCGTCGGCGAGGGAGCGGCGCCGGAAAGCGGCCTGGACCTCCGGGTCCAACATCGGTCGGGTGGACGCTCGCCGCGCCAAGGCTCAGCCCCGGCCTTTCAAGCGGGCGGGAGCGCCTTGATCTGGGTGGGTTGGCTGAGCGATGCCTGGCTGCTGTCGAAGTTTGGGGAGGCGACCCGGACGCCGGGGGCAGGGAGACCCCCGTCTGGCGCCCGGGGCGCCGCCTACAACGGACCGGTCCGCTTGGGGAACGGGCGACCCGCACTGCGGTGCCGGTGGGATGGGCCGCGAGGGTAAGCGTCCCGATGCCGCACCGACGTTGACGTGCGCTAAACAAAGCGCCTCCCGCCGTTCTGCAACGGCCCAGTCAGTGTAAGCACTGGTACATGACCTGTCAAGGCTGTTTCTGACCGGTTCGGCGCACTGCGAGCAGCCAGCCGAACCCAGCCCAAAAGCCGCGAACGGCCCGGGCAACAACCGGGCCGTTCGCTGCGGTGGACCTGAGCCAGGGAGAGTCGGGTCCACGCCCTGCCGGCGCCCGAGGATGAAAGGCGCCGAGCAGTGATCGGGGGGGCCTAGAGCGCCCTGCCCCTCACCAGCTCGGGATCAACAGGCTCGCCTTGTGGCGCTTGGCGGAGCGCTTTGCCTTCTTCTTCTTCGGGCAGCTGGTCTTCAGCGCCGTTTCGAAGTTGTTGGTCAGGCCGTTCTGGGCCGCCGAGCTGCACGTCGGCCGGGCCGATCTCCTTGCCGCAGAGGTTCTTGGAGTTTTCGATCAGCCCTTTCTTGCCGCCTTTGAGGGTGAGGACGAATTTGGTCGACCGGGGCGTCGGGGACGCTGAGGAAGCGGGTCCTGACCCGGCTTTCTTCGGATCCTTTCTTGTGGACGGCGTCGATGAAGCCGACCAGGTCGACGTGGATCTGGCCGTTCAGGTCGGCGACCAGGTCGGGGAGTTCTCGTTCGCCGCCGTTGGAGCGGAAGTAGACCGGGCCTTCGAGGGGCTTTTCCAGGAGAGGCGTGTAGGCGACGGCGGTGCCGAGGATCGAGCTCGCCGGGCAGGCGTTGGCCGCGAACTGGACCCTGGTGCAGGGGTTGTTGATGTGGGCGTTGTCGAGGAACTCCGAGGAGGGCAGGAGCACCGTGGTCGGAGGCGATGTTGGCGTGCGCCGTTGGGGTAGGTCAGGGTCGCCGTCAGGGCCGGGTTGTCGGAGCGCTTGGTGCCGCCTTTGAGGGCCAGCTGAGAGGCTCGGTTTGAAGCCGAGGGCTTTGCAGTCCGAGGCCTGGAAGGCGTTGGTCGGGACTGGAGCGTGGCGCCGTCGGTGCTGGTGGAGGGTGGCGTTCGACCGCCAGCGGCGAGCAGTTGGTCGGGTTCAGGGTGAAGTTCGGCCGGTCGAGCCTGACGTCGATCGAGCGCAGCCGCAGCGGGACGCCGTCGAGGATCTTCGGGCAGGGATCGGAGACGACGTGGCCCTGGGCGGTTTCGGGGTTGATGAAGAGGGCGTTGCGGACTGACGACGGTGCCGAGGTCGAAGGGACCGGCGACCGCCGGGGTGATGACCGCGACGCTCAGCGGGGCGCCTTTGTAGGGGCCGGCGAGGTAGGCGTTGCCGTGGGCGTAGAAGGGGTCGGTGCCGGGGCCGGCGCCGACCGTGACCGTGCCGATCCGCGAGGCGGCCGGGCAGCTGGGGTTGGCCTGCTCGGCGGCGCCGCTCTTGGCGGCGGCCGCGGCCAGGGCCGCCTCGGAGCAGTAGGGGACGCCGATGAACTTGGCGGCGAGGCCCTTGGGCAGGGTCGCTTCGAGGGAGCTCAGTTCCTGTTCGCCGTCGTCGCGGGCGATGTGGAGGGTGAAGGGGCTGGACTGGCCGGCGGTGCGAGCTTTCGGTGCCGGCGCTCATCGTCGGGGCGAAGGGACGGGCGGCCGGGCGAAGCCGGGCAGGCGGTGCCGTTCGGGCCCGAGCCGACGTTGAAGCTGGCGCGTCGGGTGGGCGTCGGGGGTGCCCGGCGTCGACCAGGGGACGAGGTCGGTGGTGGTCTCGAAGCTGCCGCAGGTGATCGGGCTCGCCAGCGGGGCCCGCGGGCCTTCCTTGAGGTTGACGGTGAGGTGGCTGGCGGGCAGCTGCGGGTTTTCGGTGAAGGTCGCGGTCAGCTGGCCGGTGCTGCGGGTCGGCGGTGGCGACGCCGGGGAGCTTGAAGTTGATCCCGTAGCGTTCGTTCTCGAGCTGGATCAGGAGGCGGAACTTGCCGTCCTGGTTGCCGCCGCCGATCGGCAGGTCGCCGGGGTGGGGCTTCAGCAGGTAGACGCCGCCGGGGATCGGTTCGGCGCCGATGACTGCGTCGGTGATCGGGTCGTGGAGCGCCAGCAGCGGCGAGGTCGCGATGGCGGTGCCGATCTTCGAGGAGTCCGGGCAGGTCGACCGGTTTGGTGTTGTCGTAGTGGACCTGGTCGCCGGCCGGGTCGGAGGCCAGGTCAGAGCAGGCGCCGAGGCCGTCGGCCGAGGAGGGCGAGATGCTGAGCCCGGCGGGGAGCTTGACGGTGATGTCCTTGGGCTCGGGGGCCTGGGGGGTTTCGGGTTCGAAGGTCGGTGTTCGGGGTCGGTCGGGTCGTTGGACTGCGGGAAGTCGAGGTCGACGGCGAGGCCGGTGGGCTGGTCGGCCTGGACCGGCGCCGCCGCCGCTGCAGCGGTTTGGTCGCGAGGCTCGGGTCGAACTGGTCGGCGAGGGCCGGGTCGTCGCAGCCGGTGACCGGCGGGGCCGGTTCGCTGGCGGTCTTCCAGTTGGGGTCGGAGAGATCGGGGACGCCGAGTTCGCGCAGCGCGCCCGCGTGTTCTGAGCGCTGTCGACGGCGATGCTCCAGTTCGGTTCGGCGTTCGAGCAGTCGACCGGGTTGGAGAGGAAGGGCGCGGGGATGCTCGCCGCTCGAGCCGTGCCGGACAGGCACTGCCCATTGATTCGAACCGAAGGGCTGCCGAAAACGCCAGTGAACCGACCGAGTTCGATCGAAGGGATGTTCGGGGTGCCGACCGTCAGGCCGTAGGATTCGGTGCGCGGTTGCGGGAAGACCGAGATGACCGTGGGTATGGTCGAGCGACCTTAAACCCGAACTGAGCCGGGATAGCCACGTTCGGGCGGCAGGTTGAAGAGCGGACGTTTGACGGTCACTGGGGCGCGCTCCTCAGTAGTTGGCTACGAGAACGATCGTAGCCGACCTGGGAACCGGCGGGGCAGGGGCTGAGTTCACCTTCGTGATTTCTTCAGATTGCGACGCAGGCATCTTCGCGAACGGGCAACGGGGGGCGGCGGCGGGATTGCCGATGAATCCCAGCGGCGGCTTGACGTAGGTGCCGTCGGGGCTCTCCGTCGGAAACCGCGGGTTCCGCAATTCTTTGTCAGGAAACGAGAACTCGGTGATGTTCTGGTCGGGATGGCCACCGGCGACGGTGTAGGGGGCTTCCGGCAGTGTCGATGGTGCGGTTGCTGAAGGTTTTGACGCCGAAGGGTTCGTCGGCTGCGGCGGCGGGCTGCGCCACCACCGCGGCAAGCACCAGGCCGACGGCGGCGGCGCTGAGAGCGCGCATGGTACGGCGAGCAGTGAGGCGGCGAAGGCTGGTCATGCGAGGGTTCTCCTTGTTCACGGTGGAAGTGGTCGATCGGTCGTGCTGATCGGTTTCACTTTCCACCTCCCCGCTTATGACTGGCTTTCTTGCTCCGCTTATGGCTGGCTTCTTGCCGTGGTGCTTTTTGGGCTTCTTGACGCACTTGCCGTTCTTGTTGCGGACCTTGCCTTTGGGGCAGGGCTTGGGCTGAGGTCGGGTTGCCGGGGCCGGGCTGGGCCGAGAGCGGCGCGTTTTCGGGCGGCGCTGGAGTCGGGCTCGGCTGGCAGGCTTCGCCGGTGCAGGTCGGCTTCGGGCGAAGCTGAAGCCGCCGTCGATGCGGGCGTCGTAGACGTCGACTGAGCCGTCGCCGTCGGCCGGGGTGAGCGCGCTGGGTGGTTTCGAAGTAGATGTCTTCGCCCGACCCGTCGATGGCCACGCTAGGGGCCGAAACCGCCGAGCGCGGTTTCCCTGGGGGCGAAGCCCGACGGATCCGGTGGAGATGAGGGAGACGCGGGCCGGGCGTCCAGAGGTAGACGTCGGGTTCGCCGTTGCCGTCGAGCGGGAGAGAGCGCCTCGGCGGTGGTGAAGACGATCTTCTGGCCGTCGTCGGAGATGGCGGTCGGGTTCGGATGATGTTCGCTGGTGCGGCTGCCGAGATTCCGGCATCGAAGTGGCCCGTTGCCGCCGACCCCGAAGACGTTGGTCGAGACCCGGATCAGTTCTCCGGTTTCGGCGTCGAAGCGGTAGACGTCGCGGGCGTGGTCGGTGTCGGTTTCGACCAGTTGGTTGGCGGTGGTGAAGACCACGTAGCGGCCGTCGGGGGTGGCCTGCGGCGCTGCATCGAGATTCCCGTAGATAGTCGTTGGAGTCGAGCCTGCCGACGAAGGTCGTCTGGCCGGCGGGGTGGGCGGCGTCCTGATGCCAGACGTAGAGGTTGTGGTCGCCGGCGACCGCCTGTTCTTCGAGGGCGTCTTCGTTGGCGGCGAGGACCCCTTTGGCGGTGAACAGGACCGTCGAGCCGTCTTCGGAGGTGGTGAGGACGTTCTCGACTTCGGCGGCGCCGGTTTCGGCGACGGAGATCTGCCTGAACGCAGAACAGGGATTGGCTTTTCCGGCCGTCGGGGCCGGGTTGCCGGAGGGGAGGTCGCAGGAGTAGATGTCGTTGGTCTGGTCGGTGTCGCCGTTGACGAGCTGCTGGGTGGTGGTGAAGAAGACGCGGGAGCCGTCGGGGGTGGCGGCGACGAACTGGCGGTACGGCAGCCAATCTCAGCGTACCGATGGTGGAGTTCGGCGCAGCCAGGTCGGGCCGTTGCAGACGCCGCCGGGGTCGACGGCGGTGCGGTGCACTGCGAGGCGGAGACGTCGAAGCTGGTGGTGCCGTTGACGCGGGCCCAGAGTTCGTCGGCGGGCGGATTGGCGCCGCCGCAGCCTCCGAAGACCGTGAGTGACGATCCTGCTGCCATCGCTGGAGATCGACCGAGTGGTTCGACGGCGTTGCCGACCTATCGGCTGCCGACGCAGGTGGAGATCGGAGCGCCGGAGTTGTCGACGTCGACGCGGCGAGGCTGAGCCATGCCGGTGCCGACGAACTCGTAGACGCCCGGACCCCACTCACTCGAGCTACCGCCGCCCCAGGTGACGACATGCGAGAGGTCGGCCGAGGCTCGACGATGGCACTGGCGAAGACTGCTCGCTCCGGTCTCGATGGACCCGATGAGCGCAAAGGTTCCATCGGGATTGCGAAGGTACGCATAGGGGCGCTTCGAAGTTACCGGGGTCACCTTGCCGGTGCAGCCTCCAGACCGAGGAGCGGAGATCTGGCGAGTAAGCCTGGGCAAGGCCGTCTTGTACAACTGGAATCGACATTGGTCGGGGCGTCGTCGCAGAGATCCGGAGGAGCCGTTGAGGTCGGGGATCGTCTCCCAGCCGGCCGCGGTGCGGGCGGCGACGTAGTAGTTGACGATGCGTGCCTTGGCCGGATTTGGCGATGTTCGCCGGCTCCCGACGTTATAGGCGACTCGATCGCCGCCGTCGTAGGTTTCGAGCGATTGCGCCAAAGCCTTCCTTGCCGGGGGGCGAGACCATCTCGTAGGCGCGGCATTCGGGCAGGGCGAGGGAGCTGTTTTCGTTGCGGATCGCTTCGTTGGGGCAGGGCGGTCCTTTTTCCGCGAGGGTGGGAATGAAGTTCGCGATCGCCGGTGGAGGCTGTGCCGCCGGCGCTGGTGGCGAAGATGCGGAAGTGGTAGGTGGCGCCGAGGTGAGCGCTTCGAGGTGGGCTTCGACGGAGACCGCGTGGTCGATGCCGCCTTCGGTTTCGGTCGAGACGCTGACTCCGCCGCCACCGCCCAGCGGCGTGGTGCCGTTGCAGGCCTTGATCGGCTCGACGTTGGCGCCGGCGAGCGCGCCGGCGAAGGTGACCACGTAGGCCTGCGGCGGAGCCGGTGACGTCGACGCCGGTCGGGGCCGATCTGGGAGAGCGCCCGCAGGGCGGTCTGGACTTCGGCCGGCGTCGCGTTGAAGGGCAGGTCAGCCGTGGTCTGGCCGCGGAAGGAGAGCTTGAACTGGCCTTCGGTGGCTTCGACGTTGATCAGCTGGACCTCATCGGGCCCCGAGGGGCTCGGCAGGCAGGGGGCTTCGTAGGTGTTGGGGTAGGTGGCGGTGGTGCCGTATTCGAACGTGCAGGTGGTGACTTTGGTGTTGTTGGAGTTGACGATGCCCTCGAGGAAGTAGCCGCCTTCGCCGTCGGAGACGCCGGCGAGGGCGGTGACGGTCGGGGCGATCAGCGGGGTCTGGAAGGTCTGGACCGGAGTTTCGACGGTTAGACGGCGTTGTGGGCGATCAGCTTGACTTCGTAGAAGGTGTTGGGCTCGAAGTTGCTCGGCGTCGACGGAGATGGGCTTTGCTGCCTTCTTCACCCTGCACCGTGCCGCCGATCGTGCCGCCGGTCGGGGCATTCCGGGGTGCATTCGAATTGCCAGTTGGTTTTGTAAGGCGGCTTTGGCTTCGTCGAGCGGGCCGGCCGGGGCATGGGTATCGACGGTGCCGGAGAAGTGGGCGGTGGTGGCGGTGACGCCGGTCACCGGGTTGAGCGTGGTGGCGGCGGGCGTGTTGGTGCCTAGGGTGGTGAATTCGGGGTAGGGTTTGGCCGATTCGTACTGATTGAATTCTTCTGTGTCCTATCCTACGAGCCGTACCTTGTAGGTCGTGCCCGGCTTGAGGGGCGGGGAGTCGCCATTCGAGGAGGGAAGTTCCAGGACACCTGCACGGGCGAACCTTCAGATGGACCGAAACGTCCGATGGGGTTTCCTGCCCATTCTTCGGTGCCGACGGGGGCGAATTCGAAGAATGGGTAAACACCTTGATTGCCAGGATCGGCCGGACCGGTTACACGGAAGCTGGAGTAGCCGACTTCGGTGATCGAGTCGATCGTGAAGTGTCGGGTGGACGACCGCGACGGTGGTGAAGGTGTGGGCGGCTTCTTTGGTGTCCGTGCCAACGTTGTTTTCGGCCGTGAGGCGCAGGTGGTAGGTGGTGTCGGGTTCGAGTCCCTGGAGTTCGGCGCCGATGTCGCTGTCCTTGGCCTGATTGGTCGGCGGGCCGTTTAGGACTTCAAAGGCGGTGGCGCCGGTTGTCAGCGTGGTGACGTTCGCCGTGCCGGCGAGGGGGGTGGTGCCGTTCGTTGCGACGATCTGAGGCTGGTCCTTTTCGGCGAAGACGGCGTAGCCACCAGCGAGAAGGTGATGCGGTACGGCGTGCTGCCGGCTCCGTCACCGGGACCGCCTGTCGACCTGGATGTCGTAGCAATCGAAGACTGTCTCCAGTGGTTCCCGCAGCGCATTCCGAACTTCGACGGCGGTGGCGTTGAATGGGATGTCGCTGGTGGTCTGGCCGCCGAAGGTGAGACGGAACTGGCCGGCGGTCGCAGCGACGGTCAGCGGCTGGACCTCGTTGCGACCGACGCAGGGGGCCTGGCCGGCGCCTTCGAAGCCAGGGTGGGAGTTGCCGACGTTTTCGGTGAACTGTTCTTCGGTGACGTATTCGAAGCGGCAGTGGACGTTGAGGGCAGGGTCGGCGCCGGCGGGTCGTTCTACTTCGCCCGATGACCTGGGCGGATCGTTTGCCGACTTCGGTGGCATCGTTGGTGGCGAGGACGGTCGGTTTGGCGGTCACCGCGGGCAGGGTGGTGAAGGTGTGGGCGGCTTCTTTGGTGGCGGCGGCGGGGGCGGCGTTTTCGGCGGCGAGGCGCAGGTGGTAGGTGGTGCTGGGGGCGAGGCCTTCGGGCTCGGCGCTGACGTTGGTTTCGCCATTCGGCGTTTCGTAGGGGACACTCGGTTCGCAGGCTGCCGTAGTCGCGTCTTTGAAGCCCGTGGCGGAGAATTCGGCGTCGGTGACGTATTCGAAGCGGCAGGAGCTGATGTTGAAGGCCGGGTCGGAGTTGGCAGGGCGTTTGACCTTGCCGGTGGCCATGATCGACTGGGAGAAGACTTCGGAGGCGTCATTGGTGGCGACGATCGTCGGCGGTTCGACGGTGAGGGTGCTAAAGGAGGGATAGGGCGTGGGGGAAGTCCCACCAGCTTCCCGTTCTTCGGATGAAACCTGGGACGTTCCAAGCTCTAAGGCGGACGAAGTATTCGGTGCCGCTTTTGAGACCGGTGATGATGGTTGCGACGGGTTTGTGTTCGGCTGGGCCAATGATGTTGCTCCCGAAGGTGGATTCAGGGCCGACGATCCAGTTGGTCCCGTCGGTCGAATATTCGACGCCGTAGATGGTCTGCGTGAACAAGCCGGAGCCGTCGGTGGTGACTTTTCCTTCGACCCGGACGGAGGTGTAGGAGGGTTCGACGGTCGGGGTGCTCACGGTCGGGGGAGCGGCAAGAGCGGGGGCGGCGGTAATCGCGAAGGCGGCGATCGCCAGGGCGAGGACCGCGAGGGTGGCACGGAGGCGAGCGACGCTCGAGCGCGCACCACTCCCTTTGGCATCGCTGGAGGCACCACGGGTGGCGAGGGCACGGCGGAAGAGGCCGCGGCTGTTGCCGCCGGCCTCGGTCGATCCCGCGGACGATGCCTTCGCTTGTTGCCTCACTCGTGTCGCTCCTTTGTTGCCGTTGCTCTTGCGGTGGAAGGTCACGCCGCTGCTCCCGAGGAGAGCTGGGCGGCCGTCCATGCGGTGCCGGTGATGCGTGGGGCACCTACGGGAAAAGGGGGCGAGTACGTCAGCAAGGTGCTCCGCGCCCGTAGCGGGCGCGGATACCTTGCGTTCGGACATGCGGAAGCCGGAATCGCCAACGGGGGCGAATAGCCCTGCCTTGCACTGCACCGCTGTCCTCCTTGATCGACCGGCCATTTCCCGATCCTCCGACGACGCTTGGAGGATTAGAGCCCCTGGCCCGGTGTTGTATGAAACCCGGTTCGCTTTCCCGACGAACCGATCCGCTTTCCCGACGGACGCTGACACCATACGCGCTCTAGAGGGCGCGTGTCAAGGGCGGTACAGGAAAAACTTGTAAAAGTCGGTACACGCGGGTGCGGATCGAGGAGATGGCGGCGCCCTTCGGCCAAGGTCATCGAGCGCGGGCGAAGGGAATGACGGCACCCGGGAAGCCGGCCGGTGCTCCGCAGGCGTCGCTCAGGTAGGCCGCGGCGCCGGCCAGGGAGTCGAGACGACCGCCGCGGTCGATCGCGATCTGATCCCGGCCAGGGCACGCGGCCGTCGCCCGAGAGCGTTCTGACGGTACCGGTGAGGCTGGGCGACGAGCTCAGCCTGAACGGCTGAGGCGAAGGCAAGCGCGAGCGGGGCCGCGGCTAGGAAGCACCGATCCGACGAGGGAGACCTGTCCCTGGCGCCGATTCGTAGCCTTGGCCCGGCCCGCTCTAGTCTCAGCCCGTGGCCTTGCAGGTACGGGTCAGGGTTTCGCTCAGGGTGCGGCCGCCTCTGGAAGCCGACGCTGGCGTTGGCGAAGGGGAAGACCGCCTTGGAGAAGCCCTTCGGGGCCGGGCAGGAGGCCGAGAAGTAGGACTGGTGCTTGCCGTGGTAGGAGAAGCTTTTGCCCAGGGTCAGGAAGATGCGCGGTGATGTAGCCGGAGCCCGCTTTGACCGGCGGCAGGGTGGCTTTCAGCGTGGTGCCGAAGGTGCCCTTGGCCTTGGAGATGATGAAGGCGAGGGTGTAGGAGGCGGGAGCGGGCTCGACGCCGTAGACGTGGGCGAGGATCGCGGGACGGCCTTCGATTTCGCCGTTGAAGGCGTAGATCTTGCCGTTGGAGGGGAAGGGCGCCGTGCCGTTGGGCAGGACGGTGGCGAGGAAGCGGCCTTCGCCGACCAGCGAGCGATGGCAGGCCGCCAGCGCGTCCTCGGTGGTGGCGGGCTGGATCTGTTCGAGCTGGCAGACCGGCAGGCCGGTGCGGTTGAGGTGCCCGTATTTGTTGATCGCGATCGATGATCTGGTGCATCGGCGGTGGCGGCTTCGCGGTGGTCGAGCTGACCTTGGCGGAGACCGAGACCGAGACCCCCGCTTCGCTGGAGCGAGGCAGGGCCGTCGGCGTCAGCTTGCCTTCGAAGTTGACCCGCAGACCGCCGCTGCTGGACGGTCTCGGCCTGGGCCAGCGCGGCGAGCGCGAGCGCGGCGAGGAGCAGGAGGCCGGCGAAGGCCGATCGCCGCCGTCATCAGGTGAACTGGGAGGGGTCGACGTGGCAGTAGTTGAATTCGAAGGCGAGCACCTGGTTGTTGGCGAGGTTGACGGTGTGGGTGAGGCGGACCGTCAGCGACTCGGCGCCGGCCTTGTCTCCCGCCTTCAGCTTCGCGGCGGTGCTGTTCGAACAGTTCGACCTCGTTCTTGATGTAGCCGAGCCATTTGGTCAGCTTCGCCTTGTCGGCGGTCGGCTGGGGAACGGCTTTGAGCTGGGCCAGGGTCTTCTTCAGGGCGCTCGCGGCCTTCGCGAACTGCGTCGCGGCCGGCTTCAGCTTGCCCGCCTTGACCTCGGCTTTGACACCGTTGAGGATCCGTTCGCTGGACTTGGCGTTCGACTTGCAGATCGGTTCGACCTGGGCGGTATAGCTTTCGCGCGTCTGTTCGGCGCCAAGCGCCGCCTGGGCGCCCAGCAGCAACGCCAAGACGGCGATCGCTCCCAGCGCCCTCGACATGATCTCGCCTTGCTCATCTGTCCCCTGGTGGTTTGCTTGAAGTTACGGTGCCTATACACCTGCCCTCGAAAGCTCGGTTACTGACCGCTTCGCCCTTGCCTGCTCTTTCCGCACTTGACCCGCAAGGGCACCTGCGCCTTGTGGACGGCGTTGTCCTGGGCGATGAACTTGGCGCTCGCGACCTGCGGGTGTTGGCAGGTGTTGGTGGCGTTGGCGATGATGCCGTGGTCGCCGCCGCGCAGCGACATCGTGAACTTGGTCAGCGGCGCGTCGGGCAGCAGGTCGAAGCGCGCCCGCAGGCCGCCCTTGAAGGAGTCGATCTTGCCGAGCGCTTCGACTTCGATGCCGCGGCCGCTGAGCGCCGCGACCAGGTCGGGCAGGGTGCGTTCGCTGCCGTTCGAGCGCAGGTAGACCGGGCCGCTCAGCGGCGTTTCGAGCAGCGGCGTGACCGCGGTGGCGGTGCCGTAGACCGACCCGGCGGGGCAGGTGTGGGCGGCGAACTGGTGCGGCGTGCAGACCGTGTTCGAGGTGTTCCTGGGCGAGGAAGAGCCGCGGCGAGAGCGTCACCGTCGCCTTGCCGAGGTTGGCGTCGCCCGGAGCGCGGGGTCAGCGTCGCCTTCAGGGCCGGATAGTCGACCGCGGCGGTGGCCGCCGCTGAGGCTGAGCGCGAGCCTGGGCGTGAAGCCGAGCGCCGAGCAGTTGGAGACCTGGAAGGGCGCGGTCGAGCTGGCGCGTGGAATCGTCGCTGGGATCGGAGAAGCGGGCGCCGGAGCCGGTCAGGGTCGAGGTGAGCGCGAACGGGTCGCAGGAGGTCGGGTTGACCATGAAGTTGGGGCGGTCGATGTAGATGCGGATGTCGCGCAGGCGCAGCGGGAAGCCGTCGAGGATGTGGGGGATCGGATCCGAGCCGGCGGAGTCGATCGCGACCTGGGCGGTCTGCGAAGTTGATCCGGATCGCCGAGCGGATCACCACCGTGCCGAGGTCGAAGGGCCCGACCTTGGCCGAGTCGATCGCGACCACCGACAGCGGCGAGCCGTGGTAGGGGCCGGCGAGGTAGAGGGTGCCCGGCGCGTAGGAGAGCGACGAGCCGACGCCGTAGCCGGTGTCGGTGTGGCCGATCTGCGAGGCCGCGGGGCAGGCCGGTGCGACGGCGGATTCGGCGCCCGTTTGGAGCTTTGCCGCGGCGATCGTCCGCCTCCGGGCAGAAGGGGATGCCGCCGATCTTGCCGAGCAGGCCGGGCGGCAGGGTCGCCGAGTAGGAGGTGATCTCCTGTTCGCCGTCGCCGCGCGTCAGGTGCAGGTAGAAGGGGCGTGTAGGAGGAGGCGTTGGCGTTGAGGGTGCCGCCGGTCGCGACCGGGGCGAAGGGGGCGAGCGCGGAGGTCGGGCAGGGGCCGCCGCCGACCCCGGCCGAGAGCGTGAAGGGCGAGGTCTGGTGCAGGACCTGGGTGGGGTCGAGCCAGGGGCTGGTTTCGATCTCGGTGACATAGGCGCCGCAGGCCGACGGCGTGGCGAGCGCGCTGCGCTGGCCTTCGCGGAAGTGGACGTCGAAGTGGGAGTAGGGCAGCTGGGGCAGGTCGTCGAAGGTCGCGGTCAGCTGCCCGGTGGCCGGGTCGGAGTCGACCCGGCCGGCGACCTTGACGAGGATGCCGCGGTCGGTGTCCTTGGCGACCATATATAGGGCGACCAGGGTGCCGAAGCGGTTCGTCCGCGGGGTGGCGAAGAACATCGAGCCTTCGATCTGGCCTTCGATCAGCGGGCTTTCGATCGTCAATTCGCCGATTTTGGAGTCGTTGGGACAGCCGGCGCCGGGCGGCGAGGTGACCGTCTCCGCCGCGAACTGTTCCTCCGAGCAGGTGCCGAGGCCCGAGGCGACCGAGGGGTTGACGCTCATCCCTTCGGGCAGGATGACGACGGCCTTTTTGGCCTGGGAGGAAGCCCGCGAAGCGGGGTTGAGCAGCGGCGCGCTGGTGCCGTCGAGGGTGAAGTGATAGCCGCTGGGCGAGCTGGTGCGGTTGGTCGAGAGGCTCCCGCGTCGGGACCGGGTTGAAGGACAGTTCGTCGCATTCGGTCAGCGCGTCACCGCTGGTCCAGGAGCGTTCGACCGGGGTGGGCTCGCTGCCAGGAGGTGGCGCTGATGTGGAAGTTGAGCGGCGTTTCGCAGGTGCTCGGCAGGGTCAGGTAGGCCTGGGTGACATGCGGCGGGTTGAGTTCCGCGATCGGGCAGCTGCCGTTGCCCACCGCCGGCTCGGTCTCTTTGAGGCAGTTGCCGCGCTGGTCGTCATGGGCGCTCGCCCAGGGCACTCCCCAGATCTCCAGGCGGAAGCCGGTCACGTTGAGCTGCTGGGAGAAGTTGCGCAGGTCGAGGGTGAGGCCGTATTCGCTGCCGGCTTCGCGGACGTGGGGGGCGATCGTGATCGGCTCGCCGTAGGGGGAGAAACCGAAGCGCGAGGGCGAGCCCGGCGGCGGGGCGAGGTTGAAGACGCCGAAGGTCCTGGTTTCGCCGCCGGCGTGGGAGCTGTGCAGGGTGATGATGCCGATCTGGGTCGTGCCCGAGCAGCTCTCGCCCGAGAGGGTCGTTTCGTAGGGCGAGACGCGCGGGGTGGCGAACTGGGCGGCGCCGCAGCGGGGCACCGAGATCGGGTTTTCGATCAGTCCCGGCGGCAGGTCGTAGGTCAGGTCCTTGAGGTCGCCGTCGGAGAATTCGCCGGCTTTGTTGAAGTTGACTTCGGTGACCAGCGAGTAGGGGTGGGAGCCGGCCAGGGTGGCGACTTCGCCGCCCGCCGTGGAGGTGGCGGTGGCTTTGAAGCCCGCTTCGCCGGGCAGGAAGCCGAAGGCGGCGTCGGCGGCCGGGGCGACGAGCAGCAGGGCGGTGAGGATCACCGCGCCGAGGCCGACCGCGAGGCGGATTGAGCGGAGGATCCTCACTTCTTGCCTGCCTTCTTGCTTCTTGTTGGACTTCCTCTTCACACACTTGCCGTGCTTTTTGAACTGGCCTTTCTTGCAGGTGTGCGCTTTGACTTCGGCGGCGCCAGGTTGCCCGACGCTTTGGAGCGCAACGTGCCCGGAGGCGGGGTTTTCGGGTTCGGGCGGCAGCGGCTGGCAGGCATCGCCGAAGCACGGGATCACCGAGCTCGAGGTCGGGAAGCCGCCGCCGACGCGGGCGTCGTAGACGTCGACGCCGCCGGCGTCCGAGGGGACCAGCGAGCCGTCGGTGAGGAAGAAGGCGTCGGAGCCGTCGGCGGAGGCGTCGAGGAAGCTGGCGCCGCCTTCGGCGCGGCCGCTGGAGATCAGGTTGACGCAGCCGATCGGCTTGACGCATTCGCCGGTGCCGGCCGCCTCCCACTCGTAGACGTCGCGATCGCCGTTGGTGTCGCCGACGGCGAGCGACGTCGAAGCTGTTGAAGAAGACGTGCTTGGAGTCGGCCGAGAGGTCGCGCGGCTTGTAGGAGTCCGGGGCGAGCGGCCCCGAGCCGTTGGGGCTGGCGCCGGGCAGGCTGGCGGGCGCCGAGGGGCCGTTCGCCGGAGGGGTTGCAGGAGACGCAGATGATGCCGGCGCCGGCGGTGCCCGCCGCGGCGAAGAGGTAGACCTCGGGTTCGGGAGTGCCGGTGAGCGGGTTGCGGTTGTCGTAAGCGGTCAGTTCGGCCGTGGAGAGGAAGAGCAGGTGGTGCCCGTCGGCGCTGACGCGGGCGTTGCCGGTGCTCGGCGGAGTGCTCTGGGGGTCGACCTGGGAGGAGATCACGGTGTTCGCCCCGTTGCGGTTGAGGAAGAGGCCGGCGGAGGTCCGGTAGTAGACGAAGGTGCCGTCTTCGGAGGCACCGAGGACGCCGAGGACTCCGCCGCTCCGGGGTGAGGTCGGTGACGGTTTCGCTGGCGGCGGTGTAGCGGTAGAGGTGCCCTGCTTTGATGAAGAAGGCGAGCGAGCCGTCGGCGGAGGCGGTTTGGAAGCTCGCCCCTCCTCCCGACGTTTCGGGCAGGAGCTTGGTCGGCCCGCCGGCTTCGCGCAGGTAGATCGGGCCTCCTTCGCCGGTGGTGAAGTAGACGCGCTGCCCGTTGGCGGAGATCGCCCCGCTCTGGGCGGCGAGGGAGGCGCCGGGGGTGCCGGTGGGTTCGCCGGGGAGCAGGTTGATCAGGGTCAGCGCTCCCCCACTCCACTCGTAGAGGTTCTGCTTCGTCGGGTCGCATTCGCCGGCGGCTGCCGGCGACTTCGGTCGCGTCGGCGGTCAGCTTCGCGCAGGTGGAGAGGATCACGTGGGCGAGGTCCGGGGTGGCGCCGGCGAAGCGCGAGTTCGAAGTGCGAGGAGTCGAGCGCAAGCCCGGCGATGTCGGCGCTCGAGAGCAGCGCTTTGAAGGAGCCGCCCGTCGGCGGTGCGCAGGTAGTAGTTGCGGTAGCCGGCCGGAGCGCCGGAGCCTGGCAGGGGCGGGTTTTCGACCGGGCACTGGGTGGCGGTCGAGATGCGACAGCGACGGCCGTTCGAGACGAGGGCGCCGGAGAGGCTGCTGGAGAAGAGCTGGTAGGGGACGCCGCTGGTCGGAGATTCCGGGTAGGTGCCGGAGAGCATCGGCAGGGTGAGGTTTTCCGTCGTCCATCCGCTGCCGTTGCGGGTGGAGAGGTACTGGTTCGGCCCCGGCGAGCCCTGCGGTTCGGCGAAGGAGGAAGCACGAGGTGTAGGTGATCGCCCCACCCTGGGCGGCGGCCTGGAACACACCGCCGCCCTGGTTGGCGCCGACGCCCTGGATTTCGCCCCCGTTCTTGTCGATCGGGGAGACCATCTCCCAGCCGCGGTCGTCGGGAAGGGTGAAGACCGGCTCGGATTCGTCGGTTTCGAACGAGCGGGTTTTGCCGACCGTGACACCTAGCGTTGTTGGTGGCGACGACGCGGAAGCGGTAGGCGGTGGCGGGCTGCCAGTTCGCCCAGATGTTTGAGGACGAGGCCGGTGCCGATGCCGACTGCCGGTCTGGGGGAATTTGGTGGCGCCGATGAAGCCTTTGATGCGGAAGTTGGCTTCGGTGGTGTATTCGAAGAGGTAGGTCGTCGCCAGTCCGCCGGGTTCGATTTCGGCCCGCAGGTTGACCGATTCGGTGCTGACCCCGGCGGCCAGGTGACCGACGACGATCGGTGCGTGGGGGCCGCCTGAGCGGCCGGCGCGGCCAGGCCGAGGGCGGCGAGGACGATCGCGATCGCGAAGCTGCGCCTCATCGGCCTGCCCCTCCCTTGCGCTTCGACTTGCCCTTGCCGGCCTTCTTGCAGCCGTCGGTGAGCGCCAGGCTCTGTTCGCTGCCGACGGCGTTCTGCCCGTCGAACAGCGCCGCTGCCCGCAGGTTGCGGGCGCAGAGGTTGGCGGCGTTTTCGAGCACGCCCTTCTTGCCACCGTTGATGTTGAGGACGAACTTGGAGATCGGGGCGTCGGGGAGTTCTTCGAAGCTGGCCTGCACGGCGCCGGCTCTTGGTGACCTGGAGCTGGCCCACGAGGACGACGTGGACGGCGCCGTTGAGGTCGGCGACGAGCTCGGGTGGCTGTTTGGCGCCGTTGCCGCGCAGATAGACCGGGCCCTGGAGAGGCGCCGCCAGCAGCGGCGTGGTGGCCTTGGCCGAGCCGAGGACGCTGCTCGGCGGGCAGGAGCCGGCGGCGAACTGCGCCTGGTTGCAGACCGACCTGAGGCGGGATTTGTCGAGGCGCAGCGATTTGGGCAGGGTGAGCGAGGCGGTGGCGAGGTTGCCGCTCTCGCCCTTGCCGGGAAGCTGAGGGTCGCCTTCAGCGCCGGGTGGGCGCCGGCGCTTGGTGCCGCCCGCGAGGGCCGAGTTCGAGCTTGGGCTTGAAGCCGAGCTTGGCGCAGTCGCCGACCTGGAAGTGGGCGCTCTGGGCGGGGCTGGCGCCGCTGAAGGCCAGCGGGCTGCAGGAGGTCGGGTTCTTGGTGAAGTCGGCGGCGTCCAGGTTCAACGCGAACGAGCGCAGGTCGAGGGGGATTCCCTGCAGGACCGTGGGAAGGGGATCGGAGACCGCCCGGACCCGGGTGGTCTGCGGGTCGACGTAGAGGGCGACCCTGAGTCACGACGGTGCCGAGGTCGAAGGGCCCGGCCAGCGCCGGGGTGACCACCGCCAGGGACAGCGGCGCGCCCTTGTAGGGGCCGGCGAGGTAGGCGGTGCCGGAGAGGTTGTACGGGGCCGGGCCGGCGCCGGCGGCGATGGCGACCGAGCCGACCCGGGAGGCGGCCGGACAGCTCGGGCTCGCCTGCTCCTGGGCGCCGGAGTGCGTCGCGGCGAGCGCCAGGGCGGCGTCCGAGCAGGAGGAGACGCCGGCCAGCTTGGCGAGCAGGCCCTCGGGCAGGGTCGTGTCGATCGCGCTCAGCGGGCGGCTGCCGTCGGGCGCGCGAAAGCGTCAGGGTGAAGGGCGAATAGGTCCCCGCCGACGGTTCGACGGTGCCGGCTTCGAACTTCGTGGTGGCGGGCGCCGCGGCTTCGTTGCTGACGCAGGCGCCCGCCCCGGCGCCGCCGGCGATCGTGAAGCTGTCTTTGGGCCGACGCACGGCGGCTTCGGGGGCCGACCAGGGGGTCAGCTGCGTTTCGACGGTGTAGGTGCCGCAGGCGAGGCCGGTCCGCAGCGGCGCGGAGGTGCCCTTGAAGAGTTCCACCTGCAGGTCTTCGAAGGGAAGCTGCGGGGCTTCGGACACCGTGACGCTGAGCTGCCCGGTCTGCGGGTCGGCTTCGACCTTGCCGGGCAGCTTGACGACGATTCCGGTGGTCGGATCTTCGACCACGATGTAGATCGCGAGCAGCGAGCCGAAGGGGTTGGCCCCCGGGCTCGCCAGGTAGACGTTGCCGAACAGCGGGTGGTCGAGGACCGCCGGCGAGTCGATCCGCACGATGCCGATCTTGGAGGATTCCGGACAGGTCGCCGGCGCCGGAGTGAACTGCAGGGTGCCCGGGGCGTCGTCGGCGAAGCTGGCGGTGCTCAGCGTCCGCGGGGCCGGCGGGGCGGACGGGGGTGATCGTGACGCCGGCGCCGGGAGCCGGTCAGCGAGGAGGTATCGGCGGTGAGCAGCGGTTCGGTCGCCGTTCAGGTCGCCGGTGAAGATCACCTGATAGGAGCTGGTGTTCTTCTTCCCGTCCGAGACTGTTGACGAAGACGTTGCCGGGATAGAGGTTGCCGAGCCCGAGCGCCGGGATGGCTCTGCAGCGCTTCCTGGATTTCGGCGGCGTGGCTTCGAAGCGGCAGCGGCGTGGTGGCGACGCCGCCGTATTCGAGCTTGAAGGCTGCCACCGGTCGCGGTGACCGCGACGATCTGGCTCGGGTTGTCGGTGACGGTGCCGGTGAGCAGCGGCACGTTGGTCCCGGCGAGGGCGCCGACGAAGGTGACGACCCAGCCACCGCGGGCGCCGCCGACCCTGATGTTGCCGGCCAGGCCGGGCAGGGTTTCGATCGCCGCGGCGACCTGGGCGCTGGTCGCGGTGGCGGAGATCGGCGCCGTGCTCTGGCCGCTACGGTTGACGGTGAAGGAGCCCGAGAAGTTGATCGGGGGCAGGTCGTAGCGCAGGAGCTGGCGTTCGTTGTAGGGGGCGATCAGGCCCGATCTGCTGCTCGCTGCAGGTGCCGAGGCCGTTGGCGGCGGCGGGGTTGACGACGAGGCCGGCGGGCAGGACGATCCGGGCGCTTCGCAGCTGCGCGGAGGCGCTGCCTTCGGGGTCCTGGATCTGGGGAATGTGGAGATGGAAGTCGAGCCCCGAGGGAGAGTCGGCGAGGTTGGTGGTCGGCTTGGCTTCGATCGCGGGGTTGAAGTCGAGCTGGTTGCAGCCGACGCCGCCCGGCGCTTCGAAGGGAGCGGCGAAGATCGGTTCCCCGGGGTGCTGCCAGGTGGTCGCTTCCATCGTCGTGATCAGCGGGCCGTTGCAGGAGGTCGGATTTGAGAGCAGCGGCTTGAAGGGGGGCGCTTCGGGATAGGGGCCCGCGGCGCTGGCCCCCGAGCCGGTGAAGCGTTCGGCGTCGTGGCCGGCATCGCCGGGCACCCCCCAGATCCGCACCGTGGAGGACAGCACGCCCGCCGCCGCGCTGAGGCCGCTGACGCTGGCGGTGACGCCGTAGTCGCTGCCGGCCCGGAGTCGGAAGTCGATGTGGACGGCGCTGCCCATGGCGCGGAAGCCGAACTGCGCCGGCAGGCCCGCGGGCGGCATCAGGTTGAAGACCGGGACGGTGAGCGCGCCGACGCCGGCGCTGAGGACCAGGTCGGCGACGCCGACCTGGTTGGCGGTGGCGCAAGCGCTCGCGGCAAAGGATTCGGCGGTGCAGCGGGGGAAACCGGCGCGGTTGGCGACGAACCCCGGGGGCAGTTCGAAGCTGAGATCGCGAATGTTTGCCGGCGCCCCCGCGATTCCTTCCAGGGTCGGGGTCTGGTTGAGGATGAAGGTGTTGATCAATTCGTAGGGACGCCCGCCGGGGACGGTGGAGGGCGAGAGGTCGGGCTTCAGGCCGGGGGCCACGAAGCTCGGCACTTCGAGCGTGCGGGCGCCGGCGGAGGCCGCGAAGAGGGCGGCGAGACAGAGGAGGGCGGCGGCCAGGGCGAGGCCGGCGCGGAGCGCAATCTTGCTTGGAACGATCATGCTGCCGCCTTTTCCGGCTCTGGCCACTTGCCGGCCTTTTCCTTGGCCGTGGCGCCTGAAGATCAACGAGATACCGGCCCGGGAGACCGTGCCATCGGCGCCGGTGAAGACGATTTCGGCTTCGGTGCGGTAGACGCCGTAGCGGTGGAACTTTCGCAGCGGCGCTTTGCCGAGGGCGAGGGTGAAGGCGACCGAGCCGGCCTTCGTCGGCTTTCTTTTTGAGCCCGGCAAAGCCGCGCCCGGAGACGTCGAGGTCGCCGGGGCCGGGAACGATCACCCGCAGCTGGACCTTGGGGCCTTCGACCACCTTGCCGACCGGCGCCGAGACCTTGCCCGGCGCTTCGAAGCTGGCCGAGCCCGCACCGGTGAGTTCGGGCGCCAGCGGCCCGGCGCCGCGACAGGTTTCACCCTGGCACCCCGTTGCCGTCGACGGCGGCGGCACCACGGCGTTTTCGCGCGCGTCGTAGATGGAGAAGACCGGGCCCTGGCCCTGCGGGGAGAGTTCTTCGAAGCTGGCGATGAAGACGTCCTGGCCCGAGGCGCTGGCGCCGAGCAGCACCGCGGCGGAGCCTTCGCCCGGGGTCAGCAGATGGACTTCGCCACCCTCGTACTCGAAGACGTTGGGCTGCGCGCTCTGGGCTTCGGGCAGGACCGCGTCGGCGCTCTGGAAGAAGAGGCGGCTGCCGTCGTCGGAGAGCGCCCGACCCGCGATCGAGGCGCCGGCGGTCGGCGGTTCGCCGTTGGGGCGACAGGAGGCGCACTGGAGCGCGCCGCCGTAGGTGTACTCGTAGACCTCGTTGAAGCCGGCGTTGTCGTAGGCGCTCTGGGGAGCGGTGCTGGTGAAGGCGGCGTGGAGACCGTCGGGGGTGACGTAGAAGGGATGGCCCGTTTCGGGTTCGACGCTCGGGTCGTCGGCGACGAAGGTGATCTGGCCGCCGTGCTCGACGTAGAGGTTCCGCTCGCCCGAGGTCGGCGCCCGACGCCAGGTTGCCGGTGGCGACGAAGTAGACGTAGGAGGCGTCGCGGCTGGCGCCGACGACCTGCTCGACATTGGCGCCGGTCGCCACGTCGGCGGGATTCGTGTCGACGGTGAGGTCGGTGAGCATCCCGGTCGCGACGTCGTAGGAGTAGAGGTCGGCGCCGTCGTCGTTGGGGACGCCCGCGGCTGCTACCGGTGTTGGCGTCGTCGGTCAGCTCGGAGGCGCAGGTGAAGAGGACCACCGAGCCGTCGGCGGCGAGTCCGACGGCGATCGCGTCGGCGGGCGGGTTGGGATCCGGCACGGTGCGCTGGGATTTGGAGACCTCGACGCTGTGGGTGCCGTTGCTGCGCAGGTAGAGGCCGTGGAAGTTGTGGCCTTGAAGATGACCTGACTGCCGTCTTCGGAGACCGCGGGCAGCGACGCCCGGGGCAGGCCACCGCCGGCGGGGGCCGGTTCTTCGGCCACTCCCGGGCAGGATCGGGACCAGGCGCAGGTGCCGTGCCCATTCGTAGGTGTTGCCGTTCGTTCAGCGGGTCCGTTCCGGGGAGCTGTTTGACGGTGGTGACGAAGAAGAGGTGGCTGAAGTCCCGGGAGGCGCCGGTCAGCGCGCCGCCGGGGCCGAAGGTCGGGGCGCCGATCGCGGTCAGCGCGACGAAGCTGCCGTCGGCGCGGCGCAGGTAGAGGTTGGTGCCGGCGGGCGAGCTGCCGCCCGCGAGCGGCTGGTTGCACCAGAGCACCGACTGGGTCAGGTCGGCGGAGAGGCCGACGGTGGGGCTGACGTCGCCGAAGAAGGTGCCGCTGCCAGCGGGGTCGGAGCCGAGAGGCTCTTCGTGCTCCAGCCCCCCGGCCCGCGGAGGGCGAGGAGCGTGTTGGTGGTGGCGGTGGAGCCTTCGGCGTCGGTGGGCGCGTCGGTGCCCTGGAAGGCGAGCGCGTTGCCGTCGGCGCGAACGGTTGAGCCGAGCAGTCCGGACAATCCCCCCGGAGGGGCGGAGTTGTTGAGGGCCGGCGTGGCGAGTTCATAGACGCGGCAATCCGGGAGGCGGGCCGAGGCACCGACCCGCGAGGTTTCGTTGGGGCAGGCCGCCAGGGCGGCGCTGGGGACGGCGGCGAGGGCGAGGGCCGAGACCGCGAGGACGAGAGCGGCGCGCGGGCTTCGACGGCAGCCGAAGCGGCGCGCACTGATCCCGATCAGATCGAAGTGGTTCAAAGCTGCCCGTTTCCTTGCTTCGCGCGCTGACCCGTCAGCGCGCTAGCAGCGCCCCGAGCGGAGGATTGACGAAGCTGATCGTTGGGCCAGAAGCCCTGCGCTGCCCTGCACCGAGATCCTCCTTGCTCAAACCGACCATATTCCCGACCCTCCGAAGACGCCTTGGAGGATGCGGGCCCCTGGCCCGGTTAGTTGGATGTAACCCTGCTCGCTTTCCAGGCGAGCGAGAGCGACTGTACGCAAACGGCAATCCGCTGTCAAGGGCGGTACAGGAAGATCTTGTAAAAGTGGGTACTCGACCCCGGCCCGCCGCCCGAGTCGATCGAGCGCATTTGGCGGTAGCAGTGGCGAAACCCCGGCCAGCGGCTTGTGGCAGCGCTACGGTGATCTTGAGATGCGCGCTCCTCCGCCTCGCCACGTCGCTTCGCAGCCGCTGTTCCCGCGGCGCTTCGGCGGGCAGGTGGCGCTCTCACCCGAGCAGGTCGCCGAGAGCCAGCGCCGGCGATTGATGGGGGCGATGGTCGAGGCGGTCGCGCGCCACGGCTACGAGCAGGTGAGAACCGCCGAGCTGGTGAAGCTGGCCGGGGTTTCGAAGAGCACGCTCTATCGGCACTTCGAGAGCAAGGAAGAGTGCTTCGTCGCGACCTTCGATGAGATCGTCTCGCAGGGCGCGCGCTGGATCGGCGAGGCCTACGGCCGGGGCGAGGGCCTGGAAGAGCGGCTGGCGGCGGGGATCGAGTCCTTCGCGGCGATCGTCGCCACCGAGCCCGCCGCCGCGCAACTCGTCCTGGTCGACTCGCTGACCCTGGGCGGCGACGGGGGTCGGTCCTCGCGAGCGGGCGGCGGAGCGCTTTCAGGCGATGGTCTCCGAGAGCTTCGCCTCGGAGCGGACGCCGATCTCGCCGCTGCAGGCGCGGGCAATCGTGGCGGGGATGAGGCGGGTTGCCTACCGGGCGTTGCGCAAGGGGGAGCCGGAGAGCCTGCGGGCAGAGGTGCCGGCGCTGGCGACGATGGGCGCTGGGATTTCGCGGCGCCGCCAGGGAGCGGGTGGCGCCGGCGCCGATGCGCGGCTCGAATCAAGGGACTCGGCTGGGGGGAGCCGCCGTCGGGCAAGCGGGCGCGGCGCGAGCTCTCGGGGCGCGAGCGGATCGTGCGAGCGGTGGCGCCAGCTCGCCGCCGAGGAGGGCTACGGGGCGCTGAGCATCCCGGCGATCTCGGCCCGGGCGGGGACCTCGAACGCCACCTACTACGAGAACTTCGACTCCAAGGAGGAGGCCTTTCTCGCCGCCTTCGACGAGCTCGCGGAGCGGGCCATGGAGCGGGCCGCCGCCGCCTTCGCGGCGCAGGAGGATTGGGGCGACGGCGTCGCGGCCGGCCTGGCGGCGCTGCTCTCCTACATCTCCAGCGAGCCGATCTTCGCCCGCCTGGCCTTCTTCGAGCTGCCGGCCTCCGGGGTCGCGGGGCTGGAGCGCTCCGACCGCGCGGTCGACGCCTTCACGGCGGTCCTGCGCCCGCGGGCGTTCGCGGCCGAGCCGGCGCGGCGGCTGCCGGAGGTCGTGCTCCAGGCGATCGGCGGCGGCCTCTGGGCCTCGATTCAGCACGAGATAGAGCACGGGCGAGCGCGGACGCTGCCGGGGCTGGCGCCCCAGTTGGCGGCGCTGGTGCTGGCGCCGTGGGAGGGCGAGCCCAGCGGCCCCACTACCGTTGATCTGTGACACCCCGTTATATGGGGGGAATTTTGACCGGTCACGATGGCCGGGGAGCGCGGCGACTATCTTCAATGTGGGATGGCGTCGACCGACTCGACTTCACAGGCACCCAAGCCACTCTTCCCGCAGCTGAGCGGCGGGCCGCGGCGGCTGCCGCCGGCCCGCGTCGCCGAGCACCAGAAGGCGCGGCTGCAGGGGGCGATGGTCGAGGCGGTGGCCCGGCACGGCTACGCCGGCACCACCCTGCGCGAGCTGGTCGGCCTGGCCGGGGTCTCCAAGAGCACCTTCTACGCGCACTTCGAGAGCAAACAGGACTGCTTCCTCTCGACCTTCGACGAGATCGTCGCGAGTCCTCAGCGTCAGGGTCGGCGAGGCCTACCGCGGCGGCGGCGATTTTCGCGAGCGCCTGCTCGCCGCCCTGCGCGCCTTCATGAACCTGGCGGTCGAAGAGCCGGGGGCGGCGGCGCTGACCGCGGTCGAGTCGCTGACCCTCGGCGCCGCCGGGGTCGCCCATCGCGAGCGCGCCTCGGAGGGCTTCGAGGCGCTGGTCCAGCAGAGCTTCGATCACTCCCCTTCCGAGCACGAGGTCTCGGCGGAGACGGTGCGGGCGATCGTCGCCGGGATCCGCGGCGTCGCCTACCGCCGGCTGCGGGCCGGGCACCCCGAGGAGCTGCCGGAGCTGGCCGAGGTGCTGGTCGACTGGGCGCTGAGCTATCAGCGAGCCGAAAGCGAGGCGGTCGCGCGGGCCACCGCCGCGGCCGCGGCGCCGACTTCGGTCGAGCTCGAGTCAGCCGACGAGGCCGACGTGCCCGGCTGGGAGGAGCCGCCCGACAGCGCCCTCAGCCGCGCGACGCTGACCCAGCGCGAGCGGATCGTGCGGGCGGCGGCGCGGGTCGTGGTCGAGCGCGGCTATGAGGCGCTCAGCATCCCGGCGATCTCGGCCGCGGCCGGCACCTCGAACCAGACTTTCTATGAGCATTTCGCCAGCAAGCGCGACGCCTTCCTCGGCGCCTTCGAGATCCTCGCCGCCGAGGTCCTGACCTTTGCCGTCGCCGCCTTCGAGGCCGCGCCCGACGGCCCCGAGGCGATCGGCGCCGGCCTGCGGGCGCTCTGCGAGTACATCGCCGACGCACCGCATCTTCGCCCAGCTCGCCTTCTTCGAGCTGCCGACCGCCGGGCCGGCGGCGCTCGACCGCGCCGACGCGATCATGGACGCCTTCACGGCCTTCCTCGCAGCCCGGGCAGGCGCCAAGCGGGATCGGCGGCCCGGTGCCGGGAGCGGTGCTGGAGGCGATCGGCAGCGGCATCTGGTCGGTGATCCAGCACGAGATCGCCCACGGGCGCGGCGAGCAGCTGCCCGAGCTGGCGCCGGAGCTGACCCGGATCGCGCTGGCGCCGCTCAGCGCCCGAAGCTGAGGGCCGGCCCAGGCCGACCCTCAGCTTCGGGCTACCTGCTTGGCCTGGCTCGGGCCGAGGAAGGGAAGCAGGAGCAGCTCGACCAGTTCGGGCTCGAGCGTCGCCAGCACGCCGGGCTCCTCGGCGAGCAGGTGGGCGAAGAGGATCGAGGCGATGCCGCCGACCAGCGCCCGCTCGGTCGCGACCGGCAGCTCGGCGGCCTGGGGGTAGATGCGGCGGCCGTCGCGCAGCATCCGCGCGAAGCCGTCGAGGGTGGCGAACTGGCGCTCGGCGGCGGCGAGGCTCGCCGCCGTCGCCTCGATCGTGAAGACCCGGGCCAGGGTGCTCGCTTCGCTCAGCGAATAGATCACCGAGCGCAGGGCGGCGCGCACCTTCAGCGGCCACTCCGCCGCTGTTTCGCAGGCGTCGATGACGTCGAGCCAGATCCGGTTGAGGAAGGCGTCGTGGGCAGCGACGAGCCCCTCCTCCTTGCTGGCGAAGTGCTGCTCCACCCGCTCCTGAGAGGAGCCGGCGTAGCGGGCGACCAACTCGACCGTGAGCTCGCGGTAGCCGTGCTCGGAGGCCGCCTTGCCGAAGGCGGCGATGAAGCGCTCGCGCTCGGGTTCCGCTCCCGCCGCCGTCTCTTGGATCCCCCTGCTGAGATTCGCCGTCCGCCACGTCGGTGGCGGAGCTTAGGCGGGACCGGGTCCCGATGTCAAGAACGGTACATGACCGTACCGTCCTCTTCCGCTCACGGGTTCCTCTGAGAGGACCAACCGCGGGGACGAGACGACCTCAGCTCGCCCCACCCCGCCCCCAGGGCGCCGCCACCGCCAACTTCCACCTTTCCTCGACCCACCGCGCGACCATGGTCGGGGACAGCTGCTGCTCGAAGATCGAGCCGTCCGGCGCCGCCGAGCGGATCGTCCAGCGCTCCGAAGCCAGGGCCACGCCGCCGCCGACCAGGACCGAGCTCGAGAGCACCTCGATCTGAGACCCCCGGGCAATCAGCTGAGCCAGAATCGGGCGAATCTCCTCACGGCCACGAATCGCCGTCGCGTCGGGGGTCAGGAAGCAGGCGTCCTTGACGAAGCAGTCGCTGGCGCCGTGGAGGTCGGCGGCGTTGACCGCTTCGGCCAGGGCGCGGGTCAGGCGCTGGGGGGAATCGGGAGGAGCGGCGAGGGTCGAGGCGCTCATCGCGCCTGCTCGCCGTCTCTTGAATCCCCCTGCTGAAATTCGTCGGCGGCCACGTCGGCGACGGAGCTTAGGTGGGATCGGGTCTTCATGTCAATAGCGGTACACCGTGCGCCGTCGAGTGCTCGAGTACGTCGACGATCAAGGATCTGGAGATGCCCCCTGCCCCCGCGAGACAGATGCGATGCGCCCGACTGGATTCGAACCAGTGACCTTCGGTTTCGTAGACCGACGCTCTATCCGGCTGAGCTACGGGCGCGTGCCTGCGATCGTGGCGATGTGGCGTTGCCACGATGCGGGGAGCGTGATTCTAGAGAGATCCAGCCGGCTCGCAGCCTGGCGAGCAGGGCGACGGCATCGTCAGAGGCCCATCCGCTTGGCGAGGATCTCGAGCTGGACCTCGTCGGTGCCGCCGCCGATGCGGAGGATGCGGGCGTCGCGGTAGTGCATCGCCACCGGCGTCTCCTCGATGAAGCCGTAGCCGCCAAACACCTGCAGCGCCTCGTCGACGACGCGCGAGGCGACCCGGGGCGCGACCAGCTTCGCCATCGCCGTCGTCGTCGCCGCCTCGGGATGGCCTGCAGTCCCAGCGCGCGGCCGCCTGGTAGGTGAGCGTTCGCGCCGACTCGAGCTCGGCCGAGGCCGCGGCGAGGCGGTGGCGGATCGTCTGGTGCTTGCTCAGCGTGGCGCCGAAGGTCTTGCGCTCCTTGGCGTGGGCGATCGCTTCGTCGAGCGCGGCCTGACCGAGGCCGAGCGCCATCCCGGCCAGCGAGAGCCGCTCGACCTGGAAGGCCTCCATGATCTGGTGGAAGCCGCGGCCGCTCTCGCCGAGGATCGCCTCGGCGGCGACGAAGCAGTCGTCGAAGACGACCTCGCGGGTGTCGGAGGCGTGCCAGCCGAGCTTCTCCAGCGGCGGGCTCAGGCTCATCCCCTCGGCGCCGCGCTCGACCAGGAAGGTGGTGATGCCGCGGTGGCCGGCGTCGGCGTCGGTCTTGGCGGCGACGATGATCACGTCGGCCAGACCGGCGTTGGTGATGAACATCTTGGTGCCGCGCAGCTGGTAGCCGCCGTCGACCGCGGTCGCCCTGGCGGCGAGGCCGGCGACGTCGGAGCCGGCGCCCGGCTCGGTGACGGCGATCGCGGCGACGCACCTGCCTTCGAGCAGCGGCCGCAGCCAGCGCTCCTTCTGCTCCTCGTTGCCGTAGCGGGCCAGGTGCGGGCCCGCCATGTAGGAGCTGACCAGCGGCGTCACCGCCAGGCCGCCGGAGGCATGGGCGAGCTCCTCGGAGAGGATCGTCAGCGCCAGCACGCCGCCGCCGCTACCGCCGTACTCCTCGGGATGGCCGACGCCGAGCAGCCCGGCCGCGGCCATCGCCGGCCAGAGCTCGGCCGGGAAGGTCCCCGCCGCCTCGGCCTCGCGGACCCGCGGCATGCACTCGCGGGCGACGAAGGTGCGGCAGACCTCCTGGAAGGAGCGGTGGTCGTCGTCGAGCTCGAAGGCGGACTGTTCGATGGTCGGGGTGCTGCTCATACAGCGGGCTGCTCTTTGAGCCGCACGTGCCAGCTGACCGTCGCGGTGGCGACGAGGGCGCCGGACTGGTCGGTCAGCTCGACCTCGCAGGGGAACTCGACCTTGCCCTCGGATTCGAGGGTCGCGAGGGCCTCGGCGGCGTCGACGCCGAGCTTGGCGCTGGCGGTGATCGGGCCGTTGGCGACCTTGAGGAAGTCGATCTCGGCGCTGCGGGCAAGCGGGGTGACGTCACCCATGCGCACGGCGAAGGCGCCGACGAAGGCGGCGCCGGAAGCGGTCTCGGCGACGGTGAAGAGGGCGCCGGCGTGCTGGCTGCCGACGTGGTTGGTCAGCTCCGATCGGCGCGGCAGGCGGACGGTCGCCTCGCCGGCGGAGACCTCGGTGATTTCGAGGCCGAGGTGGCCGACGAACGGCACCGCCATCGCCATCCCCTTGGCGATCGCGTCGAAGTCGACGTTCGGCATTCCAGGCACTCCGGGCATCCGGAAACCCTACCCGCCGCTCCGCCTCAGCGGCCCTGGAACTCGGCGTGGCCGGGGCCGCCGTGCTCGAGAAAGGTCTTGACCGCGTTCCGCAGGTCCTCGCTGGCGAAGAGATCGGCGGCTTCGGTCCGGATCGCCTCGTCGGCGGCGGGGATGCCCCCTTCGCGGAAGCGGCGCAGGACGTGCTTGGTCATCGCGTGGGCTTTCGTCGGCCCGGCGGCCAGCTCCTCGGCGAGGGCGCGCGAGCGGGCCTCGAACTCGTGCTCGGGAAAGATCGCGTTGACGACCCCCCAGCGCTCCATCTCCTCGGCGTCGAAGAGCTCGCCGCCGATCACCAGCTGGCGGGCGCGGCCGGAGCCGGCGCGCTCGGCGAGGCGCTGCGTCCCTCCCATCGACGGCGTCAGCCCGACGACTTTCTCGACCAGGCCGAACCTGGCCTGCGGCGAGGCGACGATCAGGTCGCAGGCGAGCGAGATCTCGAAGGCGGCGGTGAGGGTCAGCGCGTGGGCGGCGAAGACGATCGGCGCCGGCAGCGTCTCCAGCCGCTCGATCGTCTCCAGCAGCTCGACCCAGAGAGCGCTCCCCTGCTCGGGGGTGAGGCCGTCGAAGACGTGGACGTCGACGCCGGCGGAGGTGGCGCGTCCCTCGGCCCGGATCAGCACCGCCCGCGGCGGCGCCGCGGCGCCCAGCTGGTCGACCGCGACCCGGAAGCCGTCGATCATCGCCTGGTCGAAGAGGTTCAGCGGCGGGCTGTCGAGGGTCAGCACGGTCAGGCCGCTCTCCGCGCGCTCGACCCGGACCGGTCTCCCGCTCTCGCTCATCTCGCGCCACCTGGCGGCGGCGGCTCGCGGGCAGTAGGCCGGGCGGCTGCCAGCCGGCATCGGCGGCGTTGAGCGTGGTGCCGGGCGGGACGATCTCGTCGATCCGGTCGAGGACGTCGCGGCTCAGCTTGACGTCGGCGGCGCTGAGCTGGCTGCGCAGCTGCTCCATCGTCCGCGGGCCGATGATCGGCGCGGTGACGGCCGGGTGCTCGAGGACGAACGCGATCGCCATCTCGATCAGGGTGATGCCGGCCTCCTCGGCGAGCACCGCCAGAGCGCTCGGCGGCGTCGAGCTTGCGCTGGTTGCCCGGCAGGTCGAGGTCGTAGCGCGCCGGGCATCCGCTCCGCGCCGCGGGAGCTCGGGCGATGTCGCGCGCCCTTGCGGTAGCGGCCGGAGAGCCAGCCGCCGGCGAGCGGGCTCCAGGGGATGACGCCGATCCCGTAGCGCTCGCAGGTCGGCAGCACGTCGGCCTCGACGCCGCGGACGAGGATCGAGTACGGCGGCTGCTCGCAGACGAAGCGCTCGCGGCCGCGCGCGCTCGGCGACCCACTGCGCCTCGACGATCTCCTCGGCCGGGAAGGTCGAGCGTGCCGACGTAGCGGACCTTGCCCTGGCGTGGACCAGGTCGGTGAGCGCGCCGAGCGTCTCGTCGATGTCGGTCGCCGGGTCGGGCGGTGGACCTGGTAGAGGTCGATCCAGTCGGTGCCGAGGCGGCGCAGGCTGTTCTCGACCTCCTCGACGATCCAGCGCCGCGAGTTGCCGCCGCGGTTGGGCTCTCGCCCATCGGGCCGTGGACCTTGGTGGCGAGGACGACCTCGTCGCGCTGGCCACCGGCGAGCGCCTTGCCGACGATCTCCTCCGACTCGCCACCCGAGTAGACGTCGGCGGTGTCGATGAAGTTGATGCCGGCGTCGAGCGCCGCGTGGATGATCTCGATCGAGTCGTCGTGGTCGGGGTTGCCCCAGGCGCCGAACATCATCGCGCCGAGACAGAGCGGGCTGACCTCGACTCCGGTGCGTCCGAGCTGTCGCGAAGCGCTCATCGGGCTCTGAGCCTAGCGACGGCCGACTCCCGGCCGCGACCGGGGGAGGATTCCCGGCGGCGCCGACTTGAGGCAGCACGATGCGAGACGGAGATCGCCACCGGGACGATCCACCTCTCGAAGAGGAGGCCGTGGTCGAAGGCGCGGTGCTGCATCCGCGCACGCTCCGCCTACGGCCTCCGGCGCTGACGCCGGGCACGAACCTCTCGATCACGTTTCCCCTCTTCTCCGCCGAGCGCCCCGGCGATCTCGCCTTCGCGACCAGCGCCGCCCTCGACCCCGACGATCGCAACGGCGCGCGCGATGTCTACGGGGAGGGTCCGCGGCGGCTTTGTCTGGCTCTCGCGCGAGCCCTCGATCCCGCCCGGCACCGCGCAGACCGAACCTGGCGACGCGACCGAAGTCGCTCCACGTCTCGTCAGGCGGGAACCAGGTGCTGTTCGAGTCGAGGCGCCATCTCCTCCCCGCCGACGCGACCTCAGGCCAGCCGAGCCTCTACCGGTGGGACCGGGGGCTGCTCAGCCTCGTCGCGCGGGTGCCGGCCGCCGGATCGTCATGCGACGACGCGGGCGCCACGGCCTGCGTTGGCTCCACCGGCCCCTCGCTGCTGGGGTCCGGCGCCGATCACGGCGTGCTCGGCGAGGCGGTTTCCCGCGACGGCTCCCGCGTCGTCTTCCAGGCTCGAGGCGCCTTCCAGGGCGACGCCCAGCAACGGCTCTACGTTCGCCTCGACGGGCAGCGCACAGTCGAGGCCTCGGCCAGCGCCCCCGGCGCGCCCGCGCTCGGCGGCGAGGCGCCCTGGGGGGTCCATTACTGGGGCGCCGACGAAGAGGATCGGACGATCCTCTTCACCAGCTCCTCGCCGCTGACAGCCGACTCGACCGCACCGGATACCCCGAGCGGGGCCGCCGATCTCTACGCCTACGACGTCGGCTCAGGTTCGCTGCAAGACCTCACCCCCTTCCCGGGTGGCGCCGGGGTCGTCGGCGTCTACGACGTCGCCGTCGACGGCGGCCGCGTCTACTTCACCGCGACCGCTCGGCTCGACGGCTCCAGGGGGACGGCGGGCGATGAAAACCTCTACCTCTGGGAGGGCGGCTCGACCCACTTCATCGCCACCGTCGACGATCCCGGCGGCGGCTTCTCGAACGCGTCGGCGGGCCGCCTGTACGACTTCAACGAGTTTCGCGAAGCGGCGGCGAACGCCGACGGCTCGATCCTCGCCTTCCGCTCGACGACCGCGCTCGTGCCCGGCCGCCGAACGGGCGGCAGGCCCCAGATCTACCTCTACGAAACCGGCCCGGACGCGCTCAGCTGCGTCTCCTGCCCGGCCGACGGCGACCCCCCGGCGGCGGCGGCCAACCTCACTCCGACCACCGTGATCGGCGGAGGCTTCGGCCCGGCCCAGAACGAAGCCGGCGCCTCTCCCCACGCTTTCAACGTCAGCAGCACGGGCTCCGTCTTCTTCCAGACCGCCGGCTCGCTGCTCCCCGCCGATGCCAACGGCAGGATCGACGTCTACGAGTGGCGGGGCGGCGACCTCGGCCTGATCTCCGCCGGCACCGGCTCCGCGGACTCGATCTTCGCCGGGGCGACGGCCGACGGCTCGACGGCCTTCTTCCGCGCCGCCGACGGCCTCGCCCCCGGCGCCGAGGCCGGGATCCAGCACATCTACGCGGCTCGCGTCGGCGGCGGCGCGACGGCGGCCCCCGCTGCCGTCCCTCCCTGCGTAGGCGGCGACTGCCGCGGCCCGGCGGCGGCCGGCCCCGGCGGGGCGAGCGCCGGCAGCGCGCTCTACTCCGGCCCCGGCAACGCCACAGCTCCTCGGCACGGGCGCCATCGCCGCAGGCACCACGGTCGCCATCGCCGCAAACACGACAAGGGCGGCCATCGGGGCCACCGGCAGCAGCGAACGATTCTCGACCTCGGAGGTGCGCGATGACCCGCTCGCAGGCCCGTCGCTTCGGGCTCGGACCGTTGGCTGTCCTGATCCTGCTCGTCGCGCTGGCACCCGCGGCGCGGGCCGAGTTCGGAATAGCCCCGGGCAGCTTTCTCGCGAAGACGCATGGCACGGTCCCGCTTCAGCACGTCGCGGGAGCATTCCCAGTCAACCAGCGCCAGGTCGACATCGAAGCGATCGCCGCGGTCCTGAGCCTGACCCAGGCCGGCGCCCACCCGGACGCGACCGCGAGCTTCGGGTTCGTGGAAAGCGACCCCGGCGAATCCGACGACAACCCCAAGGACGTCGAGGTCAGCCTGCCGGCCGGCTTCGTCGGCGACCCCGAAGCGGTACCCGCCTGCGCCCGCGCCGACTTCGCCGGTGCCTTCAGCCCCGGCTCCACGGGGAGCTGCTCTCCCGTCTCGCAGGTCGGAGTCGCCACCGTCGCGCTCAACCAGGGTGGTGGGGGCACCTATCCCGTGTACCGGATCGCGGCGACAACCGGATCGCCCGCCTCCTTCGGGATCCCGGTCTTCGGCATCGCCGGCATCGTCCTCAACCCGCGCCTGCGCAGCGATGGCGACTACGGGCTCACGGTCGAGACCTCCGACATCAACGGCCAGCCCTACGGGCTGCGCGCCTCGAGCCTCACCTTCTGGGGGGTTCCGGCCGACCCAAGCCACGATTCCGAACGGTGGCTCGGGGGGATTGACGGAGACTGGGGCGCCGGTTCCGGCTTGACGCCGAGGCCGTTCCTCTTGAGCGGCAAGCTGGCGGGCGTCCCCTACTGCCCCGAGGCGGCGATCGAGCGCGCCGAGAGCCTCACCTCCCCTGGAAACGGCGCCCTCGAGCAGGCGAGCCCCTCCTGTCCGGCCGGGAGCCGGGTCGGCGCCGTCAGTATCGGCGCGGGCGCCGGCCCCAACCCGCTTTTCGTGCCCGGCGCCGCCTATCTCACCGGTCCTTACAAGGGCGCGGCGCTCGGCCTGGCGATCGTCACCCCCGCTGTCGCGGGGCCGTTCGACCTCGGGGTCGTCACGGTGCGGGCCGCTCTCCACGTCGACCCGGTGACCGCTCAGATCCACGTCGTCAGCGACCCGCTCCCCCAGATTCTCGAAGGGATTCCGCTCGACCTCAGGCAGATCAGGGTCAACATCGATCGACCCGACTTCACCGTCAATCCGACCAGCTGCGCGCGGATGTCCCTCGACGGCGAGGTCCGCGGCGCCGGCGCCGCGGCGCTCGTCTCCAATCCCTTCCAGGTCGGCGCCTGCCGCGGCCTGGCGTTCAAGCCGAAGCTGCGCCTGAGGTTGAGCGGCGGAACCAAGCGCAACGACAACCCGGCGCTCACCGCCACCGTCAGCCAGGCCGGAGGCCAGGCCAACATCGGCCGGGTCTCCGTCGCGCTACCGCATTCGGAGTTCCTCGACCAGGCGCACATCGGAACCATCTGCACCAGGGTCCAATTCGCCGCCGACGAATGCCCGGCGGCCTCGGTGTATGGCCACGCCAGGGCGATCACGCCGCTGCTCGACGAGCCGCTCGAAGGCCCGGTCTACCTGCGCTCCTCCTCCCACCCGCTGCCCGACCTGGTGGCCGCCCTACGCGGCCAGATCGACGTCGAGCTCGAGGGCCGAATCGACTCGGTCAGAGGAGGGATCCGGACCACCTTCTCGACCGTCCCCGATGCCCCAGTGTCGCGGTTCGTGCTGAGGATGCGCGGTGGTCGCCGCGGCCTCCTCGTCAACAGCATGATCATCTGCGCGGCGCCCCATCGCGCGCTCGTGCGGATGCGGGGACAGAACGGCCTGGCCCACGACCTCGCCCCGCTGCTCAAGGCCCAGTGCGCGAAACGCCGCTGAGCGGCGGCGCCAGGGCTGCGCCTTCTCCGGCGGCGGGCACGCGGTGGACCTCGAACAGGTTCGTGCCCAGTTCCTGCTCGGGAAGGGTCGCGGTGATCGCGATCAGGTCGCCGGGCTCGGCGATCCCGTGGTGGGCGGCGAGCTCGGCGCAGCTGGCCAGCAGCGCCCGCACGTCCTGCTCGTGCTCGGCCTCGACCGCGGTCACCCCGAACAGCAGGCTGAGGCGGCGCACCGTCTCGATCTTCGGCGAGACCGCCAGCACCGGCACGTTGGGACGGTGGGCGGAGATCAGGCGGGCGGTGCGGCCGCTCTCGGTCGGCACCGCGATCGCCTTCAGGCCGAGCCTATATACGGAGCCGACGGCGCTCTGGGCGACCGAGTCGGCGACGTCCTGGGTCGCCTGGTCGGTGCGCGAGAACAGCCAGTCGCCATAAGGGAGGTCGGGCTCGGTGGCGCGGGCGATCCGATCCATCACCCGCACCGCCTCGACCGGGTTCTCGCCGACCGCGGTCTCCTCGGAGAGCATGATCGCGTCGGTGCCGTCGTAGATCGCGTTGGCGACGTCGGTCACCTCGGCCCGGGTCGGGCGGCGAGCCGTGACCATCGAGGCCAGCATCTGGGTCGCGGTGATCGCCGGCTGGGAGTGGCGCCCGGCGGCGCGGATCAGGCGCTTCTGCAGCACCGGCACCTCGGCCAGCGGGACTTCGATGCCGAGGTCGCCGCGGGCGACCATGATCCCGCCGGTCACCGCTTCGACGATCTCCTCGACGTTCTCGGCCGCCTGCTGGCGCTCGATCTTGGCGATCACCGGGATGCTCGAACCGAGCGAGGCGAGCCGCTCCTTGACCGGCACCAGGTCCTCGGCGGTGGAGACGAAGGAGACGGCCAGCAGGTCGATGTCGTGCTTGGCGGCGAACTCGACCCAGCCGAGGTCGCCGTCGGTGGCGGCCGGCAGCGCGGCGCCGCCCGGGATGTTCATCCCCTTGTGCGAGGAGAGCGTCCCGCCGACCTCGACCTCGCAGTCGACGCCATCGGACTCGGGGTCGCGGACCCGCAGCCGGATCGCGCCGTCGGCGAGGTAGACGAGCTGGTCCTCGCGCAGGTCGGTCACCCCTGGCCAGGAGACCGGGATCCGCTCCCTGTCCCCCTCGATCTCGCTCGGGGTCAGGGTCACGTGCATCCCGGTCTCGAGCTCGGCGTAGTCGTCACGGAGCTCGCCGATGCGCAGCTTCGGCCCCGGCAGGTCACCGAGGATCGCGACCTCGCGGCCGACCACCTGGGCGGCGGCGCGGATGTCGTCGATCGTCCCCGCCTGGCGCTCGGGGCCGGCGTGGGAGAAGTTGAGGCGGAAGACGTCGGTGCCCGCGGCGATCATCTGCTCGAGCACGCCCGACGACCAACTCGCCGGGCCGACGGTGGCGACGATCTTGGTCCGGCGGCCGAGATGAGCGGCGCCATTTGCGATCGGATTCGCGTTCACGAGGGTGACTGTAGAGACAAGCCGGAGCGGGCCTCGTAAAGGTGCTGTGAACGGAGAGGGAGGGATTCGAACCCTCGAGAGAGCTTGCGCCCCCTACTCGCTTAGCAGGCGAGTGCCTTCAGCCACTCGGCCACCTCTCCGGGCACCGCGGCCCCGATTGTAGGAATTAACCGGGAATGGCGGGGATAGGCTGATGCGGGTGTCCGCTCCGCCCAGTCAGTCGCATGACCGCTACGAGCGGATCTTTGCCGAGGTCGAGGCGCCGTTCGCCTTCGTCGACCTCGACGCGATGTGGGCGAATGCCGAAGCGATGCTCGAGCGCGCCGGTGGCAAGCCGATCCGCGTCGCCACCAAGTCGATCCGCTGCCGGGCGCTGCTGGAGGCGATCCTGCGCCACGACCAGGGCTTCGCCGGGCTGATGACCTACACGCTGCCGGAGACCCTCTGGCTGGCCGAGCAGGGATTCGAGAACCTGCTGCTCGCCTACCCGACCGCCGACACCGACGCTCTCGGCGAGCTGGCGCTGCGCTCCGTCGCCAACCCGGCCGGGGCGCCGCTGGTGACGGTCGACTGCGTCGAGCACCTGGACGCGATCGAGTCGGTGCTCGGCGCCGGCGCCGCGCCGGTCCGGGTCTGCATCGACGTCGACGCGGGCTGGTGGGCCCTTGGCGGCCGGATCAAGGTCGGCCCCAAGCGCTCGCCGATTCACACCGCCGGAGCAGGCGGTGGCGCTGGCGCGGGAGATCGAGCGCCGCCCGAAAATCGAACTCGACGCGCTGATGGCCTACGAGGGTCAGATCGCCGGCGTCGCCGATCGCCCGCCGGGGCGACGCCTGCGCGGCGCCGCGATCCGCTTCATGCAGCGCCGCTCGGCCGCCGAGCTCGCGGGGCGGCGCGGCGCGATCGTCGCCGCGCTGGGCGAGTTCGTCGAGCTCGAGATCGTCAACGGCGGCGGCACCGGCAGCCTCGAGCTGACCGCCGCCGAGGCCGCGGTGACCGAGGTGACCGCCGGCTCCGGCTTCTACGCCCCGGCGCTCTTCGACCACTACAGCCGCTTCAGCCTCACCCCCGCCGCGGGATTCGCGCTGCCGATCGTCCGCAAGCCCTCGGCCGGGGTCGCGACCGCGCTCGGCGGCGGCTACCTCGCTTCCGGCAGCGGCGACGCGTCGCGCCTCCCCGCCCCCTGGCTTCCCCCCGGCCTCCGGCTCGACCCCGAGGAGGGTGCCGGCGAGGTCCAGACGCCGCTGCTCGGCGACGCCGCCGCCGAGCTGGCGATCGGCGACCGCGCCTACCTCCGCCACGCCAAGGCCGGCGAGCTCTGCGAGCGCTTCGACGTCCTCCACCTGGTCCAGGGCGAGGAGATCGTCGACATCGTCCCCACCTATCGCGGCGAGGGAAGAGCCTTCCTGTAGCTCAGGGGCCCAGGACCCGCTCGGCGTAGTCGTTGGTGAAGACGCGACCCGGGTCGAGCTCGTCGCGGGCGCGCTGGAACTCCGACCAGGCCGGGTAGCGGGGCGCCAGGGTCGCGGCGGTCTGGAAGTGGCGCTTGCCCCAGTGGGGGCGGCCGCCGTAGGAGTCCATGATCTCCTCGACGGCTTCGAAGTAGGGGCGCCATTCCATCCCCCGGTACTGGTGCACGGCGATGTAGGCGGTGTCGCGCTCGTGCGAGGGGCTGAGCGAAGCGTCGTCGCCGGCGGCGACCCGCATCTCGATCGGGAAGAAGACCGGGTAGCGGTTCCGCCGCACCCACTCGATCACCCGCCGCGCCGCCTCGGGGCCGTGCTCGCGGGGGACGCCGTACTCCATCTCGGTGAAGCGGACGCGGCGGTCGTTGGCGAAGACGCGGTCGCTGCGGTCGAGCGTGCGGCTGCCGGAGGCGAGCCGGCCGGCGAGCCGCGACAGCGCCGGGATCGACCCCGGGAATGCCTTGCCGGTGGCGGAGAGAGCGCCGAGCCCCCAGTTCTCGAGCACGACGTCGTTGAGATAGGAGGCGGCGCGACCGCGCGGGCGCGGCGGCTCGCCGCTGCGGTTGCGCTCCAGGACCAGGGCGTTGTCGGCGTAGGGGAAGGTGAAGAGCTCGAAGTGGTCGTTGGCGTCGGCGAGCTGCTGGAAGGAGTCGAGGACCTCGTCCCGCGACCGCGGGCTGTCGACTCGAGCGAGCGTGAAGGCCGGCACGCAGCGCATCGTCACCGCCACGATCGCCCCCAGGGCCCCGACCCCGACCCGCGCGGCACGGAGCAGCTCCGGATCGGTGGCGGCCGTGAGGTGGCGGACGCTGCCGTCGGCGAGCACCAGCTCCAGCCCCTCGACCTGGGCGGAGATGTTGCGCAGGCGGGCGCCGGTGCCGTGGGTCCCGGTCGAGATCGCCCCGGCCAGCGTCTGGCGGTCGATGTCGCCGAGGTTCTCCATCGCCAGCCCCAGCGCCGCCAGCTCCTGGTTGAGGTCGGCGAGCACGGTCCCGGCGCCGACCCTGACCAGCCCCGAGCCCGGATCGGCGTCGAGGACGCCCCTCAGCGCCTCGATCCGAACCATCGTCCCCTCGGTCATCGCCGCTTCGGTGAAGGAGTGGCCGGAGCCGGCAACGCTGACCTTCCGCCCCGCCGCCGCGGCGGCGCCGATCGCCTCGGCCAGCTCGTCCCGGCTCGCCGGGCGGGCGATCTCCAGCGGCGTGCACGACTGGTCGCCGGCCCAGTTGACCCACCCGCGCCCGCCGCGCCTCGAGCCGCCACCGGCCGCGCCTAGCCTTCGGCCGGCCGCGGGACCGGCGCCGCCTCCGGCTCCATCGTCCGGAAGGCGTAGAGGACGGTGAGCAGGAGCAGCGCCGCGATCGCGATCGCCGGCAGGGCGTTTCCGGTCAGGCTGGCGACGACACCGCCGCCGATGCCGCCGACCACCTGGCCGGAGGCCCAGGCCATGTTCGAAAGGCCGGCGGCGAATCCCTGGTGCAGGCCGCTGGACTCGGCGACGTCGGAGATCAGGGTCAGCGCCGGCGCGAAGCAGAGGCCGGCGCCGAGCGAGGTCACGATCAGGGCCGCGAGGACGGACCCGAGTGCCTGCGCCAGGGCGATCGCGACCATCGCCAGGGCGCAGATCGAGAGGCCGAGCACGTAGGGGTTCCGCCGCCCGACGCGGTCGGAGTAGCGACCGGCGATCGGCGCCAGCACCGCCTCCAGCCCGGCGCCGGCGATGAAGCCGGCGGCGATCACGCCGTGGCCGCCGCCGAGGGCGTCGATCCGCAGCGGCACCAGCACCTCGATCGCGCCGAACATCACCGAGGGCACCGCGACGAAGATCGCGGCGTCGCGGACCGGCCGGCTCAGCATCGTCTCCCTGACCTCGCGCAGCGACTGCCGCTGCGGCGCTCCGGACTCCGGCAGCCGCGACGCCGCGTAGGCGAGAGCGAGGGCGACGACCAGGACGGAGCCGAAGACCGGGCCGGTGCCGACCGTCGCCGCCACCGCTCCCAGAGCCGGGCCGAGCAGGGCCCCCGCCACCGCGGTGCCGAGCGCCGTGCCGATCACCGAGCCGCGTTTCTCCTCCGGGGCGGAGGTGATCAGCCAGGTCAGGGCGCCGGACCAGATCAGCGCTCCGGCGATGCCCTGGATGAAGCGGGCCGTGTCCAGCAGGGTGATCTGATCGACCAGGCCGAAGGCGAGGCTGGAGGCGCCAAGCAACAGCAGGCCGGCGATCACCGTGCGCCGCGGACCGACCCGGCTGGCGACGAAGCCGGCCGGCAGCGAGGCGATCAGGGTCCCGGCGGCATAGGACGCGGAGAGAATCCCCGCCTGCGCCTTGCTCAGCCCGAGGTCGTCGACATAGCTCGGCAGCAGCGGCGCGATCGCGGCGAAGAAGGCGACGTCGAAGAAGATCATCGCCGAGGCGAGAAAGAGCAGCCGGCGCATGCCTCAATCCAATCAGTACAAGCGAACCTGAGCGGGACGCGCGCCCTTTAGCATTCGCCGAGCTCGCACCCCGGAGGGGTGGCAGAGCGGTTGAATGCGGCGGCCTTGAAAGCCGTTGGGCGTCTTAAGGGCGTCTCGTGGGTTCGAATCCCACCCCCTCCGCTCGCGCGCGCGCGGAGGCAGGAAACGGCCGCTTCGCGCCCGAACGACCCCGCATGGATACGGCCGCCATGCGCGCCCGCCGGCGCCAGCGCTGGCTGCAACGTGCCGAGAGGGTCAGGGACGCCTTCGGCCTCGTCTTCATCCTCGTCCTGACGACCTACGTGCTCGCCTCGCTGCTGGACAACCACGGCTGGGAGGCGGTGATCCTCACCTGCGCGACCAGCGCCACCTCGGTGATCGCCCTGACCAGCTCGCACGCCAGGCCCCGCCTGGTGCACGTGGCGATCTGGCTCTCGGGGCTGACGATCCTGCTGGCGGCGATCGCGGCGGCCAGCGGCGGACGCATCTGGCTCAACTTCGCCTCGCTGATCCAGATCTCGCTGCTGGCGGTGGCGATGGGGGCGGTGCTGCAGCGGGTCGTGACCACGGCCGAGGTCGGCTCGCGGACGATCCTCGGCGCGATCAGCGTCTACACCGTGCTCGGCATCCTCTTCACCTTCGCCTACGGGACGATCGACCGGATCCAGGGCGGCCCGTTCTTCGAAGGCGTGGCACACCCGGGCGGCAGCGACTTCCTCTTCTTCAGCTACACGACGCTGACCACCACCGGCTTCGGCGACCTGGTGCCGGGCGGTCAGCCGGGCCGGATGATCTCCGGGCTGGAGATGATGATCGGCCAGATCTTCCTCGTCACCCTGGTCGCCGGGCTGGTCAGCCTCTGGCGCCCAGGCGACGCGCTGCGCCGCCGCCAGGCCGCCAAACGCGCCGAAACCGCGAGCCGGCCTCGGACGTAATCGCCGTGAAGCCTGCAGGGAACGGGAGCTTCCCGACGAGCGCGCTGGGAGTTGGGGCCGGGGGGTCGGATGCCCCTCCGAACGTTTTGCGCGGGAGGAGGGGAGCGCGTCCATGGCGCCAGCCGCATCCTCCCCAGCGACGAGTTGCGAGTGAGGAGGGGCATCCGACCCCCCGGCCCACCGCCAGGACGCCTAGTCGGAGAGCTCGACGCGTTCGATCGTCTGCGGCTCGACCGGCTTGTCGGAGCCGTCGGTCGGAGTCGACTCGATCGCGTCGACGACGTCCATGCCTTCGATTACGTCGCCGAAGACGGTGTGCTTGCCGTCGAGCCAGGGTGCGGCGCCGGTGGTGACGATGAAGAATTGCGAGCCGTTGGTATTGGGCCCGGCGTTTGCCATCGCCAGCGCTCCGCGCACGACCTTGTGGTCGTTGAACTCGTCCTCGAAGGTGTAGCCGGGACCGCCGGTCCCGGTCCCCTGCGGGCAGCCGCCCTGGATCATGAAGTCGGGAATGATCCGGTGGAAGACCAGTTCGTCGTAGAAGCCGTCGGCGGCGAGCTTGCGGAAGTTCTCGACCGTCTTCGGCGCGTCGTCGTCGTGGAACTCGACCACGATCGCCCCGGCGTTGGTGTGAAGGGTTGCTTTCGACATCGCCGAGAACCCTACCGACCGCTGACATCGACCGTCACCGAACGGGAGGAACCGGGGGCGTAGGGCCAACGCTCCTCCGCCAGCGCCGTGGCCCGGAGCCGGATCGAGGCGGCGGAGTCGACGTAGCGGAAGCGGTAGTGGGCGTGGAAGCGGCCGTCGTGGTCGGTGCGGGTGACGAGCACCGGGCGCCAGCGGTGCGTCTCCGCCTCCAGGTACTGGATCGCCACCAGCTTGCCGCGCCGCGGCAGCGGAGCGCCGCGGCTGGCGACCTGGCCGCTCAGCTGCAGCGCCTCGCCGTTCTTCAGCTCCAGCGGGGCCGCGTGCAGCGAGATCGCCGGAGCGGACCCGCAGATCGAGCGAGGGGCGGCTCGCCGCCTCGAGGCCGTCGTCGCCGGCGAAGGTGACGGCGACCCGCCGCGAGGGCCCCGGCGCCAGGCGCAGCTCGAAGCCGCCGCGGTCGCCGGTCATGCGCCGACAGCGTCGAGGTCGGCGCCAGGGCGCCCCGGCGAGGGCCGGGCGACGACCCGCAGCTCGCGACCGGCGATGCCGGCGCCGTCGGCGCGGGTGAGGCGGCCGCTGATCGACGCCGGCGCCGCGAACGGGACCGTCAGCGCGTCGCCGCGACCATGGCCGCCGCGCAGGCGGGCGAAGAGGCGGGTCTTCGCCTTCAGCACCCGCGGCGGTGCCAGCTTGCGGATCGCCATCTGCGGTGCCGTCGGCGCGGAGGGTGCTGGAGGCGCTGTTGCCGGCGGCGTCGGCGGCGTCGGCGCGGAAGAGGTAGGTGCCGGGCGCCAGGTCCGGCATCGGCGCGACGAGCTGGGCGACGCTGGGCGCGCTCGCCCGCGACGAGCTTGGTCGGCAGCTCGATCCAGGCTGGGAGTCGGCGCGGCGGTAGGAGATCGCCCCCGAGGCCGGCCCGGAGAGCGGGTCGCTGACGTCGGCGCTGCAGCTGTGGCCGGATGCCCCGGGTCGCCGGCGGCGAAGGCGACCGTCGGGGCGACGTCGTCGAAGCGCAGCGGCATCGTCACGCGCCGAGGCGGGCGCCTCGTTGCCCGCTTCGTCGCGCAGCCAGAGCTGCAGCGAGTAGGCGCCGGCGGCCGGCACCTTGAGATCGTTGAGCGAGCCGCGATCGCGGCCCGCGGCGAACTGGACGCCGGTGTCGTAGCCGCCGGGGCCGAGTCAGGCGCCAGGCGGCGCCGGCGATCGGGCTGGCCGGCCCTGGTCGGGATTCGCCCAGGAGAGGTCGAAGTCGTCGATCCGGCGCCAGCCCTCGCCGCCGGCGAGCGCCGGCGAGCGGGGATGGGCCGGGCGGGTTGTTGTCGATCGCGATCCCGATGTCGGCGCGTGCAGCCGACGTTGCCGGCGAAGTCGGTGACGCAGTGGCGGATCGCGTGTGGAGCCCGTCGCTGAAGCGGGTGGTGTCGACCGCGCCGGTGCCCGACGGGCCGACCGGGCAGGGCTGCATCCGCGTCGCCGCGCCACTCGCCGCCGATCAGCGCGATCGCGCAGGGGTACTCGGTCAGGTTGACGCGGGCGCCGTCGATGCTCGTTTCGCCGTAGCGGATGCCGCTGCCGATCTCGCCGCCCCAGAACGAGTAGGCGCTCGGCGCCCCGCCGCCAGCCCGGAGTCGATCAGCTGGCCGCCGATGCCCGGCGACCGGCGGCGAATCGTCCTCGAGCGTGATCGTCAGCGCCCGCAGCGCCGGACCAGGAGCCGGCTTCGAGCGAGCACCACTTGCTTTCCGCCCGCGCGCAGAGCAGCCGATCCTCGAGCGCCGGCATCGGCGTCGGGAAGCCGGCGACGAAGGTGCGCGGGGTGGCGTCGGTGGTCGCGGCGGCGAGGAACGGTTCGAAGCCACCGGCGGCGGTGCCGACCCCGATCCGCTGCTCGAGCCCGTCGTGGAGGGCGTGCCACCAGGTGCCGCTGACCTGGGTGATCCCGGTCCCGGCCGGAGCCGTCCAGCGCCAGCGGGCGAACCTGGTTCCGGAGACGGTGCCCTGGCCGTCGCGGGTGAAGCTCTTCAGGTGGGAGCCGTCGAAGGGGTCCGCGGGCGGGGCCGGCACGCAGTAGCCATCGGGCCGGAACTTGGCGCCGCCGGTGGTGTCGGCCCAGTCGGCGTCGGCGCCGACGTACCAGCCGCACTGGGCGACCGCGTACTTCCCCGCCCGCGCCTCAGCGACGACGAGCAGCAGCAGCGCCAGCGCCAGCGCGATCCCCATCGCAATGATCCGGCCGATTCCACCTCGCGTCCCCGACATCCGCCCTCCCTCCGTTCGCCTGCGTTCGGGGTCAAGGAGACGGCGGCGAAGACTCTCCCCCGGCGGGGGAGGGTGCCGCCCTCACCGCTTTGCGAGAATGCCCACGATGGCACTTCCGACCAAGGATCAGATCACCGAGCAGCTGCGCGCGGTCATCGACCCCGAGCTGCGCAAGAACATCGTCGAGCTGGGCATGGTCCGCTCGATCGACGTGCAGGAGAGCGGCCGGGTCGACGTCGTCGTCTCGCTGACCACCGCCGGCTGCCCGATCCGCTCCCACTTCGAACAGTCGGTCGCCAAACAGGTGATGGAGCTCGACGGCGTGACCGGCGTCGGCGTCGGCTTCGACGTCCTCTCCGACGAGGAGAAAAGCGACCTGCAGAAATCCCTCGGCCGCAGCAAGCTGCCGCAGGGCGCGCTGGCCAAGGTCAAGAACGTGATCTGCGTCTCCTCCGGCAAGGGCGGCGTCGGCAAGTCGACGATGACCGCCAACCTGGCCGCGGCGCTGACCGCCGAAGGCCACCCCTCCGGCGCCCTCGACTGCGACGTCTACGGCTACTCGATCCCGCGCATGCTCGGCGTCAACGCCAAACCGGAAGTCAACGGCGAGCGCAAGATCCTGCCGCTCGACTCCCCGAGCGGGGTGAAGGTGATGTCGATCGGCTTCTTCGTCGAGGAGAACGCGGCGGTCGTCTGGCGCGGGCCGATGCTCCACAAGGCGATCCAGCAGTTCCTCGAGGACGTCGCCTGGGATGAGCTCGAGTACCTGCTTCTCGACCTGCCGCCGGGGACCGGCGACGTCTCGATGACGCTCGCCCAGCTGCTGCCGCAGGCGAAGTTCGTCGTCGTCACGACGCCGCAGCCGGCGGCCCAGTCGGTGGCCCGCCGCGGCGCCGAAATGGCGGCCAAATTCGACCTCGAGATCCTCGGCGTGATCGAGAACATGTCCGGCTTCACCACCCCCGACGGCGAGCGCTTCACGATCTTCGGCGAGGGCGGCGGGCAGTTGCTGGCCGACGAGCTCGACGTGCCGCTGCTGGGCAAGGTGCCGCTCTCGGAGCCGCTGCGCGAGCACGCCGACAACGGCACCCCGCTGGTCACCGCCGAGCCCGACTCCCCCGCCTCGCAGGCGATTCGCCAGGCGGCCCGCGGCATCGTCGCCTCGACGCCGCAGGAGCTGCCGGTCCTGCAGGCGACGCCGAGCGCCGCCGAAGCGCCGCCGGTCAGCGGCATTCCGCTGCCCGTCGTTCAGTAGACCCGCGCTTCGCGCCGCAACCTTGCCGTCCGGGTAGCGTTGTTTATTAGCGATTGCAAATAAACGCCTAATCCCCCGCCAACAGCCGGGGAGCGGGGGAACCATGTTTTCGGGGCGAATCCACCTCAGGGTGGGAGCGCAGCTCCTTCAGCGCCAGCCCGTCAGCTAACCCCGTCGGCCGACGAAGGAGGTACCGATGTCGATCGTCCGGCGGGCGGCTTTCTATGCCGCCATCAGCACCGCCCTCGCCCTGGTCGCCCTGGCGTCGATCGCCGCGATGCCGGGAGCGCGCGCCTGGGCCGCCAACGCCCCCGGCGGCCTCTCCATCCGAGAACCGGAACCGGAACCGACCGAACCGACCACGGAACCGACGGCTCCGGCCGGGCGGGCGATCATCGTCCGCGGTCGCGCCATCGCCCCGGCCGACGCGCCGACGGCGGTGCGCAAGGTGATCGCCGCGGCGAACCAGATCCGCTCCAAGCCCTACATCTGGGGCGGCGGCCACGGCCGCTGGTGGGACCGCGGCTACGACTGCTCCGGGGCGGTCAGCTTCGCGCTGCACGGCGGCGAACTGCTCACCACCCCGCTGCCCTCCGGCCCGATGGAGCACTGGGGGCTGCCCGGCGCCGGCCGCTGGATCACCGTCTACGCCAACGCCGCCCACGCCTACGCGGTGATCGCCGGCCTGCGCTGGGACACCGCCGGCAACACCAGCGGCACCGGCCCCCGCTGGCACGAAGACACCGCCGCGGCCGCCGGCGGCCGCTTCGTAGCCCGCCACCCGGAAGGCTATTGAGGATCGCCTGAGGCCGGGACCCGGAAGGGCCGCCCGCGGGCGGCCCTTCTCACGGGACCGAGGCGACGGTCTCGCAATCGACGGCGGCGTCGTTGCCGGCGCCGCCGACGCAGACGTCGGAGCCCCCGGCACCGTCGAGTCGATCGTCGCCGCCGCGACCGAGCAGGGTGTTCGGTCCGGCGTCGCCGGTCAGGACGTCGGGCCCCGGCGAGCCCTCGATCTTCTCGATGCTGTCTTCGATCCGGCCGGGAGTGCAGTTGGAGACGTCGGGGTCGAGCACGGGGCCGCCGATCGTCGCTTCGACGAAGACGCCGCTGTTACGCACGCGGGCGAAGGAGGCGCTGTCGTCTTCGCCGGGGCCGCCGTCGAAGAGGTCCCCGTCGCAGGGCTGGCCGCCGATCAGCAGGTCGTCGCCGGGGCCGCCGAGCATCCGCGCCGCGCCGCTGTCCCGCTGGGGGTGAAAGATGTCGACGCCGTAGAGGACGTCGTCGCCGGCGCCGCCTTCGAGCGTGTCCGGGACGTGGTCGTCGCCGGCGTAGAGCGTGTCGTTGCCCCGGCCTCCGCGCAGGGTGTCGCTGCCGGCTCCGCCTTCGACGATCGACGCGACTTCCGCCGGCACGCTTTCGCCGACCGTGAGCGAGTCGTCTCCGCCGCCGAGCGAAGCGAGGATCGAGGAAACGGCGCCGTGACAGGAAACCGAGTTCGCCGCCGGTTCGCGCTCGCAGGCGCTCGAGCCCGGGTCGCCGAGCAGGACCGGGTTGCCGCCCGGTTCGCCCTGGACCACGTAGGCGCCGCCGGAGAGGTCGATGGTGACGCGATCGGCCCCTTCGTTGCCGGTGACGATCAGGCTGGTCGATCCGTCGATGCTCTGGTAGAGCTCGACCGCCGTCCCGGCCGCGCCCTGCATCGGACCGCAGGAGGTTTCCGCGGCGACGGCGGAGCAATCGTCGCTGCCGGGACCGCCGAAGGCTTCGTCTTCGGGCCCGGCGCCGACGATGCGGTCGTTGCCGGGGCCGCCATCGAGCCGGTTGGGCGTCGCGGCCGCGCCGATCAAGGTGTCGTCGCCCGAGCCGCCGATCGCGTCCTCGATCCCGCTCAGGTGCTCGTTCTCGGCACCGCTGACGGCGCCCGTTTCCAGGTCGATCGTCAGCGCGCCCACCGGTGCCCGCGTAGGAGGCGATGTCGTGGGCGCCGGGGCCGCCGTCGATCTGGTCGTTGCCGGGGCCGCCGATGACGACGTCGAAATCGCCGTCGCCGCCAGAGACCGAGTCGTCGCCGGCGCCGCCTTCCACCCAGTCGTGGTCGCCGGGGCCACCGGTCAGCGTGTCGTCCCCGGTTTCACCGAGGACCCGGTCTTCGCCGCCGCCGCCGTCGAGATGGTCGGAGCCGCGTTCGCCGGCGATCAGGTCGTTGCCGCCTTCGCCGAAGACGGTGTCGTCGCCGCGACCGCCGTAGATCTTGTCGTTGCCTTCGCCGGCGCAGATCACGTCGTCGCCGTCCATGCCGTAGATCGTGTTGTCGCCAGGACCGGCGACGATCACGTCAGGGGCCTTGGTGCCGACGATTTTCGGCGCGTCGGAGACGATCGTCGCCTGCCTGCCGTCGCAGGTGACAGCGGCCGCCGTGGGAGCAGAGGGAATCGCCGCGCGGCGAGGAGCGACCGCGCAGATCGAGCTCAAGCCCAGGCACCCGCCTGATGCTGCACGTGAAGATCGAGGTGCGATTGGGAAGTCTCACGGGCGCCCGCAGCCGTAATCGAACCCGCTCCCGGCCCGACTTGAGGAAGGGCGCGTCCCGGTTAAACGAAACCCCTACCGGGAGACACCCGACTAAGCAGCTTTGCTCTTGTAGTAGCTCGCGTTGATCTCGGCGTATTTGGCCCACTCGGCCGGCAGCTGATCCTCGGCGAAGCAGGCGTCGACCGGGCAGGCCTCGACGCAGGCATCGCAGTCGATGCACTCGTCCGGGTCGATGTAGAGCATCTCGACCGAGTCGTAGTCGGGCTCGTCCGGCGTCGGGTGGATGCAGTCGACCGGGCAAACCTCGACACACGAGTTGTCCTTGGTGCCGATGCATGGCTCGGCGATGACGTAGGTCATTCGGAGGCGTCTCCTAAGTCGTTTTCGGTGCCGACAGGGCCAGGAGCCCCCGCCAAAAGCGAGCGCTCATTCTAGGGATTGTCCGGACGAGCGGGCACCGCCTAGAGCGGGATTGTCGGCGCGCGGCCGGCTCTAGGTTGCGCGCGTGTCCCGGCGTCGCGCCCTCGCGCTCGCCCTGCTGCTGCTCGGCGGCGGCCTCCGCCGGCGCGGCGGCTCGCGCCTCGGCGACCGACGCGCGCGCGAGCCGCCGGCCTCGCCCCCGCCGGGTGATCGTGCAGTGGGCAGGCGGCGCCGATCACGCGAACAAGTCGCGGCGCGCGCGAATGCGGAAGTCGACTTCTACCGCCGACCTCGGCAACCGCGAATTCCAGCTGGTCGAAGTCGAATCGGGGCAGACGCCGCGGCGCGCGTGAGCCGCTCGAAGCCGAGCCCGGCGGTCGCGGTCGCCGAACGGACAGTCTACCGCAGCTCGAGTCGATCCCCAACGATCCGCTCTTCGGGCAGCAGTGGGGGCTGCGCGAACTCGGCCCGGCGATCGACGGCTTCAGCGGCGCAGTGACGCCGGGCGACGACATCGACGTCGTCAGCCGCCTGGGACCGCACGGTCGGCACGCCCGTCGACGGTCGTCGCGACATCGACAGCGGCTACCGCTTCGACAGCCCGGACCTCGGCCCGGTCGCCTGGACGAACCGGGCGAGATCGCCGGCAACGGGATCGACGACGACGGCAACGGCTACGTCGACGACGTCCACGGCTACGACTTCGTCGGCGCCAGACGCGACAGCCCCGACGAAGACGACGACCCGACCGACGACGACCTGATCTCCGGCGGGCACGGCGTGCACACCGCCGGGATCGATCGGCGCCGCCGGCAACAACGGGTCGGGATCACCGGCGTCGCCAGAAACGTGCGGATCATGCCGCTGCGAGTCTGCGCGAACGAACCCGAGCACGAACGAACTGCGCTGCCCGACAGGCGGCGCTGGTCGTCAAGTCCTCGACCCCGGGCGCCGGGAGCGAGCACCGCCGGCGACCGTCGCGCTGAAGCTCGGCCCGAAGCCGAAAAAGCATCGCCACTAGCATCGGCGGCACATGCTGCTGCTGACGGGGGCAACGGGAAGCATCGGGTCGCGGCTGCTGCCGCTGCTGCTGGAGAGCGGCGAGGACGTGCGCTGCCTGGTCCGCGAGCCGCGGCGGCTGGGCGAGCGGCGGGTCGACGTCCAGATCGCGCTCGGCGACCTCGGCGAGATGTCCGACCCCCACCTGGTGCGCCAGGCCCTGCGCGGGGTCGACACGGTGATCCACCTGGCGGCGACGATTCGCGACCAGCCGCCGAAACGGATCGAGGAGCTGAACGGGCTGGCGACGGTGCGGCTGCTGCGGGCGGCCGAGCGCAGCGGCGTCGAGCGCTTCCACTTCTTCAGCGCCCTCGACGCCTACGCCGCCCAGCGGACGCGGTTCTTCCGGGCCAAGTGGCTGGCCGAGCAGGCGGTCGACTCCTCGCCGCTGCAGACGACGGTCTTCGCCCCCTCGATCGTCTACGACCACAGCGACCCCTGGATCACGCTGCTGCGGCGCTTCTCCTTCCTGCCGGTGCTGCCGGTCTCCGGCGACGGGCGGGCGGCGTTCCAGCCGATCTGGGCCCAGGACGTCGCCCGCTGCGTGGTCGCGGCGCTGGCCGGCGCAGGCGCGGCCGCGCTACGAGCTGGCCGGGCCGGAGACGCTCAGCTACGACCAGATGTCCGATCTGGTCAGCCGCATCGCCGGGCGGCCGCGGCCGCTGGTCCACGTGCCGCTGCCGCTGATCCGCTCCAGCCTGATCGCGCTGCGCTCCGTTTTCGGCGAGGCCGTGTTTGCAACCTGGGAGGAGGCCGAGTTGATGGAGGTGTCGATGGTCAGCGAGCGCGGACCGGCCGACGCGCAGGCCCTCGGCGTCGAGCCGCGAAGGATGAGCGATGTACTGGAGAGTCCATAGGCGGGTTTTCGCGCTGGCCGCTGGTGGTCGCGGCGCTGGGCGCCGCGCCGGCCGCGGCGCTGACGCTGGCGCCGCCGAAGCCGGACGTCTTCCTCGGCGTCAGCGATCGCGGCACGACCGAAGAATTCAACGACTTCGCGGCGCTGACCGGCAAGCACCCGGCGCTGCTGGAGACCTTCCACCCCTGGGGCAACAGCCTCAACGAAGCCTACGAACGCTGGCGCGAAACCGGGACGCGGCCGATCCTCCACATCTCGACCGCCGACGACCAGACCCTGGCCGAGATCATCACCCCCGAGCAGATCGCCGAGGGCGCCGGCGACGACTACCTGCTGCAGCTCAACACCTTCTTCGCCGTCCACGGGCTGCCCGCCTACATCCGGCCGCTGGGCGAGCCGAACCGCTGCCTCAACGTCTGGTCGGCGGTCAACTGCGACGGCAGCCAGAAAGGCGGCGAACACACCACCTACTGGTACAAAGAGGCCTTCCGGCGGATCGTCGCGATCGTCCGCGGCGGCCAGACGCTGGAAGGGATCAACGCGACCCTGGCCGAAATCGGCCTGCCGCCGCTGAACCGGACCAAGGGGCCCAATCCCGAAAGCCTGCCGGCGGCGCCGGTGAGCATCATCTGGAGCCCGCTGCCGGGCGGCTCGCCGCGGGTCAAGGGCAACTTCCCCGGCAACTACTGGCCGGGCAGCCGCTGGGTCGACTGGGTCGGCACCGACTTCTACTCGCAGTATCCGGTCTGGGAAGACCTCGAACGCTTCTACCAGGGCAAGCAGTGGAAGAACAAGCCGGTCGCGATCACCGAGTGGGCGGTCTCGGGCGAAGACGAACCGCGCTTCGTCAAACAGCTGATCTCCTGGACGGTGAAGCACCCGCGGGTGCGGATGCTCGTCTACTACGACGGCTTCGGCGTCGGCAACCAGTACGACCTCAACCTCTATCCCCGCACCACCAACACCCTGCGGCTGAAGATCCGCCGCGCCAACTTCCTCTCGACGGCCGAATACAACGCCGGCCTCCTTCCGCCCGCTGCCGCCGAAGGAAAAGAAAAAGTAGCCCTCCAACGCTGCCGACGGGCCGATTTCCCATCCATATCAGGAGAAATCGGCCCGTCGGCGTGGGTTTTCGATGGCCAGGAGGCGGCGGACGATCGCGGCGAGAGCGGTGGGCTCATTCTCAACCTGCTCCCAGGTGCAGCGAGAGACTCTCCAGCCGGCGAGCTGGAGGCGCTGCTCTCGCTTGCGGTCGCTTTGAAAGGCGCTGTCGGTGTCGTGGAAGCGGCGGCTATCGGCTTCGACGATGAGGTTCGCCTGACGCCATAGAAAGTCCGGCTTGAATCGTCGTCCTTCCACCTCCAGCACGGCGTTCACCTCTGGTTCCGGCAGATCGGCGCTGGCGCACATACGGAGGAAGACCCGCTCCATCTCGCTGCGCGTCCGTTTGGTTGCGGGATGAATCTCGTCGAGAATCAGACGCAGCCTCGCCACCCCTCGGCGCCCGCGACTTCGCCGGAGCAGGGTGCGCAGCTCGTGATGGTCGAGAAGCCTCAGGACTTCGGCCTCCGAGACGGCTCTCCGCAACTCCCAGACGGGGATCACGGCGGCGAGGTCGAGCAGCGTTCGGGGGACGCCGGTGCAGGGAATCCCGTCGACAATCGCTTGATCGGTGCGACGAAGGGAGCCGTCTCGATGGGCATCGAATGGCCGAGGAGCACGCCCGCGTCTTCGCGGCGCGGTGACGTCGATCAATTGCCGCCGATCCTCGCGTATCCCCCTGAGCGCCGCAGCGGATCGGTGTGAGAGAAGCGCGCCGGGCCCACATGCGAGCACCGCGGCCATGAACCTTCCCTCCCTGGTCAGGCCCAAATGTCCGACCGCATAAACGCCCTGATGCACCCGATGAAGTCGAGCGCTCGCAACTCTCTGCTGAGCGGCTGATTCGGAGAGCCCAAGCTCACTGAGCTGCTCAAGTGAGACAACCCCGTGCTGAGCGGCAGCCAGCGCCGAGATCGCGGCCTCATCCGGCTCCACAGATCGACGGGACGATTTGCCGTCTATGTGAGCGGAGATCGTCCCGTCGGCCTGCATTGGTGGAGGGTGACCTGGGCGGGCGCGCCTAGGGGGCGTGGTTTGGGACGAAAGTGGCAAAAGAAAGGGCCCGGCGTCGAGCCGGGCCCTTTCGAAGCTCCCTCGGAGAGGGGGTGCTTACATCATGCCGCCCATGTCAGGCATGCCGCCGGGCATGCCGCCACCGGCGCCGCCTTCCTCTGGCGGCTCGGCGATGATCGCCTCCGTCACGAGGATGTTCTTGGCGATCGACGCGGCGTTCTGCAGCGCCGAGCGGGTGACCATCGTCGGGTCGATGACGCCGGCTTTGATCAGGTCGCCGTACTCACCGGTGGCGGCGTTGAGGCCTTCACCGGTTTTCAGCTCGCGGACCTTGTTGACGACGACCGAGCCCTCCAGGCCGGAGTTCTCGGCGATCTGACGGACCGGCTCCTCGAGCGAGCGGTGGATGATCCGCGCGCCGGTGATCTCGTCGGCGTCCTTGGTGAGCTTGTCCGGGTCCAGCGACGACTGCGCGTTCAGCAGTGCCACACCGCCACCCGGGACGACGCCCTCCTCGAGCGCGGCGCGGGTCGCCTGCAGCGCGTCCTCGACGCGGTGCTTTTTCTCCTTCATCTCGGTCTCGGTGGCGGCGCCTACCTTGACCACGGCGACACCTCCGGCGAGCTTCGCGAGGCGCTCCTGGAGCTTCTCGCGATCGAAGTCGGAGTCGGTGTTCTCGATCTCCTGTTTGATCTGCTTGATCCGGCCTTTGATGTCATCGCCGGCGCCGGCGCCGTCGATCACCGTGGTCGTGTCCTTGGAGACGACGACACGGCGGGCCTTGCCGAGCTGAGCGAGCTGGGTGTTCTCGAGTTTGAGACCCATCTCCTCGGTGATCACCTCGCCGCCGGTGAGGATCGCGATGTCCTCGAGCATCCGCTTGCGGCGGTCGCCGAAGCCGGGGGCTTTGACGGCGACACCGGTGAAGGTGCCCCGCAGCTTGTTCACGACCAGGGTCGCCAGGCACTCGCCCTCGACGTCCTCGGCCACGATCAGCAACGGTTTGCCACCCTGCATGACCTGCTCCAGCACCGGCAGGATGTCCCGCACGGAGCCGATTTTCTGGTTGGCGATGAGGATGTAGGGGTCCTCGAGCACGGCCTCCATACGGTCCTGATCGGTGACCATGTAGGGCGAGATGTAGCCCTTGTCGAACTGCATGCCCTCGGTGAACTCCAGCTCCATGCCGAAGGTCTGGCCCTCCTCGACGTTGACGACGCCGTCTTTGCCGACTTTCTCGATCGCGTCGGCAATCACGTTGCCGATCTCGTCGTCACCGGCGGAGATGGCGGCCACGCGGGCGATCTGGTCCTTGCCCGCGACCTCTTTGGACTGCTTCTCGCGAAGGTTCTCGACGACCGCGTCGACGGCCTTCTCGATGCCGCGGCGCAGGGCCAGCGGGTTGGCGCCGGCGGCCACGTTCTTCAGCCCCTGGCGGACGATGATCTGGGCCAGCAGGGTCGCCGTCGTGGTGCCGTCTCCGGCGACGTCGTTGGTCGCCGTGGCGACCTCGCGGACGAGCTGGGCGCCCTGGTTCTCGAAGACGTCCTCGACCTCGACCTCGCGGGCGATGGTGACGCCGTCGTTGGTGATCGTCGGCGCGCCGAACTTTTTGTCGAGCACGACGTAACGGCCTTTGGGACCGAGGGTGACCTTGACGGCGTTGGCGACGGAATCGACGCCGGCCTGCAGGGCCCCTCTCGCCTCCTCTGCGTACTTCAGCTCCTTATGAGCCATGAATTCAATCCTCCTTGGTTCTTAAGTCCGATGGGAACGGCTAGCTGAGCTTGGCCAGCACGTCCGACTCGCGAAGGACGAGCAGTTCGTCGCCCTCGACGGTCACCTCGGTGCCTCCGTATTTGGAGTAGAGGACCTCGTCGCCCTCGGCGACGTCGAGCGGGCGGCGCGTGCCGTCCTCGTTGATGGCGCCGTCGCCGACTGCGACGACCTTGCCCTTCTGCGGCTTCTCCTTGGCGGTGTCGGGGAGGACGATGCCGCTAGCGGTCGTCGCCTCCTCCTCGATCGCCTTGACGATCAGCCGGTCCCCGAGGGGCTTCAGCTTCATCCGTGAACCTCCGTTGTCGGTAAGTGTTTACTGGTGAAAAGTCAGGGAAAACGCCGCTCTGAAGCCATTTCCAGCTCCTGACGGCATTTGGCACTCTAGTAGCGCGAGTGCCAACAGATGTAAAGATAGCGAGGTCGCTCAGTCGGCCGCAAGCAGGCGGCAGCCGAGCAGCGCGGCAATTCCCTCGCCGCCGCGGGCCATCACCCAGTCGTGGTTCCACTCGAAGGCGGGGCGCAGCAGCGGCGCCAGCCGGTTCATCCACGGCTTGGTGGTCGAGACGTTCCACTCGTAGAGGACGGCGGTGACCCCGCCCTGCTCGTAGAAGCGCCAGCGGCCGGTGCCTTCGAGCTCGCCGACCGCGTGTCCCTCCATCAGGTTCGGCTGCTCGACCCGGGTCGAGGTGACCTCGAACTCGACCCGGTAGGGCAGCAGGCTCTTCCAGACCAGGCGGGAGACGGTGCCGACGCCGTTCTCGTCGCCCGGCACCAGCTCCTCGGACTCCTCCACCCCGCGCCACCAGCGCGGCCAGCTCGCCTGGTCGTAGATCGCGTCCCAGACCGGCTGGCGCGGGGACTCGAGCAGCCAGGTGGTGAGGAAGGCGTACTCGGTCATCTCCGGGCGCCGCCGCCGGGGACCTCAGTTGTGGTGCGGGCGTCTCGCCGTTGCCGAGGTGCGCCCGCGGCGGCTCGACGATCTGCGAGAAGCGGATCACCGTGACCACGTCGTCGTCGGCGATCGTGCGGCTGTAGATCTGTTCGAGGAACTTGGTCTCGTCCTCGAGCCGGCGGAACTCCGGGTTGTCGTGCTCGATGTCGCGCCGGGAGAGGTCGCCGACCGGCTTCACCTCGACGTCGTCGATCACCGCGGTGAAGATCTTCTCGCGCGGGCTGTGGCGGAAGCCGACCGTGATCCAGACCACCTGGCCGCGCTCGTACTTGCCGCTCTTGTCGCCGAGACGGATCGTTGCGGTCTTGCGACCGCGCTTCAGCTGGTCGATGAAGACCGCCGAATAGAAGTTCAGGACATAGATGCCGCCTCGCATTTGCGCTGCGAGCGTATAGGACGCCGGCCGCCGTGGCCCCGCTGCCCGGAACCGGTCCTGCCGGCTCCAAAAGTCGCTCGCGTGATCTTCGCCGGGAGCAGGTGTTCGGACGTTTGTACCGATAACCCGGCTGGACATTCGTCCGATCCCGATTCGAGTCCTGCCGCCGGGGAACCGATGCAAGAGCAATGCAACTCAGCCAAACCTCCAGCCGCCCGGCTCATTCTCTTGCCCCGCCTGCTGGCCGCCGCGCTCGTCTGCGCCGCCGGCCTGCTGCTGGTGCCGCTCGCCGGCAACGCCGCGGCGATGACCTGCGGCGGCAAGAAGGTGACGATCATGGGCACGCCCGGCAACGACGTGATCGTCGGCAAAGCGGGCAACGACGTGATCTACGGCGGCGGTGGCAACGACCACATCAGCGGCGGCCCCAACGGCAACGACACGATCTGCGGCGGCCCCGGCAACGACGTGATCGAAGGTGGGCGTGGCTTCGACTCCCTCTACGGCGAAGAAGGCGACGACACGCTGCTCGGCGAAACCGGCTCCGACATGCTCGACGGTGGCGCCGGCAACGACCAGCTGTCCGGTGCCAAGGGCGCCGACAGCCTCCACGGCGGCCCCGGCGACGACGCTCTGGTCGGCGCCAAGGGACCCGACAAGCTCGAAGGCGGCGCCGGCAACGACTATGAGGACGGCGAACAGGGCAGCGACACGATCGAAGGCGACGGCGGCGAAGACAAACTGCTCGGCGACAAGGGCAACGACCAGATCGAAGGCGGCGCCGGCGACGACCTGATCGAAGGCGGCGCCGGCGACGACAGCGAGCTCGAAGGCGGCGGCGGCAGCGACGAAGTGATCGGCGGCTCCGGCACCGACAACGCCGACGGCGGCGCCGGCAACGGCGACATCGTCCGCGGCGACGCCGGCACCGACACCCTCTCGGGCGGCCCCGGCGACGAAGACATCGTCTCCTACGAAAGCTCCACCCGCGGCGGCATCCAGGTCGACCTCGCCACCGATTCGGCCAAAGGCGACGGCCACGACCAGCTGAGCGGCTTCGAGGACGTCGTCGGCTCCCCCCAGGGCGACACGATCGTCGGCGACGGCGAACCCAACAAGCTCGACGGCGGCATCGGCAACGACACCCTCGAGAGCGGCGGTGGCGGTGGCGAAGCCCTCGGCGGCCCCGGCAGCGACACCTGCACCGGCTTCGCCGTCGAAACCTCCTGCGGCCCCGAACCCGCGCCGCCCCCCGGCGCCGCCTACGTGGCACTCAACGAGGGGCTCGCCGGCTCCAGCCTGGTCGTCCAGGGCAGCCCGAGCGCCGACGAAATGCGCATCTCCGACGGCCCCGGCGGCTGGACCGTCTCCGACAGCGTGCCGATCTACGCCGGCGGCGGCTGCGTCAACCCGCCCGCCAATCCCACCTTCGTGACCTGCACCGGGTCGGCGAGCCTGGTCACCGTCACCGGCGGCGAAGGCTCCGACGACATCGTCGTCGACCCCAGCGTCCCGGCCGGCGCCCACGTCCGGATCAACGGCGGCGCCGGCAGCGACACGCTGGTCGGCGGCGCCGGCGACGACGTGCTCGAAGCGGGCGAGAACTACAACAACCCCGACAACGGCAACGACGTGCTCGAAGGCAACGGCGGCAGCGACGTCCTCTACGCCGACCCCGGCGCCGACGTCCTCAAGGGCGGCGCCGGCAACGACCTGCTGGTCAACGCGGTGCCGACCTGCCAGGGCAACACCTACGACGGCGGCGCCGGCGAAGACACCGTCTCCTACGCCCGCTCCAAGGACAACCTCACGGTCGAATTGGGCGGCACCGGCGGACCCCCCGGCTGCTCCACCCCGGACAAGGTGCTCGGCGACAACGAGAGCCTCGAGGGCTCCGACGGCCCCGACACCCTGATCGGCGACAACGGCGACAACAGCCTGCTCGGCCATCTCGGCGCCGACACCCTGATCGGCAAGGGCGGCGACGACTTCCTCGACGCGGTCGACGGCCAGCACGACAAAGTGATCGACTGCGGCCCCGGCGACGACGAAGCGCAGAAAGACCCGGGCGACCCGAACCCGATCAGCTGCTGAGCGGGGGTTGCGGGAGGTTCGGGTGGACTCACCTGCGCGAACAGCGGGAGGCTTGGCGAGTCCACCGGACCTCTCACGAAGACCCTCGCTCAGGCTTCGCCAGCTGGAAGCCTCGCTGCCGATCAGCGGGACGAAGCGGCAGGGGCCGAGCGACTCGCTCTCGATCTCTTCGCCGCGGCGGCGCAGGAGGGTGAGGATGTCGTCGCGCGCCGTCGGTGGCGACCGGGACGACCATGCGGCCGCCGTCGGCAAGCTGGGCGACCAGCGCCGGCGGCGGCGATGGGGCGGCGGCGTGGACGGCGATCGCGTCGAAGGCGGCTGCGCCGGGCAGGCCGAGGCTGCCGTCGCCGACGACCAGCTCGACGTTGGCGATGCCGAGCGAGTCGAGGACCTCGGTCGCGGCGCTCGCGCAGCGGCTGCGTGGCGCTCGACGCTGACCACCTCGGCGGCGAGCGCGAGAGCACCGCGGTGGAGTAGCCCGAGCCGGTTCCCACCTCCAGCACCCGCTCGCTGCCGCTCAGCTCCAGCGCCTGGCAGATCGTGGCGACGATCCAGGGCTGGGAGATCGTCTGTTCCTCACCGATCGGCAGGGCCGAGTCGGCGTAGGCGCGGCGGCGCCAGCGCAGCGGCACGAACGCCTCGCGCACCGCGCCCATCGCCCACCCGCTCGTCCTCGATGCCCCTCGCCGCAGCTGCCGCTCCACCATCCGGGCGCGGTGAGCGGCGAAGTCGGCCATCGCCTAAGTCTCCTAGGGGCCCTCGGCGAAGCCGGAGCGAACGACCACCGGATGCTGGCGCAGAATCTGGTGGCGCCCATCCCGCGGGCCGAGGACGGCAGGGCCGAGATCTCGAGCTCGTGATCGCGGTCGAGAAGCCCCGGCTGAAGCCGAGCACGGCCGCGGTTCCCAGCGACTCCAGCAGCTCCGCCGAGCCGCAGAGGAGGACGCGACGAAACCCGAGTCGCGGCGCTCGTCGTCGGTGTGCGGGTCGAACAGGTCGGCGCGAAGCCGAAGAAACCGAACGGATGCCACATCTCGCCGAGCGGGAGAAAGGGATCGATCCGAAACCCATCCGGGACGCGGTCCACTCGTCAGCTGCACCCAGCCGAGCGCTTCCGGTAGCCGGCGGCCGGCCGTGACGTGCTGGCAGCAGGGGAAGCCGGAGCGAACTCGGCGCAGCCGAGCGCCGGGATCGTCGTGACGCCGACCTCGCCTGGACCCTCGACGCCAGCCCAGCGAGGAAGCGTCAGCGTCTCGGGCGCGCCGGGCAGTACGGTCAAGCCACGGCCCGCCTCAGTAGATGTAGTTGCGCAGCTTCGGCGGGTCGAGCACGGTGACGCGGCCGCGGCCGGAGCGGACGACGCCGGCGCGCTCGAGCTCGGCGAGGAAGCGGCTGACGCTCTCACGCGAGGTCCCGGCGAGCTGGGCAAGGTCGGTCTGGTTCATCCGGATCGTCACCTCTTCGGTCGGCCCGCCGCCGTCCTGCCCCTCGCGGCTGAGCTGGGCGAGGATCCCGGCGACGCGGCTGGGCACGGTCTGGAAGGACTGGCGCGAGATCCGCACGTTGGCGGCGCGCAAGCGGCGGACCAGGCCGGCGACGAGCTTGAGGGCGATCTCCGGGTGGCGGGCCAGCAGCGAGCGGACGTCGCCGGCCGGCAGCGCCAGCAGCTCGCCGTCCGAGACCGCCTCGGCGCTGGCCGAGCGCTGGTCGCCGTCGAGCATCGCCAGCTCGCCGAAGATCTCGCCGGGGCCAAGGGTGGCGAGGGTGATCGCCCGCCCGTCGGAGTGCTCGCGGGTGACCCGGAAGCTGCCCTCCTTGACGATGTAGCAGGCGTCGGAGTTGTCGCCCTCGTGGAAGACCCTGGTGCCGGCGGGAAACGTGCGCGGCACGGCGACGTGGGAGAAGCGCTCCAGCTCGCCCTCCTCCAGATCGGCGAAGAGCGTCACGCTCCTCAGCAGTTCGACCGCGCTCTGCTCCCGATCGGACACTCCGTCGATTATGGCAACGGCCTGACAGCCAGGAAGCTTGAACTGCCGACGAGTCCTGCGTTTCCCGCCTATATGGCGGTAAATGCAGGACTCGCGCTCAGGCAGAGGCGGTCAGTTTCCGCGGCCCGCGGCTGAACCCGGCGCCGATCAGCGCCTCCTCGTGCCCGGACCCGATCACCGCCTCGCCGTCGACTTTCTCGATCGCCAGCTTCGGCAGGTGGCCGGCGGAGACGGCGTCGGCGAGGGCCTGCATCGCCTCCTGCAGCTCGGCCTCGTCGAGGGGGCGCAGGCGCAGGACGCCGCGGCCGCCGCGCTCGACGAAGACCACCGGCTCGCCGTCGCGGCTGAGCAGGTGGGCGCCGGGGGTGCGGCCGGGGCGCCGGCCTCCCTCGAGTTTCGGCCAGGGCAGCGAGGCGCCGTAGGGGTTGGCCGGGTCGGTCGCCGCCAGCAGCAGGTAGGAGCCGTCGGCTTCGGGCAGCGAGCGCAGGCGCTCGACCGCGCCCGGCAGGGCGAACTGGGCGCCGCCGAGGCCCTCGACGAAGTAGCCGCGGCGGGCGGTGCCGAGCAGCTCGAGGTTGCCGAGCTCGGCGTAGAGGGTCGAGAAGCCGCCGGGGACGCCCTCGGCGAGGACGGTCTCGCGGGTGACGATCCCGTAGCGCTCCATCATCAGCTCGGCCTGGGCGCGCAGGCGGGCGCCGGGGCCGGGGGCATCGGCGAAGAGCGGCGCGGTCAGCGACCAGCGACCCTGGACGGCGGCGCCGGCGGTCGAGCGGCGGCGGCCGAAGCGGCGGCCCTGGCGGCCCGGCGATGACACCGCTCGCAGCCGCGGCGCCCGCAGCGGCGAGAAGGCGTCGTTGGTGACATCGCCTCCCCAGGCGAGGTCCCAGAGCGCGTTGTGCAGCTCCTCGGCGGGGAAGTCGAGGTCGGCGAGAAGGTCGAGCCAGAACGATGGGCCGGCGGCGAGGCGCTCGCGGATCGCGTCGTGGACCTCGCCCTCGACCGGATCGAGCTTGGAGTTGGCCGGCGGCGGGCCGGCGAGGCGGACGTCCTCGCGGAAGTAGAGGGCGACGCGGCCGTCGGAGCGGCCGAGGGCGCCGGCGCCGACCCAGACCAGCTCGCCGCTGGTGCAGAGCTCGTCGAGCCAGGTCGGCGAGTAGGCGCCGAGGCGGCGCGGCAGCACGTCGCGCTCCCAGACTTTCGGCGTCAGCGCCACCCCCTGCAGCGGCACCAGCGCCTCGCGCAGGCGGTCGGGGCCGGCGCCGGCGGGCCGGTAGGCGTCGACGTTCTGCCAGCTCGGCAGGAAGCGGGCGAGCTCGGTCGTGTCGGCCGCCTCGACCTCCTTGCGCAGCCGGGCCAGGCTGGCGCGGCGGACCCGGCGCAGGACTTCGGAGTCGCACCACTCGCGCTCGGTGCCGCCGGGCAGCAGCTCGCCGCGGACCAGCGCCCCTTCGCTCTCGAGCTCGCGCAGGGCCGGCAGCGGGTCGACGCCGTAGCGCTCGGCGAGGCGGGCGGTCGGGAAGGGGCCGTGGGTGCGGGCGAAGCGGCGGACCAGCGCCCGCATCGCGTCCGGGTGCTCCTCGAGGAAGGTCTCCGGCAGCCCGGCCGGCGGCGGCACGCCGAGCGCGTCGCGGTAGAGGCCGGCGTCCTCGGCGGCGATGTAGCGCTCCTCGCCGGCGACGCGGACCTTGGCGACGCGGCGCTCGGCGACCAGTTTCTCCAGCATCGAGGCGGCCGAGTACCCCGCTTCGACCCGTTCGGCGCACTCCGCCGCGGTCAGGTCGCCGAGGTTGCGCAGCACCTGCTGCAGGGCGTCGCGGTCGCCGGCGCGACCGACCTCGGTGCGGTGCTGGAGCTGTTCCTCGACTTCCTCCAGCGCCTCGGGGTCGATCAGTTCGCGCAGCTCCTCCTGGCCGAGCAGCTCGCGCAGGAGGTCGCGATCGAGCGCCAGCGCCGCCGCCCGCCGCTCGGCGTTCGGCGTGTCCCCCTCGTACATGTAGGTGGCGACGTAGTCGAACAGCAGCGAGGAGGCGAACGGCGAGGCGGTCGGCGTCTCGACCTCGACCAGGCTGATCTGGCGCGCGTGCAGCTTGGTCAGCAGGTCCCGCAGCGAGGGCAGGTCGAGGACGTCCTGCAGGCACTCGCGGTAGGTCTCGAGGATGACCGGGAAGCGGGGGAAGTCCCGCGCCACCTCGAGCAGGCTCTGCGACTTCAGCCGCTGCTGCCAGAGCGGCGTGCGCTTGCCGGGGTAGGCGCGCGGGATCAGCAGCGAGCGCGAGGCGTTCTCGCGGAAGCGGGCGCCGAACAGGGCCGAGCCGGAGAGCTCGCTGACGATCAGGTCCTCGATTTCGTCGGGCTCGATCAGGACCAGGTCGGCGGGGGGCGGCTCGTCGGCGTCGGGGAGGTGGATGACGATGCCGTCGTCGGACCAGATCGCGTCCGCCTCGAGGTCGTGCTCGGCGCGGATCTTGGCCGCCAGCGCCAGGCCCCAGGCGGAGTGGACGCGGCCGCCGAAGGGCGAGAGGATGCAGAGGCGCCAGTCGCCGATCTCGTCGCGGAAGCGCTCGACGACGATCGTCTCGTCGGAGGGGACGACGCGGGTCGCCGCCTGCTGCTCGCGCAGGTAGGTGACGAGGTTGTTGGCGGCGCGGGGGTCGAGGTCGTACTCGGCGGCGAGCTCGGCGGGCTCGCGGGAGACCGCCTCGCGGGAGAAGGCGCCGATCGCGCGGCCCAGCTCGGCCGGGCGGCCGATCCCGTCGCCGCGCCAGAACGGCACCGCGCCGGGGGCGCCGGGCGCCGGGGTGACGATCACCCGGTCGCGGGTGATTTCCTCGATCCGCCAGGTGGTCGCGCCGAGCAGGAAGGTCTGGCCGGGGCGGGCCTCGTAGACCATCTCCTCGTCGAGCTCGCCGACCCGGCGGCCGTCGGGCAGGTTGACGCTGTAGAGGCCGCGGTCGGGGATCGTGCCGGCGTTGGTGACGACCAGCGAGCGGGCGCCTTTGCGGCCGTGCATCGTGCCCCGGGTGCGGTCCCAGACGATCCGCGGCCGCAGCTCGGCGAAGCGGTCGGAGGGATAGCGGCCGTCGAGCATGTCGAGGACGTTCTCGAGCTGCTCGCGGGAGAGCTCGCGGAAGGAGTCGGTGGCGGTGACGAGGCGCTCGACCTCGTCGATCTCCCACTCGTCGAGGGCGGCCATCGAGACCAGGTGCTGGGCGAGCACGTCGAGCGGGTTCTGGGGGATCACCGTCTCCTCGATCTCGCCTTCGCGCATCCGCCGCGCGACCACGGCGCACTCGAGCAGGTCGCCGCGGTATTTGGGGAAGATCCGGCCTTTGGAGACCTCGCCGAGGCCGTGGCCGGCGCGGCCGATCCGCTGCAGGCCGCGGGTCACCGACTTCGGCGACTCGACCTGGATCACCAGGTCGACGGCGCCCATGTCGATCCCGAGCTCCAGCGAGCTGGTCGCGACGAGACACGGCAGCTGACCGGACTTCGAGCAGCTCCTCGACCAGGGTCCGCTCCTCGTGGGACAAGGACCCGTGATGCGCCCTCGCGATCTCGACGTACGGGCCATCGCGGAGGGAGGCGAGGGGGAGGCCTCGCCGTCACGTACAGCTGGTGGTTCCGTCGAGGCCTCCCCGACTCCCCGGCCGCGTGCCCCGCGTGCTCGGTCGCCGGAAGCTCCTGCTCGCCTTCGCCGTTGGCGAGCTCGTTCATGCGCTTGGCCAGGCGCTCCGAGGCGCGGCGGTTGTTGACGAAGATGATCGTTGAGGTGTGTTCTTGGACCAGCTCCAGGAGCTTGGGGTAGATCGCGGGCCAGATCGAGCGGATGTGGGCCGAGGGCTCGACTTCGGTCGGGGGGAGGCCGTCCTCGGAGGGGAAAGCCGGCGCGCCGGGGTCGGCCATGTCCTCGACCGGCACCACGATCTCCAGGTCAAGCTCCTTCACCCGCCCCGCATCCACCACCTTGCACTGTCTCTTCGGACCCACAAGAAACTGCGCAATCCGCTCCAGCGGCCTCTGCGTCGCCGACAGCCCGATCCGCTGGATCCCGCTGTTCGGCGCGGGATCAGAGGAGGATGGGGAGGTCTCGACGGAACCTCCCGCTGTTCGTGACGGCGAGGCCTCCCCATCCTCCCCCGACACCCCCGCCTGAACCAGCTGATCCAACCGCTCGAGCGTCAACGCCAGATGCGCCCCCCGCTTGGTCTGCGCGACGGCATGAATCTCGTCGACGATCACCGCCTCGGTGCCGGCGAGGATCTCGCGGACGCCGGAGGAGAGCATCAGGTAGAGCGACTCGGGGGTGGTGATGAGGATGTCGGGCGGCGTTTTGCGCATCGCCCGGCGTTCTTTCTGGGAGGTGTCGCCGGTCCGCAGCCCGACCGAGATCTCAGCGCCGATCCCGCGCAGCGGCGCCCGCAGGTTGCGCTCGATGTCGTAGGAGAGCGCCTTCAGCGGCGAGACGTAGACGAGGCGGACGCCGCTGCCGAGCTGCGGCTCGCGGGCGAGCTTGTCGATCCCCCAGAGGAAGCTGGCCAGGGTCTTGCCGGAGCCGGTCGGGGCGCAGATCAGCGCGTTGGCGCCGCCGGAGATCGCCTCCCAGCCGCCGATCTGGGCGGGGGTCGGCCCCTCGAAGGAGGCTTCGAACCAGCGCCTGACCGGGGCGCTGAACGGCGCCAGCGGGTCAGACTTCGGGGTCGATTTCGGCGCGGTGGTCAACCCACCGATCTTACGCAGACGCGCGAGGCGGTCCGGCGGCGCCTACAGCTATGCCGCGCTACGGGGTGCCGCCGGCGAACTTGACGTATTCGTACCAGGCCTTCTTCGGCTCGAAGCCTTCGGCGAAGAGCCCGGAGCCACCGCAGAAGTTGCAGGCACCCGGCTGCGTCGTCGACCGAGAACCAGTAGACGCGCTGCAGCTTCCATTTCGCCTGCATGGCGCGAAAGCAGCGAGAAGGCGCCCCTCAGTTCCCTGGCCTGGCCGGCTGACGCCCTTGGCGAACAGGTCGACCGCCGGGTTCGGGTCGGTTCGGAGCTCCAGCCGAGCTCGGTGATCCAGAGCCCCTTGCCGGCGTCCTCGTTGAGGGTCAGAACCTTGCGGAATTCTTCGATCTCGCCCGCCAGGTACCTGTAGGCGGGGGTGTACGGGTGCAGCGCGACGCCGTTGAACTTCGCCTTGATCCCCGGGTTGCGCTTGTACATCTGTTCGAGGAAGTAGCTGGCGAAGTAGTTCGGGCTGGTCGGATTGGCGAGCCTCTTCTTCTTGCCGCTGACCTTCAGGGACCGACCGCCCTTGGGCTTCGCGAACATTCCGCCGAGGATGATCTTGGCGCCCGGATCGCTCGCTTTTGATCGCCGTGTAGGAGAGCTTCACGAGCTTGCCGTATTCGGCCGGGTTGGGCTTGGCGACGAAGTACTTGAAGTTCTCCTCGTTCCAGATCTGCCAGGTGCGGATCGGCCGTTCGGGCAGGGCGGGATGGGTGACCCAGAAGGAGCCCACCGGGCCGTAGCGGAGGACCGCCTGCTCGAGGAAGCTCTTCCAGGCGGTCGCGGCAGCGCCGCTGACGGGCAGATGGGCCGCGCGCTTTCGCGTGACCGCCGGTGCCGGGAACGATGCCCTGTGGAACCGCCCAGGCCGGCGCGCCGGTGACGAACGGGAGCACCTCGGTTCCCGACAGCGCCGCCCGTTCGACGAGTTCGTCGATGCCGGCTCCATTCGATCGGACCGTTGCTTCTTGGGCTGCAGCGAGCCCCAGTCGATCGGGATGCGAATGCTGTCGACGCCGCCCCGATGCAGGCGCTGGAACTGTGCTTCGCTCGGGGTCACCTGCGGGAACGACACCCCAGAAGGTCGCCGGAACGGCCTCGGCGGCCGAGGCGAACAGCGCCGCCGCGACCAAGGTCGCCGCCAGGGTGGCGGCCAGAGCGCGCGCGCTCCTGCGGATTCGAACTTTCGCTCTCGGCATCTGGCTAGCTCGCCTTGGGCGAGACTTCGCCGCTGCCGCCGTCATCGCGGCGCTGGCGTCGCTGCCTGACCACGACGAAGCCGATCGAGATCGCGGCGAGGGCAGCGATCGCGATCAGAATCGGGACCAGGGGCGAGGAGGAGCTTTCTTCGGCGACGACCGGAGTGGAGGCGAGCTTCTTCTGCCCACCGAGCGACTCTTCGCCCTTGGGCGTGTTGGAGCCGTTGCCTGGGCTACTCTGGCCGGAGCCGCTGCCTCCGCCCGAGTTCGACTTGCCGCTCACACCTGACGATGACTTCTTCGAAGATTCAGATTCGGAAGGTTCCTGGTTCCCGTTCTTCGCGGTCGACGGGCTGGTCGAGGCGTGCGCCGGGGTGCCGCCGGTTTCGCCACCCTTGGTCGGGGCGGTCGTGTGCCCTACAACCGTCGGGATTTCGGTTTCGTATTCGGGAATGCCCGAAGCGGCGTGAGCCAGCACGGGGAAACTAGCCAATGCCAGCAGAGCAAGCACTGACAGAAGCGCGAAGGAGGGTCGGGCCGAGCTACGGCGGGGGCGGCGGGACCGATGCATTCCGCGCAAGGTTAGAGGAATCGGCGGCGTTGATCGCTCCGCTCGCCCTGATCGTCGGCCTGGCGCTGGCCGGAGGGGGCTTCGAACTGGCCCCGCGGCACGTCTCGGGCCTTGCCGTCTGGCTGGTCGTGGTCTGCATGCTGGCCTTTGGCGCAGCTGGCCGAGCGATGCTTGCACGTCCGTTCTACTGGGCGATTGGGCTGATCGGTGGTTTTGCGCTTTGGTCTGCAATCTCATCTCTCTGGTCCGGGTCGATTGAGCTGAGCGTGATCGAGGCCGACCGGGTTCTGGTCTACCTCGGTTTCTTCCTTGCCGCATTTCTAATCGCCCAAACCGACCAGAGGCGGCAACGATTCGCTGAAGGTCTGGCAATTTCTCTCGTCGCTGTCGCTTTTCTCGCCCTTGCCAGCCGTCTCCTGCCCCATGTGATGAACGTCGGCGAACTCGGCAAACGGCCCGCGGCTGCGCTATCCGCTCGGCTACTGGAACGCCGACGGGATCGTCTGCGGCATCGCCGCCGCCCTGATGCTGTGGATGAGCCGGCACTCGCTCGACCGCCTGGCTGCGCTGGGCCGCGGTCGCGGCGCTGCCGGCGATCCTGCTGGCCCTGTACCTGACCTACTCGCGCGGCGGCCTGCTGGCTCTGGTGGTCGCCTGCGGCTGCCTGATCGCCCTCTCCCACGACCGCCTCTGGCTGCTCGCGACCCTGGCGATCGGCGCGGTCGGGGCGTTGCCCGCGGTGCTGGCGGTACAGGCGCACCACAGCCTCGCCGAAAACCTCGCCAACCAGGCGGCGGTCGACCAGGGCGTGACGGTGCTGCTGCTGCTCGTGGCCGGGACGGCGCTGGCGCTGGCGCTGTTCGCCGGCCTGCGCTGGCTCGAGCGCCGGGGTGGCGGCAAAACCGGACGGATGGTCGAGCTCTCGCGCAATCCGAAGGTGCTGAAAGGGGTCGCGCTGGCGGCGGCCCTGCTGGCGATCGGCGCCGCGATCGCGGTCGGCGGTCGCGCCTGGAACCAGTTCTCGAGCCCCGATCTGGAACTCCCCAACAACCCCGCAGGAACACTTCGGCCAGCTCTCGGGCGCCGGGCGGGCGGAGTTCTGGCGGGTCGCGATCGACGCCTTCGGAGAAGAGCCGCTGGCCGGCCACGGCGCCGGCACCTACCAGTTCTCCTGGGACCAGCTGCGCAACGTGCCGACGGCCGTGCACGACGCCCACTCGCTCTACCTGCAGGCCTTCGCCGAGCTGGGAGTGATCGGCGGCCTGACTGGTGCTGGCGATGGTCGGCGTCCTGCTCTGGTCCGGGTTGGCGGCCTGGCGGGCCGCCCGCGGGCCCCAGCGCGAGCTCTACGCGGCGCTGTTCGCGGTCGATCCTCGCCTTCGCCGTCGGCGCCGCGATCGACTGGTTCTGGCAGATCGCCGCGGTCGGGGCGGTCTTCTTCCTCGCCAGCGGCGTCCTGGTCGCCGCCCGCTGCGCCCAGCTGGTGCGGGCGCGGGCGGAGGCGAACGGCCACGCCGAGGAACGTCGCTACGGGCTTGCCGTCGCCGGCCTGGCGGTCGCCTGGATCACCGCCCTGGCGCTGATCGGCCCGCTGCTGGTCGACCGCGAGATCGACGCCAGCAAGTCGGCCGCCGCCGACGGCAACCTCGCCAGCGCCGTCAGCCACGCCGACACGGCCAGGTCGATCGAGCCCTGGGCGGCCTCCCCCTACGTCCAGCTCGGCCTGCTGGCGGAGTTCCAGGGCGAATACGCGACCGGCGGCCGGGCGGCTCGAGCCAGGCGATCGACCGCGAGGAAGGCAACTGGCTGCTCTACTACCTGCGCGGCCGGATCGAGCACGAGGGTGGCGAAATCGGCGGCTGCCCGGGCGGACCTGCGCGAAGCCCGGCGGCTCAACCCCCGAAGAGGAATGCCTCCGGGACGGGTTTGAAGGTTGCGGATGAGTCGCACCCCCGACGCCCAGAGGACAGGATCCCGGCCGGCGCGCGCCGATCGGCCCGGCAGCCCGAGCCCAGCACGCCCTCAGCCGACGGGGGCCTTCGGGCTGAGCGGCCCCGAGCGGCTCGCGCCGCCGCGGCGCGCTGCTGCGGCGGCTGCTGGCGCTGGGCGACTGGGTGGCGCTGATCGGGTCGCTCTTCGTCGTCACCGCGACGACCTCGACCACCGACGTCGCGACGCTGTTCTGGGCGGTGCTCTTCAGCCCGGCCTGGATCCTCGTCGTCAAGCTCCACGGCCTCTACGACAACGACCACCGCCGGATCCGCCACAGCACCCTCGACGAGCTGCCGTCGCTGGTCTCCGCCAGCGTGCTCGGGACCCTCGTCCTCGACGGCCTGCTGGCGCTGAGCCCGGTCGGGCCGCTCTCCCCCACCAGCGCGATCGGGGTCGGGATCGGGACGCTGGTCGCCAGCTTCGTCCTGCGCGGCGTCCTGCGCTTCTTCTGGCACCGCCTGACCGGCCTCGCGGCCGGGCTCGTGATCGGGCCGGCGGCGGCGGCCGAGATCATCGCCCGGCGGGTCTCGACCCACCCGGAGACCCGCCTGGCCCTGGTCGGCTACCTCTCCTCGGAGGGAGACGACGCCGCCTCGGAGATCCCCCGGCTGGGCTCGATCGCCGACATCTCCAAGGTCGCCCGCGAGTACGCGATCGAGCGCGTCGTCGTCACCGAAGAGGAGATGAGCGAGCCGGCGGCCGAGCGGCTGATCGAGGAGTGCAAGGCCGAGGGGCTGGCGCTGACCTTCCTGCCCCAGCACTTCGGGCTGCTGGGACCGGGGATCGAGCTCAACCGCCTGGCCGAGCTGCCGGTGCTCGACTTCCGCTTCAGCGACCCGCCGCGCTCGACCCAGGCGATGAAGCGGGCCATGGACGTCGTCGTCTCCGGCGCCCTGCTGGCGCTGCTCTCGCCGCTGCTGGCGCTGGTCGCGGTGGCGATCCTGCTCGACACCGGCCGCCCCGTCTTCTTCCGCCAGCGCCGCGCCGGCAGGGACGGCGAGCCGTTCACGATGCTGAAGTTCCGCACCATGGTCGTCGACGCCGAGGAGCGGCTCGGCGAGCTGGTCGACCTGGCGAAGCTCGAGCAGCCCGCCTTCAAGATCCCCGACGACCCGCGGATCACCAGGACCGGCCGCTGGCTGCGGCGGACCAGCATCGACGAGCTGCCGCAGCTGATCAACGTCCTGCGCGGCGACATGTCGCTGGTCGGGCCGCGGCCCGAGGAGGAGAGCGTCGTCGCCCTCTACGACGAGCGCCAGCGCGGCCGGCTGGCGATCAAGCCGGGGCTGACCGGGCCGATGCAGGTCTACGGCCGCAGCGACCTCACCTTCGAGGAGCGGCTGGCGATGGAGCGCGACTACCTCGACAACCTCTCGCTGCTGACCGACCTGGCGATCCTGCTGCGGACGCCGCGGGCGGTAATCCGCGGCGAGGGCGCCTGAGCGGCGGCCGATGCCCCCCGGCCCCGACCTCGAGGTCGTGATCGTCAGCCACGGCGCCGAAGAGCTGCTCTGGCGCTGCCTGCGCTCGCTCGAAGAGCATCCCGCCGGCGGCGAGATGCGGGTCACCGTGGTCGACAGCGGCAGCCCCGACTCGACCCCGGACATGGTCGAGCGCCAGTTTCCCTCGGTGCGGCTGCTGCGGCGCGGCAACATCGGCTTCTCGGCCGCCAACAACCTGGTGCTGCGCGAGAGCGAGGCGGCGGCGGTGCTGCTGCTCAACCCCGACACCGAGGTCTACGCCGGGACCCTCGACGCCGCCCTGGCGCGGCTGCGCTCGGAGCCGCGGATCGGGATGGTCGGCTGCAAGCTGGTGACCGAGTCCGGCGAGCTCGACCACGCCAGCAAGCGCTCCTTCCCGACCCCGCTCAGCGCCCTCGCCCACTTCACCGGCGTCGGCCGCTCCGGCGAGGCCGCCGGCGCGCTGAGCCAGTACCGGGCGACCCACCTGGGCGACGACGAGGCCGGCGAGGTCGACGCCGTCAACGGCGCCTTCATGCTCTGCCGGGCCGAGGCGGTGCGCGAGGTCGGGCTGCTGGACGAGGGCTACTGGCTCTACATGGAGGACCTCGACTGGTGCCACCGCTTCTGGGACGCCGGCTGGAAGGTCTTCTACGAGCCCGCCGGCGTCGCCCTCCACGTCAAGGGCGGCTCCAGCGCCGGCCGTCGCGCGGCCGCGCCAGGAGATCGCCTTCCACCGCGGCATGGGCCGCTTCTACCGCCGCTTCGACGCCCCCGAGCACAATCCGCTGCTCAACGCCGCCGTCTACGCGGGCATCGGCGCGAAACTGGCCGTCAGCCTCGCCCGCACCGCGCTCGCCGGACGCTAGACGAGCAGCTCGAAGACCTAGACCCGCTCGGCGACGACGATGTCCTGGAGGGTGAGGCCGCCGGGGGTGTTGGCCCAGAGGCCGTGGTGGATCGGCTCGCGGAGCCGCAATCCGAGCTCGGCCAGGGTCGCGCGGAGATCCTCGGCCGGGTACGCGGTCGCCTCCTCGGGCTGGGAGGAGTCGGTGCTGAGGCCGCCGGGGATCGGGTGGCGGAAGGCCAGCATCGAACGGCCGGCCGCGATTCTCGGCTTCCGCCTCGGGGGTGAGCAGGAAGAAGGTGAGCAGACAGCTTCCGCCTGGCTTCAACACCCTGGCGGTCTCCTCCAGGTAGTGGCGCATCTCGTCCTCGAGCAGGTGCGTGAACAGCGAGGTGGCGAAGACGAAGTCGAAGCTGGCGTCCTCGTAGGGAAACCGGAACGCGGTCCCCGGTTGGGTCCCGAACGGGTTGTACTTGCCGTTGTAGACGGGAGCCCAGGCGAACTCGAAATTGGGCCAGCGGCTGGAGATGTTGCGCTGGCACCACTTCACCATGGCCCGTCCGACGTCGAAGCCGGCGTAGGAGCCGCCGTCCAGGTATCCGGTCAGCGGCAGCGCCATGCGGCCGATTCCGCAGCCGATGTCGAGGACCCTCGCGGTCGGCTCGAGGCCTCCCAGCTCCCGAAAGTAGCCGAGGAACTGCTGGCCGGTCTGTTCGAAGTCGCCGCCGCCGACGAAGGCGAGATGGCGAGGCGGAACCGGGAGATCCCCGCGGCGGCGGGAGAGGAGATCGGACGGTCCCCACCGCAGCCTGCGGGCGCCGGCCTTGGCCAGGTAGATCGCCTTCTCTCTCACCAGCTCAGAAGGGAAGCGACTCGGCGATCTCGGAGAGCTTCGGGGCGGTCTTGTCGCGCTCGGAGAGCAGCGGCTCGGCGACCCGCCACTCGACGCCGACGTCGGGGTCGTCCCAGGCGATCCCCTTCTCGGTCGCCGGGTCGTAGAGGCTGGAGACGAGGTAGGCGACGTCGGCGACGTCGCTGAGCACGGCGAAGCCGTGGCCGAAGCCGACCGGGACGAAGAGCTGGCGGTGCTTGACGTCGTCGAGCAGGTGCGCCTCCCACTGCCCGTAGGTGGGCGAGCCGCGGCGCAGGTCGACGGCGACGTCGAGGATCTCGCCGCGCGGGCAGCGGATCAGCTTCGCCTGCCCCGGCTCGGTCTGGAAGTGGATGCCGCGCAGCGTCCCCTTGGCCGAGCGCGAGTGGTTGTGCTGGACGAACTCGACGTCGACGCCGAGCTGCGCCCAGGCGTCGCGGCTGAAGCTCTCGACCATGAAGCCGCGCTCGTCGCCGTGGACGACCGGCTCGATCAGGACGACGCCGTCCAGCTTCGTCGGCAGCCGCTCGGCCATCAGCCCAGCGACCGGCCGTACTGCTTTTCGTAGTACTCGCGGTACTCGCCGGAGCGGATCGGCCCCCACCACTCCTCGTTGTCGCGGTACCAGGCGACGGTCTTCTCCAGCCCCTCGGCGAAGTGGACCTGGGCCTCCCAGCCGAGCTCGTCGCGGAGCTTGTCGGAGGCGAGCGAGTAGCGGCGGTCGTGGCCGGGGCGGTCGCTTGACGTACTCGATCAGCGACTCGTCCTGGCCGGTCAGCTCGATCACCCGCTTGATCACCTCGATGTTCTCGCACTCGTCGGGGCCGCCGACGTTGTAGGCCTCGCCGGGGCGGCCGTTCATCAGCACCGCGTGGATGCCGCGGCAGAAGTCCTCGACGTAGAGCCAGTTGCGGACCTGGCGGCCGTCGCCGTAGACCGGCAGCGAGTCGCCGTGCAGGGCGTTCAGGGTGATCAGCGGGATCAGCTTCTCCGGGTACTGACGGGGCCCGTAGTTGTTGGAGCCGCGGACGATCGAGGCCTCGGTGCCGTAGGTGTGGAAGTGGGCGGAGACGAGCAGGTCGCCGGCCGCCTTGGTCGCCGAGTAGGGCGAGGAGGGATCGAGCGGCGAGGTCTCGGTGAAGGAGCCGGACTCGATCGAGCCGTAGACCTCGTCGGTGGAGACCTGGAGGTAGCGGCCGACGCCGAGCTCGCGGGCGGCGTCGAGCAGGGTGCCGGTGCCGATCACGTGGGTGCGGGCGAAGGCGTCCTGGTCGTCGATCGAGCGGTCGACGTGGGACTCGGCGGCGAAGTTGACGACCGCTTCGGCCCCCTCCATCGCCTCGCGCACCTTCGCCGGGTCCTCGATCCCGCCGACGATCAGCTCGACCCCGTCGGGCAGGTTCTCGCGCCGGCCGGCGTAGGTGAGCTTGTCGAGGACGACGATCTCGTGCTCGGCGCCGGCGATGCGGACGTAGGTGGAACCGATGAACCCGGCGGCGCCGGTGACCAGGAGCTTCATGTTGCCTCCGCTTCTCGTTGGGCGAGGTAGCCGGCCAGCCCGTCGTGCCAGGAGGGCAGCCGGATCGCGTGCTCGCGTTGACTCGTCAGGGCCGAGAAGGGCGGGCGCGGGGCCGGGCGACCGAGCATCTCGGTCGTCCCCGAGAGCACCTTGCACTCGACCTTGGCCTGCTCGAAGATCTCGCGGGCGAACTCGTACCAGGAGCATTTGCCGGCCGCGGCCATGTGGTGGATGCCGTACTCGATCCCCTCGATCAGCCGCACCAGCCCGTAGGCGAGGTGCCAGGTGTAGGTCGGCGAGCCGACCTGGTCGCGGACGACGAGGACCTCGTTCTGGGTGCCGGCCAGGCGCAGCATCGTCTCGACGAAGTTGGGGCCGGCGATCCCGAAGAGGCCGGCGGAGCGGACGATGAAGTGGCGCTTGTTGGCGGCGGCGGTCGCCTCCTCGCCGGCGAGCTTGGTGCGGCCGTAGGCGGAGAGCGGCGCCGGCTGGTCGCTCTCGACGTAGGGCGCGCCCTTGGCGCCGTCGAAGACGTAGTCGGTGGAGACGTAGACGACGCCGGCGCCGACCTCGGCGGCGGCGCGCGGCGACGTTGCCGGCGCCGGTGCCGTTGACCGCGAAGGCGGCCTGCTCGGCCTCCTCGGCGCCGTCGACGTCGGTCCAGGCGGAGCTGTTGATGACGACGTCCGGGCGCTCGAGGTCGAACTTCTTCGCCAGCGCCGCGGCATCGGTGACGTCGAGCTCGCGGTGGCCGAAGCCGACCACGTCGTGGCCGGCGTTGCCGGCGGCGAGCATCAGGTCGCGGCCCAGCATCCCCGCGGCACCGGTGACGAGCAGCTTCACAGCGCCGCCCGCCACTAGACGATTTCGATCTCGGAGCTGTCGCCGACCAGGAGGCGCAGCGTCTTCGGCATCCCGTCGCTGCGGGTCAGCTTGACGTTGCGGCCGAGCAGGCTCGCCTCCATCCGCGTGCCGAGGTCCTCGACCACCGAGCCGGAGAGGACGATCGAGTGCTCGACCTCCGAGCGGCGGACGTGGACCTCGTCGCCGATCGAGGTGTAGGGGCCGATGTAGGCGTCCTCGATCCGGGCGCCGGCGCCGATCACGGCGGGGCCGCGGACGACCGAGCGGATCAGCGAGGCGCCCGCCTCGAGCACGACCCGGCCCTCGACCCGGGACTCCTCGTCGATCTCGCCGTCGAGCCGCGTCTCCAGCTCCTCGAGCACGAGCCGGTTGGCCTCGAGCATGTCGGCGAGCTGGCCGGTGTCCTTCCACCAGCCGCGCACGACCTCCGACTGGACCCGCTGGCCGTCGTCGATCAGCGCCTGGATCGCCTCGGTGATCTCGTACTCGCCGCGCCAGGAGGGCTCGAGGCCGCGGGCGGCGTCGAAGATCGAGGAGCCGAACAGGTAGACGCCGACCAGGGCCAGGTTCGAAGGCGGGTCCTTCGGCTTCTCGATCAGCCGCACGATCCGCTCGCCGTCGAGCTCGGCGACGCCGTAGGAGCTGGGGTCGTCGACCGGGGTCAGCAGGATCAGCGCGTCCGGTTCGTCGTCGATGAAGGTCGAGACGAGGCCGCGCAGGCCGTCGCGCAGGAGGTTGTCGCCGAGGTACATGACGAACGGCGAGTCGCCGATGAACTCCGCCGCGGTCAGCACGGCGTGGGCGAGGCCGGCCGGCTTGTCCTGGACGATGTAGGTGATCTTGGCGCCGAAGTCGGAGCCGTCGCCGGCCGCCTCGCGGATCTCGTCGCCGGTCTCGGGGGCGATGATGATCCCGATCTCCTTCACGCCGGCGTCGACCAGCGCCTCGATCCCGTAGAAGAGGACGGGCTTGTTGGCGACCGGAACCAGCTGCTTCGCCGAGGTGTGCGTGATCGGTCGCAGCCGCGTTCCGGCGCCGCCGGAGAGGATCAATCCCTTTAACGGCTCCATGCGAGGCTGCAACCCTACTTACTGAGAGAAATACCTGTGCAAGCCGGCGTTTACATCCCCAACTTCAACGGATCCGAGCGCCTCGGGCGGACGCTGCGGAGCCTCGGCCGAGCAGAGCCGGCCGCTCGACGTCGTCGTCGTCGACAACGGCTCCGAGGACGACTCGGTGGCGATGGCGCGGCGGGACTTCCCCGAGGTGAAGCTGCTCGAGCTGGGGCGCAACCTCGGCTTCGGACCGGCGCTCAACCGCGCCGTCGCCGCGCACCCGGCCGATCTGGTGATCCTGCTCAACAACGACGTCGAGTGCGAGCCGCGCTTCTTCGAGGCACTGCTCGACGGGCTCGGCGAGGGGGTCGAGACGCGTCGCCGGCGTGCTCGTCCAGGAACGCTCGCCGCGGCTGATCGACTCCGCCGGCATCGTCGCCGACGGCACCCTGATGGGCTTCGACTACCTCCACGGCGAGCCGCTCGCCGCCGCGCTCGCCGCCGCCGACCCGCTCGGCCCGACCGGTGGCGCCGCGCTCTACCGGCGCGCCGCCTTCGAGGCGGTCGGCGGCTTCGACGAGCGGATCTTCCTCTACTACGAGGACCTCGACCTGGCCCTGCGGATCGCCGCCGCGGGGGGTCGCTGCCGCCTCGCCGGCGAGGCCCGGGCGCTGCACGCCTACTCCGCCAGCCTCGGCGCCGCCAGCGGCGCAGAAGTTCGCCCGCACCGGCTGGAGCCGCGGCTACATGCTGCGCCGCTACGGCGTCATGTCGCATCCCGGCCCGGCGCTGCGGGCGCTCGCCTGCGAGGGCGGCGATCTGCGCCGGCCAGCTGCTGATGCGACCGCACCGCGAAGGGCATCGGCGGGCGGCTGCGAGGCTGGCGCGACGGCGGCGGCCTCGAGCGCCGCGACGGCGGCGGGGCGCCGCTGCTGGAGATCTCGGCGCGCGAGGCGATCGCGCTGCGGCGGCGGCGGCGCGGCTGAGACAGAGCCGGCGCCGGACTAGCAGGTCGAGCCGGCGCCGAGCCAGCGCCGAGCCAGCGCCGGGTCGCCCTCGCGGCGCAGCCGGCGGCGCTCGCGCGAGCAGGCGGCGGCAGCCAGGCGCAGCGCCTGCGAGCTTGCCCGCGCAGCGTCGCCGCGAAGCGGCGCTGCGGACGCGGCCCGCAGCAGCGCGCCGGCCTCGACCGCGGCGATCCGCGGAGCCGCCCGCGAGCGGCATGAACTTGATCTGGGTCGCGAGCCGGTTGCGGGCGACCAGCCGCGCGTTCTCGGCCCCCGGTCGCTCGAACCCGGCCGACCAGGAGGCGTTGCCGACGTGCCAGACGACCGCCTCCGGCAGGTAGTCGAAGCGCCAGCCGGCGATCCGCGCCCGCACGTTGAGGTCGACGTCCTCGTAGAAGGCGAAGTAGCTCTCGTCGTAGCCGCCGAGCACGTCGAAGAGCTCGCGGCGCAGCAGGCAGGCGGCGCCGCAGACGCCGAAGATCTCGCCGGCGCCGCAGGCAAGCGCGCGGTCTGCGGCCGGCCGGCGCCCTGCTCGAGCGCCCTGCCGTCGCGGGTCAGCGCCTGACCGGCGCTGTAGAGGCGGGCCGGCATCGACGGCGCCGGCCTCGCCCTCGAGCTGGAGGATCCGCGGCTGGACGCCACCGAGGCCGGGGTCGGCCTCGAGCGCCTCGAGCAGGCGGGCCGAGGCAACCGGGCTCGAGCACGGTGTCGGCGTTGAGCGCCAGGACCGTCGCCGACCGCGACTCGGGCGACGCCCAGGTTGACCGCAGCCGCGAAGCCGAGGTTGTGTTCGGCAGGGCCAGATGCTCGACCTTCCGATCCTCGCAGCAGGCCCACGGATCCGTCGCTGGAGCCGTTGTCGACGACGAGCAGCTCGATCTCGACCCCCTGATCCGACAGCGAGTCCAGGCAGCGGGGCAGCAGCCCTGCCGAGTTCCAGCTGGGAATCACCACCGCGACGGTTCGCAGCCCTTCCACGACCCGCAAGCCTGACAGTTGCGCATGCGCCACCCCTGCCGATTTGGCCGGTAGCCTGCAGACGATGAGCACTATCGACCGTTCCCAGGTTCAGCTGACCCCGCCGCCGATGTACTTCGACGCCCGCGCGACAGTTCGCGGCCCATTACCTGTCCGGGGAGGGGCTCGAGATCGGCCCCCTGCACCAGCCGCTGGCGGTGCCGCCCACGTGACGAAGCGCAACGTCGACCGGATGAGCGCCCGCCGACCTGCGCCGCGAGTACCCGGAGCTGGCCGGCTGGGACCTGACCGACGTCGACGTGGTCGACGACGGCGAGACGCTGGCGACGATCGCCGACGCCAGCCAGGACTTCATCGTCGCCAACCACTTCCTCGAGCACACCGAGAACCCGATCGGCACGATCGAGACCCACCTGAGCAAACTGAAGCCGGGCGGGATCCTCTTCTACGCGGTTCCCGACAAGCGCTACACCTTCGACTTCAGGCGACCGGTGACGCCGCTGGAGCACATGGTCGCCGACTACGAGGAGGGGCCCGAGCGCTCGCGCGCCGAGCACTACGCCGAGTGGTGCCGGCTGGTGATCGACGAGGAGTCCGACTCGGTCGGCACCCCCGAGCAGGCCGCCTCGGAGGAGTGGGTCGCGCGCCGCGCCGCCGAGCTGGAAGCCGCCAAGTACTCGATCCACATGCACGTCTGGACCCAGGCCGAGTTCCTCAAGCTGATCCTCGACCTGCGCGAGCGCCTCGGCGACGGCTTCGACCTCCAGGCCGCCGCCAGCGTCGCGATCGAGTTCATCGTCGTCCTCCGCAAGGCCGGCCCGCCTCCCCCACCGCCTCCGGTCCCGGGACCGGCGCCGGCGGGCGCCGGTCTCGGCGGCGCTGGAGAAGTGGGAGATCCGCTGCAGGAGGGCCGCCTCGGCCGCCCGCAGAGAGGTTCGTCGCCGGAGGGCACGACCATAGTTCGTCCGCAATTCGGGGGGACGGAGGCGCCCCTCGCGATCGAAGCGCGGGATCTGGAGAAGACGTTCCGCATCCCGACCAACCGGGTCGACTCGATCAAGGAGCGGATCGTGCAGGCCCTTCGCCGCGCGCGACTACCGCGAGCTGCGGGCGCTCGACGGCGTCTCCTTCGACATCCACCAGGGCGAGTTCTTCGGCATCGTCGGCCGCAACGGCTCCGGCAAGAGCACCCTGCTGAAGCTGCTCGCCAGCATCTACCGGGCCGACGCGGGGACGATCCGGATGGCCGGGCCGGCTGGCGCCGTTCATCGAGCTCGGCGTCGGCTTCAACCTGGACCTGACCGCGCGCGAGAACGTGATCCTCAACGGGGTGATGATGGGCCTCACCCCGCGCGAGACCCGCGAACGCCTCGACGCGGTGATCGAGTTCGCCGAGCTCGAGGAGTTCGTCGACCTGAAGCTGAAGAACTACTCCTCCGGGATGCTGGTCCGGCTCGCCTTCTCGGTGATGCTCGCAGGCCGACGCCGACGTGCTGCTGATCGACGAGGTGCTCGCGGTCGGCGACGCCGCCTTCCAGCAGAAGTGCGCCGACGCCTTCCACGAGATGAAAGCGGCGGGCAAGACGATCATCCTCGTCACCCACGAGATGTCGACGCGTCGAGCGAGTACTGCCACCGGGCGATGCTGATCGACGACGGCAAGATCCAGCACATCGGCGACCCGGACGAGGTCGGCCGCCAGCTACCTGCGGCTCAACTTCGAGCAGGCGGCCCGAGCCCGCCGACCTCGCCGCCGCGCAGGGGAGCGAGGAGGTGCGGCTGCTCGACGCCTGGATCGAGGACGCCGACGGCGACCGCCAGACCAACTCCGAGCACGGCAGCAAGCTGCGCCTGCGGGTCGCGCTCGAGGTCCTGCGCGACCTCGCCCGGGCTGGCGGTCGGGTTCATCGTCGCCGACGCCGACGGGGTCGCGGTCTCCGAGTTCGGCACCCCGGTGGTCGACGACGACGGCGAGCCGAAGTCGAGCTGGCGGCGGGCAGCGAGGTGCACGGTCAGCGCCGAGGTCGAGAACCTGCTCGTGCCCGGGCCGCTACTTCGTCCACTGCGGCGTCAACCGCGCCCACGGCGCGCGGCGTCGCCCTCTACGTCCACAACTGCCTCGACTTCGTCGTCTTCGGCGCCCGACCACTACCCACGGCTTCGTCTCGCTGCCGCACGAGATCGAGCGCCAGCGTCGAGGTCGGGCAGCCCGCGATGAGCACCGCGCCGCAGTCCCCGACGGCGGTCGGCCCGCTGCGCGAGGTCCGCGGCCCCTCGGCCCTCGGCGGCGGCGTGCGGCGCTTCTTCGACCTGCTCTGGCTGATCTCGGTGACCGAGTTCAAGCGCACCTACTTCGGCACCGTGCTCGGCTACGTCTGGTCGCTGCTGCGGCCGCTGATGCTGTTCGGGGTGCTGCTGTTCGTCTTCACCAAGGTCTTCAAAATCGGCAGCGAACTGCACAACTACCCGGTGCTGCTGCTGCTCGGCATCGTCCTCTTCACGCTTCTTCCAGGAAGCGACGCACGAACGCGGTCACCTCGGTCGTCACCCAGGAGGGGATCGTCCGCAAGACCCAGTTCCCGCGGCTGGTGATCCCGCTCGCGACCGTGCTCACCGCCGCCTTCAACTTCTGCCTCAACCTGGTCGTCGTCTTCGTCTTCATCCTCGCCTGGGGCGTCGACCCGACCTGGACCTGGCTGCTCTTCCCGTTCGCGGTGGCGGCGCTCTTCGTCCTCACCTGCGCGGTGAGCATGATGCTCTCGGTGCTCTACGTCCGCTTCCGCGACGTCGCGATCATCTGGATCGTCTTCGCGCAGGTGCTCTTCTACGCGACGCCGATCCTCTATCCGATCGAGCAGCTTCGAAGACCCGCGAGCTACGAACACCTGCTGATGATCAACCCGCTGGCGGTGATCTTCGAGCAGGTCCGGGTCTGGATCCTGAACGAACGAACGCCGGTCATCCAGACGGGACGGTCACGGAATCGCGCCGACCGCCGCCGAAGCCGCCGGCGGCGCGCTCCACCTGCTGCCGGCGCTGGCGATCTTCGTCGGCGTCTGCGTCTTCGGCGTCTGGATCTTCAACCGCGACGCGCCGCGGATCGCCGAGGACCTCTAGCCGGCACCTCGGCGGCTGGCGGCAGACGCGCGCCGGCTGTTCGGCCTCGACGTGCAGGTACCAGGGCCGGGCGGCGTCGTCGCGGGGGATCCGCAGCGTCGGTCACCGAGCCGCCCGGCGCGCCTTCGGTCACGACCGGGTATTCGCCGACCGCGAAGCGGCGCAGGCTGAAGCCGGCGTTCGCCGCCGGGCGCCAGTTCGATCCTGGTCAGCCCGGCCGCGAGCGGGACCTCGGTCGGGCTCCCGGCCGTTACGGTCACGCAGTCGGCGCCGCCCGCGCCGGGCTCGTAAGCGCCCAGCTTCGGTCACGGTCGAGAGCGGCAGCGCCTGCGCGAGGACGATGTCGGCCTGGCGCCGGCCCTGCTCGGGCGCCGCGGCCAGCTCGGCCGGCGAGTAGGCGGGCGAGCCGTATTCGTCGACCGCTGTCAGGTAGTTGCCGGCGAAGACGTCGACCAGGGTCGTGGTGCCGGCGACTTCGGGCGTGAGCTGGAATTCGGGGTCGACGGTGCGGCGGGAGATTTCGATCGCCGCGGTGTCGACCCGGGTCAGCAGCGCCTGCTGGTGCAGCGTCGTCGCGCCCCTGCTGGAGGACGACCAGGTTCAGGCCCGACCACGACCGCGGTCACGGCGGCGGCGACGGTGAGGACGCGCCTGCTCGGGCGCACCCCCTGCAGCAGGTTGGCGGCGATCAGGAGGACGAAGACGGCGCCGCCGTACTGGTAGCGGCTGGCGATCGCGGTGCGGCCGGGCTCCTGGTTGAAGGCCATCAGCAGCCAGAAGGCGGCGGCGGCCGCGGCGGCCGGCCAGAGGCCGGGATAGAAGCCGCGCCTGCGGCGCTGGCTGTAGACGAGGGCGGCGATCAGCGACCAGCGCGATCGCGCCTCCCCAGAGCGGCGTCACCGTGCCGCCGACCGGGGTCGAGGAGAGCCCGAACAGGGCGCCGACCGAGACCGCGATCGCTTCGGCGACGACCACCGGCGAGTGCAGCAGGTTGTGGGCGGAGACCTGGCGTGTCGGCGTCATGGCCCCAGCCCAGCGTACCAGGCGACGAAGAGGGCGACCGGGACGGCGACGACGTAGGCGCGCCGCAGCCAGCGACTCGCGGCCGCCCTGCAGGACGGCGACCGCGGCGGCGGCGAGGAAGGGGATGCCGAGGCCGGAGAAGCCGAGGCCGGCGGTCAGGCAGAGGCAGGCGAGGAGGTCGCCGCGGCGGTCCTCGCGTTCGAGCGCGAGCAGCATCGCGAGGCCGAAGAAGACCGGGCCGACGAAGGTGATCTCGAACGGCCAGAGCAGGACCTCCCAGGCCGGGCCGAGGGTGAGCAGCACGACCGTGGCGAAGAGCGCCGGCCAGGGCCCGACGCGGCGCTTGACGTAGACGTAGAGCAGCAGTCGCCGTGCCGAGCAGGAAGGCGGTGAGGACGACGTATTCGGGGGTCGCCGAGCTCATCCCGAAGAGACGCAGCAACAGCTCCTCGATCAGCACCGGGAAGATCACGAAGTGCTCGTTGTGCGGCATCAGCAGGGCGTCGACGGTGGGGTCGCGCCTGAACATCAGGAACTCCCAGGTGTCCTGCGAGGAAGGTCAGCTCCGAGGTCAGGACGAGGGTCATCGCCGCCGCGACGGCGAGCGCGGCGGCAAGCAGCAGAGCCGGTGCGTTGCGGGCAATCCTCTCCATCGCGGTGCGGGAGTGTATTGCCGGTGCTGGGGCGCTCTGTGGGTAGACTGCGGCGGGTGTCCGAGGCCACCTCGACGAGCCCTGACCGGCAGGGAGCTCCCGAAGCCGAGTACGGCGCCACCTACTACTCCCACTACTGGGGCGGCGGCGGCCCTACGAGCGCAACGAGCACTGGCTGAAATTCTTCGGCGACGTCGCCGACGGGATCATCCGCGACTTCCACCCGCTCACGGTGCTCGACGCCGGCTGCGCGATGGGCTTCCTGGTCGAGGAACTGCGCAAGCGCGGCGTCGACGCCTGCGGGATCGACATCTCCGAGTACGCGATCTCGCAGGTCGACGAGTCGGTCGCCGAGCCACTGCCGCGTCGGCTCGCTGACCGAGCCGCTGACCGCCGCTACGACCTGATCACCTGCATCGAGGTGCTCGAGCACGTGCCGCCCGACCGAGTCCGAGCCGGCGATCGCCAACCTCTGCGCCGCGACCGACCGCTGCTGCTCTCGACGACGCCCGAGCGACTACGGCGAGCCGACCCACCTCAACGTGCAGCCGCCCGAGTCCTGGGCGGCGACGCTGGCCGCGCGACGGCTTCTATCCGCGACCTCGAGCAGCGACTTCTCCTACCTCTCCCCCTGGGCGGCGCTCTACAGCCGCCAGCGAGGAGGCGCAGGCCGAGACCGTGCGCCGCTACGACCGCGCCTGGTGGCGGCTGCGGCGCGAGGTCGCCGAGGTCCGCGCCTCGCTGCTGCAGCTCCCAGGACCAGATCGCCGAGCTCGAGGCCGGCGGCGGCGTCGACAACCGGCCCGAGCTGCTGGCCGAGCTGGACCGCCGCGACGGAGGAGATCCTCAGGCTGCGCGACCTGCTGATCGGCAAGGACGCCGAGCTCGGCACCGCCCAGGGCCGCGCCGCCGAGCTGGAAGCGCGCACCACTGCGCCTGGCCAACGTCAAACACAAAATCGAGACGCAGGTGCCGCTGTTCGGCAAACTGGTGCGGGCGACTGATGGGCCTGCTCCGCGGCCGCGGCTCGGCCGCCGTGGCCGCACCCCGCTTCTCGATCCTCACCCCGGTCTACGAGACGCCGCCCGACGTGCTGCGCAAGATGCTGCGCTCGGTCCCGCGCCAGAGCTACGGCGACTGGGAGCTGTGCCTGGTCGACGACGGCTCCGAGCAGGCGCACGTGCGCGAGATCCTCGACGCGGCGGCGGCCGCGGACCCGCGGATCCGGGTCGCCTACCGCGAGCAGAACGCCGGCATCGTCGCCGCCTCCAACGACGCCCTGGCGATGGCCGGCGGCGAGTTCGTCTGCCTGCTCGACCACGACGACGTGCTGCACCCCGACGCGCTCGGCCGACGTCGCCGACGGCGATCGACGCCACCCCGGAGGCCGACTACGTCTACACCGACGAGGACAAGATCGACCCCGGCGGCCGCCACACGCAGCCGTTCTTCAAGCCCGACTGGTCGCCGGAGCGGATGCGGACGCAGATGTACACCTGCCACTTCAGCGTCCTGCGCCGCTCGCTGGTCGAGGAGGTCGGCGGCTTCGACGCCGAGTTCGAGGGCTCCCAGGACTGGGACCTGGTCCTCAAGGTGACCGAGCGCGCCCGCGCGGTCGTCCACGTGCCGCGGGTGCTCTACCACTGGCGCATCCTCGAGACCTCGGCCGCCGCCGGCGAGGACGGCGAAGCCGTGGGCCTTCGAAGCCGGGGGCCGCGCCGTGCAGGCCCACTGCGACCGGATCGGCCTGCCGGCCAAGGTCAGCGCTCGACCCCGACAACCCCGCCGTCCTCCACCTCGAGCCGCGCCTGCAGCGAGCAGCCGCTGGTCAGCATCGTGATCCCGACCGCCGGCCAGATCCGCGACGTCCGCTTCAAACCGACGGTCCTGGTCGCCAACTGCGTCCGCAGCATCGTCGAGCGCTCGACCTACGAGAACTACGAGATCGTCGTGCGTCTTCGACGAGGGGATCGCAGCCGGTGATCCTGCAGGAGCTGCGCGACGTCGCCGGCGAGCGCCTGCGCCTGGTCCCGCTTCAGCGGGCCGTTCGACTTCTCGGCCAAGATCAACCTCGGCGCCGTGCGCAGCGAGGGCAAGCACCTGCTGCTGCTCAACGACGACATCGAGGTGACGACGCCGAACTGGATCGAGCGGATGGTGATGTACTCCGAGCGCGAGGAGATCGGCGCCGTCGGCGGCCGCCTGCTCTGGGGCGACACGCGCCTCCAGCACGTCGGCGTCGGCTTCGACAGGCGGTCTGCCCAACCACACCTACCGCAGCCTTCTCCGGCGAGCTTCAACGGCTACGCCAACGCGGTCCTGATCGCCCGCAACTGCCTCGCCGTGACCGGCGCCTGCCTGATGACCCGGGCCGACGTCTTCGCCGAGGTCGGCGGCCTGTCGAGGATCCTGCCGGTCAACTTCAACGACATCGACTACTGCCTCAAGGTCCACGTCAGCGGCCGCCGGATCGTCTACGACCCCGACCTGATCCTCTTCCACTTCGAGTCCTCCAGCCGCGAGCCGGTGGTCAACGAATGGGAGGTGCTGCGGCTGGTCGAGCGCTGGGCGGCGGTCGCCGCCGTCGACCCCTTCGGCAACCCCAACCTGTACCGCGGGATGCCGCGGATGACCTCCTACCTCGGCTGGGCCGCGGCGGCGACCGCGCCTGCGCGCCGCGCCGCGGTCTGACTCAGCGCCGGCGCCAGCGAGCGTCGGACTCGGAGGTGTCGGCCTCGGCTGCCGCCGGCTCGCGCAGCCCGTCGCCGCGCAGCGCCACCGCGCCGAAGCCGGCAAGGCCGAGGGCGCGAGGACGATCGCCGAGGCCGAGTAGGCGGTGCCGGGGAGCGGGTCGAGCACCGGCGCGTAGACGGCGAGGCTGAGCGCGGCGCCGAGGCTGAGGTAGAAGAGGGCGAAGCGCGGGAACACCGCCCGCAGCCCGACCACGGCGCCGACCATCCCCAGCAGCGGCAGCACGTAGCTGCTGACGTGGACGATCGTGCGGTCTTCGACGTTGCCGAACAGCAGCAGGCCCCAGACGATCGCCCCGAGGCCGAAAGCGAGGAAGCAGCGCAGGGCGAGCCTCCACTCGTCCGGGTTGCGCCGCCGGCGCCTGAGAGCCGGCGAGCATCGCGAACGGGGCCAGCAGCAGCAGGCCCATCGAGGGCAGCAGGTAGAAGAAGGAGTCGACCCGGATCGCCCGGATGACTTCGCTCAGCTTGCCGGTGTCGAGGGCATTGCTGATCGCTTCCGGGCGCCATCGTGCCGCCGCTCATCGTGGCGAAGTTCTCGGCGTGGTTGTGGATCGCGCCGCCGAGGCCGACTTCGCCGTAGGAGTCGAGGATCGGCTTCGGTGGTGCTGCGGCCGTCGATTCCGGCGACGCCGGCGAGCGACCACTTGGTCAGCCGGTTGCCCGGCGGGTCACCGTACTTCTGGTACGCCGACCAGCTGCCCATCATCACGATCCCGACCAGCAGCGCGACCCCGAGCCAGCGCCAGCCCGGCAGCCCGCGCCAGGCGGCGATCGCCAGCAGCGGGATCACCCCGAACACGCTCGAGCCGTGCCCGAGCATCGCCACCGCGCAGAGCGCCGCGACCAGCGCCGCCCCCCAGAGGCTGCGCCGCAGGGTCGGCCAGAGCGGGGTCAGCACCAGCGCCGCGACCGCCAGCAGCATCGCCGCCGGCAGCAGCTTCGGCCAGACGAAGAAGCCGTTGACGATCGCCAGGTCGCTGACCAGGACCACGACCATCGCCAGCCCCCGGGTCACCCGGCCGACCCGGGCGGCGAGCAGCAGCGCCCAGAGGCCGACGATCCAGAGCTGCTGCAGCACCACCCCGAGCATCTGGTAGTCGAGCTGGCTGGCGTCCCAGCCGAACGGGCGCTGGGAGAGCGCGTAGCCGATCTGCAGCGGCGGCCGGTCGCTGGCGAGGAAGGAGGCGTAGTCGGGCGGGGTCCCGTGGTGGCCGTGCTGGAAGAAGTATTCGGCGAAGTAGAGCGGCAGGTAGTTGTCGCCCGGCAGCGGGTGCGAGAAGCGGGTCATCGGCGTCACCAGCGGCACGTTGGTGCCGCCGTGGACGAAGCCGAGGAAGAGCAGGAAGGCCGAGCCGAGCCCCCACAGCGCCAGCGGCGTCGCCAGGCGCCGCAGCAGGGCGAGGTCGAGATGCCCGCCGTAGAGCGCACCAGCCGACCAGCGCCACCGACCCGATGAGGACGAAGTAGGAGAAGGTTTCCCCGGTCAGGCGGCTGTCGTAGTAGGTCCAGAAGCCGAGCAGGCCGAGGACCCCGCTCGCCGCCAGGCCGATCGCCAGCAGCACCGGCACCTGCCGCACCCCCCTGCGGGCCGCGAACAGAATCGCCGCGGAGAGGGGCAGGCCGGTCAGGGCCAGGTGTTTCCCCAGCAGCAGGATCAGTTTGGCGGTGACCACGCTCTAAAGGGCCCTCGGCAGAGGCACCGGAGTCGAGTCTGTCGGTCCCCACCGCCTGCACCGCGGTAGGTTCGCACATATCCATGACGTCCCCGACGCAAGGAGCAGACCGCCGGACATGAACTACGAGCGCCTCTACACCTACCGGTTCCGCGACATCGACCAGAACGGCCGGATCGCCGTCTGGAAGGAGATCGGCCCGCACGTGCACGAGGTCATGGGCCGCCCGCAGAAGGTGCTCGACCCGGCCGCGGGCGGGGCGAGTTCATCGGCGCCGTGCCGGCCCGCGAGACCTGGGCGGTCGACGCGGTCAGCTACGAAGAGGCGGCGCACAAGCCCGACACGACCGTGATCACCGCCCCGATCATGGACGCCGAGCTGCCCGCCGACCACTTCGACGGCGTCTACGTCTCCAACTTCCTCGAGCACCTCTACGACCAGGAGGCGATCGCCGCCTTCCTCGAAAAGATGCACGGGGTGATGGAGAAGGGCGGCCGGATCGCGATCATGGGGCCCAACTACCGCTACTGCTCGGACGAGTACTGGGACTGCGCCGACCACTACGTCGCCCTCACCCACGTCGCGATCGGCGAGCACCTCTACGCCGCCGGCTTCGAGATCGAGCGGACGATCCCGCGCTACCTGCCCTACTCCTTCCGCGGCATCCTCCCCCCCTCGCCGCAGCTGACCCGGCTCTACCTGAAGACGCCCGCCGCCTGGAAGCTGCTCGGCAAGCAGTTCCTGGTGATCGGCCGCAAGGACTAGCCGTCCAGGGGCGGCTGCCTCTTTCGATAGCCTCGGGCCCGGTGAAGGCGGTGATCCTGGCAGGCGGCCTTGGCTCGCGACTGAGCGAGGAGACGTCCGTGCGCCCCAAGCCGATGGTGGAGATCGGCGGCAAGCCGATCCTCTGGCACATCATGAAGATCTATGCCACCCACGGCATCGATGAGTTCGTCATCTGCCTCGGCTACAAGGGCTACCTGATCAAGGAGTACTTCGCCAACTACTACCTGCACACGTGCGACGTCTCGTTCGACCTCGCCAACGGCGACATGGAGGTGCACAGCTCCGACACCGAGCCGTGGCGAGTCACCCTGGTGGACACCGGTGAACAGACGATGACCGGGGGACGCCTGAAGCGCGGCGCTCCCCTACGTCGGCGACGAGGACTTCTGCTTCACCTACGGCGACGGGCTGGCGGACATCGACATATCCGCGCTGATCGCTTTTCACCGTGAGCAGGGATGCATCGCGACCGTCACCGCCGTTCAGCCGCCGGGCCGCTTCGGCGCCCTCGACGTCGAGGGCGGGCGGGTCCGACGCTTCGAAGAGAAGCCCCGGGGCGACCACGGCGCGACGAACGGGGGCTTCTTCGTGCTCTCCCCCGGCGTCGGCCGGTACCTGGAGGACGATCGAACCGTCTGGGAGCAGGAGCCGGTGCGCGCGCTTGCCGAGGACGGTGAGCTCGCGTCCTATCGGCACAGCGGCTTCTGGCAGCCGATGGACACGCTGCGCGACCGCACCACCCTCGAAGACCTGTGGGACTCGGGCTCGGCTCCGTGGCGAGTCTGGAACTAGCTCGCCAGATGACCGAGAGCGTGGCGGAGCAACAGGGCACGGTGGACCCCGACTTCTGGCGCGGCCGGCGGGTGCTGGTGACCGGCCACACCGGCTTCAAGGGCTCCTGGCTCTCGCCTCTGGCTTCAGTCGCTGGGCGCTCGGGTGACGGGCTTCTCGAACGGCGTGCCCACGCAGCCCTCGCTCTACGAGCTGGCTCGCGTGGAGCAGGGAATGGAGAGCATCCGCGGGGACGTGCGCGACGCCGATGCGATCGCGAAGGCGCTCGCCGGCTGCGAGCCGGAGGTCGTCATCCACATGGCCGCGCAGCCGATGGTGCGCCGTTCCTTCGCCGAACCGCGGGCCACCTACGAGACCAACGTGATGGGCACCGTCAACCTGCTCGAGGCCGTCCGCCTCAACGAGGGCGTCCGCGTCGTGGTCAACGTGACCTCGGACAAGTGCTACGAGAACCGCGAGTGGGAGTGGGGCTACCGCGAGAACGAGCCGATGGGCGGCCACGATCCGTACTCCAGCTCCAAGGGCGCCGCCGAGCTCGTCACCAGCGCGTACCGGCGCTCGTTCTTCTCCGATCCCGACGGTCCGCGCCTGGGCTCGGCGCAGGGCGGGCAACGTGATCGGCGGCGGCGATTGGGGCGAGGATCGCCTGGTGCCCGACGCGATGCGGGCGGCCCTGGCGAGCGAGACGGTGCGGGTGCGCAACCCCAACTCGATCCGTCCCTGGCAGCACGTGGTCAATCCGCTCAGCGGCTACCTGGTGCTGGCCCAGGCGATCTGGGAGTCGCCGGCGCACGCTTGCGGCTGGAACTTCGGGCCCGCCGAGGACGAGGCACGCCCCGTCGGCTGGCTGATCGAACGCCTCGCGGCGCTCTGGCCGGAGCGGGTTCGCTGGACCGTCGACGCCGGGCCACACCCGCACGAGGCCAACTACCTGAAGCTCGACTCCTCGCTGGCGCACTCGCGCCTCGGATGGCGACCGCTGGCCTCGCTGGAGATGGCCCTCACCGAGACCGCCGCCTGGTACCGCGAGCTCGAGGCGGACGCCGACATGAGGCAGGTGACGCTTGCGCCAGCTCGAGCTCTTTGGCGGCGTCTCCGCCTCCGCCTAGGCTCGCGCCGGCCCGGAGGCTCAGGTCGACTCCATCGCCTTGGGCGCGACGAAGGGCTCCATCTCGCTGATCGGGTGCCCAAAGGCGATCTTGGGATAGGCGTTGGCATTGAGGTCGATCGCCGCCTCGAGCAGGTACGGGCCCTCGGCCGCCCACATCTCCTCCACCGCGCCCGCGACGTCGGCGGGCTCCTCCACCCGTCGACCGGGGATCCCATAGGCGTCGGCGACCGCGACGAACGACGGCGCCGAATATCCCCACACGGTCGACTGGTAGCGACCGTCGAAGTACGACTCCTGGAACTGGCGCACCATCCCGTGGCAGCCGTTGTCGAGAACCACCATCTTGACCGGCAGGTCGTTGCGCGCGACCGTCTGCAGCTCCTGGATGTTGAGCTGGAAGCCTCCGTCGCCGGCGATCGCCACGACCGGGGCACCGACTCGCCACCGCGGCGCCGACCGCAAGCGGCAGGCCCGAGCCCATCGCACCCATGCCGCCGGAGGTGAGGAAGCGCTGCGGCCCGCTCAGCTCGAGCGATTGGGCCGCCCACATCTGATGCTGGCCGACGTCCGCCACGTAGGCCGCCGCCGCTTCGTTCGAGAGCTGGTGCATCAGCAGGTTGGGGTTGATCCCCTCGATCCCCGGCAGCTCGCCCGTGTCCGGCCACTGCAGGGCCAGCTCGGCGATCTCGTCGGACCAGCTCTCGTGCAGGTCGCGGGGGGAGCTCCAGCCGCACTCGACCAGCGCGGCGATCGCGGGTGACAGCGGCGCAATCAGCGCCTGGCAGCCGCTGACGCGGTTGTTCACCTCGCCGGGGTCGCAGTCGATGTGATGGATGGTGCGCCCGGCCACGAACGCGTCCGTGTCGGCACCGGTCTGGCGAATGTCCAAACGGCTGCCGAGCACCAGCAGCGCATCGCAGCGCGAGAGCGCGATGTTGGCCCAGCGATTGCCGTAGGTCCCGATCATCCCGACACGCAGCGGGTGGTCGAACGGAAGCGCGTCGACGCCCATCAGGGAGTTGACGACGGGAACCCCCAGGCGATCGACCAGCTCGCGAAAGCCGTCGACGGCGCGCCCGGCGCGCAGGCCGCCGCCGGCGAGGATCAACGGGCGCTCGGCGCGAGCGAGATCGTCGACGATGCGAGCGATCGCCTCCTCGGGATCATCTGCCGCGTCCTACGGCGCGGCGATCGCCTGCGGCGAGTCGGGCAGCGGCGCCTCGACCTCGGCAAGCTGGAGGTCGAGCGGAATGTCGACCAGCACGGGCCGGGCCGCCCGGCTCGCGCGAGCGCGAAACGCCTCGGTCAGGCAGCGTGGGAGATCCTCGATCGACTCGACCCGCATCGCCGCCTTCGCGATCGGCGCGGCCATCGCCACCACGTCGGTCTCCTGGAAGCCGAGCTGGCGGATCGGCCGGTCGCGCTTCTGCTCGGAGCGGTTGACCTGGCCGGTGATGAAGACCGCCGGGGTCGAGTCGAAGTGGCAGCTGCCGAGCGCCGTCAGGAGGTTGATCGCTCCCGGACCGCTCGTGCCCATGGCGACGCCCGGGATCCCGTTCATCCTGGCGTGCCCCTCGGCCGCGAACCCGGCCGCCTGCTCGTGATGGCAGGCGACGATTCGCACCTGATCGTCGCGGTGCAGCGCGTCGATGAAGTTGGCGATCATCCCACCCGCCACTTCGTACACCGCCTCCACTCGCTGCGAGGCGAGAAACTTCGCGATCCAGTCCGAGGCGCGCAACTAGTCTCGCTCCGCGAGAGCCGTGGGCTTCGAGACGGCCGCTTCGCGAGCCACCGCGGACCGTCGACGACGCCAGCAACGTCGTGGAAGCTCTCGATCATGTAGTCGACCTGCTCGGCGCTCAGGCCCGGATATACACCCACCCAGAAGACGTTGTTCATGACGAAGTCCGCCACGGGCAGATCCCCGACCCGACGGTGCTCGGCCTGCAGGTAGGCAGGCTGGCGCAGCAGGTTGCCGCCGAACAGCAGGCGCGTGGCGATCTTGCGATCGTTCATGAAGCGCAGGATCCGATCGCGATCGACCGGCGCAGTCCTCCCGCAGGGCGATCGGGAAGCCGAACCAGCTCGGGTCGCTGTGGGGGGTCGGCTCGGGCAGGATCAGCCACTCCTGCAGGTCGGAGAGGCCCTCGTGCAGGCGACGGAAGTTCGTCGCGGCGCGCCGCCGTGAAGGACTCGAGCTTGTCCAGCTGGGCCACGCCCACCGCGGCCTGCATGTCGGTCAGCTTGAGGTTGTAGCCGACGTCCGAGTAGATGTACTTGTGGTCATAGCCGTGCGGCAGCTCGCCGAGCTGATGGTCGAAGCGCTTGCCGCAGGTGTTCTCTTTGCCGGGCTCGCACCAGCAGTCCCGGCCCCAGTCGCGGAAGGACTCCGCCAGGACCTTCAGAGCGGCCCTTGTTGGTGAGGACGCAGCCGCCCTCGCCCATCGTGATGTGGTGGGCCGGGTAGAAGCTGACCGACGCGAGGTCGCCGAAGCTCCCCACCGGCTGCTCCCGATAGGTCGAACCCGAGCGCGTCGCAGCAGTCCTCGATCAGCCAGAGGTCGTGCTTCTGCGGCGAACGCCGTGACGGCATCGAGGTCGAATGGGTTTCCCGAGCGTGTGGGCGACCATGATCGCCCTGGTGCGGTCCGAGAGCGCGGCCTCGAGCATCGTCACGTCGATGTTGTAAGTCGGGACCGTGACGTCGACGAAGACCGGAACGAGGCCGTTCTGGATGATCGGGTTGACGGTCGTCGGAAAGCTGCTCGCCACCGTGATCACCTCGTCGCCCGGCGCGCAGGCGGCGGTCGCCCAGCTTGGTCGAGGTCAGGCACGAGAGCGCGACCAGGTTCGCCGAGGAGCCCGAGTTGACGAGCAGTGCGTGGCGCAGGCCGTTCAGGCGGGCGAAGCGCTTCTCGAACTTCTCGGCCCAGGGCCCCGTCGTCAGCCAGAATTCGAGCGAGGAGTCGACGAGGTTGACGACCTCGCGCTCGTCGAACACGCGGCCGGCGAAGTGGATCTGTGACTCGCCGGGCCGGAACTCGCCGGGCGCGAACGCCACGTCGTGGTACTCGCGGACCAGATCGAGGATCTGGCTGCGTAGCTCGGCGGCACGATCGGGATCGGGGCTCATGTCAGGTCTCCTCCGGAGGAGCGGCGGTGTACCGGCCGCGGGCACTGCCTGGGCACGTTAGCAGAGGCCCACGGAGAGGCCGAAACGGAGCCTGGCGCGGCCGGCGACGGCGACCGCTCAACGGTCCGGCGCGACCGTGCTTTCGCCTTCCGACGCCACCACCCGCACCTCGGCATGGTCGAGCTCGGGGCAGACCGGATCGGAGGGGTTGCGGGCCCGCGGCGGGTTCAGGACCCGATCCACGATGTACGGCGGGCGTGCCTTGATCTCCTCGTACATGTGCGCCAGGTAGGAGCCGATCACGCTGAAGCAGATCATCTGAACGCCCGCCGATGAAGAGCACGACCACGAGCAGGGTGGCGTAGCCCTTCGGCGCTGCGCCGGGATCGACGAACTTCAGGACGATCTCGACGATCGCCGCCAGCATGGCGCGCTGCGGTGGTGAAGAACGCGAGCCAGCCGATCAGGTCGAGCGGCGCGTAGGAGAAGGAGATGATCGCCCGGCGCGCCCAGCCCATGTTGGCCAGGAAGTTGTTCGAGGAGCGCCCGAACAGCCGCTCGGGACGCTCGTAGGGAACGCCGATCTGCCGGTAGCCCGACGAACGCGCGCAGACCTCGCACGAAGCGGTGCGTCTCGGGCAGCGCGTTGATCGCGTCGACGACGCGCCGATCCAGCAGCGAGAAGTCGCCGGCGTCGACCGGCATCGACACGTACGAGAGGCGCTGAAAGACGCGGTAGAAGGCCTTGCGCGCCGCGTTCATCACCGCCGGTCCCTCGCGCGCGACGCGCTCGCCGTAGACCACCTCGTATCCCTCACGCCAGCGAGCGACGAACTCGGGGATCAGCTCGGGAGGATCCTGGAGATCGCCGTCGAGCAGGATGACGGCGTCGCCCGTGGCCAGCCGCATGCCGCTGGAGTAGGCGCTCTGCGAGCCGAAGGCGCGTGTGTGGCGGACGACGGTCACCCGCCGGTCGCGCGATGCGAGCTCGGCCAGGACCTCGGGCGTGTGGTCCGGGCTGCCAGAGTCGACGAAGATGATCTCGTAGTCGACGCCCAGCTCGGTGAATACCGCGGTCAGGCGTTCGTGCATGACCGGGATCGACTCCGCCTCCTCGTAGCAGGGGACGACGGCACTCAACCTGATTTCATTGGCGGAATCCATGGCGGAAGGACCTCAATCTAGCGGCAGGCTCCGGGCGCCGCCATCTGAGCAGTCGACCCTGAAGGCCTGCCCCCTGAGCCGAGTCGGGCTCGGAGCGTGGGCTTTCGGAGGGGTCGGCTGGGGTCCACAGGACGACCGAGACTCGATCGCCACCATCCGCCACGCTGTCGCGCGGGGCGTCAACTGGATCGATACGGCAGCCGTCTACGGCGACGGCCACGCCGAGCGGATCGTCGGCAAGGCGACTCGCGCATCTTGCGAGCGCGAGCGACCGCTCGTCTTCACCAAGGCCGGCATCAGGATCGACCCGAGCTCCGGCTCGACCTATCGCGACCTCAGCCCCGCCTCGCTGCGCGCCGAGTGCGAGGCGTCGCTGCAGCGGCTGCGGGTCGAGCGCATCGACCTCTACCAGCTGCATTGGCCGGTGGACGACGCCGACATCGTCGAGCAGGCCTGGGAGCACGCTGGGAGAGCTGCGCCGGGAGGGCAAGATCCGCTGGGCGGGCGTGAGCAACTTCGACACCGCGCTGCTCGAGCGCTGCGCACGCATTCGCAGCGTCGACTCGGCCCAGCTCCCACTGTCGCTGCTGGAAGACCGGGCCGCCGGGAGCGAGCTGCCCTGGTTGGCGGCCCACGGCGTTCCGACGCTCGTCTACAGCCCGCTGGAGTCCGGACTGCTCTCTGGCAGCTTCTCGCTCGCTCGCCTTGCGGCGCTGCCGAGCGACGACTGGCGGCGCAAACGCCCCCGCTTCCAGAGCCCACAGGTGGAGCGCGCCCTGAGCCTGGTCGAGCTCCTGCGTCCGATCGCGACGGAGATCGGGGCAACGCCGGCCGAGCTGGCGATCGCCTGGACGCTGCATTTCGCCGGCGTGACCGGCGCCATCGTCGGCGGCCGCACCGCGGCCCAGGTCGATGGCTGGATCGGCGCCGCAAGGCTCGACCTCGAGGCGGCTGTCCTCGAGGCGATCGCGATCGCCAGGGCCGATGCCGGGCTGGTGAGCGCGGGCGCCACCGACTCCGAGCAGCGTTAGGTCGCCTGGCGAACGCGATATCTTGCCCGCCTCGTGACCGAGGGCACGGCTCCGCCGTCGAACAGGCCGCCTCTCTGGCGGCGAATCCATGACACGGTGGCCGCCAACCGGGGCGCCGCTGCGATAGCCCTGTACGCGATCGTCGCGATCGCCGCGACGGTGGTTGCCTATTTCGCGATCTTCTCCGAGTTCGCCCCCTATGACGACGAGGGCACGCTGCTGGTGACCGTGAAGGCGTTCGCCAACGGCGGCGCTCTCTACCGTGACATCTGGTCGGTCTACGGACCGTTCTACTACGAGCTGTTCGGGGGCCTGTTCTCGCTCACCGGGCAGGCGGTCACCACCGACGCCAGCCGCACCATCGTCATCGTCGTCTGGGTCGCCTCGAGCCTCCTGTTCGGCCTCGCGGCGCAGCGGTTGACCGGCCGCCTGGCGCTGGGCGTCACCGGGATGATCGCCGCCTTCTCGACCCTCACCGTGCTGGCCAACGAGCCGATGCATCCGCAGGGCCTGTGCGTGCTGCTGCTGGGCGCGTTCGCGCTGCTCGTGGCCAGCGGGCCGACGGCGCGGATCGCCTGGGCCGGAGGCGCGGGCGGGGCGCTCCTCGCGGCGCTGATCTTGACCAAGGTCAACCTGGGCATCTTCGCCGTCGCCGCCGTGGTCGTCGCGGCTGCGATCACCGTCGAGCCCCTCCACCGCAGGCAGTGGCTGCGGTGGCTCCTGGTCGCGGCGTTTCTCGCGCTGCCCCTCTTCGTCCTCGATCGCGACCTCCGCCTCGGCTGGGTGCGGGAATTCCTCCTGCTCGAGGTCGCTCGCCGGGGCGGCGGTCCTGGTCGCCTCCCGCCCGGTCTGGCCGGCACGGGGGGAAGGCGACGGCGGCACCCTGCGCTGGGTGCTTGCCGCGGCCGCCGGCTTCGTCCTGGCCTTCGTCGCGATCCTCGTCGTCATCCTGCTGACCGGCCCCTCGCCGGCCGACGTCTACGACGGGATGGTGAAGGACGCGCTGGGGATCCGGGACATCCTCGAGGTCGCGTTCCCGTTCCCGCCGGGGGCGGCGCTGGACTGGGCCATCGCCGCGGTGGCGGCGGCGGCGCTGGCGTCGAGACTGCGCCTGGCGGGTGGGGACAAGCCGTCGATCTGGCCGGGCCTGCTGAGGGCGGGCGCCGGCCTCGTGATCCTGCTTTCGGTCGCGCACATCGTGCCGGTCGCCCTCAACCCCGCGGCCGGCAATCCGGTGGTCGTGCCGATGCTCTTGGCCTGGGTTGCGGCGATTCCGCCCGCGGCTGTCCGCGAACCTCCCTACAAACGCTTCCTGCGGGTCCTTCTGCCGATGCTCGCGATCGCCGAGACGCTTCAGGTCTATCCGGTCCCAGGCAGCCAGCTCGGGATCGCCGCCGTCTCCTTCGTCCCCGTCGGAGCGCTGTGCCTGGCGGATGCGGCGGTCGACCTGCAAGCCTGGAGCACGGCGAAGGGCGCCGCCACGCTGCGGAACTTCAGGGCGACCCTGGGAGTGCTGACCGTCGCCGTGCCGGCGATGTTCGCGCTCAACGCGATCGTCCTGCCCGGCGCCAGCAACGCGATCCTCTATGGCGAACAGACGAAGCTCGCCCTCCCCGGCGCCGAACTCATGCGCCTGCCGGCCTCCTCGGTCGAAACCTATACGGAGCTGGTCGACCTCCTGCACCAGCACCGCTGCTCCACCTTCGTCGGCTATCCGAATGTCAACAGCCTCTACCTGTGGTCAGGCCTCGAAGCCCCGGCGCCGCAGATCCCGAACGCCTGGATGTACGGAACCAACGACTCCCAGCAGCAGCGGGTGGTGGACGAGCTGCGCGCATCCCCGCGGCCATGCCTGATCAAGAACGAAGAACTGGCGGCGCCCTATCTGCATGGCCTGCCCCCGCCCGACACGCCGCTCGTCGACTACGTCGCTCAACGACTTCCGGCCTGCCGCCAAAGTGGGCCCGTTCGAATTCATGCTGCCGAAGGCGTCCGCCACGGCGCCGGTGAAGCCCGCCGTGAGGCGCCGGCGCTAGCTGGAGGACGGCGTCTTTTCGCCGGACGAGCGACGCTGCGGCTTGCCGACCCGGTAGTCGCCGCGGCTGAGCGTGCTCTCGAGCCAGACGTAGAGGACGATGAACAGGTAGCGGCTGCCCATCTCCTTCATCGCCAGCTTCGGCCTCGCCGCTGGTCCGGTTGGTCCAGCTGTTGGGGACGACGGCGTAGCTGTGGCCGCGGACGATCGCCTTCAGCGGCAGCTCGACGGTGAGGTTGAAGTGCTTGGAGAGCAGCGGCTGGACCGTTTCGATCACCTCGCGGCGGTAGGCCTTGAAGGCGTTGGTGGTGTCGTTGTAGCGGTGGCGGAAGAGGACGCGGATGAACTGGTTGGCGAGCCGGTTGAAGACGTACTTGAGGCGCGGGTAGTCGTAGATCCGGGCGCCCGGCATGAAGCGCGAGCCGAAGGCGCAGTCCCAGCCCTCTTCGAGCAGGCGGTGGTAGCGGACCAGGTCCTTCGGGTCGTCGGAGGCGTCGGCCATGACGATCGCCACCGCGTCGCCCTCGAAGACGTCGAGGCCGGCCCGGATCGCCATCCCGAAGCCGCGTTCGTAGTGGGAGCGGTGGACGCGGACGCGCGGGTTCTCGGCGCCGATCGCGGCGACCACGGCGGCGGTCGAGTCTTCGCTGTCGTCGTCGACGACGACGACCTCGTAGTCGATCCCCTCGCGCTCGAGCGTCGCGACGAGCCCTTCGACGGTCGCGCCGACCGAGCCCTCCTCGTTCTGGGCCGGGATGACGACCGAGAGCTTCACGCCGTCGCCACCGTCCAGCGCTCGAGGTTCTGCTCGTGCATCTCCTGCGAGGATGTCCTCGACCCGTAGCGCAGCTCCCAGCTCCGGGTAGTCGGCCTGGAAGGGCGCCAGGTCGGAGATCCACCAGCGGTGGTCGCCGATCCGCGGCTCCTCGCCCATCTCCCAGCTCAGCTCGCGGCCGGCGACCCGCTCGCAGATCTCGATCGCCTCCAGCATCGAGCAGTTGCTGAAGCGGCCGCCGCCGATGTTGTAGACGGCGTGCGGGCGCGGCGCCTTGCGGAAGGCGTCGAAGGCGGCGATCAGGTCGGCGCTGTGGATGTTGTCGCGGACCTGCTTGCCCTCGTAGCCGAAGACGGTGTACGGGGTGCCGGTGACGGTGCACTTCATCAGGTAGGCGAGGAAGCCGTGCAGCTTGGCGCCGGCGTGCTGGGGGCCGGTCAGGCAGCCGCCGCGGAAGCAGACGGTCGGCATCTCGAAGTAGTGGCCGTACTCCTGGACCAGCAGGTCGGCGGCCGCCTTGGAGACGCCGAACAGCGAGTGGGTCGAGGCGTCGATCGACATCGAGGTGTCGATCCCCTTGTAGTAGGGATGGTCCTCGGGCAGCTCCAGCCGCTGCTCCTGGCTCTCGCAGCGGCAGCCGGTTCGGGGTGTCGCCGTAGACCTTGTTGGTCGAGCAGAAGATGAAGGGGGCGTCGGGGGCGTGGGCGCGGGCGGCCTCGAGCAGGTTGAGGGTGCCGTTGGCGTTGACGCCGAAGTCGGTCTGGGGGTCGCTCGCGGCCCAGTCGTGCGAGGGCTGGGCGGCGGTGTGGACGACCAGCTCGATCTGGCCGGCGTGCTCGGCGGAAGATCCGCTCGATCGCCGTCGGCGTCGCGGATGTCGGCGTTCTCCCAGTGGAACTCGGAGTGCTCGGCGACCAGCCGCTCGGTGACGTGCGCGGTCGAGGACTCGGGACCGAAGAAGTTGGCGCGCATGTCGTTCTCGATCCCGACCACGTCGAAGCCCTCGGCGATGAAGTGGTCGACGGCCTCCGAGCCGATCAGCCCGCCTGCCCCGGTGATGATCGCAACCGGCATTCGTGCCTACTCCCTTCCCCCCGCGGGGGCGTCGATGTTCGAGCGCCTCGGCGATCCGCTCCTCGTCCGCCGCGATCCAGTCGTGGATGTCGGCCAGCACCTGCTCGGCGCTGCGCCGCGGGCGCCACTCGTCGAGGCCGAAGAGCTTCGCGCAGTCGGAAAGGTATACGGGCACGTCACCCGGCCCGCGTCTCGCTCGACCGCTCCGATCGGCACCTCGTTGCCGGTCAGGCGCCGGCAGATCTCGGTCGTCTCGCGCAGCGAGAGGCTGCACTCGCGGCCGCCGCCGACGTTGACCGTGCGCCCGTCCCAGGCCTCGGGGTCGAGCAGCTGGCGCTCGACCAGGTCGACCAGGTCCTCGACGTGGAGCAGGTCGCGCACCTGCTTGCCCTCGCCGCCGAAGCCGATGTAGCTGAGCGGCTGGCGGAAGTGGTGGGCGAGCATCCAGTGGGTGAAGACGCCCTGGTCGACCTTGCCCATCTGCCAGGGACCGGCGATCACGCCGCAGCGGTCGATCACCGCCGGCACGCCCGAGGCCGGCCCGGTACTCCTCGATCAGCAGCTCGGCGGCGAGCTTGGTGGCGCCGTAGAGGGTGCGGGCGCCGTCGAGCGGGAAGCGCTCGGAGATCCCGGCCGGCGAGACGCCGGGGATCGCCTGCTCGGCGGCGATCTCGAAGCGGGTCGGCGCCTCCTCCAGCGTCAGCTCGACCTGCGGCGCGACCGGGTAGACGCGGCTGGTCGAGAGGAAGACGACGAAGGCGCCGTCGCGGCGGGCCAGCTCGAGGCAGTTGTAGGCGCCGGTCAGGTTGGTGTGGACGAGGTAGCCGGTGTCGCCGTCGACGCCGCTCATCACCGAGGGCTCGGCCGAGCACTCGATCAGCGCCGTAGATCGCCGGCAGCGCCTCCAGGTCGTCGGGCTCGCGGACGTCGCCGCGGACGAACTCGACCCCGGCCTCGCTCGAGCCGCGGCAGGTTCAGCTCCGAGCCGCGCCGGTAGAGGTTGTCGAGCGCGACGATCTCCCAGTCGGGGTGGCGCGAGGCGAGCGACGACCGCCAGGTTGGAGCCGACGAAGCCGGCGCCGCCGGTGATCAGCAGGCGATTCAAGGGCCGCGAAGGTATCAAGGCGACCCCTACGCTAGGACGCCGATCGCTGCGGTCCCTCGGCTGGATCGCTCGTGAATGCGTCGACTCATCTGCGCGCTGGCGATCTCGTCGGTCCTCGCTCCGCGCGCGGCGGCGCCCGCGCCGCCACCCTGCAGCCGATCGGCAACTTCGACCAGCCGATCTACGTCACCTCGGACCCCGGCAACGCCGAACCGCCTCTTCGTCGTCGAGCGCGACGGGCAAGATCGAGCAGGTGAGCGGCGGCGTCGACCACCCCCTTCGCCGACCTCAGCTCGGTGGTCGACTGCGGCGCCACCTGCAACGGCGAGCGCGGCCTGCTCTCGATCGCCCTGGCGCCCGACTTCGACAGCAGCGGCCGCCTCTACGTCGACTACGCCAACAACGACGACGGCAACGATCCACGTCGACGAACTGACGGCGCCACCGGCGGTCGCGCCCGGCCACGCCTGCGCGAAGTGCTCACGATCCCCCACCCCGAAGAGAGCAACCACAACGGCGGCCAGCTCCAGTTCGGCCCCGACGGCGACCTCTACATCTCGACCGGCGACGGCGGCGGCGGCAACGACGTCCACCACAACGCCCAGAACCTGGACAGCCTGCTCGGCAAGATCCTCCGCATCGACCCGCGACCCGAGCGGCGCTCCTGCCCTACACGGTCCCCGCCGGCAACCCGTTCGCGCGGCGTGCCCGGCGCCGACGCGACCGATCTGGAGCTACGGCCTGCGCAACCCGTTCCGCTTCTCCTTCGACCGCGCTCGGCGGCGACATGGTGATCGGCGACGTCGGCGAGAGCGCCACGCGAGGAGGTCGACTTCGCGCCGGCGCCGGCGGCTCGGCGCCGGCGCCGACTACGGCTGGAACTGCCGCGAGGGACTGATCGCCGGGCCCGGCGACCGACCCGGAGTGCGCGACGCCACCGGCGAGCGCGCTTCGTCGAACCCGGTCTTCGACTACCCGCACACCGATCCCGGCGGCGGCGCGGCGTACGGCTGCGCGATCATCGGCGGCTACGTCGTCCGCGACCCGAGCCTCGCCGGCCTCTACGGCCGCTACCTCTACGCGCGACCTCTGCACCGGCGAACTCCGCTCGCTCGAACTCGCCGGCGCCGGTCGCGAGCGACCGCTCCGAGGGGATCACGGTCGGAGAACTCGATCTCCTTCGGCGAAGACTCCTGCGGCCGCCTCTACGTCGTCTCCGGCAACACGGCCAGGTCTCGCGCCTGGTCGGCGCCGAGCCGCGCAGCCTGCGCCGCTCGCCGCCCCGCTCGCTCGCGTCCTACGTCGGCATCCGGGCTCAGAACCGCCGCGGTCAAGCGCGCGCGGCCGGGCCCTGATCACCGCCTGGGTCTCCCCCTGCAAGGGCCGCAACGGGCGAGCCGGTGAAGCTGCTGCGCGGCGGCACGCACGATCGCGACGAGGCGCCTCGACCTCGCCTGCAGCGTCCGCTTCCGCCCCCGGATCGTCCGCCGCTCAGCTTCCGCGCGACGGTCGGCGCAGACGGCTCACCTACGTCGCCTCGCGGCGGCTCACGATCAAGCTGCAGCGCATCAGGATCGCCAGCGCCGGCACCGGGCTCAGGGCGGGCGCGGCCGCCGGTGAGCGCGACGAAGGCGCGCCAGGCCGGCTTGGCGTGGAAGCGCGGCCCGTCGCGGAAGAGGCCGACCGAGTCGCAGAAGCTGCATCGGATTCCGGGCAGGTCCTTCCAGGAGAACCAGTAGACGTGCTTGAGGTCGAGCCGGCGCCAGTTTTCGCAGCAGGAAGCCGTAGGCGGCGCGCAGCTCGCGCGACCTGGCCCTGGATCCCCTGCTCGAAGGCGACCGATGTTGAAGTCGTTCTGCGAGCCCCAGCCCATCTCGGTGATGTAGAAGCGGCACCCGGTCGTGGTTTTCGACCGTGACTTCGTGCAATTCTTCGACCATTTCTTCGAGCGTTTCGGCGTCGACCGCGTAGGGGTGCAGGGCGACCCCGTCGAAGTTGCTCTTGATCCCCGGCGACGCGGTAGAGGCACGTCGAGGAAGTCGGCCGCCGGCATCCCGCGCGGCGCCGCTCGCCGTCGGTTCGCCGAAGAGGCCGGTGAGGATCACCTTGGCGCTCGGGTCGACCGATTTGATCGCCGGGCTCGGAGATCTTCACCAGCTTCGCGTAGCGTGGTCGGCGAGACCGGGTAGGCGAAGTAGAAGAAGTTGGCCTCGTTCCAGATCTGCCATTCGCGGATCGGCACCGGCTCGGCGATCGCCGGTCTGGTACTGGACGCCGCCGGGCGAGTGTTCGGCCCAGAATTCGCCGCCGGGCCCGTAGCGCTTCACGGCCGCCTTCAGGAACGCGGTCCAGGCCGCCGCGCTGCCGCGGCGTTGTCGACCGGCAGCGTCGTCCAGTTGGCGGCCAGCCAGCGCGGCGTGCCGTAGAGGAACGGCAGGACTCGGAGGCCCGCGTCGCTGGCGGCGACAGCACGGCTTCGTCGAGGCCGGTCCAGTCGTAGCCGCCCTTTTCCTGTCGGCTGGATCGCCGACCAGGAGACCGGCCAGCGGACGCTTTCGATCCCGCCGGCCTTCATGTAGTCGGCGTCGTTCGGCGGTCAGCACCGTCTGCGGGCCGATCCCGAAGAAGCCCTTCGGGCGGTTCGCGGCAGCGTCCGCGCCGACGACCCGGCGGCCGGGAGCGACGAAGAGCGCCGCCGCGAGGCAGGCGATCAGGAGCAGGGCGACTGGGAGTCTGCGTTTCATCGAGTCGGGAAAGGTAGCGGTCCGGTCAGCTTGCAACACGGCCGCCGGCCGGATGTAGCGAAACTGTCAACGCAAGCTCAGTAGGTGCCGCCGAGCTTGCGGTGGTCCCAGGTCGCGGTCCGCACCGGCTTGAACTGGATCGCCACCCGCTTCGGCGCCTGCGCTTCCAGCCCCGCCTTGGCGTCGCCCTCGATCGACGAGAGCCCCTCCGCGTAGCGCAGGGTCAGCTCCTCGGCGAAGCCGATCACGGTCTCGAAATCGCGGTGGAGCACCGCCTCGGCCTCGATCATCGCCCCGCGCAGCTCGCCGTACTCGTGCCCGGTCTCGACCAGGACGGTCGCGCGCGGGTCGCGTTCGAGGTTGCGGACCTTCTGCGACTTCGCGTAGGTCCAGATCCAGACCTCGCCCTCGCGGGCGACGAACCAGAGCGGCATCGAGTGCGGCCAGCCGCGCGGACCGAGGCTGGAGACGACCGCGACCCGCTCGCCGTCGAGCAGCTCCACCAGCTCGGCGTCGCTGAGGACGATCTGGTCGCGGCGGCTCACCCGCCGAACGCTACCGGGCGAGCGCGCGTCGCAGCAGGGCCCGCGGCCCCGAGTAGTAGGCGCAGAAGGCCACCACGACGTTCGGGTCCAGCTGCCTGCCGGCCTCCGACCAGAGCAGGCTCAGCGCCTCGCGCTCGGCCATCGCGTCGCGGTAAGGGCGGGTCGAGGTGACCGCGTCGAAGGTGTCGGCGACGGCGACGATGCGGGCGCCGAGCGGAATCTCCTCGCCGGCCAGCCCGTCGGGGTAGCCGGCGCCGTCGAAGCGCTCGTGGTGGTGGCGGACGATCGGGGCGAGCTCGCCCGTGGCCGAGCCGCCGCGCGATCCGCCCCCCGCCGCCGCGTGCCGCTTGACGATCGCGAACTCCCCGGGGCTGAGCGCACCCGGCTTGTTGACCAGCGCCGCCGGCATCTCCAGCTTGCCGATGTCGTGGATCGCCGCCGCCCGCCGCACCCGCTCGACCTCCCGATCGGGAAGCCTCAGCTCCTGGCCGATGGCCACGGCGTAGCGGCAGACGCGACGCGGGTGGCCCTCGCTGCCGGGGACGCTGGCCTCGAGCTCGGCGCTGAGCTCGTGCAGGGAAGGGGCCGCGGCTCGAAGCGGGGCGCTTCGAACTCGCGTGGGATGGGATTCTGAGGGCGGCCTCCACGATGGAACGCCGAAGGTACAGGCGATTACCTAATTTTAGTATCGAACATTCATTGAGTTTTCCCATCGCGCTAGTCCCCACGCTCAGGCTGCCGATCAGGGCGGAACGCGCCGCGATACGCGGTCGGCGTCGTCGCCGTGGCCCGCCGGAAGTGGTCGCGCAGGGAGGCGGCGGTGCCGAAGCCGCAGCGCCAGGCGATCGCCTCGACCGGCAGGTCGCACTCCTCCAGCAGCCGCCGCGCCTCGAGCACCCGCTGGGAGAGCAGCCACTGCAGCGGCGTCGTCCCCGTCTCCTCGCGGAAGCGGCGGGCGAAGGTGCGGGGGCTGACCTCGGCGTGGGCGGACATCGCGGCGACGTCGAGTGGCTCCGCCAGCCGTTCGGCGGCCCAGCGACGGGTCGCCTCCAGCGAGCCGCCGGCCTCGACCGGAGCGCGCTCGGCGAACTGCGCCTGGCCGCCTTCGCGGTGCGGCGCGGCGACCATGTGGCGGGCGACCCGCTCGCCGGTGGCGACGCCGAAGTCCTCGCGGATCACGTGCAGGCTGAGGTCGATGCCGGCGCTGAGCCCGGCCGAGGTCATCACCTGCCCCTCGTCGACGTAGAGGGCGTCGGGGTCGACCGCGACCGCCGGGAAGCGCCGGCGCCAGCTCCCCCGCCCAGGCCCAGTGGGTCGCCGCCCGTCGCCCGTCGAGCAGCCCGGCGTGGGCGAGCGCGAAGGCGCCGGTGCAGACCGAGAGCACGCGGGCACCGCGACGGGCGGCGGCGCGCAGGGCGGCGAGCGCCTCCGCGGGCGGCGGCTCGAGCAGGCCGGCATAGCCGGGGACGACGACCGTGTCGGCGCGGCGGATCGCCCCGAGCCCCGAGTGGGGACTGACCCCGAAGCCGCTCGTGGTCCGCACCGCGGCACCTCCCACCGAGCAGGTCGAGAACTCGTACAGCGGCTCGCCGCCCGGGCGCGCCGCCAGCCCGAACGCCTGCGCCGGCGCCGTCAGGTCGAAGGCGACGAGGCCGTCGAGGCAGAGTGCGACCACGCGGTGCATGGCAGAAATCTAGCGAACATTGGCATTCCTGCCTCTGGCGGCCTCCTCCGCGGGCGGCCAGAATCGCGCTCATGGAAATAGCGATCCTCATCTACGACAAGCTGGCCGCCCTCGACGCGGTCGGGCCCTACGAAGTGATGCGCAACGTGCCGGGCTGGGACGTGCGCTTCGTCGCCAAGGAGAAGGGCGACACGCGGACCGAAGACGGCTCGCTCGGGCTCGTCGCCGACCACTCGCTCGACGAGGTGCGCGCGGCGGACATCGTCCTCGTCCCCGGCGGCAGGGGCAGCCGGCCGCTGATGAACGACGAGGGGCTGCTGCAATGGCTGCGCGACGTCGACCGCACAACCAAGTGGACCACCTCGGTCTGCACCGGCTCGCTGCTGCTCGGCGCCGCCGGGCTGCTGGAGGGCAAGCGGGCCACCGGCAACTGGCTGCGTGCTGGAGGCGCTGCGCCAGTTCGGCGCCGACCCCGTCGGCGGCCGCTGGGTCGAGGACGGCAAGATCGTCACCGCCGCCGGCGTCACCGCCGGGATCGACATGGCGCTGCACCTGGTCGACCTGGAGGCGGGCCCGGAGGTCGCCCAGGCGGTCCAGCTCGGCATCGAGTACGACCCGGACCCACCCTTCGACTCCGGCTCGCCGGAGAAGGCGCCGGCGGAGATCGTCGAGCTGGTCAGGTCGATCGCCGGCGCCGGCGACCCGCTGGTCAGTGGACAGGGCTAGGACCATTGCGGTCCTCCGTTGGGCAGCGGTAGATCGGTCAAGGAGCAGCTGGACGAGCGCTTCCAGTGACTCTACGCGTCACTGCCAGCCGGCTAGGCGGAACCAGCTCCAGCTCGCTCCAGGGCCCCTCGCCGCTCATCGGCTGGGTGCGACCCTCGAGCCAGTCGGCCTGGAGGTCGTCGTAGTGGGGGCTGGCGGGATGGCCGGACTGGCCGGTGAACATCTGCCAGCGCGAGCGGTCGGGGTCGGTCGGGTCGGCGACCATTCGCCAGCTCGGCGCCCAGACGGCGCGGTAGGGGTCGTTGGGGTCGTAGGCGATCTGGCTGACCGTCTCCTGGGCGCCGCCGGCGCGCAGGCGGCGGTTGAGCAGCCGGCGCAGCAGCGGGTTGGCGTCGCCGAGCGGGTGCGGGAACTCCATCTCGTGGACCCGTCCCCAGCGCCATCCCTCCGGGTCGGGACCGAAGCGCTCTTCGAGGTCGTCGAGGGCGCCGCCCAGCACCTCGAGCACGAGCTCGTCCCAGGGCCGGCCGACCAGGCCCTCGTCGGCTTCCTCCCAGAGCGCCATCAGGTGCGAGTGCCAGCGCCAGGGCGAGGTGATGTGGGGCGTGAAGCCGTTGTCGGCGCGGTCGAGCCAGCGCTCGCTGAGGTCGCGGTCGCCGATCGCCGCCCGGGCCACCTCGCGCGCCAGCCGCAGCAGGAAGGCCTGGTAGATCGTGCCGGCGATCGTCTCCGGGTCGAGCCGGCCGTCCCAGCTGCGCAGCCGCTCGATCGCGCTGCGCTCGCGCTGGCCGCGCGGGTGCAGCCGGCCGAGCCGCCGCGCCGCCTCGATTCCCGGCAGCGAGAGGTTGTCGGTCTGCATCGCCTCGAAGCTGTCGAGGTCGTGGCGCTCGGTCTCCTCCAGCAGCTGTTCGATCCGCTTGGCGCGGAAGCCGTCGAGCCATTCGCTGGTGATGTGGTGGGGGTAGTCGTCGCCGACGATGCGGTTGTTGGCGGTGACGAGAAAGCCGCTCTCGGGGTCGATCGTCTCCGGCAGCTCGTCGTAGGGGACCGTCCCCTCCCACTCGAACTCGCCGCTCCAGCCGGGCTTCGGCAGGTCCGGGCAGCCGCCGCGGCGCCGCGGCAGGCGGCCGATCAGCTTGTAGCCGATCGAGCCGTGGCGGTCGGCCCAGATCATGTTCGAGGCCGGCGAGGTGTGGCCCTCGAGCTTGGCGACCAGCTCCGGGCCGGAGCCGATCTCGAGCAGCTCGAACATGCCGGCGAAGGAGGTCGGTTCGTCGAGCGTCAGCCAGCGCAGCGCCAGCGGCTCGTCGTCGTCGGCGCCGAGCGCCTCGTTGACGATCGGGCCGTGGTGGGTGCTCCGCACCTCGAGGATGACCGGCTCCTCGCGGCCCTTGACGACGATCTCCTCGCGCACCGTCTCGAGCGGCAGCCACTCGTCTTCGAACAGGTACCTGTCGCCCTCGATCCGCTCGACGAAGAGGTCCTGGACGTCGGCCATGACGTTGGTCATCGTCCAGCAGACGTCGTTGTTCTGGCCCATGTAGATGCCCGGCATCCCCGGCATCGAGGCGCCGCGGACGAAGCGCTCGCCCTGGCGCATCCCGACCTCGTACCAGATGCCCGGCATGCTCGGCGGCAGGTGCGGATCGCCGGCGATCAGCGGCGAGCCGGTGGCGCGAGCGGGCACCGCTGACGGCCCAGTTGTTGGAGCCGCTGGCCTCGGTGGCGAGCCCCATCGAGCGGCGCACCGCGTCGATCTGCTCGACGATCGCCAGCCCGTCGCCGCTCCAGGCCTCCTGGGTGACGATCGGGTTGTCCGCCGGGTAGGCCGGGTCGAGGCGGGCGCTCAGCTCGGGGCCGAGAGCGCGCAGCATGTCGGCCCGCAGCAGCTCCCGCTCCCAGTTGGTCGAGAGGCCGAAGGCGAGCAGCTTGCCGAGGCTGAGGATGTCGGCCGGCCGCCAGGGCTCGAACTCGAGTTTCAGCAGCTGCATCTCGAACGGGGGCGCCGGGGCGCTCGCGGCGGCGGCGTTGACGCCCTCGCAGAAGCGCTCCAGCAGGCCGCGCAGCCGTGGGTCGAGCGCCGCTTCCTCGGCCTCGGCGGCGCGGTGGATGCCCAGAGTCCGCATCAGCCGATCGACCGGCAGGCCCTCGGCGCCGGCCATCTCGGAGATCCGGCCGCGGACCGCGCGGCGGTAGAAGTCCATCTGCCAGAGCCGGTCCTGGGCGTGGGCGAAGCCCTGGGCGAAGTAGAGGTCGTGGCGCTCGTCGGCCTCGATGTGGGGAACGCCCCAGCGGTCGCGCCGCACCCGCACCCTGCCGCGCAGCCCCTCGAGCTCGATCGTGCCGCTGCTGCTTGGGCAGCGGGCGGCGTCCAGCGGTGCCAGGCCGCGCGCGGCGGCGCGCAGCAGCCCCGTTCCCGCCACGCCGGCGATCAGGCCCGCGCGCGCTGCCCGCTGTTTGCTCGAGCGATCCATTTCGATTGTGTATCAGGTTGGCCATGCGGCCAGGAGAAGTCGCGCTCCCATCCGCTAGCTTTGCCGCCGATGAGCACCCCGCCCGCCGTCTTCCCGATTCCCCCGAACGAGCTGATCCAGCGGATCGGGCCGATGGGGAAGAGGATCCGGTCGGCGAGTACGAACGCTCGGGCCTGGAGCACCGCGAGCTGATCGACTCGGTCCTGCCCGCCGACTGGACCTGGCCGGGCGCCGGATGCTCGACTTCGGCTGCGGCAGCGGTCGCGTCCTGCGCCAGTTCGGACCGGAGGCCGAGGTCGCGCGAGCTGTGGGGCTGCGACCTCGACGCGCCGAGCATCGCCTGGCTGCGAGCAGAAGCTCTCGCCGCCGTTCCACTTCTTCGAATCGGCCGACGTCGCCGACCTCCCCCAGGACAACGGCTTCTTCGACCTGATCTACGCCTTCAGCGTCTACACCCACCTGACCGACAACTGGGCCGGCTGGCTGCTCGAGCACCACCGCGTCGCTCAAAGACGACGGCCTGCTCTTCGTCGACCTTCCTCGGCGAAGGCATGACCAAGGCGCTGATCGACGAGGACTGGGACGAAGACCGGATCGGCATGAACACGCTGATGCACGGCAACCCCTGGGACCACGGCGGCCCGATCGCCGTTCAACTCGCAGTGGTGGATCCGCGCCCACTGGGGCCGGGCCTTCGAGATCCTCGAGCTGCGCCCGCAGATCGGCGACGGCACGGCGCCCAGCCACGGCTGCGCGCTGATGCGGAAGAAGCCGGTCGAGCTGAGCGAGGAGGACCTGACCCGGATCGAGCCCGACGAGCCGCGCGAGCTGCTGGCGCTCCAGCACCAGGTCGAGCAGCAGCGCGACGAAGAGCTGCGTCTCCGGCGCCTGCTCGCGGAGCACGGCGAGCAGGCGCAGCTGCTGGCGATGCAGGAACAGCGGCTGGCCGAGATCGAAGCCTCGGCCTCCTGGCGGGCGACGGCGCCGCTGCGCGCCGCCAAGCAGCGGCTGCGCCAGCGCCGCGGCCGCTAGGCAACGGAGGCCGCCGGGCAGCCGCCCCTCTTCCTCGAGCTTTTCGAGGTGGGCCTCCATCGCCATCGCCGCCATCGGCAGCAGCTCGACCGGGATGTCGCTCCAGGCCTCGGCGAGCAGCGCCGCGCGGGAGCGCTCGCCGCCGTCGAGCGCGGCGAGCAGTTTGCGCTCGCGCATCTGGCGGTGCTCGACGTATTCGGCGAGCTTGGCGGCCGGGTCGGTGACCCAGGGGCCGTGGCCAGGGGCGATCAGCTCGATCGGCTCGGCCTGGAGCAGCGCCAGCGAGTCCATGTAGGCGGCGAGCGAGCCGCCGCCGGGCGGGACGATCGTCGAGCCCAGCCCGAGCACGAGGTCGCCGGCGAAGCAGACGCCGTCCTCGCTGAGGAAGCAGACGTGGTCGGCGGCGTGGCCGGGGGTGGCAAGCACGCGCAGACCGGCGTGGGTCTCGCCGCCGCTCGGGAGCACGACCTCGGCCCCGAGCTCGCTCGGCGCCGGCGGTGTGGTCGCCGTGGGAGTGGGTCAGCAGGACGAGGCCGATGCCGCCGCGTTCGGTCGCCGCGGCGCGGATCGCTTCGAGGTGCCCCGGGTCGTCGGAGCCCGGATCGATCACGACGCAGGGATCGGCGCCGTAGAGGTAGGTGTTCGTCCCTTCCAGCGTCATCGGCCCCGGGTTCGGGGCGACGATCTTCAGAACCTCAGGATGCCCCGGCGCCTGACTGGACGAGTCCTGCATCTGCCCCCATCGTGCAATCAGCCGTCGGAGATCTCTTTGGCGATCGCCTCGCGGGCGTCCTCGGGCTCGAGCACGACGAGGTCGCCGGCGCCGCGGAGGATCTCCCGCACCAGCCAGGGCTTGCCGGCGTAGGGCAGCTCGACGACGACGGCGCCGTCGGCCAGCTCCTCGACCACGGTCCGCTCCTCGCGCAGCCAGCGCGCCCGCTCGGGCGAGACCCAGACCCGGGCGACCTCGGCGGTCGGCACCTCGCCGTGGGTCATCCAGCCCTCGACCCCGGCGAACTCCTCGACCTCGGCCCGCGGCTCGAAGCTCTCCTCGGAGAGGGTCGCCTCCTTGATCCGGTCGAGCTTGAAGTGGCGGACGCCGCTTTTGGTCAGGTCGTAGCACTCGACGTACCAGCCCTCGCGCCCGTTCTCGAGCCGGTAGGGCTCGACCCGGCGGTCGGTGAACTGGTCCTCGTTCTCCTTGTAATAGGAGAGCTCGAGCACCTTGCTGCCGGCGATCGCGTCGTTGACCATCCGCGCCACCCTGGCGTCGCCGCCGCCGGCCGAGGCGATCTCCAGCCCCTCCTCGGAGGGATCGTGGCCGAGCGCTTTGACGATCTTCTCGCGGGCGCTCTGCAGGTCGCTCTGGGGCAGGTGGTCGCCGAAGAGGTCGATCGCCGCGACCAGCGCCTTCGCCTCCAGCGGCAGCAGCCGCGCCGGGCGGGCGAAGTTGTCGCCGTAGGGCTCGGAGTCGACCTCGATCTCGTCGCCGATGTATTCCGCGTAGAGGACGTAGGTGCCGCCGCCGAAGTTGACGACGTTGAGCAGCTCGACGTCCTCGCGCAGCTCCTCGTCGGTCAGTTCGAGGCGCTGGCGCAGGTCGGCCACCTGCAACCGCTCGCCTTCTTTGGCCGCTTCGATCAGCATCCCGGCGAGGGTGACCAGGCGGGCGAAGCGCTCGGGCCGGATCGCCGCCTCGCCGCGGCCGTTGGAGCGCGCCCGCCGCGGCGTGTCGCGCAGCGGGCGGTCGACGATCTTGGCCGGCTTGAAGCCGTTCTCGTGGCGGTCGAGGAGCAGCCCGCGGCGGCTCTCGGCCTCCTCGCGGAGGTCGTCGGGGCCGAGCACCTCGGCGTTCGCCCGCCAGCGCAGGACCCAGGCGATCAGCTCGCGGTGGGAGGCGTAGCTGGTCTCGAAGATCTTGCCCTTGCCGGGCGCGCCGTCGGACTTTTTCGCCTCCCGCAGCGTCGCCGTAGGTGCCGAAGTCGCGTTCGATCAGCCAGGCGATCCGCTCGCGGATGAAGATCTTCGCCGTGCCCCTGGTCTCGCCGAGCTGCCAGTCGGCGCGGCTGCCGTAGTCGCGGCGGTCGAAGTCCTCGGGCGGCGAGAAGTCGTGCTCGGCCTTGGAGGCGTAGCCGACCTTGCCCTGGATCCGCGAGAGGCGGAAGACCCGCACCGCGTCGCGCTCGTGCGAGTGGCCGATCAAATAGAACTGGCCGCCGCGGAAGACGAGGTGGAAGGGGTCGACCTTGCGCTTCTCGGTCTCGCCCCGCTCCATCGTGTAATAGGTGAACTCGATCGTCTTGCGGCGGCTGATCGCGGTCTCGATCTTGGAGAGGCGCTGGGAGAGGTCGCGGCCGCCGGCGGAGGCGGTCATCGCCATCTCGACCGGGGCGCGCTCGCCCTCGTTGAGCGGGTTGGGGTGGCCCCAGGCGACCTGCTGCAGCGCCAGCCGCAGCGGCTCGGCGTAGGCGAAGCCGCCGTCGGTCAGCAGCAGCAGCGCCGTGCTCAGCGCCGCCAGCTCTTCGTCGCTGAATTTGATCGCGTCGAGGTAGAAGTTCTCCGGCGGCAGCGAGTAGAGCTCGGCCTCGAAGAAGCCCTCGCCCGGCTTCTCGACCCCGAGCAGGATGCCGAGGCTCTCCAACTCCGCGCGGTCGGCGTAGAAACGGCGCGCGAACGCGTCGTCGTTCATGTCGCTGTACCCCTCCACCTCCCGCTTGATCTCGAGCGCCGAAACAGGCCTTCCTTGGGCCATCAGGAACGAGATCAACGAGAGCTGTCGAATCAGCTTCTCGGTGTCCTTCGCCACGATGCGCAGGATAGTCTGCGGCGGACGTCATGGAAATCCTGCGCAACCTCTTCGGCACCCTCACCTCCGGCGTAATCCGGCTTCTGGTCGCCGTCGGGATCCTCGCCGCGGCCTATTTCTTCATCCTCAAGCCGGTCCTGAAGACGACCAGCGACACCTTCAAGGAAGCCAACAAGAGCTTCGAAAAGTCATTTGGCGCCAACGGCGCCGGCCTCGACGACATCGGCAAGACGATCCACGACGTCGACAAGCAGGTCCAGGTCCAGATCACCCGCTCGTTCCACGTCGCGAAGAAGAACGGCAACCCGAAGAAGCTGATCCGCTGCGTTCAGCACGCCGAGGGCAACGTGCACAAGATCCGGCGCTGCACGGTCAAGTTCTGAGGCGACGCGCTCGACCGCTGCTCAGGCGGCGCGCTGGCCGAAGTACGCCGAGCCGCTGAGGGCGCGGTCGAAGCCCGACCAGGACTCGCCGGCGGGGAGCTGGCGCTCGAGGCGGTCGAAGCTGCCGAGGCGACCACCGAGGTTGTCGATCATGTGGACCAGGACCGCCTCGCGGGTGGCGGGGACGACCGGCGAGCCGTGCTCGAGCTGGCCGTGGTGGCTGAGGATGATGTGGAGCACGCACTGGGCCAGGGCGGGATCGAAGCCGGGGATGTCCTCGATCGCCCGGCGCACCGTGTAGTAGCCGAGCGGGATCTCGCCCTGGAGGCGGCCGGCGTCGGTGAGGTCGATCGCCAGCGGGTCGTCGTTGTAGGCGACGGTCTTGCCGATGTCGTGCAGGAGGGCGCCGGTGACGGCGACGTCGCGGTCGATCCCGGGGAAGAAGTTGGCCGCGGCGCTGACCGCCTGCGCGACCGAGAGCGTGTGCTCGAGCAGCCCGTGACGGTAGGCCTGGTGGTAGACCTTGGCCGCCGGCGCGTCGCGGAAGCGGGCCCAGGTCTCGGAGTCCTCGCCGAAGAAGAGGTCGAGCAGATGGCGCAGCTGCGGATCCTGGACCGTCGCCAGCAGCGAGCGCAGGTCGCCTTCGAGCAGCTCGATCGAGACCTCCGACTCGGCGGCGAGGTCCTCGGTCGCGTACTCGTGCGGCTCGGCCTCGCGCAGAGCGGCGATCTTGATCTTCGCCCCCCAGCGCTCGCTGACCTCGAAGACGCCGCTGACGTGGACCGCGGCGCCGCGAGCGCAGAGCGCGTAGAGCGCCTCGGCGTCCTCCCAGCAGACCGCCTCGGCGGTGCCGGTCGCGTCGCCGACGCTGAGCCGCAGCCAGGGCTCGCCGTTGCGCTTGCGCCGCAGCTCCCGCTCGCGCACCGCGTAGACGCCGCGGACCCGCTGCCCGTCCTCGCAGTCCCGCAGCGCAACCCGCGGCAGCTCCTCGGACTCGGCGGCCTGCGTCACCCCCGAGGGAGCCGGCTCCGCCGGAGCCACCGCGAACGCCTCGATCTGCGTCTGCTCGTCCATTGCTCACCTGACGGTAGAGCCACCAGCGGACGGCTGAACTACACACCTTCGGCATGGAAACGTCTGCAATTTGCATGTTTCCAGCCCTCGTGAGAGCGACCGCTCGGCTTCGGCGATCAGAGCGAGGTGCCGAGCCAGTGGCCGAGGGCCACCGCGCCGAAGCCGACGACGATCGAGGCTCCGATGTTGACCCAGGCGACGCGGGCAAGCCCGGCCTCGCCGAGCCGGTGCGAGTCGAGGATCCAGGTCGAGAAGGTGGTGAAGGAGCCGATCCCGCCGCCGGCGACGATCGTCAGCGCGGCGCCGTGCAGGGCGGCGCCGGCGACGACGCCGAGCGCGAAGGCGCCGGCCAGGTTGACGACGAGGATCCCCAGCGGGAACGGGGCGCGGGCGCGGGCCGAGACCTCGGCGTCGATCAGGAAGCGCGCCGCGGCGGCGACGCCGCCGAGCAGGCCAACCGCGATCCAGGCCGGGACGCTCATCCCGCCAGCCGCGGCCGCCGCCGCTCGAGGCCGATCCCGAGCCGGACGAAGAGGTAGCCGAGCGCGACCGTGACCCCGCAGTAGACGGCTGCGAGCCCGAGGTCCCCGTCGTCGACCAGGTTGAAGAGCTCCAGCTGCAGGGTCGAGAAGGTGGTCAGGGTGCCGCAGATGCCGGTGCCGAGGAAGGGGTGGTGCAGGCTCTCCTCCGGGTGGTCGCGGAAGAGGGCGAAGAAGTAGCCGAGCGCCAGCGCCCCGACCATGTTCACCGCGAAGGTCGGCCAGGGCCAGGTGCCGGCGGCCGGCGGGAACGCCTGCGCCAGCCCGACCCGGATCAGCGCCCCGGCGACGCCGCCGAGGTAGATCGCCGCCAGCTTCCTCGGGTCGTGTGGGAGAGTGCGCATCGGCACAGGCTTTCATCAGCGCCGGTGGACGAGCTTGGCGGCGAGTCCACCGTCTACCGTCCCCCGGTGGAATCGACCCCGCTCCGGCGCCGGCGCGCGCTGATCGCCCTCGCGGTCGCCGCGGTCCTGTCGCTGGCCTGCGTGACCCTCGGGGCGTCCCGAGCCGCCGCCGCGCCTCGCTTCCGCGGCCACGCCTCGCCGCTCGACTCCCAGCTCAGGGAACGGATGACCGGCGTCTCCTGGCATCGCGGCTGCCCGGTGCCGCTGGCGGACCTGCGCCTGCTCGCCGTCACCCACTGGGGCTTCGACGGCGAGGTCCACGTCGGCCGCCTGGTCGTCAACCGCGACGCCGCCCGGGCGATGCTCGGCGCCATGCGCTCGCTCTACCGGCTGCGCTATCCGATCCGCCAGATGCGCCTGGTCGACGCCTACGGCGCCGTCGACGACCGCAGCATGGCGGCCGACAACACCTCCGCCTTCAACTGCCGCTTCGTCGCCGGCACCGACCATTGGTCCGAACACGCCTACGGCCGGGCGATCGACCTCAACCCGCTCGAGAACCCCTACGTCACCGAAAGCGGCTACGTCTCACCCCCGGCCGGTGCCCCCTACGCCGATCGATCCCGGCACGTCCGCGGCCTGATCCACGACGGCGGCGCCGTGGTCAAAGCCTTCGCCGCGGTCGGCTGGGGCTGGGGCGGCAACTGGTCCTGGCCGAAGGATTACCAGCACTTCTCCGCCAGCGGCCGCTGAGTCGGTGCGGCTGAGAGTGGCGAGGGCGGGATTCGAACCCGCGACACCACGATTTTCAGTCGTGTGCTCTACCAACTGAGCTACCTCGCCTGGGGCGCCGGACGGCCTGCGCAGCGGCAAGGCTAGCGGCCGGGCGGCAGATCGGGGCTGATTGCATTGGGGGGTGGCCTGGACTCGTGCAGCGGTGGCGCTGGTGGTCGTGGTGGCGGTGGCGCTGGTGCTCGTCTCGGGTGGCTCCGACGCCGATCCGCGGACGCCGCCGGCGCTGCCGGGGATGCCGCCGCCGTTTCTCGGCACCGCGGTGGCCGGCGGCGGTGGGGTGACGGCGGCGATCGACGCCTATGGCGACGTCGTCGACCTGCGGGCGCCGGGGCCGGCGGGGCCGGGGCCTGATCGACAACCCGGCGGATCGGCAGGCGGCGGGAACCGTCCCGTCCGACACCGGGATCGTGCCGCGGGTCAGCGTCGACCGCGGGCCGCCGCTGCCGCTTCTGGCGCGCCGACTCGGTCGCGCAGCGCTACCTGCCGGGGACGAACGTGGTGCGGACGGTGGCCCGGTTCGGACGAGGTGAAAGCCGTGGTGAGCGCCGCGCCGCCCGCGGGACCGCTGGCGGAGACCCTCGAAGTGCAGGCGCCGGCCGGCGAGTCGGCGGTGCCGACCCTCAGCGCCAACCTGATCGGCGGATCCGGCGCTCGCTGCCGGCAGAGTCGGCGGCCGGGCGAGGCCGCGATCGTCTGCTCGACCGGCGCTTCGGCCCTCGACGAAGGCTCGAGCTCCGCCGCCGAGCGACGCGGACCGGATCATCCGCGCCAGCGCCGCCGGCGCTCGCTCCTGGATCGCTCGGGCGCGGCCGCTGGGGACCGGCGCACCGGCCTGGGCGAGGCGGATGTACGAGCGCTCGCTGCTGACCCTGCTGGCGCTGACCGACCGGCGCAGCGGCGCCGTCGCCGCCGGCGCTCGCGACGGCTGGGCCTACGTCTGGCCGCGCGACGCCGGCACCGCCGCCCTCGCCTTCGCCGCCTCCGGATACCGATCCGAGGCGCGCCGGGTCGCGCGGTTCCTGCTCGGCCTGACCTCGGCGCCGCGGCGCGCTTCGAAGGCGACGGCGCGCCGGTCCCGGGCCGCGGCGCCCAGGGCGACGCCGCCGGCTGGGTCGCGGTCGCCGCCCGCGCCGCCGGCCTCCCCGCTCCGACGCGAGCGACCGCCAAGGCGGAATCGGCCTGGCGCGACCGCGCCGACTACCAGGAGGGCGCCCCCGGCGACTACCTCGCCAACGCGATCGCCTCGATGCCGGCCCGGCGAAGGAGCATATCGTCGCGGCCGTTCGGATCCCCGCAGGGGCTCGTGCGGCGCGCCGGCGACCCGGGCTCGGGGCTCGATTCGGCGGCGGCCTGGGCGGTGCGGCCGTTCCCCCAGCCGGCGCTCTTCCCCGCCGTTCGCCGAACCCTGCTCACCCTCTCCGCGCGATCAGACCCGCTACGGGATCACGCCGGGCGAAGGCTGGACCGGGGGCGTCGATCCCTGGTCGGCGCCGACCGCCTGGACCGCCTGGAGCCTCGCCGCGCTCGCCGGCAGCGAACGCCGCTCCGGAGGCCGCGCGTGCCGACCGCCGCCAGGCGCTGCGCCTGCTCGGCGACCTGCGCCGCGCCGCCACCGCCGGCCGGCGCGCTGCCCGAGCGGGTCGACGCGACGACGGGCGTCCCTCGCTCCACCACGCCGCTGGCCTGGTCGCACGCCTTCGCGATCCTCGCCCTGCGCCAGCTCTGGCCCGGAACCTAGATGGGAGCTGAGTTGGGCCCTATCGGGACCACAACTCAGCTACGGCGCCAGCGGGTGAGTGAGTTGTGCAGCGCCAGGCGGCGCTCCTCGCCCGCGCCGACGACGCGGAAGCTGTCGGCTGTCGGCGGTGCTTCGGCCAGGAGACGGTCGATCAGCGCCGCCGCCGCGGGACCGCCTGAGCCCCGCCCCAGCCACTCGCCGAAGTCGAGGTCGAAGGGGATCAGCTCCTCGAGGTCGAGATGCGAGCCCGACCTCCTCGCCCATCGCCCGCAGGCGGTCCGGCGTCAGGCAGGCCCAGTGCGAGGGGTCGCGGAGGCGCTCGATCTCCTCGTGCCAGGCGGCCGCGTCGCCGTCGGCGTCGGTGACGTGGTCGCCGACGATCACCCAGCCGCCGGGCCGCACCACCCTCGCCATCTCCGCCAGCACCCGCTTCGGCGCCGGGATGTGGTGGAGGCTGAAGCGGGTGACGGCGCCGTCGAAGCTGGCGTCGTCGAAGCCGAGCGCGGTCGCGTCGCCGACCGAGAACTCGGCGTTGCCGATCCCCTCCCGCGCGGCTTCCGCCGCCGCCTTCTCGACCATCGCCGGGGTCAGGTCGACGCCGTGGACCGAGCCGACCCGACCGGCCAGCGCCCGCGAGATCGCCGCCGGGCCGCAGGCAACCTCGACCCAGCGCGCCTCGGGGTCGGCCGGAACCAGCTCGACCAGCGCCCCCAGGGTCTCGGCCGCGCTCATCACCGCGGCGCTGGCGAAGGCGTCGGTCTGGTGGGTGAACTCGTCGCGGATCGACTCCTCGTACATGGAACCCATCTTAGGCGGGCCGGCGCCGAGTCGCGCTTCGCCGGATAGCGAGCGATCGAACGCGAGTTGCATCTGCCGCATAACGGCAACAACTGCGACATCAACCGGCGGCGAGCGCAGCGGCGACGGCCTCGGCTCGGCCGACTCGGCCGGGACCACGCCGGGGGCTCCCCCCATCCGCTCGCGCCCGCTCAGCTCCCAGCTGCGCAGCGTCACCACGGTGCGGCCGATCGCCCGCGCGTGGCCGATCTCCGAGAGCGTCCCCCACTCGCCGCCGATCGCGATCACCACCTCGCCGGAGGCGACCACGGCCAGGTTGCGGGCGTGGCCGATGCCGCTGGCGACGACCTCGGTGCAGTACGGATTCGCTTCCCCGAGTCGAGCTCCCGCGCACGATCCCGATCACCCGCCCGCCAGCCTCGGCGGCACCACGCGCCGCCGCTTCCATCACCCCCTCGCCCAGCCACCGCAGACCACGGTCACCCCAGCTTCGGCCAGCCGCCTCCCGACCTCCTCCGCCAGCAACGCAACCTCCGACCCCTGCTCGACAGCCGCTGGCCCCAATCACCGCAACCTGCCGAGCGCGAGTCCGATCGAGGATGCCGGCACGCGCCTGAGCCGGCGGTGCGGTCTCGGAGCCAGGGGAGGGGGTCTCGCCGGAACCTCCCCGCAGTTCGTGACGGCGAGACCCCTCCGCTGGCTCACCGCCATGCCTTCCCCTGGCTCACCGCCCGCCCCCTTCATCGTCCCCATCAGCTCCAGCGCCCCCGCCTTGTGCAGCGGTTCGTTGAGGTTGCCGCACTTCGGGCTCTGCACGCAGGAGGGGCAGCCGGACTCGCAGGGGCACTCGGCGATCAGCCGCTCGGCGTCGTCGAGCAGGCGCTCGAACTGCTCGTAGCCGCGCTGGGTGATCCCGACCCCGCCCGGGTGGCCGTCGTAGATGAAGATCGTCGAGCGGCCGGTCTGGAAGTGGACGTTGGTCGAGAGGCCGCCGATGTCCCAGCGGTCGCACATCGCGATCAGCGGCAGCACCGCGATCTGGCCGTGCTCGGTCGCGTGCAGGGAGCCGAGCAGGACGTCGGGCGGCAGCGCCCCGCTGAGCCGGTCCGGCAGCACGTACCAGAGCGCCTGGGTGACGAAGTTCTGCTCCGGCAGCTCGAGGGCGACGATGTCGATCGGCTCCTGCTCGGAGATCGAGACCCGCTGGAAGGCGATCACCTGCTCGGTCACCGAGACTTCGCCGAAGTTCAGCTCCACCCCCGCCACCTGGCGCTGCTCGAGGGTCCGCTCGATGTAGATCTCGGTCTCCTTTTTCGGCCGCGTGTACCAGTCGCCGTCGAACTCGGAGACCAGCGCCCGCCGCTCGGAGACGTCGAGCCGCTCGACCTCGTAGGAGCGGCCGAGGTGGAGGTAGATCGCGCCGGGGTGGATCGTCGTGAAGGCCCGCTCGGCCTCGACCAGGCCGAGCATCTCCCCCGCCTCGCGCTCGATCACCGCGACCGAGTCCGAGGAGGCCGAGCGCAGCGGGATCCGCGAGGCGACGAACTCGCTGCGCCGCGGCAGCAGCCCGCCGCCGGCGCTGCGCAGCTCCCCCGCCGCCAGCAGCCGCTCCGCCCGCTGCTTCCAGCCCGGCCCGAAGAACTCCTCGTCGGCGTCGCTCAGCGGCAGCTCGTAGGCGGCGGCGATCAGGTGCCGGGAGGCGATCTGCTCGTTGCCGGGGTCGAGGATCGCCGCCTCGACCGGGCGCTCGAGGAACTCCTCGGGGTGGCGGCAGAAGAACTGGTCGAGCGCGTCCTGGCCGGCGACGTAGACGGCGAGCCCACGCCGCCGCCGCCCGGCCCGGCCCCACATCTGCCGCAGGCTGGCGACCGTGCCCGGGAAGGTGACGCAGATCGCCGCGTCGAGCTCGCCGACGTCGATCCCCAGCTCCAGCGCGTCGGTGGCGACCACCGCCAGCAGCTCGCCGGAGCTGAGCCGGTCCTCGATCGCCCGCCGCTGCTGCGGCGTGTAGCCGCCGCGGTAGGGGGCGATCCGCGCCGCCAGCTCCGGCTTGCCGCGCCGCTCCAGGTTTTCGCGCGCGAAGCGCTGGATCAGCTCGATCCCGCGCCGGCTTTTGAGGAAGCAGATCGTCCGCACGTTCTGGGAGACCAGCTCGGCCAGCAGGTCGGCCGCCTCCGAGAGCGCCGAGCGCCGCACCCCGTTCGCCTTGTCGATCAGCGGCGGGTTCCACATCGTCAGCTCGCGCCCGGCCCGCGGCGCGCCGTCGTCGTCGATCAGCTGGAACGGCGTCCCGACCAGCCGCTCGGCCAGCTCGACCGGGTTGGCGATCGTCGCCGAGGCGAGCAGGAAGCGCGGCTCCGATCCGTAGGCCCGCGCCACCCGCCGCAGCCGCCGCAGCACGTTGGCGACGTGGGAGCCGAAGACGCCGCGGTAGGTGTGGGCCTCGTCGACGACGACCCAGCCGAGGTTGGCGAGGAAGTCGCCCCAGCTCTTGTGGTGGGGCAGCAGCCCGACGTGGAGCATGTCCGGGTTGGTGAGGACGAGGTTGTTGCGGCGGCGGATCGCCGGCCGCTCTTCCTTCGGCGTGTCGCCGTCGTAGATCGCCTCGCGCAGCCCCGGCGGCCGCAGCTGCGCCAGCTTGCGCGCCTGGTCCTGGGCCAGCGCCTTGGTCGGGTAGAGGTAGAGGGCGCGGCGCTTCGGTTCGCGGGCGATGCCGTCGAGCACCGGCAGGTTGAAGGCGAGGCTCTTGCCCGAGGCGGTGCCGCTGGTGATCGCCAGGTTGGAGTGCGCGGCCGCCTCGTAGGCCTCGAGCTGGTGGGTGTAGAGGCGCTCGATGCCGCCGCGCCGCAGCGCCTCGGCGAAGCCCGGGTCGAGCGACTCCGGCAGCGCCACCGGCCGCGCCCGCCGCTCCTGCTCGGAGCTCTCGGCGACGATCCGCCCGTCGCGCCGCGCCGGCTCGATCGCGACCCCCCAAGGCAGCTCCAGAATCCCGGCGCGGGCCATCAATCCCCCTGCCGACGGGCCGAAAACCGGTCCATGTCGGCGGAAATCGGCCCGTCGGCCGCAGGTTGGCGCGCGATCTGCCCGGCGACTCGCATCGCCTGCAGCGAGCTGCGGTCGTGGATGCGCAGGACGTCGGCGCCCTCGCGCACCGCCAGCGCCACCGCGGCGACGGTCCCCCACTCGCGTTCGCCCGGCGCCAGCCGCCCCTCCCAGGAGCCGCCCAGCACGGCACCGATGAAGTCCTTGCGCGAGAGCGAGACGTAGAGCGCCAGGCCCAGCGAGCGCAGCTCGCCGAGCCGGCGCAGGATCTCCAGGTCCTGCTCGGGGCTGAGGTCGAAGTCGAGTCCGGGGTCGATCGCGATCTGCTCCTCCGCGACGCCAAGCTCACGCGCCAGCTCGACTCTCCCCTCGAACCAGGCCTTGAGGTGGTCGACGACGTCGCCGTACTCGCGCCAGGGCCGGTCGACCCGCGGCGGCCCCTCGATGTGCATCAGCACGTAGCCGCAACCGGTCCCGGCGACGAGGTCGAACATCTCCTCCGAGCCGCCGGAGATGTCGTTGACCGCGCCGGCGCCCGCCGCCAGCGCCCGCCGCGCGACCTCGACCGAGAAGGTGTCGGCGGAGATCGGGACCGGCGCCGTCGCGGCGCTCCCCCCGTCGGGGAACCCGCGAGGAGCCCCTCGACCGCCGGGACCAGCGCCGCCGCCTCGTCCGCCGCCGCGACCGGCGGACCGCTGCGCGCCGCCACGGCGCCGACGTCGAGCATCTCGAACCCGGCCTCGACCAGCGCCAGGCCGTCGGCGACCGCCTGCTCCGGCGTGCCGCTGCGCGCCCCCTCGAACATCGAGTCGACGGTGACGTTGACGATCCCGGCGCCGAGCGGCTGCTCCAGCTCGAGGGTCCTGTCAGCCAGCCGCCAGTTCATCGTCGCTACGGTAGCGACCGGGCCCATGCCACTCCGCTGCGTCTACACCGATCTCGACGGGACCCTGCTCGGCCAGGGCGGGGCGCTGTTCCGCGACGCCGACGGCGCCTTCTCGATGGCGCAGGCGCGCGGCCTCGAGGCCTGCCAGCGGGCCGGGGCCGAGGTCGTGATCATGTCCGGCCGCCGCGAGCCCCAGGTCCGCGAGGCGGCGCGGCTGATGGGCCAGACCTCCTACATCTACGAGGCCGGCTCGGCCTTCGCGATCGAGGGCGAGACGACGCTGCTGACCGGCGAGATGGCGCCCGAACGAGGACGGCACGATCTACGAGCAGATCGAGGCGCGCGGGGTCCCGAAGCTGCTCTTCGACCACTTCCCCGGGCGGCTCGAGTACCACGCCCCCTGGCACCACGGCCGCGTCCTCTCCCATCTCTTCCGCGGCAAGGTCGACGTCGACGAGGCCAACGCCCTGCTCGGCGAGCACGGCGACGACGACCTGCGGCTGCTCGACAACGGCGCGATCGGCTCCCCGATGGCGGCGATCGAGGGGCGCACCCACGCCTACCACCTGGTTCCGCGGATGGTCAGCAAGGCCGGCGCGGTCGCCGCCCACGCCCGCGCCCAGGGCTACCACCCGTCCGAGTGCATCGCCGTCGGCGACTCGGTCGAGGACCTCGAGGTGGCGGCCGCGGTCGGCCGCTTCTTCGTCGTCGCCAACGGGCCCGAGCGCGACGCCGGCCTGCGCGCCGCTCTCTCCAGCTGGGACAACGTCACCGTCACCGAGGGCAGCATGGGAGACGGCTTCTACGAGGCGGTCGTCTCGACTCTGGTCGAGCGCCGCTGAGCCGGCGCCGCGGGCCCGATTCCGGCGACGGTTAAGATCGCTGCTCGACCTGAGCTAGGAGGATTGGTTTGCCCGCGGAGACCGCGACCGTCGCTGAGCAGGAGTACCTGGAGACGATGTTCTGGCTGGAGGAGGCGGGGCTGCCGATGACCGGCGCCAACATCTCCCGCGCGATGCAGCTCTCGCCGCCGACCGTGCACGAAATGGTCGGCCGCCTCGTCGACGACGGCTACGTCGCGCGCAACCCGAACAAATCGCTCGCCTTCACCGAGTCCGGGCGCGAGCACGCCAGCCACATCGTCCGCCGCCACCGGATGATCGAGCGCTTCCTCACCGACGTCCTCGGCATCCCCTGGGACGAGGTCCACGAGGAGGCCGAGCGGATCGAGCACGCGATGTCACCGGTCCTGGAGGAGCGGATGCGGGCGGCGATCGGCGACGCCACCACCTGCCCCCACGGCCACCCGATCGTCGAGGGGATCCGCGAGCAGGGCTCGCTGCTGGCCGACGTCGCGGTCGGCGCCGACGTCACCGTCCTGCGCTTCGAGAACGAGGCCGAGGAGCTGTTGCACTACCTGCGCGCCGCCGGCCTCGAGCCCGGGCTGGAGGGCAAGCTCGAGAGCTCCGACCCCGACAGCGTCACGATCGTCTCCCCGACCGGCAGCCACGAGGTCAGCCGCAGCGTCGCCGAGACCGTCTCGGTCCGCGCCGACCCGGCGCCGCCGCCGCGGGCGGCGATCCCGGAGCAGCTGGTTCTCTCCTCGGACCGCTACGGCCGCTAGGCGGCTGCAAACCTGCGCCTGGCGGTGTCCTCGGCCAGGCTTGGTTTTCGCCGCCTAGTTCTTACTGGCGGATCGGGACTTCGACGATCGGCGACGAGGTCGGCGACTTGCTGCCTCCGGCCGGCTCGGTCGTGACCATCACCAGGTCGACGCCGTTGAGGTTGCCGATCGTCGTCGAGGCCCGGCCTTCGCTGTCGGGGACGAACAGCGCCTTGACCGGTTCGACTTCGCCGTCGCGGCGCACCCAGGCCTCGAGCACCCGGTTTTCGGGGAGCTTGCGCACGTCGGCCAGATGAAGCTCGGCGGTGTCGCCTGCGCGCACCACCTTCGCGGTTACTCCGTGGGCGGGGTGGACGACGCCGACCGTGCTGTTCGAGCCGCCGCCCGAGCCGCCGCTGCCGATCTCGTAGCCCGCGAGCGCGACGACGACCAGGGCGACCGCGGCGAGGCCGGCAAGCGGGCGCCAGTCGCGCGAGCCCGACCGCGGGCCTCGCAGCCAGGCCGCGACGCGGTCGGCGAAGCCCTCGTCGGCGCCCTTCACTCCCGCCGCCCGCGCATCGGCGCGAACCTCGGTCATCAACCGCTCGCGCAGCTGCGGCGGCGGCTCCTGGCGCTCGACCGCTTCCGGCAACGCCTCGACCGCCGCGGTCAGCCAGCGCATCTCCGAGCGGCAGCGTTCGCAGCCCTCCGCGTGGCGCTCCAGCTCGGCGGCTTCCTCCGGCTCCAGCGCACCCAGCATGTAGGCGGCCAGGTCCTCGCTCCAGCGATCGTGCTCGTTGCCCGTCATGCCAGTCCCTCCGCCAGCTCGCCCCTGATCTTTTCCAGTCCCAGTCTCATTCTCCCCTTCACGGTGCCGAGCGGCACCCCGAGCATTCTCGATATCTCCGACTGGCTGAAGCCGCCGAAGTAGGCGAGCTCGATCACCTTCGACTGCTCGCCGGGGAGCTGGCCGATCGCACCGCGGACCTCGCTCGCGGTCTCGCGGCGCATCGCCTCCTCCTCGGTCAGCTCCTCCGCCGGCCGCTGCTCGAGGATCGCGTCGTCGTCGAAGCTCAGCTTCGGCGCTTTCCCGGCCTTGCTGCGCAGCATGTCGATGGCGCGGTTGCGGACGATGCTGAGCATCCACGACCGCACGCTGCCTCGGGTGCGGTCGAAGCGGGCGCCGCTGCGCCAGATCGAGATGAAGGCCTCCTGGGTGACGTCCTCGGCCGCCGCCCGCTCGCCGACGATTCTGTACGCCAGCGAGTAGGCGACGCCGCCGTGGCGGTCGTAGAAGACCTCGAAGGCCTCGGGGTCCTTGGCCCCGATCAGCGGCATCAGCTCCTCGTCCGCCAGCCGCTCGGCCTTCTCTCTCCTCACACTCATCTCGATCTATCTTCCGCTCTCTCCCCGCTCGGCCGCTCAGGCGATGAACGGTTCGACCGCCTTCAGCACCTGCGCTTCGGTCAGCGAGGGATCGAAGGCTTCGGGAGCCGGTTCTTCCTTGTTCTGGAGGCGGATCGCCGCCGCGTGACGAGCCTCGACCTGGACGATCGAGCCGGCCGCGCCGAGAACTTCTTTGGACTTGATCATCGGGCCGGCACCGTTGTAGGCGCTGACCCCGGTGTCCTCGAACGTCTGCGCCAACTTGAGGAAGCCGGCGGTGTCGTCGTAGGGGAATTCGAACTTCGGCTCCGCGACGGGCTTGCCGCCGAGCGACTTGATCGTCGCCGTCAGCGCTTCGACGTGCTGCTTCTCGTCTTCGGCCAGCAGCCCGATCAGCTTCTTCACTTCGCCGCTCGCCTTGGCCCGGGTCTTCGCTTCCTTGTAGAAGGTCGACTCCAGGTACTCCAGGGTGAGGGCGAAGTTGAGGATGTCGACGTCGGTGTTGCCGCTCCCCATCGCCAGCGCCTTGCGGACGTAGGGACCGACCATGAAGGTGCCGTAGACGGCTCCCGCGGCCAGCGCCCCCTTGAGGATGACGTCGCTGCGGGAGAGGTCGCCGCTGTCCTCGATGACCTCGACTCCGGCGAGCTCTGGATGTGCAAGTTCCTCGTGACTCATTTGCTTCTCCTTTCGCTTTCTCGCCGCGTCAGCTGACGATGAAGGGTTCGACGGACTTGAGGACGACCTTCGCGGTCGCCGGCTTGGCGAACGCCCCGTCGGGGGTGATCGACAGGCCCAGAACGGTGTTCAGCGTGGCGGCGTGCCTGCCCTCGACGCTGTGGATCGCCAGCGCTGAGGCCAGCACTTCCGGGCTCTTGATGTTCCCGGCCTGGCCGAGGTAGGCGGCGGCGCCGAGGTTCTCGACGGTTCCAGCCAGTTCCAGCACCGACTTCGCGCTCTTCAGCGGGAATTCGGTTTTCGGTTCCGGCGCCGGCTTGCCGCCGAGCGACTTCACCGCGGCGGTGAGGGCGCTGACGTGTTCGGCCTCCTCTTCGCCGAATTTCTTGATCAACGCCAGTTCGGCGCCCTTGAAGAGGCCGCTCTTGACGACGTCCGCATAGAAGGCGGTCTCGAGGTACTCGAGGGTGAGGGCGTAGTTGAGGATGCCGATGTCGCCCTTGCCGAACTGTTCGGTTTCGGTTTGACCGCCGCCGCCGCCGCTGACCGCGGTGCTCGTGGTGGTGCCGCTGTCGCTGCCGCAGGCGGCCAGGAAGGCGGCCATCGCCGCCGAGCCGCCGGTCAGCGCCATGAACTTGCGGCGCGACACCGGGTCCTTGACGGCGCGGGCGATCGCGCTCTGCGCCGGTGCCCCTGATCGCTCTTGTTCGGTGCTGTCAGGCATGTCGTCGTCTCCTCGCTGGTTTGCGCATCTGTCGGTCCCCTACGCGCCGCCTCGACCGGCCGGATCACAATTGGCGAGATTCGGGTTTGAAGGAGGGATCTTGGAAAGAGCCGAATCCGTGATCCGATCGGCGATCGCTCGCGTAGGGGTGGGCATGGGATCCGCCACCCCTCCCGAGACACCGGCATCCGTGCGGCGAGTCGCCGGCGCCGCGCCTCCCCCTCGCCGCGCTCGCGGCCGGGCTGATCGGACTCGCGATCCTGTTGGCCGGCTGCGGCGGCGGAGCGGCACCGACTCGACCTCCTCCAGCACCAGCTCCGGCGGCCGCCCAGGCGGTGACGATCCAGGACTACATGTTCAAGCCCGGCGAAGATCACCGTCCCGGTCGGCACGACGATCAAATTCACCAACGAGGACGCGAACGCCCCACACGGCGACCTCGAAGGAATCAGGAGCTTTCGAAACCGGCCCGATCAAGACCGGCAAGAGCGGCGAGATCACCCTCGAGAAGGCCGGCACCTTCGCCTACTACTGCGTCTTCCACCCCTTCATGAAGGGCACGATCACGGTCGAATGACCGCGAGCGCTCGAGCGCGTTCGCGCTGGCCGGGCGCCGGCTCCCGCTCAGGCGGCTGCGCCGGCGCGGACGCGCTCGAGCGCCGCGGCGATGCGCGAGACGCCCTCGGACATCTGCTCCGCCGGGACCGGCGCGAAGGAGAGACGGAGGCTGTTGCCGCCGCCCTCGATCATGAAGTCGGGCCCGGCGACGAAGCTGACCCCGCCGGCTTTCGACTCGGCCAGAAGCGCCACGGTGTCGGTTCCCTCGGCGAGGTCCAGCCAGAGGAAGTAACCGCCCTCGGGGACGACGAACTCGGCCTCGGGGATCTGCTCGCGCAGGGCCGCGACGAGAGCGTCGCAGCGCGCCTTCAGCGCGCCTTTGACGAAGTCGATGTTGCGGTCGAGCTCGCCCGAGCGGCAGAGCTCGAGGACGATCGACTCGGCCAGCATGTTCGGCGAGATGTAGATCTCGTTGGCCCGCTTCGCCAGCTTCGCGATCTCCTCCGCGGGACCGGCCAGATAGCCGACCCGGACGCCGGGGCTGACCGTCTTCGAGAAGGACGAGGCATGGATCACATGGCCGGCGCCGTCGAGCGACAGCATCGTCTCCAGCGGCTCGCCCTCGAACGGCAGCTCGCGGTAGGGGTCGTCCTCGAAGATCCAGAAGTCGTGCTCGGCGGCCAGCTCGACCAGCCGCGCCCGCTTCTGCGCGGAGAGCGTGCAGCCGGCGGGGTTGTGGGCGTTGGGGATGATGTGGGCGAGCTTGATCGGCCCCCCGGCGAGCGCCGCCTCGAAGGCCGCCAGGTCGACCCCGTCGGCCTCCAGCGGCACCGGCACCAGCTCCACCCCGAGCCGCTGCAGGAGCAGCAGCGTGCGGTCGTAGGTCGGCTGCTCGACGACGACCCGGTCGCCGGGACCGAGCAGGTGCTCGAACAGCATCGCCCCGCCCTCGAGCGAGCCGTTGGTGATCATCACCTGCGAGGCGTCGAGCCCACCGTGGCGCTCGGCCACCCACTGGCAGAGGCCGGGATGCCCGATCCCGACGCCGTAGGAGAGCGCCTTTTCCCAGTCGTCGGCGAGCGCCCGCGCGGCCGCGTCCCGCACCGCCTCGTGGGGCAGGATGTCGGCGCTCGGCGCGCCTCTCGCAAACGAAATCGTCTCGCCGGCCATGCGTCCCCGACCCTAGCAACGCCCCACCGCCTGCCGACCGCCGGCCCGACCCGAATCACCCGGCAGCTGACTGAGCGTCCCTGACCCCGCGCCGAGGCGGCTCAGACGACCGCGCAGCATCTCGACGGCGATCGCAGCCGCCTCGGTCGGGCTCTCGCCGACCCGCACGCCCTTCGCTTCGAGCGCGTCTTTCTTCGCCTGCGCCGTCCCCGAGGAGCCGGAGATGATCGCGCCGGCGTGGCCCATCTGCTTGCCGGGAGGGGCGGTGAAGCCGGCGATGTAGGCGACCACCGGCTTCGAGACCTCGGAGGAGATGAACTCGGCGGCGCGCTCCTCGGCGTCGCCGCCGATCTCGCCGACCATCACGATCAGCTCGGTCTCGGGGTCGGCCTCGTACATGGTGAGGATGTCGATGAAGTCGGAGCCGACGATCGGGTCGCCGCCGATGCCGACGATCGAGGAGTTCCCCGCCCCGGCCTGTTTCAGCTCGTTGCCGATCTGGTAGGTCAGCGTCCCCGACTTGGAGACGACGCCGATCGAGCCCGGGTCGAAGAACTGGGCCGGGATGATGCCGACGTTGGCCTTGCCGGGCGAGAGCACGCCGGGGCAGTTGGGGCCGATCAGCCGCACCCCCGCCTCCTTCGCCTTCCAGTAGGTGGCGAGCATGTCGAGGACCGGGATCCCCTCGGTGATCGCGATCACCGTCTCGACCCCGGAATCGATCGCCTCGTCGATCGCCGGCGCCGCGAAGCGCGCCGGGACGAAGATCATCGAGGTGTTGGCGCCGGCCTCCTCGACCGATTCCCTGATCGTGTCGAAGACCGGAACGCCCTCGACCTCCTGGCCGCCCTTGCCCGGCGTGACGCCGGCGACGAGGTCGGTCCCGTAGGCGCGGTTGCGCAGCCCGTGGAAGGAGCCCTCGCGGCCGGTCAGGCCGGAGACGGCCAGCTTCGTGTTCTCGCCGACGATGATGCTCATGCGGAGGCTCCCGCCAGCTCGACGACGCGGCGGGCCGCGTCGAGCATCGTCTTCTCCTGGTGCAGGTTGGGCAGCGCCGCCTCGGCGAGGATCGCCAGCCCCTGCTCGGAGTTGGTGCCGTCGAGGCGGACGACCAGCGGCAGTTCGAGGCCGAGCTGGCTGGAGGCGGTGACGATCCCGTTGGCGATCTCGTCGCAGCGGGTGATGCCGCCGAAGATGTTGAAGAGGATCGCGCTGACCTTCTGGTCGGAGACGATCACTTCCAGCGCGTTGACGATCGCCTCGGCTTTGGAGCCGCCGCCGGCGTCGAGGAAGTTGGCCGGGGCGCCGCCCGCCTGGGCGACGACGTCGAGCGTCGACATGCAGAGGCCGGCGCCGTTGGCGAGGATGCCGACGTTGCCGTCGAGCTTGACGTAGGTGAGGCCCTTCTCCTTCGCCATCGCCTCCTGCGGATCCTCGACCGTGTCGGCGATCTCGGCCAGGTCCTGGTGGCGGAAGAGGGCGTTGCCGTCGATCGTCACCTTGGCGTCGAGCGCGACGACCTCACGGGCGGAGGTGACGATCAGCGGGTTGACCTCGATCAGGTTGGCGTCCTCGCTGGTCGCGACCTCGGCCAGCTTGACCAGCACCTCGGCGGCCTGGTCGAGGGCGTCCTCGGCGAGCCCGGCCGCGGCGACGATCTCGCGCGCCGCGGCGACGTCGAACTCGCGGGTCGGGTCGATGTGGCGTTTGACCAGGGCGTCGGGATCCTCGGCGGCGACCGCCTCGATGTCCATCCCGCCCTTGGCGGAGACCATCGCCAGCAGCTTCTTCTCGCCGCGGTCGAGGATCACCGAGGCGTAGTACTCGGAAGCGATGTCGGAGCCGCCCTCGATCCAGACCTGGTCGACCCGGAACGGCCCCTCGCCGTGGGGGCCGACGATGTCCATGCCGAGGATCGCGTCGGCGTACTCGCGGGCCTGAGCGACGTCGGCGGCGATCTTGATCCCGCCCGCCTTGCCGCGGCCGCCGATCAGGACCTGGGCCTTGATCGCGCAGGGATAGCCGATCTGCTCCGCCGCGGCGACGGCCTCGTCGACCGTCTTCGCGACCTCGCCGCTGGGCACGGCGATGCCGTGCTTGGCGAAGAGCTGCTTGCCCTGATACTCGAGAAGGTCCATGGGAGAGGCCCGGAGGCGCGGTCGGGGACCCTATCCAAGTTCGGCGCCCGTTCGCGCCATCGTGCCCATTTTCGATAGGTGAAACCCCCAGGAGGGGGGGCGCTGCCATAATCCCGCGTCGCCGATGGCCCTTCCCAGTCTCAAAAACATCAAATGGGTAACCACCGATTGCTACGGAACCCTGATCGACTGGGAGAAAGGGATCATCGACGCCTGCAAGAAAGAGGCGGCCAAAGACGGCTTCAGCTTCGAAGAGGGCCCCTTCCTCGCCCGCTTCATGGAGGTCCAGGCCGAAATCATGGCCGGCTCCTACGAGCTCTACGCCGAGGTGCTGCGCCGCACGATCGTCAAAGTCGCCGGCGAGCTCGGCTGGGAGGTCGAGCCCTCGCGGGCCCAGTTCCTGCCCAACAGCGTCGCCTACTGGCTGCCCTTCCGCGAGGCCAACGCGGCGATGGACCGACTCGGCAAGAAGTACGAGATCGGGATCATCTCCAACATCGACGACAAACTGCTGGGGATCTCGCGCCGCCACCTGCGGACCGAACTCGACCTCGTCGTCACCGCCCAGCAGGTCCGCAGCTACAAGCCGGACCCGGTCCACTTCAAAGAGTGCGCGCGGCGGATCGGCGGCAAAAAAGGCTGGCTGCACATCGGCTGCGACTACACGACCGACATCGCCCCGGTGCTGAAAATGAACGTGCCGGTGATCTGGGTCAACCGCCATGGCGAGAAACTCGAAGGGCGCAAAGCCCCCAGCGCCACGGTGAAAAACTTCCGCGAAGCAGCGAAAAAGCTCGGCGCGTCCTGAGCTTCTTCTAGCGTTCAGCCGCAACTTCGGCCGTAGGCGCCGGTTTCGTACCCGGAGCCGCCCAGTGGACAGGATCATGCATCAAGGAACACAAACTCGCGTGCGCGCAAGCGCGCGGCTGACGATCGCAACCTGCGGTCTGGGACTGCTCGTCGCCTTCCTGCTGCTGACCGGCGGACGGGCCAAGGCGGCCGTCGAAGGGCGCCCTCGCCCCAGCTTCGTCGTGATCCAGACCGACGACCAGACGCTCGAACAGCTCTCCGCCATCGTCACGGCCCCCGGCGGAACGCCGATCGAAGTGATGCCGAACACGCGGGCGCTGATCGCCGAACGCGGCGTCACCTTCAGCCGCTACTACACCCCCTACTCGCTCTGCGCCCCGTCGCGCGCCTCGCTGCTGACCGGTCGCTACGCCCACAACAACGACGTCCGCGGCAACGTCCCCCCCGAAGGCGGCTACCCCGGCTTCGCCTCGCGGGCCGCCTACACCCACAACCTCGCCATCTGGCTGCAGGCCGGCGGCTACCGCACGATCCACGTCGGCAAGTTCCTCAACGGCTACGGCGAACCGCCGTACTCCAGCCCGACCGAGGTAGCCGCCCGGGTGGAACGCCTGGCACACCGTCCTCAACTCCGACACCGACCACTACTTCTACGGCTACACGCTCAACGACAACGGCTCGGTCGACGGCCCCTTCGGCGATTCCGGCAGCTGGGAAACCCGCGAATACGGGCAGCGGGACGACTTCGGCTGCCCGACCGCGCCGCTGAACGGTCTCCCCTGCTATCTACGAGACCGACGTCCTCAATCGGATCGCTTCCGAAGAGCTGCTGGGGACGCCCGAAACCACGCCCTTCTACCTGCAGCTCGACTACACCGCCCCCCACGGCGACTTCCGCCGGCCCGCCGGTCCCGAGCCGGCGCCGAAGTACTACGACTCCCTCGCCGGAGCCCCGCTTCCGGACAACTCCTCGCAGGGATTCAACGAGGGCAACGTCAACGACAAGCCGCGCTTCATCCGCCAGGCGCCGTTCCTCTCGCCGACTGAAATCCATACCTACCGGGTCTACTACCAGAAGGCGCTGGAGTCGCTGCGCTCGGTCGACGACGGCGTCAAACAGATCGTCGAAACGCTCGGCGCGATGCACCGCCTCAGCAACACCTACATCATCTTCACCTCCGACAACGGCTTCTTCTACGGCCAGCATCGCCTGGTCGGCGGCAAGTTCCTCGCCTACGAGCCCTCGACCCACCTGCCCTTCCTGATGCGCGGCCCCGGGATCAAACCGGGAAGCGAAACGGGCGAGCTGGCATCGACGATCGACATCGCGCCGACGATCCTCGAACTGGCGAAAGTCACGCCGGACAAGAGCATCGACGGCCGCTCGCTCTACCCCTACGCCCACGACACCAGCCTGCGCACCCGGCGACCGCTCCTCTTCGAGTCCTTCGTGCAGACCAACGACGTCGAAGCAAACGGGGGCGCCCCCACCTCCACCGGGGAAACCGTCTACGACAGGGCGACGGACTGCCGCGCGGGCCAGGCAGCGGCGCCACCGCGTCGATCGTGGCGCCGCCGAAGAACTACTACGGGATCCGGCTCGGTCCCTACAAGTACATCGAGTGGCCCGACGGCGAGAAAGAGCTCTACGACATCACCAAGGATCCCTACGAGCTCAACAACGTGGTCCGCGACCCCAATCTCTTCCCGATCCGCGCCTTCCTCCACAAGGAACTGGAACGCCTGGAGACCTGCGTCGGCCGCGTCTGCCAGGAAGCCGCGCCGAAGTTCCCGCTGACCAAGGACCAGCAGCGAAAGGTCCAGCGGGAAAAGGAAAAGGAACAGCGGGAAAAGGAACGGGAACAGAAAAAGAAGGAAGAAGAAAAGCGCCACCCACACAGGTAGTGGCGCCGCTTCCTGGCGCCGTCAGCCTCCCCGCAGGACGCAGCGGAAGCCGATGTGGCTGGTCGAGCTGTCGATCGCCTCTCCCTGGCGGGCGGCGGGCCGGTACCGCAGGCAGTAGCTCGGCGCGCAGAGGTGGGAGCCGCCCTTGATCACCTTGCGGGGTATATGGGAGTCCGGCGCGGCGCGGTCGAAGCTCCCCTCGGACAACGACGACCCGCGGGTTGTGCGGCACGCAGCAGGGGCTCGGCGCCTCCTCCGGATGGCGCGGCGAGAAGTAGTCGGCGGTCCATTCCCAGACGTTGCCGGCCATGTCCGAGAGCCCGTAGTCGTTCGGCGGAAAGGCCCCCACCTTCGAGGTGCCCCGGTAGCCGCGGGCGCCGGTGTTGTCCCAGGGGAATCGACCCTGCCAGGTGTTCGCCATCAGCTCGTCTCCAGCCTGGTCGCGATCCCCCCAGGTGAAGATCGCGCCGTCGAGGCCGCCGCGGGCGGCGAACTCCCACTCGGCCTCGGTCGGCAGCTCCTTGCCGGCCCAGGCCGCGTAGGCGGCGGCATCCTCGCTGGCGATATGGACGACCGGGTGGAGATCGCGGCCGGAGACGTCGCTGCCGGGACCCCGGGGGCGGCGCCAGGACGCTCCCGGCACGAAGGCCCACCAGGCGCGGTAGTCGGTCAGCGGCACCGGCCCGGGGGTCCCCTGGAAGACCAGCGACCCCGGCACCAGCAGGCCCGGGTCGACGCCGGGGTAGTCGGCTGGATCGGGCTTTCGCTCGGCGACCGTGACGTGTTCCGTCGCCCGCACGAAGTGGCGGAAGTCCTTCACCGTGACGGGTTGGGAATCGATCCAGAAGCCGTCGACCTCGACCGTGTGGATCGGCTCCTCCTCGCGGTAGAAGCGGTCGCAGCCCATCCGGAAGGAGCCGCCGGAGAGCCAGGTCATCCCCCGCGTCGGCGAAGCCTAGCCGGTCGCCTGCCATGGGCATCGAGTCTAGGCGCCGGCTCATGCCCGGCGGGCCGGAGCCTACTCGATGACGGCGATGGTGTCGCCGCTGTTGACGGCGGCGCCCTCGGTGACGTTCAGCGACGTCACCTTGCCCGAGCGGTGGGCGGTGATCTCGTTCTCCATCTTCATCGCCTCGATCACGCAGATCAGGTCGCCCTCGCTGACCTCGTCGCCCTCGGCGACGGCGACTTTGAGGATCGTGCCCTGCAGCGGCGCCGGCAGGGTCTCGCTGGAGGCGCTGGGACCGCCGCCGGCCTTGCGCTCGCGCTTCGGCGGTTTCTTGCCGCCCGCGGCGGGGGCGGCGCCGCCGGCCCCTGCCTCGCCGATCACCTTGACCTCGAAGAGCTTGCCCGAGACCTCGACCTTGTAGTCGCGCGTGACCAGCTCGGGGGCGTCCTCGGCGGCGGGCTCGGGCGCGGTCTCCGGCGCCGTCGACTTCAGCCAGTCGCCGTCCTCCATCAGGTCGCGGCAGGTCTCCCCCCGCGCCCACTGGTCGGTGGCGAGGATCGCCTCGTGGAAGGGGATCAGGGTGGTCAGGCCGCCGACCTCGTACTCGCCGAGCGCCCGCAGCATCCGCCGCGTCGCGTGCTCGCGGTCGACGTCCCAGACGATCAGCTTGGCGACCATCGGGTCGTACATCGGCGTCACCTCGGAGCCGGCTTCGACGCCCGAGTCGACCCGCACGCCGGGGCCGGCCGGCTCGCGGTAAGCTGGTGATCGCGCCCGGCGCCGGGGCGAATTTCTTGTGCGCGGCCTCGGCGTTGATCCGGCACTCGATCGCGTGGCCGCGCAGCTCGACCTCCTGCTGGGAGATCGAGAGCGGCTCGCCGGCGGCGACGAGGATCTGCTCGCGGACGATGTCGATGCCGCTGACCATCTCGGTCACGCAGTGCTCGACCTGGACGCGGGTGTTCATCTCGAGGAAGAAGTACTCGTCGCCGACCTGCATTCCCTCGACCGTGCCGGCACCGCGGTAGCCGACCGCGGCGGCGGCGTCGGTGGCGATCTTGCCGATCCGCTCGCGCATCTCGGCGTCGACGTGCGGGCCGGGCGCCTCCTCGATCACCTTCTGGTGGCGGCGCTGAATCGAGCAGTCGCGCTCGCCGAGGTGGATCACGCTGCCCTGGGAGTCGGCCAGCACCTGGACCTCGACGTGGCGCGGGTCCTCGAGGTAGCGCTCGACGTAGACGCGGTCGTCGGAGAAGAACTTCTCGCCTTCGCGGCCGGCGCCCTCGAAGGCCTCCTCGAGCTCGTCGGGGGTCAGCGCGACCCGGAAGCCCTTGCCGCCGCCGCCGCCCGCCGCCTTGCAGGCGACCGGGTAGCCGGCCTCCTCGGCCTGGGCACGAGCGGCCTCGAGGTCCGTCGCCGGCTCGGTCGCGCCGGGCACGATCGGCACCCCGGCCGCGGCCATGATCTCGCGCGCCCTGGTCTTCGACCCCATCTCTTCGATCGCCTCGGCGGGCGGGCCGATGAAGACGATCCCGGCCTCGCCGCAGGCGCGGGCGAAGTCGGCGTTCTCGGCCAGGAACCCGTAGCCGGGATGAATCGCCTCCGCCCCGGCCTCCTGCGCCGTCTCGATGATCTTCGCGATGTTGAGGTAGCTCTCGGCCGGCACCGCCGGGCCGATCAGGAAGGCCTCGTCGGCCTCGCGCACGTGCGGAGCCTCGCGGTCGATCTCCGAGTAGACGGCGACCGACCCGATCCCCATCTCCTTCAGGGTCCGGGCGACCCGGATCGCGATCTCGCCGCGGTTGGCAATGAGCACCTTCTGGAACACGGCGGCGCAGTCTATTTGGGCGGGCGGGTCGGTGCGGGGAGGGAGGGCACTCCTCCCCGCTCAACTTTTTTGTCAATCGGGTGGAGCCGTCCGAGGGGCGTTGAAGCAAAAAAGTACAAGCCGCTGGGAGGAGTGCCATCCCTCCCCGTATCGGCCGCGGCGCCCAGTTCAGCTTCCGTGGGACGAGGCGGGTTCCTGGTCAATAGGCTGCCGATCCATGTTGATCGAGCTGCAGAGTCCATTCGACCGTGTCCGACGGGCAGCTGGCGCCCGCCGAGGTCGTCGAGGAAGCGGCTGAAGGCGGGGGTGACGACGCTGGCGCTGACCGACCACGACGCGATCGCCGGGGTGCCCGAGGCGGCCGCGGCCGCGGCGCGCCTGGGGATCGAGCTGGTGCCGGCGATCGAGATGTCGTGCGTCCACGAGTACGCCGAAGACCTCCACATCTGCGGCTACTGGGTCGACCTCGAGCAGATCGCGCCGGCCTGCGACCGGGCCCAGCAGGAGCGGCGCACCCGGGCCGGGGAGATCGTCGAGAACCTGCGCCGCGAGGGCTTCGACCTGACCCTCGACGACGCGATCCGCGAGGCCGGCGCCGCCGACTCGATCGGCCGCCCCCACATCGCCAGGGCGGCCGGCGCGAGCGGAGACCTCGGCCCCTTCTTCGAGGAGTACCTGGTGCCCGGCGCCAAGGCCTTCGTCCCCCGCCGCTGGCCCAGCGCCGAGCAGGCGATCGAGCTGATCCACGAGGCCGGCGGCGTCGCCGTCATCGCCCACCCCTACTGGGACATCTCCGACCCGGGCGAGGTCGAGGACCTGATCCGCTCGCTGAAGCCCGACGGGATCGAGACCTTCTACCCCCCCCACACCAAGGAGCAGACCGCCCATCTGCTGGCGCTCTGCGAGGAGCTGGAGATGGTCCCCACCGCCTCCTCCGACTACCACGGCCCGACCCACAAGACCTTCGCCAAGTTCGGCGACTACGACACCTACGGGCTCGGCGAGCCGCGGGTGCCGGCAAAACCTTAGAAGGACCGGGGCGAGCGGCCTCGGGCAGGTCCTACCCCAGCAGCCCGAGGATCTCCCGCACCGCGGTCTCGAGGTCGGCGTCGGTCGTCAGCTCCGGATCCGTCGGCGCCTCGTACGGGCTGCCGACGCCGGTCAGGTCCTTGATCTCGCCGGCGCGGGCCTTCGCGTAGAGGCCCTTCGGGTCGCGCCGTTCGCACTCCTCCAGCGGCGTGTCGACGAAGACCTCGTAGAAGGGAATCCCGGCCTCCTCGTGGGCGGCGCGGACCCGGTCGCGGGCGTCCTTGAAGGGGCTGACCAGGGAGACGATCGCGATCGTGCCGGACTCGGCCAGCAGCTTCGCGACCTCGCCGACGCGGCGCACGTTCTCGGCCCGGTCCTCCTCGCTGAAGCCGAGGCCGGCGTTGAGGCCGTGGCGAAGGTTGTCGCCGTCGAGCATGTAGGCGGAGCGGCCGCTGCTGACCAGCGTGTGCTCGACCGCGGTCGCGATCGTCGACTTGCCCGAGCCGGAGAGGCCGGTCATCCAGATCGTCGCGCCCGCACGTCCCCAGCGCCTTCCAGCGTTCCTCGCGGGAGAGGTGGCTGGGATGGAAGGTGATGTTCTCGGCGACGACCGTCTCGTGGGCGGCGATCGCCGGCTCGCTGCCGGCGCCGATGATCATCCCGGCGGCGACGGTGAGGTCGGTGGCGGGGTCGACGAGGATGAAGCTGCCGGTGGTCCGGTTCAGCCGGTACTCGTCGAAGAAGAGCGGCGAGGTGGCGTGGATCGAGACCCGGCCGATGTCGTTGACCTCGAGCGTGTCGACGCTGAGGTCGCGGTGCAGGGTGTCGACGTCGAGCCGGTAGCGCAGCGCCTCGACTTCGGCGGTGATCCAGCGGGTCGTGTGCTTGAGCTGGTACGGCGCGCCGGTCCGCAGCGAGGACGTCTCGTCGAACCAGCAGAGCGTCGCCTCGAAGCGGCGGTTCGCGGTCGGCTGGTTGGAGGGCCGGCAGATCATGTCGCCGCGGGAGACGTCGAGCTCGTCGTCGAGCAGCATCGTCACCGCCATCGGCGGGAAGGCCTGGGCGACGGCGCCGTTGGGCGTGTCGATCCGGCTGATCGTCGAGATCTTGCGCGAGGGCAGGACCATCACCTCGTCCCCCTGCTTGAAGATGCCGCCGACGACCGAGCCGGCGTAGCCGCGGTAGTCGGGGTGCTCGGCCGACATCGGCCGGATCACGGTCTGCACCGCGAGCCGGTTGTCGAGCAGGTTGCGGTCGGAGGCGATGTGGACGTCCTCGAGCTGGCCGAGCAGCGGCTGCCCGTCGAACCAGGGCATGTTGGTCGAGCGCTCGACCACGTTGTCGCCCTGCAGCGCCGAGATCGGGACGAAGCCGAGGTCGGTGATCTCGAGCTTGGCGGCGAAGGCGGTGAACTCCTCGCGGATCTCGTCGTAGATCGCCTCGTCGTAGTCGACCAGGTCCATTTTGTTGACGCAGAGGATCAGGTGGGGGACCCGCAGCAGCGAGGAGAGCAGGGCGTGGCGGCGGGTCTGTTCGAGCACGCCTTTGCGGGCGTCGACCAGGAGCAGCGCCAGGTTGGCGGTCGAGGCGCCGGTGACCATGTTGCGCGTGTACTGGATGTGGCCGGGGGTGTCGGCGATCACGAACTTGCGCCGCGGCGTCGCGAAGTAGCGGTGGGCGACGTCGATCGTGATCCCCTGCTCGCGCTCGGCCCGCAGGCCGTCGGTCAGCAGCGCCAGGTCGGTCTGCTCGTCGCCGCGCGCGAGCGAGGTCTTCTCGATCGCCGAGAGCTGGTCCTCGAAGATCGATTTGGTGTCGTGCAGGAGCCGCCCGATCAGGGTCGACTTGCCGTCGTCGACCGAGCCGGCGGTGGCGATCCGCAGCAGCGAGCTCATTAGAAGTAGCCCTCTTTCTTGCGATCCTCCATCGCCGCTTCGGAGAAGCGGTCGTCGCCGCGGGTGGCGCCGCGCTCGGTGATCCGCGAGGCCGCGGTCTCGGCGATCACCGCCTCGTAGTCGGTGGCGATGGAGGGGACGGCGCCGGTGGCGGTGGCGTCGCCGACGGTCCGGTAGCGGACCATCTCGCGGCTCACCTCGGCACCCTCGGGCAGCGGGAAGAACTCGTTGACCGCCATCAGCAGCCCCTCGACCTCGACCACGTCGCGCTCGTGGGCGAAGTAGATCGGCGGCAGGTCGACCTGCTCGCGCGCCAGGTAGCGCCAGACGTCGAGCTCGGTCCAGTCGGAGATCGGGAAGACGCGGATGTGCTCGCCCTTGCGGTGGCGCCCGTTGTAGAGGCGCCAGAGCTCAGGGCGCTGGTTCTTCGGGTCCCACTGGCCGAAGCGGTCGCGGAAGGAGAGCACCCGCTCCTTCGCCCGCGCCTTGTCCTCGTCGCGGCGGCCGCCGCCGAAGACGGCGTCGAAGCCGCCGTCCTGGATCCCCTTCAGCAGGGCGACGGTCTGGTGGCGATTGCGGCTTTCCAGCGGATCGTTGACCTTGATCTGTCCCGAGTCGATCAGCTCCTGCACCGAGGCGACCTCGAGCCGGACCCCGTACTCGGCGATCTGGCGGTCGCGGAACTCGATCACCTCGGGGAAGTTGTGCCCGGTGTCGATGTGCATGATCGGGAACGGGATCGGCGCCGGGTGGAACGCCTTGCGCGCCAGGTGCAGCATCAGCACCGAGTCCTTGCCGCCCGAGAAGAGCATCACCGGGTGTTCGAATTCGGCCGCGACTTCGCGGATGATGTGGATCGACTCGGCTTCGAGCGTGTCGAGGTCCGACAGCTCGACGGCGGCCGGGCGCACTTTGGTCGTCTCCTCCATCAGCGCTGAACCTTCAGTCTCGAGTCTTATCGGCTCTGCCCGGCAACCGCGAGGCCGCCGTCGCTCCAGGAGATCCGCCCCGGCGCGCTAGTTGATCCCGCACTCGGTCTTTGCGACGCCCGCCCAGCGGCCGTCACGCGGCGAGCCACCCGGGCCGACCGGCTGGGTGCAGTGCGTGCAGCCGATCGAGGGGTAGCCACGATCGTGGAGTGGGTTGTAGGGAAGGTGGTGCTCACTGATGTAGTTCCAGACGTCGCGCTCGGACCAGTCGGCAAGCGGATTCAACTTCCAGAGGTTGAATTTCTTGTCCCAGCCGAGCTTCGGCGTGCCGGCCCGGGTGCTGGAATCTCCGCGCCGGACGCCGGCGACCCAGCACTCTACGGAAGAAAGCGCCCGCCGCATCGGCTCGACCTTGCGCAAACCGCAGCAGGAGTCGGGGTCGCTCTTCCAGAGCTCGTCGCCGTACTCGGCGGCCTGCTCCTCGAGGGTCAGGTTGTGGAAGCGGTCGAACTCGATGCCGAGCGTCTCCGCGAGCTGGTCGCGGGTCTCGTAGGTCTCCGGGAAGAGGACGTCGGTGTCGAGGTAGAAGAAGCGCGCCTCGGGGTTGATCTGGCTCGCCATGTGGGCGGTCACCGAGCTCGTTTTCTGGAACGAGCAGGCGATGTAGTGCTCGGCTCCGAAGTGCTCGAACATCCACTCCAGCGTCTCCTGGGCGGTGCGGTCCTCGAGTTCGGCGGCAACCGTCTCGTGGTCGGTGATTGTCGGCACGGTGCCGGAGAGGGTGATCGGCGGCGGCTTCATCAGATCGCGCACTCCCCCTCGCCGCGCTCGACTTTGTAGGGGCTGGAGCGGTTCCAGTCGATGAACTGCTGCATCGTCTCGAGGCTGAACTCGGCCGGCAGGGTCAGGTCCTTGACCTCCGCTTCGAAGGTCTCGGCTCCGGTCCGCTCGGCGAAGGCGTTGAACTCCTCGCCCTCGTTGCGCTGGGCCTCGTAGAGGCGGATCCAGCGCTCGACCGCCTCCGGCGCGCGTTTGGCCGGCAGCCGCGATTTCAGCCGCTTGCCGAAGATCACCTCGCCGCCCTCGAAGTTGCCGCCGATGTGCGGGATGTAGGCGGGCATCTGGCGATCGCCGATTTTCAGCGAGGCGCCGTAGAAGCCGATGTTGGAGATGTGGTGCTGGCTGCAGCCGTTCGGGCAGCCGCTCATTTTGATGTGGATCCGCTTGGTCAGCTCGTCGGTGATGTGCATCGAGTCGACCCGCTCCTTGATCGCCCGGTTGAGGCCCATCGAGCTGGTGATGCCGAGTTTGCAGCTGTCGGTGCCGGGGCAGCTGACGACGTCGGTGATCTCGCGGGCGCCGGCCTCGCCGAGACCGAGCGCGGTCAGCCGCTGCCAGACGTCGTAGAGGGCCTCGTCGCGGACCCAGCGCAGGACGAAGTTCTGCTGCACGGTGCTGCGGGCGTGGCCGCCGCTGAACTCGCGCATGATCGCGCCGAGGCCGCGGAACTGCTCCGGGGTCAGGTCGCCGCGGGTGATCTTCACCTCGACGGCGGAGAAGCCGTGCTGGCGCTGGGCCTGGACGTTGCCCTCGAGGAAGCGCTCGAACTCGGTCCGGTCGCCGTTGGGGGAGGCGGTCTCCGGGGGAACCGCGGGAGCGGCGGCCTCCTCGTCGTCGTCGAAGCGCAGCCGCTCGACGTCGAAGTCGCGTTCGCCGACCCAGTCGCCCGTCGAGCTCCTCGTCGACCAGCTCGCGGAAGGCCTCGATGCCGATCTTGTCGACCAGGACCTTGATCCGGGCGCGGGCGCGGTTGACGCGCAGCCAGTCCTGGCGATCGAAGATCCGCAGCGCCGCCTCGGTGACCCTGAGGTAGTCGCCGTTGTCGGCCTCGACGAAGTCGTAGAGCGTCGGCGCGACGCGGGCCATGATCGAGGTGCCGCCGCCGACCCGGACCTCGAAGCCCTTGACGCCGTCCCTTTCGCGCGAGATGAAGCCGATGTCGTGGATGCCGGTGATCGCCCGGTCCTCGTCGGAGCCGCTGAAGGCGGTCTTGATCTTGCGCGGCATCAGCTGCGTCGTCGGGTGGCGGACGAAGTAGCGGACGTAGGCGCCGGCGTAGGGGGTCGGGTCGAAGATCTCGTCCGGCGCGACGCCGGCCCAGGGGTCGCCGGTGACGTTGCGGACGGTGTTGCCGCAACCCTCGCGGGAGGAGAGGCCGACGCTGGAGATCTCGCGGATCAGCGCCTCCATGTCGCGCAGCGGCACGTGGTGGATCTGGATGTTCTGGCGGGTGGTGACGTGCCCCTTCTCGAGCGGCGCGTATTTCTCCACCACGGTGGCGAAGGCGTCCATCTGGTCCGGGGTGACGCCGCCGAAGGGCAGCTTGACGCGGACCATCTGCACGTCGGGCTGGCGCTGGCCGTAGACGCCCTGCTTGAGGCGGAAGCCGATGAACTCGTTTTCCGGCAGGCGCTGGGCGAGGAACTCCTCGGCTTCGTTGTCGAAGTCGTCGAACTCGCGCTCGATGATCGGGATCACGTTGCCGGGGACGTTCTCGTACGCCTCGGGGTTCTCGAGCGTGCCGAGGCGGCCCTTGCCCCGCTGCTCCTTGTTTTCCGCTACCACGACCTCCATGGAGAGGAAAATAGCAAAACCTGACAGGGATTCGGGTATTTACCTCTGGGCGGCCTTTTTCGTGCCTCGAGGATGGCCGCGGCCTCGCCGGACTCGGCCACGTAACCGCCCTCCGGCTCGATCGGCAGACCGGCCTCGCTCCAGCCGACGATCCCCTCGCTGAGCTTCGAGGCGTCGTAGCCGGCCGCCGCCAGGGCCGCGGTCGCCATCGTCGAGCGGTTGCCGCCGCGGCAGTAGAGGAGCACCGGCCGTTCCTTGTCGATCTCGCCGGCGCGCTCGGCCAGCTCGTCCAGCGGCAGGTGGGTGGCGCCGGCGATCCTGCCGACCTCCCACTCGTGGTCGGTGCGCACGTCGACCAGCTGGGCGCCGTCCTCGATCAGCTTCTGGGCCTCGTCGCGCGAGACCTCGTTCTCCGCCTCGCTCATGAACGCTTCTCTCGCTCATCAGTCGATCTCCGTCCCCTCGATCAGGAAGGCCACGCGAACGTGGGCCCGGTACTCGTCGAGGTTCTCGCCGCGGATCCCGGTCGAGACGATGTCGACGGCGCGGATGTTGCGCAGCGAGCCCTCGGCCTGATTCAGCGCCTGCTTGGCCGCATCGTCGGTTGATGTCTTCGAGCTTCCAACCAGCTCGATGATTTTCACGACAGCCATGTCGATCCTCCTTTTGAGTCCTGGACGGTCTCCTTCGTCCCCACTCCTTCGAGCAGCGCCGCGCGCTGCCATGGGCTGACCGTCGCCGGGGTCTCCCCGGGGACGGCTCCGACCTCCGCCTCGAACCGCGCGAGGGCGGCGGCGATCGCCGCCGCCTCGTCTCCAGTCGCGGTCTTTCGTGCCACGAAGCAAGCCTAGTTAGGGTCGATGCCGACCCGGTCGCCGACGCCCAGCACGCAAATGGTTCCTCAAATAGTGCGTATTGACAGGGATAGCTAAGTAGTCAAGGATCTTCTCGCCACCAGCTCACCGACGCGGGAGACGCTCGATGCCACGCAAGATCAAGGGGTACGGATGGGTTCCAGACCTGCCGGACGGTCGTGACCTGCTCTACGGCGCGCCGATCGTCGCGCTGGGGGAACTCCCCACGAAAGTCGACCTGCGCCCGCAGTGCCCGCCGGTCTACGACCAGGGCCAGCTGGGCAGCTGCACCGCAAACGCGATCGGCGCGGCGCTCGAGTTCGACCAGATGCGCGAGAAAGCGAAAAAACCCTTCGTCCCCTCGCGGCTCTTCATCTATTACAACGAGCGCGCGATCGAGGGCACGGTGAAATCCGACAGCGGCGCCCAGATCCGCGACGGCGTCAAGAGCGTCGCTCAGCAGGGCGCCTGCAAAGAGGAAAAATGGCCGTACGACATCGGAGCGTTCGCGCAGAAGCCGCCGCCGCGGTGCTACGCCGAAGGCCTGAAAAACCAGGCGATCCTGTACCTGCGGGTGGGTCAGTCGCTGAGCCAGATGAAGGGCTGCCTGGCCGAGGGCTTCCCGTTCGTCTTCGGCTTCACCGTCTACGAAAGCTTCGAGAGCGCCGAAGTCGCCAAAACCGGCCACGCCGGCATGCCGAGAGCGAAAGAGTCGGTGCTCGGCGGCCACGCGGTTCTCGCCGTCGGCTACGACGAGAAAAACCAGTGGTTCATCGTCCGCAACTCATGGGGGAGGAAATGGGGGATGAGCGGCTACTTCACCCTCCCCTACCCCTACCTGCTGCAGTCGAGCCTGGCGAGCGACTTCTGGACGATCCGCAGCGTCGAGGTCGAAGCGGGCTCCGCCAGTCGCAAAGGTAGGAAAGCCGCCGCGAAAAAGCGCTGAAAGCCGCGCCGGGCCGGGCTTGGGTGTTCAGCCGTCGAGCCCGGGGACCGGGTGGCCGTGCTTGGTCGATCCGCATTTGAACGGGGGCGGGTCGAAGGGATCGGTCAGCGCGTGGCCTTCGGCCCTGCCCGTCGCCGGATGCCCTTTCCTCGGCAGGGTGCCGCGGCCGCACTGGATCGAGAAGTCGCGGACGCCGTCGCGGGCGTCGATCGTGTCGTCGCCGCCGTTGCCGTAGAAGCGGTCCTGCCCGGGCTGGCCGAGCATGCTGTTGGCGCGGCTGTTGCCGATCAGGACGTCGTCGTCGAAGGAGCCCTCCATGTCCTCGTCGCTGGCGGCCAGGTGGACTTTGTGGCAGCCCTTGATCACGTCGATCCAGGCGGCGTGACGCGGGAAGGAGATGATCAGCAGCCCCGGGTGCGCCGCGGTCTCGGCGAAGGAGGCGTCGTCGCGGCCGGGGCCGCCGACCAGGGCGCCGCCGGCGCAGCCGCCGCCGGCCGCCAGCAGGTCGCCGCCGGGGCCGCCGTAGAGATAGGTCGGGCCGGGCAGGCCGCCGACCAGGCCGTCGGCGCCGGCGCCGCCGTAGAGCTTGTCGGCGCCGGGGCCGGCCTGGATGAGGTCGTCCTCGGGACCGCCGCGAATCGTGTCGTTGCCGAAGCCGCCGGCGACGCGGACGAAGCCGACGGCCAGCAGCGAGCCTTCGACCGTGAGGCTGTCGTTGCCGGGGCCGAGGTCGGCCATCAGCCAGCGGCCGGGGCCGTTCGCCGGGCAGCTCGCGACGTCCGGGAGGTGCGGCGGGTGGACGCAGCCGGGGCCGACGGCGAGCGCCGCTTTCGCGGTCACGCCGAAGGTCTCGCTCGCTTCGTCGAAGGCGACCGAGAAGTGGTCGTCGCCGCCGCCGCCGACGATCTGCAGCCCGGCGCCGTCGACCGGGGCCGGGGCGAGCTGAACGTAGGCCGAGCCCTGCGGCGGCTTTTCCTTGCCGCAGGAGACCGTGTGGCCCTTGGCGCCGCTGCAGCTGTCGCTGCCCTGGCCGCCTTCGAGGGTGTCGTGGCCGCCGCCGCCGATCAGGTGGTCGTTGCCGGGACCGCCGTCGATCACGTTGTCCTGCTTGTCGCCGATCAGGGTGTCGCGGAAGGCCGAGCCTTCCAGGCTCTCGAAGCCGAACAGCTTGTCGTGGCCGTCGCCGAGGGCCCGGTGGGCCTTGCAGCGAGGCCCAGACGCCGTCGCCCTTGCCGCCGGCGATCGCGGTCGCGAAGGAGGCGACGTCGCCCTTGCCGGCGCCGCCGGACATCCGGTCCCAGCCGTAGTCGCCGTGGACGACGTCGTCGTTGCCCGGGCCGCCGTTGACGATGTCGATGCCGAGGCCGCCGGAGACTTCGTCATCGGCGCCGGCGCCGCCGAGCACCTTGTCGTCGCCGAGATCGCCGTAGACGCGGTCGTCGTCGCCGGCGCCGCCGTCGACCTCGTCGTTGCCGCGGCCGCCGTGGATCAGGTCGGCGCCGGGGCCGCCGCAGATCAGGTCGTTGCCGAGGCTGCCGTAGATCGTGTCGTCCCCCTTGCCGCCCCAGATCACGTCGCGCCCCGGCGTGCCGTGGATCACGTCGTTGCCGTCGGTCCCGACGATCGTCGCCTGCCGCCCGTGGCAACGCGGCGCTTCGATCGTTTCGTTTTCAGCCGCCCCCGCCGTGGGAATGACAGCGAACGCCGCGAACGCGGCGAAGGCCGCCAGCGCGGCAAGAACTCCGATCCGAAGCTTCATCGAGTCGGGATCAGGCGCTGCGGATCAGCTTCTTGTTGACGAACTCGTCGGCACCGAAGCGGCCGAGCTCGCGGCCGAAGCCGGAGCGCTTGAAACCGCCGAACGGCAGCTCGGGGCTGTCCGCCCCGACCAGGTTGACGTAGACCATTCCGGCTTCGATCTTGTCGGCGACCCGCTCGCCCTGCTCCTTGTCGGTGGTCATCACATAGGAGCCGAGGCCGAACGGGGTCTGGTTGGCGAGGGCAACCGCCTCCTCCTCGGAGCCGACCCGATAGACCTGGGCGACGGGACCGAAGAACTCTTCCTGGGACGCCTCGTCGCCGGGTTTGATCCCGGTCAGGATCGTCGGTTCGAAGTAGTTGCCGTCGCGCTTGCCGCCGACGACGACCTCGGCCCCGTTGTCGACCGCCTTCTTGACCTGCTCCTCGAGCCGGTCGGCCGCCGTCTGCGAGGAGAGCGGCCCGACGGCCGTGTCCTCGGCGGTGGGGTCGCCCGGCTTCGACGCGCTCAGCGTCTCGCTGAACTTCTCGAGGAACTCGTCGTAGAAGTCGTCGACGACGATGAAGCGCTTGGCGGCGTTGCAGGACTGACCGGTGTTGTCGAGCCGCGCTTCGGCGGCCGCCTGCACGGTCGCGTCGAGGTCGTCGGTCCCGAGCAGGATGAACGGGTCCGAGCCGCCGAGCTCGAGCACGACCTTCTTCAGGTTGCGCCCGGCGATCTCGGCGACGGCGGCGCCGGCGCGCTCGGAGCCGGTGACCGAGACGCCGTGCAGGCGCGGGTCGGCGATCACCCACTCGATCTGCTCATTCGTCGCGTAGATGTTCTCGTACGCCCCCTCGGGGAAGCCGGCGTCGCTGAACATCTGCGCCATCGCCTCGGCCGATTCCGGGCACTGCGGCGCGTGCTTGAGCAGGATCGGGTTTCCGATCACCAGGTTCGGCCCGGCGAAGCGGGCGACTTGGTAATAGGGGAAGTTCCAGGGCATGATCCCGAGCAGGACGCCGAAGCTGCCGCGGCGGACCACCGCGGTGCCCTCGCCGCCGAGCAGCTCGATCGGCTCGTCGGCCATCAGGGCCTCGGCGTTGTCGGCGTAGTAGGCGTAGATTTCGGCCGCGAAGTCGACCTCCATCAGCGCCTGCTCGATCGGCTTGCCCATCTCGCGGACGATGATCTCGGCCAGCTGCTGGCGGCGCTCGCTGTGGAGCTCGCCGACCTTGCGCACCAGCGCGGCGCGCTCCGCCACGGTGGAGGATCCGGACCAGGTCCGGGAGGCTCCCGTCGGCCCGGTCGATCGCGGCGCGGAGCTCGGCGTCGCCGATCTCCGGGTACTCCTTGATCGTCTCGCCGGTGGCTGGATTGACTACCGCGTAAGTGCTCATTCAGCTCCTCTTTTCAATTCCGCCCGCCTGCTCTGCTCCGCGTCCGCCGCGGGCGGGTTGGATTTAAACCTTAGTCTCCGTTCACCCCTGCCGGCTCCAGGCCCAGGGCCTGCTCGACCGGCACGTAGTCCATGCCCACTCCCTCCGCCACCGCCGGGTGGGTGACCTTGCCGGCGGCGACGTTGACCCCCAGCCGCAGCCCCGGGTCGCGCCGGATCGCCTCGGCGACGCCGCGGTCGGCGAGCGCGATCGCGTAGGGCAGCGTCGCGTTGGTGAGGGCGTGGGTGGAGGTGATCGGGACCGCGCCGGGCATGTTGGCGACGCAGTAGTGGATGATCCCGTCGACCTCGAAGGTCGGCTCGTGGTGGGTCGTCGGCCGCGAGGTCTCGAAGCAGCCGCCCTGGTCGATCGCGACGTCGACCAGCACCGCGCCGGGCTTCATCAGCGCCAGCTGCTCGCGGCGGACGACGTAGGGCGCCCGCGCCCCGTGGACGAGCACGGCGCCGATCACGAGGTCGGCGCGCGGCAGCATCTCCTCGACCGCCAGCGTGGTCGAGTAGACGGTCGAGCAGCGGCCGCCGAAGACGACCTCGAGCTCGCGCAGGCGGTCGATCGAGCGATCGAAGACGAAGACGTCGGCCTCCATCCCGATCGCGATGAAGGCGGCGTTCATGCCGACGACGCCGCCGCCGATCACCATCACGTTGGCGGCGGCGACGCCGGGGACGCCGCCGAGCAGGATGCCGCGGCCGCCGCGCGGTTTCTCGAGAATGTGGGCGCCCGCCTGGGTGGCGATCTTGCCGGCGATCTCGCTCATCGGCGCCAGCAGCGGCAGCCGCCCCTGCGCGTCCTCGACCGTCTCGTAGGCGATGCAGGTCGCGCCCGAGGCGCAGAGGCCGCGGGTCTGCTCGGGGTCGGGGGCCAGGTGCAGGTAGGTGAAGAGCAGCTGTCCCGGCCGCAGCATCTCGATCTCGGTCGCCTGCAGCTCCTTGACGTGGAGGATCATCTCGGCCTCGGCGAAGACCGCGGCGGCGTCGGCGACGATCGTGGCGCCCTGCGCCTCGAAGTCGGCGTCGGCGATCGCGCTGCCGTTGCCCGCCCCGGCCTGGACCAGCACCTGGTGGCCGTGCTCGATCATTTCGCGGACGCCGGCCGGCGTCACCGCGACCCGGTACTCGTCCGACTTGATCTCCGTGGGAACTCCGATTTTCACGCGATCAACTCCCTCGCTCGCAGGGCCAGCCAAAACTCGATCCGGTCGTGGGCGCGCGAGAGGTCGCGGCCGGTCAGCTCCTCGACTTTGCGCATCCGGTAGCGCAGCGTGTGGCGATGGCAGTAGACCTCGCGCGCGGCCCGCTCCCACTGGCCGTTCTGCTCGATGAACGCCTCGAGCGAGCGCAGCAGCTCGCCGCCGTACTCGACGTCGCCCTGCTCGATCGGGCCGAGGACGCTGTCGCAGTAGAGGCTCAGCGCCTCGTCGTCCTGGATCGAGAGCAGCAGCGTGAAGGCGCCGAGGTCGCGCCAGGAGGCGACCTCGGGGGCGGAGCCGTTGTCGAAGGCGGTCGCCTCGAGCGCGCAGCGGGCTTCGTGGAAGGAGTGGCGCAGGCTCTCCGGTGAGGCCGGGCGGCTGGCGGCGGCACGGACGGCGCCGCGTTCGGGGCTGAGCGCCCGGCGGGCGTCGGCGGCGACGTCGATCGGGTCGCGGTCGGCGGCGTCGACGACGGCGCAGAGCAACTCGCGGTTGCCGGCGACGTGCGGAGCGACGACGGCCGGGCAGGCGTCGGCGGCCAGCGCTCGTTCGAGCGCTCCGGCGGCAGCCGCGGGCTCGTCGAGCGCGAAGACGAGCACCGCGGCTTCCTCGCCGATTCCGAACGGCTCCAGGCGCCGGCGCAGCTCCGTCGCCTCCATCCGGCCGCCGAGCGCGCCGGCGAGCACGTCGCCGGCGAGGCGCCGCTCGGTCTCGCGGGCGACCCGGCGCCGCATCAGCTCGAGCGCGACGACGGCGACCGCCTGCTGCAGGATCAGCCGCTCGAAGTCGCCGAGCCCGCCCGAGTCGCGGACGATCACGACCCAGGCCTGCGGCGGCCCGCCGCCGGGAGAGATCACCGGATGGGCCAGAGCCCGGCCGACGACCGAGGGATGGGAGGGAACGAAGGGATGACCGTCGACGGCGTGGCCGAGCGCCTCCCTGCGGATGCCGCCGATCGCGTCGGCGGAGAGCTGGCGGCGGAAGCCGCGCCCGGCGAGGCGCTCGCCGCGGCCGTCGAGGATCGCCACGGTGCCGCCGACCGCGGAGGCGATCGTCGCCGCGATCTCCTCCAGGCCGCGCTCCTCCAGGACCAGCCGCTCGAGCCGCCGCTGCACCGCGATGCCGCGCTGGAGAACCTCGTACTGCTCGTTGACCAGCCGCGCGAAGGCTTTCTCGGTGATCGCGATGAACGGCGTCGAGTAGGGGACCTCGAACAGCGGGAAGTCCCGCTTCTCCGCCTCCTCGACCAGCGCCTTCGGCAGCTTGTCGTGGCTGAAGCCGGTGCCGAGGCCGAGCCCGGCGAGGTTGCAGTCGGCGAGGATCCGGACGAAGGAGCGCTGCTTGGCGGCGGTGTCGAGTGGGATCCCGGTGGTCAGCATCAACTCGCCGCCGGAGAGCCACGGCGTCGGATCCTGCAGCTCGGAGATGTGCACCCAGCGGACCGGCGCCGCGGCGGCCTTGGACCCGGCCGCGAGGTCGAGGTCTAGCTCATCGAGCAGGCTCTGGACCGTGAGCACTCGCGCCTCTAGCGCCCTAGCGGACGACTTGGTCCCAGGCCTCGGCGAGGACCGTGCTGAGCACGTCGTGGATTTCTTCGAACTGCTCGCTGTCGGCGATCAGCGGCGGCGCCAGCTGGATCACGGGATCGCCGCGATCGTCGGCGCGGCAGATCAGCCCGCGCTTGTAGAGCTCGCCGGAGAGGAAGCCGCGCAGCAGCCGCTCGGACTCCTCGTCGTTGAAGCTTTCCTTGCTGTCCTGGTCTTTGACCAGCTCGACCGCGTGGAAGTAGCCGGCGCCGCGCACGTCGCCGACGATCGGCAGCTCGCGCAGGCTCTCCAGCATCTGGCGGAACTCGTCCTCCTTGGCGAGCACGTGGCCGCAGAGGTCCTCGCGCTCGTAGACGTCGAGGTTGGCCATCGCGATCGCCGCGGCGATCGGGTGGCCGGCGAAGGTGAAGCCGTGGGCGAAGGAGGCATCGCCCTCCATGAAGGGCTCGGCGACCTTGTCGGAGGCGATCACGCCGCCCATCGGCGCGTAGGCCGAGGTCAGCGCCTTGGCGACGGTGATGATGTCCGGCACGTAACCGAAGCGGTCGCAGCCGAAGTAGTGGCCGAGCCGGCCCCAGGCGCAGATCACCTCGTCGGAGATCATCAGCACGTCGTGGCGGTCGCAGATCTCGCGCACCCGCTGGAAGTAGCCCTCGGGCGGGACGAAGCAGCCGCCGGCGTTCTGGACCGGCTCGAGGATCACCGCGGCGACGGTGTCGGGGCCCTCGAAGACGATCCGCTCCTCGATCGCGTCCGCGGCCCAGAGCGGCTCGCGATCCTCGGGCCAGCGGTAGACGTTGGTGTTGGGCACATGGCAGCCGCCTGGCGCGAGCGGCTCGAACTGCTGGCGCAGCTCGGTGATCCCGGTCGCCGAGAGCGCTCCCAGCGAGGTGCCGTGGTAGGCGACCTCGCGGGCGATCGTCTTGAACTTCTGCCCTTTGCCGTGCATCCGGTGGTAGTTGCGGGCCAGCTTCAGCGCCGACTCGACCGCCTCCGAGCCGCCGTTGGTGAAGAAGACCCGGTTGAGGCCCTCGGGCGCCAGCGAGGCGATCCGGGCGGCAAGTTCGATCGCCCGCGGGTGGGCGTAGCTCCAGAGCGTGTAGAAGTCGAGCTCTTCGACCTGGCGGGCGGCGGCCTCGCCGAACTCGGTCCGCCCGTGCCCGGCGTTGACGCAAAAGAGGCCGGAGAGGCCGTCGAGGTAGCGCTTGCCGCGGTCGTCGTAGACGTAGCAGCCCTCGGCGCGGGCGATGATCGGGATCTCGTGATCGGCGTCGTAGCCGCCCATCCGCGAGAAATGCATCCAAAGGTGGTCCCGGGCCAGTTTCTGAAGCTCGGTGCCTGCTGGTGCCTGCGACGCGGTGGCCATGCCGCTCTCCTCTCGTGCTACGACGATATGGACAAAGCTAACCCCAGGATGACACAGGCGCAAGTGGTCGTTGGGTCAAGCGCGGCCGACCCTCTTGTACATAAGGTACAAGCGACAACTGTGCTTTTGGGACATCCGCCACTTGCACAGTGCTTCGCTGGGGCATACGGTCGCTGGAGTCGAGCCGGTTCGAGGCAAGGCCAAATGGTGGCTCCCCTGGTGGCCACACATGACGAAAGGACCCCCATAAGAGTGGCTGCCGGGCAGGATCAGACCCAGAGCGTCGTCCTTCACGGGGTGACGAAACGGTTCGACGGCTTTGTCGCCGTGGACGACCTGAGCTTGGAGCTGGCGCGGGGTGAGTTCTTCACCCTGCTCGGGCCCAGCGGCTGCGGCAAGACGACGACGCTGCGGATGATCGCCGGCTTCGAGCGGCCGAGCGAGGGCGAGATCCGGATCGAGGGCGAGGACGTGGCGGCGCTGCCGCCGCACAAGCGGCCGACCAACACCGTCTTCCAGAGCTACGCGCTCTTCCCCCACCTCAGCGTCGAGGCCAACGTCGCCTTCGGCCTGAAGCGCAAGAAGGTCGGCAAGGACGAGATCGCCGAACGCGTCGCGACCGAGCTGAAACGCGTCGGCCTCGCCGCCGAGGCGAACCGGCGCCCCTCCCAGCTCTCCGGCGGCATGCAGCAACGCGTCGCCCTGGCCCGGGCCCTGGTCAACCTGCCGAAGGTGCTGCTGCTCGACGAGCCGCTCGGCGCCCTCGACCTGAAGCTGCGCAAGGGCCTGCAGGTCGAGCTGAAGCGGATCCAGCGCGAGGTCGGGATCACCTTCGTCTACGTCACCCACGACCAGGAGGAGGCGCTGACGATGAGCGACCGGATCGCGGTGATGAACCGCGGCAAGGTCGAGCAGGTGGCGGTGCCCGAGGAGGTCTACGACCGGCCCTCGACCACCTTCGTCGCCGGCTTCATCGGCGTCTCCAACCTGATGCCGGCCTCGGTCTCGGGACCCGGCCAGGTCCGCCTCGACCAGGGCCAGACGATCGCCACCTCGACCGCCGGGTTCGCCGACGGCCAGCGCTGCCACGCGGTCGTGCGCCCGGAGAAGCTGCGGATCGAGCTGGTCGACGGCGACGGCGACCGGGCGGCGACCAGACCCGGGTCGAGGGCATCGTCGAGAGCTCGCTCTACCTCGGCACCGCGACCCAGATCGCCGTCGACCTCGGCGGCGGCGTGCGGATGACGGTGCTGATCCCCAACGCCGACGAGGCCGAGCGCCAGCGGCTGCCGGGCGGCGGCGCCCGGGTGGCGCTGAGCTGGGAGCCCGAGCACATGCACATCGTCAGCGAGTCGCCGACGGCAGACGGCGACGGCGCGAAGGCGCAAGAGAACTTGGAAACGACGCAGGAGGTTGAAGCGAATGCTTAGGACCGAATCGAGAGGCAGGGGGCCGCTGGTCCTGATCGCTGGTTTGGTGGCGGCGGCGGCGCTTGCCCTGGGCCTCGCCGCCTGCGGCGGCGGTGGCGGTGGCGGATCGAAGGCGGCGGCTCGACCGCGGCGTCGACGGTGAAGCTCGGAAGCCAAGCCGAGCGGCAGCGTGACGATCTCCAACTGGCCGCTCTACATCGACAAGAACACCGTGCCCGACTTCGAAAAGGCGACCGGCGTCAAGGTCAACTACGTCGAGGACATCAACTCGAACGAAGAATATTTCAACAAGATGCAGCCGATCCTCGCCCAGGGCGAATCCGGCGGCCGCAGCATCTTCGTCCTGGCCGACTACATGGTCGACCAAAATGCACGAACTCGGCTACCTGCAGGAACTCGACAAGTCGGCCCTGCCCAACGTCGAAAGGAACCTCGCCGCCAGCCTCAGGCACCCCTCGTTCGATCCCAACCGCTCCTACACGGTGCCCTGGCAGAGCGGCATGACCGGGATCATCGTCAACAAGGAACTGGCGCCCGAGATCCACTCGATCTGCGACCTCTTCGACCCCAAGTACAAGGGCAAGATCGACATGCTGAACGAAGTCCGGGAAACGGTGCCGCTGGTGATGAAGTGCGAAGGCGTCGACCCCGAGCAAGGCGACCGAAGCCGACTGGATGAAGGCGATCGAAAAAATCAAGGGCGCCGCCGAATCCGGCCAGATCCGCCGCTTCACCGGCAACGACTACGCCAGCGACCTGACCAACGGCAACGTCGACGCGGTGATCGGCTGGTCGGGCGACGCGGTGCAGCTGCAGATCGAAAACCCGAACATCGAATGGCGGATGCCGACCGAGGGCTGCATGCTCTGGTCGGAAGACATGGTGATCCCGGTCGGGGCGCCGAACCCGACCGCGGCCGAGGCGTTCATGAACTACGTCTACGAACCGAAAAACCAGGCGCAGATCGCCGAATACGTCAACTACGTGACGCCGGTCGAAGGGGTCAAGCAGGTCCTCGAAAAGCGCGACCCGGAACTCGCGGAAAACAAGCTGATCTTCCCCAGCGCGTCGTTCACCAAGAACTGCTCCAACACGCCGATCCTCAAAGGCGCCGAGGAACAGAACGTGATCCAGGCGTTCGACGCGGTGCTCAACGGCTGAGGCGCTTGACGGCCGACCCGAACACCACGCGACGGACGGCGGCCTGATGTCCGCCGTCCGTCGCCGGGTCGTCCCCTACTTCCTGCTCGGCCCGGGGACGATCTGGCTGGTCGTCTTCTTCGTCGTGCCGCTGTACTACATGTTCAAACTCTCGCTCGAGACGGGCGTCGTCGGCAGCCTCGAATTCAGCTGGCACTGGGCCAACTACAGCGACGCCCTCTCGCTCTACCAGTCGCAGCTGGTCCGCTCCTTCGTCTACGCCGGCGATCGCGACGCTGATCGCGCTGCTGCTCGCCTACCCGCTCGCCTACGCGATCGCCTTCAAGGCGGGGCGCTGGCGCAACGTGATGCTGTTCGCGGTCGTCGCGCCGTTCTTCACCACCTACCTGATCCGCACCCTCGCCTGGGAGACGATCCTCGCCGACCAGAGCCCGGTGACCGAGTTCATGCACGCGATCGGCCTCGCCCCGAGCGGCCACGTCCTGGCGACCGGCTTCGCCGTGATCGCCGGCCTCACCTACAACTTCCTGCCGTTCATGATCCTGCCGATCTACGCCTCGCTGGAGCGGGTCGACGTGCGCGCTGATCGAGGCCGCCAAGGACCTCTACGCCTCGGCGACCCAGTCCTTCCTGCGGGTGACGCTGCCGCTCTCGGCGCCGGGGGTCGTCGCCGGCGTCGCTGCTCACCTTCATCCCCGCCGCCGGCGACTACGTCAACGCCCAGTTCCTCGGCGGCGTCGGCAACCGGATGATCGGCAACGTGATCCAGTCGCTCTACCTGACCCAGTCCAACTACCCGTCGGCGGCGGCGCTGTCCTTCGTCCTGATGGCGCTGATCATGATCGCCGTCGTCATCTACATCCGCTTCGCCGGCTCCGAGGCGCTGATGGGCGAGGAGGCCGACCGATGAGCGGCGGGCTGGCGGCCGAGAGCGGCAGCGCCCGCGCCTGGCGCTGGCTGCGCGAGCACGCCGTCAACATCGTCGGCGCGCTCGTCGTCGCTCTACCTGCTGATCCCGATCGCGGTCATCTTCGTCTTCTCCTTCAACGACCCGGCCGGCCGCTACAACTTCACCTGGGTCGGCTTCACGCTCGTCGCACTGGAGCAACGCCTTCGGGATCTCCGACCTGACCGAAGCGCTGCTGACGAGCCTCAAGCTGGCCGCTGCTGGCGACGGTGATCTCGACCGTGATCGGGACGATGATGGCGATCGCGCTGGTCCGCCACCAGTTCCTCGGGCGGCGGCTGGCGAACTTCCTGATCGTGATCCCGATGGCGACCCCCGAGGTCGTGATGGGGGCGGCGCTGCTCTCCTTCTTCCTCTATCTTCGGCACGCTTCAGCTCGGCTTCGAGACGCTGCTGATCGCCCACGTGATGTTCTGCATCAGCTTCGTCGTCGTCGTCGTCCGCTCGCGGCTGATCGGCTTCGACCGCAGCCTCGAGGAGGCGGCGAAGGACCTCGGCGCCGGCCCGCTTCGCGACCTTCCGCCTGGTGACGCTGCCGCTGATCCTGCCGGGGATCTTCGGCGGCGCGATGCTCGCCTTCGCGCTCTCGATCGACGACTTCGTGATCTCCAACTTCAACTCCGGCACGACCGTGACCTTCCCGCTCTACATCTTCGGCGCCGCCCAGCGCGGGATCCCGGTCGAGGTCTACTGCGTCGCGATGGTCCTCTTCTTCACCACCGTCGCCGCGATGGGCTTCACGACCTGGCAGCAGCGCAGGGCCGAAAAGATGGCCTCGGTGCGACCCGAGCAGGAGGGCATCCCGGTTCCCACCGTCGCGTGAGGGGCGGGGTAGGTCCCCGCACGACGCGGGGAGGCTCCGGGGAGCGTACCCGTCCGAGATCCAGCTCCGCCGAGGCAGCCCTCGCCGCTCCGGGACCCCGGTCAGCGGCCGATGTGGAAGCCGATCAGCTCCGGGACCTTCGGCCACGGCTGAGGCGATCTTGCCTGGGGTGCGGCCGGCCATCTCGGCCTCCTCCTTGGCTTGGATTCCGAGGCGGATTGCTTCGCCGCCGATCCAGTGGAAGGGCTCGGGGGGGACGCGGGGGGTGGCGCCGTCGACGAAGGCGAGGCTGGTGTGGTCGTCGCGGCGGTCGAGGGCCAGCGCGGCCAGCGTGCGGCCGACCATGTTCGAGGGGCCGACGCCGTTGCCGGTGTAGCCGGCGGCGGCGAAGGCGCGGCCGTGCGGCAGCGAGCGGACCTCCGGCAGGTGGGTCGGGGAGGCGTCGATCGGGCCGCCCCAGGCGTGGGTGATGCGCTTTCCCTCCAGGCCCGGGAAGTAGTCGTAGAGGTGCGCGGCGGTCGCCGCGATCACCGCGGCGTCGACCTCGGCGCGGCCCTTCGTCCTCGCCCCCATCGCGATCCGGCCGCCGCCCCAGCCGAAGGCGATGCGGCCGTCCGGGGTGGTGCGGAAGTAGTCGAGCAGGGCGCGGCAGTCGGTGATGCACTCGCCGCCGGTCCCAGCCGACCTGCTCGAGCAGCTCCGGGACCGGCTCGGTGAGGACGATGTGGGAGGAGGCGACGGTGAGGCGGTCGCGCAGCGGTCCGCGCCGGCCCTTGGCGGCGCCGCCGATCGCCAGCACGGCGCGGCCGGCGCGCACCGAGCCGGCCTCGGTCCGGGCCTCGACCCCGTCGGCGCCTTCGCGGAAGCGAGCGCACCGGCGAGGACTCGAAGATCTCGACGCCGTCGGCTCGCAGGCGCTCGCGCAGGCCGAGCGCCAGCCGCGCCGGCTGCACCGTCGCCGAGCTGGGGCAGACGGCTCCCTCGCGGAAGGCCGGCGAGGAGCAGCGGGCGGCGACCTCGGCCCGGCTCAGCGGCTGCATCGCCTCCGGCACGCCGAGCTCGCGGCAGGCCTCGAGCGCCGCCAGCCAGGCGCCGTCCTGCGCCGCCGCGGTCGAGACCTGCATGTAGCCGGCGGGACGGAACCAGGCGTCGACCTCCTGCTGCTCGCAGAACTCGGCGATCCGCCCGACCGCCCTGCTCGGCGGCGCGGCCGATCGCCAGCGCCGCGTCGTCGCCCCAGCGGCGGCGCAGCGAGGGGAGCGAGAGCCACATCGCGTTGCAGAAGCCGCCGTTGCGGCCGCTCGGGCCGCGCCCGCAGACCTGCTCGGCCTCGAGCAGGACGACCCGCGCCCCGGGCTCGAGCCGGCGCAGGTACCAGGCGGTCCAGAGCCCGGTGTAGCCGCCGCCGACGACGAGCACGTCGGCCTCGCGCTCGCCGGCCAGGGGCGCCGCCGGAGAGACCTCGCCGGCCTCCTCGATCCAGTAGCCGAGACGCGTGTGCACCATCTCCCCGCAGTCTCCCGGACCGGGCACGCCGGCGCGTAGACTCGGCTCGATGCCCGACTCCAGTCAGGACTCGACCCCCTTCGTCGACGCCCTGCTCGCCTACTCGGCGCTGGAGCCGGGCCGCTTCCAGGTCCCGGGGCACAAGGGCGGCGCCGGCGCCGATCCGGCGATGCGCGAGCTGGTCGGCGAGACCGGGCTGCGCAACGACATCCCCTCGGTCACCGAGGGGGTCGACATCGGCCCCGAACCGACGCCCTTCCAGCAGGCCCAGCTGCTCGCCGCCGAGGCCTGGGGAGCGCAGCGCACCTGGTTCCTGATGAACGGCGCCTCGCAGGGCAACCACACCACCTGCCTGGCGCTGGCCCATTCGGGCAACCGCGTCGTCGTCCAGCGCAACGTCCACTCCTCGATCATCGACGGCCTGGTGCTGAGCGGGATGCGACCGACCTTCGTCGCCCCGCGAGCTCGACCCGGAGCTGGGGATCGCCCACGGCCTCACCCCCGAGTCGCTGGCGGCGGGCCTCGACGAAACGCCCGGCGCGGTCGCGGCGATGGTCGTCTCCCCCACCTACTTCGGCGCCTGCGCCGACGTCGCCGCCCTGGCCGAGGTCGCGCACGGGCGCGGCGTGCCGCTGGTCGTCGACGAGGCCTGGGGCGCCCACCTGCACTTCCACCCGGACCTGCCGACCGACGCGCTCGCCGGCGGCGCCGACCTGGTCACCTCCTCGACCCACAAGATCGTCGGCAGCCTGACCCAGGCGGCGATGCTCCACCTCGGCGCCGGCGGTCGCATCGACGCCGCCGTCGTCGACCGCTGCGTCAGCCTGGTCGAAACGACCAGCCCCAGCGGCCTGCTGACCGGCTCGCTCGACGCGGCCCGGCGCCAGGCCGCGGTCCACGGCGTCGAGCTGCTGGGCGAGACGCTGACCGCGGTCGCCGCGACCCGCGAGGCGATCGCCGCGATCCCCGGCCTCGCCGTCCTCGACGAGGCGATGGTCGGCCAGCCCGGGATCGCCGGCTGGGACCCGCTGCGGCTCTCGATCGACGTCCGCGAGACCGGCTCGACCGGCTACCGGCTGGCGAAGACGATCTTCTACTCGCACGGCATCGACCTCGAGCTCTACTCGGAGAACGTCGTCGTCGCGATCTTCGGCCTCGGCGAGCCCGCGGCCCGCGCCGGCGAGCGCCTGGTCGCGGCGATGCGCGAGGCGGTCGGCGAGCTCGAGGCCGAGCCCGGCCCGCCGCAGGAGAAGCTGGCGCCGCCGCCGCCCTGGGGCGAGCTGGTGATGACCCCGCGCGAGGCCTTCCTCGGCCCGCAGGAGGTGATCCCCTTCGACAGCGCCGCCGGCCGGATCGCCGCCGAGGGCCTCGCCGCCTACCCGCCGGGGATCCCCAACGTCCTCCCCGGCGAGCGCCTGACCGCCGAGACGCTCGACTACATCCGCGAGAGCGTCGCCCATGGCGGCTACGTGCGCGGTGGCAGCGACCGCGAGCTGAAGACGCTGCGGGTCGCTCGCTAGGGTCCCAGCCGATGGCCACCTTCGACGCGATCGCCGACCTGCCGCTGGAGATCGAGTCCTGCGAGTTCGAGGGGCTGGAGATCGTGCTCGGCGAGTTCGAACGGCTGACCACGGTGATCAAGCTGCGCGGCGGCGGCCACGAGGGGATCGGCGAAGACGTCACCTACGACGCCGTCGACCACGTCGGCCAGCAGGCGGCCGGCCCGCCCGCCGGGCTCGCCGGCAGCGACACCTTTGCCGAGTTCTCCGCGCGGCTCGACGCGATCGACCTCTTCCCCGCCGCCGCCCCCGAGCGCGACGTCTCCCGCGAGTACCGCCGCTGGGCCTTCGAGTCGGCGGCGCTGGACCTGGCGCTGCGCCAGGCCGGGACCAACCTGGCGGCGATCCTCGACCGCGAGCCGCGGCCGCTGAACTTCGTCAGCTCGATGCGCCTGGCCGGCTTCGACAGCGACGAACGCTCCTCGATCGAGCCGGTCCTCGCCCGCCTCGCCGTCTACCCGACGCTGCGCTTCAAGCTCGACCCGTTCAACGACTGGGACGACGAGCTGATCGCCGCCCTGGTCGAGACCGGCGCCGTCGACTCGCTCGACCTCAAGGGCTTCTACAAAGGCACCCCGGTCGACGTCGTCACCGACCCCGAGCTCTACGCGAAGCTGATCGAGTCCTTCCCCGACGCCTGGCTCGAGGATCCCGGACGTGACGCGCCGAGACCAAGCCGCATTCTCGATCCGGTCTCGGAGCGGGTCACCTGGGACGCGCCGATCCACTCGATCGCCGACATCGAGGCGATGCCGTGGTCGCCGCCGAAGACGGTCAACGTCAAGCCCTCGCGCTTCGGCCCGATCCGCAACCTCTTCGCCACCTACGACTACTGCGAGGAGCGCGGCATCGGCGCCTACGGCGGCGGCCAGACCGAGCTCGGCCCCGGCCGCGGTCAGATCCAGTACCTGGCCTCGATCTTCCACCCCGACACGCCCAACGACGTCGCCCCGATCGGCTACAACGATCCCGGCCCAGGCGACCAAGCCCGGCCTGCCCTCGAGCCCGCTCGAGCCGGCGATCGACGAGGTCGGCTTTCGCTGGGTTCCCTAACCGCCGCTTCGGCCGACCGAACTCGGCGTTTCGGCTACGTTGGGTCTCCGTCCCGCCACCGCCGACCAGGAGCCCGAGATGCCCGACAAGACCTTCGCCGACGCTCTCAACGAGCAGATCGCCAACGAGTTCGCCGCTTCGCAGCAGTACGTGGGAGCCGCCGTCTACTACGACGCCGAGACCCTCCCCCGCCTCGCCGCCTTCTTCTACCGCCAGGCGCTCGAGGAGCGCGAGCACGCGATGATGATGATCCAGTTCCTGCTCGACGTCGGCGAGTCGGTCCACATCCCCGACATCAAGGCCGTCGAGACCACCTACGCCGACGGCAGCGAGCCGGTGAAGATGGCGCTCGAGCAGGAGAAACGGGTCAGCGACGAGATCTTCTCCCTGTTCGAGCTGGCGCGCGAGCTCAAGGACTACCGCGCCGAGCAGTTCCTGCAGTGGTTCGTCAAGGAGCAGGTCGAGGAGGTCGCGCTGATGGGCGACCTGCTCAACGTCGTCGAGCGCTCGAAGGAGAACCTGCTGCTGGCCGAGGACTACATCGCGCGCGAGAACCTGGGCGCCGAGGGCTCGGACCCGACCGCGCCGCCGGTGGCCGGCGAGGGCTGAGTCGCGGACCGGCTAGGGACGGAACGTCGCGGGGGAGGGGTCTGGTTGTCCTCTGGGCGAATTCAGTCGCGCGGGCTGAAGCCCGCGGCTCCGCCATGTTGCTGCCCGCCTATGGCGGGCAATAGACAGATTGCATATCGCCGCCTTCGGCGACATTCGCCCAGAGGACGACCAGACCCCTCCCCCAGCCACGCGGCCATCGGGGTGCCGGTGAGTCCGAAGGTACGGAAGCTCCCGGCGGAGAGGACTCCGGCAGTTCGGAAGCTCCGAACGGGGCGGTGCCAGGGACGTCGCGTGCGCTGCGGGAGGGCCGTCAGTACCCCTCTCCGGGAATGTCGCGCGAAGCGCGGCGAAATGCAATCCGGTTATTGCCCGCCATAGGCGCGCGCTCAGTCTGGGGCGAGCCGCAGCTTCAGCGCGCGCGACTGAATTCCCGGAGAGGGGTACCGACGGTCCCTCCCGCCAGCCCGGTCCCACGCCGTCCCTCTGTCAGCCCAGCCACCCCGCCCGCTTGCGCATCGATTTGATCCGCCGGAACTCGGCGATGTCCTCGCGCAGGGCCGCCGGCGCCGGCGCCGGCAGGAAGCGCGCCGGCAGCGGCGACTCGGAGACGCCCTCGTCGCGGGCGCAGACGCGGTAGGCGCGGGCGCCGCGGCGGGCGGTGACGGCGGAGGGTGAGTCTTCGCCCTCCCAGAGCAGGCCGGCGTAGTCGTCGAGGCCGTAGCCGCCGGGCATCCCGTCGCCGACCGCCTCCAGGTAGGCGGCGCGGCGCTCGGGTTCGTTGTTGTAGTGGACGCAGAGGCTGCCGGAGAGGAGGCCGAGGCCGGCCGCGGCCAGCGGCTTGCCGGAGGACTTGGTGATCCCGGCCTCGAACCAGCACATCGCCCCGGCGCTCTGGCCGGCGAGGACGATCCCGCGGCGCCAGGCGAGGCTGAGGATCGAGGCGATGTCGTGCGCCTCCCAGACCGCGAGCAGGTTGACCAGGCTGCCGCCGCCGACGTAGATCAGGTCCTGGGAGAGCAGGTGGTCGCGCAGCTCCATCGGCCGCCTGCCCGAGCCGGAACAGCGAGAGGTCCGACGGTTCGCAGGAGCGCTCGCCGAAGGCGGCGTAGAAGCGGCCGATCTGCTCGGAGGTGTCGCCGCTGGCGGTCGGCAGGATGCAGATCCGCGGCCGCTCGGCGCCGCGCTCGCCGGCCAGCCGCAGCAGCAGCTCGCAGACGGCGCGATCGGGGGGCTGCGATGTGAAGTCATGGCCGCCGAGGGCGAGGATGCGGCGCACGGCGGTCGCCGGTGCGGGCGGAGTCGAGCCGTTCTCGCGACTGGAACCCGGTGGCCCCATCAGGCCGGGACCGCGGTGGAAAGCGCCTCCGGCAGCGGTGCGGCGGGGACGACGCCGCGTTCGCCGAGGTAGGTGGTGGCGATCCGCATCTCCACCACCCGCTGTCCGGAGACGTCAAGTCGGTAGCCGCGAGCCTCCGGCCGGGAGGAGATCACCCGGCTCAGTTCCTCGCCTGTGAAGTGCAGCGCGGCGCCGTCTTCGGCCGCGTAGCCGGCTCGCATCCCCTCGCGCAGGAAGCGGTGGTAGGACTCGCGGCGTTTGGAGCCGGGCTCGTAGTGGACGCAGTTGCTGAAGGGCAGCAGCCCGAGGCCGTCGAGCCGCTGCGGAGCGCCGTGGAACCCGGTCACCGCCTCGGCGAACCAGCACAGCGATCCGGCCGAGAGCCCGCAGAGGATCACGCCGGCTTCCCAGGCTTCGCGCAGGATCGCGTCGATCCCGTGCGCGCGCCAGACGCCGAGCAGGCTGATCACGCTGCCGCCGCCGACGTAGATCAGGTCCTGGGAGAGCAGGTGGCGGCGCAGGTCCTCGGGCCCCTGCTCGCGACGAAAGAGGGAGATGTGGCTGGCCTCGCAGCGGTGGGCCGAGAAGGCCCGGTAGAAGCGGACGATGTAGTGGTCGGCGTCGCCGCTGGCCGAGGGCAGGAAGCAGACCCGCGGGCGCTCGGCGCCGGTCAGCGCCAGCACGTAGTCGTCGAGCAGCGGATTTCCCGACTCCATCGAGAAGCCGCCGCCGCCGAAGGCGACTATCTGTCGTGGCACGGTCTTCATTACCTAATAGTCGCCGCGACGACGGCCGGAGTCGTTGTACAGCGGTCCGAAGTTCCCCCCGCGGCGCTCGCCCATGTGTACAGGGGACCCGATTGCGAAAAACGCCTGCCGCCGTGGCTACTGGAGCACGTAGGCGCGGCGCAGCTTGTCGCGCGCCCGGTGCAGCCTGACCTTGGCGGTGCCTTCCGGAATGCCGAGCTTGCGCGCGATCTCGGCCTGGGTCAGGTCCTCCTGGTAGCGCATCTCGAGCAGCTCGCGGTCGCGGTCGCTGAGCTGCTTCAACGCCGCCCGCAGGTCGGCCCGTTCGACCGTCGCCACCACCTGGGCGTCCTCGGCGCCCTTCGTACCCCTCGATCGCCGCGGTCGGATCGGGGCGGATGCGGGCGTGCTGGCGAAAGGCCTCGTTGCGGACGATCGTCGCCAGCCACTGGTTGCGCCGCTCCGGCTCACGCAGAGTGGAGCGGCGACGCCAGGCGCGGAGCAAGGCGTCCTGGGCGATGTCCTCGGCTTCGCTCGGATTGCTCGCATAGCGATAGGCAAGGCGCATGCAAACCCTCTGTGCCTCATCCCACTCCCAACCATCGTCGGTCCCACCGCGATGCCCCGTTGGAGTGCTGATCAAACGAACTTACATAAGTGGTGACCGCGAGAGTGAAACTAACTGATGTAACTGTTCTGATCGAGTTGGGTCTCCACTCCGTGGACATCACCGCCGCGGGGGAGCAGGGGTCGGGCTGGGCCGAGGTCGCCTACGAGGCGATGGCCCCCGTCTACGACGATTTCACCGCCCACCACGACTACGAGCTGTGGCTGGGAAACCTGCTGCCGAAGCTCGAACGACACACCCTGACGGGACGGCGCCTGCTCGACGTCGGCTGCGGCACCGGCAAGAGCTTCATCCCGATGCTCGAACGCGGCTGGGAGGTGACCGCCTGTGACATCTCGGCCTCGATGGTGGAGATCGCCCGGGCCAAGGTCGGCGACGCGGCGAAGCTCTCGGTGGCCGACATGCGGGAGCTGCCGACGTTCGGCGAGTTCGACCTGGTCTGGTGCCTGGACGACGCGGTCAACTACCTGCTCAGCGTCGAGGAACTCGAGCGGGCGCTGAGCGGGATGCGGCGCAACCTCGGCCCCGGCGGGCGGCTGATGTTCGACGTCAACACGATCGACACCTACCGCACCTTCTTCGCCGAAGAGGTGGTCGTCGAGCGCGATGGCCACCGCATGCTCTGGCACGGCCAGGCCAGCCCCGATCAGGCCCCCGGGACGATCGGCGAAGCGAGCTTCGAGGTCGAGCCCGTGGAGCCGGGAGCCGGGCCGACGATCGCGGCGCAGATGCACCGCGAGCGCCACTTTCCCGAAGCCGAGGTGCTGGCGGCACTCGAGCTGGCCGGGCTCGAGTGCCTGGACGTCTACGGCCACGGCGAAGACGGGGTGCCGCAGCAGCCGCTCGACGAACTTCGCCACGGCAAGGCCGTCTACATCGCCGGCCCCGCCGCGACCGCCTGACCGGCAGTCCCTCCTAAAGGGCCTCGGAGGAGAAGACGGGCTCGGGAACGTCGTCGCCGGGCGCGTACGCCTCCTCCGCTCCCCGCGTCCGCGCCGAGGCCGGCTCGAGCACGAACACCGCCACCGCCACCGCTATCGCCACCATGCCGGCGGCGATCAGGAAGGCAAGGCGGTAGCCGCTGGTCAGAGCCGCGGCGGCGCTGTCGCCACCGGCGACCGCGTTGCCGGTGCGGCTGCTCGCCAGGGTGGCGAGCACGGCGAGGCCGAGCGCGCCGCCGACCTGGAGGGTGGTGTTGACCACCCCGGAGGCGAGCCCGGCTTCCTCCGGCGCGACGCTGGACATCGCCAGCGTCATCACCGACGGGAAGCAGAGCCCGGCGCCGGTCCCGATCAGGACCATCGCCGGCAGCACGTCGGCGAAGTAGCTGGAGTCGACCGTCAGCTGGGAGAGGCTCAGCAGCCCGACGCCGATCAGCAGCAAGCCCGGGGATCATCGTCGCCCGCGGGCCGAACCTGAGGTTGAGCCGGGCCGAGAGGCCGACCGAGAAGAGGCCGAGGAGGACCGTCAGCGGCAGGAAGGCGAAGCCGATTTCCAGCGAGTCGAAGCCGAGCACCCGCTGCAGGTAGAGGGCGCCGAGGAAGAACATCCCGAACATCCCGGCGACCATCAGCGACTGGATCACGTTGGCGCCGGAGAGGTTGCGCGAGCGGAACATCCGCAGCGGCATCAACGGGGTCTGGGCGGTCGCCTGGCGGGCGACGAAGCCGGCGAAGCAGGGCGATCGACGACGGCGCCGAAGCCGAGGGTGTGGAGCGAGCCCCAGCCGTAGTTGCTCGCCTCGACGATCGTGTAGACGCCGAGCATCAGCGAGGAGACGATCAGCGCCGCGCCGGGAAGGTCGGCGCCCTGGTCGAAGCCGAGCCCACGGTCGCGCTCGAGCACCCGCAGGGCGAAGGCGGCGGTGATCGCCGCGATCGGCAGGTTGACGAAGAAGATCCAGTGCCAGTTGATCACCTGGGTGATCGCACCGCCGGCCAGCAGGCCGATCGAGCCGCCGGCGGAGGCGACGAAGGCGTAGACGCCGATCGCCTTCGCCTGCTCGCTCGGCTCCGGGAACATCGTCACGATCATCCCCAGGATCACGGCCGAGGTCAGCGCCCCGCCGATTCCCTGGACGAAGCGGGCGGCGACCAGGGCCGTCTCGCTGTCCGCCAGCCCGCAGGCGAGCGAGGCGGCGGTGAAGAGGCCGAGGCCGGTGAGGAAGATGGTGCGACGACCGATCAGGTCGCCGAGGCGGCCGGCGAGGAGCAGCAGGCCGCCGAAGGTGATCAGGTAGGCGTTGACGACCCAGGCCAGGCTCGACTGCGAGAAGCCGAGGTCGTCCTGGATCGAGGGCAGGGCGACGTTGACGATCGTCGAGTCGAGGACGATCATCAGCATTCCCGCGCAGAGGACCACCAGGGCGATCCAGCGAGAGCTGTCGGAGTTTTGCGCTTGCTTTAGGCTGTTATTTGTAAGTTGCATAGGGGATGATCACTGTATCAGGGATAATCATCGGGTGCGTTATGGTCCTTAGAGAACCGAGGAATTTGCCATGAACCCAGCAACCGCCACCGGCACGATCAGCTTCTTGACCCAGCTCTCGCGGGTCGTCTACCGCCGCGCGACCGAGGACGTGATCGGGATGCGCCTGAAGCAGCTGATCGCGCTCGACCACCTCCGCGACAACACCAGCTGCCTGCAGCAGGGGCTCGGCCAGATGCTGATGCTCGATCCCAACAACTGCGTGCTGCTGCTGAACGAGCTCGACGAGCGCGGCTACGTCGAGCGTCGCCGCGATCCCGAGGACCGCCGCCGCCACATCGTCGAGATCACCCCCGACGGCCTCGCCGCGCTGGCGGAGGCCGAGCGCAAGCTCGAGACCCTCGAGGACCAGGTCCTCGGCAACCTCAGCGGATCCGAGCGCTCCCAGCTGCACGACCTGCTGGCCAAAGCGCTCGAGGGCAACGATGAGTGAGCCGACCGCGGTCACCGGGGTCGACTTCGTCACCGTCTTCGTCGCCGACTACCCGGCGGCGGTGAAGTTCTACGGCGAGCTGCTCGGCCTCGAGCACTCGGTCGACTACGGGCGGATCCCGGCGGGCGAGTTCGAGACCGGCAGCCTCACCCTGCAGGTGATGGACGCGGCCTCGATCGGCCGCGAGTTCACCCCCAGCGGCCACCCGATCGCCCTCCACGTCGAGGACGTCGAAGCCGCCCGCGCCAAGCTGGAGGACGCCGGGGTCGAGTTCCACGGCGAGACGATGGACAGCGGCGTCTGCCACATGGCCCACTTCAGCGACCCGAGCGGCAACGCGCTGATGTTCCACCACCGCTACGCGCCCCGCTCCTCCTAGCGCCGAGCGGCGCCGGTCGCGCTCGGCCTAATCGACGGAGCCGAAGCCGACGCGGTTGGCGCCGGACTCGATGCGGAGGAAGGCGACCTTGCCGAGATAGACGGCGAGCACGCCGTCCTCCGTGTGCAGGTCGTGCCAGCCGCCCTTCTCGAGCTGCTTGCGGAGATCCTTGAGGTCGTCTTCGGCGAGGCGGGCGGAAACCACCTGGCCGCCTTCGAATCCGATCTCGACTCTCTGTGCGTCTGCCATCAGTGCCCTCCCACGGGTTCGACGATCTCGGTAAGTACCCCGCCGGTGGAGCGGGGATGAAGGAATGCGACGCGGCTGCCGCGGATGCCGACCCGCGGCTCGGTGTCGATCAGCTTGACGCCGGCGGCGGCGATGCGCTCGAGGGTGGCGTCGATGTCGTCGACGGCGTAGGCGACGTGGTGCAGCCCTTCGCCGTTCTTGGCCATGAACTTGCCGACGGGGGTGTCGGGGCCGAGCGGGCGCAGCAGCTCGACGTGGCCCTCGCCGACGTCGAGCAGGACCGCCTCGACCCCCTGGGAGTCGACCGTCTCGCGGTGCGCCAGCGCCATCTCGAAGCTCCCCCCGTAGAGGGCGATGGCGGCGTCGATGTCCTCGACCGCGACTCCTATGTGGTCGATCCTTCCGAACACGGCGGCCAGTCTATGCGGCCGGCGGCAGGTCGCCGTTGCCGTTGCCGTGCTCGACCCGAAGGATCTCCGCCATCGCCGCCAGGCCGACCTCGAGCTGCTCGGGCGTCGGCTCCTTGGTCGCCCAGTGGCGCTGGATCTCCCGGCCCGGGGTGTGGAAGGCCTCGGCCAGCGGGTCGCCGTGGTGGCGGTCGCTCCAGGCGAACATCTCGACCGCGATCGAGGCGCCGCCGAGGCCGACGCCGGCCCGGGCGGCGGCGCTCGGCTCGCTCGACCAGGCGCTCCAGCAGCACCGTGCCGCCGGCGGAGAGCAGCATCATCGGGACGACGAGGTTGGAGCCGCAGCGATCGTGCTCTTTGGGCACGCTGGCGACGTCTTCGATCCCCTGCTCGTAGGCGGCGATCGCCTTGTGCTCGACGCCGTGGTAGGCGGCGAGGTCGCGGTCCATCAGCGCCACCATCGCCGGCACCGCGCCGATCGCCTGGACCAGGCCCTCGCGCAGCGCCGAGGCCGGCGCCCGCTTGCGCAGCAGCCCGGTCGCGGCCAGGGTCGCGGCCACGGCGGCGACGACGCGCCAGTCCTCGAACGGAAGCCTCACCGCCCGCAGTCGCCAGCGGGCCAGCGGCAGCACCGCCATCGCCTCGGCCAGTTTCAGCGGCCCGCGCAGGCCCGGCAGCTTCGCCACCAGCCCGGGCGCGAGCTCTGGCTTGCGGGCCGAGGCGACCTGGATCTCACCGGCCGCGTCGCGAACCGCCACCGACCAGTGGGTCGGGCCGTGAATCAGCAGGCCGTTGCGAAGGGCCATGCCGCCGAGGCGGAGGCGCTGGGAGTCCGTCGAGGCCATTCCCTCACATTAGGCCATGACGTGTCTGACCCGACGGGGTCAGGCCCCCGTCAAGTCAGACACGTCCCGGAAACGCGGAGGACGCCGAGGCAGTCCCTCCTCGGCGTCCTCTCCCCCCTGTGTAAGTCCCGGCCGGAGACCCCCAGTCCAGGCCTCCGGCCGGTGTTTCGGCTCTCCCTGGCTCTAGCTTGGAAAGCCGACCACTGAAACACCGGTTTCCGAGGAAGTTGCGCGGTCGTCTACGGCTTGGCAAATCTTTGCCGCAGCGCGGCCAGCCGGCGGCCCAGCTCGGCCTCGAAGCCGCGATCGGTCGGGACGTAAAAACGACGGTCCTCGAGGCCGTCGGGGAGCAGCTGCTGGTCGCTGACGCCGCCGGGCTCGTCGTGGGCGTAGCGGTAGCCGCTGCCGCGCCCGAGCGCCTCCGCACCGGGGTAGTGGGCGTCGCGCAGATAGTCGGGCGGGGTCTTGGCGCCGTTGGCGCGGACCTCGGCGCGGGCGTCGGCGAGGGCCTTGTAGGAGGCGTTGGACTTCGGCGCCAGCGCCAGGTGGACGGCGGCCTGGGCGAGGTTCAGCGCGCACTCCGGCAGCCCCACTCGGTCGACCGCGCGAGCCGCCGCGTCGGCGACGAGCAGCGCCTGCGGGTCGGCGTTGCCGATGTCCTCGGAAGCGAGGATCACCATCCGGCGGGCGATGAAGCGTGGGTCCTCGCCGCCCTCGAGCATCACCGCCAGGTAGTAGAGCGAGGCATCGACGTCGGAGCCTCGCGTCGCCTTGATCCAGGCCGAGACGAAGTCGTAGTGGCGGTCGCCCTGGCGGTCGTAGTCGAGCGCCTTGCGCTGCAGCGCGTCCTCGATCGCGGCGACGTCGATCGGCTTGCCCTGGGCGCGCTCGACCGCGCGCTCGAGGCCGGAGAGCGCGACCCGGGCGTCGCCGCCGCTGCGCTCGGCGAGCATCGCCAGCGCCGCCTCCTCGACCTCGCGGCGGCTCGGCGATCCCGCGCTCGGGATCCGCCAGCGCCCGCCGCAGCAGCTCTTCGGTCTGCCCCGGCTCCAGCGGCCTCAACTCGTAGATCTGCGCCCGCGACAGCAGCGCCGAGTTGACCTCGAAGTACGGGTTCTCGGTCGTCGCCCCGATCAAGGTCAGCAGCCCCTCCTCGACCGCCGGCAGCAACGCGTCCTGCTGCGCCTTGTTGAAGCGATGGATCTCATCGAGGAAGAGGATCGTCGGCCGGCCCGACCCCTTGCGCCGCTCCCGCGCTCGCTCGACCACGCCCCGGATCTCGGCTTTGCCGGCATTGACAGCCGACTCCTCCTCAAAAGCCCCCTCCGCCCCAGCAGCAGCGATCCGCGCCAAGCGTCGTCTTCCCCGCCCCCGGCGGCCCATACAGAATCGCGCTGTGCGGCTTCCCAGCTTCGATCGCCGACCGCAGCGCCGACCCCTCGCCAAGTATGTGCTCCTGCCCGATCAACTCGTCCAACGACCGCGGCCTCATCCTCACCGCCAACGGCGCGTCAACGGCAGGCTTCTGCAGGCCCTGGAAGCCTCTTTCGTCCCGTATCGAACAGCTGCTCGTCCACTGCGGCGGAGTATGAGGGAGCCGGGGGAGGTCTCTCCGGAACCTCCCCGCTGTTGGTGACGGAGAGACCTCCCCTGGCTCCCTCCAACACCCCCGTAGAATCGAGTCATGGAGAGCGCTACGCAGGTCAAAGAGTCCCTGTCCACCCTGGAGTCCTTCAACCCGGCCACCGGAGAGCTGGTCGGCACGGTCCCGACGATCACCCCGGACCAGGTCCAGGCCGTCGTCGACGACGTCGCCCGGATCCAGCCCGCCTGGGCCGAGCTGCCGCTGAAGGTCCGCGCCGCCTACATGCGCCGCGCCGCCGACGCCCTCCTCGACGACATCGACGAGATCGCCGAGCTGCTGGTCCGCGAGCAGGGCAAGCCGCGCGCCGAGGCGTACACGATGGAGCTGCTGCCGACGGTCGACGCGCTGCACTGGTGCGCCAAGGCGGGGCCGAAGATCCTCGCCGACGAGAAGGTGCGGATGAACCAGGCCTTCACGCTCTCGAAGAGCGGCCACTTCTCCTACGAGCCGATCGGCGTGGTCGGCGTCATCGCCCCCTGGAACTACCCCTGGTCGATCCCCTTCGGCGAGGTCGCGATCGCGCTGATGGCCGGCAACGGCGTCGTCCTCAAGCCGGCCAGCCTGACGCCGCTGCTGGGCGAGCGGATCCGCGCCGTCTTCGAGAAGGGCGGCCTGCCGGAGGGCCTGATCCGGGTCGTCCACGGCGGCGGCGCGGTCGGCGACGCGCTGGCCAGATCGAGCGTCGGCAAGGTCTTCTTCACCGGCTCGGTCGAGGTCGGCCGCAAGGTCGGCGAGGTCTGCGCCGCGGCGCTCAAGGGCTCGGTGCTCGAGCTCGGCGGCAAGGACCCGATGATCGTCTGCGCCGACGCCGACCTCGACAACGCCGTCTCCGGCGCGGTCTGGGGCGGCTTCGCCAACGCCGGCCAGACCTGCTCGGGGATCGAGCGCGTCTACGTCGTCCGCGAGGTCGCCGAGCGCTTCGTCGCCGGCGTCGCCCGCGAGGCCGAGCAGATGCGGCTCGGCGACCCGCTCGAGTGGGAGACCGAAATCGGCCCGATGACCTCGGACGGCCAGTACGAGATCGTCGCCGAGCTGATCGAGGACGCGGTCGCCTCCGGCGCCACCAAGCTCTGCGGCGGCCCGACCGAGGTCGCCGGCCTGCCCGGCAAGTTCATCGCCCCGACGGTCCTCACCGGCGTCACCCACGAGATGCGGATCATGCGCGAGGAGATCTTCGGCCCGGTGCTGCCGATCGTCGTCGTCGAGTCCGAGCAGGAGGCGATCGACCTCGCCAACGACTCCGAGTTCGGCCTCGGCGCCTCGGTCTGGACCAAGGACCGCCAGCGCGGCGAGCGGATCGCCCGGCGGATCGAGTCGGGGATGGTCTGGATCAACGACCACTCCTTCAGCCACGGCGCCTGCCAGTGCGCCTGGGGCGGCGTCAAGGACTCCGGCGTCGGCCGCTCGCACTCCAAATTCGGCTTCTACGAGTGCGTCAACATCAAGATGAACGCCTGGGAGCCGGGGCTCACCCGCGACTTCTGGTGGCACCCCTACGACCGCACCCTCGGCGAGGCGGTGAAGGCCTCGGCGAAGATCCTCTACGGCAGGGGCGAGACCCGCACCCGGGCGCTGCGCGAGGGCGCCGGGCCGCTCCTCGCGGTCGGCCGTCGCACCCTGCGCAAGCGTCGCTCGGCCGCCTAGGAGCTCGGCCCGCTCGGCTGCCGGACCTTCACAATCCCCGGAGATGGCAACCGAGAAGCCCGCTGAGCGGAGCCCCGCCGCCGAACCGGCGCTGCGCCTGGCCGGGCTGCGCCGCGACTACGGCGACCGGGCGGCGCTCGACGGGGTCGGGCTGGAGCTGGGAGCGGGCGAATCGCTGGTCGTCGTCGGCCCCAACGGCGCCGGCAAGACGACGCTGCTGCGGATCCTGGCGACGCTGCTGCGCCCCAGCGGCGGCGAGGTCGTCGTGCTCGGCTGCGCGCTGCCCCGGCGAGGCCTGGAAGCTGCGCGGCCGGATCGGCTACCTCGGCCACGAGCCGCTGCTCTACCGCGACCTCAGCGGCCGCGAGAACCTGCGCTTCCACGCCCGCCTGCACGGGATCAAGGGCGAGGCGGCCGAGGCGCGGATCGACGAGCTGCTGCGCGCCGCCGGGATGGAGGGCCGCGCCGACGAGCGGGTCGCCGAGCTCTCGGCCGGGATGCGCCAGCGGCTCGCGGTCTGCCGCTGCGTCCTGCACGAGCCGGAGCTGCTGCTGCTCGACGAGCCCGACTCCAACCTCGACGCCGAGGGGCGCGAGCTGGCCCGCGGCCTGATCGGTCCCGGCCAGGGGCGCGCCCGCGTCGTCGTCACCCACGACCCCGAGCGGGCGCTGCCCGACGCCGACCGGGCGCTCGTCCTCGGCCACGGCGGCCACGCCGTGCGCGAGTGCGCGGCGGCCGATCTCGATCTCGACGAGGCCCGCCTCGCCAGCGCCGGGGCTTCCCGGTGACCCCCTCCCGCGTCGCCTTCGCGGCGATCCTCGGCAAGGACCTGCGCTCGGAGCTGCGGACGCTGCAGTCGCTGCCGGCGATGGCGCTGTTCTCGGTCACCACCTTCGTCATCTTCCGCTTCGGCCTCGACCGCACCCAGCTCTCCGGCAGCCTCGCCGCCGGCGTCCTCTGGGCGACGCTGCTGTTCGCCGCCGTGCTCGGCATCAACCGGCTCTTCGTCACCGAGCGCGAGGAGGGCGGCTTCGACGCGATCCGGCTGGCGCCGATCGACCGCAGCGTCCTCTTCACCGCCAAGGTCGCGGCGCTGATGATCTACCTGCTGGCGCTGGAGCTGATCGCGGTGCCGATCTTCGCCCTCTTCTTCCTCGACTCCGCCGCCGCCCTCCCGCCGCTGGTCCTGGTCCTGCTCCTGGCCGACTTCGGCCTCGCCGCGACCGGCACCCTGATCTCCTCGATGGCGGTCAACTCGCGCGCCCGCGACCTGCTCGTGCCGCTCGTCCTGCTGCCGCTGGTGGTGCCGCTGATGATCGCCGCCACCGGCGCCACCGAGCCCCTGCTGACGCTGGGCGGACCCGGTTATCACCGCTTCGGGACCTGGCTGATGGTGCTCGGCCTATACGATCTGATCTTCGGCTTGGTCGGCTACGCGGTGTTCGATTTCCTCCTCGAGGACTGACCCGCACGAGGCCCGGCTCCCCCCGCCTCCCCAAGCATGTACGGCAAAGGACTGAAACCACTTTCGATCGCCACCGTGGCGACGCTTGCCGTGGCGCTTTCGCTGGTCTTCTTCTACGCGCCGATCGAAACCGACCAGGGCTTCATCCAGAAGATCTTCTACCTGCACGTGCCGCTGGCGATCGTCTCGCTGGTCGGATTCGTGGTCGGCGGCCTCTTCGCGATCGCCCACCTGCGCAGCGGCAACCGGCGCTGGGACGCCTACTCCTACGTCTCGATCCACATCTCGGTGATCTTCGGCGTCGCCGTGCTGATCACCGGCGCGATCTGGGCCAAGGCCTCGTGGGGGCACTGGTGGGTCTGGAACGAGCCGACCCTGGTCAGCTTCCTGATCGTCTTCCTCCTCTACTGCACCTACTACCCGTTCCGCTACGCGATCGAGGACCGCGATCAGCAGGCCCGCTACGCCTCGGTCTTCGCGGTCACCGCCGGCGCCTTCGTGCCGCTCAACTTCCTCGCCGTGCGGATGGCCCAGAGCCTCGTCCACCCGCGCGTCTTCGCCACCGCCGAAGGCGGGCTGCCGGGCTCGATGATGCTGACCTTCCTCTTCTGCCTCGCCGCGATCGCCCTGCTCTGGACGACGCTGGTCAAGTTCGAGCTGGCGGCGAAGAGCGCCTCCGGCCAGGTCAAGCGGCTGCGCCGGGCCCTCGACGCCCCCTCGGGAGCGCCGACCTCGCGGGTCGCGCCGGAGGTCAGCTAGATGCAGGCGCTGCTGGCCAGCGCGCCGGCGCTGCCGCTCGACGAAGGCGGCAAGTACGTCGCCGGCGCCTACATCGTCTTCGTCGATCCTGCTCGTCGTCTACGTCGCGATCATGGCCTCGAAAGCTGGCGCGGATCGAGCGCGAACTGCGCGAGCTGGCCAGCTTCGCCGAGGCCAGGCCGAAGCTGAGAAAGCCGCCCCCGGACGCGAGAGCGAGGAGCCATCCATATCTGATTCTCTGGCTCCTCACGGGAGCGGAGGAGGCGGCGCCTGATGTCTGAGCTGCTGACCCTCGGCGTCTCCCACAAGACCGCGCCGCTGGATCTGCGCGAGCGGCTCTCGCTGACCGAGGGCCGCGCCGTCAGCGCCCTGCGCGAGCTGACCGACGCCGCCGGGATCCACGAGGCGGCGGCGATCTCGACCTGCAACCGGACCGAGCTCTACCTGATCGTCTCCGACCCGGTCGAGGCCGAGTCGACGGCGCTCGGCGTGCTCACCCGCCAGGCCGAGATCCGCCCGACCGAGCTGCTCGGCCACCTCTACTCGCTGCGCTCGACCGAGGCCGCCCGCCACCTGCTGCGGGTGACCGCCGGGCTCGACTCGATGATCCTCGGCGAGGCCGAGATCCAGGGCCAGGTCAAACGCGCCTACGAGCTGGCGCTGGTCGAGGGCGGCACCGGCCCGATCCTCAACCGCCTCTTCCGCGGCGCCCTCGCCGCCGGCGGCCGGGCCCGCGAGGAGACCGGGATCAGCGAGAAGGGCGTCTCGATCCCCTCGGTCGCGGTCGAGCTCGCCCGCCGCGCCCTCGGCGACCTCTCCGATCGCCGGGTGCTGATGGTCGGCGCCGGCGAGACCGCCGAGCTGGTCGCCCAGCGCCCTGGTCGCCCGCGGCGTCAACACCGTCTTCGTCGCCAACCGCCACTACGACCGCGCGATCGGGCTCGCCCAGCGCTTCGAGGGCAGCGCGGTCCGCTTCGAGGATCTGCCCGAGCAGCTGCTGGCGGCCGACATCGTCGTCTCGGCGACCAACTCCCCCCACCACATCGTCGAGCGCGACGGCCTCGAACAGGTGATGCGGGAGCGCCAGGAGCGGCCGCTGCTGGCGATCGACCTCGCCGTCCCCCGCGACATCGAGCCCGAGTGCCGCGAGATCCCCGGGGTCAGCGTCCACGACATCGACGACGTCCAGCAGATCGTCGAACGCAACGCCAGCGGCCGCGAGGCCGAGGCGCGGCGGGCGGAGCGGATCATCGAGGCCGAGCTCGACCGCTTCGAGCGCTGGCTCGCCTCGCTCGAGGTGGTGCCGACGATCACCGCCCTGCGCGAGCGCGGCGACGAGGTCGTGCGCCGGGTGCTGGCCGAGAACGAGAACCGCTGGGAGAGCCTCGGCGAGGCCGACCGCGAGCGGATCGAGGCGATGGCCAGGGCGATCGCCTCGCGGCTCCTGCACGAGCCGACGGTGCGGATGCGGCGCGCCGCCGGCAACGACGACGCCTACTACTACGTCAGCGCCCTGCGCGAGCTGTTCGGCCTCGACGTCGAGACCGAGCCCGAGGTGGAGGCCGAGGCGGTGACCGAGTTGCGCAGAGCGATCCCGGTAGGGGTTCCGCTTAACTTTTTCGAGCTGCCCCGTGGCTACCGACCATGGCGAGCGGCGAAAAAGTACAAGACGCTCACCCCTACCGGGATCGCTCTCGCAGCGAGTCGCTGCGGATTCGCGCACTCGCGGCAGCAAGCTTGCCCTGACCCAGGCCGGCCAGGTCGCCGAGATGCTCGGCGGGGCCGAGCTGGTCGAGGTGTCCTCCGACGGCGAGCCGGCGACAAGTCGCGCTTCGTCCGCGGGGTCGAGCGGGCGCTGCTGGCGGGCGAGGCCGAGCTCGGCGTCCACTCGGCCAAGGACCTGCCCGGGCGAGATGCCGGCGGGGCTGGAGATCGTCGCGGTGCCGCCGCGCGAGGATCCGGCCGACGTCTGGATCGGCGCCGGCTCCTCGCTCGACGACGTTCGCCGAGGGCGCCCGGGTCGGGACCGCGAGCCTGCGCCGGCGCGCCCAGCTGCTGGCGGCGCGACCGGACCTGCGGGTCGAGGAGCTGCACGGCAACGTCGACACCCGGCTGCGCAAGCTCGCCGAGGGCGAGCTCGACGCGATCGTCCTCGCCGCCGCCGGCCTGCGCCGGCTCGGCCGCGACGACGAGATCGGCTTCGCGATCCCGGCCGCAGCAGATGGTCCCCGCCGCCGGCCAGGGCGCGCTGGCGCTGCAGGTCCGCGCCGACGACGAGGCCACCGCCGGCAGCGGTGGCGCAGTGCGGCGACGCCGAGGCGCTGCGCGAGCTGACCGCCGAGCGGGCCGCGGTGGCGCTGCTGGAGGCGACCTGCGCCACCCCGATCGGCGTCCACGCCCGGGTCGAGGGCGAGCGCCTGCGGATCGAGGCCTTCGTCGGCCTCCCCGACGGCAGCGAGTGGCTGCGCGACCGGATCGAGGGCGACGCCGCCGAGCCCGGCGCCGCCGGCGTCCTCCTCGCCGAGCGGCTGCTCAGCCGCCGGCGCCCGCGAGATCCTCGACCGCGCCGAGCGCGCATGACTCGCGGAGGCTCCGGCGATGAGTGCGCGGGGCGGGGTCGTCTACCTGGTCGGCGCGGGGCCCGGCGATCCGGGGCTGATGACGGCGCGCTCGCTGGAGCTGATCGCGACCGCCGACGTCGTCTTCTACGACCGCCTGATCCCGCCGGGGGCGCTCGTCGGGCGCCCGCGAGGACGCCGAGCTGGTCTACGTCGGCAAGCAGCCGGGGGTGCCGTCGGTCCCCCAGGAGGAGATCGGCGAGCGGCTGGTCGAGGCCGCGCGCGCCGGGCGCAGCGTCGTCCGGCTCAAGGGCGGCGACCCGTTCGTCTTCGGCCGCGGCGGCGAGGAGGGCGAAGCGCTGCGCGCGGCCGGGGTCGAGTTCGAGGTCGTCCCCGGCGTCACCGCCGGCGTCGCCGCCACCGCCTACGCCGGGATCCCCGTCACCCACCGCGACGACGCCTCCGCGGTCGCCTTCGTCACCGGCCACGAGGACCCGGCGAAGACCGAGACCGCGCTCGACTGGGAGGCGCTCGCCGCCTTCCCCGGCACCCTCGTCTTCTACATGGGCGTCAAACGCCTGGCCGAGAACGCGGCGGCGCTGATCGCCGCCGGGCGCGACCCCGAGCAGCCGGCCGCGGCGATCGAACGGGGCACGATGGCCGGCCAGCGCACGGTCGAGGCGACGCTGGGGACGATCGCCGCGGCGGTCGAGCGCGAGCGGGTCGGCGCCCCGGCGCTGATCGTCGTCGGCGCCGGTCGCGGCCCGGCGCGAGCAGCTCGCCTGGCTCGAGCGCCGCCCGCTGCACGGGCGCCGCGTCGTCGTCACCCGCGCCCGCGCCCAGGCCAGCGGCCTCGCCGCGACGCTGCGCGACCTCGGCGCCGAGGTCGGTCGAGCTGCCGGCGATCCGGATCGAGCCGCGGCTCGACGCGCCGGAGGTCGCGCGACGCGGTCGGCGACGATCGACGACTACTCGCTCGTCTGCCTGACCAGCCCCAACGGCGTCCGGCTGCTGTTCGAGGCGCTGGCCGCGGCGGGCGTCGACGCCCGCGCCCTCGCCGGCGCCACCGTCGCCGCGATCGGCCCCGGCACCGCCCGCGCGCTCGCCGAGCACGGGATCGCCGCCGACGTCGTCCCCGAGCGCTTCGTCGCCGAGGCGCTGGTCGAGGCGCTGGCCGCGGTCGAGGTCGAGGGCCGGCGGGTCCTCGTCGCCCGCGCCGCCGAGGCCCGCGACGTCCTCCCCGAGGCGCTGCGCGAGCGCGGCGCCGAGGTCGACGTCGTCGCCCTCTACGAGACGGTCCGCGAGCAGCCCGACGCCGAGGCCGATCGAGGCCGCGCAGGGGGCCGACTACGTCACCTTCACCTCCTCCTCGACCGTCCGCAACCTGACCGAGGCGCTCGGCGAGCGCTTCCCCGCCGCCGCCCGCGTCGTCTCGATCGGCCCGGTGACCAGCGAGGCCGTGCGCGCCGCCGGCCTCGAGGTCGACGTCGAAGCCGAGCGCCACGACGTCGACGGCCTGCTCGCGGCGCTGCTCGCGGATGCAGACGACCCGTCGAAGCCATGACCACGGCCTGATGTCGCACTTGTTGCCGCTATGCGGATAGAACCGCGACCTCAATCGAGCGGCGGCCAGTTTGGCCAGCCGCACCGCCACTACGCGCGCACCGACTCGACCAACACCCGCGCCCGCGAGCTGGCCGCGGCCGGCGCGCCGCACGGGACCGTCGTCACCGCCGCCGAGCAGACCGACGGGCGCGGGCGCCAGGGGCGGACCTGGACCGCGCCGGCCGGCAAGGCGCTGCTCTACTCGGCGATCGCTGCGACCGCTCGACGAGCGCCACATGCTGCTGCCGCTGGCCGTCCCGCTGGCGGTCTGCGAGGCCGCCGAGGAGCTGCGGCCTGGAATCGAGTGCGGCGTCAAGTGGCCCAACGACGTCCAGATCGAAGGCCGCAAGCTGGCCGGGGTCCTGATCGAGGCCCGCCCCCAGGACGGCTGGGCGGTGATCGGGGTCGGCCTCAACCTCACCATCGCCCCCGAGGAGTTCCCTCCCGACCTCCGCGACACGGCGGTCTCGATCTTCGACTCGCCGAGGGGTCTGGTGGGGTCCCGCCGGAGCTCCCCGCTGTTGCTCCGGCGGGACCCCCCGGACCCCCTCGCCGCAGCCGAAGCTCTGAATCGCCGCCTGGCCCACTGGGTCGAGGCCGAGGCCGAGGAGGTGCTCGCCGGCTGGCGCGAGCGCGACGCGCTGCGCGGCCGGGAGGTCAGCTGGGACGGCGGCTCAGGCGTCGCCGACGGCGTCGACGACCGCGGCTACCTGCTCGTCGTCAGCCGCCGGCGGCGAGCGAATCTCCGTCGGCGCCGGCGAGGTCCACCTCACCCGCTCCTGACCGCGCTTTCGCCTGGGCGCCCGACGCGGCGCCGTTTCCGCGGTTTTCTTCGCCCGCGGCTTCTGCTCGCCGTTCTGCCGCTGCTCGCCGGCCTCGGGCGCGCCGCCGTTCTCGCCCTGGCCGCCGTTGCGCTTGCCGCGTTTGCGACGGCGCTTGCCGCCTTTGGGGAAGTTCCGCAGCAGCTCGCGCGCGACCGCCGACGGTTTCCGCGCCATCCGCATCCGGGCGCCGCGCAGCACCTCCTCGCCCTCGGGCGTGTGGGAGACGGCGGCGGCGAGCAGCGAGACCGCCAGGCGGCGGTCCTGTTTGCGGGCGGCGTGGACGAGGCGGCGGGCGTTGCGCCCGTGGGCGCGGCCGGAGGAGTTGACCAGCAGGCCCAGCAGCCGCTTGGTCTCCGGCCAGCGCTGCACCGCGTACTCCTCGTGCAGTTCGCGGGTGTAGGAGGCGAGGCGCCAGACCCAGGCCTGGGCCTGGTCGCGGCGGCCGATCCGCTTGTCGATCAGCGCCTGCAGCAGCGTCTTCGTGCCGGCCCGCTTGTCCTCGCGGCTCCAGGTGCCGACGATGTCGATCGCGTCGTCGAAGGCGTCGGAGTCGCCGAGGTCGGCGATCTCGCCCAGCGCTTTCAGGCGCAGCTGCGCGTTGCGGTTGCGCTGCACGCAGGTCAGCAGGAAGCGGCGGCGCAGCTCCTTGGTCTTGTCGTTCTGCAGCATCGCCCGCGCCCGGCGCCAGCCCTGGGTGCTGACCCGCGCCCCGGCCAGCGCCGCCCAGGCGTGCTGCTCGGGGTAGTCGAGGTTCTCGACCGCGATCCGCCAGATCTCCCGTTCCAGCACCTCCATCCGCTTCTCCTCGACGTCGGAGACCGGCACGATCCGGCGCTCGACCCGGACCTTGCGCCCGCGCCCGCGCCGCACCGGCCCGACGACGATCGCGCCGCCGCGGTAGACGTCGCGGTCGAGCAGGCTGTGCAGGGTGACGATCGTCTCGTCGTGGGTGGTCGCCGGGTGGACGAAGTCGATCACCAGGCCCGCCTCCTTGCCCGGCGCCCGCCGGGTGACGCGGCCGACCCGCTGCTGGTAGATCCGCCGCGAGGCGGTCGGCGCCAGGTGCATGCAGATCGTCGCCCGCGGCGAGTTCCAGCCCTCGGCCAGCAGCATCGCGTTGCAGAGGACGTCGACGTCGCCGCGCTCGAAGCCGGCGAGGATTTCGGCCAGTTCGCGCTTCGGCGTTTCGCCGGAGACCGCCTGGGCGTTGATGCCCGGCGTTGCGGAAGGCTTTGGCGACGTTCTTCGCGTGCTGGACGCCGGCGGTGTAGAGGACGCCCGGGACTTTGCGGAAGCGCGAGCGGTAGAGGTCGGCGATCGCGACGTTGAAGGGCTCCTGGTCGAGCAGCGCCGCCAGCTCCTCCTGGTCGAAGTCCTGGTCGACCTCGCCTTTGCGCAGCGGCACCTTGGCGATCGTCCGCACCCCCGGGCCGGGCGGGATGCGCAGGCAGCGCAGCGGCGAGATGACGCCGCGGCGGGCCGCCTGGGCGAGGTCGAAGCGCGAGGTCTGGGTCGGGAAGAGGTCGGCGACGTGGCGGGCGATCAGCGCCCCGGTCGCGGTCATGCCGATGAAGACGGGACCGTCCCAGGCGCGGATGCAGGCGCTGGTTTTCTCGCCCAGCGCGGTGTGGGCCTCGTCGCAGATGACGACCGCGTAGGCGTCGGAGACTTTCTTGTGGTTGCGGACGAACCACTGGTAGGTCTCGACCGTGATCGCGCCGTCGGGGTCGTCGCGGCCGTCGAGCAGCGGCGGCCGCAGCCGCTCCTTGTAGCCGCGGTCGGAGATCTCGCCGATGAACTGGTCGACGAGGTTGCGGCGGTGGGTGAGGATCAGCACGCCGCCGGTCTTGGTCGCCTCGATGAAGCCGACCGCGGCGACGGTCTTGCCGGCGCCGGTCGCGTGCTCGAACCAGAAGCGGCGGGCGGCGCCCGGGTCCTCGGGCGCGTCCTCGACGACGTCCTCGTCCTCTTCGGCTGTCTCCTCCCAGTCGCGCGGCTCCTCGTCCTCCGCGTCGAGCTCCTCGTCCTCCTCGAGCTCCTCGTCGTCGAGTTCCTCGTCGTCCGCGTCGAGGTCGGCGTCGCCGTCGAGGTCGGGCTCCCCCTCGGCGCTCGGCTCGTCCTCGTCCTCCTCGTCGAGCTCCTCGGCCGCGGCGAGGTCACGGTTGCGGCGCTCGTCCTCGGTGATCACCTGCTGCTGGGCCATCAGCTCGGCCAGGGTGCCCGAGAGGGCGTCGACCTGGTGCGGGTTCAGTTCGGCCCCGTCGCGCAGTTTTGGCGGTTCGTCGGCGAGGAAGCGCTCGAGCCCCAGCAGCAGCGAGAAGTCGCGGCGCCAGGCGATCGACGGGTACTCCGCCCCGGCCTCGATCTCGCTCAGCGCCGAGTCGAGGGCGCGGCGGCGGGCGGTTCCCGGCGCCAGCGCCTCGGGGCCCTCGCCGTCGAGCAGGAAGGGCTCGCGGGCGAACGCCGCCGCACGCTCGATATCGGCGCTTGATGGAACTGCCGCTGACCGCGGCAACATCACTGGTCTTGGCCATAGAAGGCTTCTGTGTGTCTGCCCCCACCGAGCACGAGACATACGGCTGGAGGGCGAGTGAACGAGGCTGTCGGAGACACGGTTCCGTCTCCCCGACGTTCTCAGCTGCCCGCATACTCACGGGCCGAACGTACGTATTGTAAGCACGGATCGGATGACCAGGCGACGTACACCGGTAATCGCCCTCGCTGCCGCCGCGCTGGCGGCCCTCTTGGGCGCCGGCTGCGGCAGCTCCACCGGTGGCGACTACGGCGGTCAACACCCCGACTACAGGCGCGCCCTGGCCGGCTCGCCGGCACCGCTGGCGGCGCTGCACGCGCAGGCCGACAAGCTGCTCCCCGGCGGCACCGCCGCCTACGAAAAGCGGATCGCCGCGCTGAGGGGATACCCGGTGGTCGCCAACGTCTGGGCCTCGTGGTGCGGTCCCTGCCGCTTCGAGTTCCCGGTCCTGCAGAAGCTCTCGGCCCGCTACGGGAAGCAGATCGCCTTCGTCGGCGTCAACTCGAAGGACAGCGACGAAACCGCCGCCTCCTACCTCAGCGAGGCGCCGGTTTCCTACCCGAGCTATACCGACCCCGACGGCAAGATCGCGGCCTCGATCGGAGCGACGGTCGGGCTTCCGGACACCGCCTTCTACGACAGCGCCGGCAAGCTCGTCTACCTCAAACAGGGCCCCTACGCCCACAGCTCCGAACTCGAAGCCGACATCCAGGCGCTGGACGACGGAACCCTGGGGTCATGATGTACCGATGACCGCGACGATCGTGCTCCTGCTGGTACTGGCGGTGGTGCTGTTCATCGCCGAGGCCCATGTCCCCAGCGGCATCCTCGGGATCCTCGGCGTCGCCGCGCTGGTCGGCGCCGCGCTGGTCTATCGCCACCAGGGCCACAGCCTGCCCGTCGTCGTGATCGTCGCCGTCGCCCTGCTGCTGGCGGTGCTGGTTCTGCTCGCCGGCCGCAAAGCGCTCGCCGCCCACCGCAACGAGCCGGTCCGCACCGGCTACGAGGAGATGTCGGGAAAGATCGCCGAGGCCCGATCCGACCTCGACCCGGACGGCAAGGTCTTCATCCAGGGGGCGATCTGGGGCGCCCGGCTCGCCGACCAGGAGGAGCGGGTGTCGGTTGGAGATAGAGTCGTAGTCGAGTCGGTCGACGGGCTGACGCTGGTGGTAGCCCCGGTGACCGCAACCGAGCAAGGAGCGAACTAGATGGCAGCACTGATCGCAGTGGTCGCGGTGCTCGCGATTCTCCTCGTCGTCCTCGCCTCCTCGGTGCGGATCCTGCGCGAGTACGAACGCGGCGTGATCTTCCGCCTCGGCCGCCTGATCGCCCAGAAGGGGCCGGGCCTGATCCTGCTGATTCCGTTCGTCGACCGGATGGTCAGCGTCGACCTGCGAACCGTCACCCTCAACATCCCGCCGCAGGAGGTGATCACCCGCGACAACGTCCCCGCCGGCGTCAACGCGGTCGCCTACTTCCGCGTGATCGACCCGCGCAAAGCGATCACCGAGGTCGAAAACTTCCTCCTCGCCACCTCGCAGATCTCGCAGACGGCGCTGCGCTCGGTGCTCGGCAAGGCCGAGTTCGACCAGCTGCTCTCCGAGCGCGAGCGGCTCAACGAGGAGCTGCAGAGCATCATCGACGAGTCGACCGAGCCCTGGGGCGTGAAGGTCACCGCGGTCGAGATCAAGGACGTCGAGATCCCCGAACAGATGCAGCGGGCGATCGCCCGCCAGGCCGAGGCCGAGCGCGAGCGGCGGGCCAAGATCATCAACTCCGAGGGCGAGTTCCAGGCCGCGCAGAAGCTCACCGACGCCGCCGACATCATCAGCACCAACCCGGCCTCGCTGCAGCTGCGCTACCTGCAGACGCTGCTGGAAATCGGCAGCAACCAGAACACCACCGTCGTCTTCCCGCTGCCGATGGACCTGCTCGAGGCCTTCATCGGCCGCAGCCAGGGCGGCGCCGCGCCGACGCCGCCCGTCCGCCCCCGCCCGCCGGCTCCGCCACCCGTGCCCGAGCCGCCGCTTCCCGACGACCTTCCCCCCTCCCGGTCCTGAGCGCCCCCGAGATACGAATCGACCAGCTGAGCGGGCTGAGGACGATCCTCGCCCCCGGTCGGGCCGACCGGCCGGACAACTTCTCGGCGCCCAGCAGCGCCCCGAAGGGTCCCGAGAACTGCCCCTTCTGCGAGGGCCACGAGGACCGCACCCCGCCCGAGCTCTACGCGCTGCGCCCGGGCGGCGGGCCGGCCGACAGCCCCGGCTGGAAGACCCGGGTCGTGCCCAACCTCTATCCCGCGCTGCAGGACCATCGCGCGGTTCGGTGGGCACGGATGGGGTAGCCAGGGAACCACGCGCCGGCGGCGGCACCGCGGCCGAAGCCGGCGCCTTCGCCAGCAGCGGCGACCCGCTGCTGGCCTCGCGGCGGGCCGGCGAACCGGACCTCTTCTCCTCGCGCCCGGCGACCGGCGCGCACGAGGTGCTGATCAACTCGCCGCGGCACGTGACCGCGATGGCGGAGCTCGACGAGGAGCAGTTCGCCGCCGCCGTCGCCACCTGGCGCGAGCGGATGCGGGCCCACGCGGACGCTTCCTACGTGCAGCTGATCGTCAACGAGGGCGGCGGCGCCGGCGCTTCGCTGGAGCACAGCCACGCGCAGCTCTACGCGCTGCCCTTCGTGCCGGCGGCGGTCGCCCGCGAGCGCGAGCGGGCCGGCGCCTACGGCGAACGCACGGCCGGCGCCGGCCTGCTCAGCGACGTCCTCGTCGAGGAGGTGCGCCGCCGCGAGCGCCTGGTCGCGATCGACGACGAGGCGGCGCTGATCTGCCCCTGGGCCTCGCGCTCGCCGTTCGAGCTGCGGGTGGTTCCCCGGCAGCAGAACGGCAGCTTCGCCGACGACGAGGGCGGCGCGGCGATGATCCGCACCGCGATGCGCGTGCTCGCCGCCCGCTTCGACGGGCCGCCGGAGCTGAACCTCTGGGTCCGCACGGCGCCCCACGGCGCCGAGCCCTTCCACTGGCACGTCGACATCGCGCCGCGGCTGACGATCAAGGCCGGCTTCGAGCTCGGCACCGGCGTCGACATCAACGTCTACCCGCCGGAGCGCGCCGCCTCCGACCTGCGCGAGTGCTCTGTAGGTTCTAGCTATGACACCGAACCCCACGACCGATCCCCCACTTCATCGCCGACACCACCCAGGAGGGGATTCCCCACGGCCGCTTCTCCGAGCGGCTGAAGGAGGCCTTCGCCGCCGCCGTCAAGGCAGATCGACGACCTTCCCGCCGGCGTCGAGCTGCCGGCGGAGCTCGACTGGTTTCCCGAGCGCGCCTGGGGCGGCCGGGTCTGGGTTCCCTGCTCGGCCCGCACCGAGAGCGAGGAGGGGACGCTGGAGCTGTTCGGCCACGTCTCCTACGTCCAGCCCGCCGGCGGCGAGCCGGGCGACTTCGCCGCCAAGGCCGACTTCACCGACGTCCTCGCCGAGGACAACGCCGACTGGCGAATCGACCTCAACGACGACGTGATCGGACGCTGGCGCGGCGAGAACGGTCGAGCCGGCGCCGTCACCCTGGTCTGGGGCCGGCCCCTGGTCCGCGGCGCCGTCGCCGCCACCGCCGAGCTCGACGCCGAGACGGTCGACCAGGAAGAGATCTCCCAGGACCGCTTCACCCTGATCGCCCTCGACGCGCTCGAGGGCTACGGCGACGAGGTCTTCATGGAGGTGAAGCTCTGGAGCCGCAAAGCCATCGAGCTCGCCTCCGAGAGCCTCTACGCCGCCTGAACCAGCTCGATCTCGGCCCGCACTCCCGGCGCCTTGGCGAGGCGCGAGTCGAGGGTCACGAGCGGCGCTTCGAGCTGCTCGGCGAGGGCGACGTAGAGCGCGTCGTAGAAGCTGACGTTCTGGCGCAGCTCCCAGGCCCGCTCGGCGAGGAGGTGATGGGAGACCCGCTGCAGCCGCATTTCCATCAGGTCGCCGAGAGCCGCCCGCGCCGCTTTGGCGGAAAGCTCCCCGGCGCGAACCACGCTCCGCAGCGCGTGCCCGACCTCGGCGTCGACCAGGTAGGGCGCCCAGAGCCAGCCCGGACTCGAGGCGATCCGGCGCCGCGAGGATTCCGCGTACTCACCGTCCGTCAGGTACTCGACCAGGACCGAGGCATCGAGCACCTTCATCAGTCGCCACGACTCTCCCGCAGGATCCTGATGATGGTCTCCCGCTTGACCTTGGAGGGACCGCGAGCGCGGATGCGCGCGTCGATCTCCTCGAGGCTGGCCTTGGCGGTGACCCCGCCAAGTTCGCGCTTGATGTAGTCGGACAGCGAGATCCCCTCCGCCGCGGCGCTCATCTTCAGGGCTCGGTGCATCTCGTCGGGGACGTTTCTCACCTGGATCATCTTGGACATGTGCACCACATTAACCGGGGTGTCGGACACGTCCAGTAGCTGGGCTCGGCTCATGCACGGAATCCTGCCGATCAAGGTGTGGCGCGTGGCCCGCTGAAAGCACCAACTCCCGCACGAAAAGCGCATTTGAGAGAAAATCCGCTCCGCCGGCCCCGATAGCTCAGCTGGATAGAGCGATCCCCTCCTAAGGGATAGGCCGCTGGTTCGAATCCAGCTCGGGGCATGAACCGGCGGCGGGGTGCAACTTCCGGGCCCCGGTCCCGTTGTAGCGAAAAGCCCTTGACGAACCAACGACGCCACCCCCGACGCCCGCGGGCCAGCCACCTCGCTCTCGTCGCGATCGCGCTGCTGGCCATCTGGCAGGTGATGCTCGCGCCCGCCGGCGCCACGGCACGGCAGCTGCGCTTCGGCGGCGAGACGGTCCAGGTACCGCAGCGCTGGCCCGTCTACCGGCTCGCTCAGCACCCACGGATGTGCGTGCGGCTCGACCGTCGCGCGGTCTACCTCGGCTCCCCCTCCCCGAACCAGCGCTGCCCCGCCGGAGCGGCGGTCGGGAGGCGGCGGGCGATCCTGGTCGAACCGGACTCCGCCGCCGCGAGGCAATCGGCGCTGCCGACGGCGCCACGGAGGATCGCCTCCGCATCGACCGGCGGCAGCGTCTTCACCGGCCTCGGCTTCGACGCCTGCAGCACGCCGTCCTCGCGCACGATGGCCGCCTGGGAATCCTCCCCCTACCGCGCGATCGGCGTCTACATCGGCGGCGCCAACCGAGCCTGCTCGCAGCCGAACCTGACCGCGAGCTGGGTCAGCGCCGAGACCGTCGCCGGCTGGCACCTGATCCCGACCTACGTCGGCCTGCAGGCCCCGACCAGCAGCTGCAGCAGCTGCGCCAAGCTCAGCTCCGGCCAGGCGACCGCCCAGGGAACCGCCGCCGCCGTCGACGCCGTCGCCCAGGCCAGCGCCGTCGCAATCGGTCCCGGCAGCCCGATCTACTTCGACATGGAGTCCTACACGCCCGGCTCCAGCGCCAGCTCCGCCACCCTCGCCTTCCTCGAAGCCTGGACCAGCAAGCTGCACTCGCTCGGCTATCTCTCCGGCATCTACAGCAGCAGCGCCTCCGGCATCGCCGATCTCGCCGCCCAGGTCGGCAGCGACTACCTCCAGCCCGACGACCTCTGGATCGCCGACTGGAACGGGCAGCAGAACACCGCCGACTCGGTCGTCCCGGCCAGCGCCTGGGCCCTGCACCAGCGGATCCACCAATACCGCGGTGGCCATGACGAGACCTACGGCGGGGCGACGATCAACATCGACAACGACTACGTCGACGGAGCGACCGTCGGCAGCGCGACGCCGCCGAGCGGCGAAGACGACCCGGTCGGATACCTCGATCTGACCGGCTCACCGCAGCCGGGCCAGGTCCGGGTCAAAGGCTGGGCCTTCGACCCGAACGCGCCGACCGCCCCCCTCGGCATCCGGGTCTATGTCGGCGGCAAGGCCGAAACCGCGGGCGCCCTCGAATACGAACTCGGCCCGATCGCCACCAAGTCGCGGACCGACGTCGCCGCGGCGTACCCCGAAGCGGGAGCCCGCCACGGCTTCGACGTCAGCATCCCGACCTTGAAGTCCGGGCTGCAGCCGGTCTGCGTCTACGCGATCGACATCGAACCGGGCGCGGACCGTCTGCTCGGCTGCAAAGCGACTCGGATCCCGGTCGCGATAACGCTCTCGCACCTGCGCGCCAACAGCAGCGGGGTCAGGGTCAGGATCGCCTGCGAATGGCCGGCCGGCACCGAGTGCCCGGGTCAGCTGGCGCTGCGCACTCGCGTCAAGATGGCGGTGCGCCGTGGTCACGGGCGGCCGCCGTCGATCCGCGTCCTCACCCGCTCGCTCGGGCACCGGACCTTCCGGCTCAGCGGCGAGCACTCGCATGCTTTCGTCGTCCCGCTCAGCGCCGGCGGGCAGGCGCTGCTGCGCCAGCGCGACCAGTTGCGGACGCAATTGATCGCCGCCATCCCCGGCGGCCGCCGGGTCCACGTCGTCGGTATCCGCTAGCGCGGCGCTAGCCGTCGGGCTCAGTCTCGCCGAGCGCCTCGCGCAGGCTCGCCAGCTCGCCGCGCAGGGCGATCAGCTCGCGTTCGAGCCGCGCCAGGCGCTCGTCGTCCGCCGGCAGTTCGCTCTCGTCCGGCATCGCCATCTCCACAGCCGCGGTGCCTTCCGGCTCGGCGGCGGGACCCGGCGACTCCTCCTCACCCCCGAGCAGCTGCGAATAGCGCCGCTCCTTCTGTCCCGGCCGCCGCTCGCCGCGAGCGACGTGGCCACGCTCGATCAGCCGTTCGAGGGTCTCCTCCACCGCGGCGAGGTCGGCGAAGTCGTGCAGCCGCTCGGTCCGCTGCTTCAGCTCTCCCGGGGTCTGCGGGCCGCGCAGCATCAGCACCGCCAGCAGCGAAACCTCGGCGGGGTCGAGGTCGAGCGCCTCCTCCAGCAGCTGGCGATACTTGCGCGCCCGGCTGCCGGCACCGCTGGCGAGGCGGGTCCAGCCGCGTAGGGCGAGGCGCCGCAGGGCCTCGCTGACGGTCGCCTCGTCGTAGTCGACGACGGGGTCGCGGTTGGTCGCCTGGTTGCAGGCCAGCCGCAGCGAGTTCAGCGAGAGCGGGTAGGCGCCCGGGGTGGTCCGCTGCTTCTCGATCAGGCAGCCGACGACGCGGATCTCGACGGCATCGGGCTCCATCGCCGGGATCCCTCAGCCGCGGTCCGGCCGGTCCGGGTAGATCTCGTCGATCGTGACCAGGGCGCGGTAGGGCGCCTCGGCCGCCGCTTCGATCTTCTCGCCGCCGCCGGCCAGACGGTCGACGACGGCGACGACGCCGGCGACCTCGAGCCCCTCCTCCTGGATCCGCCCGATCGCCTTCGCGGTCGAGCCGCCGGTCGTCACCGTGTCCTCGACGACGAGGCAGCGCAGCCCCGGCGCCACCGGGCCCTCGACCCAGCGCTGCAGGCCGTGCTCCTTGCGCTCGCCGCGGACGAAGAAGGCGAGCAGGCCGGCGCCCGCCGGAACGGCGATCGCGGCGCAGGCGGGTGGGATCGCCGCCGTGGCCGGGCCGCCGACGGCCTCGGCGCCGAGCTCGACGGCGAGCGCCGCGATCAGCTCACCGGCGGCGCGGAAGCCGGCCGGGCGCATCAGGGTTCGCCGCGCGTCGACGTAGTACTCGGCCGTGGCTCCGCTCGAGAGCGTCACCTCGCCGAGAATCAGCGAGTGCTCGCGGAGCTCGGCGAGCAAGGTCTGCTTGGCGGCGTCGAGGTCGGTCACCGCGGGGATCCTATGTCCAGCATCTCGCTGAAGCCCTGGCGCCAGCTTGGGTGCGCGGGCTGCCAGCCGAGCTCGCGCTTGGCCTTGGCGTTCGAGGCGCCGCGGAGCTCGATTGCCGCGGCGGCGGCGGCCCGGCCGGCGACCAGCGCCGCCAGCCAGGCCGGAACCCGCCGCGGCGGCTTCGCCCCGAGCGCCTCGGCGTAGACCGGCAGCCACTCGCTCATCGGCGCCGGCTCGTCGTCGGCGACGTTGTACACGCCGGGGGCGCCCCGCTCGAGCGCCGCCGCGATCGCCTCGGCGAGGTCGTCGACGTGGATGAAGGAGAAGGTGCCGGTGCCCTTGCCGACGATCGGCAGCCGGCGCCGGCGCACTTCGTCCGCCTGCTGGCCGTCGCGGTCATAGAAGGTCCCCGGCCCGTAGAGCCAGCCACAGCGCAGGGCGATCCCCTCGATGCCCTCGGCGCCGGTCACCTGGCGCTCGAGGTCCAGCGCGGCGCGGAAGGCCGGGCCGTAGAAGCCGGGCGCGTCCGTCTCCACCGGCGCCTCCTCGTCCTTCACCCAGTCGCCTTCGCCGCGGTAGAGGAAGGCGATGCTCTCGGCGACGATCCGGCGCGTTCCGCCGGCCCGCGCGGCGGCCAGGAGGTTGCGCGTGCCCTCGGTCCTGAGCCTGCTCGTCGCCGCCAGATAATCCTTTTTCGGATTGAACCGCTGCGGCAGCGCGGTCAGCGCGTGAACCACGGCCTCTGGCTCCGCGCCCACCACCACCTCCCGCAGCCTCTCCTCGTCGTAGACGTCGCAGATCACCGCGGCCGCCCCGGCCGCCCGAATCTCCTCGGCCCGCTCCTCCCGCCTCGTCATCCCCGTCACCTCGTGCCCAGCCGCAACCAGCCGCCGCACCAACGGCCTCCCGATCGTCCCACTCGCCCCCGCCACGAAGACCTTCATCCCTGCCCTCCTGATCCTTACGCTTCGTCCCTCGACCCTAGCTCCTGTAGACCCTTGACCTTCGGTTATAGCCACCCCCAATTTGGGTGGTCGGAGGTGGGTGAGACGTGCGACTGGGAGTGCGTGTGGCCAAGCAGATCAAGGACGCAGGGAGCCCGAATAGCAGCGCTATTTGGGCGACCGAGGACGCCGAGATGCGCCGTGCCACACGTGCTCCCAGTCGTGCGGATCGCCCACCGACGCCCGCCCCGCTAAAAGACGAAGATCGCTCTCGCCGTAGTGCAACTGTTCGTAGATCCGCGGCTGGTCGGCGATGAAGGTCCGCACGCAGCCGTGACTGGCGGCGTAGTTGGGAACTTCGTGGTAGCCGTGGACGGCGTAGCCGTTGTGCCAGTAGAACGAGTAGTACATGCCCTCCGAGTTGTAGCCCGGTTCCTGGCGGTAGAAGCTGTAGTGGCCGGTGATCGTCGGCGTCGAGGGCTTGCCGGTCGAGACCGGGTAGATCGCAAACGGCTTGTCGCCCTTGAGCAGGACCAGGACCTGCAGGTTGAGCGGGACCTCGGCGTGTTCGCCGGCGCTCGGGTACTTGGCCCGGTAGCCGCCGCGGCCGGCGAAGACGCTCTTGACCAGCCCGGCGCCGGCCTTCTGGCTGCGGTTCATGCCGTTGACTTTGCGGTAGGCGAGCACCTCGCGGCCGAGGCGGCCGTTGAAGCAGGAGCCGCCGCCGGAGACGTAGCCCATCGTCGCCATCTCGGCTTTGAAGCCCTTGACGACCTTGCCGCATTCGCCCGGGTGCAGCGAGGGGAAGCTGACCCGCCAGCTCTTGCGGACGGTGGTGTCGGCGCCGAGGACCTTGGTCGCCGCGTAGTGGGCGCTGACCGCGTACTTGCCGTCTTTGCGGAGGATGACGCTGGAGCTGAAGCTGCCGGTTTCGCCGCTGCCCTTGCTGACCGCGACCTTGCGGCTGACCAGCCGGTGGCCGTTGAGGTAGAAGGTGACTTCGACCTTCTGGCCGGAGACGTAAGGCGAGATCGTCCCGCTGACCGGCACCGTGCCCCAGATCGGGGCGCTGCCGCCGTGGAGGCCGCCGACGTCGATCTTGACGGTCGCCCGGGGGACCGGGTCGGAACGTTCTTTTCGTTCTTGGCAGCCGCGGAGGCCGAAGCGGGCACAAGCAGCAGCCCGGCGACGGCGAGGAGGGACCCGAGGCGGCGATTCACCGGCGAAATCCTACTGACCGAGTAGGGCGACGGCGTTGTTCAGCATGTGCAGGATGATCCCCGGCAGGATCGAGCCGGTTTTCTCGTAGAGCAGCGCCAGCAGGATCCCGAAGACGATCAGCGGCGGCACCGCGGTGACACCGGTGAGAGCGTGCAGGCCGCCGAAGATCAGGCCGCTGAGCAGCGCCGCGCCGATTCGCGGCAGCTTCTCCCGCAGGCCGCCGAACAGCATCCCCCGGAAGCAGAACTCCTCGCTGATCGGCGCCGCGAAGACGATCAGCACGATCTGGAACGGGATCGCCCCGAAACCCTTGGCGATGTCTTCCTGGTGCGGTTCGACGATCAGCTGCGAATACAGAGCACCGAGGACGAGGTAGACGACGATCGCCGCCGCCATCCACTTCAGCGCCGAGAGCTTGAAGGTCCGCACCCCGAGCCGCGCCAGGACCTCGCCCAGCGAGGACGCCCCGCGCCAGGAGGCGATCGCCATCGGCACCAGCAGGAAGCCGAGCGCGGTCGCGAACTGGACGAAGACGTTTCCGGCAGTGCTCAGATCGCCGTTCGCCTTGTGCCCGAGGAGCAGGCCGGGAACGCTCATCACCACGCCGGCGCCGAGCGCGAGAACCACGCCCAGCAGGGCGGCAACCGGGCCCCAGTTCGAATACGGGAAGGAAGTCGGACGCTGCCGGACGTCCTCCACAGCTAAGTTGGCCTCCATGTCGCCGGCAGTTTCACAGGTCTCCCGCTCGACCAAGACCCGGCTGCGGTTCCTCCGCCGCCTGCTCTTCCTGGCGATCTTCCTCGTCCTCGCCGCGATCGCGCTGAGCCAGTTCACCGAGCTCAAGCGCCTGGCGACCGGGATCCTCGCCTCGACGGCGGTGCTCGGCCTGATCGTCGGCTTCGCCGCCCAGCACACGATCGCCAACATGGTCGCCGGCGTTCAGCTGGCCGTCTCCCAGCCATTTCGGATCGGCGACCGAATCAGCTTCGAAGACAACGACGGACGGGTGACCGACATCACCCTCTCCTACACCTACGTCGATCCCGGCGACGGCACCTCGGTCGTGATCCCGAACCAGCTCCTGGTCGAGGGCATCGTCCACAACCACTCGACGGACGACACCCAAGCCTGAGCGCCGTGGCGTTGAACGGCCTGCCTCAAGCCCGGCGAGCTCGAAGTACCCTCTGCACCGATGACGCAGCGCACGCGGCGACGTCAGCGACGCCGGGGAGGGATCGGCACCAAGCTGCTGTTTGTTTTCGGCGGCGTCGTCGTCCTTCTCGGGATCGCCGCGATCGCGGTCACCTCCTGGGTGCTCGGCGTGGCCGCCGACGCGCCCTCGCTCTCCAGCTGCCGCCCGATCGACCGCGGCGGCAACTCGACCGTCTACGCCGCCGACGGCAGCAAGCTGGGAGTGATCGACTCGAGCGAAGCCCGCGAGCCCGGTCTCGATCAAACGGATTCCCAGGAACCTGCAGCTGGCGACGGTGGCGATCGAGGACCAGCGCTTCTACGAACACGGCGGCGTCGACACCGAGGGGATCCTCCGCGCCGCGGTCAAGGACTTCGAAGCCGGCGAAGCGGTCGAGGGCGGCTCGACGATCACCCAGCAGCTGGTCCGCAACCTCTGCATCCAGGACCCGAAGCGCAACCTCGAACGCAAGATCGTCGAGGCGAAACTGGCGATCGAGTACTCCGAACGGCACAGCCGCCAGGAAATCCTCGGCTCCTACCTCAACATCGCCTCATACGGGACGGTCGAAGGCGCCACCGCGGTCGGGGTCGGCGCGGCGGCGAAGATCTTCTTCTCGAAGCCGGTCTGGGAGCTCAACCTGGCGCAGGCGGCGCTGCTCGCCGGCCTCCCCCAGGCGCCCTCGGAATACAACCCGATCCTCAACCCGGGCCTGGCCAAAGAGCGGCGCAACGAGGTGCTGCGGAAGATGGACGAACTCGGCTTCGTCAGCCACGACCGCGCCGTGGCGGCGGCGAAGAGCGGGCTCGGGCTGCGTCTCTCCGACGGCTACTTCAAGCATCGCCAGCCCTACTTCTTCGACTACGTCGAGGACAAGCTGATCGAAAAGTACGGGGTCAACACGGTGCGCCGGGGCGGCCTCGAAGTCCACACGACGATCGACCCCGACCTGCAGCGGGTCGGCCTCGACGCGATGCGCTCGTCGCTGCCCTACTCGACCGATCCGGCCTCGGCGCTGGTCTCGATCGATCCCCGCAACGGCGACATCCGGGCGATGGTCTCGAGCACCCACTACGCCCAGAGCCAGTTCAACCTCGCCGCCCAGGGCCACCGCCAGCCCGGCTCGACCTTCAAGGCCTTCGTCCTGGCCACGGCGATCAAGCAGGGGATCGATCCCTACACGACCTACTACACCTCGAAACCGCTCGACCTCAACCTGCCCCACTGGGGCCACTGGGAAGTCCACACCGCCGACGAGGGCTACCAGGGGACGATCAACCTGCAAGCAGGCGACGGTGACCTCCGACAACACCGTCTTCGCCCAGCTCGACCTCGACGTCGGGCCCGCGGCCGTCGCGGCGACGGCGAAGTCGATGGGGATCACCACCCACCTCGACGGGATCCCGGCCGAAGCGCTCGGCGGCCTCCGCCTCGGCGTCTCGCCGCTGGAGCTCACCGACGCCTACGCGACGCTCGCCTCCGGCGGCATCCACCACGACCCGGTCGCGATCAGCAGGGTGGTGTTCCCGAATGGGCACGTCGACCACCCCGAATCGGCGGAACCGAAGCGGGTGCTGTCCCAGGCCGTCGCCTACGAGGTGACCCGGCTGCTGCACGACAACATCACCGAAGGCACCGGCACCGCCGCCTACACCGGCTGCGCCGGGCAGGCGGGAAAGACCGGGACCACCGACGAATACACCGACGCCTGGTTCTCCGGCTACCAGCCCAACCTGGCGACCGCGGTCTGGGTCGGCTACCCGGAATCGGACGAAATCTCGATGACGGACGTGCACGGGATCATCGTCTTCGGCGGCACCTTCCCGGCCGAAATCTGGCACTCCGTCTACTCCGAAGGCGGCATCCCCTGCGAAGAATTCAGCCCGCCGGCGCAGCCGATCAGCTGGGCGCCGTTCTACGGCCAGTTCACCCAGTCCAACCCGCGCGATCACTCGGGAAATAGCGGCGGGGGAGGTGGTGGCCCGCCGCCGCCAGGAACCGAAGCGGTCGGCGGCTACAACCCCTACGCCTACGCGCCGGGGGCCGGGCAGAAACCGGCGCCGCTGCCACCGCCACTGCCGCAGTCACCGCAGACCGGCGTCGAGGGTGGCGAATCCGCCGGCAGTGGGTAGCTGAGCATCGACCCAGGGCTCGCCTACGGCTTGATCTGGGCCGGCTTCGCCGCCTACCTGGGCTTCCTCGTCGCGGCGCCGGCGCTCGGCGGCCGCGTCGTCTGGGGGACGATCGTCCTCCTCGTCGGCGCCTTCGCGCTGGCCCCGGTCCTGCTCTCCCACGACGTCTTCAGCTACGTCGACTACGCCCGGCTCGGCGTCGTCCACGGCCTCGACCCCTACGTCCACGCCCCCGGCCGCGGCGCCCGGCGACCCCGCCTTCGCCGACGTCACCTGGACCGAAGCGACCAGCGCCTACGGGCCGCTGTTCACGCTCGCGACCTACCCGCTGGCGTGGCTGCCGGTGGGCGTCGCGGTCGCGGTCCTGAAGGCGGTCGCGGCGCTCTCGGTGCTCGGGCTGGCGGCGCTCGTCGCCCGTCTCGCCGCCTGGCGCGGCGTCGATCCCCTGCGCGCCGCCGCCTTCGTCGCCCTCAACCCGCTGGTCCTCGTCCACGTCGTCGGCGGCGCCCACAACGACGGCCTGACGATGCTGCTGGCGATGCTCGGCGTCGCCGCGATCCTCAGCGCTCGCGAGGCATCGGGCGGCGCCGCCCTCGTAGCCGCCGTCGCGGTCAAGGCCTCGACCCTCTTCCTCGCCCCCTTCGCCCTCCTCGGCTCCGCGCGGCAGTCGCCGACGGGCCTATCTGCCGGCCCTGAACCGACAAATCGGCCCGTCGGCCGGCTGTTGGTCGGGGGAGCGCTGGCGGCGGCGGCGATCTGCGTCGCGGCGTATCTCGGCTTCGGCTGGCACTGGCTGCACGCGTTCGGGCTGGCCGGGGAAAACCAGAGCCGGACCAGCCACCTCAGCATCCCGATCACCTTCGCCCGGCTGACCGGCCTCGGCGCCCGACCCGGTCCGCGCCGCGGCCCTGGCGATCTACGCCGCTCGCGATCGCCTATCTCCTCGCCTGGACCTGGCGTGGCGGCGACTGGATCCGCGCCGCCGCCTGGGCCGCCTTCGGCCTCCTCCTCGCCACCTCCTGGCTCCTCCCCTGGTACCTGATCTGGCCCCTCCCCCTGGCCGCGATCTCCCGCGACCGCCCCCTCCAACTCCTCCTCCTCGCCCTCACCGCCTACCAACTGGGAGCCCGCATCCCCCTCTGACCGCACCGCAGGTCAGCCATCCCGGACCGACGTCACCTCGCACAGCCTCCAGGCGGCGGAGCCGGGGAGCACTCGCCGGAACCTCTCGGCGTCGCGGCGCCGAGAGGGGGCTGCGCACTCCCTCGGAACGTCTTGCACTTCTCGGTCGACAGCGCCCTCGGACGGCCGCCGCTCGCCCCACCCGAGCAAGCTAAGTGAGGAGGGGTACCTGTCCCTCCGCCCGCCGCCCCCTAGAGGATCTCCGGCGAGTGCCCCCCCGCCTCCGGCCCCGCCGTCCTCCTCCTCCGGCGACGGATGCAGGATCCCCGTCTGGATGCTCCAGCCCTCGCGCCGCCCGAGCGCGGTCACCGCTCCGACGTAGATCAGTTCGGCCACGGTCATCACGCCGCGGACCGCGATCGCGATCAGCGAGCCGACCGCGAAGCTGCCGCCCACCGCCGCCTTGACCGCCCAGGCGAAGGCGGCGTCGCGGACGCCGAGGCCGGCCGGCGCGACGACGGTCACGAGGGCGGCGAAGTAGCCGATCGCCTGCGCGGAGCCGACCAGGAGGATGTCGTTGAAGGGGATCGTGTGGACCGAGCGGGCGACGCAGTAGATGCCGAACGCGACCACGACCCAGTTCAGCGAGTAGAAGACGAGCAGGGCGAGGATGCCGCGCAGCGAGATCACCCCCGGCAGCGGCTCGCGGCCGAAGGCCTTCAGCACCCGGTTGGCGAGCGGCCCGAAGACGCGCGGGTGCAGGAGGACGATCGCGATCGGGATCAGCAGCAGCACCGCCCAGCGGATCGGGCTCCCCCTGGAGATCGGGGTGGTTGATGATGAAGTAGGCGGCGACGACGATCGCCGAGGTGGCGGAGATCGCCTGTTCGTAGACGATGCTGGCGATCGTGATCCGCCGCGGAATCCCCGCCCGCTCGGAGAGCAGCACCCGGCCGAGCACGTAGAGGACGCTGCCGGGGACGTAGCGCGCCAGCAGCGGCTGTCCCCAGGCGACCTGGGCGCGGCCGAACGCCGATCCGGTAGCCGAGGAAGCGCAGGGTCAGGTCCCAGCCGAGGGCGCTGAACACGAAGAAGAGCGGCAGGATGACGATCGCCGGGATCAGCCAGGCGACGTGGAAGTGGACGACCTTCGCTCTGGATCTCCGACCACTGGTCGATGACGGTGAGGACCAGGAAGCCGAAGATGACCACGGCGAGGCCGATCTGCAGGGCGAGGCGGACGCCGCGGCTTCGCGGCGGACGCGATCCGAAGCTGCGCCCCGGCCTCACCGATCCGGTGCAGAAGTGGTTGACGGCTCTCCACGTCCGTCGCACCTTAATGACGTGGCCAGAGCCGAACCGGCCGCCACGCCGCCGCCCGATGCCGATCGGACAGCGGGTTTGGGATAGTCAACCCATGGGCGAGTTCGAGCTGCTGGCAAAGCTGCGTGAGCGTCTTCCCCCGCCCGGTTCGAGGGTCCGGGTGGGCAGCGGCGACGACGCCGCGGTCACCGTCCCCGGCGGCGCCACGGCGACCTCGGTCGACGCCGTCGTCGACGGCGTCCACTTCCGCCGCGAGCAGGCGACGCTGGCCCAGATCGGCCACAAGGCGCTCGCCACGGCGCTCTCCGACCTGGCCGCGATGGGGGCGGAGGCCGGCGAGGCCTACGTCGTCCTCGGCGCGCCGCCGGACCTCGCCGAGGCAGGACTGCCTCGAGCTGATCGACGGGATCGTCGCCCTCGCCGTCGAGACCGGCACGACGCTTGCCGGCGGCGACGTCACCCGGGCGCCGGCGCTGACCCTGGCCGTCACCGTCGTCGGCCACGCGGCCACGGCGGAGCTGCTGGTCGGCCGCGGCGGCGCCCGGCCTGGCGACACCCTGGTCCTGACCGGGGAGCTCGGCGGCGCCGCGGCCGGCCTGCTGCTGCTGGACGACCCGCGGCTGGCGGCGAGCCTGCCCGAGAGCGACGGCGGAGCGCCTGCGCCGGCGCCAGCTCGAGCCGGTCCCGAGACTGGCGGCGGGGCGGGCCCTGGCGAGCGCGGGGGCCCGGGCGATGATCGATCTCAGCGACGGCCTCGGCGGCGACGCGGTCCACCTCTCGATCCAGAGCGGCGCCGGCCTGCGCATCGACGCCGCCTCTCTGCCGGTCGCCGAGGGCGTCGCCGAGGTCGCCGCCGCGGCCGGCCGCGATCCGCTCGAGCTGGCGGCGTCCGGCGGCGAGGACTACGAGTTGCTGGCGGCGCTGCCGCCGGAGAATCTCGGCGCCGCGACGCGCGGCCGTGGCCGAGAGTGGAGGGACGCTGACGCCGGTCGGCGCGGTCGTCGCCGGCGAGGGGGTCGAGCTCAGGCTGCCTGGGGGGGCGCTGATGAAGACGGGTGGGTTCGACCAGCTCGGTCCTTGACCGAGCGACCCGCGATCAGCAGCTCCCTGACGCCGCGGCGCCTCAGCATCGCCAGCGCGACCCGGGACGGGATCTGGCTTGTAATGACCAGACTCGACGAGGCTTTTCAGTTCCTGTGGCTGCATTGAACTCATTATCGGCTGGCCTTCGAAGATCCTTAGTTCTCGGTACTCGCACATGCGTCCAGAATCGTAGCTCCACCACGACCAGTCCGTGCACTCTGGCCCGCACTACTCTTGAGTGGTGGCTAATGGGTCAGCCCGCATACTTCTCGTCGACGACGAGCAGTCGATACAGACGTTGTTGAGCTATCCCCTGCGCAAGGACGGCTACCACGTCACCTCGGCTCTCGACGGTAGCGAGGCCCTGCAACGATTCGAAGAGGGGCGCTTCGATCTCGTCATCCTCGACCTGATGCTGCCCCGGCTCGACGGGGTCGAAGTCTGCCGCCAGCTGCGCTCCCGCAGCCAGGTGCCGATCATCATGCTGACCGCGAAAGGCAGCGAGACCGACAAGGTCGCCGGGCTCGAGGTCGGCGCCGACGACTACATCACCAAGCCGTTCTCGATGCGCGAGTTCCGCAGCCGGGTCAAAGCGGCGCTGCGGCGCTCGCGGATGGGCGGCGAGGTGGCGGAGGAGGAGTCGATCGAATCGAGCGAGCTGACGATCGACTTCGGCCGCCGGATGGTGACGCTGCGCGAGGAGGAGGTCCGGGTCACCTACGTCGAGTTCGAGATCCTCGGCGCGCTCGCCCGCTCGCCCGGCCGGGTGCTCACCCGCGAGACGCTGCTCGAGCACGTCTGGGGAGACTCCGAGTACCGCGACCCGCGCACCGTCGACGTCCACATCCGCCACCTGCGCGAGAAGCTGGAGCAGGACCCCAAGCAGCCGGAGTTCCTCTTCACGGTGCGCGGCGTCGGCTACCGGTTCAAGGAGTAGCCGGTGCGCCGCCTCAGGCTCAGCAACCTGGGCAGCCGGATCACCGTCATCGCGGTCGGGATCTGCCTCGGCACCGTCCTCGTCATCTACCTCTACGCGGTGACGATCGGCGGCGCCGCCAGCGGCCTCTCCTCGGTCAAGCTGCAGATCGTCATCGGCGGCCTGATCGCGGCCGCGATCGCGACGATCCTCGGCCTCTACTACGCCCAGATGACCGTCAGCAACGTCCGCCAGCTGCAGGAGGCGGCGCGGAAAGTCGCCGACGGCAACTTCGAAACGACGATCCCGGTCGCCTCGACCGGCCAGCTCGCCCCGCTGGCCCGCACCTTCAACGAAATGCAGCGCCGACTGGCCGAGCTCGACAGCGCCCGCAAGCAGTTCATCGCCAACGCCTCGCACGAGCTGCGGACGCCGATCTTCAGCCTCGGCGGCTTCGTCGAGCTGCTCGAAGAGGAGGACCCGAGCCCGGAGGAGCGGGCCGAGTTCGTCCGCACCATGCGCCAGCAGATCGAGCGCCTGACCAAGCTCACCACCGACCTCCTCGACCTCTCCCAGCTCGACGCCGGGGCGATGGTGATGCACGCCCGCAGCGTCGACCTCAGCGCCCTCGCCCGCGAGGTCACGCGCGAGTTCGGCGCCCGCGCCGAACTGCGCGGCTCGCGTCTGGAGCTGCGCACCCCCGAGCAACCGGCGATCGCCCGCGGCGACCCTGACCGCGTGCGCCAGATCATCCGTATCCTGCTCGACAACGCCCTCACGCACACCCCCGAGGGCACGAAGGTGACCGTGACCACTTACTCCGCCAACCGCCGCGCCGAGCTGACCGTCTCCGACGAGGGGTCGGGCATCCCCCAGCGCGTCCAGAACCGGATCTTCGAGCGCTTCTACACCGCCGACACGGCGGGCGGCTCCGGCCTCGGGCTGGCGATCGCCAGCGAGCTCGCGCAGCGGATGGAGGGACGGATCACGATCAGCTCCAGCCGCCGCTTCACCGCCTTCACCCTCGACCTGCCGCCCGCCCGCGAGGCCGGCGAGCCCGCAGCCGACCCGAGCCGCCGCCAGGACCACGGCGTGAGCGCGGCGGGCGGCGCTGGTCGCGCTGGCGCTCTGCCTTGCCCTGCTCGCCGGCTGCGGCTCCAGCGGCAGCGGCTCCGGCAGCGTCGCCCAGGCCCCGGTCGCCAAGCCGCCGGGTGATCGTCGAGACGCCTCGACCGCGGCTTCGACGCCGCCAGGGTCTACCGCGAAGCGCTGCCGGGCGTGGTCACGATCCGCTCGATCTTCGCCACCGGCGCCGCCGAGGGCTCCGGCTTCGTCCTCAACACCGACGGCAACATCGTCACCAACGCCCACGTCGTCACCGACGAATCGAGCGGCAAGCGGGTGCCGGCCAAGGAAGTCTTCGTCGAGTTCCCCGACCGCAACGTCGTCTCCGCCGAAATCGTCGGCTTCGACCCGTTCGCCGACGTCGCCCTGCTCAAGGTCAAGCCCGACGGCCTCAAGCTGCACCCGCTGCAGCTCGGGGAGCGACCGCGAAATCGTCGTCGGCGAGCCGGTGGCGGCGATCGGCAGCCCCTTCGGCGAACAGTCCTCGCTCTCGGTCGGCGTCGTCTCCGCCGCCAACCGCTCGGTCAAATCGCTGACCGAATTCCAGATCGAGGGGGCGATCCAGACCGACGCCTCGATCAACCCCGGCAACTCCGGCGGCCCGCTGCTCGACGGCGACGCCCGGGTGCTCGGGATCAACCAGCAGATCGAGACCAACTCGGGCGCCAACGACGGCGTCGGCTTCGCGGTGCCGATCTCGGCGATCAAGCGCTCGATCGCCCAGCTGGCGGAAGACGGCAGCGCCGAATACGCCTACATCGGCGTCTCCAGCCAGGCGCTCTACCCGCAGCTGGCCGCCAAGCTCGGCCTCGACACGACCTTCGGCGGCCTGCTCGCCGAAGTGGTCCCCGGCGGCCCGGCGGAGAAGGCCGGCCTCGAAGGCGGCGACAAGAAGCTCGACTTCCAGGCCGGCGAATACCGGACCGGCGGCGACGTGATCCTCCAGGTCGACGGCCACGACGTCGTCCAGCCCGACGATCTCGCCCGCTTCGTCGCCGCCAAGAAGCCCGGCGAAAAGGTCACGCTGACCGTCCTCCACGACGGCAAGAAGGAGCAGGTCGAGGTCACCCTGGGCAAGCGCCCGGACACGGTCGCCGCCGGCTGAAAGCCGACGCGCCGCCGGGGTGTGTAGAACTCCGGGCTTGCTTCAGGAAGTCGCCCTCGGCCAGAAGTCCCTCACCGACTACACCCACATAGTCGGGAAAGAGATCACCGAGCGCATCCGCGAGCTGGCCGGAGCCGCTGCAGGGCAAACGGGTGCTGCACGTCAGCGCCACCGCTTTCGGCGGCGGCGTCTCGGAGATCCTCTACACGATCGTGCCGCTGATGCGCGACGTCGGCATCGACGCCCACTGGCAGGTGATCTTCGGCAAGGAGGAGTTCTTCAACGCGACCAAGCTCCTCCACAACTCCCTGCAGGGGGACCCGGCGACGCTCAGCGAGGAGCAGTGGGAGCTGTTCGACGAGATCAACGCGATGAACGCCGAGGGCCTGCAGGGCGAGTGGGACGCGGTGATCGTCCACGACCCGCAGCCGATCGGCCTGCGCCGCGGCGCCCTCGCCAAGGGCAAGCGCTGGATCTGGCGCTGCCACATCGACCTCTCGACCCCGAACCCGGCGCCGATCGAGCGCCTGCTGCCGATGATCGAGGAATACGACGCCAGCGTCTGGCACCTGCCGACCTACGTCCCGGCGGCGATGGACCGCCGCGGGCGTCAACATCATCCCGCCGGCGATCGACCCGCTCTCGCCGAAGAACATGGCCTTCTCGCCCGAGGACGCGGCCTTCGTCTGCCGCCAGTTCGGGATCGATCCCGACCGGCCGCTGCTCACCCAGGTCTCCCGCTTCGACCCCTGGAAGGACCCGATCGGCGTCATCGACGCCTACCGCGAGGTGACCGAGCAGGTCCCCGAGGCGCAGCTGGCGATGGTCGGCTCGATGGCGAGCGACGACCCCGAGGGCCGCGAGTACTTCCAGAAGACCTACGAATACGCCGACAACGACCCCGACATCAAGATCCTCAGCAACCTCAACAACGTCGGCGCGATCGAGGTCAACGCCTTCCAGTCGCAGTCCGACGTCTGCCTGCAGAAGTCGATCCGCGAGGGCTTCGGACTGACCGTCACCGAGGCGCTCTGGAAGGGGCGCCCGACGGTCGCCGGCAACGTCGGCGGGATCCCGCTGCAGATCGAGGACGGGATCAGCGGCTTCCTGGTCAACTCGCCCTCCGAGTGCGCCCAGCGCTGCCTCGAGATCCTCGCCAACCCCACCCTCGGCAAGAGCCTCGGCCGCGAGGGCAAGGAGCACGCCCGCAAAGAGTTCCTCTCGCCGCGCCTGCTGCGCGACTGGCTCGGGCTGCTGACCGACCTCGATACCTGAGCTCGGCGACCCCTTAACCTCTGCGGCGTGGATTCCTCGCCGCTGATCATCGTCTCGAACCGGGGTCCCGCCCAGTTCGAGCGCGACGAATCCGAGGAGCGCACCGTGCGGCGCGGCGGCGGCGGCCTGGTCACCGCCCTCTCGGGCCTCGTCTCCCACCGCGAAGCGCTCTGGATCGCCTCGGCGATGACCGACGAGGACGTCGCCGTCTCCGAGGAGAAGGGCGGCCCGGTCGAGCTCTCGATCGACGGCATCGACTACCAGGTGCTGCTGGTCGACAGCGACGCCCGAGGCCTACGACCGCTTCTACAACGTGATCGCCAACCCGATCCTCTGGTTCATCCAGCACTACCTCTGGGACCTCTCCAACGCGCCGGACATCCGCCAGGAGGAGCTCGACGCCTGGGACTACGGCTACCAGACGGTCAACGGCGACATCGCGGCGGCGGTGCTGGGCCAGATCGAGGGCCGGGAGCGGCCGCTGGTGATGCTCCACGACTACCACCTCTACACCGCGCCGGGGATGATCCGCGCCGGCCGCCCCGACGTCTTCCTCCACCACTTCGTCCACATCCCCTGGTCCCAGCCCGACAGCTGGCGGGTCCTCCCGGGCCGGATCCGCGAGGCGATCTTCGAGGGGATGCTCGCCAACGACATCATCGGCTTCCACACCCACTCCTACTGCATCAACTTCCTGCGCTGCTGCGACGAGCTGATCGAGGGCGCCGACGTCGACTACCTCAACGCCGAGGTCGTCTACGACGGTCGCAGAACGCTCGCCCGCGCCTACCCGCTCTCGATCGACGCCGCAGCGGCTGCAGCGGGCGGCCGATTCGCCGGAGGTGGCCGACGGCCGAGCGCGAGGTGCTCGAGCGCCGCCGCAAGCACCTGATCATCCGCGTCGACCGCGCCGACCTCTCGAAGAACGTGCTGCGCGGCTTCACCGCCTTCGACACCTTCCTCACCCAGCACCCCGAGTTCCGCGAAGAGGTGACCTTCATCGCCCACCTGCAGCCCTCGCGCCAGGACGTGCCCGAGTACGCCGAGTACCTGGAGCGGATCGAGGCCCTGGTCGCCGTCGTCAACCACCGCCACGGGACCACCGACTGGATGCCGATCGACCTGAAGATCTACGAGAACTTCCCCGAGGCCGTCGCCCGCTACAAGCACTTCGACCTGCTGATGGTCAACGCGATCTTCGACGGCATGAACCTGGTCGCCAAGGAGGCGCCGGCGGTGAACACCCGCGACGGCGTGCTGATGCTCTCCGAGAACACCGGCTCCCACGAGGAGCTCTGGGACTACGTGATCTCGGTCAATCCCTTCGACATCCAGGAGCAGGCCGACGCGATCTACCGCGCCCTGACGATGGACCCGGCGCAGCGGCGCGAGTGGTCCGAAGGGCTGAAGGAGATCATCTACTCGCGCAACCCCGGCGACTGGGTCGACGACCAGCTGCGCGACATCGAGCAGTTGCGCGAGTCCGTCGCGTAGGGGGCGAATCGCTCCCGTCCCCGCCCTTGAGCGGCAGTGGGCGGGGTTCGGATTCGGTGGAGGGCGGTCGGCAAGCTCGCGGCGATCGCCGTCGCCGGGCTGCTGGCGCTGCAGATCGCTGCCGGGGCTGCTGAAGGCGCCGCAGCCGCCGCCGCTCGCCGCCGACGTGGGGTTGCCGCGGGTGGCGATTCGACCGGCGGCGTCACGACCGAAGGTCGAGGCGCCCAGCCAGGGCGCGGCGGCACGGCCGTTCGCGGAAGCGCCAAGGAGCCGTCCGCGCGACGGCCCTGCCGCCGGGCGCGATCGGCTCCATCCCGCGCCGGCACCCGCGCCAGGCGTCGCATCGCCACGCCTCCCCGGCTCCGCCACCGCCGCCGGTGGCGCGAATCCCCCGTTCCGATCAGCCCGGCCCCTGCCCCGGTGCCGACCCCGCCGGCGGCACCTGAACCGCCCCCTCCCGCACCCCAGGCGGAACCGCCAGCCGAACCGCCGCCGCCGCCGAACGACGGATCGGCCGAGTTCGCACCCCACTGACCGCACGTACCCGCGCGATTTCCACCGCTATAGTCCGTCGCCGTTTTGGCAGCCCCACGCGAATACGAGCTGGTCCTGATGCTGGACCCCCAACTTGACGCCCCCGCACGGGACGGGTTGGCGCAGGACGCGCGCGGCCAGATCGAGGCTTCCGGCGCTCTCAAGCACGAGAACAGCTGGGGCCTGCGCAAGATGGCCTACGAAATCAACAAGCGCACCGAGGCCGACTATCGCTGGATGCGCTTCGAGGCCCCGAGCGAGCTGCTCGACTCGCTCGACCACAACCTGAAGATCGCCGACGGCGTCCTCCGCTTCCGCATCTTCAAAGTCGATCCCAGCGCCCCCGTGATCGTCCCGCCCGTGACCGCCGCCGCCCCCGGGCCGCGCGAGCGCAGCGCCCACGGAGCCCGCGACGATCGCGGCGACTCCCGCGACGACTCCGACGAGTAGCGCCGCTTCGCCCCCGCTCTTTGCGGAGAATGCCCCCGGCGAGGGGGAGAAGTCACGCCGCGCCCGCTCTTAGACTGGAGTTCAGAAAGCAACTTCAAAGGGAGTGAGTGCCTTGGCAGCTTCGAACGTGAATGTGGTGGTCATCACCGGGAACCTGACGCGGGATCCCGAGCTGCGGCACACCGGGGGCGGGACGGCGATCTGCGAGCTTCGCGTCGCCGTCAACAGCCGCCGCAAAGATGGACAGAGCGGCGAATGGGTCGACAAGCCCAACTATTTCGACGTCGTCGTCTGGGGCGCGCAGGGTGAGAACTGCGCCAACTACCTCGCCAAGGGCCGCCCGGTGGCCGTGGAAGGGCGCCTCGACTGGCGCGAGTGGGAGGCCAAAGACGGCAGCGGCAAACGGCAGGCGGTTCAGATCGTCGCCAACACGGTCCAGTTCCTCGGCTCGCGCGACGGCTCCGGCGGCGGCGGTCAGGGTGGCGGCAACGGCAACGGCGGCGGCTTCTCGCCGAGCAGCGACGTCCCCGCCGACACCTCCGACTTCGAAGGCGCCGCAGCCGGCGCCGGTGGGGGCGGCGGCGCCGAAGACGACATCCCCTTCTAGCCAGGACGCCTCCAGGGGTCGTCAGGCAAGACGCAGGAAGCCCGAATAGCAGCGCTATTCGGGCGACCGAGGACACCGCATGACGGCGCCTGGTGGCGGCCTGTAGCATCCCGCGCCGAATGGCCAGAGCAAGAGAGAGTTCCTCGGACAACAAGCGCGGGCGTCGTGGCGCCGATCGGTCGCGTCCGCGCAAGTACACGCGCGTCAACGCCGAGACGGTCGACTACAAGGACCTCAACCTCCTGCGGCGCTTCCTCTCCGACAAGGGGAAGACGCGCGGCCGTCGCGTCACCGGGCTCTCCCGCGCCCACCAGCGCCAGCTCTCGGTGGCGGTGAAGCGGGCTCGCGAGATCGCCCTGCTTCCCTACGTCGGAGAGCGCTGATGGCACAGGCCATCCTGCTCGAGGACGTCGAGTCGCTCGGCCAGCGCGGCCAGGCGATCGACGTCGCCCCGGGCTACCTCCGCAACTACCTGATCCCGCGCAAGCTGGCCCAGCCGGCCACCGCCGGCGCCCTCGAGGAAGCCCAGCGCCGCCGCGAGGTCTTCGAAAGGGCCGAGAAGGCGCGGGCCGAGCGCGAAGCCGAGGCGGCGGGCCTGCTCTCCAAGACCGTGATCACGATCCACCAGCGCGCCGGCGAGGACGGGAAGCTGTTCGGCTCGGTCGGCGCCAAGGAGATCGTCGATGCCCTCCGCGACGCCCGCGACCTGCGGATCGACCGCCGCAAAGTCCGGCTCGAGCAGCCGCTGCGCGAACTCGGCACCTTCATGGTCGAGATCGAGCTTGCCGACGGCAGCGTCGCCGCGGTGAAGACGATCATCTCCGAGGAGAAGTAGGCCGAGGTCCAGCCGGGGCAGTGTCGGTCGGTCAGCTCGTGGCTAGGGACGGGCGTTAGGCTCGAGGACGTGGCTTCTCTGCGACTTCCGACGAGGATTCGGCGGCGGGCCAGGGCGCGGACGCGGATTGGGTGGGCGCGGTCGGAGCGGGCGACGGTGGGGCTCGCGGCGGTCGCGATCGCCGGCAGCGGCGCGGTGCTGGTCGACCAGTTCGCCCGCATGCTGCGCCGGCGCTCGCAGGAGCGGGAGAGTCGCAACCCCGAGGTCCTGATCGAAGCCGCGCCGGCGGCGGCGATCGACACCGTCGGCGTCGCCGTCCGCGGCTACACCGCCGCGCCTCGCAGCGAGACCGTCCTCTTCAACCTGCTCGCCGGCTTCCTCGGCTCCTTCGCCCTGGTCCGGCTCTCGACCTGGGGCATCCGCGACCGCTGGGGGCCGTTCCGCAACGTCAGCTTCCGCGGCCGCCACATCCACCACTTCGTGCCCGGCATCGTGATCGCCTTCGGCTCCGGCACCGCGGCCCTGCTGACCGACGACGACGAGCTCGAGCAGCGCCTGGCGCTGCCGATGGGCGCCGGCATCGGCCTCACCTTCGACGAGGCGGCGCTGCTGCTCGACCTCCGCGACGTCTACTGGACCCGCGAGGGCCTGCTCAGCGTCCAGCTCAGCCTCGGCGCCACGGCGATCCTCAGCATCGCCATCCTCACCCAGCGAATGCTGCGCCGCGGCGAGCGCCAGCAGGAGCAGGAGGGCCTGATCCCTCCCGCCGCCGATCATCTCTCCGCCGGAACTGGCGCCTTGGCGTAACGAAAGCGTCAATTCCTTTTCACGGGAATTGCAAGGAAGGGTGACGTGCCCGCCCGCGGGCTTTGGTTTGCTTGAGATCCCCCGGGTTTCCGCGTCGGATCCGCCGGAGCGGGGCCTTAACTGTCACTGATGCCGCAACCCCCCGCCACCCACGTCCCGCCGCAGAACATCGAGGCGGAGGAGTCCGTCCTCGGGGCGATGCTGGTCGCCGAGCCGGCGCTGACCCGGGTGATCGACGAGGTCAAGCTCAACGCGGCCGACTTCTACCTCGACCGCCACCGGGCGATCTTCGAAGCCGCCCACGACCTCTACGCCGAGTCGAAGCCGGTCGACGAGCTCAGCGTCAGCGAGGCGCTGACCCAGCGCAACATGATCGACCAGGCGGGCGGCAAGCACTACGTCTCCGAGCTGGCGGCCAAGGTCCCGGCCGCCGGCAACGCCAAGCACTACGCGGAGATCGTCCAGCAGAACTCGCTGCTGCGGCGGCTGCTCGGCGCCGGCCAGGAGATCCAGGGCTGGGTCAACGAGCGCGGCGGGCGAACCGCGCGAGCTCTCCGAGCGGGCCGAGAAGCTGCTCTTCGACGTCGCCCACAAAGAGCAGGCCAGCGACTTCCGCCTGCTCTCGGAGATCCTCCACGACGAGGTCGACCGGCTCGAGAAGCTCTCCACCGGCGAGATCGAAATGACCGGCACCCCGTCCGGCTTCCGCGACATCGACGCGATCACCGGCGGCTTCCAGCCCGGCAACCTGATCATCGTCGCCGCCCGACCGGCGATGGGCAAGAGCGCCCTGGTCGCCAACATCGCCGAAAACGTCGCGGTCAAGCGCAACAAGCCGGTCGCCTTCTTCTCGCTCGAGATGTCCGAGGTCGAGCTGGCCCAGCGCTTCATCGCCTGCCGGGCGCGGATCTCCGGCGACAAGCTGCGCAAGGGCCAGGTCTCCGCCGCGCGACTGGCCGAAGGTGGTGCGGGCCTGCAACGAACTCGAGGAGGCGCCGCTCTGGTTCGACGACTCCTCCGACCTCGGCATCCTCGACCTGCGGGCGAAGGCGCGGCGCCTGCACGCCCAGGAACAGGACCGCGGCGGCCTCGGCCTGATCATCCTCGACTACATGCAGCTGATGCGCTCCGACGACCATCGCGCCAACCGGGTCGAGCAGGTCGGCCAGATCAGCCGTGGGCTGAAGATCCTCGCCCGCGAGCTCGAGGTGCCGGTGGTCGCGATCTCCCAGCTCTCGCGCGCGCCCGAGCAGCGGACGCCGCCGAAGCCGCAGCTCTCCGACCTGCGCGAGTCGGGCCAGATCGAGCAGGACGCCGACGTCGTCGCCTTCCTCTACCGCGAGGACTACTACCGCGATCCCGACGAGGAGCCCGACGGCCTCGCCGACCTGATCATCGCCAAGCACAGGAACGGCCCGATCGGGACCCGAACGCTGGTCTTCCTCGACCGCTTCCCCAAATTCGCCGACCACTCCGGCCAGGAGGCGCCGATCGAGCAGCCGGCCGGCGAAGGCCCGCCGCTCGAGGACGTCGCCGCCGCGGGACCTGACTTCTGATGCCGGCGATCGCCCGCAGCGAACCGTTCCACAGCAACGGCCCGTGCCCGCTCGGCGTCTGCGACGGCTCCGGCTGGATCCTCGGCCCCGAAGACGTCGCGCGGCCCTGCGAGTGCCGGGCCGAGCGCCTCAACCGCGGCCGCAGCCGCGGCGTCTCCTCGGTGATCCCGCCGCGCTACCGCGGCGTCTCCTTCGACCGGCCGCCGGTCTCCGACATGGCGCGGGACCTGCAGACGAAGGGCGCGGTCTCCGAAGTGCGCGCCTACGTCGACGACCTCGACTCCCGGCTCGAGGAGGGCCGCGGCCTCTGGCTCTTCGGCGACACCGGCACCGGCAAGACGACGCTGGCGATGCTGATCTCCAAAGCGGCGCTGGAAGCCGGCAAGACCGTCGCGATCTACTCGCTGCCGAAGCTGCTGGCGCGGATCCGCCGCACCTACGACTCCGAACCGGGCGGCGACTCCTACCTCTCCTTCTTCGAGCGCCTGACCTCGGTCGACCTCCTCCACATCGACGACCTCGGCGCCGAGAAACGCTCCGACTGGGTGCTCGAGCAGCTCTACGCGCTGGTCAACGAGCGCTACGAGACCCAGCGCTCGGTGCTGATCACGACCAACCTCCCGCACGAGGAGCTGGAGGAGCAGATCGGCTCCCGCACCGTCTCGCGGCTGACCCAGATCTGCGACGAGGTCGCGGTCTTCGGCGACGACCGCCGCTACGGCAAGTACCGCAAGGCCGCCTGAGCCGTGCCGGCGCACCGGCGCGCCGCGCCCGCGCGTCGACCGTCAGAATCAGCCGCTGATGCCAGGCGTGGTCATAGTCGGCGCCCAGTGGGGCGATGAGGGCAAGGGGAAGATCACCGATCTGCTCGCCGAGCGGGCTGACGGTGATCGTCCGCTTCCAGGGCGGCAACAACGCCGGCCACACGATCGTCCGCGACGGCGAGGAGTTCAAGTTCCACCTGATCCCCTCGGGGATCCTGCACTCGCAGAAGACCTGCGTGATCGGCAACGGCGTCGTCGTCGACCCGCGGGTGCTGCTGGGCGAGATCGACGGCCTCAAACGGGCGGGAGTCAGCGTCGGCAAGCTGCGGATCTCCGCCAACGCGCACCTGATCATGCCCTACCACGTGCTGCTCGACCAGGCCGGCGAGACCAAACTCGGCAAGCTCTCGATCGGCACCACCCGGCGCGGCATCGGTCCCTGCTACGCCGACAAGGCGCTGCGGCTGGGGATCCGCGTCCAGGACCTGCTCGACGAGAAGATCCTGCGGACCAAGATCCGCGCCGCGCTGGAGCCCAAGCAGCAGGCCCTGCGCGAGCTCTCGGTGCAGCGGCGCAAACTTCGCAAGGAAGCCGGCGAGGAGGCGAAGGCGCCGGAGAGCCCGCCGCCGGCGCCCCCGACCCGCGCCTGGACCTGCACACGATGGTCGAGGAACACGTCAACTACGGCCACCGCCTCGAGCCCCACATCGCCGACACCGCGAAGCTCTGCTGGGACGCCCTCGACGCCGACCAGACGGTGATCTTCGAGGGCGCCCAGGCGACGCTGCTCGACCTCGACCACGGCACCTATCCCTTCGTCACCTCCTCGAACCCGATCGCCGGCGCGGCCACGGTCGGCGCCGGCGTCGGCCCGACCGACATCACCGAGGTCTGGGGCATCGCCAAGGCCTACGCGACCCGGGTCGGCGCCGGCCCCTTCCCGACCGAGCTCGAGGACGAGACCGGCGAGCGCATGGTCGAGCGCGGCCACGAGTTCGGCACCACCACCGGCCGCCGCCGCCGCTGCGGCTGGATGGACCTGGTCGCGCTGCGCTACGCGGTCCGGCTCAACCGCATGGACTCGCTGGCGATCACCAAGCTCGACGTGCTCAGCGGCCTCGGCCCACTGCGTGTCGCCGTCCGCTACCGCTCCAAGGAGGGCGCCGTCCTCGACAGCTTCCCCTACCACCAGTCGATCCTGCACTCGGCGACGCCCGAGTACGAGGAGCTGCCCGGCTTCGACGAGGACCTCGGCGAGTGCCGCGAGGAGGCAGGACCTGCCGCAGGCGGCCCGCGACTACCTCGCCTACATCTCCGATTTCGTCAAGGTCCCGATCCGCCTGGTCGGGGTCGGACCGGACCGCGCCCAGACGATCCGGATCGACGCCTAGCGTCCTCCCGGCTCTGGGTACGCCGCAGTTCACAGCGCCCCCGCAAACCGGTTCACCTCCTCTACAGTCTGGGAGTGGCTTCCAGCAGACGCGCGGCCAACCTCAGCGAGCGCCTGCCCCGCGGCAGACATGGCCTGCCTCGCGAGGCGGTCACCGAATCGCAGTCCAACCGCATCCACCAGGGGATGATCGAGGTCGTCTCCGAGTGGGGCTACCCGGAGACGCGGGTCGTCGATGTGATCGGCGTCGCCGGGGTCTCGCGGAAGACCTTCTACGAACTCTTCGACAGCAAGGAGGACTGCTTCCTCGCCGCCTACGACGTCCTCATCGGCGACCTCCTCGGCGACACCGCCAACGGCTTCGAGTCAAAGCCGGGCGCTCCCTGGGCGGAGCGGATCGCTTCTGGGCTGGGAGCGCTTCTGGAGCACCTGGCCGAGCATCCCGACGAGGCCCGCTTCGCGATCGTCGAGGTGCTGGCCGCCGGACCGAAGGCGCTGGCTCGGCGCGACGCCGCATTGCGCCGGCTCACCGGCTTCCTCGACTCCGGGCGAGCCGAGACCTCGGTCGAGCTGCCCGGGATCACCTCGCTTTCGCTGGCCGGAGGAGTCAACGAGCTCCTCTACAGCGAGATCCTGCACGGCGCCGCGGCACAGCTCCCCAGCCGCCTGCCGGACCTGATGTTCTGGGTCACGTTGCCGTTCCTCGGCGCCGACGCCGCCGTCGCCGAGCGCGAGCGGGTCCGGCTTTCGATGCTCGAGACTTGATCCCAGAATCCGTTAAGGCGCTCTTTTCAATGTATTGCCGGGTTTATTAACTCGGAGAAGTTGGTAGTTTGACCCGCGGTAGGGATTCTCGAAGGATTCGCACAAGCTTTCAGACGGCTTTGCTCTGGACGGGCTGGCCGCAAAAGGAGAGAGATACAACGAGTTCGCCGTGCCGGCCGCCGGGGCGCCGCTGTTCCAGGCCGCGACCGCCAACCTCAACCCCTGGACCGAGGCGAAGGTCAACAGCAAGAACCCCGACCGCGGGCCGCTGCTGCTGATCTCCGGCGAGAAGGACCACACGGTTCCGTGGGCGATCACCAACGCCTCGTACAAGAAACAGAAGCGGAACGAGGGCGTGACCGAGATCAAGGAGATCCCGAACCGCGGCCACGCGCTGACGATCGACAGCGGCTGGCGCGAGGTCTGCGACACCGCGCTGGAGTTCGTCAAGCGCTTCGCCCAGTAGGCGGCGGATGAACGGGCGAGGGATACCGATCCGCCGGGCCGGGGTCGAGGACGCGCCGGCCGCGGCGCGGCTTCTGCACGACTTCAACAGCGAGTACGACGAACCGACTCCGGGGGTCGAAAGGCTGACCGAGATCTGCGGGCGGCTGATCGAGGCCGGCGAGATGACGGTCCTGCTGGCCGGCGAACGGCCCCGACGGCCTCGCCGCGCTGCGATTGCGCACCGCGATCTGGACCGGCGAGCCGGAAGCTCACCTGCAGGAGCTCTACGTCGTGCCGCGCGCTGCGCGGCCGCGGCATCGGGCGGGCGCTGCTGGAGGCGACGATGGAGGCGGCGCGCGCGGCGGGCGCGACCGGGATCGACCTCAACACCGGCGAAACCGACACCGCGGCGCGGGCGCTGTACGAGAGCGCCGGGTTCAGCAACCGCGAAGGCGGTCCCGACGGTCCCTCGATGCTCTTCTACGAGCGCGAGCTCTAGACGGCCGAAAGCTCGGCGAAGCCGATGCCGCCGGGCGGGTCGACCAGCTCGGGATGAAAGAGGTGGGCGAGCAGCTCGACGCCGTCGACGAGCCGCGGGCCGGGGCGCGAGTAGGTCGAGGCGGCGTCGACGGCGAAGACCCGCTCGGCTCCGAGCGCCTCGATCCGCTCCCAGTGCTCGACCGCCTGCGCCCGCGACTGCTCGACGTACCAGCCGCAGGGCATGACCACGACGAGGTCGGGATCGAGGCTCGGCGAGCCGGTCCCAGGCGACCTCGGGCGACTTGGCGCCGCTCGGGCCGGCGACGTCCTCGCCGCCGGCGATCGCGACCATCTCCGGGATCCAGTGGCCGCCGACGAAGGGTGGGTCGAGCCACTCGAGGGCGACGACGCGGGGCCGCTCGGCGCCGGCGACGGCGGCGCCGACGGCCGCGAGCCGTCCCTCGAGTTCGCCCCGCAGCTCGTGGGCGCGGTCGGCGATCCCGGCCGCCGCGCCGAGCCGGGTCACGTCCTCGAGCACCTCGGCGAGCGAGCTCGGGTCCTGCTGGATCACCCGCGGCGGGCCCGGCAGCCGCGCGGCGACCTCGACCACGTCCTCGAAGGAGACCGCGCAGACGTCGCAGACGGCCTGGGTGACGATCAGGTCCGGCGCCAGCTCCGCCAGCTTCTCCTCGTCGAGGCTGTAGAGCGCCTTGCCTTCGCCGACGATCGACTTCACCGCGGCGTCGATCTCGCCGGCGCTGAGGCCCTCGGGGAGGACGGTCGCGGTGAGGTGCGGCAGCTCGCTCGCGGCCGCTGGGAAGTCGCACTCGTGGGTGACCCCGACGACGCTCTCACCGAGCCCGAGCGCAAACAGCATCTCGGTCGCGGACGGGACCAGGCTGGCGATTCGCATCGCCCAAATATGACGAGTGTTGGATTTGTGCTCTCCATAGGGCGCCGGAAGCAGTAGTCGCCGCCCAAACAGCCGTCCGTAGCTTCCTCCGCCGCTGTTAGGTTGGCGCTCAGCGCCCCCTGGCGCCAACCACTTCGAGAGGAACGAATGGATCGATCGGACGAGGGTAAGGGCGGGCTCACCCGCAAGGAGCTGATCGGAACCGGGGCCACCGCCGCCTCGGCCCTGCTGCTGTCGCAGGGAGCCGGCGTCGAACAGGCGCTGGCCGCGGCGAAGGGGAAGCGGAAGGACGTCGCCGGGATGAACATCGTCCTCTTCCTGACCGACCAGGAACGGGCGATTCAGCACTTCCCGCCGAACTGGCTGCGGCAGAACCTGCCGGGGATGCGGCGGCTGCGGCGCCACGGCCTCAGCTTCGAACGCGCCTTCACCAACGCCTGCATGTGCTCGCCGGCGCGCTCGACCCTGATGAGCGGCTACTTCCCCGCCCAGCACGGGGTCAAGTACACGCTCGAGGAAGAAATGCCCGCCTCCGAATACCCGCAGGTGAACCTGCCGACCGAACTGAAGAACCTGGCGACGGTGATGAAAGCCGCCGGCTACACCACCATCTACAAGGGCAAGTGGCACTGCTCGAAACCGGCGACGCCGAATGACGCGGTCCCGGCCGACCTCGAAAAGTACGGCTTCATGCGCTGGAATCCACCGGACGCCGGCGCCAACCAAACCGTTCCCGAGGCCGGCGGCGGCAAGGTCGACAACGACGGCCGCTTCATCAACTCGACCGGCACCGGCGCCGAAGAAGGCGCGCTGCAGTACCTCAGCTCGACGGCGGCTCAGGAGCAGCCGTTCTTCATGGTGATCTCGCTGGTCAACCCGCACGACGTCCTCTTCTACCCGGGCTCGGGCTTCGAAGAAGACGAATACGACCAGTCCTGGCTGGAAGGCGACATCGGCCTGCCCGAGACCGTCGCCGAAGACCTCGCGAGACAAGCCCACGGTCCAGGCGGAATTCCTCAAAATCTTCAACCTGACCGGGAAACTGAAGACGCCGCAGGAAAAACGCAACTACCTGAACTTCTACGGCAACCTGATGCGCTCCTCCGACAGCTACATGGTCAACGTCCTCGACAAGCTGGAAGAAACCGGGCTCTTCGACGACACGCTGCTGATCCGCACCGCCGACCACGGCGAGATGGGGCTGACCCACGGCGGCATGCGGCAGAAGAACTTCAACTTCTACGAGGAGGCGACGCGGATCCCGCTCGTCTACTCCAACCCGAGGCTGTTCCCGAAGCCGCTGCAGACCGAGGCGCTGGTCTCCCACGTCGACTTCCTGCCGACGCTGGCGAGCCTGGCGAAGGCCCCGAAGAGCGCCCGCGCCGACTGGGAGGGGGTCGACTACTCGAAGCTCGTGCTCAATCCCTCGCCGACGAAGTCGACGCAGAACTACGTCGTCTTCACCTACGACGACTTCCAGTCCGGCCAGAAGCACGGGCCCTACCCGAAACCACCGAACCACATCGTCAGCATCCGCGAAGAGCGCTGGAAGCTGGCCAAGTACCACGACGTCGAACACAAGAAGCCGCCGCAGTGGGAGATGTACGACCTCAAGGAAGACCCGCTGGAGAAGACGAACCTCGCCGCCGAGGGCTTCAAACGCTCCAAACGCCAGGAGGAAGAACTCCAGCGGCTGAAACGCAAGCTCGCCAAGGTCGAAAAGACCCGCCTGCAGCCGCTCTCCTGAGAGAGCGGCTGCGCGAGCAGGTCGCTATTTGACCGCGGCCACGAGAGCGGCCGCGCCGCCTTCCATCCCGGCCTTGTTGGGATGGATCGGGGCGGCGAGGGTGCCCGGAACGAGGGGTTCGACCCATCGCACCGAGGTGCTCTTGCAGGCGTCGTGGCCGATGCTGGCTTTGTACCAGTCGACCAGGGTGGCGCCGTTCGCCGCGGCCTGGGTCGCGAGCATCGCGTCCAGGCGCTGCTCCGTCGAGCGCAGGTACGGCGCGTCGGTGAAGCCGATCGGCATCTGCGGCCAGCAGCCGCTGCCGGTCTCGGGGAAGATCGCCGGATAGTCGACGAGGTAGATCTTCGCCGACGGCGAGCGGGCGTGGATGCCCTGCAGCACCGCCGCGATCTTCGGCGCCGTCGCCGCGATCCGTTCCGCCAGTTGATCTTTGCCGCCGGGGTCGTATTTGTCCTTGCACGGCGAGCTGAACGGATTCAGGGTGATGCAGCTCTCGGCGACTTCCGAGAAGCCGATGTCGTTGCCGCCGATCGTCAGCGAGACCACCGACGTGCTCGCGTCCAGCGAGTCGAACTGCGGCGGGTTGGTGCCGAATTCGACGCTCTGGGGCGACGTCATGTCGACCGTCGTGGCGCCGCTGCAGCTGGCGTCACGCAGGGTCAGCCCGATGCTCGGCGCCGCGAGGTGGGCGTAGTTGTGGTCGGACTTGAGACAGCCAAGCGGCGAAAGCGACTGGTTGGGGATCAACGGCCCGGCGGCGTAGGAGTCGCCGAGCGCCACGTAGTTGGCCGCCCGTGCCGCCGCCGCGGCGGTCAGGGCAAGCGCGGCGAGCATCGCCAGGGCCAGGGCCAGGGTGCGAATCCGGCGCTGTGGCCGGTTCGCGATCGATGCGTTCATCTGTCCTCTCCTTTGACTTCGATTTCCTCCTGCCCCGTCCCAAGGGTCCGACAATGCTCAAATTATTTCGAAGCAGTCTTTCAGAGAACCCGCAAAATCCTCCCATATACTAAGTTTTGGGTAGTCAACTTGGACGAGGAGGACCGAGATGCGGCGCCACACCTGGATCACCATCGCCATCGCTCTGACCGGGCTCGCGGCAACCTGCGGAGCTTCGAGCGCCGCTGCGGCGCAGCTGCCGGTGATCTACAACGGCGCCCTCGGCTACGCGCACGCCAGCCCGACCGCCAGCCCACCCGGAGCCAACGACTGGTCCTGCCAGCCGAGCTCCTCCCACCCGCGGCCGGTCGTCCTCGTCCACGGCACCTTCGCCGACATGTCCGACAGCTGGCAGGCGCTCTCGCCGCTGCTCCACAACCACGGCTACTGCGTCTTCGCCCTCAACTACGGGGCCTCCGCCGGCAGCGGCGCGGTCGGGGTCGACGCGGTCGGCGACATCGCGGAATCGGCGGCGCAGCTCTCGAGCTTCGTCGACCGGGTGCTGGCCGCGACCGGGGCGGAAAAGGTCGACCTGGTCGGCCATTCCCAGGGCGGGATGATGCCCCGCTACTACCTCAAGTATCTGGGCGGGGCCGCCGAAGGTGGGCGCGCTGGTCGGGTTGGCGCCGTCGAACCACGGCACGACCCTGAACGGCCTCTTCACGCTCTCCTCCTACCTGCCTGGCGCCGAGCGCCTTCACCGGCGCCCTCTGCCCGGCGTGCCAGCAGCAGAGCGCCGGCTCGCCGTTCCTGACCGAGCTCAACTCCGGCGGCGAGACGGTTCCCGGCGTCGCCTACACCGTGATCGAGTCCCGCTACGACGAGGTGGTCACCCCCTACACCTCGGCCTTCCTCAGCGGTCCCGGCGTGACCAACATCCTGCTCCAGGACCAGTGCCCGCTCGACTTCGGCGAGCACCTCTCGATGCCCTACGACCACATCGCCGACGCCGACGTGCTCACCGCGCTCGATCCCGCGCACCCGGTCCACCCGGCCTGCACCCCGATCGCGCCGGTCGTCGGCGGCTAGCGCCGACGGGCGGGCTCAGAGCTCGATCTGGGAGCCGAGGGTGACCGGTGCGATCGCGCGGCAGGTGGAAGTAGTCGACCGGGCTGGCGGCGTTGCGCGACATGGTCGACGAAGAGGCGCTTGCGCCAGCCGCGCATGCCGGGCGCCGCGGTCGGCGTGATCGAGATCTGGGAGAGGAAGTAGACGGCGCCGTCGACGTCGACGTCGGACTCGAGCCCGGTCTCGCTGGGCGAGGGCGAGCAGGCGCGGCACGTCGAGCGTGTCCTGAAAGCCGAAGCGGGCGGTGAGGTGGCTGATGCCGTCGTCCTCGTAGCCGAGGTCGTCGATGACGAGCCGCTCGGACTCGGCGACGTAGGGAGCCTTGGTCGTCTCGATCGAGATGATCACGACGGTCTCGTGCAGGGCGCCGGTGTGCTCGACCCCGGCCCGCATCGCCAGCGGCGTCGTTTCGCGGCGGGCGTTGAGGTAGACGGCGGTGCCCGGCACCCGCACCGCCGGCGGCTCCATCGCGCGCAGCTCGGCGACGAAGGAGCGCAGCGACCCCTCCTCCTCGATCCGCGCCTCGTGGACCTTCTCGCTGCCCCGCTTCCAGGTGCTGAGGACGGTGAAGACGACGAGCCCGACCGAGAGCGGGAACCAGCCGCCGTGCTCGACCTTGGTCAGGTTGGCGCCGAGGAAGGCGAGGTCGACGGTGAAGAAGACGACGGCGCCGATCGCGACCAGCCAGCCGGGTTTGCGCCAGAGCGCCCGGGCGACGACGAGGAAGAGCAGGGTGTCGACGGTGATCGTGCCGGTGACGGCGATGCCGTAGGCGGAGGCGAGGCGGGTCGAGGAGCCGAAGCCGAGCACCAGCGCCACCACCGCGGCGAGCAGGATCCAGTTGATCGCCGGCACGTAGACCTGGCCGATCTCCTTCGCCGAGGTGTGGCGGATCGTCAGCCGCGGCAGGAAGCCGAGCTGAACCGCCTGTTTGGTCACCGAGAAGGCGCCGGAGATCACCGACTGCGAGGCGATCACGGTCGCCACCGTCGCCAGCACCACCATCGGGATCCGGCCCCAGTGCGGGATCAGCAGGAAGAACGGGTTGTCGATCGCGCTCGGGGTGCCGAGGATCAGCGATCCCTGGCCCATGTAGTTGAGGGTCAGGGCGGGGAAGACGACGAAGAACCAGGCGCGGCTGATCGGCTTGCGGCCGAAGTGGCCCATGTCGGCGTAGAGCGCCTCGGCGCCGGTGATGGTGAGGACGATCGCGCCGAGCGAGATGAAGGCGACGCCGAAGTGGTTGCCGAAGAACTCGACCCCGTAGCTCGGCGAGAGCGCCTTGACGATCGCCGGGTGGGCGACGATGCGGCCGAGCCCGGCGGCGGCGATCACCCCGAACCAGATCACCATCACCGGCCCGAACATGCGGCCGATCACGTGGGTGCCGAAGCGCTGGATCGCGAAGAGGGCGGCGAGGACGGCGATCGTGATCGGCAGCACCAGCGATTCCAGGCTCGGCACCGCGACCTTCACCCCCTCGACCGCCGAGAGGACCGAGATCGCCGGGGTGATGATGCCGTCGCCGTAGAAGAGCGCGACGCCGAACATCCCGAGGGCGATCAGCACGACCTTGACCCGGCGGCGGCGCAGCTTCGCTCCCTCGATCAGGGCGATCAGCGCCAGGATGCCGCCCTCGCCGTCGTTGTCGGCGCGCATGATGAAGAGGACGAACTCGATCGAGACGATCAGGGTGATCGACCAGAAGACCAGCGAGATCACCCCGTAGACGTCCGATTCGGTCGGCTTCACCGCCTGGTGGTCGGCGGAGAAGACGGTCTGCAGGGCGTAGAGCGGGCTGGTGCCGATGTCGCCGAAGACGACCCCGAGGGCGCCGAGGGCGAGGGCGGCCATGCCGAGCTGGCGGCGGGAGGGCCGGGAGGCGAGGCTCATTTCCGCGGTCCCCGAGGTTTGCCAGGGCCATGGTGCCGGGGCGGTTTCGGGGGCCGCGGCGGCGGCGTGCCCGCGAGCGCCGCCTCGACCCGCGGCAGCAGGCGCGAGAGCGCGTCCACCTCGGGGCGGGGCAGGTCGGCGAGGAGAGCGCCGAGCTCGCCGCGGAGCAGGCCGCCGCCGGCCTCGAGCGCGGCTTCGCCGGCCGGCGAGAGGGTCAGCTCCTGACGGCGGCGATCGACCTCCATCGGCCGCCGAACGACGAGGTCGGCCTCGGTCAAGCCGGTCAGGAGCTGAGATACCGCGGGGCCGGAGACACCGGCGCGGCGGGCGAGCTCGGCGCTGGAGATCTGCTCGCGGGCGATCGCCCGCAGCGCCAGGTACTGGGTCATGGTCAGCGGCGTCTCGCCTTGGGCGAGAAGGCGTTCGATCCAGCGGGTGGCGAGCGGTGCGACCGCCGCCAGCGCCTCGGCGGCGTCGGTTTGGTGCCTGGAGGGAGCGGGCATATCTAAGGGTGCTTAACTAATAACCATGCTTATCTTCCTCCACAGTCTCCCAGTTCCGACGGCGGCCGAGCCGAGCGCGGTGGCGCGATGACCGGGCTGATCAGCCAGTTCGGGGCGCTCGGCGTCTTCGCTGCTGATGGTTCCGGAGAGCGCCTGCGTACCGGTCCCCAGCGAGGTGACGCTGATGTGCGCCGGCTTCGGGGTCGGGGCGGGCTGGATGCCTTTCTGGGCGGCGGTCGTCGCGGCGACGGCCGGGAACCTGGTCGGGTCGCTGCTCGCCTACGGGCTCGGCCGTGCCGCCGCTGCCCACGGAGGGCGACCGTGGGCGCGCCGGGCGCTCACGCGCGGCGAGCCGCTGTTCGAGCGCTACGGCAACCGGGCGGTCTTGCTGGCGCGGCTGATGCCGCTGGCCCGCACCTTCGTCTCGCTGCCCGCCGGCTACGCCCGGGTGCCCCTGGCTCCGTTCGTGGCGATGACGACGCTGGGCTGCGCGATCTGGGCCGCCGCCTTCACCACGCTGGGGCTGCTCGCGGGCAGCGGCTGGAGGAGCCTCAGCGGCCCGCTCGGCTACGCGCTGATCGGCGCGACGGCGCTGCTGCTGATCGGCGGGCTGGCGCGGGGGAAGCTGAGATCCAAGCCCGAGCTCGGCCCCGGCCGCCCATCGGCATGCGGCAGACTTAGGCGATGGGCACCGCGCAGATACCTGACCCGACCGAGTCCGTTCGCCATCAGCTGCGACCGCTGTTCGATCAGATCGTGATCAAGGAGCTCGACCAGGACCGGGTTCGGCGCTCGGGCCTCGTCGTCCCGCCCGGTACCCACGAGCCGCCGCCCGAACAGGGCATCGTCCTCGCCGTCGGCCCCGGCCTCGACTGGTGGGCCCAGGCCGGAGTCGAGATGCCGGTGCAGCCCGGCGACCACGTCGTCTTCCCGGCCGCCGCCGGCGTCTGGGTCGAGATCGACGAGGAGCGGCTGCTGGTCTGCCGGGTCACGCAGCTGCTCGGCATCCTCGAGTCGGCCGCGCTCGAACGCTAGACCGGCGCGGCCGGGCGCGCCACTACTCGGAGTAGGCAGGCTCGCGGGCGGGCTGCTCTGACCCGTGACCCTCGTGCCCGTGCGCCGCGGCGGCGGCCGGCAAAGGTTCGGAGCGGAGGACGAAGACCGCGATCGCGGCGGCGATCGCCGCCAGCCCGGCGCCGACGAGGTAGGCGAGGTGGTAGCCGGAGGTCAGCGCCGAGGCGTTCGAAACACCGCTGTCGAGGAGGTTCTGGGTGCGCTGGGTGGAGAGCGTCGCCAGCACCGCCAGGCCGATCGCGCCGCCCACCTGCATGCTGGTGTTGACCAGGCCGGAGGCGAGGCCGGCGTCCTCCGGCGTCGCCCCGGACATCGCCAGGGTCATGATCGCCGGGAAGGCCGAGCCCATGCCGACGCCGATCAGCAGGAACGGCGGCAGCAGGTCGGTCAGGTAGTTGCCGTCGACCGGGGTGCGGGCGAACAGCAGCAGGGCGATGACGGTCATGCAGACGCCGGGGATCAGCGTCGTCCGTGGCCCGAAGCGCATGATCAGCTTTTCCGAGAAGCCGAGCGAGAGCGTGCCCATCACCAGCGTCGTCGGCAGGAAGGCGAGGCCGACCTCGAGGGTGCTGTAGCCGAGCACCTTCTGCAGGTAGAGGGCGCCGAGGAAGAACATCCCGAACATCCCGGCGACCAGCAGGGCCTGGAGCGTGTTGGCGCCGGCGACGTTGCGTGACTTGAACAGCCGCAGCGGCATCAGTGGGTTGGCGATCCGGGCCTGGCGGAAGAGGAAGACGGCGAGCAGCGCCAGCGAGACGGCGCCGAGGCCGAGCGTCTTGGTCGATCCCCAGCCCCACTCGCTGACCTGGAGGATCGTGAAGACGCCGAGCATCAGCGCCGCCGTGATCAGCGCCGCGCCGGGGAAGTCGGCGCCCTCGTGGAGGCCGATTCCCTCTTTGGCCTCGACCAGCCGCCTCGCCAGGTAGGCGACGAGAATGCCGATCGGCAGGTTGATCAGGAAGATCCAGTGCCAGCTGACCGCCTCGGTGATGACGCCGCCGAGCAGCAGCCCGATCGAGCCGCCGGCCGAGGCGACGAAGCCGAAGACGCCGATCGCTTTCGCCTGCTGCGCCGGCTCCGGGAACATCGTCACGATCATCCCCAGGATCACCGAGGAGGCCAGCGCCCCGCCGATGCCCTGGATGAAGCGGGCGCCGATCAGCATCTCCTGGGTCTGGGAGACGGCGCAGAGCAGCGAGGCGCCGGTGAAGATCGTCAAGCCGACGAGGAAGACGCGACGCTGGCCGAGCAGGTCGCCGAGCCGGCCGGCGAGCAGCAGCAGGCCGCCGAAGGGGATCAGGTAGGCGTTGACGACCCAGGCCAGCTTGCTCTGGGAGAAGCCGAGGCTGTTCTGGATCGTCGGCAGGGCGACGTTGACGATCGTCGCGTCGAGGACGATCATCAGCATCCCCGTGCAGAGCACGTAGAGGGCCAGCCAGCGGTTGCGGTCGTTTGTCTGTGCGGTAGTGGCGTTCATATGTGTCGAGACTCGACTGGCGACGAAAACCAATCGCCCGTCGTGATTATTCGATGCGGTCTGGCGGGCCGAAGCCCTGGAAGGACCGAGTGGACCTGCTGGGAACTGGTTGCGTACTCGGGCCACCGAGGATAGCCATCCGGCGTATCGGCGACAGGACGACAAGGCGGGTCACTGCGCCGAGCGGGGGCGCTATGAGGTGGAGGTCGTCCGGTTGCCGTCTGGACGATCGCCGATCCAGTAGCGGGGGCCGGCGCCGAGGCGGGCGGCGCGGTCGCCGGGATTGGCGAGCTTGCAGCGATCCAACGAGAGGCAGCCGCAGCCGATGCACTCGGTGAGGCCGGCCTTGAGCCGCTCGAGCTCGGCGATCCTTTGGTCGATGCGCGAGCTCCAGGTCGCGGAGAGGCGCGACCAGTCGCGGCGGTTTGGGGCCTGCTGGGGCGGCAGCTTCGCCAGCTCGGCGCCGATCTCCTCGAGGCTGAGGCCGACCCGCTGGGCGAAGACGATGAAGGCGATCCGGCGCAGCACCGGCCGCGGGAAGCGGCGGTGACCCGAGCCCGCGCGCTCGGAGGAGATCAGGCCGCGCTCCTCGTAGAAGCGCAGGGCGGAGGCGGCGACGCCGCTGCGCCGCGCCGTCTCGCCGATCGTCAGCAGCTCGGCCATCCGGGCAGGAAATCAAGATTTGGACTTGACTTCAAGTTAACTTGAACTTGTAGCTTGGTCTCCCGATCCCGAAACGTGAGGAGATCGAGATGACGACGACGGCAACCGCGAGCGAGCGGATAACCGAGGAGGTCACGTCCTGGGCGGGAGTCGAGGCGGGCCCGGGCCGGCGCGGCGAGTTCGCGTTCAAGGTCGGCCGGCGCGAGATCGGCCACCTGCACGGAGACCACGCGGCCCACTTCTTCTTCCCGAAGGAGACCTGGGCGCAGCTGCACGCAGAGGGCCGGATCGGACACCACCCGGTCTTCCCCGACCGGGAGGGCCCGGCGGCGCGGCGGATCGAGGGCGAGGCCGACGTCGAGGACGTGATCGCGCTGATGCGGATCAACTACGACGACGCTGATCGCCCGCGCCGGTGAGCTGAGCTGGGATCCGAGCCTGGCGAGTGCCTATGATCGGCCGCGATGGATGCGATCCGCGCGGCGCCGGCGGGAAGCGAGCTGATGCGGGCCGCGATCCTGCGCGAGTTCGGCGGTCCGGAGGTGCTGAAGGTCGAGGAGGTGCCGAAGCCCGAGCCGATCCCGACCGAGATCCAGGTCCGCGTCCACGCCGCCGGCGTCAACCCGGTCGATTGCAAGTCGCGGCTGGGCAGGGGCGTCTCGCGGGTGCTGGGCGAGCCGCCGCTCTGCCTCGGCTGGGACGTCTCCGGCGTCGTCACCGCCGTTGCCCCGGGCGTCACCCGCTTCAAGGTCGGCGAGGAGGTCTTCGGGATGCCCTGGTTCCCGCGCCAGGCCGGGGCCTACGCCGAGTACGTGACGGCGCCGTCCCGCCACTTCGCCGGCAAGCCGGCGGTCCTCTCCCACGAGCAGGCCGGGGCGCTGCCGCTGGCGGCGCTGACCGCCTGGCAGGTGATCGTCGACACGATCCAGCTCCAGGAGGGCGACGACCTGCTGATCCACGGCGCCGCCGGCGGAGTCGGTCACCTGGCGGTGCAGATCGCCAAGGCCCGCGGCGCCAACGTGATCGGCACCGCGCGCTCCGAGCAGGCGGACTCGCTCACCGAGCTCGGGGTCGACCGGGTGATCGACTACCGCAACGAGAACTTCGAGGAGCTGGTCTCCGACCTGGACGCGGTGATCGACTTCGTCGGCTCCTACGGCGAGAGCTCGCTGCCGGTGCTGCGGCCGGCCGGGATGCTGGTCTCGGTGCCGAGCGGCGTTTCCCAGGACCTCCTCGACGCCGCGGCGAAGGCCAACCGCCGCGCCACCGGCTTCCTGGTCGAGCCCGACCCGGTCGGCCTCGCCGGCCTCTCCCACCTGATCGAGGCAGGGCACCTGCGGGTCCACGTCGACCGCGTCTTCGACCTCGAGCAGGCGGCCGAGGCGCACCGCCTCGCCGAAGCCGGCCACGGCGGCGGCAAGATCGTCCTCCGGGTCGCCTAGGACGCGCGATCGGCGGGTGGAAGCGGGGACGGCGCCGCCCGGCCCTCTCGGAACCGGACGGCGCCGCGGCAGCTTCCCCCTTTAGTCGCTCACCTGAACTGGCTGTGAGCGGCCGATTACCCTGCCCGAGTCGTCGAGGGCCGCGACCTCGACGTAGGAAGCCCGGGTGTGGGCGGAGATCGTCGTGTCGAGCCCGTTCCAGCCGGCGGAGCCGGCTGGCTGGAGGTCCCAGCGGTGGTTGCCGGCGAGGACGACCCAGCGGCTGACCTCGGTGGCGCCGTTCCAGATCGCCTCGACGCTGACGTCGTGGCTGCCGGTGCGATCCGCGACCGCGGTCGGGTCGGTATCGGGAGTGCCGACCCAGGGCGAGCGGTAGGCCCGGTAGGTGTCGTAGCCGGTCGGCACCTGTCCGTCCCAGAGCAGGTTGCCGGCCGAGTCGAACTCGGAGAAGCGACCGACGCTGCCCCAGCCGACGAACAGGTGGCCGTCGGGCAGGCGCTGGGCGTTGCCCTGCGAGTTGGCGATCAGCCCGTCGGGGTGCTGGACCGAGGAGACGAGCGTCGCCGTTTTCGCTTTCAGTGTCGAGCTTGACGTCGATGATCCGTGACGGCAATCCCGTCGCCGGGCCACCGCCGTTGCCGTTGTCGAAGATCCGAATCGTGTTCGGCTCCCCGGTCTCCGGCAGGGCGTTGTGCTGGCCGTCGAACTGGACGCCGGGGCCGAGTTTGAAATCGCTCTCCTTGCCGCCGAGGCGCCAGATGATCGCTCCGGTCTGGTGGTTGACCTTGAAGATCGTCGAGACCCCTCGGCCGGAGATCAGCAGGTTGCCGTCGGTGTCCGGGTTGACGGCGTTGATGTGGAAGTAATCCCAGGGCGTGCTCGGGCTGGTCGGCACCGGGATGTAGCTGTCGCTGAGCGGAACGTGGCTGAGGCTGTCCCATTCGAAGACGACCTTGCCGGTGGCGATGTCGATCTCCTGAGCGACGCCGTCGTAGACCTGACCGTTGACCGGGCCGCCGTACGGGGAGAGGTCATAGGGAACGGCGTGGTAGCTGGTGATCAACGCCGTGCCGTCGGAGGTGAGGCGGAACTCATGCTGGTCGGCGGTCAGGCCGTTGCCGGCCGAGACGGTTGCGATCTGCTGGTAGTGGCTGTTGAGGATCACGTCCTCGCCGCTGCTGTGACCGGGACCGCCGGTGCTCTGGCCGACGTCGTAGGTGAGGACCGGCTGGCCCTGGTACTGCTGGACGCGGAAATCGGTCGCCTGGTAGGGGAGGTCGACCGGCTGGAAGAAGATCGGCCTGCCCTGGTTGTCGACGATCTCCGGGCCCTGCTGTCCGGGAGTCCCCGCCGTGGTGATTTTCGGGGCGACGAAGATCGAGCCGTCGGCCAGGTTGGGGCTGGTCTTGAGGACGCTGATCGGCGGCGGCTGCAGATCGGCCGGGGCGATCGAGTAGTCGATGCCGGGCACCGGGTAGTCGTTGGGCGGCGATGGGTGTCCCCAGCCGCTGGGAGGTGACGGGTGGTCCCAGCCGCCGCCTTGGTCGCCGAAGCGGGACTGGTGGGCGGAGCCGTGGGAGTTGGCGAGGGCGGAACCGGTCCCTATCGCCGGCCGTCGTCGCGAGGAGCAGGGCCAGGCCGGTCAGGGCGAGTGCCCCGCGGCGCAGCCTTCGTGGCTTCCTGGTGGTGTCAGACATGCTGGATGTGCCTCCTGTTGGATCTGGTTTTGGAGGCCCGATCCCCTGCCGAAGGACCATGGCCGAAACAGTCGCTCTATCTGAGCGCGCGGCATTGTACATAAAGTTGATCAGCTTTATCGACTTTTACTCAAAAGTAGGCCGTGCGCGGCCACGGGCGACCAGGGAAAGTGGGGCCTCAGCGTCCGCGTCGGCCGAAGCTGTGACCGGCCGGGGCGACGGCGCGCAGCTCGGCGACGGCGCGCTCGCGGGCGCGCTGAGAGCTCGGCGCGGGTGGTGGTCCGACGCGGGTCCGAGGGGTTGGCGAAGGCTCGGGACGGCGTGGCCGCCGCGGTCGCGCGGCCTCGCTGCGCTCGAGCGGGTCGACCCTCTCGACGAGGACGTTGACGACGCCTTCGCGGCGCTCGAGACGGCCGCGGGCGCGAACCATCACGGCGCTGCGGACGGTCGCCCGGTGGCGTTCGTAGACGCGCTTGGGGACGATCACGTTGACGATCCCGCGCTCGTCTTCCAGGGTCATGAAGACGATGCCCTTGGCGGTCCCCGGACGCTGGCGGGCGACGACCATGCCGGCGACCTCGACGGTGCTGCCGTCGTCGACCTTCTCCAGGTCGGCGCTGCGCAGCAGCTCCGGGTCGAGGCCGGGGCGCATCAGCTCCATCGGGTGCTTGCCGAGGGCGATCCCGGTCGAGCGGTAGTCGGCGATCAGCTTCCCCCAGTCCCCCAGCGGCTCCAGCGGCGGCGGCTCCGGGGGCTCGATCGGCAGCGCCAGCTGGGTGCGGCCGCGACCGCCGCGGCCGTTGGCGGTGACGCCGACCCGCCAGAGGGACTCGCGGCGCTCGCTCCCGGACCCGGCCGGGATCCCGTCCAGCGCCCCCGCCCAGGCCAGCCGTTCCAGGCTGGCGATGCCCGCGCCGGAGCGCGAGGCCAGCTCGGCGATCCCCGCGTAGGGCCCGCCGCGCTCGCGCTCGGCCACCAGCGCCTCCATCTCCTCCTCCCGCACCCCCTTGACGTAGCCAAGCCCGATCCGCACCACCAGATCCGCCAGCCGATGGGCCGATTTCCTGTCCCATAGACGACAAATCGTCCCGTCGGCGGCGGTTCGACGTGGCAGAGGACGCGGCTGCGGTTGGCGTCGGCGGCGGCGATCCGGATCTGGCGGCGGCTGGGCCTCCTGGACGAGCGCGTCGGGCGGGTAGAAGCCCATCGGCTGCTCGTTCAGCAGCGCGCAGAGGAACTCCGGGCCGCGGTGGACGCGCAGCCAGGCCGACTGGTAGGCGAGCAGCCCGAAGGCGGCCGAGTGCGCCTTCGGGAAGCCGAAGCCGGCGAAGCCCTGGATCTGCTCCCAGATCGCGTTCGGCCAGCTCCTTCGGGACCCCGTGTTCGCCGCTCGGCGCCGGCGAGAAGTTGCGATGGTGCTCCTCGATCGCCTGCTGGGAGCGCTTGCGGCTCATCGCCCGCCGCAGCTGCTCGGCTTCGGCGTGCTTGAAACCGGCGAAGTCGATCGCCACCTCGAGCACCTGCTCCTGGTAGACGATCGTGCCGAGCGTCTCCTTCAACGCACGCTCGAGCGACTCGTGCTCGTAGGGGATCTCGTACTCGCGGCCCTCGCGCTTCGCACTGCCGCTGCAGCTTGCGGCGCTCTATGTACGGATGGACGGCGCCGCCCTGGATCGGGCCGGGCCGGACCAGCGCCACCTGCACGGTGAGGTCGTCGAGGTTCTGCGGCCGCGTGCGCGGCAGCATCTGCATCTGCGCCCGGCTCTCGATCTGGAAGACGCCGGTGGTCTCGGCGGCGCGGATCGACTCGTAGGTCTTCTCGTCGTCCATCGCTATCCGCGAGAGGTCGAGCTCCTCTTCCCGCGTCACCGCGACTTCGTCGACGCAGCGCTCGACCGCGGAGAGCATCCCCAGCCCCAGCAGGTCGATCTTCAGCAGGCCCGCGTCCGAGCAGGAGTCCTTGTCCCACTGGACGATCTGGCGTCCCTCCATCGCCGCCGGCACGATCGGGCAGACGTCGATCAGCGGCTCGGTCGAGATCACCATCCCGCCGGAGTGCTGGGAGGCGTTGCGCGGCAGCCCGAGCGCGTCGTCGCAGAGCCAGAGCAGCGCCTTCCAGCGCGGCGCGGCGGCGCGCTCGGGCCCGATCGCGGCAATCACGTCCTGCTCCATTTCCCCCGCCGACTCGTGGAATCCGGTCGTCGCCGCCACCTTCTCGATCTCCGCCGGCGGCAGCCCCAGCGCCTTGCCGAGGTCGCGGACGACGCCGCGCGGCCGGTAGGTCGGGAAGGCGGCGACGAGGGCCGAGCGGTCGGCACCGTAGACCTCGTGGACGCGGGGGATCAGCACCTCGCGGATGTCGCGGGGGAAGTCGATGTCGATGTCGGGCAGCGTCTGCGATTCGTCGTTGAGGAAGCGGCCGGAGAAGAGCCGCTTCTCGATCGGGTCGATGTGGGAGAGGCCGGTCAGGTAGCAGACGATCGAGCTGACGCTGGAGCCCCGGCCGCGGCCCGGCGGCAGGATCGCCCGAGCCGAGGAAGGGCCGCGAACCTCGACCGCGACGTCGCGGGCCAGCTCCAGCAGCTCGTGGTGGAGGAGGAAGAAGCCGGAGAGGCCGAGGTGGCGGATCGTCGCCAGCTCCTGGTCGAGGCGACCTTCCGCGTCTCCCGCGACTCTTGCGGCCGGCGTAGCGGTCGATCAGCCGATGTCGGCAGAGCTCGGCGAGCTCGAAGTCGGCGTCGTCCTCCTCGGGGTAGCGGTAGCCGAGCTCCTTGGTCAGGTCGAAGCGAAGGCGCTCGGCCAGGCGCACGGTCTCGGCCACCGCCTCGGGGTGCTCGGCGAAGCGGGCGGCCATCTCCTGCGGCGAGACCAGCGCCGAGCTGCGGTTGCCGCGGCGGCGCGGCTCGGACTCCTCCAGCGTCTGACCCAGCCCGACGGCGACGAAGGCGTCCTGGAGCCGGGCGCGGCGGCGGCTGTGGGAGTGGACGTTGCCGGTCGCGACGCAGGGAACGCCGAGGCGGGAGGCGAGCAGGGTGAGCCAGCGGTTGCGGGCGCGGTCGTGGCGCCAGTAGGGGCGCTGCAGCTCGACCCGGAAGCGCTCGCGCCCGAAGGCATCGCGCAGGCGCCGGCCGAGCCGCTCGCCCCGCGCCGTGTCTCCCCGCTCCCAGGCCCCCGCCAGCGCCCCGTCGCGAGCGCAGCCGGAGAGGCAGACGAGCCCCTCGGCGTGCTCCTCCAGCTGCTCGAGGGTCGCCCACGGCTGCCCGGCGGCGCGGCCGGGATCGTCGCGCGTGTGGGAGTGGGCGGCGGTCAGCAGCCGGCAGAGGTTGCGATAGCCGCTCGCGTCCTCGACCAGCAGGGTGAGATGCGCAAACGCCTCCCCATCGGCGGAGAGCGCCACCGTCAGCTCGGCGCCGGTGATCGCCCGCAGCGGCCCGTCCCTTGCACGCCTCGGCGAACTCGCGCGAGCCCCAGATGCCGTCGTGGTCGGTGAGGGCGAGGGCCGGGTAGCCGAGGCCGGCCGCCGCGGTGGCCAGCTCCGCCGGGGTCGAGGCGCCGTCGAGGAAGGAGAAGGCCGAGTGGGCGTGCAGCTCTATATAAGGAGCGGCCGCGGGCATCAGGCCCGCTGCCGGTACCAGCGCCCGCTGCCGGCGCAGCGAAAGACGACCACGGCGCGGCCGTTGGCGAGCGCCAGCTCGAAGTAGTGGCGCTGGAGCTTCTCGGGGATCCACCAGCGATCGTCGATCACCCACTCCTCGCGGACCGCCTCGACGCCGACCTCGCCCACCAGGCGCGGCGGGCCGCCGGGGTCGGTCCGCACCACGACCGGCTCGGGCGCGTAGAGACGCCGCAGTCCCGGGGTCATCGCACCACCCTCGCTACAGCTCGGGGAAGGGAGTCAGCATCGCCCAGCGCTCGGGCACCCGCGAGGCGGGGTCGACCGGGAGGATCTTCAGCAGCGCCTCGGCGCCCTGGACCGCGCGGACCTCCCTCACCGCTGCCCCCAGACGGCGCCGGCGCGGCTCCTCGCCGCCGACCGCGAGCTCGATCTGGTCGGCGGCCGGCGGGCCCAGGCCGAGCGCCCGCAGCCGCAGCGCCGCCGCCGGGCCCGGCAGCGCCTCCAGCCGCGGCGCCAGCAGCGAGCGCAGGGTCCGCGCCGAGGCGGTCGGCCGGCCCAGACCCTGCTCGACGCTCCAGCTGCCGCCGGCGCTGAGCAGCGCTCCGAAGCGCAGGCCGAGCAGGGTCCTGCCGTGGCGCTGGGGAGCGGCCAGCAGGCGGTCGATCAGCAGCTCCAGGGCGCGCTCGAGCTGGCGCCCGGCGGTCCCCTCCGGCAGCTCGATCTGCTCGACCAGCTCCTCGTGCGGCGGGCGCGGGCGCAGCGGCTCGTCCTCGCCGCGAGCGAGTCGCCGCGCCCGCAGGCCGAGCGGGCCGAAGCGGTCGGCGACCCGATCGGCCGAGATCCGCGAGAGCGCCTGCAGCGTCTCGATCCCAAGCCGCTCGAAGACGACGAGCAGGTCCTCGACCTCGCGCTCGCGCGCCTCCAGCCGCGGTGCCAGGAGCGAGGGCGAGAGCGGTGCCAGGAAGACCTGCAGATCGGACTCCGGCACCGACGACCCCCTCCCAGGCGGCGGCGAAGGCGGCGAAGCGGTTCGGCGCGCTCCCGATCCGTGGCCCCGGCCCAACCGCCGCCCGCGCCGCCCGCAGGACCCCGGCGCTATCGCCGCCGTAGATCCCCCGCAGACCGTCGACCGCGAAGAAGGCCTCCCCGGGCCGCTCGGACTCGACCGCGGCGCCGATCGCCTCCAGCCGCCGCACCATCGCCTCGGTCGCCTCCGCCGCCGCCACCGGGTCGGCAAGAGCTGCGCGCCCGGGCCGGAGCCCCCCGGAACGACCCGGGCGCGCGGGAGACGCCAGGCGACTGTCGATGACGCAGGCGATCTCCATACGAACATACGTTCGTATATCGGCCGGACAAAGTCAAGGGCGGAGTCGGGCTCTTCCTGGAGCGCGCCGTCGGTCGGGGGGTCGGGTGCCCTCCTCACTCGCCTGACTGGCTGGATCGCTGCGGCCGTCGAGACTCTCTTGCAGCGGCGCAAAACGTGAAGGGCACCCGACCTCCCGACCGATGACGTCTCGTTCGAGTGGTTCGAAGCTCGCCCTAGGTTCGGGAGCTTCCCTGGAACTCTCTGCAAGCTTTCCCAATCTCGGAAGCTGCCTACCTTGGGAGCGGGGTGGAGCTTCGTGGGGAGGGGTTGGGTAGGTCCTCTCCAAGCCTCCCGCTGTTCGCGCCGGAGAGGGCCTACCCAACCCCTCCTCGCCAACCCCCACCGCCAACTCCTAGCTTTCGCGGGCGACCTTGACGGCGTCGGCGCTGCCGATGTACGGCGTCAGGGTGAACTCGACCAGATCGGGGAGGAGGGCCTCCAGCTCGGCGGTCTTGCCGGCGATGATGCGGCGAGAGATCAGCGAGACCATGCCGCCGACCAACGCCTCCTCGGTGGTCGGCGAGAGGCGCGAGAGGACCTCCGGGGAGACGACCCTCGCGGCCGGCTTTGAAGTAGGGGACGAGGCTCTGGATCGCGGCGTCGTAGCGCTCGACGACGACCGGGCCGGCGACCAGCGCCTCGACCATGCAGAGGCGGGCCAGGTTGGGCTCGGCGGCGAGGAAGCCGAGCATCGCGGCGATTCCGGCGCGAACCGCGTGGGGCCAGTCGCTCCTCGCTCGTCGAAGGCGGCGCTGACCCGCTCGCGCAGCTCCTCCATGACCGTGTCGTAGGCGGCGACGAAGCACTCGTCCTTGCTGGCGAAGTGCTCGTAGAAGGTGCGCCGCGAGACCGCCGCGTGGCGGGTGATGTGGCCGATCGTGGTGCCGGCGTAGCCGTTCTCGGCGATCGCCTCGGCCAGCCCGGCGATCAGCCGCTCGCGCTGGTTGTGGACGACGAACTCGCGCGGCAGGCCGTGCCGTCCGGGGGGCAGGCGAGCCAGCTCGGGCGGATAGTCGGGGATCGACTCGACGGGGGTATCGGCGGGATCCACGGCCACAGAGCGACGATACCGGTCGGGTAAATTCGAGCCGCGGCCGAGCTGCCGAGCCTCAGCCGGAGGCTCGCTTCGCCGCCTCGGCACCGATGTACGGGGTCAGGGCGAACTCGACCAGCTCGGGGAGCAGCTCCTCGATCTGCTCCGTCTCGCCGAGGATGATCCGCTGGTAGATGATCCAGAAGATGCCGCCGATGATCGTTTCCTCGAGCGTCGCCGGCAGCTCCTCGCCGTGCGGGGAGACCTTGCGGCCGATGCGGAAGAGCGGGATGAAGGCCTGCAGCGACTCCTCGTAGCGGGCCCGCGCGGCGGGACCGGCCGAAAGCGCCTCGACGATGCAGGTCCGGGCCAGGGCGGGCTCGCTGGCGACGGAGTCGAGGAAGGCGGCGAGGCCGGCGTCGACCCGGGCCTGCCAGCTCTCGACCTCGGAGGCCGCCTCGACGACTCGCCGCAGCGCCTCGGCGACCGCGTAGTCCTGGGCGGCGAGGAAGCAGTCCTCCTTCGAGGAGAAGTTCTCGTAGAAGGTGTTGCGGGCGATGCCGGCCCGGCGCACGATGTCGGCGACGGTGACGGCGCGGTAGCCCCTGGCCGACGGTCTCCTCGGCAAGCGCGGCGATGATCCGCGCCCGCTGGTGCTGGGCGATGAACTCGCGGGAGAGCTGCTGGCGACCCGGGCGGGGTCGCGTCGGCGAGGTGCGTTGGGCCACGAACGCCAGGGTACCTGAGCCGAAGTCCGGCTAAACCCAGACCGATCTGGTGGAATACCAATAAGGTTCCCTGAACTTACACGGCATCATTTCTAATCGAACCTCCGGGCTTCCGGAGCGACCGGGCCCCGGCACCCTTGTGAACCCATCGAAGCGGCAACGGATCCTCGACGGCATGCTCGAGGCGGTCGGCACGGAGGGCTACGAGGGCACCTCGGTTCGCACCGTGCTGGACCGCGACCGGGCTCTACCGGCAGGCCTTCTACGACGACTTCGCCGACAAGGAGGACTGCTACCTGCAGGCCTACGACGCCGGCGTTGGAACGGGTCGAAGCCGGGATGCGCGCGGCCGCCGCGAGCGAGGACGAGCTGGCGCGAGCAGCTGCGGGCCGGACTGGGAGCGCTGCTCGACTTCCTCGACGCCGAACCGGACGTCGGCCGGGCGCTGATCGTCGAGGTCCACCCGGCGGGTCCGGCGGCGCTGGCCAAGCGCGCGGCGGCGATGCGGCGAGCCGCGCGACTTCCTCGACCGCGGCTCGGCGAGCGACACGCGCGGAGCCGGCCGCCGCCGATCGCGCCCGAGGCGATCGCCGTCGGGGATCCACATGGTGCTCCACTTCGCGCCTCGCGGCGGGCGAGCGACGGCGGCTTCGCGCGCAGCTGCTGCCGCGAGTTCGATGTACGTCGCCGTGCTGCCCTACTTCGGGCGCCGAGGCGGCGCGCGGCGCGAGATGCGCGTCGGAGGGCTGGAGGCGCTCGCGGCGAGCCGAGCGCCATCGACCGCTGAGTCAGGCCCGGCTCAGACCCCCTCGCCGTGGCGACCCTCGCCGGCGGCGAAGCGGGCGGCGCCGCGAACGGCGACCTCGAGCGTCTCGCGGCCGAGGCGGTGCTCGAGCGCGAGCCCGTCGGCGAGCGGCAGGCCGAAGCCCTCGATCGCGGCGCGGCGGTCGGCGAGCATCGTCTCCTGGGGGAAGGCGGCGATCCGCTCGGCCAGCTCGAGCGCCGACTCGAGGTGCCCGCCGGCGGCGCACAACCTGGTTGACGAGGCCGATCCGGTGGGCCTCGTCGGCGTCGACGGGGCGGCCGGTGAGGATCAGCTCCATCGCCCGGCCGAGGCCGACGATGCGCGGCAGGCGCTGGGTGCCGCCGTCGACCAGCGGCACCCCCCAGCGGCGCTCGAAGAAGCCGAAGGTGGAGCTCGGGGTGGCGATCCGCAGGTCGCACCAGAGGGCGAGCTCGAGGCCGCCGGCCAGGCACCAGCCCGTCGATCGCGGCGATCGCCGGCTTCGAAGGGGTGAGGCGGGTGAAGCCCCTCGGGGCCGGCGGGGTCGTCGACGTCGAGATCGAGCGCCTTGAGGTCGGCGCCGGCGCAGAACGCCTCGCCGCCGGCGCCGGTGAGGACGAGGACGCGAGCCCCCTCGTCGGCCTCGAAGTCGTCGAAGCCGCGCGCGCAGCGAGCGGGCGGTGGCGGCGTCGACCGCGTTGCGGCGCTCGGGGACGGTCGATCGTCAGCACCGCCGCGTTCCCGACTCGCTCGTAGCGAACCTCGCCGTTCATCGAATCCATCCTCGCACGAGCGGCATCGCCGGCAAGCGCCGGCTGCTTTGAGTAGGTGGGAGCGGGCGGGCTAATCGGCGGCAAGGCTCACGGGGTTCGCCGGCGACGCCCGGCTCCCGATGCGATACGCCCCGGTCGCCGGCTGGGGAGGGCAGGTCTCCCACGGCCAGTGGCAACGCTAGGCGGCGGCTCGGACGCGTTCGGCGCACGAAAAAACGACCGGTGATGACGCTCGGTTGCCTGCCTCGCGCGTAGCCTTCGCGCTTAGAAGCTCGTCACGCCACCTTCTGAGACCGCCCCCCGCTTGGCTTCCGCGGGAACCGGTCTCTCCCGGTCGCAAGGCGAAGTTAGCGCCTCCATCGCCGCCGCGCCAGGGGTCCGCCGTTCACGTTTCCGCAAAATCCGGGCAAAGCGTCTCAAGCCCGAGGGGGTGGCGCTCGCGCTCGCGCCGCGCGCCGGTATACGGTCTGCGCCGGGATGAGCCAGGGATCTGAGGCGTCCGCTCGGCGGGCGCGGCGCAACGTGGTCCTGACCGCTGCGATCGCGGGACTCGGCGGCCTGCTGTTCGGCTACGACACCGGGATCATCGCCGGCGCCCTGCTCTTCATCAAGCGGACTTCGACCTCGGCAGCTTCGCCCAGGGCCTGGTCGTCGCCGCGGTCCCGATCGGCGCGATCGGCGGCGCCGCGATCGCCGGGCCGGCCGCCGACACCTACGGGCGGCGGCTGATGATCCTGATCGCCGCCGCCGTCTTCATCGTCGGCGCCCTGGCCAGCGCCGCCGCCCCCGGCGTCGAGGTCCTGGTCGTCGCCAGGATCGTGATCGGCGTCGCGATCGGGCTCGCCTCCGCCGCCGCCCCCGTCTACATCTCCGAGGTGGCGCCGCCGGAGAGCCGCGGCCGCCTGGTCAGCTTCTTCCAGCTGGCGGTGACGATCGGGATCCTCGTCGCCTACCTCGTCGGCCTCGCCTTCAACGCCAGCGAGGGCTGGCGCTGGATGCTCGGCCTCGGCTGCGTGCCGGCGCTGGCGCTCGGCCTTCGGGATGCTGCGGATGCCGCAGAGCCCGCGCTGGCTGGTGATGACCGGCGACGACTTCGCGGCCCGGGCGACGCTGGCGAAGATCCGCGTCGACGACCCGGACACGATCGACATGGAGCTGGAGGAGATCAAGGAGAGCCTCGACGACAAGCCGGGCGCCTGGAGCGAGCTGCTGCAGCCGGTCGTCAAAGCGGCGCTGTTCGTCGGCGTCGGGCTGGCGATCCTGCAGCAGGTGACCGGGATCAACACGGTCATCTACTACGCGCCGACGATCGTCGAATTCACCGGCGTCAACTCCTCGGCGGGCTCGATCCTGGCCGCGGTCGGGGTCGGCGTCATCAACGTCGGCTTCACCGTCCTCGCCCTGCGGCTGCTCGACCGCGCCGGCCGGCGGACGCTGCTGATGGTCGGCGTCTCCGGGATGGTGATCTCGCTGTTCGCCCTCGGCGCCGCCTTCATCGGCGGCGGCGGCAGCACGATCGCCTCGGTCGTCGCGATCGTCAGCCTGATGACCTACGTCGCCTCCTTCGCGATCAGCCTCGGGCCGATCTTCTGGCTGCTCAACGCCGAGATCTACCCGCTCACCGTGCGCAGCAAGGCCGCCGGCCTCGGAACGATGGCGAACTGGACCTTCAACTTCATCGTCTCGCTGACCTTCCTGCTGCTGATCGAAGCCGCCGGTCGCACCGGCGCCTTCTGGATCTACGGCGGCGATCGGGATCGTCACCCTCTGGTTCTGCTGGAAGTTCGTCCCGGAGACGAAGGGCAAGCACCTCGAGGACATCCAGGCCTACTTCCAGGCCGCGCGATCGACAGACCGCGCGAAGCCTCCGCGCTGCGTCGCCGGCGCGTCGGCTACCCTGCTCGCGGATGCGCATCGACGAGATCATCGCCAGCCGGCAGCCGACCTTCTCGGTCGAGTTCTTCCCGCCGAAGACGGCGGAGGCGACCGAGCAGCTCTACGCGACGGCGCGAGCGCTCGAGCACCTGGAGCCCGACTTCGTCTCGGTCACCTACGGCGCCGGCGGCGGCACCCGCGACGGCACGGTCGAGATCACCAAGGCGCTGAAGGACGACTTCGGCTTCGAGACGATGGCCCATCTCAGCTGCGTCGGCGAGAGGACCGAGGGGCTTGGCGGCGACCCTGGACCTGATCGCCGCGGCCGGGATCGAGAACGTCTTCGCGCTGCGCGGCGACCCGCCGCGCGGAGAGGGGGACTTCGTCCAGGTCGAGGGCGGGCTCGGCAGCGCCGCCGAGCTGGCCGCCTTCATCTCCGCCGGCTGGGACTTCGCGATCGGCGGCGCCTGCTTCCCCGAGGTGCACCCCGAGGCGCCGGACCTCGAGACCGACCTCTCCTACCTGAAGACGAAGGTCGACTCCGGCGCCGGCTTCCTGATCACCCAGCTCTTCTTCGACAACCAGGTCTACTTCGACTTCGTGCGGGCGGCGCGGGCGCGCGGGATCGAGGTGCCGATCCTGGCCGGAGTGATCCCGGTCGCCAGCTTCGCCCAGACGAAACGGATCTGCGACCTCTGCGACGCGACGATCCCGGCGCCGCTCGAAGCGGCCTTCGAAGCCGCCGGCGGCGACCCCGAGCGGGAGTTCGAGCTCGGCATCGCCTACGCCGCGCAGCAGTGCGCCGAGCTGCTGATCGCCGGCGCTCCCGGCATCCACTTCTACGCTCTCAACCGAGCGCCGGCGACCCGCGCGGTGCTGGGCGCGCTGCGGGCCTCGCGACCGTGGGAGCGAACCCGTGGCGACGCCGGGGCCCTCAGCGGCAGCGCTGACTAAGCTCCGCGGCCAGCGATGGCGACACGGAAAGAAGAGAGGGAAGCGCTGCGCCAGCGGCGGCTCGAAAAGGAAGCGAAAGATTCGAGCTCGGACCGCAAACGGCTGACCATCGCCTACGCCGTCGGCGCTGTCGTGGTGCTCGCGGTCGCCGCGGTCGTGATCGTCCTCGCCAGCGGCGGCGGTGGCAACGGGCGGTGGCGAAGCCCACATCAACCTCAACCTCTCCTACGGCTCGACCAACGGGGTCGAACCCGACGAACGGGAAGGCATCGCGCCGCCGCCGGTGAAGGTGAGCGACCTGCAGACCGCCGCCAAGCAGGCCGGCTGCAGGCTGCGGCTGCACCTCAGGGACGAGGGTCACGAACACATCCCGCCGGGGTCGCCGACGCCCGACTACGAAACCAACCCGCCGACCTCCGGCGCGCACGTCGAACCGCCCTACCAGCAGGCCGACGGCGCCTACACCGAAACGCCGGCGGAAATCGACTTCGTCCACTCGCTCGAGCACGGCCGGATGGAGATCCAGTACGCGCCCGACCTGCCCGAAAAAGAGCAGCTGGAACTGAAGGGCCTCTACGACACGATGTACGGGGCGACGCTGCTCTTCCCCAACGACAAGATGCCCTACGAGGTGGCCGCGACCACCTGGACCAACATGCTCGCCTGCCCCACCTACAAGGGGTCGAGCACGCTCGACGCGATCCGCGCCTTCGGCAAGGAAACCTGGGGCAAATACGGCGGCGAGCCGGTGCACGCGTTCGTCTTCACCGGACCGACTCCGGCCGAACCGGCCGAATAGAGCTCCGACCGGGCGCCGTAGCCGGTCAGGCCCGGTAGGCGGGGAAGAAGGCGCCCGCGTCGCGGCCGGCGCTGAGGAGCTCGTACCTCTCGGGGTCGCAGATCAGCTCGGAGGTCTGCCAGGGCTGTTCGCGGTTGGCGAAGCCGCGCTTGAATTCCTCCAGGGCGTCGCCGGGGGCGATGCCGCCGCCGAGGTTGAGCGGCAGGGCGAGCTCGGCGGAGTGCTCGACGAGGCGGGCGAGGACGTTCTTCATCGGCGAGTCGCGCAGGTGCGAGTCGGCGCTGCCGCTGAGGTAGTAGTGGAGGTAGCCGTCGCTGACGGCGGCGATCGAGGCGGCGGCGAGCTCGCCGCCGGGAGCGAGGGCGAGGGCGAGCCAGGTGCGCTCGGCTTCGAGCACGCGATCGAAGTAGGCGGCGCCGAAGAAGTAGTGCGCGGCGGCGTCGGTGCGGCGCATCGTCTGCTCGTAGAGGTCGAGGAAGCCGGCGCGCTGGCCGGCGGTCGTCTCGGCGCCGGGGACGAGCGCGAGCTCGTAGCCGGCCTCGAGGTTGCGGCGGACCTGGCGGCGGTCGCTGGGCCGGCTCTTCGGCGGCCAGCGCCGGGTCGGCGACCTGGACGACGTTGCGCTCGGCTGGCGCCGGCGAGCGGCGGACCGCTCGAGCCGGTGGCGGAGGAAGACGCTGACCAGGCCGGTGGCCGAGAAGTCGATCGCCGCCGGGTCGAGGGCGGCGTCCCGCCGAGGTCGCAGTTGTTCCCGCATACCGGGAAGAAGTGCGACCTCGAGCGGGGAGGGCGAGGCCGGGGTAGCCGTAGGGCGAGATCGCGTCGCGCTCGGGGCCGTCGCCGATCGGACGGACGATCAGCGGCGCCAGCAGCTCGCCCTCGTCGCCCTCGATCCGCAGCGTGTGGGTCACGCCCTCGGCCTCGAGGAACGGGCGCGAGCGGAAGAAGTCGTCTCCAGCCGCGGCTTCGCCGCGGTCCTCGATCAGCTCGGCCCTGGCGCTCGGCCCGCTCACCCGAGCAGGTCCGCGGCGGCGGCGCGGAACTCGTCGGGGAGGACGCCCCAGACCTCGCAGTCGTCGGCCGGCGCGTCGTCGCGGCGCAGGTGGGCGCGCATCGTCCCCTCGTACACCCAGCCGAGGCTGGCGACGGTCTTCTTGGCGATCTCGTTGCGGGCGGGGATGCGGCCGTAGACGCGGTGGGCGCCGTACTCGTCGAAGGCCTTGGCGATCGTCAGCGCCTCGGCGCGGCGGCCGACGCCCTTGCCGCGGACGTCGTCGCCGATCAGCGCCCCCAGCTCCGGCGCGGTCTGGCGGAAGAGCCCGTAGAGCGCGGTGAAGCCGACCGGCTCCTCGTAGCCCTCGACGACGATCGCGAACTTGCGGTCCTCGCCGGAGTCGTCCATCGCCCGCCGCGCCCAGCCCTCGGCCTGCTCGAGCGAGAAGCCGTCGCGCTGCTCCATCAGCGAGGCGGTCGCCGCCGGGTTGTTGAACCAGCGGTGCACCGCCGGCGCGTCGCCCGCCTCGAAGCGCCGCAAGCTCACCTCTGGCCTCTCGCTCACGCCGCAAACCCTATCCGAGGGCCGACGGGACGATTTGTCGTGTTATCGACGACAAATCGGCCCATCGGCGGTCAGTCGGGGGCGAGGCCCTGGCCGCTGATCACGAGCCAGACGGTCTTGGCGAGGATGCGGGCGTCGAGGGCGGCGGCTGCGGTGGTCGACGTACCAGACGTCGAGCTCGATCCGCTCGTCCCAGGGGATGCCGGCGCGGCCCTGGACCTGGGCCCAGCCGGTGATCCCCGGCAGCACCTCGTGGCGGCGGCGCTGGCGCGGCGTGTAGTCGTCGACCTGGGCGGGGATGGTCGGGCGGGGGCCGACGATCGCCATCTCGCCGCGCAGGACGTTGACCAGGTTCGGGACCTCGTCGAGCGAGGTGCGGCGCAGGAAGCGGCCGGCGCCGGTCACCCGCGGGTCGTCGCGGGTGACGATCGTCCCGACCCCGACCGGGTCCGAGCCCTGCGACCATCGTCCGCAGCTTCCAGCATCTCGAACTCGCGATCGCCGCGGCCGACGCGGCGCTGGCGGTAGATGACCGGGCCGCGGCTGCCGAGCTTGATCGCGATCGCCGCGGCGAGCAGGAAGGGCGAGAGGACGACGAGGGCGAGGGCGGCGATCAGGAGGTCGAGCGGCGCGCGGCATCAGCGGGTCCCCTCGGCCTTCTCCCAGCGCCGCCGAGGCGCCGTGGCGCCAGCGGTCCCAGAGGCCGGCGGCGATCGAGGCGGTCGTCATCACGTAGTAGCGGGCGATCCGCAGCGCCAGCGAGTCCGAGTCGCGGCCGACCAGCGCCGCGCCGACCAGCGCCAGCTGGACGAGCAGGGTCAGCCAGTAGAACCAGCCGTCGCCGAGCAGGAGCAGGTTGGCGACGAAGACGACGACGTGAAGCAGCGGGCTGAGGTAGCGCAGCAGCCGGTGCGAGGCGAGCTCGAAGGCGAAGAGCGGCGAGTAGCCGCGGGGGGAGATCATCCCTTCGCCGACGACGATGTCCCAGAGCCCGACCATCATCCGCCGCTTGCGGGCGAACTCTCCCTCCAGGGTCGGGACCATCTTCTCCTCGGCCCGCGCCGAGGGCGCGTAGAGCGAGCGCAGGCCGCGCTTGGCCAGCTCGAAGGGGAAGCTGAGGTCGTGGCTGCCCGACGGGGGCAAGCGGCAGGTAGGCGTCGCGGCGGACCGCGTAGATGGCGCCGTTGCCGGCGGTGACCCCGGCCAGCGCCGACTCCATCTCCCGCACCGCCATCTCGTAGCGCCAGTAGACGCCCTCGAGGTTGTCGCCGCCGGCGTCGGTGAAGCGGACCTGGCCGCAGACGTAGCCGACGCCGGGGTCGGCGAAGGGCGCGATCAGGCGCCGCAGCGCGTCCGGCGCCCAGACGCTGTTGGCGTCGGAGAAGGCGAGCAGCTCACCGGTCGCCTGCTCGGCGGCGGCGTTGAGCGCGGCGACCTTGCCGCCGGGAGCGAGCTCGAGCACGAGGTCGGCGCCGGCCTCGCGGGCGCGCTCGGCGGTGGCGTCGGCGGAGCCGTCGGAGGCGACGATCAGCTGCAGCCGCTCGCGCGGGTAGTCGAGGGCGAGGGCGTTGGCGACCTTGGCCGCGATCACCTCCTCCTCGTCGTAGGCGGGGACGATCAGGGAGACAGTCGGCATCTGCTCCGCTCGCTCGGGTCGGAGAGCGCCAGATGTGGATCCGCCCCGGCTGCCGGGGCGGCGATGCCGGTCCTCTCCCCAACCGGCCGGCCGCGCAGACGCACCAGCGCCATCAGCACCAGCGGGTAGCCGACGTGGGTGTAGACGATCAGGGCCGAGCAGATCCAGAAGAGGAGCGCGGCGACGGTGCTCATGCGCGCGCCTCGATCAGCTCGCGGTAGAGGTCGAGGGTGCGGCGGGCGGCCTCGTCCCAGGAGAAGGGGCCGGCGGCGGCGGCGCGGGCGGCGGCGGCGAGCTCGGCGCGGGCGGCCTCGTCGCCGGTCAGCTCCTCCAGCGCCGCGGCGAGCGCGGCGGCGTCGCCCGGCTCGACCAGGCGCGCGGCGCCGGCATCGGCGACCTCGGGGAAGCCGCCGACCGAGCTGAGGACCAGCGGCTTGCCGAAGGCGAGGCCGGTGTAGAGGACGCCGGAGTGCTCGGCGTCGAGGTAGGGCAGGGCGATCAGGTCGGCGGCGCGGAAGATCGCCGGGATCTCGGCGTCCTCGACGAAGCGGGTGACGAAGCGGACGCGGCCGCCGGCCTGCGGCGGCGAGCGCGGCGCAGCGGCTCGACGTCCATCCGCGGGTTGCCGACGATCCAGAGCTCGGCGCCGCGCAGACGGCGGAAGGCCTCGATCAGGTTCTCGATTCCCTTGTAGGGGCGCAGCAGGCCGAAGGAGAGGATCACCGGGCCCTCGGCGCCCTCGAGCTCGACCGGCAACGGCTTCTCCTCCGGCAGCCGGGTGAGGTAGTCGAAGGCGCCGTGGGGGATGACCCGAACGCGCTCGGGGTCGAGGCCGACCTCGTCGCGCAGGCGGGCGGCGCCGTGCTCGGAGTGGGCGACGACGGCGTCCATGCGGCCGAAGACGCGGCGGGCGGCGGCGGCCTGGCGGCGGCTCGGGCGCGGCGGCAGGATGTAGTGGGCGGTCATCACCCGCGGCCGCAGCGGCGGCAGCAGCCAGGGGTCGAAGGTCGGGGCGGTCAGCCACTGGTAGTGGACGACGTCGGCGCTCGGCGTCGCGGCGAAAGCGCAGCATGTCCGGCAGGTGCTCGGCGGCCTTGAAGGGGAGGCGGCCGAAGGCTTCGAGCCCGCGCGCGGCGCTGCGGCGGTAGAACCGCTCGTCGACCAGGTAGCCCTCGGCCGGCGGCACCGCGCCGTAGAGGAAGCGGGTGGTGAGCAGCTCGACCTCGGCGCCGCCGCGGGCCAGCGCCGCGGCGAGGGCGCGGTCGTAGGGCGGCGTGAAGGCCGACGGGTCGACCAGCTGGACTTTCATCGCGTGGCGGTGTGTTGAGCTCATCGGATCAGGCCGATTATCGTGACCTGCTTGGCACCCACGCTCTCCTACTGCGTCGTGAACACCGACGGCCGCGAGTACCTGCTCGCCTGCCTGGCGGCGATCGAGGCGACGCACCCGGACGGGATCGAGCACGAGATCCTCGTCCTCGACAACGCCTCGACCGACGGCTCGGCCGAGGCGGTGCGGGCGCTGGGCGGCGAGATCCGCCTCTTCGCCCTCGAGCAGCGGACCGGCAAGGCGGAGAACGACTCGACCCTGTTGAAGCAGGCGAAGGGCCGCTACTGCCTGCTGCTGAACGAGGACTCGGAGATCCGCTCGGGCGCCGTGGCGGCGCTCGTCGCGGCGCTGGACGGCGACCACCGGGCGGCGGCGGCCGGGCCGCGGCTGCTCGACTCCGCCGAAAACCTGGTGCCCTGCGCCTGGCGCTTCCCGGGGGTCGGCACCGCCCTCGCGGGAGCCCTCTTCCTGCACCGCCGGTTCACCGTCCAGAGCACCGGTTGGGAGACCCGCAGGGTCGAGTGGGCGCAGTCGAGCGCGCTGCTGGTCCGCCGCGAGGCCGCGACCGCGGTCGGCTACCTCGACCCCGCCTTCTTCGTCTACTACGACGAGTGCGACTTCGCCAAGCGCCTCGCCGACGCCGGCTGGCACTCGCTCTTCGTCCCCGACGCGACGGCGGTCCACCACGACCAGCTCTCGACCGACCTCGCCGCCGGTCTGCCGCGGATCGTCGAATTCCACCGCAATCGCGACCTCTACATGCGCAAGCACCACTCGGCCGGGCGCGGCCTTCGCGGTCCGCGTGCTCACCGCCTGGACCTACGCGGTGCGGGCCCTCGCCGCGACCGTTCATCCCCGGTCAGCCCGCCGCGGTCTACCGGGCCCACGCCCGCCAGGCGCTGCATCCCGAGCCGCGGCGAAAGCATCAGGGACCGGGTCGAGACGTCAGCGCCGGGCGTCGTCGTCCATGCGCTCGGCCTCGTAGACCTCGGGGATCTGGCCGTCGACCGCGCTCGGCTGCGCACGTAGGGCTGCGATCCCGGCCACGACCTCGGCCGGGTGGCGCAGCTTCGCCAGCCAGACCCGCTCGCCGGGGGTGAAGAAGCCGCTGAAGAAGAGGGCGAGGGGATAGAGGGCGAAGAGGGCGACGCGGCCGAGCAGCCCGGCGAAGCCCGAGGTCGGCATCACCAGTTCTCCCGACCCCGACCAGGACCGCGGAGGTGAGGACCACCCGAGCCAGGCGGCCCCACTGGTAGGGGACCGGGAAGAGGCGCTGGGTGAAGACGTACATCAGCGCCACCACGACGAGGTAGGAGGCGACCAGCGCAAGGGCGGCGCCGACGATCCCCAGCGGCGGCACCAGCAGCAGGTTGAGGATGACGTTGGTGACCAGCGCGGCGATCGCGGCCGGGAAGTTGAAGCCGGTCCGCCGGGTGCGGCCGAGGATCACGACCATCACCATGTAGAGCGCGTAGAGGGTGACGGCGGTCGTGATCAGGCCGATCGCTTCGTAGGAGTCGAAGAATTTCGGCGCCGCCAAGGCCCGCACGATCCAGCGGGAGAACAGCCACATTCCGGTGACGACGAAGGCGCAACCGGCGGTGAAGAGGGTGACGACGGTGGCGTAGAAGCGGCGGGCCTCGTCGTCGTCGCGGATCGAGTACGCCAGCGGCGGCCAGGCGAGCTGGAAGCCGCGGACGAGGACGTTGACCCCCTGGGCGAACTTGACCGCCAGCGCGTAGAGCCCGGCCTCGGCGAGACCGGCGTAGCGGACGATGATGACCCGATCGACGACGTTGAGCAGGTAGAGCGAGGCCTCGGCCGGCATCGTCGGCAGGCCAAAGCGCAGCAGCCGCCGCAGCAGCTGGCGAGTCGAAGCGCAGCGAGAGTCGGCGCCACTGCCAGACGATCAGGCCCAGCACGAAGGCGGCGCCGCTGGCGTAGCTGCCGACCAGCAGCCCGCGGGCGCCCTCTCCGGCGCCGACGACGAGCACCACGGTTAGCCCGATCGTGACCAGGACGTTGAGGATCGTCGTCACGAAGAAGGCCCGGGCGCGCTCCTCGAGCCGAAAGAGGGTGAGCATGAATTCGAACATCGTCAGCACCCAGAGGCCGCCGATCGAGATCCGCACCAGCTCGGCCATCTGTCCCACTTCGGACGCTTTCTTGGGGTCGAGCAGCGCTTCGGCGATCGGGGTGGCGAACGGCAGCGCGAGGAGGGCGCCGATCGTCGCCAGCCAGAAGAGCCCGGCGAAGGTCGAGGAGACGACCCGGTTGCGATCCTCGTCCTCGGCGTAGTAGAAGCGGAGGATCGCCTCGATCAGCCCGAGTCGGACGACGATGCTGGCCGAGACGACGGCGGCGAACATCACCTCGGCGGCGCCGTAGTCCGCCCGGGTCAGGTAGCGCGTGTAGAGCGGCAGCAGCGCGACCGCGATCAGCTTCGAGAGGATGCTCGCCGCCGTGTAGGCGGCGCCGGTCGTCGCGAGGCGGCGCAGGTATCCCGACATCAGGCGTGCGGGGTCGAGGAAGCCGCCACCGGAGGAGCCTAAGCGGAGTCGCGGACCGCGGCCGGGACGAACGGGGTGCTGGCCAGCGCCGCGCCGATCGCGAGCAGCACCCAGGTGATCGGGTCCTCGAAGAAGCCGGCGTAGGACATCGTGTGGACGAGCAGGGCGACGAAGGCGGCCAGCACCGCGGCTCGGCCCGCTCGTCGCCCCCGCAGGCCGGCGGTCATCGCCCAGAGGGCGACGACGATCAGGGCGACGTAGAAGACCAGGCCGACCAGGCCCTGCTCGGCGGCGACGGTGATCGGCTCGGTGTGGGAGACGGAGACCGGGATGTTCTTGTTCTTGCGATGGTCGGAGTAGGCGTGCTGGAAGGAGCCGGAGCCATAGCCCCAGATCGGGCGTTCGGAGAAGAGGTCGATCCCGCCCGGAGACGAGGTTGCCGCGGCCGCTGAGATCGTCGTTGATCCGGCTGGGGGTGATCTTGCCCGAGCCGCCGATCAGGACGATCACCAGAGCCGCGCCGACCACCCCTATCGCGACCGCGCCCAGCGTCCAGCGCCAGCTCCAGCGGATCGCCGCGAGGACCGCCAGCCCGGCCAGCAGGGCGATGAAGCTCGACTGCGAGAAGGTCAGCGCGAGGCCGATCCAGAGGACGAGGATCGCCGCCGCCAGCAGCCAGAAGTCGCGCCTGCGCCTTGGCCCAGAGCAGCGCCGTGGTGACCACCACCAGGACCAGCGCCAGGTAGCGGCCGTAGATGTTGGGGTCCCAGAACACCGAGTTGACCCGGAAGTAGGTGTGGAATTCGTTCGAGCGGATCACCACGTCGTTCCAGAACAGGCTGCGGCTGGCGTACTCGACGCCGCCGATCAAGACGAAGGCGAGCGCCTCCGCCACGATCACGTACAGCACCAGCCGCAGCAGCCGGTTGTCCCACTCGACGTCCTGCAGGAGGGCGAAGGCGACGGTGAACGGGACGAGGAAGAAGCACATGTTCTGCAGGCCCTTCGAGAAGTCCTCGGAGTACAGCGTCTGCAGGCCGTAGAGGACGACGACCGCGGCGAGCACCCGCGGCAGCCAGACGGCGGCTCGGCTCCCGGGTGTCGCGGGAGGGGGAGGCCTGCGGGCGGGGCGAACCGGCTCCGTTCTCGGCCTCCCCTCTCGCGCGCCCGCCGTCCAGTCGCGCAGCAGAACAGCGAGGACACCGCCGGCGATCACCAGGTACAGCGGCACCAACAGGTTCGCGGTGTCGCCGCCGGCGTGGAGGGGGACGCGGAAGGGCAGCGCGGCGACGATCGCCAGCGGCAGCAGGACCGGCCAGCGGCGGAAGAGGTAGGTGAGCGCGGCGACCGCGACCACTCCGATCGCCAGCAGCGCCGCGATCCGGGCGCCGCTGTGGCGCAGGTCGACGATCTGCTGGGTGTGCCACTGGTCGCCGAGGATCAGCAGCGGAAAGAGGGCCAGCGCCAGCAGCATCGCCGCCGAGCGGGCACGACCGGGGGGCAGCAGGATCGCGACCGCGCAGGCCGCGGCGGCGGCGAGGAGACCGGCGCCGGCGAGGATGTCGCTCAAGGCGACTTTCTCCCGCCGGTGCCGCACGAGGCGGTCGGCTGGCGGCGGCGCGTGATGCAGGTGAATCGAGCCCGGCGGGACGAGGGTCCGTTCCTGGCCGAGCAGCTTGACCCGCAGCTTGTAGCGCCCGGCCGGGGCGATGCCGCCGCCGCGCTGGCGACCGTCCCAGTAGAAGGTGAAGAAGTGGTAGCGCTTGAGGAAGCGGTCGCGGGCGAGGGTGACGACGACGCGCCCGCTCGGCTTCACGACCTGGACGGTGGCGTGGTCGGAGCGGGTGACGCGGAAGCGAATCCGCTCGCTGTCGTAATGGCAGTCCCCGTTCGGAGTGAAGCCGTGCGGGCGATGCTTGGAGTGCAGAACCGGGGCGGGGACGAAGGTGACCTTGTCGAGGACGAGCGGGTCCCGCTTCACCCGCTGCGCCCAGGCGAAGGCCGCGACGGTGGCGAGGACGAGCAGCGCGAAGACGATTACAGCGCCGTTGACCCGCCTAGCCCGCCGCCGCGGCATTGTCCTCGCCGACGATCACCGTGACGTTGGCCCCAGCCGAGACGGATTCGATTTCAGGGGTCATCACCTGCAGCTTCTCGATGCCCAGCTCCTTGGCGACCTTCTTCGCTTCGCTCTTGTGGCCGGGGACGAACATGACGACGCTTTCGGCGTAGCTCGAGCTGCTGTTGGTGATCGCGCCGAGCTTGAAGCCCTTGCTCTCGACCTTGTTGCCGTAGCTGGCGGCGAGGTTGGGGACGGCGGTGCCGTTGAGCACGGTCACTTTGATTTCGTCGGGCTTGGTCTGCGCCGCCGCCTGCTTGCCGCCCTTGCCGCTGGCGCTTTCGTCGGAGCCGCTGAGGACCGCGTAGGCGACGCCGCCGACGATCACCAGCATCACGACGAAGATCGCGATCAGGTAGCGCGGCTCGGCGAGGCGTTCGCCGAACCCCGAGAAGCTGTCGCGAAAGCGCTCGCCGCGGGTCAGTTCCGGTTCCCCCGCGTCGCGCCGACGGCGGCGTTCCTCGCGGTGGCTGACCGCCTCGTGCTCGGCGGTGCGGCTCTGCTCCAGCGCCCGCAGCTCCTCCGCCCGCTGGGCGGCGATCGTCGAGGTCGTCTCCTTGCGCTCGGCGTCCCGCTCGGGCGCCGAGCCGGCCCAGTCGCGCAGGCGGCGGATGTCGCGGCCGTGGGCGAACGAGAGCAGCGTTAGGAGGGCCAGGCCGAGAAACGCGGCCAGGCCGGCGAAAGCGCCGATGTGTTCGATCACCCGGACCAAGTTGCGGCGGGAGGTTATTCGTCGTAGACGACTGTCGCGGCGTCGCCGCCCGGTGAGGCGATCAACTCCACCACTCGCTCCGCCAAGTTAGCCTCGTCGCCGGCCAGAACCAGCTGTTCCAGCGAGTTCAGCGTCGACTCGACCCACTCGGGGTCCAGCGGCGCCGGGCGCACGGCGCGGTTGATCCGTCTCGCCGCCGTCGGCTGCGGCTGCTCGTCGTCGTCGAACAGCTCCTCGTGCAGCTTCTCGCCGGGTCGCGGCTCGGTGAACTCGACCGCGATGTCGCGCTCGGGCTCGTAGCCGGCGAGGCGGATCATGTTGTGGGCGAGGTCGACGATCTTCACCGGCTCGCCCATGTCGAGGACGAAGACCTCGCCCTTGCCGGCGCCGATGTCGCCGGCGCGGATCACCAGCTGGACCGCCTCCGGGATCGTCATGAAGTAGCGGGTCATCTCCGGGTGGGTGACGGTGACCGGGCCGCCGCGCTCGATCTGGGCGCGGAAGATCGGCACGACGCTGCCCGAGGAGGCGAGCACGTTGCCGAAGCGGACCGAGGCGAAGCGGGTGCCGGGGTGGGCGAGGCCGGCCGACTCGACGATCCACTCGGTCATCGCCTTCGAGGCGCCCATCACCGTCTTCGGGTTGACCGCCTTGTCGGTCGAGATCAGGACGAAGCGCTCGACCTTGGAGGCGGCGGCGGTCTCGGCCGTGATCCGGGTCGCGATCACGTTGTTGCGGACCGCCTCGAGCGGGTTGGCCTCCATCAGCGGCACGTGCTTGTAGGCGGCGGCGTGGAAGACGACGTCGGGCTTGAAGCGCTGCATCACCTCGAGCATCCGGTGCGGCTCCTTGCAGTCGGCGAGCACCGACTCGACGTGGGTGAAGTGGCACTCCTCGATCATCTCGCGGTCGATCTGGAAGAGGTTGTCCTCGGCGTGGTCGAGCATCACCAGCAGCCGCGGCTTGACCCGGGCGATCTGGCGGCAGAGCTCGGAGCCGATCGAGCCGCCGGCGCCGGTGACGAGGACGATGCGGTCGTGCAGGTAGGCGCCGACGCGGTCGAGCTCGCGGACGATCGGCTCGCGGCCGAGCACGTCCTCGACCTGCACCTCGCGCAGCTGCTGGGTGAGCTGGACGCCGCCGCGCAGCAGCTCGAAGACGGTCGGCAGGGTGCGGACCGCGGATCTCGCGCTCGCGGCAGGCGGCGACGACCTTGCCGCGCAGCGTTCCCGGCGCCGAGGGGATCGCGATCACGACCTCGTCGGGCTCGGTCTCGTCGAGGATCGAGGCGATCTCCTCGGTCGAGCCGAGCACCTTCAGGCCCCAGCATCCGCATCCCGCGCTTGCGCGGGTCGTCGTCGATGAAGCCGATCGCGGTGGCGCCGAGGTTGGGATTGAGCTTGCAGCTCGCGGACGACCATCTGGCCGCCGGAGCCGGCGCCGATCACCAGCACCTCGTGCTTGGGCACGCGGGCGCCGCGCGACGGGCCGCTCGACGATCAGCGCGCACCGCCAGCCGGGCGCCGGCGATCAGCATGCAGCGTCAGGACGAAGTCGGTGACCTCGACCGAGCGCGGCAGGGTGTGGGCGAAGGGCTTGGCGACGACGAAGACGGACGACCAGGATCGCGCTGGCGACGGCGACGGCGCGGAAGATCAGCAGGAGGTCGCGGCCGCTGACGTAGCGCCACCACTTCTGGTGGAGCCCGAAGAGCGGCGAAGACGACCAGCTTGCCGACGACGACGAAGCCGACCGTCTGAGCAGAACAGCACCTGGTAGCGGTGCGGCCAGCCGTGCGGTTCGTCGAGGAAGCGCAGCTGGAAGGCGAGGAAGAAGGCCAGCGCGACGAGCACCGCGTCGGCCGCCACCTGCAGGACCCGGTTGCGGTAGACCGGGTGATTCAACCGGCTCATTGGACGGTCGAGTTTAGGGCCTCAGGCCTGTAACCATCCCGGATCTTCCGATGACCGCTCAACCGCTGCTGCTACCGCCGCCATCACCGACTCGATCGTCGACTTCTGCGTCAACGTCATCAACGACACCGGCGCTCGTCGGGGTCTTCATCCTGATGGCGGCGGGATCGCGCCTGCATCCCGATCCCGAGCGAGGCGATGATGCTGTTCGCCGGCTTCAACGTCTCGACCGGCGACCATGACGCTGTTCGGGATCTGCGTCGCCGGCGTCCTCGGCAACATGGTCGGCTCCTGGATCGCCTACGCGGTCGGCTACTACGGCCGGGTCGACCTGCTCGAGCAAGAACAAGCTCATCCACATCAGCCCAAGCACGCTGGCCTGGGTCGACGGCTGGTTCAAGCGCCACGGCGACGCGACCGTCTTCTTCGCCCGGATGCTGCCGATCGTCCGCACCTTCATCTCGCTGCCGGCGGGCGTCGCGCAAGATGCCGTTCTGGCGCTTCACCTGGCTCACCGCGCTCGGCTCGATCCCCTGGGTCCTCGGCTTCGGCCTGATCGGCCGCGCGGTCGGCGACAACTGGGAAAAGTGGCGCGACCACCTGGCGATTACCTCGACTACCTCGTGGTCGCGGCGATCGTCGCGGCGATCGTCTACTGGCTGGTCAAGCGCCGGCGCGGGGCGGTCCCGACGAGGGCGACGGAGGTCCCGAGGGCGCGCGCCGAGGCCGCCACCCGCCGGGCTTGAGCAGCGGCGTCGGGATCCCGGCCGGCGCGCGGTCGCGCTCGGGATCGTCCAGGGCCCGACCGAGCTGCTGCCGGTCTCCAGCTCCGCCCACATCGTGCTCGTCCCCTGGCTCGCCGGCTGGGACTGGGAGGCGATCGACCCCGAGGTGCGCAAGAGCTTCGAGGTGGCGCTGCACGCCGGCGCCGCGGCGGCGCTGCTGATCGGCCAGCGCCGGGTGATCCGCGACGAGCTGCGCGAGTTCGACGCCCGCCGGGCGCTGCTGCTCGCCCTCTCGTTCCTGCCGGCGGCGATCGTCGGCTACACGCTGGAGCGGCCGATCGAGCAGCGGCTCGGCGGGCCGCGGGCGATCGCCTCCGGACTGCTCGCCGGAGCGGCGGCGATGCTGGCCGCCGACACCCGCCCACAGGAGCGCGGACCGCGGCGACGCCACCGCCGTCGACGGGCTCGCGCTCGGAGTCGCCCAGGCCGCGGCGCTGGCGCCGGGCGTCTCCCGCAACGGGATCACCCTCACCGCGGCCCGCTGCGCGGCGGCTTCACCCGCGACCAGGCGAACCTGCTCTCGCGCACGGTCGCGCTGCCGGTCATCGTCGGCGCCACGGCGCTGAAGGGGATCCGGCTGCGCCGGCGCGGGGCCGCGCCGGAGCTGCGGCGCTCGCTGGCGATCGGCGTCGGCGCCTCCTTCGCCTCGACCCTCGCCTCCCAGCGGCTGATCGGCCTGGTCGAGCGCGACCGGGCGCTGTGGCCGTACGCCGCCTACCGGCTCGCGCTCGCCGCCGCGGTTCTCGTCAGAATGAGCGGTGGATCGATGAGCGACGCCTACGCCAAAGCCGGGGTCAGCCAGGGGGCGCCGACGCCGCGGTCGCGGCGCTGGTCGCGGGCCTGAAGCGATCGAACCGGCCAGCCCTCCGGGTCGGTGCCGCTGCCCGGCCACTACGCGAGCGTGCTCCGGATCGACGAGCGGACCGGGATCGCGCTCTCGCACCGACGGCGTCGGCACCAAGCTGCTGGTCGCCGAGCAGCTCGGCCACTTCGACACGATCGGGATCGACTGCATCGCGATGAACGTCAACGACGTGATCTGCGTCGGCGCCGAGCCGATCGCGATGCTCGACTTCATCGCTCTGCCGCGAGGCCGAACCCGGAGGTCTGCGAGCGCGATCGGCGTCGGCCTGCGCGCGGGGCCGAGCTCGCCGGGGTCGAGATCCCCGGCGGCGAGATCGCCCAGGTCGGCGACGTGGTCAGCGGCGTCGACGTCTCCGGCGCCTGCTATCGGGACCGTCGCCCTCGACGCGATCGTCGACGGCTCCGCGGTCGCAGCCCGGGCGACGCGTGATCGGCCTGCCCTCCTCCGGCCTCCACTCCAACGGCTACACGCTCGCCCGCCGCGTGCCGCTCGGCGGGCTCCCGCTCGACGACGACCGGCTCGGCCGACCGCTCGGCGAGGTCCTGCTCGAGCCGACCGAGATCTACGTCAAGCCGATGCGTCGAGCTGCTGCGCTCCGAGGTCGACGTCCGCGGCCTCGCCCACATCACCGGGCGGCGTCGACAATCTGCTGCGCCTCGCCGCCGAGGTCGGCTACGAGATCGACGCGCCGCTCGCCGGTCCAGCCGATCTTCGACCTGATCGCGGAGCGCGGCGACATCGCCGACGAGGAGATGCACGACGTCTTCAACATGGGCTGCGGCTTTCTGCGTGGTCGTTCCGGCGACGGACGAGGCGGCGGCTCTGAACTTGCTCCGCGCCCACTACCCGGCGGCGCAAGCGGATCGGCCGGGCGACGGCGGGCGAGCGGCGCGTCCTGCGGGCCTAGTCTCTTCTAGGGAGAGGGCTCTTCGACCGGGCCGTCATCGGCCGTGCCGGATGGAGACGAAGGAAGCCCGGTCGACTGTTCCGTCTGTTCGGGCCCTTCGTGCCAGTGCCATTGGTGCTGCTGCCCCTGGTGCCGGTGCCATTCGTGCGACGGCGTCGGGGCGACCGCAGGGAGGCTCGCCGGAAGGGACGGCGCGGTGGGTTCCGGTTCCGATTCCGGTGGGAGTTCGCTTTCGGGAGCCGCGGCCGGTGGTTCGGTGACCCCGCCCGTTTCGAGCCCCTGAGAGCCCGCCGGCACGGTGCCGGCCGGGACCGGTGCCGCGGGTGTGGATGCCGGTTCGGGTGCGGATGCCGGTTCCGTCCCGGGTGCGGGTGCCGGCTCCGTCGCGGGTACGAGCGCGGGTGCCGGCTCGGAGCTGGCTTCAGGATCGGGGTCGGTCGCCTGGTGCACGGCGGCTCCCGGTTCGGCGCCATCGAGCTGGGCCGCTCCCCGGTGGCCCGCCCCGGGGGACGGCGACAGGCCGATCGAGACGCCATCGCCAGATCCGCTGCCATCGCCCTGCGAAAGCGCCGCGAAGGCCGCGGTCGCGCTGGAGTGCCCGGCGGCCCGAGGCGCGGGAACCGCGCCGCCCCTGACGAAGTGCGAGGGGGCGGGCTTGGCGTGGATCCTGGCCGGGGCGTGGGCGACGGTCGGAGCGACGCTCGGAGCGGTGCCGCCAACCAGGACGAGAACTGCCGCCGCTGCCATCGGGACGGCGGCAAGCGGGCCCGCGAACCTGAGCCGACCGACGCGGCCCGTCGAGGGCTGCCGTGAGGCGACGGCCGGCCGCTGGCGGCGTAGTAGCGGCGGAAGAGGTCGACGACGCGGGGATCCAGCTGCGCGCCGGCCTCCGCCTCGAGCAGCGCCAGCGCCTCGCCGGGCGCCATCGCGGCGTGGTAGGGGCGCTCTGAGGTGAGCGCGTCGAAGACGTCGGCGACGGCGACGATGCGGGCGCCGATCGGGATGCTCTCCCCGGCCAACCCGGCCGGGTATCCCGCGCCGTCGATCCGCTCGTGATGGTGGCGAACGATCCCGGTCAACTCGGGGTCGCCGAGCGTGGTGACCATTGCCGCCCCCGTCTCGGCATGCTCCTTGAGGATCAAGTACTCCTGCTCGGTCAGAGGGTCCGCTTTGGCCAGGATCGCCGTGGGCGTGCGCGTCTTGCCGATGTCGTGGAGGATCGCGGCGGCGTGGATCCGCGCCACCCGGCCGCGCGATAGGCCCAGGCCGCGGGCGATCGCGGCGGCGTGGCGGGCGACCCGCAACGAGTGGCGGTAGACGCCGCGATCGGTGGCCTCGAGAATCCCGGCCAGGGATCCGATCGGACCATCGAGCTCGACGGCGTCCTCCAAGCGACGTTCGAAGCGGCGGCGGGAGAAGCGGCTCCAGAGCATCAGGCGAAGAGGAATCGACCGCGCGAGCATGGCGAGAGTCGCCGCTGCGGCGCGAGCCCAGCGAGCTACGGGACTAGCAGTTGCGGCACGGTCCATTTCGCGATCAGCGCTCCCCACCCACAGCTTGTATCACATTGCACATGTTTCTCGAACCAATAGATGTACCTCCTTGCGTCAAACTTTACGCCGCTTCCCAGATTCTCCGCCGTGCAGGCCGGGCAGCGCCGCCGATCGGGTCGTCGGTCCAGAGCCGCGGATCGCACGGCATTCCCGTCCGACCGGCTACGTTGAGCCGGTGTGGCAACGAATGTCTACGGTCATTGAGTGAACTCTATGGACAGCTACGCCCATGCCTCGTAACGTCTGCCGCCACGACTGATGGACCCTGCCCCGACCAGCTCACAGATGATCGGCACGGTCCTCTCCGGCCGCTACAAGCTGGAGGCGAAGCTCGGCAGCGGCGGCATGTCGACCGTCTACCTGGCCCGCGACGCGACCCTCGACCGCCAGGTCGCGGTCAAGGTGATGCACCGCGAGATGTCCGAGCAGCCCGACCAGCTCGAGCGCTTCCGCCAGGAGGCCCGGGCGGTCGCCAAGCTCTCCCATCCCAACGTCGTCGCCGTGATCGACGCCGGCGAGGACGGCGGCCACCCCTACATCGTCTTCGAGTACGTCGAAGGGGAGACGCTGAAGCAGCGGATCGCCCGGGTCGGCGCGCTCGACACCCAGGAGGCGCTGGCCTACGCGATCGAGATCGCCCGCGGCCTCACCGTCGCCCATGCCCGCAACATGGTCCACCGCGACGTCAAGCCCCAGAACGTCTTGATCGACGCCGAGGGGCGCGCCAAGCTGACCGACTTCGGGATCTCCCGCCAACTCGAGCAGGACGGGATGACGGCGACCGGCCGGGTGCTCGGCACCACCGACTACGTCGCTCCCGAGCAGGCGATGGGCCACGGCGCCGATCCCCGCTCCGACCTCTACTCGCTCGGCGTCGTCCTCTACGAGATGCTGATCGGGCAGGTCCCGTTCCACGCCGACAGCCAGGTCGGGGTGGCGATGAAACACGTCAACGAGGAACTGCCCGACGTCCAGCAGCGCCGGCCCGAAATCTCGGCGGCGGCGGCGCTGGTGGTCGAGCGGGCCACCGCCAAGGAACCGGCCAAGCGCTACCAGGAGGTCGGCGAAATGATCGACGACCTCTCGACCGCGCTCGAGGTCGAGGCGGCGCGAGCGGGGTCGTCCACCGGCGAGGCGACGAGCATCCTCGACGCGGTGCCGCCGGCGAAGCGCAAGCTCTCCAGCCGCACCCGCTGGTCCTGGGCTGCGATCGCGCTGTTGATCCTGGTCGGCGGCGGCGTGCTGCTGGCGACGGCGTTGATCGGCGGTGGCAACAGCCCCGGCGGTGGCGGCGGGGCGCTGAAGGGCAAGGGGTCGACCGTGCCGATCTCCTCCGCCACCGACTACGACCCGGAGGGAGACGGTCAGGAGGATCCGGAAACGGTTGGCTTCGCGGTCGACGGCAACCTCGGGACCGCCTGGAGCAGCGAGCACTACGACACCGACACCTTCGCCGGAACCAAGACCGGCCCGGACCCGGGCGTCGGTCTCTACGTGAACACGGCCTCACCCGCGACTCCGGCGGAAATGGTGATCCACACCCCGACTCCGGGCTGGGACGCGGAGATATACGCGACCGCCGCCGAACCCCCCGAAGGGATCACCGAATGGGGCGAACCGGTCGGCGAGGTGGCCGACGCGAGCAAGGTCGAGGAAGTCGAACTCCACCTCGCCACCGCGGCCAAGCACTTCCTGATCTGGTTCAACAAAGCGTCGCCGGCGGCCGATCAGGAAGGGCGGTTTCAGGTCGAGATCAGTGACGTAAAGCTGGTCGAATAGGGGGAGCGCCGTCGGTCGGGGGTCGGGTGCTCCTCCTCACTCGCCTGACTGGCTGGATCGCCTGCCGCCGTCCGAGAGAGGCTTGTCGGCCAGCGGCGCAAAACGTGAGGAGGAGCACCCGACCCCCGACCGATGACCCCGCCCCCGTTCGAATGGCTTCAAAGCCGCTCAGCCTCAAGAAGTTCGGGCTGGAGCCCGACCTCACCCTCTAGGGAACTTCTTCTTCGGCAGTCGCGGGCCGCCCTCTTGCCGACGACGATCGTCACTTCGGAGCCCGGTTCGACCTTTTCGCCCGCGTGCGGGAGCTGTTCGATCACCCGGCCGATCTCTTCTTCGTTTTCGGTTTCTTCTTCTTCGACCTGCGGCGTCAGACCGGCGGCGCGGATCGCTTCCACCGCTTCCCGGCGTTCGTCGCCGATCACCTTCGGCACCTTCGTCTGCTTCTTCGCCTTGGCGACGACGATCGAGACGGCCGTGCCCTGGGTCACCTGGCCGCCGGCGCTGGGCGACTGGCGGATCACCTGGCCGGCCGGTTCGGAGCTTTCTTCTTCGGAGACCACCGGTTCAAGGCCGCGGCCGCGGATCTGCTGCACCGCGGTCGCCCGCTGGCTGCCGACGAGGACCGGGACCTTGACCTGCTTCGGCCCGGTGGAGACGAACAGGGTGACCTCGGAGCCGTGGGTGGCGGTGTCGCCCGCCGACGGCTCGGAGTGGATCACCGTGCCTTCTTCGACCGTTTCGGAGCTGACGCGTTCGACGGCGACGCCAAAGCGGGCGGCTTCGAGCTTTTCGGTCGCTTCTTCGAGCGTCAGCCCGGCCGTGCCCGGCACGGTGCCGCTGCCGGGGCCGGCGCTGACCGTCAGCGTCACCTTCGGCTTCGAGCAGAAGAAGGTGAGGAAGGAGCAGTCGAGGTCGGCCTTGTCGGCGGGCGGAGAGGCGAGCGGATCCTGCTCGAGGACTTCGTTCGGCGTGGCTTCGCGTTCGACCCGTTTCACTTCGCCGACCGAGAAGCCTTCCTGCTGGAGCAGCGAGATCGCCACGTTGAGTTCGTCGCCGGTCACCTTGGGGACGTCGGTCGTGGTGTCGCGGGTCAGCGCCAGCCCGATCAGGATCCCGACCACGGCGGCGACCGCGACGGCGATCCAGATCCAGCGCCGGCGCTTGCGGTCCTCCTCCTCCGGGCTCCTCCTCGGGAGTGGCGACGACCGGCGGCAGGGCCGCGAAGGCAGCGGTGCCGGAGCCGGACGCCGGGTTCGCGCATCGCGGCGTCGAGGGCGGCGATGAAGGCGTCGGCGCTCTGGAAGCGCTGGCCAGGATCCTTCTCCAGCGCCCGCATCACCACCGCGTCGAGCGCCGGCGAGACCCGCGGGTTGATCGAGCTCGGCCGCTGCGGCACCTGCGAGACCTGTTTCATCGCCACCGCGACGGCGCTTTCGCCCTCGAACGGGACCCGGCCGGTGAGCACCTCGTAGAGCAGCACCCCGATCGAGTAGAGGTCGGAGACGGAGGTCACTTCGAAGCCCTGCGCCTGCTCGGGCGAGAGGTAGTGCGGGGTGCCCATCACCGAGCCGGTCTGGGTGATCTCGGAGACGCCGGCGCGGGCGATGCCGAAGTCGGTGACGAGCGCTTTGCCGTCGCCGTCGACGATCACGTTCTGCGGCTTCAGGTCGCGGTGGACGATGCCGTTGCGGTGGGCGAAGCGGGCGGCCTCGAGCACCTGGCGGATCAGCGCCACCGCCTGCTCGACGCTGAGGCCGCCGTCGATCAGCTGCTTCAGCGTCGGTCCCTCGATGTACTGCATGGCGATGTAGTAGGTGCCCTCGAACTCGCCGCGGTCGTAGACGGCGACGATGTTCGGGTGCTGCAGGCCCGCCGCCGACTCGGCCTCGCGGCGGAAGCGCTCGACGAACTCGCGGTCCTGGGCGAAGCGGCGGTGCAGGACCTTGAGCGCGACCTGGCGCTGCAGGTGCGTGTCCTCGGCCAGCCAGACGTCGGCCATGCCGCCGGCGCCGAGCTTGCGCAGCACCCGGTAGCGCCCGTCGACGACGCTCCCCTCGGTTACTTCAGGCACCGGCTCCTCCTTCTCGGTTCACGTCATTCGCCATTCAGGATCGCTTCGGCGACGTCGCGGAAGATCGGCGCCGCGACGTCGTTGCCGAACTGTTCGGTGCACTCGACCGAGGCGGCGATCGCGATCTTCGGGTTGTCGGCCGGGGCGAAGCCCATGAACCAGGCCTGGTTCTCTTCTTCGCCGCCGCCGCAGGCTTCGTTGCCGGGGGTTTCCGCGGTGCCGGTCTTGCCGGCCACCTGGACGCCGGAGATCGCCGCGTTGGTGCCGGTGCCTTCGCTGACCACGCCTTCCATCGCCGTGGTCAGCTCTGCCGCCGTCTTGGCGCTGATCGGTTCGCTGTAGGTCGAGGGGTCGAGCTTCTTGACGATGCGCCCGTCGGAGTCGACCACCCGGTTCCAGATCTGCGGCTTCATCAGCTTGCCGTCGTTGGCGACCGCGGCGGCGACCATCGCGATCTGCAGCGGCGTCGCCAGCAGCCGCTCCTGGCCGATCGCGACCCGGGCGAGGTCGACCGGGTCGTTCGCGGGCAGCATCTCCGTTTCGTCGTAGACGCCGCTGTCGTAGACCTCGTTTCGGCCTTCGCGGCAGGTCGATCGGCGGCGTCGAGTTGAAGCCGAACTTTTCCATCGTTTCGAACAGCTTGTCCTGGCCGACTTTCTGGCCGAGCTGGCCGAACCAGGTGTTGACCGAGTTGGTCAGCGCCGTGTCGAGGCTGATCGATCCCCAGTCCTGGTTGAAGTCGTTGGCGAGTTCGTGGCCTTCGTCGTCGATCGAGCCGGGCGCGTCGATCGTCGTTTCCGGCGTGATCATGCCGCTTTCGAGCCCGGCGGCGGCGGTCACGACCTTGAAGGTCGAGCCCGGCGGGTAGATGGCCCTGGGTGGCCCGGTTGAACAGCGGCGTTTCGACTTTGTTCTGGTTCAGCTTCGTCGAATTCGTCGGGAACGCGGTTGGGGTCATACGGCTTGTTCGAGGCCATCACCTTGACCTCGCCGGTGCTCGGTTCGATCGCGACGACGGCGCCGAAGCCGGCTTCCTCGAGATCTTCGAGCGCGACCCGCTGGGCGCTTCGGGTCGAGGTTGGTGACGATGTCGTCGCCTTCCTGCTTGTGGCCGGTCAGCTGGTCGAGGATCGAGCCGAATTCGGATTCTTCGCCGACCAGTTCTTCGTTGTGGAACTGCTCGAACTCGGAGTCGCCCTGGCGCACGAAGCTGTAGCCGATCGGGTGGCCGAAGAGGGCGCCTTCGGGGTAGCGGCGGACGTAGCGCAGGTCGTCGCCGTGGCCCTTCGCGACCGACTTGGCGATCACGGTGCCGTCGGCGGCGAGGATGCGGCCGCGGCGGATCTGCTGCTGCTCCAGCAGCGGCCGCTTGTTGGCTTCCTGCGCCTTGAGGTTCTTCGCGTCGAAGACCGACCAGTAGGACGTGAAGCCGACCAGGACCGCGAAGAGGACGACGATGAAGCCGAACAATTTGACGATCTGGCGGTTCACGTCATCCCCAGCGCCAGCTCGCGGCCGGCGGGTTGCGACCGCTTCGCGGCGGGCGCGGTCGGAGACCAGCAGCAGCAGCGCCAGCAGGACGAAGTTGGCGACGATCGAGCTGCCGCCGTAGCTGATGAAGGGCAGGGTGACGCCGGTCAGCGGGATCACCCGGGTGACGCCGCCGATGATCACGAAGGCCTGGATCGAGAAGACCGCGGTCAGCCCGGTGGCGAGCAGCTTCGAGAAGCCGTCGTTGGCGAGCAGCGCGATCTTGAAGCCGCGGGCGGCGATCAGCAGGTAGATCAGGATCACGCCGCAGGCGCCGAACAGGCCGAGCTCGTTGACGATCAGCGAGTAGATCGTGTCGGTCTGCGCCGCCGGCAGCAGCGCCTGGTGGGTGCCGGGGATCGTGATCAGCCCCTGGCCGAAGCCTTTGCCGAAGAGGCCGCCGTCGGCCTGGGCGAAGATCGACTGCAGGATCTGGTACCCGGAGTTGAGCGGGTCGTGGTAGGGATGCAGCCAGATTTCCACCCGCTGGTGGACGTGGGGCACGGTCGTCGCGAAGAACCAGGCGCCGACGACGAACATCGCCATCCCGATCACGACGAAGGAGAAGCGGCCGGTCGCGACGTAGAGCAGGGCGAGGAAGGCGGCGAAGAACATCAGCGAGCTGCCGAGGTCGCGGATGAAGACGAGCATGAACATCGAGGCGCCCCAGACCACGAGCATCGGCCCGAAGTGCTTCAGCGGCGGCAGCGTCACCCCCAGCACGCGGCGGGCGCCGACGATCAGCACCTCGCGGTTCTCGCGCAGGTAGCTGGCGAGGAAGATGACGATCGCGATCTTCGAGAACTCGGCCGGCTGGAAGGAGAGCGGGCCGATCTTGACCCCGAGGTAGGCGCCGTTGACCTGTTCGCCGATTCCCGGCAGCCGCGGCGCCAGCAGGATCAGCAGCCCGACCGCGGCGATCGTGTACCGGTAGCGCTCGAGGACCTCGTAGTCGCGCAGGAACTGGATCGTCAGCGCGAAGAGGACGAGGCCGAGGACGAACCAGTTGGCCTGGTCGCGGGCCAGGCTTTCGTCGATCCGGTAGATCATCACCAGCCCGAAGGCGGTCAGCAGCGCCATCAGCGGGAAGAGGTAGGGGTCGGCGTCGGGGAGGCGGATCCGCAGGTAGATGTGGGTCGCCAGGCAGACGGCGAAGAAGTAGGCGCCGTAGATGAGGCTGAGGTTGCCCAGCCGCGAGCCCTCCTGGGCGAAGACCGCGGCGAAGCCGGCGGTGAGCAGGAGCGCGACCGGAACCAGGGCGATCAGCTCCCGGTTCCTGGCCGGGGACCTCAAGGGACCCCCTGGCTCTTCTGGATTTCTTCCAGCAGCGAGACCGCGTCGCCGCGCGAGCGGAGGTCGTGGCCGGTGACCGCGTCCATCCGCTTCGGCGGCAGCGACTCGGTCTGGATCGGGCTCGCGTAGCGCTCGTCGTAGAGCTTGATGCCGAAGGGCAGTTCGTAGGGCAGGCCGCGGTAGAGGGCGACGCGGCCGGCCGAGTCGGTGCCGAGGAACCAGACCTGACGGTTGCCGTACCAGGCGCCGAAGGCGATCGCGGCAACGACGACGAGCGCCGCAAGGACCTTGGCGACGGTGCGCAGGCGCCGGCGCTTGGGTTTCGCGGCGAGCTCCTCGCCGGCGTTTGTTCGCCGCTTCGGCGGCGGCGCGGCGGCGGACCTCGGTCGCGGTCAGCCCCGCCTCCTCGGCGGAGGGGCCGATCAGGGTCGCGCCCTCGGGCGCCCGCGCCGGCGCGGCGGCGTCCTCGAGGCGGAAGGCGATGACGGTGATGTTGTCGCGGCCGCCGGCGCGGTTGGCTTCGTCGACCAGGGCGCGGACCGCCGTCTCCATCGAGGAGGCGCGGGCTGAGGAGCCGGGCGATGTGATCGTCGTCGAGCATCGTCGTCAGGCCGTCGGAGCAGATCAGGAAGACGTCGCCGGCCTGGGCCGGGACCGTCTGCACGTCGACCTTGACCTCCGGTTCGGGGCCGAGGGCGCGGGTGATGATCGAGCGCTGGGGGTGGTCCTCGGCCTGGGCGTCGGTGAGCTGGCCCTTGCGCCGCATCTCCTCGACCAGCGAGTGGTCGCGGGTCAGCCGTTCGAGCTTGCCGGCGCGGAGGCGGTAGGCGCGGCTGTCGCCGACGTGGCCGATCGCCACCTCCTCGGCCTCGAGGTCGACGATCATCGCCGTCGTCGTCGTCCCCATCCCGGTCAGCTCGGGGTCCTGGCGGGCGCGCTCGTGGATCGTCCGGTTCGCCGCTTCGATCGTCTCGGTCAGGACCCGCTCCGGCGGCGCCGCGGGCAGCTCCCGGTCGAAGGACTCGGCGGCGGCTTTGGAGGCGACCTCGCCGGCCTGGGCGCCGCCCATCCCGTCGGCGACGACGAAGACCGGCGAGCGCAGGAAGAGCGAGTCCTCGTTGGCGTTGCGCTGGCGCCCGGTGTCGGTGCGAAAGGCCTGGTCGTCGATCCGCAGCGTCATGACGCCTCGAGCCTGAACTCCGTGTCGCCGATCTGCACCGTGTCGCCGTCGATCAGTTCCGCCTCTCCCTTCAGGGTGGCGCCGTTCAGCAGGGTGCCGTTGGTCGAGCTCATGTCCTCGACGAAGTAGCGGCCGCCGCGTTCGAAGACGCGGGCGTGGAGGCCGGAGGCGTAGCGATCCTCGATCTGCACGTCGGAGTCCTTCGAGCGGCCGATCGAGAGGCCGCCGATCAGGTCGAAGCGCTGGTCGCGTTCGAGGCCGCCGCCGCGCTCGACGACCAGCCAGGCGTCGACGCCGCGGGGCGCTTCGGCGTAGGCCGGGACGGCGTGAAATCCGGTCGCGTCGGGGGCCGGCGAGGTGGTCCGGCGCAGGTCCTTGAAGGCGCTGCGCGCGATCACGAGCAGGAAGAGGTAGAGGACGGCGAGGAAGCCGAACTTGAGAGCTACGGATATGGGGTCATAGGCCACGAGCCAGCACCTTACGTACAGCGTCCGCTACTGCTCGATGTCGAAGAGGAAGGTCGTCGTCCCGACCGTCACCTCGTCGCCCGGGCTGAGGCGGGTCGAGGCGACGCGACGGCCGTTGACCTTGATCCCGTTGGTCGAGCCGAGGTCGACGATCTGCCAGTCGCCCGACTCCGAGCGGCGCAGCTCGGCGTGGCGGCGGGAGACGTTGGGGTCGGCGAGCACGCACTCGACCGACTTCGAGCGGCCGATCGTCGCCCGCGGGCCGTCGAGCACGTAGCGGCGGTCGTCGAGCGAGACGACGGCGCGGGTGGAGACCAGGGCGCCGACCGCCTGCTCGGGCCGTTTCGGGCGGCCGCGATCGCGCTCGCGGACCGCCGAGTAGACCATCGTGTGACCCTCTTCGCCCTGTTTGGGAGGCTCGCCCTCGTGGGCCGGCGGCTTGACCAGGCGGGCCTGGATGCCGAACTCGCCGAGCCGCAGGCGCTCGTCGGTGCTGAACTCGACCGCCGGCCGCGTCAGCAGGTCGTAGCTGCGGCGCCGGGCGTGCTCCAACAGGTAGCCGGAGAGCTCCTGCTCGAGCGAGCGCTCGTAGCCCTCGAGCTTGGAGCGGTCCTGCTTGGAGAGGAAGACCGTGTACTCGTTCGGCACGTAGACGCGCTGAACCGAGGCGGTCTTGTGGGCGTCCATTTCCTTCGCCAGTTTGCGCGCGAGTTCGACCGGCTGCACCTCGGAGCTGAAGGCGCGGCTGAAGACTCCCTCGACGAGGCCTTCTATACGGGACTCGAGGTTGCGTAGGACGCTGATCGGAATGGCTCCTTGACAGCAGGGTCGGCTCTCCGGGCCCGGAGAGCGAGGGCAAATCCTAGATGCTCAGGGCAGCAGGATCCCATGGCCGAGCGCCAGCCAGGCCCCGAGGGCGGCGGCGAGGGCGAGGGCGCCGAGGCGGGTCCCGAGGTGACCGCGGTGGGTCGGTCCGCGGGTGGTCGGCGAGGAGCTCGAGCGAGTCCTCGATCGCGGTGCCGAGTTCCTCCAGCGAGTGGCGGCGGCTGGGACGGGAGGCGAGGCAGCCGTCGATCGACTCGGTCAGCTCGCGCGGCAGGTCGGGGCGCAGGCGGCGCAGCGGCCGGGTGCGGGCGCCGATCGCCCGCGCGGTCGCCGCCGGGTTGGCGCGGCGGTGCGGGTTCTCGCCGCTCCAGCACTCGTAGAGGACCAGCGCCAGCGAGTAGACGTCGGCCTCGGGGCCGGCCTGGCTGGCCCTCGGCCTGCTCGGGCGACATGTAGGCGAGGGTGCCGACGACGTCGCCGGGCGCGGTCAGCGCCGCGTCGTCGGCGAGGTGGGCGATCCCGAAGTCCATCAGCTTCGCGTGCGGTTCGCCGTCGGTCTCGGTCACCTGGACGTTCTGGGGCTTGATGTCGCGGTGGACGACGCCGCGCGAGTGGGCGTGGTCGAGCGCCTCGCAGAGGTCGGCGCCGACCTCGCCGATTTCGCGGTCGGAGAGCTCGCCGGCGTGGGCGAGGCGGGCCAGGGTCGAGCCCTCGACCAGCTCGCTGACCAGCAGCGCGTTGCCGTCCTCCTCGCCGAGCTCGTAGAGGGTGACGATGCCGGGATGGTTGAGCCTGGCCGCGGCCTGGGCCTCGCGCAGGACCCGCCGGCCGGCCTCGCCCTGCTGCTCGATCGCCTTGACCGCGACCGGGCGCTCGAGGCGACCGTCCCAGGCCTCGTAGACGACGCCGAAGCCGCCGCTGCCGATGCGGCGCTCGATCAGGAAGCGGTTGAGAACGAGGGAACCGACCAAAGCTCCTTCTAGTTCGCCGACGGCGGGTTTGGTCCTGCGCCGCGAGAGCTGGGAAAAAGGCACCGTTTGCTGGCGCTCTTGACGCGCCGACCGCCGTCAGGCTTCATACTCTCGCCCCAGCCAACCAGCCTGGAGAGCGCTTCCTTGGAGCATTCAGCAGCCCGCGGGCCGCGGCGACGCGACCGCGCCCCAACGTCGACCCGAACGCCAGCAGATCATGCTGCGGCGCGGCCTGGCGCTCGGCGGCGGCCTGATCGTCCTGATCCTGGTCGTGCTCGGGGTGAAGGGCTGCCTCGACGCCCGCGCCCGCAGCGCGCTCAGCGACTACGCCGGCAACGTCACCCAGATCGTCGAAGAGACCGAACAGACGAGCAAGGCCTTCTTCGGCAAGCTCGAAGACCCCGGCAACCTCTCGGTGACCGAGTTCACCAGCGAGGTCGACGCCGAAAGCAGCGCGATGAACAGCTTCGCCTCGCGGATCGACGGCCTCAGCGCCCCCGGCGACATGGGCAGCGCCCAGAGCACGCTGAAGCTCGTCTACGAGCTGCGCGCCAAGCGCGATGGAAAAGATCGCCGAGCAAGATGAGCACCGCGCTCGGCGCCGCCGGCGCGGCCGAGGCAACGACGGCGATCGCCAAGCAGATGCAGAACCTGCTCGCCTCCGACGTCCTCTACGAAGAAGTCGTGCGGCCCGAAATCAACGGCGTCCTCGCCAACAACGGCATCGAGGGCTCCGACGTCCCGAAGAGCACCTTCCTCCCCGACGGCACCAAATGGCTCGACGAAGCCACCGTCGCCGCGGCGCTCGGCAGCATCAGCGGCTCGACCGGCGCCGCGACGCCGGGGCTCCACGGGCTCGGCCTGCTCGGGACCAGCCTGAACGGGACCGAACTGGTCGAAGGCGCGCCGGCGACGGTCAGCGGCGAAGAAACGCCGGAAGTCGAAGTCGAAGTCCAGAACCAGGGCGAATCGACCGAGAACGGCGTCTCGGTCTCGGTCTCGGTCAACGGCGGCAACACCCTCAACGGGACGATCGAAACGCATCGAAGCCGGCGAAATCGGCACCGCGCTGATCCCGCTGACGCCGGCGCCGAAAGGCGAAGTGACGCTCGAAGTCGACGTCGAACCGGTCCCCGGCGAGCACGTCACCACCAACAACGAAGCCAGCTACACGGTCACGATCGAATAGGCCCGGCCGATGCGGATCGCCTACCTCGGCCCGGCCGGAACCTTCACCGAGGACGCGCTGGTCGAAGCGGGTCCCGCCGGCGGCTTCGAGCCGCTGCGGACCGCGACGATCCCCGACGCGATCCTCGCCGTGCAGGCCGGCGAGGCCGATCGCGCCCTGGTCCCGATCGAGAACTCGATCGAGGGCTCGGTCCGCCCCACCCTCGACACCCTCGCCTTCGAGGCCGAGCGCGGTGACGATCGTCGGCGAGCACGACTACGCCGTCCGCGCCCACCTGATCGCCCGCGAGGGGGTCGAGCTCGAGCGAGGTCGAGGCGGTGCTCTCCCACCCCCAGCCGCTGGCCCAGTGCGCCCGCTTCCTGCGCGAGCACCTCGCCGGGGTCGAACTGCGCAGCGTCAGCAGCACCGCGGCGGCGGTGCGGATGGTCTCCGAGTCGGTCCGCCCCTGGGCGGCGATCGGGGCGCGCGCGGCGGCCGGCCTCTACGACTGCACGATCCTGCGCGAAGGGATCCAGGACGAGGCGACCAACGTCACCCGCTTCCTCTGGATCGCCCCGGCCGGCACCGAGCCCGGCGGCGACGGACCGTGGAAGACCTCGCTCGTCTTCTCCGAGCTCGGCGAAGACCATCCGGGGGCCCTGGTCAACGCCCTCGCCGAGTTCTCCTCGCGGGGCATCAACCTGACCCGGATCGAGTCGCGGCCGCTGCGCCAAGAGCTCGGCCGCTACATGTTCTTCTGCGACCTCGAGGGGGGCGCCGGCGACCCCGCCGGTCGCCGAGGCGATCGCCCAGCTGCGGACCAAGGCGGAGTCGGTGCGGCTGCTCGGCTCCTACCCGGCCGGGGCCTGAAGAGCCTCCCTTCCGCTCGCCGGGCGCCGGGCGCCCTACAATTCTCGGCACGATGGCACGGGTTCTGGTGCTCAATGCGACGTATGAGCCGATCAACGTTTGCACGCTGAGACGGGCCGCTGTGCTGCTGCTGAAGGAAAAGGCCGAGTTGCTGGAGCAGCGCGAGGGCGCCGCCCTGCACTCCGAGCACATGACGATGGAGCGCCCCGACGTGATCCGCCTGGTCAGCTACGTGCGGATCCCCCGCGAGGCCCACCGCCGCAAGATCACCCGCCGCGCCGTCCTCGCCCGCGACTCCTGGACCTGCCAGTACTGCGGCTCGACCAAATCCGGCCTCACCGTCGACCACGTGATCCCCCGCAGCCGCGGCGGCAAATCGGTCTGGGAGAACATCGTCGCCGCCTGCGCCACCTGCAACCGCCGCAAGGGCAACCGCCTCCCGCGGGAGATCCACATGCACCCGAAGAACTCGCCGAAGGCACCGGCGCCGACGGTGTTCATCCAGGTGGCGAGCCCGAAGATCCCGAGTGCGTGGGAGCAGTACTTACCTCAGGCCGCTTAGAGGGAGGCAGTCCTTGGAGGGTGGGCGGATAGCCCTCTTCACTTAACTTCTCGGATGGAGCTTGCTCCGGCCGTCCGAGAGGACTGGCAACCGAGAAGTACAAGACGTTTCGAGGGCCATCCGCCCACCCTCCGAGCAGCGCCCCACTCCAATCGGCTTGGGACAGTACTGCTCCCACTTGACCGGGAAGCTTCCGTAGCTCGGAAGCTTCGACGACCCAAGCGCCGTGGCGCTGACTCTCCAGGCTGATGCCGCGGGACGTGGGTGGATCGTCCTGGGGTCGGGCGCTTGAAGCTGCCCGTGAGACGGGGCCGTCGTGTGGGCGCGGACGGGTAGGTCCGTCAAGCCTCCCCAGCTGTTCGCGCAGACGGACCTACCCGTCTGCCCCGTCCGCCTCGGCCCCGTCCACCGCGGGAAGTTCATCCGCCGGCTCCTCGGCGTCAACCGCCGGCTCCGGGGTATCGGACTCGACCACCAGGGCCACGGCGCTGACCCGGTCGTCGTCCTTGATGTTCATCACCTTCACCCCCTGCGTCGAGCGGCCCATCTGGGAGATGCCGCTGACGGAGGTGCGCTGGACCATGCCGTTCTGGGAGATGAAGAGGAGCTCCTGGTGCTCGCCGACGATCAGGGCGCCGGCGAGGCCGCCCTTCTTCTCGGTCAGCCGCGCGGTCAGGACGCCTTTGGTGCCGCGGCCCTTGATCGGGTACTCGGCGACCGGGGTGCGCTTGCCGTAGCCGTTCTCGGTGACGACGAACAGTTCGGTGTCGTTGCGGGCGATGTCCATCGCCAGGACGCGGTTGCCTTTGCCGGCGACGTTCATGCCTTTGATGCCGCTGGTGTCGCGGCCCATCGACCGCACCAGCTCCTCCGAGAAGCGCGAGGCGTGGCCGGAGTGGGAGACCATCAGGATGTCGTCTTCGCCCGAGGTGAGCCGGACCTGGACCAGCTCGTCGCCGTCGCGGACCTTGATCGCGATGATCCCGTCGGCGCGGATCGGCGTGTTGTAGGCGAGGAACTCGGTCTTCTTGATCAGGCCTTTGGCGGTGGCGAAGGCCAGGTACCTGTTCTCTTTGAAGTCCCGGGTCGGGATCACCGCCATCACCTTCTCGCCTTCGCGCAGCGGCAGCAGGTTGTTCAGCGAGCTGCCTTTGGCGTTGCGCGAACCCTCCGGCAGCTCGTAGACCTTGAGCCGGTAGACCTTGCCGCGGTTGGTGAAGAAGAGCAGGTAGTCGTGGGTCGAGGAGATGTGGAGGTGGGCGATGTAGTCGTCGTCTTTGAGGTTCATCCCCATCACGCCGACGCCGCCGCGGTGCTGCTGGCGGTAGGTCGCGAGCGGCAGCCGCTTGACGTAGCCGGAGGCGGTCAGCGAGATCACCATCTGCTGGTCGGCGATCATGTCCTCGATCCCGACGTCGCCCTCGAAATGGGCCAGTTCGGTGCGCCGCTCGTCGCCGTGGGACTCGACGATTTCCGCCAGCTCCTCTTTGACGATCGCCATCACCTTCGCCTCGTCGCCGAGGATCGCCCGCAGTTCGCCGATCCGCTCCATCAGGTCGGCGTGCTCGGCCCTGACTTTGTCGGCCTCGAGCGCGGTCAGGCGCTGCAGGCGCATGTCGAGGATCGCCTGCGCCTGCTCGCGCGAGAGGTCGAACTGCGAGATCAGGCCGTCGCGGGCCGCGTCGGGGTCGGTCGAGGCGCGGATCAGTTTGATCACCGCGTCGAGGTTGTCGAGCGCGACCAGCAGCCCCTCGAGGATGTGGGCGCGCGCCTCGGCCCGGCGCAGTTCGTACTGGGTCCGGCGGGTGACGACCTCGCGCTGGTGGTCGACGTAGTGGTGGATCAGCTCGAGCAGGCTCAGCGTCCGTGGAACGCCGTCGACCAGCGCCACCATGTTGGCGCCGAAGGTCGTCTGCATCGAGGTTTTCTTGTAGAGGTTGTTGAGGACGACCTTGGCCGGCGGGCCGCCGCGTTTGAGCTCGATGACCAGCCGCATGCCCGAGCCGTCGGACTCGTCGCGGAGGTCGGAGATCCCCTCCAGTTTCTTGTCGCGGACGAGATCGGCGATCTTGGTCACCAGGCCGCCGTCGCCGAGCTTCTTCACGGTGAACGGCAGCTCGGTGACGATGATCGCCTCCTTGCCGCCCCTCAACGGCTCGACGTGGGCGCGGGCGCGGACCTTGATGCTGCCGCGGCCGGAGGCGTAGGCGTCGCGGATGCCCTCGCGGCTCATGATCCCGCCGCCGGGGAAGTCGGGGCCCTTGATGTGCTCCATCAGGCCCGCCATGTCGATCTCCGGGTCGTCGATGTAGGCGGCGACCGCGCCGGCGACCTCGCGCAGGTTGTGCGGCGGGATGTTGGTCGCCATCCCGACCGCGATTCCCGAGCTGCCGTTGACGAGCAGGTTCGGGAAGCGCGCCGGCAGGACCAGGGGCTCCTGGGTCGATTCGTCGTAGTTGGGGCCGAAGTCGACGGTGTCGGCGTCGATGTCGCGCAGCAGCTCGGTCGCGAGGCGGGTCAGCCGCGCCTCGGTGTACCTCATCGCCGCCGCCGGGTCGTCGTCGATCGAGCCGAAGTTGCCCTGACCGTCGACGAGCAGGTAGCGCAGCGAGAACTCCTGCGCCATCCGCACCAGCGTGTCGTAGATCGCCGAGTCGCCGTGAGGGTGGTACTTGCCCATCACCTCGCCGACGATGAAGGCGCACTTGCGGTAGGCGCGGGTCGGCTGCAGGCCGACGTCGTGCATCGCGTAGAGCACCCGGCGGTGGACCGGCTTGAGGCCGTCGCGGACGTCCGGCAGCGCCCGGCCGACGATCACGCTCATCGCGTAGTCGAGGTACGACGAGCGCATCTCTTTCTCGAGGCCACGATCTTCGATGTGGCCGGTCAGGGCGTCGAGCGCCATCAGCTTCTCCTCCGTTCCGGTCGCGCTACACATCGAGGAAGCGCACCTCCTTCGGCGTGGGCCTCGATGAACTCGCGACGGGGAGCCACCTGGTCGCCCATCAGCATCGAGAAGATCCGGTCGGCGGCGGTCGCGTCTTCGAGCGTGACCCGGGCCAGGGTGCGGCTGGCCGGGTCCATCGTCGTCTCGCGCAGCTGGTCGGCGTTCATCTCGCCGAGCCCCTTGAACCGGGTCAGCTGGACCCCGTGCCGGGCCAGCTCGAGGACGGCGCCGCGCAGCGTCTGGAAGGAGATCGCGGCGTTGCGGCGATCTCCGAACTTGATTTCGAAGGGCGGCCGCCCGACCTGCTTCAGGAGCGCCTCGTGGACCTCGATGAACTTGCGGTAGTCGTAGTGGGAGAAGAGCGCCGCCGGCAGCCGGTGCGTGCGGGCCAGGCCGCTCGCGCGTTCGACCGCCTTGACGACGAGGAGATCGTCGTCGACCGCGATCACCTCGGTGTCGAAGGGGGCGCCCTCCGGGGCTTTGCCGGCGAGCAGCTTGGCCGCCGCCGCGACGCTGCCGACGGCCTCGTCGAGCAGGTTCGACTCCTCGAGGAAGCGGACGGTCTCGCTGCCGAACTCGGCCTGCAGCGAGGAGCCCCAGCCCTCGTACTCTTTCGAGCGCCGCACGTAGGCCTGCCAGCGGCTCGTCGTCAGCTTCTTGCTGCTGCCCGCCGCGTCGATCAGCTCGAAGTCCTCGAGCTTGCCGCGCAGCAGCAGCTCCTCGAGTTCGGACTCGCGCTCGAGGTAGGTCTCCTGGTTGCCCTGCTTGACCCGGTAGAGCGGCGGTTTGGCGATGTAGACGTAGCCGGCGTCGATCAGCTCCGGCATCTGCCGGTAGAGGAAGGTGAGGACGAGGGTGCGGATGTGGGCGCCGTCGACGTCGGCGTCGGTCGCCATCACGATCTTGTGGTACCTGGCTCCCTCGATGTCGAACTCGTCGTGGACGCCGGTCCCGATCGCCGTGATCAGCGCCTGGATCTCGTTGTTGGCGAGGACCTTGTCGATCCGGCTCTTCTCGACGTTGATGATCTTGCCGCGCAGCGGCAGCACCGCCTGGGTGTTGCGGTCGCGGGCCTGCTTGGCGGAGCCGCCGGCGGAATCGCCCTCGACCACGAAGATCTCGGCCAGGCTCGGGTCCTTGACCGAGCAGTCGGCGAGCTTGCCGGGCAGGGTCGAGTTCTCCAGCGCCGACTTGCGGGTCAGGTCGCGCGCCTTGCGGGCCGCCGCGCGGGCCCGGGAGGCGTCGATCGCCTTCATGATCACCCGTTTCGCGTCGGCCGGGTTCTCCTCCAGATACTCGCCGAGTTTGCGATTGACGATCTCCTCGACCAGGCCGCGGATCGGCGGGTTGCCGAGTTTGGTCTTGGTCTGGCCCTCGAACTGAGGGTCGTGGAGCTTGACCGAGATCACCGCGGTCAGCCCCTCGCGGACGTCCTCACCGGCGAGGTTCTCGTCTTTTTTCTCTTTCAGGAGGCCTTTGTTGCGGGCGTAGGCGTTCAGGGTCCGGGTCAGCGCCGAGCGGAAGCCGGAGAGGTGGGAGCCGCCCTCGTGGGTGTTGATGTTGTTGGCGAAGCTGAAGATCGACTCCTGGTAGGAGGCGTTCCACTGCATCGCGATCTCGACCGCGCCCTCGTCTTTGCCGCCCTCGAAGAAGATGACCTTCTTGTGGACCTCGTCCTTGTTCTCGTTGAGGTGGCGGACGAAGTCCTCGATCCCGCCCTCGTACTGGAAGGTGACGCTGTTGGTCTCGCCGCGCTCGTCGATCAGTTCGATCTTCAGGCCGCGGGTGAGGAAGGCGGTCTCGCGCAGGCGCTCGGCCAGGGTGTCGAAGTCGAACTCGATCTCTTCGAAGATCTCGAGGTCGGGTAGGAAGGTGATGCTGGTGCCGTGATCCTTGCTCTCGGCGCCCTTGGTCAGCTCGGTCATCGGTTTGCCGCGCTCGTAGTCCTGGGACCAGACGAAGCCGTCGGTGGTGATCTGCAGGTGCAGTCGCTCGGAGAGGGCGTTGACGACCGAGACGCCGACGCCGTGCAGTCCGCCGGAGACCTTGTAGCCGCCGCCGTCGCCGAACTTGCCGCCGGCGTGGAGAACGGTCAGCACGACCTCGGCCGCGGGGCGCTGCTCTTTCTCCATGATCCCGACCGGAATGCCGCGGCCGTCGTCTTCGACCGTGCAGCTGTTGTCCGGGTGCAGGACGACGCGAACGCTGTCGCAGTGGCCGGCGAGGGCCTCGTCGACGGAGTTGTCGACGACCTCGTAGACGAGGTGATGGAGGCCGCGGGGCCCGGTCGAGCCGATGTACATGCCGGGACGTTTGCGAACCGCTTCCAAGCCCTCGAGGACGGTGATGTCGGCGGCGCCGTAGGAGGCGTCCGTGGTCGAGGAGTTGGCTTTGTTCTCAGGCAATGAGTCCCTTCCGGTTGACACAGAAAACCCCGACGCGTGGAGGACGGCTCCACCCGGATCGGGGCATAACGCGAGTTGCCATAAGAATACCAGTTTGGGACCGTGGAAGACAGGGCACCGAGGACCGAAATACCTGCAAATCGTGCAAAAAGAGGGCCTAACCGCGGTCGGACTGAAGACGGAATTTGAGCGCTTCGGGAGCCTGGTCCCCCAACTCGGCCCTCAGCCGCTCCAAAAGCTGGGTCTGCATCAGGTCCAGCTCCTGCGCCCAGACGCTGTCGGTGCACTCGATCGTCAGCGTCCCAGAGCGCTCCGAGACGGGCGTCGCGGCGGCGGCGAGCTGCTCGCCGACCGCTCCCGTCCAGGCCGCCTGAATCGCCGCCAGGCCGGTCTGGGGGGCGGCGAGATCCCGTGCCGCCCGGATCGCCGAGGAGGCTTGGCGCGGAGCGCGGCGGCGGCTCATGCGGCGGCGGCGCTCGGCAGCGCCGGGGGCATCGGCATCCGGACCACCGAGCGCAGCGCCGGCGCTCGGCAGCGACTCCTCGTCGGCGGCGGTGATCAGCGCCTGGCCACCGTCGTCGAGCCGCGCGACCAGACGCTCGCGGCGACCCGGGTCGAGCTCGCTCATGACGTCGTCGAGCAGCAGCAGCGGGGTCACGCGGCGGGCCGCCAGCAGCGCCTCGCGCTCGGCGAAAAGCAGGGCCAGGAGCGCCGCGCGCTGTTGCCCCTGCGACCCGTAGCGGCGCAGGGAGCGGCCGGCGCTCGCCAGCTTCAGCTCGTCGAGGTGCGGGCCCCAGGAGCTGCGGCCGAGGCGAATGTCCTGCTCGCCGCCGCTGCTCCAGCCCCGCCCTGATCTCCTCCGCCGACCCGGCGGCCCGCGGCGCGTACTCGAGGCTGGCGCCGCCCTCCAGCCCGAGCTCCGCGGCGGCGGCGGCGAACGGCGGCGAGAGCTCCGCGATCGCCTCGTCGCGAGCCGCGACCAGCGGCGCCGCGGTTTCCGCCAGCCCGGCGTCCCAAACATCCAGGTCGGCCGCTGGCGCCGTAGCCGGCGGCAAGGCGCGAGAGCAACGCGTTGCGCTGCGCCAGCGCCTGTCCATAGCGCTTGCGCAGCTCCGTCCGCGCCGGCCAGCGAGCGGCGGTGAAGCCGTCGAGGTGAGCCCGGCGCTCGGCCGGCGGTCCCTTGATCAGGCTGAGGCGGTCCGGCGCGAAGACGGCGACGGGGGGACGGTTGCGGGCGAGGGTCGCGGGGTCGGCGGGGCTGCCGTCGAGCAGGTGGCGACGGCCGTCGGTGCGGCTGACCGAGGCCAGCAGACGGCGTTCGAGCCCGTCCGCGTCGCGAACCGAGGCCTCGGCGCGGGCCAGCGAAGCCGCCGAAGGGGATCAGGTCGCGGCGGTCCGAGGTGCGAAACGAACGGCCGGTGAGGGCGAAGTAGAGCGCCTCGACGAGATTGGTCTTGCCGACTCCGTTGGGGCCGACGACGCTGACGATGCCGGGCTCGAGCTCAACCCGCACCTGGTCGAGGCTGCGAACCGGCCGCGCTTCGATCGCGGTGACGAGCACCGGCCATCACCTCAGACGTTGAGGCGGATCGGCATCACCAGATAGCGGAAGTCTTCGCCCTCGACCGGCTGCAGCAGCCCGGGGCGCAGCGGCGAGATCAACCGCAGCAGCACCTCGTCGCCCTCGACGCTCTCGATTCCCTCCTTGAGGAACTCGGGGTTGAAGCCGATCTCCAGCGGCTCGCCCTCGAACGCCGCCGGCATCGTCTCCTCGGCGTCGCCGACGTCGGGCGTCTCCGCGGCCACGGTCAGCTCGCCGGGCGCGAAGGAGAGGCGCAGCGGCGCGTTGCGCTGCGCCAGCTGGCTGACCCGGCGGGTGACGTCGAGGAAGTCGGTCCGTGGCAGCCTGACGTCGTGCTCGTAGGACTCGGGCAGCAGCTGGCGAAAGTTGGGGAACTGGCCCTCGATCAGCCGCGTGGTGAGGGTGATCGATCCAGCGGCGAAGATCGCCTGGTTGGCCAGCAGCGTGATCGCCGCCTCCTCGACCCCCTCCGAGGAGAGGATCCGGCCGAGCTCGCGCAGCGCCCGAGCGGGAATGTTGGCGTCGATCTCGCCGCCGAGCTCGCTCTCCAGCTCGGTCCGTTTGACCGCCAGCCGGTAGGAGTCGGTTGCGACCATCGTCATCTCGGAGCCGCTGGCGGCGACGAAGACGCCGGTCAGAACCGGCCGCATGTCGTCGCGCGAAGCGGCCCTGGCGACCAGGTCGATGCTCGCCTCGAGCGCCTTCGAGGGAATCTTCAAGCCGCTCTCGCCCTCGGCCGAGGGCAGCTTCGGGAAGTCCTCGGCCGGGAGCACCCGCAGGTGGAAGCTGGAGCCGCCGCTGCGGATCTCGACGTCGTGCTCGGCCTCGCGCGACTCGATCTCCACCGTGGGATCGGCGAGCGAGCGAGCGACTTCGGCCAGCAGCCGACCCGGCAGCAGGACCGAGCCCTCGCCGGCCACCTCGGCGTCGAAGGAGGTTTCAAGGCCCATGTCGAGATCGGTGGCGGCAAGGGTCACGCGGCCGTCGGTGGCGGTCAGCAGAACTCCGGACAGCGCCTGGGTGGCGGCGCGGGTGGAAACAGCCCTGGAGACGATCGAGAGCTTGGAGACGAGTTCTTCTCGTTTGGTCGTGAGCTTCAAGTGTTGAGTGCCTTCTTGAGTTGGATTAGGGCTTGTTGAAAAGATCGAAGTCGCGGCTGATTCGGCCTGGCGCCGCGGTTTGGTGCCTGTGGAAGCGACTGTGGGGAAGGGCGTGATTCTTGCAGCGCCATCGGCCGTCCGCTCATTCGCGGGTCGGGTTGTTGATAGCTCCGCGTAACTCCTGGACGCTCTCGGCCAGCTCCGCGTCGTCGCCGATGCCGGCTTCGATCCGGCGCAGGGAGTTGAGCACGGTGGAGTGATCGCGACCGCCGTAGAGCCGCCCGATCTGCGGCAGGGAGAGGTCGGTCAGCTCGCGGGTGAGGAAGATCGCGACCTGGCGGGCACGCAGCGGCGTCGCCGCCCGGCTCGAGCCGACCAGCTCGGCCCTGGAGATGCCGAAGCGCTCGGCGACCCGCTGCTGGATCTCCTCGACCGAAGTGGCCTGGGCCGAGCGGGCGCGGGGAATCACCTCGGCGATCAACTCGGAGCTGAGCGGACGTGCCATCAGCGAGGCGTGGGCCAGAACCCTGGTCAGCGCCCCGTGGAGCTGGCGGACGTTGGCGTCGATCCGGTTGGCGAGCTCGGCGAGGGCACCGGAGTCGGCGATCTCGACTCCGGACTCCTGGACCAGGTGGCGCAGGACGGTGAGCCGGGTGGCCAGGTTGGGGGGCTCGACGGCGACGGTCAGGCCCCACTCGAAGCGGTCGCGCAGCCGCGAGGCGAGGGTCGAGAGCTCGCTCGGGATCCGGTCGGCGGAGAGAACCAGCTGGCTGCCGGACTCATAGAGGGCGTTGAAGGTGTGGAAGAACTCCTCCTCGGTGTGGGGCTTGCCCTCGAGGAACTGGACGTCGTCGATCAGGAGGACGTCGATGTCGCGGTAGCGGGCCTTGAACGCCTCGTTGCCGGCGGATCGCAGCGCCGTGACGAACTCGTTGGTGAAGGACTCGGCGGTCGTGTAGCGGATGCTGAGGCCGGGAGCGTTGTCGCCGAGGTAGTTGGCGATCGCCGCCAGCAGGTGCGTCTTGCCGAGCCCCGGAGGACCGTGCAGGAAGAGCGGGTTGTAGGCCTCCGACGGCGCCTCGGCGACGGCGAGGGCGGCGCCGTGGGCGAGGCGGTTGCTGGGCCCGATGACGAAGCGGTCGAAGGTGTAGTTGGGGTTGAGCTCGACCGATGGCCGATCCTCGCCCCCGGGCTCGCCGGCCTGCGCAGAGCCGAAGGCGACCCGTCGCAGCGGGGTGTCGGAGTCGGCCAGCGCTTCGGCTATCAACGAGGCGTAGCGGCGCTCCGCCCAGGCCCGGATGCTCTCCGGCGCGGTTAGGTAGAGGGTGTCCCCGGCGGCCGCGACCGCCTCGAGCGGCTCCAGCCAGAGCCTGAAGGTCGACTCGGGAACCGAAGCTCGAAGCCGGTCCTGGGTCGCCCGCCAGAGGGCGTCGAGTTCTTGTCTGGAGGAGTCATCTGGCACCTGGCCGGCGACGATAGCGGCGTGCCTGTGGCCGGGCTCCGGACGCCCCGCAAATGCCGCAGAAAAGATTTGGGGCCTCGTCCGTATACTTCCGCCACCATGAAGCGCACCTATCAGCCGAAGAAGCGGAAGCGCGCGAAAACGCACGGCTTCCGAGCGAGGATGGCCACCCGTGGTGGCCGCGCGATCCTGAGCCGACGCCGGCGCAAAGGGCGGAAGCGCCTCACCCCTTAGATGGCGTCGAAGCGACGACGCCTGTCGCGCAGCGGAGAGTTCGACCGCGTCTATCGCGACGGTTCATCACATGCGACCCGCTACCTCGTTCTCTACACCTTCCCCCGCCGCGACGAGGAGCGCGAGGACGTCCGGCTGGGCGTCTCCGTCAGCCGCAAGGTCGGCGGCTCGGTCGAGCGCAACCGCGTCAAGCGCGTCCTGCGTGAGGCCTTCTGGGGACTCTCCGACCGCCTGCCTCCCCGGCACGACTTCGTGATCGTCGCCCGCTCCGAGATCTCCGGCCTGATCGAGCGCGAGGGCAGCGCCGGAGCCGCCAAGAGCCTCGAAGAGGCGCTTGCGAGCACCTCCTCTGGGAGGCGTTCCACGTGAAACGGATCGTCTTGGCACCGATCGCCGCCTACCGGCGCTGGATTTCCCCGTCCCGCCCCCGTCGCTGCCGCTATGAGCCGACCTGCTCCGCCTACGCGGTCGAGTCGATCGAGCGCTTTGGAGTCGCCCGCGGCTTGCTGCTCGGCGCCTGGCGCCTGCTTCGCTGCAATCCCTTCAGCCACGGCGGCTTCGACCCGGTGCCCGATCGAGTTCACGCTGAGGACCGGCCCGGTCCACCCGGCCGAGTACCACGGGGAGAGAAGCGCATGAACCTTCCTCTGGGAATCCAACTGGCGCCGCAGTTCCTGGTCGAAATCGCCAACGGCGTCCTCAAGTTCTTCCACGACAACGCCGGCCTCAGCTGGGGAATGTCGATCATCGCCCTCACCGTCTGCACCCGGGCGGTGTTGATCCCGCTGACCTACAAACAGCTGAAAGGCATGCGCGCGATGCAGGCGCTGCAGCCCCAGATCAAAGAGCTGCAGGCCAAATACAAAAACGACAAACAGCGCATGCAGCAGGAAATGATGCGCTTCTACAAAGAGAACAAAGTCAACCCCTTTGCCTCCTGCCTGCCGCTGCTCGCGCAGCTGCCGGTCTTCATCACCCTCTTCTACGTGCTCCGCACCGAGCTCCCGGCTGACATCGGCTGCAAGGCCGGCGAATGCGGCGGCGCGATGTACGGCGCCTCGTTCCTCTTCATCCAGGACCTGACCGCGAAGGCGACGGGGGCGGAACTGATCGTCCTGATCGTCCTCTACGTGACGACGCAGCTGGCTTCGGGCTTCTTCATGTCGGCGACGGCAGACAAAAGCCAGCGGACGATGATGCTCCTGCTGCCGGTGCTTTTCGTGCCCTTCATCCTCAGCTTCCCGGCCGGGCTGATGCTCTACTGGATCACGACCAACTGCTGGACGATCGGCCAGGGGCTGGCGATCAAAAAGATCATCCCCGTCCCGATCGCGGCCACGCCCCAAGGAGCGGCAGCGATTGCAGCGGCGAAACCGCCGCCACCGCCTCCGAAAAAGAAGAAGAAGCGGCGATAGCTGGAGGTTGAGGTGGGTCCGATGGGGACCCACCTGCGCGAACAGCGGGGAGGCTTGGCGGGTCCCCATCAGGACCCACGACAGCGCGAGTTCCGACCAGCTTCCCGGGCGAGCGGTGGTGCGAGAGGTCGGGTAGACCTCGGCAAGCCTCCCTGCTGTTCGCGCAGCCGAGGTCTACCCGACCTCTCTACCAGCTGCTATCCCTTGGGGCGCTTCTTGGCCATGCCGGGCTTGCGGGGGAGGTTGCTCTGGGGTCGGGCCTGACTTGCGGATTACGTGGAGGTGGCGGTGTTGGCTGCCCGCTCTGTCGCCGACGTCGAGGATCGTCTCTGGGGTCATGGCGAGCTGGTCGGCGGCGTTGGCCAGTTGGCGCTCCTCGTCCGGGTCGCGTTTGCCCTTCCAGGCGACGAGGACGCCGTTTGGCTTCAGGAGCGGGGATGCGAGCTCGGCCAGGGTCGAGAGGCGGCCGACGGCTCGGGCGGTGACGACGTCGTATGCGCTCGCGTCCATCTCCGCTCGCCAGGTCCTCGGAGCGGGTGTTGAGGACGGTGGCGTTGGCGATCGCGGCGGCTTCGATGGCGCGGCGCATGAACTCGCACTTGCGGCCGATCGACTCGATCAGGTCGACCTGGGCGCTGGGGAGGGCGACGGCAAGGGCAAGGCCGGGGAAGCCGGCACCGGCGCCGACGTCGGCGATCCGCCCGGCCCGCTCGCAGCTCCGGAACGTCGAGGCCGGTGAGGCTGTCGGCGACGTGGACCTTCCAGGCCCGCTCGTCGACGACCGAGCTGACCGACGCCCGCTCGGTCGCGAGCAGCTCGAGGACCTTGCCCAGGGCTTCGCGCCCGTCCGGGTCGAGCACCGCGGTGGGGTCGGCGCTCACTCCGAGACGAGGGGGGCGACGACCACGCAGCGATGGGGCTCGTCGCCCTCGCTGTAGGTCTCTACCCCGGCCCGCTCTTTGAGGCGTTCGTGCACGACCCGGCGCTCCTGGGCGCTCATCGGGTCCATCTCGATCACGTGGTTGGAGGTCAGCGCCTGCTCGGCGGCGCGGTCGGCGCGCCCCTCGAGCGTCTCGCGGCGACGCTCGCGGTAGCCGGCGACGTCGACGACGACCCGTTTGCGCTCGCGCAGGCCGCGGAAGGCGGCCTGGTAGCAGAGCAACTGCAGCGCGTCGATCGTCTGGCCGCGTTTGCCGATCAGCAGGCCGTAGTCGTCTCCACCCTGGATCGTCGATCGAGATCCGCTCCTCGTCCTCGTCCACCTCGACCTCGCCGTCGAGGTCGAGCTCGTCGAGCACCCCCTCGACGAGCTCGCGGGCGCGGTCGGCGGGGGTATCGGGCCAGTCGGCGGTCTCGGGCACGGGCAGCAGGCTATCCGACCTCCCGCCAACGCGCCCGGATAACTAGGGTGACCTCGGGTATGGGCACGGTCTACGCGGTGGCGAATCAGAAGGGCGGGGTCGGCAAGACGACCACCGCCGTCAATCTGGCTTCCTGCGCGGCCGCGGGGGGCGAGCAGACGCTGCTGGTCGACCTCGATCCGCAGTGCAACGCGACCGTCGCGCTCGGCGCCGACAAGGAGATGCATCCCTCCTCCTACGACTGCCTGACCGGCGACGTCTCCGTCGCGGCGGCGGCGCGGCCGGCCGGCCCGGACAACCTCTGGCTGGTGCCGGCCAATCGCGACCTCGCCGGCGCCGCGGTCGAGCTGCCGCGGATCGAGGGCTCGGAGACCCGCCTGCGGGAGCGCCTGGGGCCGATCAGGGAGCGCTTCGCCAGGACCTTCCTCGACTGCCCTCCCTCGCTGGGCCCGGTCAGCGTCAACGCCCTGACCGCCGCCGACCGGGTGATCGTCCCGGTCCAGGCGGAGTATCTGGCGCTGGAGGGCCTGGTTCAATTCCTCGAGACCCTCAACTTGATCCGCCGCGAGCTCAACCCTCAACTCGAGGTTTCAGGCCTGCTGATAACCATGTACGACGAGCGCACCAGGTTGGCCCAGGACGTCGAGTCCGAGCTGCGCAACCACTTTGCCGGGATGGTCTTCGAGACGGTCATCCCCCGCAGCGTCCGAGTCGCCGAGTCGCCGAGTTATGGTCTGCCGGTGACCGAGCACGCCCCCGCCTCGTACGGCGCCGTCGCCTACCAGGCGCTGTCGAAGGAGCTCGCCAGCCGTGGCTAGCGGCGCCAAACGGGGGATCGGCCGCGGCCTTGCCGCGATCCTGCCGGAAGCCGAGATCGGCGCCGCCGGCGAGCTGCGGGAATTGCCGGTCGGCCTGATCAAGCCCAACCCGAACCAGCCGCGGACCAACTTCGACGCCGAGGCCCTGGCCGCGCTGGCCGCCTCGATCGAGGCCAGCGGCGTCGTCCAGCCGCTGCTGGTCCGCCCCCTCCCCGACGGCAGCTACGAGCTGGTCGCCGGCGAGCGCCGCTGGCGTGCGGCTCAGGAGGCGGGCCTGGAGAAGGTGCCCGCGGTCGTCCGCGACCAGGCCGAGGCCGAGCGGCTGCAGGCGGCGCTGATCGAGAACATGGTCCGCGAGGACCTCAACCCGGTCGAGGAGGCGCGTGCCTGCGCGGCCCTGGTCGACGATCTCGGCTTGACCAAAGAGGAGCTCGCCCGGCGCGTCGGTCGCAGCCGGCCCGCCGTCTCCAACCTGATCCGCCTGCTCGAGCTGCCGGACGAGACCCTCGAGCTGCTGGAGGGCGGGTCGCTCAGCGGCGGCCACGGCCGCGCCCTGCTCGGCGCCCAGGGGAACGACGTCCGCCGCCGCCTCGCCCGCGACGCGGTGCGCGGCGGCTGGTCGGTCCGCGAAACCGAGAACAGGGTTCGGCTGGCTGGCCAGCCAAAGGTGAGGCCAAGGCGGGCGCCGGTCGATCCCGACCTGATCGCGGCGCTCGAGGCCGCCGGCGACGCGCTCGAGTCGGCGCTGGGGCACGAGGTGACCGTGCGTCCGAAGAGCGACGGATTCGCGGTCGAGCTGCGCTTCGACGACGTCGCCGAGGCCCACGCGCTGGCCCGACAGCTGCGGCGCCGAGCCGGCTGATCCAAGCGTGGCGCCGTCGCTATCATCGCCGGCTCCGGGCGATTAGCTCAGTTGGTTAGAGCGCGTCTCTGATAAGGACGAGGTCCCTGGTTCGAATCCAGGATCGCCCACTTCGCCGACCTATAATTGGCCGTCAACCACGGTCGGGAGCCTCACTCGTGCAGCAGATGCAGATCTATGGCGTCAGCTTCGACATGGTCGGCAAGCAGCCGATCGTGCTGCTGAAGACCGTCGACGGCAACCGTTTCCTGCCGATCTGGATCGGCCATCCCGAGGCGGCGGCGATCCTGATGAAGCTGCAGGGCGCCTCGACGCCGCGGCCGATGACCCACGATCTGCTCTCCGACGTGCTCGACAACCTCGACGCGAAATGCGAGCGGGTCTCGGTCACCGAGCTGCGCGACAACACCTTCTACGCCTCGATCACCGTGTCCGTCAACGGCTCCGAGGTCGAGATCGACTCGCGACCCTCCGACGCGCTGGCGCTGGCGGTCCGCGTCTCGGCCCCGATCTTCGCCGCCGAGGACGTGATCGAGGAGTCGGCGATCGAGTTCGAGCACGAGGTCGAGGACACCGAGGAGGTCGTCGACAAATTCAAAGAGTTCCTCGACGAGGTCACGCCCGAAGACTTCGCCCAGGGCGACAGCTAGACCGGCTAACCCTCGCTCGCCTTGCGGAAGGGCAGGACATCGGCGCCGGGGTCGGCGACGGGTGCGCGGGGTGGCAGGCGCTGTTCGCCGGTGAGTGCCCCGTAGAGGTCGACCTGGTCGGCGATGACCTTGCCGATGCGGCGGATTCCCTCGCGGATTTCGTCCTCGTCGACGCCGGAGAAGTTGAGCCGCATCGAATTCTGCCCGCGCTCGCCGATGTAGGCGGCCTGGCCGGGGACGAAGGCGACGTCGGCCCGCAGCGCCTTCGCCAGCAGGTCGCCGGTGTCGATGTAGTCCGGCAGGGTCGCCCAGATGAAGAGGCCTCCCTGCGGCTCGGTCCAGCGAGCCTCGGCGGGGAAGTGCTCCTCCAGCGCCGCCAGCATCGTGTCGCGCCGCCGCGGTAGATCTCGACCAGGTCCTCGACGTAGGATCGCCAGCGGCCTTCGGCGAAGTACTCGCGGACGAAGTACTGGGTCAGGGTCGAGGTGCAGAGGTCGGCGGCCTGCTTGCCGAGCACGATCTTCTCCATCACCGGCGGCGGCGCCACCGCCCAGCCCAGCCGGATCCCGGGGGAGAGGATCTTCGAGAAGGTGCCGACGTAGATGACGAAGTCGCCGCCGTCGAGCTGGTAGAGCGGCGGCAGCGCTTCGCCGCCGTAGCGCAGCAGCCCGTAGGGGTTGTCCTCGACGACGAGCAGCTCGTGCATCCGCGCCAGTTCGACCAGCCGCTGGCGCCGGGTCGAGCGACATCGTCACCCCGGCGGGGTTCTGGAAGGTCGGCACCGAGTAGATGAATTTGGGCCGCTTGCCTTCGCCGCGGAGCTTCTCGAGCAGGATCTCGAGCTCGTCGATCCGCATCCCGTCCTCGTCGCACTCGATCTGGACCACCTCGGCCTCGTAGCTGCAGAAGACGGGCACCGCGCCGGGGTAGGTCGGCGCCTCGCAGATGACGACGTCGCCGGGATCGACCAGGGTCTTGCAGACGAGGTCGATCGCCTGCTGGCCGCCGGTGGTGACGATGATGTCTTCGGGGTCGGGCAGCATCCCCTCGGCGGCCATCACCTCGAGGATGCAGTCCTTGGTCTCCTCGAAGCCCTCGGTCGGCCCGTACTGCAGCGCCTCCGCGGCCGACTCCTGGGCGATCCGGGTCATCTGCGCGGCGAAGCTCTGCGGCGGGAAGGTCGAGGTGTCGGGCAGGCCGCCGGCGAGCGAGATCACTTCCGGCCGCGCGGTGATCGCCATCAGGTCTCGCATCGCCGAGGAGCGCATCACCGCGGTCCTCGTGGCGAAGAGCCCGGCGTAGCGCTCGAGGTCGCGGGTGCTGGTCTGCGCGCGCCGGCGCTGCGGTGGTTGAGGGACTTCGCTCATTCGGGAAGTGTGGCGGATCGACGCCGAAGCGCCCGGCGAGTTAGGTTTTCGCACGTGGACTTTCTCACCCAACTCGGGATCGGCATCGCGATCGGGATGCTCGCCGGCACGACCGGCACCCACGGATCCGCCCGCGGGCGGATGACCCTGCTCGCCGCCGTGATCGGCCTGGTCGTCGGCTTCCTGCTCGACGGCCCGCTCGGCGCGGTGCTCGCGCTGCTCGGCGCCGCGGCCGCCTGCCTGGTGATCAGCGACCTCGTCTTCGGCGCCAGCCGCCGCGAGGGCAGCGGCTCGGGTGCGCTCGGCTTCATCGTCGCCCTGGTGGCGCTGGTCGTGGTCGCGATCGCGTTGCTGGAGCCGGTCCTGGTGATCGTGGTCGCGATCGCCCTGGTCTGGCTCGGCATCTCCCGCCACCGCCGCGCCCAGCGCAAACACGCCGGCCTGCGCGTCCTCCGCTAGCGCGCACTCGCGGTCCGCGATCATTCGGGCCATGGCGGTCGCCAAGAAGAAGCTGGTGCTGACCTATGTCGACTCGCTGCGCACCGACATGCTCCAGCGCGCGGTCGCCGAGGGGCGCGCACCGACCTTCGCGGCCCTGCTCGAGCGCGGCGTCCTGATCCCGGACTGCGTCTCCAGCTTTCCCTCGGTGACGCCGGTCGCCTGCTCGGAGATGGTCACCGGCGTCGGCTCCGACCGCCACTGGATCAGCGGCATGAACTGGTACCACCGGCTCGAGCGGCGCTACGTCGAGTACGGCTCCTCGCTGGACGCAACCCGCGCCTTCGGCGTCTTCCGCGCCCTCTACGACCTCGTCTACAACATGAACCTGGCCCACCTCAGCCCCGAGGTCGAGACCCTGTTCGAGCGCCTCGACGACGCCGGCGCGCGGACGGCCTGCACCCCGTTCCTGATCTACCGCGGCCGCCAACGCCACGAAGTCTCGCTCGACGGGCTCCTGCGGCGGGCGGTCGACGCCACCAGGCTGAAGTTCCAGCATCACACCTGGGGACCGACCGACCTCTTCTACGGCGACCTCTACGCCAGCCGCGAGGTGCCCTGCAAGTCGACCTCGATCCCGGGGGTTCGCGACGAATACGCCGCCTGCTGCGGGGCGGAGCTGATCAAGGAGGACCTCACCGACTTCCTTCTCCTTTCGCTCCCGGACAACGACAACTACTCGCACAAGCACGGGCCGGAGGCCAGCGTCGAGTCGATCGCCAAGGCCGACGGCTGCTTCGCCACCTTCCTCGAGGCGGCCGGCGGGCTGGACCCCTTCCTCGAGCGGCACGCGCTGATCCTGGTCGCCGATCACGGCCAGACCCCGGTTCACCGCGGCCTGCCGCTGGCGGAGTTGCTCGGCCACCGGTGGTCGGTACTGCAGCCCTCCGACGATCGGCCCGAGCTGGCCCAGCTCGCGGTCAGCCCGACCGGCCGCGCCGCGCACGTCTACCTGCTGCCGGGGGAGGGAGAGCGAGCGGACGCCGAGGCGGTCGGCGACAGACTGGGCGAGATCGAGGGCATCGATCTGGTCTGCCGGCTGCAGGACGCCGCCGGCCGTCCGCTGCAACGCCAGGAGCCGGGAATGCCGAAGGCGGGAGGGGAGTGGGCGGTCGTCGAACGGCGGGGAGAAGGGGTGCGCTTTCGCCCCGGCGAGGGGGTCGCCGACCTCCGCGAGGGTCGCTGGGAGATCGAGGGAGAGCTGGCGGTGCTGGAGGCGACGGTCGAGGACGGGCGGCTGCGCAGCGAGACCTACCCGGATCCGCTGGCGCGGGTCTGGTCGGCGCTGACCGCGCCGCATGCGGGCGACTTCGTCGTCTCGCTCGAGCCCGGTTTCGAGGCGGTCGACTGGGGCGGCGTCACCCACGCCGGCGGCGGCAGCCACGGCGCCCTGCACGCCGGTGACTCGCTCGGCCCGCTGCTCTTCGTCGGTTGCGGCCCGAAGTCGGCGGACGAGCGGGCGCAGTGGACGCTGCGCGATGTGGCGCCGGTGGTGCTGGAGCACTTCGGGCTGGACAACGAGTGAGAGAGGGGTTGCGGAGGGCCTCGGGCCGACTCGCCACCGCTCTCTGCCTCCTTGCTCTCGGGGTGATCCTGCTGGCACCCGGCGAAGCCCTTGCGGCGCCCAGCCCGGGAGCTGAAGGGTCGGGGCGGGTTACCGAATCGGAGGCGATCGGAATCGCGACCAGGGACCCGAACGCGATCAAGGAGCGGGAAGAGAACGGCAGGCTAACTTCGAGCGCCAGCCTCAACGAAGACGGCAACTGGGAGGTCGCGTTATTTCGGCGGCGGCAACGAGGTGGCGCTGGTCGTCGTCGACCCGCATAACGGCGAAGTGCTCGAATCCTGGACCGGGGATCAGGTGGCGTGGAAAATGGCCCGCGGCTACTCCGGCCAGTTCGGGCACAAGCTCGACGCGCCCTACGTCTTCCTGCCGCTCTGCGCGATCTTCCTGCTCGGCCTGGTCGACTGGCGCCGCTGGCGCCGGGTCGCCAACCTCGATCTGCTCGTCCTGCTCGGCTTCGGGATCTCCCACATCTTCTTCAACCGAGCCGAAATCGGCGTCTCGGTGCCGCTCCAGTACCCGGTGCTGCTCTACCTCCTCGGCCGGGCTCTGTGGATCGGCTTCCGCGGCAGGGGGGAGGGGCTGCGACCGGTTTGGCCGGCGGCCTGGCTGCTGGTCGCGGCGCTGTTCCTGATCGGGTTCCGGGTCGGCCTCAACATGGCCGACTCCGGCTCGACCGACATCGGCTACGCCGGCGTCGTCGGCGCCGACAAGATCGCCCACGGCGAACCGATCTACGGCAACTTCCCCGACGGGATCTCGGACGGCGACACCTACGGCCCGGTCAACTACTACGCCTACGTTCCCTTCGAGCGGATCTGGCCCTGGTCGGGAACCTGGGACGACCTGCCGGCATCTCACGGCGCCGCGATCGCCTTCGACCTCCTCACCTTCGGCTTCCTGATCCTGCTCGGCATCCGCATTCGCCCGGGACCGTCGGGCCGCCGCCTCGCCGCGATCCTCGCCTTCGGCTGGGCCGCCTACCCCTACACCGCCTTCACCCTCGAGTCGAATTCCAACGACTCCCTGGTGGCGATGCTCCTCGTCGCAACCCTGCTGGTGCTGGCTCGACCCCTGGCGAGAGGCGCCACGCTGGCCCTGGCGACCTTCGCCAAGTTCTCGCCCGCCATCCTCGCCCCGATGCTCCTGACCTACTCCCCGTCCGATCCGACACAAGCCGAGCCTCTCGCCGACTCGGGCCCTGAGCCGAATCAACAGCAGCGTTTCGCTTCGCCAACCCCTGCTGTTCGTCGCCGGCTTCCTGGCCGTGACCGTCGTCGTCATGGCCTGGCCCGCGATCAACCCGGGCCTGAAGACCTTCTACGACCGCACGATCGCCTTCCAGCAGGGTCGCGATTCCCCGTTCAGCATCTGGGGCCAGGTCCACTCGCTCGAGTGGCTTCGCACGATCCTGATCGCGCGTCACCGCGGGCCTCTCCGTATTCCTGGCGTTCCGCCCCAGGCGCAAGTCCCTGATTCAGGTCGCTGCCCTGGGGGCGGCCCTGATCATCCTGCTCCAGCTCACCCTCCAGCACTGGTTCTACCTCTACATCGTCTGGTTCTACCCGCTGCTGCTGGTGGCGCTGGCGATGTTGCCGACTACCGAGGCGGCGCCGGCGCCGGAACCATCAGCTGATGAATCGAGTCGGCCAGCCCCCGCTGGTTGACCTCGACCAGCGCTCCCATCACCCAGACGTCCTCGTCCGCGGTCTCGAACCGAGTCGGCATCTGGGTGATCATCGAGGCCAGGGCCTGCTCCGGTTTGACCCCGAGCACGCTGGTCCGTGAGCCGGTCATGCCGACGTCGGAGATGAAGGCGGTCCCCTTCGGCAGCACCCGCCCATCGGCGGTCGGGACGTGGGTGTGGGTGCCGAGCACCGCGGCGACGCGCCCGTCGAGGTGCCAACCCATCGCCACCTTCTCGCTGGTCACCTCGGCGTGGAAGTCGACGACGATCGCGTCCGCCTCGATCCGGTCGAGGATGCCGTCGACGGTGTCGAAGGGCGAACGCGCGACCTTGAGCCCGACGCCGCCGCTGAGGTTGATCACCCCGACTCGGATCCCGCCCGCCTCGACCACCGTGTAGCCGCGGCCCGGGTTCCCCTGGGGGTAGTTGGCGGGTCGCACCACCCGCTGCTCGCGTTCGAGGAAGTCGTAGGCCTCGCGGTGGCGGTAGACGTGGTTGCCGGTGGTGATGACGCCGGTGCCGGCGTCGAAGAGGTCGTTGGCGGTGCGCTCGGTGATCCCCATGCCGCCGGCGGAGTTCTCGCCGTTGACGACGATCAGATCCGGGGCGTGGGCCTCGCGCAGGGCGGGCATCGTCTCGCGCAAGCCGCGCCGCCCGGGGCTGCCGACCACGTCGCCGATGAAGAGGACTCGCATTCCGCGCTGACCCTATCTGCGAGATTGCGCGTAGATGGCCGAGTCGCCGAATACGGGTGAGATCTTGGCGCGCGCTGCTCGCCTACCCCTACGCGGCGCCCAGCGGCTCCTTCGTCCAGGTCGGCGGCGAGACGCTGGAGGCTGCCCGCGACGGGCCTCGATCTGAGCGGGCGCACGTCCGCTGCTCGCCTACGGGCCAACGCCGCGCCCGAGGCACTGACCCGCAAGCTGGCGTCGTTGCCGACCTCGGAACTGCCGGTCCTGCGCGCCGAGCTCGACGACTTCGACGTCGTCTACTCCGCCCACATCTCCCCCTACGGCGCGGTGCCGTCGACGATCCAGCGCAGCCCGGGGACGAGCATCGCCGTCCTCGTCGCCTACCCGGACGACGAGCAGCTGCCGCTGCTCTCGACGACCGAGCCCAACTACGAGCTGGTCCGGCTGCGGCGACCTCTCCTGCCGTCTCGACGGCGACGTCGAGCTGACCGAGATCGACGCTCTTCCTCAGCCGCCACGGCTGCCTCTCCATCGACGGCGGCGAGACGGTCGCCCTGGCGGCGATCCGAGCCGCACGGCCGCAACTTCGCGGCGATGGGCGAGCTCGAGGTGCTCGAGCTCGTCCGCTCACATCCTCGCTCCCGAGCTCAGCCTCGAGCGCTTCATCCGTCGACTGCGTCGAGGCCGGCGGCCTGCACCGCCGTCTGCCACGCCGCTCGACCACGTCCTAGGACCACCTGGCGGCTCAGACGGTCGCGAAGCGCCGCAGGGCGAGGCGGGCGATCAGGCCGTAGGCGACGATCAGGATCGCCAGGTGCAACAGCGGTCCGCCGATCCCCGGCCCGGCCGAGTCCAGCGCCGACGTCATCGCCTCCAGCGCGGGCTTGAACGGGAAGACCGCGGCGACGACCTTGACCACGTCGAAGACGCCGCCACCGACCGCGCCGGAGGGGACCAGGGAGAGGAAGGCGACCGGCAGGGTGACCATGAAGGCGAGCAGCGAGACGGCACGGACCTCGCGCGCCGCGGCTCCCAGCGCCGCCCCCGCGGTCGCCAGCGCCGCGCCGCCGACGAGGATCGCCGCCAGCCAGAGCCCGATCCGCCCCCATTCCAGCGGCACGAAGATCTCCAACCCCGCCAGCATCAGCAAGGTCACCAGGAGCCCGACGGCGACGCCGAGCACCACCTTCTCGGCCAGCAGCGCCTCGGGCGAGACGAGGCCGCGAGTCAGCCGCGGGAAGGCGTTCTCCTCGCGCTCCAACGCCAGCGAACCGGCGACCAGGAGAACCGTGACGAAGGCCAGGGTCAGGGTCGCGGCGACCGCGATCGCGAAGATTTCCAGCGGCGGCGAGGAGCCGCCGACCGCGACCTTGTCGACCTCGATCGGCTGCGCCAGCCGCTGCAGCAGCGGCCCGGCGATGTCGAGGTTGTCGCGGGCCTCGCCGGCGAAGTCGGTCACCTGTCGCAGCGAGGTGCGCAGTCCCCCGGCGGCAGCGCCGGTTCCAGCGCGGTGAGGATCTGGGCGGTGGCCCGGAGGCCGAGGATGTGGACCGACTGGCCGAGCACCGGCAGCTCGCCGCCGTCGATCAGGAGTTTGAGGTAGCGCCCGCCTTCGGCCGCGATCCGCCTCGCGATCGCCAGGTTGGCCTGGGCCAGCAGGGTCGAGATCCGTTCGTCGACGAGGCTCGCCTTGACCGGGTCTTCTTCGTTGACGAGCACTTCGACCTTCGGCGTTCCCGGCGCCAGGGTCGAGAGCGAGTTGATCTTGTTGACCAGGTCGGCGGGAAGGATCAGCGCCGCCAGGGCCTCGCCGGATTCGACCTTTTCGACCGCTTCGTCGCGGTCTTCGACGTCGACGCACTCGACCCGGCTGCAGATCCGGCTGTTCACGCCAGCGGCCGGCAGCTGCTGTCCGCCGATGCTGACCCGGCTGTCCGCCGGCACTTCGTTGAGCAGGGCGACCCGCGGCTTCTCGGGTGCGCGCGAGAGCGCGAAGCCGACCAGGACGGCGATCAGGATCGGGTAGGCGACGAGCAGGACCGCCTGCAGCGGCGAGCGGCGGAGGATCTGCAGGTCCTTCAGCAGCAGCCAGCGCATCTGTGCCTAGTGCCCCCGGTGGTGGAGGTAGGCGACGAAGGCGGTCTCGAAATCGCGGTCGGCGGCCTCCGGGGCCTCGCTGCGGACCACCTCGCGCAGCGCCGCCGGGGAGCCGTCGAAGAGCGCCTCGCCGTCGGCGAGGACGAGCAGGCGGCCGCCGTAGCGCTCGGCCTCCTGGATGTCGTGGGTGGAGAAGATCACCGTCGTCCCGCGCTCGGCCAGCCCCGAGACGAACTCCCACAGCCGCGCCCGCTGACGCGGATCGAGCCCGACGCTGGGCTCGTCGAGGAGCAGCACCCGCGGCCGCGAGAGCAGCCCGATCGCGATGTTGATCCGCTGCTGGTTGCCGCCCGAGAGCCGGGCGACGATCTCGCCGCGCCGCTCGCGCAGGCCGGACAGCTCGAGCATCTCCTCGGTTGAGGCGCGCGGATCCTCGTGACCCTCGAGCCGGGCAAAGAGCAGCAGGTTCTCCTCCACCGTCAGGCGCCGGTAGACGCGCCGCCTGCTGGGGGACCCAGCCGACCTCCCCGGCGGCGACCACGACCTCGCCGCCGTCGGCCTTGAGGATCCCGGCGAGGATCGAGAGCAGGGTCGTCTTCCCCGCCCCGTTGGGCCCGGTCACCGCCACCAGCTCCCCCGCCAGCGCCTCGAAGCTGACCCCGCGCAGGGCCTCTCGCTCTCCGTAGAGCTTGACCAGCTCCCGCGCCTCGAGCGCTGCAACCCTCGTCCCGGCTCCAGCTGACATCGCGGGAACGGTACTCGGGAAGTTGAGCGAGAGGGGGATCCGGTCTCCCCTCCCTAGAATCGAGGCCGATGCCCTTTCCCGCCACCCGCCTGCGCCGCCTGCGCCGCACCGACACGTTTCGCGGCCTGGTGCGCGAGACCGAGCTCTCGCCGTCGCACCTGATCCAACCCGCCTTCGTCGTCGCCGGCGAGGGGATTCGCGAGGAGGTCGAGTCGATGCCCGGCATCGAGCGCTTCTCGATCTCGGGCCTGGTCGAGGAGGCGGGCGAGATCGCCGCGGCCGGGATCGGCGCGCTGATGCTGTTCGGCGTCCCCGCCAGCCAAGGACGAGGTCGGGACCGGCGCCTACGACGACGAGGGCATCGTCCAGATGGCCGTCCGCGCGCTCAAGGACGCCCACCCCGACCTGACCGTGATCACCGACGTCTGCCTCTGCGAGTACACCTCGCACGGCCACTGCGGCGTCTTCCGTCAGGGCGGGACCGAGGTCGACAACGACCTCTCGGTCGAGCTGCTGGCGAAAACCGCGATCTCCCACGCCGAGGCCGGCGCCGACGCGGTCGCGCCGAGCGACATGATGGACGGCCGGGTCGGCTCGATCCGCTACCAGATGGACGAGGAGGGGCATCCCGACGTGCGCGATCGTCGCCCACAGCGCCAAGTACGCCTCCGCCTTCTACGGGCCCTTCCGCGACGCCGCCGGGTCGACCCCCGAGTTCGGCGATCGCCGCGGCTACCAGATGGATCCCGCCAACGCCGCCGAAGCCGTCCGCGAGGCCGAGCTCGACCTCGACGAGGGCGCCGACGTGCTGATGGTGAAGCCGGCGATCCCTTATCTGGACGTCGTGCGCCGGGTCAAGGACGCGACCGGCGCCCCCGTCGCCGCCTACCACGTCTCTGGGGAGTACTCGATGCTGAAGGCCGCCGCCGCCAACGGCTGGATCGACGAGCGCCAGGCGGTAGTCGAGACCTTGACCTCGATCCGCCGCGCTGGGGCAGACGCGATCGTCACCTATTACGCGAAGGAGGCAGCTCCGTGGCTGCAGTGAAAACCCCCCAATCGAAGGCCCGTTCCCGCAAGGGCGGCTCGGCGATCCCGCTCGACGACACCGACAAGAGGCTGATGAACATGCTGCAGTCGAGCTTCCCGCTCGACCCCGAGCCGTTCGCCCTCGTCGCCTCCGAGGCCGAGCTCGAGCTCGACGACGTGCTGGCGCGTACCCAGCGCCTGCTCGACGGCCGGATCATCCGCGAGATCACGCCGATCTTCGACACCCGCGCGCTCGGCTACGAGTCGATGCTGGTCGCGGCCAAAGTCGACGCCGACAACCCCCAGCGCGCGGCCCAGGCGGTCAACGCCCATCCCGGCGTCTCCCACAATTACCTGCGCACCCACGACTTCAACCTCTGGTTCACGATCGCGACCCCGCCCGATTCGAAGCTCGGCCTGCACGGCACGCTGGAAGCGCTGATGGAGGAGACCGGCGCCGAGTCGATGCGCGAGCTGCCGACCCTGACCCTGTTCAAGATCAACATGAACCTGGAGATGGAGAAGGGCACCGACGCGCTTGCCGCCGCGGTCGAGGCGGCGCCGCCGCGCGAGCTCGAGGCGCAGCCCTACGGCGAGGACGACATCGCCCTGATCAAGGCTCTGCAGGGTCCGATGGCGGCGGTCGAGCGCCCCTACGACGAGGCCGCCGCCGAGCTCGGGATCGAGACCGAGGAGCTGCTCGGCCGGCTCCGCGACCTGGTCGACCGCAAGATCCTGCGCCGGGTGGCGGCGATCCTCTACCACCGCCGCGCCGGCTTCTCGGCCAACGGGATGGGCGTCTGGAAGGTCCCCGAGGCGGAGATCATGGAGGTCGGCGGCCGGATGGCCTCCTTCCGCGGCGTCTCCCACTGCTACCAGCGCCCGACCTACGAGGACTGGCCCTACAGCGTCTTCACGATGGCCCACGGCCGCTCCAAGCAGGAGTGCGACGCGGTTCTCGACGCGATCGCGGAGGACTGCGGAATCGGCCCCGACGGCCGCGCCACCCTCTACTCCTCGACCGAGTACAAGAAGATCCGCCTGCACTACTTCACCGACGACTACGCCGCCTGGGAGGCAGAGCATTCCTAGTTCGGAGGGGCTGTACGAGCGCGCCCTCCGCGTCCTGCCCGGCGGCGTCAACTCGCCCGGTGCGGGCGATGCGGCAGATCGGCCGCGAGCCGATCTTCATCGAGCACGGCGAAGGCTGCGAGCTGGTCGACGTCGACGGCAACCGCTACCTCGACTGGGTCGGCTCCTGGGGCCCGCTGATCCTCGGCCACGCCGAGCCCTCGGTGATCGCGGCGGTGATCGAAGCGGCGAAGCGGGGGACCAGCTTCGGCGCCGCGACCGCGGTCGAGGTCGATCTGGCGCAGCAGGTCGTCGATCGCTTCCCCTCGGTCGAGATGGTGCGGATGACCAGCTCCGGGACCGAGGCGGCGATGGGGGCGGTGCGCCTCGCCCGCGCGATCAGCGGCCGCGAGGTCGTCGTCAAGTTCGCCGGCGCCTACCACGGCCACTCCGACGGCCTGCTCGCCGACGCCGGCTCCGGCCTGGCGACGCTCGGCGTCCCCGGCAGCCCGGGGGTCACCGCGGCGCAGGCGGCGGGCACCGTCGTCGTTCCCTGGAACGATCGCGAGGCGGTCTCCCGGGCGCTCGAGGAGCACTCGGTCGCGGCGCTGCTGGCCGAGCCGATCGCCGCCAACATGGGCGTCGTCCCGCCCGCCGCCGGCTTCCTCGAGTTCCTCCGCGAGGCGACCGCCGCCGCCGGCGCCCTGCTCGTCTTCGACGAGGTGATCACCGGCTTCCGCGTCGCCCGCGGCGGCGCCCAGGAGCTCTACGGGGTCGAACCCGACCTCACCGTGCTCGGCAAGATCGTCGGCGGCGGCCTGCCGGCGGCGGCTTTCGCCGGGCCGCGCGAGGCGATGGAACGGATCGCCCCGGCCGGCGACGTCTACCAGGCGGGGACGCTGTCGGGCAATCCACTCGCCGCCGCCGCCGGCCTGGCGACGCTGGCCCAGCTCGACGCCGCCGCCTACGCGCGGCTCGGCGAGCTGACCGACCGCCTCGCCGACGGCTTCCTCGCCCTCGCCGCCGAGCGGCCGCTCCAGGTCGCCGCCGCCCCGGGCCTGACGACGCTCTTCTTCAGCCCCGAGCCGGTTCGCGACTTCGCCGCCGCCAGCGCCTGCGACACCGAGGCCCACGCCCACTTCTGCCGCGCCATGCTCGACCGCGGCGTCTACCCGCCGCCGTCGCAGTTCGAGGCCTGGTTCGTCTCGCTCGCCCACGACGAGGCGACGATCGATCGCACCCTCGAAGCCGCCGCCGAGGCGCTCGACGAGGTCCTTGCGCGTGAACGATCCGGGCTGACGCGCTGCGCACTCTGGCCGCCCAGCTGCGCGAGGAGGAGACGCCGATCTCCCCGCACGTGGTCGACCCCGCGGCGGCGCCGAAGCTCGGCGCCCTCGCCGCCGCCGGCCCCAGAGCCGCGGCCGCGCCGGGCGAGTACGCGCTGGTGGTCGAGGCGGTCCGCGAGGGCTATCTCCTCCACTACGGGGAGCCGCGCCTGCTCGCCGGCCACGACGCCGACCTCGGCCTGCTCGCCGGCGACTACCTCTACGCCCTCGGCCTCGACCGCCTCGCCGCCCTCGGCGACACCGCCGCCGTCGCGATCCTCTCCGACCTGATCAGCCGCTGCGCCCAGCTCCACGCCGAGGGCGCGCCGATCGGGTTCCCGAGCTTTGGCTCACTGCGGCCCACGCGATTGCCGGTACGCGGTAGGGCGTACGCCCTACCGGGCGTGACAGGTGCGGATCAGGACGTTGGAGAGAGTCGTGTCGTCCTCGAAGCGGTAGCTGGCCCGGACCAGCGGGAAGGTGGCAGTGGGGAATCCTTCCGGCGCCGGGCATCCCGCGCTGAGGTAGCTGCGCCGTTGCCCATCGGCTTTGTAGAGCCGGTGCAGGCGGAGCGAGAGGCGGGTGATGTGGGTGACTCGCTGGACTCTCTTTGGCACGATCCCGACGAGCTGGGTACCGAAGGTCCCCGCCGTGTGCTGGATCGTGAACGGAAGGATGAAGTCGAGGGGAATCGGCGCCGCGATGTAGAGCAGGGTGAGGATGGCTTGCCTGCCCCCACCGAGGGTTCCGTTGAAGGCGACGAGCCTGCCGCTGAATTGGAACGGGGGCTGGCCCGTGAGGTCGATCTCTCCGCCGGCCCGGCCGCCGCCAACCCGAGCGTCGTCGCAGGCCGTCAGGGCGTCCCTGGCGATCGCCGAACGGATCCGCTCGATTGGGCAGGACGGCAGTCCGCGGTCGAAGAGGGTGCCATTGCGGTTGATGTCGAGGGAGATTCGGCTCAGCGAAGGAGGCAGGCTGCCATCGGTGGTACGGACCCGGGCACTGATGTTCACCGCCATCGGGGCGGTGCCGGTTCGGGGTAGCTTCGTCGGCGAGATCGAGCCGCCGAAGGAGACGATCAGATCCCTCTTCTGCGCGACCTCGCCGCCGGCGGGGATGGCGAGCAGGGCGAAGAGCGCCGAGAGTGCGAGGAGAAGGCCGAGGCCCAGCCGCGAGCGCAACTCAGCTGAACCTGGAAGCGTTGATCAGGCAGTAGTCGAATTCGAAGCCGAGGACGTCGAGGTTGGCGACGCGGCCGTTGTGGTTCAAGCGCACCGAGAGCCTCTCGGCCCGCACCTTCCTGTCCGCCTTCAGGGCGATGCCGATTTCGCCCAGCAGCGCCTGCTCGTCTCCCAGCGCAGCCGAGCCACTTCGTCAGCTTCGCCTGGTCGGCGGGCGGTTGGGGGACCGCGGCGATCTGGTCGACGGCCCTTCCGAAGGCCGCGCGCGGCCGCTTGAACCGAGCGGCGGCGAGCTTCAGCTTGCCCTGCTTGATCTCCCTGCGGACCCCGGCGAGGATTCGTTCGTTGGCCTTGGTGTTCGTCTTGCAGATCGGCTCGACCCGGGCCGCGTAGCTTTCGCGGGTCTGGCCGGGGTCGGTGACGGCGAGTGCCGAGGCGCTCGCCAGCGCGGCGCAGAGAACCGCGGCCAGAGCCGTGGCAAGCGCTTTCCAACGTCGACTCGTGAATCCCATATTCAGGCCTCCCGGTCCCTCACCGGCGCGGTTCCATAAGCTCCCCGGCGCTGAGGCTGATGGTAGCGGGGCAAGCCGGGCCGGCTCGACGTCGGTCGCGGCGCCGACGCAATAGACTTCACGACTCGAAACGCGAGACACGTGGCTGACGAAGCGGACAAGATGAACGGGGCCGAGGAGGCTCCCCAGCAGCGGGTTAAGCCCGACCCCCCCGGCTACTTCGAGGGGGAGTCGATGACCCGCCGCCGCGCCTTCACGATTGCCGCCCAGGGGATCGGCGGAATCGCCGGCGCCGCGATCGTCCTGCCCGCCATCGGCTTCGCCGTCGCCCCGATCTTCCACCGGGGCAAGGAGCGCTGGGAGGCCGTCGGGCCGGTCAGCGATTTCGTCGAAGACACCTACCGCCAGGTCGTCTTCACCGAAACCGAGGGGATCGGCGACGCGGGCAAGACCACCGCCTACGTCCGCAAGAGCTCCGCCGAACTCGAAGAAGAACCCGGCATGTACGTCGCCGTCTCCAACCGCTGCGCCCACCTCGGTTGCCCGGTCCGCTTCGTCGAGGCCGCCGGCAACTTCATCTGCCCCTGCCACGGCGGCGTCTACGACTTCCAGGGCAAACGGATCGGCGGCCCGCCGGTGCGCCCGCTCGACCACTTCCAGACCCGGGTCAACAAAGGCCAGGTCGAGCTCGGCCCGCGCTACAGCGTCACCAACCAGATGGAACCGGTCCGCGCCCGCGACCCCGGCGAGTTCACCGGCGGGATCTGGGAATACCTCTACCCGCCGCGTCCCTCCACCTTCCCGGCGCCCTGATGCCAAAACTGCGCGTCCCGAAAATTCCCGACTCGGTGGTCCCCGCACCGCTGCGCAAACCGGCCAAGCCGGGAGCGGGCGGCGCGGCCAAGGGCCAGGCTCCGGCGGATCTGAAGACCTCGCCGCCGGAGCGACCGAGCGACGTCCAGCGACTCGGCTCGCAGGCCAAAGAGGCTCCGGTCGACGTCCTCGCCTGGGTCGACCAGCGCACCGGCGCCAGCGGCTTCCTCACCGGGATGCTCTACCGCAAGGTGCCGAAAGGGACCAACTGGTACTACACGCTGGGCTCGGCGACGCTCTTCGCCTTCATCGTCCAGGCGACCACCGGCGTCTTCCTGGCGATGTTCTACACGCCGTCGGCGACCCAGGCCTACGCCTCGATCTCCCACATCAACAACGACGTCCCGCTCGGCCAGCTGGTCCACGGGATGCACAAGTGGGGCTCGAGCGTGATGGTGATCCTGATCTTCCTGCACATGGGCCGAACGTTCTTCTTCGGCGCCTACAAGTACCCGCGCGAGCTCAACTGGGTGATCGGCGTCGTGCTGCTGATCCTGACGATGACGATGGCCTTCACCGGCTACCTGCTGCCGTTCGACCAGCGCTCCTACTGGGCCTCGATCGTCGGCATCAACATCAACGGCACCGGCCCGATCGTCGGCCCGTACCTGAGCGACTTCTTACGCGCCGGCCCTGAGCTCGGGGCGACGACGCTGTCGCGCTTCTACGCGATCCACATGCTGCTCGTGCCGGGGGCGATCATCGCCCTGATCGGCGCCCACCTCTACCTGGTGATGAAGCTCGGCACCACGGCGCCGCCGTGGATGAAGGTCGACAAGCCCAAGGTCGCCGTTCCGGTCGCCCCGCTCGACGCCGGCGTCGAGGGCAACGGAGTCGCCCCCACCAACGGCGTCCGCGCCAACGGGGACCCGGCCGCCTAATGAAGCCGAAAGACAAGCAGAAGTACCTCGAGGAATACGAGATCTTCAAGAAGAAGGGCAAGCCTTTCTTCCCCTACGCGGTGCTGAAGGACTCGACGATGGCGTTGATCGTCGTCGCCGTGATCATCGCCATGTCGCTGATCCTCGGCGCCGAGCAGGGGCCCGAAGGCGGACCCCACCTCGACCACCTACGTGCCTCGTCCCGAGTGGTACTTCTTCTTCCTCTTCGAGGTCCTGCGCGTGATCAAACCGCCGGAGCTGGTCCCGGTCGCGACGATCGGGATTCCGACGATCTGCATGGTCCTGCTGCTGCTGCTGCCGTTCTACGACCGTGGCCCCGAGCGCCGTCCCGAGCGCCGTCCGCTGGCCACCGCCGCCGGTTGCCTGACGATCCTGGCGATGGGCTACCTGACCTACGCCGGCGCCGTCGCCGGCCCACCGACCGAAATCGACCTGAAGGTGGCGCCTCAATACGAGGCAGGCAAGGAGGTCGTGGCCGGTTCGGGCTGCCTGGCCTGCCACAAAATCGGCGAGAACGGGAACAACGGTCCCGGCCCCGAACTGACGCACATCGCGGCGCGGATTCCGCGAGCCGCGATCATCCGCTCGGTGGAAATCGGGCCGGGCATCATGCCCTCCTTCCGCGAACTGCCGCAGAAAAAGCTCAACGAGCTGGCGGATTTCCTTTCCTCGCTCAATTAGTCGCCGCGCCGCCCGCCGTCGCCTAATCTCGGAGTCCTGATCTATGGACACGATCAACGACAACCGCAAATCGCCCGAATTCGCCGGCCAGGTCAATCGCATGTTCGACCGGGTCGCCAGCAACTACGACGCGCTGAACTCGGTGATGACCGCGGGGCTGCACCACCGCTGGCGTGAGCGCGCCGCGGCCCGGACCGAGCTCGGTCCGGGCGACTCGGCCCTCGACGTCTGTTGCGGCACCGGCGATCTCGCCCTCGAGCTTTCCGGCCGCGTCGCTCCCGACGGCCATGTGATCGGCTGCGACTTCTCCGAGCCGATGCTCGACCTGGCCCGCGAGAAGGCGGCGGCACGGGGGGCGAGCGGGGTGCGCTTCGAGTGGGCCGACGCGCTGGCGTTGCCCTATGACGGCGAGCGCTTCGATGCGCTGACCGTCGGCTTCGGCGTCCGCAACCTCGCCGACCTCGACCGTGGCCTGCGCGAGATGGCGCGGGTTCTGAAGCCGGGGGGCCGCCTGGTGATCCTCGAGATCACCCAGCCGACCCGGCCGCCGCTCTCGACCTTCTACTCGCTCTGGTTCGACCGCGTCGTTCCCCTGCTCGGCGCCTTCTCGAGCGACCCCGAGGCCTACTCCTACCTGCCGGAATCGGTTCGCAGCTTCCCCAGCCCGCTCGGGCTGGCGGAGAAGATGGACGGCGCCGGTTTCGGGCGGATCAGGTACACGGTGCTGGCCGGCGGGATCATCGCGATCCACAGCGGCGTCAAGGGAACCTGACGGTGACTCGACGCTCGGCTGTGCCGCCGCCGGTGACGGCGGTGCTGGACGCGTCGAGCCGATGGTTGCCCGCCCGCCTCGGCGAGGTCGAGGATCGGCTGCGGGAGACGATCGCCGCCCACGGCGACCTGCTCGGCGAGGACGCCGCCTCGACGCTTGCCGCCGGCGGCAAGCGCCTGCGGCCGATGCTGGTTCTGCTCTGCGCCGGCGAGAAAGGCGGCGACAGCCTCGGTCCGCGCCGCGACCGCGATCGAGCTGGTCCACATGGCGACGCTCGTCCACGACGACGTCCTCGACGAGGCGCCGCTGCGCCGCGGCCACCCGACCGTCGCCGCCACCTCGGGCCGCGGCCCGCGCCGTCGCCACCGGCGACCTGCTGCTCTCCCGCGCCTTCGCCCTGCTCGCCGACGCCGGCGACGCCCGCTCGGTCCAGCTGCTCGCCGACGCCGCGGTCGCCCTGGCCCGCGGCGAGCTGGCCCAGCGCCACGATGCCTTCGACCTCGAGGTCTCCGAGCAGCGCTACCTGGACCGCTGCCGACTGAAGACCGCGACGCTGTTCGAATGTGCCTGCCTGCTCGGCCACGATGACGAGCACCTGCGCGAGTTCGGCGCCGAGGTCGGCCTCGCCTTCCAGCTGCTCGACGACGTCCTCGACGTCACCGGCCCGCCGGAGCGGACCGGCAAGGCGCGCGGGACCGACCTGCTCGACGGCACCGTCACCCTGCCGCTGATCGAGGCCGCCGCGGTCGATCCCGGCATCCGCGAGGTCGACCTGCACGGCCTCGATGCCGCCTCGGCGGCCGAGCTCTGCGACCGGATCGCCGCCACCGGAGCGCTGGAGACGGTGCGGATGCGGGCGCTGGAGATGGTCGCCGCCGGCAAGCGTCAGCTCGAAGGCGCGACGCTTCGAGCCCGAACAGCGACAGCTGCTGGCGCTGGTGGCCGACGGCGTCGTCCAGCGCTACAGCTGAGCCGCCGCCGCGCTAACCCTGTTGCTGGGTCGGCCGCACCAGGAGCTCGTTGATCGCGACGTGGCGCGGCCTGGTGACGACGTAGCCGATCGCGTCGGCGATGTCGCCGGCCTCGAGTCGAGTCGATGCCGGCGAAGCGCTGCTTGATCTGGTCCCGGATCTGATCGCGGTTGTGGTCGGTCAGCTCGGTCGCGACCGCGCCCGGCTCGATCAGCGAAACCCGCAGGTGGCGCTCGGTGACCTCCTGGCGCAGCGACTCGCTGAACGCGCCGACGGCGTGCTTGGTGGCGTTGTAGACGCCGCTTCCAAGACGCGCCTGGCGACCGGCGACCGATGAGATGTTGACCAGGTCGGCGACCTGGCGAGGCCCTCCGGCCGCCGCCTCGAGCAGATGCGGGATCGCCGCCCTGGCGGTGTAGAGCAGCCCGAGGAGGTTGACCTGGACCATCTGGTCCCATTCCTCGACCGGGGCGTCGAGGATCGGACCGAGCAGCATCACGCCGGCGTTGTTGACGAGGACGTCGAGCCTGCCCAGCTCTTCGGCAGTGCGCCGCACCGCGGCCTCGGCCTGCTCGCGGTCGGTCACGTCGGCCTCGATCGCGAGCGCCTTGCCGCCGCCCGCCTCGATCTCGTCGGCCAGCGTCTCGAGGCGGTCGGCACGGCGGGCGACGATCGCGACCGCGGCGCCGCGGTCAGCAAGCAACCTCGCCGTCGCCTCGCCGATGCCGCTCGAGGCGCCGGTGACCAGCGCCAACCGTCCCGTCCAAACTTTCCTCTGCGGCCATGCGGCGAAACCTACCCGCTGAAGACAGGCCTCAAGCGAAGTCGTCGGCGCCGATCAGGTCGGCGGCAAGGGCGACGACGAAGGCGTCGGCCATCGCCGCCATGTTGGAGTGCTCGAGCGCCTGCAGCTCGTCCGCCAGCTCGTGGGCGCCGATGTCGAGCTGCTCGTCGAAGGCGTCGATCTCGTCCTCGCCGTGGACGCTCTGGCAGAACCACTCGCACTCCGGGCAGCGCCGCCAGACCCGCCAGTGCGCCTCGGTCGCCGGTCTGCTCCCAGGCGGTCGGCTGGACCAGCCCGGAGGCGCACTCGGGGCAGACGTGCAGCGCCTTGACCTGCTTGGTGCGGTTGTTGGCCGGCTCGCTCATCTCTTCCCTATCGAACCCAGTTGGGGCGAACTTGATCCGGCCTTTTCCGAACAATCGGCACAAAGTCCCAATAACGGGTAGCTAAAACCTTGCCCAGACCTGATCCGACCGCCCTCCGAGCCCGTTACCATGGATCAATGCTCGGAAACATCGGCCCCCTCGAGATCATCGTCGTCCTGATCATCGCCCTGGTGGTGTTCGGGCCGAAACGGCTGCCGGAGCTCGGCAGCAGTCTCGGCAAAGGCATCCGCGAGTTCAAAGACTCCGTCACCGGCGAGCACGTCGCCGAGAAGGACGACGATGACGTCAAGGCGCTCAGCGCCACGCAGGCGACCACGACTCCCGTCGCTCCGCCGGCTCCCGCAGAGACCCCAGTTGCCACGGCGCCGGTGGAGAAGCCCGCCGAGGCCGAGGTCGTTCCAGACAAACCCAGCTGAGGCCCGCCCGGGATGCCCCGCCGCGTCAAGGCGGTCTCCCACGAGGATCAGCTCAGCCTCGTAGAGCACCTCGACGAGCTGCGCAGCCGGATCATCGTCTGCGCCGTCGTCTTCGGCGTCGCCCTGGCGCTCTGCTTCTGGCAGAACCATCTGCTGCTGGAAATCGCCGGCGGACCGCTGCCGAGCGGCCACAAGAAGCTGATCACCTTCGGCGTCACCGAGCCGTTCACGACGACGGTCACGGTCGCCGCCTACGGGGCGATCATCCTCTCGATGCCGATCCTGCTCTACCAGCTCTACGCCTACATCCTGCCGGCCTTCAGCCCGCGTGAGCGCCGGGCCGTGCTGCCGATCCTGCTGCTCTTCCCGATCCTCTTCCTGGCCGGGATCGCCTTCGCCTACTTCGCGGTGATGCCGGCGGCGGTCAAGTTCCTGCTCGGCTTCAACGAAAGCCAGTTCAACATCCAGGTCCGCGCCCGCGACTACTACAGCTTCTTCTCGATGACGATGCTCGCCGGCGCCCTGATCTTCCAGCTGCCGCTGGCGATCCTCGCGGTCGTCAGGCTGGGGATCGTCCGGATCGACCAGCTGACCTCGAACCGCCGCTACGCCTACCTGATCATCGCGATCATCGCCGCCGCTCTGCCCGGCGTCGATCCGGTTTCGATGATCATCGAGATGGTGCCCCTGCTTGTTCTGTTCGAGTTGAGTATCTTGCTCGCAAGGGTTTCTGAGCGGGGAAGGCGATCGGGAGGCGTGGCGGAGCCCACGACTCAGGAGTAGAAAGCGAGCAGATGGCGTCAGGCGGCAACGAGCACAGGATGGTCTTCGACATCCGCGGTAAACGACGTCACGTCGTCAAATTCGTCTACGCGATTCTGGCCGTGCTGATGGGCGCCAGCCTCTTCCTCGTCGTCGGCCCGGTCAACATCGCCAGCCTGTTCGAATCCGGCAACAAGGTCAGCGCCGCGACCAGCCAGTTCGAAGAACAGGCGCAGCGGTTCGAACACAAGCTGGTCAAAAGCCCCGGAGACGCCGAACTGCTGCTGGGCCTGACCAAGGCGCGGATCAACGCCGGCAACTCGGCGGTCGAACAGACCTCGACCGGGGAACTCGTCCCGACCGTGGAATCGACGCAGCAGCTGCAGAAAGCGAGCGCGGCCTGGTCCGAATACCTCGAAGCGACGAACGAACCCAGCGCCGGCGCGGCCCAGCTCGCCTCCAACGCCCTCTTCACCCTGGCGCAGACTTCCAGCAGCACCTCCGAAGCCGAGGCCAACGTCAAGGCGGCGGCGGAAGCGCAGAAAATCGTCGCCGAAGCGCAGCCGACTCTCGGCGCGCTGAGCACCTACGCGCTCTACACGCTTTACACGTTCAACTACGCGGCGGCCGAAAAAGCGCAACGCGGAAGCGGCGAAGCTGACCAGCTCGAAACTTCAGCGCGAAGAACTCGAAAAGAACTTTGAATCCGTGAAGAAACGCGCTCACGAATTCCAGAAACAGATCGCCGAAGCGGCGAAAGCGGCGAAACAGGGCGCGAAACAGGGCGCGACCCCGGAAAGCCTCGCAAACCCGCTCTGCCGGCCTCGGCGGCAGCAGCCTCTCGGAATAGTCCCGCGGCGCCCCGGTTCGGCCCCTGGGGGACCCGCTACCGTTTCGGCGATGCCCGAGAACGACGCCGCGAGCGCCAGCGCGACCGCCGCAGACCCGCGCTCCTTGACGCGGGTTGACGGTCTGAGCATCCGTCTGGCTCGTCGCGGCAGCGCCCACGACCCCGCCGACCTGCCGATCGTCGTCCTCCACGGTTGGGGGGCGCATCTGGAGGCGATCGAGCCGATCGTCGCGCCGCTGGCGGCCGAGACCGAGGTCCTCGCCCTCGATCTGCCCGGCTTCGGCGAGTCCGAGGAGCCGCCCGGGCCCTGGTCGTCCGAGGACTACGCGCGCTTCGTCGCGACGCTGCTCGAGGAGGCGGGGATCTCCCGCTGCCACCTGATCGGGCACTCGCGCGGCGGCGCGATCGCGATCTGCCTCGCCGTCCAGAGGCCGGAGCTCGTCGGCCGCCTGATCCTCTGCGATGCCGCCGGGTTGCGGCCCAAACGCGGCCTGCGGTACCGCTGGCGGGTGGCGCTCGCCAAGCTCGGTCGCCTGCTGGGTCTCTTCGGCCCTCCGGGACGGCGCCTGCAGGCCCGCATTCGCGGCCGGGTCGCCTCGTCCGACTACCTCAACGCCTCGCCGGCGATGCGCGAGACCTTCCGCCGGGTGATCGCCGAGGACCTGGCCGGGCACCTGCCGAAGATCTCGGCTCCGGCCCTGCTCGTCTGGGGCAGCGCTGACGAGGACACGCCGCTGTGGATGGGGGAGCGGATGGCGGAGCTCCTGCCCGACGGCGCCCTGGTCGTCTTCGAGGGCGCCGGTCACTTCGCCTACGCCGACCAGCCAGCCCGCTTCGCGCAGCTCAGCCGCCACTTCCTCTGCGAGCAGCCGCGTGAGGTCCGGGCGCGGAGCGGGGCTCGGTGAGCGCCGGGGAGTGGATCGCGCTCGCCCTCGGCGCCCTCGCGGCCTGGGCGCTGCTCGCCGCTCGCGCTCACCTCTTCCTCCACCTTCTGCAGCAGGAGCACTACGAGCTCGAGCGGCTGCGGATCTGGGTGCGCCGGCGCGGCGAGCGGTTCAGCGCCCTCGACGTCCTGCCCGCCACCGCCACCGGCTGCCTCCTCGCGGTCGCCTTCGGGCTGGGCTCGACCGCGGCGGCGCTCGCGATTGGCGCGCTCGCCCTGGCCGCCGCCGCGGCCAGGGCACGGGCGGTGTTCCGCCGGCCGCAGGTAAAGCCATTGGTGTTCACGTCCCGTGCGCGCCGCCTCTTCACCCTCACCCTCACCCTCGCCGCACTTGCCCTCGCCGCTCGCCCTGATCCTCGCCGGGCTGGCCAGCGCGGTGGTCGGGGCCCTCGACCCTCGCCGCCGTGGCGGCGCTCCTCGTGATCCTCGCCCCCGAGCTGCTCGCCGCCGCCAACCTGATCCTGCGGCCGGTCCAGCGCGCCGACAACGCCCGCTTCGAGTACCGGGCGCGTCGCAAGCTCCGCGAGGTCGCCCCGACGGTGATCGGGATCACCGGCTCCTACGGCAAGACGACGACGAAGGGCTGCGTCGCCCAGGTCGCCAATCTGGTCGGACCGGCGCTGCCGACGCCGGCCTCGTTCAACAGCTACCTCGGCGTGATCCGCACGATCAACGAGAACCTGCGGCCCAACCACCGCACCTTCATCGTCGAGATGGGCGCCTACCGCCGCGGCGACATCGCCGAGCTCTGCCGGCTGGTCGAGCCGCGGATCGGCGTCCTTACGGCGATCGGCCCAGCGCACCTGGAGCGCTTCGGCTCGCTGCGGGAGACGACGCTGGCGAAGGGCGAGCTGGGAGAAGCGCTGCCCGCCGACGGAGTCTTCGTCACCAGGGCCGACGACGAGCGCTGCCGCGAGGCCGCCGAGCGAGTGCGGTGCCCCGTCCGCCTCTTCGCGCCCGAGCCGCACCCCGAAGCCTCCGCCTGGGCCGAGGACCTGCGCCTGCAGAATGGCCGCACCCACTTCGAGCTCTGCCTGGGCAGCGGGAGCGAGCGCCGTGCGCCATCCGGTCAGCGCTCGCCTGCTCGGCAAGCACAACGTCGCCAACCTCCTCGCCGCGGCGGCCGTCGGAGTCGAGCTCGGGCTCGCGCCCGAGCAGATCGCCCGGGCGCTGGGCCAGGTCTCGCCGCCCGAGCACCGGCTGGCCCCGATCGTCAATCGCGCCGCCGGCATCGTCGTCATCGACGACGCCTACAACGCCAACCCGGCGGGCGCCCAGTCCGCGCTCGAGGTGCTCGCGACCCATCCCGGCAGCCGCCGGGTCCTGGTCACGCCGGGGATGGTCGAGCTCGGCGATCAGGAGGAGATCGAGAACGAACGCTTCGGCGCCGCCGCCGCGGCGGTCTGCGACGTCGTCGTCCTGGTCGGCGAGGAGCAGACCGTGCCGATCCGCCGCGGGCTCGAAGGCGCCGGGTTCCCCGCCGGCTCGCTTCGCATCGTCGCCAACTCCGCCGGCGCCCAGGAGTTCCTCGCCGAGAGCTCCCGCGCCGGCGACGTGATCCTCTTCGAGAACGATCTCCCCGACCTCTACCAGCGCCGGACCAAAGACGCTGGGGAGTCCGCCGTCTCCGCCGCCTGAAGCGACCGCAGCCGCGGGCAGAAGCTGTCGGGGGTTCCGGCTATCGTCCAGGCCCAATGGTTGCCGGAGGACAGCGGGTCGGCGTTTGCTTCGGCGGGCCGTCGGTCGAGCACGACGTCTCGATCATCAGCGCCGAGCAGCTGATGGCGGCGCTGGCCGAGCGCCACGAGCCGATCCCGATCTACCTCGGCCGCGACGGGCGCTGGTGGACGGGTGAGGCGCTGCGGTCGGTCGAGGCCTTCGGCGAGGACCCTCCGGTCGACGCCGAACCGGTCGAGCTGCGACTGGGCAGGGCCGACGGATCCGCCTTCGTCGCAGCCCTCGACCTCGCGCCTGCGCGGCGATCAGTACCTGCGCCTCGACGCGGCGATCTGCGCGATCCACGGCACCGGCGGCGAGGACGGGGCGCTGCTCGGTGCGCTCGAGCACACCGACATCCCCTACGCCGGCGGCGGCGTCGGGCCGGCGGCGGCGGCGATGAACAAGGCGACCGCGAAGGCGGTCTTCGCGGCGGCGGGTATCGACGTCAACCCCGACCTCGCGGTCGGGCGTGCCGAGTACGCCCGTGACCCCGCCGGCGTGATCGAGAAGGCGGTCGAGAAGATCGCCCTGCCCTGCTTCGTCAAGCCGGTCTCGCTCGGTTCCTCGATCGGCGTCTCGCGCTGCGCCGACGCCGACGAGCTCGCCGACGCCTTCGAGCTCGGTTTCGAGGTCGACCGGACGGTGTTGGTCGAGCCGGCGCTCGACGACGCGGTCGAGATCAACTGCGCCGTGCTCGGCCGCGCCGAGGGCGAGCTGCGGGCGTCCGCCTGCGAGCAGCCGGTGAAAACGGAGAACTCGCTGCTGGGCTTCGAGGAGAAGTACATGTCGGGCGGCGGCAAGGGCAAGGGCGGCGGTGGCGGTTCCAAGGAGGCGGGGATGGCCTCGCAGGACCGGCTGATCCCGGCGCCGATCCCCGACGATCTGACCGCGGCGATCCAGGACACGGCCCGGCGGGCCCACCGCGCCCTCGGCTTCTCCGGGGTGGTCCGCTACGACTTCCTCGTCGCCGACCCGCAGGGCTCGCCCCGGGTCGTCCTCAACGAGGCGAACACCGTCCCCGGCTCCTTCTCCTTCTACCTCTTCGAACCGGTCGGCCTCGGCTTCGCCGATCTCGCCGACGAGCTGATCGAGATCGCCCTGCTCGAGGGGGCGGAACGGCGGGCGACGACGCGAACCTTCGACTCGATCCTGCTCGAGACCTACGCGTCCGGACAGGGGACGAACAAGTGAGCGACCGGGTCCTGGTCGCCAGCGGCGGTCGCTCGATGGAGCGGGAGATCAGCCTGCGCTCGGGGCGCCGCGCCGCGCAGGCGCTCGAGGAGCTGGGCTTCGACGGTCGAGACCGTCGACCCCGATCAGCGCTTCGTCAGCCTCGTCACCGAGCTGCGCCCGGCCTTCGTCCTGATCGCGATGCACGGCCGTGGCGGTGAGGACGGAACGCTCCAGGACCTGCTCGAGATCCTCGACGTTCCCTACACCGGCTCCGACGTCCACGCCAGCGCTCGCTGCCTCGACAAGCACGCCTTCAAGGAGATGCTGCGGGCGGAGAACCTGCTGACGCCACCGTGGCACTCGTTCAACCGCGAGGCCTTCACCGAGTTCGGTGCCGGTGAGACGCTGGCGGCGCTGACCGGCCAGCTCGGCTTCCCGCTCGTCGTCAAGCCGGCACGAGAGGGCTCCTCGCTGGGGATCAAGGTCGTGCACAGCTCCGACGAGTTCGCGACCGCGGTGCTCGGCGCCTTCAACTACGACGACCGGGTGGTGATCGAGCGCTTCATCGCCGGCCGCGAGCTGGCGGTCACGGTGCTCGGCCCGGCCGCGGATCCGCGGGTCCTGCCGGTGGTCGAAATCCTCACCGACGAGCCCTATTACACCTTCACCGCGCACTATGAGACCGGCGCCGCCACGCTCAAGGTCGCCGACCTCGGCAAGGAGGAGCGCGAGCAGGTCCACGCCGCCGCCCGCGGCGCCTACAGCCTCGCCGGCTGCCGCGACCTGGCCCGCGTCGACATCATCCTCGACGCCTCCGGCCCGCAGATCCTCGAGGTCAACACGGTCCCCGGCCTGGTCGAGACCGGCCCGACCCCGTTCGCCGCCGACGCCGCCGGGCTGGAGTTCAACCAGCTGATCTCGGAGCTGGTCAAGCGGGTCAGAAGCGAACGCTGAAGAGCCGCTCCCGAGTGGGCCGCGAAGGACTCGAACCTTCAACCTTGAGCTTAAGAGGCTCCTGCTCTAACCAGTTGAGCTAGCGGCCCGGGCCCGGGAAGTATAGGAATCAACCATCCGGGCGGGCTCGCCGGGGGCTCTGCTGGTTATTCGGCTCTGCAGAACTTTTCGACGCTGCCTTCGATGACCGTGCCATCGGCGAAGGTGAAGCGGCCACGGGTTTCGAGGATGCCGTCGGAGCAGCGGGCCGAGACGTAGCTGCGGCGCTGGCCGTCGACGCTGAAGCGGCGGCCGATCTTGGCGTTGACGTGGGTGATCGAGCCAAGGCCGCCGAAGATCGGGGGGAGGTCGATGGTGGCGCGGTAGCGGAACTGGCCGCGGCGGCGTTCGATCGGGACGACGATCGCGAAGGTCTGGGTGGCGGGGGTCGTGGTCTGGGCGTGGAAGACGACGGTGGGGTCGCCGGCGAGGGGCGGGCCGTTGAATATCGTCAGCGGCGAGCTGGCGGGCACGTTGACGCCGGCGAGCGAGATCAGCGCTTCGATCTTGCCGGTGCCGACGATCGCACCGCTGCAGAGCCGCCGCGCTTCCGCCGGGCTGGCTTCGGCGATCCGTTGCGGCGGGCAGACGGGCAGGCCGCCGGCGCTGAGCCGCCCGTCGCGGTCGAAGTTGATCACCGCCTGTTCCAACACCACCGGCCGGCCACCGTCTTTGGCGGCGATGTTGAAATGGCCCTTGAATTCGATCGGAGCGAACTTCCCCCGCGGCAGCGTCCGCGGTTGGAAGCCGCCGTCGGCGCGAAGGATCAGGTCGTTGACTTCGACCACGGCGGCGCCGGCCGCAGCAACCGAAAGCGCCACCATGACGCAGACCAGGAATGCCGCCAGTCTCAGCCTGGCGAGTGGCATGGGGAGGTCAGGGTAGCCGGGAAGAAGTCGCCATCGCTGAAGCTGAGGCTTCCGTGGATCTGGAGCCGCCCACCTTCACAATGGGCGTTGAGGTAGCCGACCCGCTTGCCGCCGCGCTTGAAAGTGGCGCCCACGGTCGCCTTGGCGAGGGTCGGGGCGCCGTAGCCCGCGGCGATTTCAGGCAGCTCGACGTCGGCCCGGAAGCCGTAGCGGCCGTGCTTGATCCGTTCGATCACGATCGGCACCAACAGCGTCTTCGGCGACGGCACGGTCTCGTAGGCGTGGGCGATCAGGCTGGGCTTGCCGCCAACCGGCGGCGCGTTGAAGAAGGAGAGGGGTGAGCTGATTTCGATCGGCGCGCCGGCCGGGGAGGTTGACCTCGGCCCGCCCCGTGCCTTCGCCGACCAGGGCGCCGGCGCAGCGTTTCCGCGCCACCGCGGGGGTCGTTTCGGCGAGCTTCGCCATCGTGCAGACCGGCAGCCCCTTGGTGTCGACCGAGCCGTTCTTGTCGAAGAGGAACTCGATCTGCTTCAGCGTCGGCGGCGTCGAGCCGTCCTTGGTCCCGATCCGGGTGACGCTGCTGAGGGTCACCGGTGCGCCTTGCCTGCTTGGGCAGCGTCCGCGGCCGCAGCGTCGCCGTGGCGCTGACGATGGTGTCGCCGATTTCTGCCTGGATCGCGTAGGCGCTGGCGCAGGCGAGCAGGCCGAGCAGGCCGACGGCAAGGAACGTCCGGGGCAGCGAGATCTTCATCCCGTCCCCTTGCAGCGCCGCAGGAAGGTCCCTCTGATCAAGGTTCCGTCGTTGAATTTGAACTGGCCTTTCGCCTGCAGGTGGCCGTCGGGGCAGCTGGCGTTGGCGTAGCTGAGCGTCTTCCCTTTGTACTTCCAGGTCTTGCCGATCGAGAGGCGGCCGTAGATCGGGGTCCCGGCGCCGTCGGCGATCTTGGGAATCGTGGCGACGGTCTTGAACCCGTAGCGGCCGTCGTTGACCTTCTGGATTTCGATCGGGACGACGAAGGTGGTCGGCGCCGGCACGGTGAGGTGGGCGTGGGCGAGCACGGTCGGGTTGCCGTGCTTTGGCGGGCCGTTGAAGATCGTGATCGGCGAGGAGGCCGTGATCGGAGGCTGTTCGGGGAAGTTGACGACGGCCGTGCCGAAGCCGGTGCCGACGATCGCGCCCGGGGCAGAGTTTGCGCGCCTGCGGGGTCGACGTCGCCGCCAGCTTGCCCGCCGTGCAGACCGGCAGGCCGCGGGTCTCGACCGAGCCGTGCTTGTCGAACCAGATCACGATCTGTTCGAGGACCGGCGGCGTCGTCCCGTCGGCGGTGGAGATGGCGCCGGAGCCGTGCAGCCTGATCGGCGCGAATTCGTGCTTGGGCAGGGTCGTCGGCGAGAAACCGCCGTCGGCGGTGACAATGATGTTGCCCGACCTGCAGGCGCAGCGCCAGCGCCGATGCCACGACGACGAGCAGCAGCGCCGCGGCCATCGCGGACGCTCTTAACACAGTCTTCCGCATTCGTTCCCTCCTCCCGCTGCCCTGATCGCCAAACTACCACGGGTGGGAAGAAGTATGAGGAGGGGAAGGTCGGGACCCGGGCGCTCGGGCCCCGGCGGTCGGCTGCCGTTTTTGCTGCGCCACCCGCGTGCCGTCCTCGCCGTGGCCGCGGTCATCCTGCTCGGGCTCGGGGTGATCGGAACCGGCGTCGAAGGGCGGCTGGACCCGACCACCCTCAACATTCCCGGGACCGCCTCCTCGCAGGCCAACGAACTGCTGCAGGAACACTTCGGCGACTCGGCGCCCTTCGCGATCCTGCTGCGCGGGCCGGGACCGGCGATCGACCGCCAGGGGCCAGCCCTGGTCCGCGCCCTGCGCCGCGACCCGGCGGTAACCACCCTCTCTCCCTGGGACCGCGGCTCGGTCAGCCGGCTGCGGCCGAGCCCAAACCGGGCGCTGATCCTCGCCGACTTTCACGTCGACACCAGGACCGCCGTCAACGACACGGTCCCGAGGCTGAACGAAATCCTCGCCCAGCAGATCCACGCTCCGGTTCGGGTCACGCAGTCGGGCTACGCGAGCCTCTCGCGGGCGATCCAGGACGAATCGATCGCGGCGACCGAGCGCGGCGAGCTGATCGCGCTGCCGTTCCTGCTGATCATCCTGATGCTCGTCTTCCGCTCGCCGATCGCCGCGGCGATCCCACTCGGCTTCGGCGCGATAACGGTGGTCGCCTCGCGCGGGATCCTCTACTTCTTCGCCGCCAAGTTCGACATCGACGCCTTCGCGCTGACGGTCTGCTCGATGATGGGGCTGGCCCTCGGCGTGGACTACGCGCTGCTGATGGTCTCCCGCTTCCGCGAAGAGCTGGCGAACGGGACCGAGCCGGCCGAGGCCGCCCGCCGCACCCGCCACACCGCCGGGCGAACGGCGATGTTCGCCGGCAGCACCCTGCTGCTCTCGATGCTGGTGGCGCTGTTCATCCTGCCGGGATCGCTGCTCGCCTCGCTGGCGGGGACGGTGATGATGGTGGTGATCCTCAGCGTCACCGTCGCCACCGTGGTCGGTCCGGCGGTGCTGACGCTGATCGGGCCCAACGTCAACCGCTGGCGAATCGGCAAGCCGGCGAGCGAACGCTCGCGACTGATGACGATGGTCAACGGGGCCCTGAAACGGCCGCTGGTGGCGGCGCTGCTGATCGGGGCGATTCTGCTGGCGCTGGTGGCGCCGGTGATCGGACTGAAGACCGGGCCGCCCAGCGTCGAGGAACTTCCCAAGAGCGCTGCCGCCCGCCAGGACGCGGAACTGATCGACAAGTCGATCGGTCCCGGCTGGGACGCCCCCTTCCAGGTGGTCGCGGTCAGCCCCGAAGGGGCCGATAACCAACGGCAAGAGCATCGACGCCCTCGAGCGCTTCCAGAACGAAGTCGCGAATCTGCCGGGCGTGCAGGCGGTGATCGGCCCCAGCCAGGCCGTCAAGCAGGTCGAAGCCGCTGCAGAAGTCTCGGCAACGCAGGCGCTCGCCTCGGAAGGCAACATCGGCCCGGTCAAACAGCTCGGCAAGCTCGGCCGCAACCTCGGCGTCGCCGCCGGCGGGGTCGCGCAGCTGCGCGAAGGGATCTCCGAAGCCAGCAACGGCGCCGGCCTGCTCGCCCTCGGCTCCGATCGCGCCGGCGAAGGGGCGGAGCTGATCTCCACCGGCCTCGGCAAGGCGGCAGCGGGAAGCCAGCGCGCGATCAACGCGCTGGACCAGTTCGCGAAGGGCAGCAAACGCCTGGCCGCAGCCGACGAAAAGGCGGCGGTCGGGGCGCTGGAACTCAAGTTCAACATCCAGAACGTCGGCGGCCCCAACCTGCGCGTCAACGGGCTGGACCGCTCGCTCAAGGTGGAAAAGGCGCTCAACGAAGAAGCCAACGAAACGGTGCCGCGGCTGCTGGCTCCGGCCAAGGTTGCCGAGGAACAGCTGAAGACCGCGCTGGCCCAGCTGCAGGGGATGACCGTCGGCCAGACCGACCCGAACTACGCCGCCGCGGTGGAAGCGGTCAGGCACGCCGGCGCCGCGGTCAGCGGCACCGATCCGGTCAGCGGCGCCCCCTACGCCGCCGGATACACGGGCCTGGTCACCGAACTGGAAGCGATGCAGGGACGGCTGGTCAAAGCCAGCGAAGATTCCAAGCACGTCACCAACCAGTTGGAATCGACGATCACCAACTTGGAAAAACTGACGAAAGGCGCCGGGCGACTGAACGAAGGGCTGAACAAAATCGCCGCCGGCGCCAACAAGCTCGCCACCGGGGCGGCCAAGCTCGCCCGCGAATCCCACAAACTCGACGACGGCCTGACCAAGCTCAGCGGCGGCGCGGCCGAACTGGTCGGCGGCATCGATCGTCTCGGCGGCGGCGCCGAAGCGCTGGAAGCGGGTCTGGCCGAAGGCTTCGAAGAAGCCGCGCCGCTGCAGAGCGGTCTGCGCCGGGCGAGCGTTCGGGTGATCGCCGGCAAGGCGCAGATCACGAGCAAAGTCCGCCACGTCGACGCCCAGTCGCCGGGCCTCTTCAACTCCGGCTACTTCGTCCTCTCGGCGCTCGACGGGGCGCCGCCGAAGGCCCGCTCCGCGGCGGGCAGCACGATCGACCTGCGTCACGGCGGCCAGGCGGCGTCGATCCTGACGATCTCCAGGTTCCCGTTCAACTCGTCGGGCTCGATCGCCCTCAACAAGCGCCTCGACGAAGGCGCATCCGAACTGGGCGAAGAAGCCGACCTCACGACCGGGGTCGCGGGGAGCGCCGCGCAGCTGAACGACTACAGCCGGGTCACCCGGGAACGAATTCCGTACGTGATCCTGGCGATCACGCTGGTCACCTTCCTGCTGATGGTGGTGATCCTGCGGGCGATTCCGCTGGCGGCGATCGCGGTCGGGCTCAACCTGCTCACGGTCGGGGTCGCCTTCGGGGTCCTGACCCTGCTCTTCAACCTGCCGGACGGCGTCCCGCTGGGAGGCCATACCTACGTCGACGCGGTCGGGGCGACGATGATCTTCGGCCTCGTCTTCGGCCTCTCGATCGACTACGCGGTCTTCCTGCTCAGCCGCATGCGCGAGCACTACGACCGCGAGGGCGACAACGCCGCCGCGGTCCAGTTCGGGCTGGCCAAAACCGCGGGGGTGATCACCGGCGCCGCGGCGATCATGATGGCGGTCTTCATCGCCTTCGCCGGGGCGCCGATCGCGACGGTCAGCCAGCTCGGGATCGGGCTGACCGTCGCGGTGCTCCTCGACGCCACCGTGATCCGAATCGTCCTGCTGCCGGCGCTGATGCTGCTGATCGGCGACCGGGTCTGGTGGCTCCCGCGCCCGCTGGCGCGGGTGCTGCCGAAACTCAGCCTCTGATTCGCGCCGCTACTTCTTCTTCGGTTCCGGCTTCTGGGTGCAGGACTGGGTCGCGGTGGCGGTGATGCTTTCGCCGTCGAGATAGGTGAACGCGGCGCGGCCCTTCAGCTTCTTCGAGCTCGGGCATTTCGCCGAGATGAAGCTGGCCTGCTTGCCCTTGTACTTGTACTTCTTCGCGATCGTCACCTGGAAGTCGGTCAGCGCCCCGGTGCCGCCGGCGATCTTCGGGATTTCCAGGTCCAGGCGTGGGCCGTAGCCTTCCTTGTTGTAGTTGGTGACGGTGCCGACGAGGACGAGCGTCGTCTGGATCGGGCTGGTGCCGTAGGTGTGGAGGATGACCACCGGCTTGCCGCCGCTGGGGACGCCGTTGAAGGCGGTCACGGTCTGGGCGACGGGGAAGACCTGGGCGCCGACCGGGAGCAGCGCGGAAGCGGTGCCGCTGCCGATTTTCGCTTTGCCGCATTTTTCTTCGGCGATCGCGGTCGAGGTGCTCTGCAGCAGCGCCGGATCGCAGGTCGGGATCCCCTTGGTGAAGATCTTGGTGTTCTTGTCGAAGTCGATGACGGCATGGATCGCCGGGCTGGGGACGCCGTTGGCCGCGGTCGTCGTCGTGGTTTTGGTCGTCGACTTTCAGCGAACCGGGCGTGAATTCGGTCTTCGACAGCTTCTTCGGCGCGATCACCGCTTCGATCGACTGCGTGTTGCCGTCGTTGCCGGCCACGGCGGTGCCGGCGATCGCGGCCGAGGCCACGATCGCGGTGGCCACGACTACGGCCAAGCCCGCGATCAAAGTTGAACGTTTGCGCATTGAGTCGCTCCTCCAGTTGATTTGGCGAGGCGCCTCCCATCCCCCTAACCGCCGCGCGCGCCCAGAGTAGCGCGTTGATTTCCAGTTAAGTCCCCGCTGTGCGCGCTCTTGGCGGGGAGTGGCTCGGATACGATTCTGGCGCTCGTTCCATCGGGTCGGAGGGGCCGGGAAGGAGCAAGCGACGATCCGTGGCTGCTAAACCCTTAGGCGAGGAGAAAAGCTCGGCTCCTAGCCGGGGGGTCACCCCTGCGCGGATCGCCGTCATCGGCGCCCTCGGCGATCGCCGTCATCGTCCTCGCGGTCGTCCTCTTCGGCGGCGGCGGCGGTCACAAGTACACGCTCGTCTTCCAGAACGCCGGCCAGCTCGTCCCCGACAACCAGGTGCTGATCGGCGGCTCGCCGGTCGGCACGGTCGAAAACATCGAACTCAGCGACAACAACCTGGCCGAAGTCAACATCGAAGTCAGCCAGGAGCTGCACGAAGGGACGACGGCGACGATCCGCGCCACCTCGCTCTCCGGCGTCGCCAACCACTACGTCTCGATCAGCCCCGGGCCCAACAGCAGCCCGGCGCTTGCGGAAGGCGCCGAACTCGGCCTCTCCTCGACCACGACCCCGGTCGACATCGACCAGCTCTTCAACACCTTCCCGCCCGCGGTGCGCAAGGGCCTCAGCGACTTCATCCAGGGCAACGCGGAAATCTATTCCGGCCGCGGCGCCGACGCGAACGAAACCTACAAGTACTTCGGCCCCGCCCTCAACCGCGCCAGCGCCTTCGCCGGCGAGCTCAATTCCGACCAGCGCCTGTTCGAAAAGTTCGTCGTCAGCTCCAGCAAGCTGACGACGGCGATCGCCGGCCGCGGCGAACAGCTCTCCAGCGCGATCTCCCACGCCAACACCGCCTTCAACTCGATCGCCAGCCAGAACGTCGCCCTCGACCAGACGCCTGCAGCGGCTGCCGCCGGTGCTGCGCCAGTCGAACACCACCTTCGTCAACCTCCGCGCCGCGCTCGACGACCTCGATCCGCTGGTCGAAACGGCGAAGCCGGCGACCAAGAACCTGGCGCCGTTCCTGGCCGAACTGCGCCCGGTGGTCTCCAAGTTCATCCCGGTCATCCACAACCTCCGCCTCACCGTTTCGCGGCCGGGGAAGGCGAACGACGCCGGCGAACTGCTGGCGACGCTGCCGGCGGTGCAGGAACTGGCCTCGAACGCGTTCCCGCATTCCGAAGCGGCGATCGCCGCCTTCCAGCCCAACCTCAACTTCATCCGCTCCTACACCCCGGACCTCTTCAACGCGGTCGGCAAGGTCGGCCAGATCACCGGCTACTACGACGGCAACGGCCACTACGCCCGAGTCGCGCTTGCCGCGCAGAACCTCTTCAAAGACGAAGCCGGGACGCTGAAGCCGATCACGAAGGCCCAGCAGTACGAAGCCTTCGGTTCCTCGGCCCCGGTCCGCCGACGCTGCCCCGGCGGTGCCACCCAGGGCGCCGCCGATGGCTCCAACCCCTACGTCAACCCGCCGCACGGCGGCAGCAGCGTCAACCCGTCCGAATGCAACCCGGCCGACGCGCCCCCCGGACCATGAGAAGGCGACTGATACTCGCGGCGGGGCTGGTGGTGGCGGTGGTCCTGGTCGTGCTGCTCGTCTCGGCGGCGGCGGCTCCAGCGGCTACCGCGTCCGCGCGATCTTCGACAACGGCGCCTTCATGGTCACCGGCGAGCAGGTGCGGATCGCCGGCGCCAACGTCGGCACGATCGAATCGGTCTCGGTCTCCAAGCCCGGCGAAGCGGTCAAGTACGAGAACGACAAGCCGGTCTCGGTCCCCGGCAAGGCGATCATCGTGATGAACATCGCCGACCCCGGCTTCCAGGACTTCCGCAGCGACGCCAGCTGCCAGATCCGCCCGCAGTCGCTGATCGGGGAGAAGTACGTCGACTGCCGCCCGACCCTGCCGCGGGCCCCGGGCTCGCCGGAGGCGCCGCCGCTGAAGAAGATCGAATCCGGGCAGCCCGGCGCCGGCGAGTACCTGCTGCCGCTCGGCAACAACGGCACCAGCGTCGACCCGGACCTGATCAACGACATCCAGACGCTGCCCTACTCGCAGCGCTTCCGGCTGATCCTCAACGAACTCGGCGGCGGCCTCGCCGGCCGCGGCGAAGACCTCGAAGTGCTGGTCAAGCGCGCCAACCCGGTCCTGCGCGACGTCGACACCCTGTTCGGCATCCTCTCCGCCCAGCGCCACCAGCTGGCCGACCTGGCGAGCAACTCCGAGGCGATCCTGCGGCCGCTCTCGCGCGAACGCGCCCACGTCGCCGGCTTCCTCGCCAACTCGGGCGCGGCGGCGCAGGCCAGCTCCGAACACGGCGCCCAGCTCGAAGCCTCGCTGCGGAAGTTCCCCAAGTTCCTGACCGAATTCCGCTCGACGATGCGCAGCCTCGAGGGCTTCTCGAACGCCGCCACCCCGGTCTTCGAAGACCTCGGCGAAGCGGCGCCGTCGCTGACCGACGCGACCCGGACCCTGACCCCGTTCTCGGAAGCGACGACGGTGGCGCTGAAGAGCCTCGGCAACGTCGGCGAAGCCTCGGGGCCGATCTTCCGCGAAGCCGACCCGGTGGTGGTGAAGGCGCGTGACCTGGCCAAGTCAGGCGTCTCGCCGACGACCGAACTGGCGAAGCTCTTCACCAGCATCAAGCAGACCGGCGGCTGGGACAACCTGGTCGAATTGATCTACAACACGACCGGGGCGTTCAACGGCTTCGATCAGTACGGGCACTTCGGGCGCACGCTCGCGACGCTGACCAACTGCATCGACTACGAACCGGCGGCAAGCGGGGAATCGGGATGTTCATCGCGATTCAACGGCCCGAACGCGAGTGAAGCGGCGACCACGAGCAGCGTCGCCCTCTATCGCCTGCTCGATCGCGAGCTGGCCGAAAAGACCGGCGGCACCGCCCCGAGCCCGGAGAGCGCCGCCGGCCCCACCACCGGCCTCGGCCAGGCCGGAGCGATCGAAGCCGGAAGCCGGCCTCGGCAAAGCCTCCAAGACCGGCGGCACCGCGCCGCTCCTCGACTACCTCCTGGGACCATGAGGAACCGCGGCGGACTACAGGGAATCGCGAGCAGCCCGGTCCTGGTCGGGGCGGTAACGGTGCTGGTGATCATCGTCGCCGTCTTCCTCGCCTACAACGCCAACAACGGCCTGCCCTTCGTCTCGACCTACGACCTCAAGGCGCGGGTGCCGAACGCCGACGCGCTGGTCAAAGGCAACGACATCAGGATCGGCGGCGTCCTGGTCGGAACCGTCAAGTCGGTCGTCCCGGTCCAGCTCGAAAACGGCAAAGTCGAGGCCGAACTCTCGCTCAGCCTCGACAAGAACGTCGAACCGCTGCCGGTCGACTCGACGATCGAGGTCCGTCCGAAGTCCGCCCTCGGCCTCAAGTTCCTCCAGATCACCGCCGGCAACTCCTCGAAGGGCTTCGAAGCCGGCGAAACGATCCCGGTCACCGCCGCCACCCCGGAACCGGGGGACATCGACAAATTCTTCGACATGTTCGACAAACCGACCCGCGAGGCGATCCGCCAGAACCTCGCCGGCTTCGGCAACGCCCTCGCCGGTCGCGGCCCGCAGCTGAACGAAGCGATCGGCGCCCTGCGGCGACTGGTCGTCAACGGGCAGCCGGTACTGCAGACGATCGTCGCCCCGAGCACCAACTTCGCCGGCTTCTGGCGGGCGCTGGAGGACCTCTCGGCGACCGTCGCCCCGGTGGCGGAGACCCAGGCCAGCCTCTTCGTCGCCCTCGACCAGACCTTCGGCGCCTTCGCCCGCGTCTCCCGCCCCTACATCCAGGAAACGATCGAGAAGAGCCCCTCGACGCTGGATACGGCCAACGCCGACCTGCCGGTCCTGCGCCCGTTCCTGCACGACTCCCAGCGCTTCTTCGCCGCCCTGCAGCCGGGGGCCAAAGCCCTGGCCGAAACCTCCCCGGTGATCGCCGAATCCCTGCACGCCGGCGTGCCGGCCGAGAAGCGGCTCCCCGGTGCTCTACAACCAGCTGCAGCCGACGGCCGAAGCGCTGCTCGCCTTCCAGCGCGCCCCGGGCGTCTTCAACGGCCTCGACCTGCTGACCGACACCAACGAAGTGCTGAAGCCGTCGCTCAAGTTCATCGCCCCGGCGCAGACGACCTGCAACTACGTGACCCTCGCCTTCAAGAACCTCCGCCTCTCGACCGGCGGCACACAACAGCAACGGCCACTGGCTCAACTTCATCACCTTCGCGCCCCCGAAGGGCCGAACAGCGAGGGCGGCCCGCCTCCGCCCCGGCCAACGGCGGCGGCGCGACACAACGGCCAACCATCTCCACTTCAACCCGTACCCGCAGACCGGCGCGCCCGGGCAGCCGAACGGTCTGCGAAGCGGGCAACGAGAAGTACGCCACCGGCCAGACGGTGATCGGGAACGCCGCCGCAGGTGTGGGGGACGACGACGAGCGGCGAAGGGAGCAAGAAATGACCCGGCTCCCGGAGCGCGATCTGCTGGGGAAGACCGACCGCCGCATCAAGTGGCGACCCAGCAACGCCCTGATCGCGATCGTCTTCATCCTGATCTTCACGATCGGCCCCTACCTGGCCTTCACCAAACACGTTCCCTTCACCAGCTACGGCTACGAAGTCAACGCGACCTTCACCAACTCCGCCAACATCGCCCTCAACTCTCCGGTCAGGATCGCCGGCGTCGAAGTCGGCAAAGTGATCTCGACCAGCCGCGACGGCGACGCGACCAAGGTCACCTTCACCGTCGACGGCGCCGGGCGGCCGATCCACGACGACGCCTTCGCCTCGATCCGGCCGCGAATCTTCCTCGAGGGCAACTTCTTCGTCGAACTCGATCCCGGCAGCCCCAGCGCGCCGGAAATGGACAGCGGCGGCACGATCCCGGTCAGCCACACCTCCACCGCGGTCCAGCTCGACGAAGTCCTGACCGCGCTGCAGTCGCCGGTCCGCGCCGACCTCAGCCAGCTGCTCGAGAGCTACGGCAAGGCGCTGACGCACGAGCCGACCGCGGCCGAAGACCTGACCCAGCTGCCCGAGGTGAAAGGTGTGACCGGCGCCGGTGCCCTCAACAACGCCTTCAAGTACGGCGGCGAAGCCGGGCGCTACAGCGCCCAGGTGACCAACGCCCTGCTCGGCACCGAACAGCGCGACCTCTCTCGCCTCGTCGCCGGCGCCGGCCGCACCTTCGGCGCCTTCGCCGCCAACCAGTCCGACCTGCAGGGCCTGATCGACAACTTCAACGTCTTCACCGGCGCCCTGGCGGACCAGTCGGCCAACCTCTCGACGACGATCCACCTGCTGGCGCCGACGCTGCAGGTCGCCCACACCTCGCTGGTCAGCCTCAACCGGGCGCTGCCGCCGCTGCGCACCTACGCGATCGAGCTGACGCCGGCGGTCGCCGCGCTGCCGGGCCTGATCAGCGCCTCGAAACCGTGGCTGGCCCAGGTGCGTCCACTGCTCTCCGGCAAGGAGGGCGGCGGCGTCGCCAAGCTGCTGCAGGAAGCGACCCCGGGTCTCGCCGGCGCCGCCCAGGCCGGCAAGGAAACGGCGCTGCCGCAGCTCAACCAGCTCAGCCTCTGCACCACCAAGGTGCTGGTCCCGACCGGTAACGAGGTGATCAACGATCAGTTCAGCACCGGCGGCCCGAACTATCGCGAGTTCCTCTACAACCTCGTCAACTTCGCCGGCCAGGCCCAGAACTTCGACGGCAACGGCCCGTACTTCCGGGTCCAGGGCGGCGGCGGTTCCCAGCTGGTCGGAGAACCGAACCTGCGGCGCGGAACAGAAGACCGACCAGAGAGAACTTCGCCCACACGGCGACCGTCCCGATCGGCACCCAGCCGCAGCTGGCGAGCAAGCCCCCGCTCAAGCCCGAAGTCCGCTGCTACACGAACCCCGTTCCCGACGTCAACGGCGCCCTCGGTCAGGTCGGCCCGGCGTCGCCCGTCGGCGGTGACCCCGTGAACGACGCGAAAAGCCCGAAGACCAATCGCTGGACCCATTTCCGCGCCTGGATCTCCCGCCAGGCGCGCGGGCATCGAAAAGACACGATCGCGATCTTCGTCCTGGCGTTCGCGGGGCTGGTGATGATGCTCGGGATCTTCACCCAGCAGAAAGCGTCGCTGCCGTCCTGGCTTCCCTTCGTCGGCGAAGAATTCGAACAGATCTCGGCCGAGTTCTCGACCGCGCAGGCGGTGACGCCCGGCCAGGGCCAGGCGGTCGACATCGCCGGGATCCAGGTCGGCAAGGTCACCTCGGTCGACCTCGAAGACGGCCACGCGGACGTCGGCATGGCGATCGAGCCGCAGTACATGCCGCTGATCCACCCCAACGCGAGCTTCCTGCTGCGGCCGAAAACCGGCCTCAACGACATGATCGTCGAGGTCGAACCGGGCAGCGGCAAGAAGCACGTCGAAGACGGCGCCAAGTTCACCCTGGCCCAGACCGAACCGAACACCAACCTCGACGCCTTCCTCGGCAGCCTCGACAACGACACCCGCCAGTACATCCAGCTGCTGGTCGCCGGCGGCGCCCAGGGGATCGGCGGCCGCGGCATCCAGGCTCTCCAACGCCCTTCGTCGCTTCCAGCCCTTCGTCCACTACACGGCGAAGCTGAACAAGGTCGTCGCCCAGCGCCACGTCGCCCTCGCCCGGGTGATCCACGACTTCGGCCTGCTGACCACCGAACTCGGCCGCCACGACTCCGAGGTCAAGCGCTTCGTCAGCTCCTCCGACGCCGCCCTCGGCAACTTCGCCAACCAGCAGCAGTCGATCCAGGACGCCCTGCAGGAGTTCCCGTCGACGCTGCAAGCGGCCAACGCCGGCCTGGCCAGCTCCACCCGCTTCTCGCAGGCCGCCGCCCCCGCCCTGACCAAGCTGATCCCGCAGGCGCAGGCACTGACCCCCGCCTTCAAGGCGACCGAGCACCTGTTCAGCCAGACCACGGTGCCGATCCGCGACCAGATCCGGCCCTTCACCCGCCAGATCCGTCCGGTGCTGACCCACACCAACGAAGGCTCGCAGCCGCTGAACAAGACCGTGCGCGGCTTCGGCAACTCGCTCGCCGGCCTCAACCCCTTCTTCAACGAGCTCGCCTACAAGCCGAAGGGCTCGGCCCAGAGCTACCTCTTCTACGTGCCATGGCTCAACCACGACTTCAACGCCAGCTTCAACCTGCAGGACGCCGGCGGCCCGATCCAGAGGGGCCTGGTCATGCTGACCTGCAACGCCTCGAACCTGGGCTACGGCTTCGCCCTGACCCGCGAAGCCTTCCGCAGACCCTGCTGGAAGTGGCGAACGTGCCCAGGCCGTCGGAACTCCCCGAAATCTCTGAAGACAAGGGCTCGACCAACCCGGCCCACTGCGGACCGACGGCGGAACCAATGAGCAAGCGCGCCCCCAGCACCACGCAGCTCCTGGTCATCGCCGGCTTCGCGCTGTCGTGCTTCGGGATCCTGCTCTTCCTCTGGGTCACCTTCGGCGGCCCGACCCCGTTCAAGGCGAAGTCCTACGAAATCAAGGTTCCCTTCAACGAGGCGACCCAGCTCGCCGAACAGTCCGACGTCCGCATCTCCGGCGTCGACGTCGGCAAAGTCCAGAGCATCGCCCTGGCGCCGAACGGCAAGCAGTCGCTGGCGACGGTCGACATCGACGACAAGTACGCGCCGCTGCCCGAGTCGACCCGGGCGATCCTGCGCACCAAGACGCTGCTCGGCGAGACCTACATCGAACTCACCCCCGGCCCTCGCAACGGCCCGAAGCTGGCCGACGGCGGCACCGTTCCCGAGGCAAACGTCGCCGAATCGGTGCAGCTCGACGAGATCTTCCGCACCTTCAACCCGCAAGACCCGCGCCGCCTTCCAGGAATGGATGCAGGAAGCCGCGGTCGCGATCAACGGCCAGGGCCAGAGCCTGTCGTACGCGATCGGCCAGTTCGAACCGACCTTCACCGAATTCGAAAAGCTCTTCCGCGTCCTCGACACCCAGCGGCTTGCCGTCGGCCAGCTCCTGCGCAACGGCGCCACGACCTTCCAGGCGCTGCGGGGCAGCGAAGGCGAGCTGGCGAGCCTGATCCAGAGCTCCAACGCCGTCTTCCAGACGACCGCCAAGCGCGACCAGGACATCGAAGCGCTCTTCCGCGCCTTCCCGACCTTCCTCGACGAGTCGAAGCTGACCCTCAACCGGCTCAAGACCTTCGCGGTCAACACCGATCCGCTGATGCGCCAGCTCGTCCCCGCGGCCGAACAGCTCTCGCCGACGCTGGTGGCCTTCGGCAAGCTGGCGCCGGAAGCAAAGGGCTTCTTCGAAGGCCTGATGCCGGTGATCGCCCGCGCCCCGACCGCTTTCCCCGCCCTGCGGAAGCTGTTCCGGGACGACTTCCCACCGCTGCTGCGAGCGATCGATCCGTTCATCCGCAACCTCAACCCGATCCTGACCGGCCTCAACCTCTACAAGCACGAGGTGACGTCGCTGTTCGGCAACGTCGACGGCCGCCAGCAACGCGATCCTGCCATCGGAAGAAAACAACGAACGGATCCACTTCCTGCGCGCGATGGGTCCGCTCAATCCCGAAACCTTCGCGACCTACGGCAAGCGGCTGACCATAAACCGCAACAGCGCCTACAGCCCCCCCAAGTGGGCCGAAGGCCTGCTCGCCGGTCTGCCTGGATTCAGCACCGCCCAGTGCAGCGCCGGGATCACGGCCACGCTCGATCCGGAAACGCCGAAAAGCCCGGCCTTCCAGGAACGGGTCCGCAAGAGGAACTCGAAAGGCCCGCTCACCCCAGCAGAAATCCTCAAAGAATCCGAAGACCTCTTCAGTCGGATCAAGAAATTCGCCTTCGCCGAACAGTCGGGCACCGCCTCCGTGCCCGCCCCCGCCTGCACCCAGCAGGCCCCGATCAAGTCGATCTACGGCAGCGGCGAAGCCACGACCTACCAGCACACCTTCGAACAGACCGGGGAATAGGGCACCGCGGGCCGCGGTGCCCTATTCGCGCTCAGGCGGGCTCGTAGGTCAGCACCGCGATTCCGGCGCCGACGGTCTTCGAGCCGACCAGCTTCAGCGGCTTCTTGTCGGGGTGCTCGCCGAAGAGGCGCCTGCCGCTGCCGAGCAGGACCGGGAAGACCATCAGGCGGATCTCGTCGACCAGGTCGTGCTCGATCAGGCCCTGGGCGAGCTGGGCGCTGCCGGCGACGAGGATCACGCCGTCGACCTCCTGCTTGAGCTTCGCGATCTCGGTGGCGAAGTCGCCGGAGAGGATGGTGGAGTTGTTCCAGTCGGCCCGCTCGAGGGTCGAGGAGAAGACGTACTTCGGCATCGAGTTCATCTTCTCGGCGAAGCCGGCCTCGTCGGTCATCTTCGGCCAGGCGGCGGCGAAGCCCTCGTAGGTGACGCGGCCGAGCAGCTGGGCCTCGGCCTCGTCGAGCTCGTCGAGCTTGAACCTGTCGCCCTCCTCGCCGCGATCGATCGCGAAGGTCCAGCCGCCGTGCTTGAAGTCCTCGGCGCCGCCGGGGTCCTCCATCACTCCGTCCAGCGAGACGAACTCGGTTATGACGATCCTGCCCATGACGTCCTCCTTGAAGTTGCCGTCGGCTCAGACGATTCTGAGCCCTTTTACCCCAGCGACGAACGAGTCGGCGTGGAATCGACACGGATTTGAAAAGCGCCGGCGCCTCAGGACCCGCTGGCGACCTGTTCGATCAGGTCGGCCGCGCGCTCGGTTCCCTGCGCCGCCCGCAGGGCCCGCGACATCTCCCGCAGGCGCCGGCCGAGCTCGGCGTTCCCAGCAGGCGGTCGATCGCCGCGGTCAGTTCGGCGGCTGGAGTGGCGGTAGGTGTCGAGGCGGACCCCGAGGCCGGTTTCGTCGAGGCGCTGGGCGTTGTCGTACTGGTCCCAGAACAGCGGCAGGACGACCATCGGCTTGCCGAAGTAGAGCGACTCGGTGACGGTGTTGTTGCCGCCGTGGGTGATCACCAGGTCGACCTCGGGCAGGATCGAGGTCTGGGGCAGGAACTCCGCGCCGACCATGTTGTCGCCGAGCTCGAACTCGTCGGCCTGCGGGCCCTTGGAGACGATCACGCGGTAGGGCCGATCGCTGAGCGAGGCGACCAGGCTTCGCATCAGCTCGACGTCGGCCGAGCCGAGCGAGCCGAGGCTGAGGTAGAGGAGCGGGTCCGTCGCCGCCGGCGAGCGGCTCGGGCAGCTCCCAGGCGGCGTCGGTGTCGCGGACGCTGGCCTGCAGGTTGTGCCAGTGGGGGCCGAGCGGGCGGGCGCGCGGGTAGTCGATCTCCCGCGGATAGAGGTAGAGGTTGAGCCAGGGGCTCTCGTGGATGAAGTCGTCGCGGGGAAGCGGCGGGGCGCCGTGCTGCTGGCAGAACCGGTTGAAGTCGGCGTGGAGCTCGGAGTGCGCCTCGTGGTAGGCGCCCCAGTACTCGTCCCAGCCGCCGCGGTCGTCCAGCGGGCAGCCCGGAGAACACCGGCGGCACCGCGTGGTCCTTGATCTCGGCCGGGTTGCAGGAGGCGATCCGGACCCACGGCCGGCCCGAGGCGAAGAGGGCGGGAAAGCTGACCACGTTGTCCTCGACGATCGCGTCCGGCTGCAGCTCCGCGAAGATCTCGAGCAGGCGCTCGTCGACGAACTTGGCGCCGTCGACCAGGGCCTGGAAGGTCGGCGCGATGAAGCCCGCCAGCTGCTCGATCGTCGGCTGGCGGAAGACCGGCGCGGTGTCGCGGATGAACTCCTTCCAGAACTGGCCGGGAACTTCCTCGGTCTCCGGCGGCGGCGTCAGCCGCATCAGCCGCTCCTCGAACCCCTGCGCCTCGAGCGTGCCCGCGAAGGACTCCTCGACGATGAAGACGACCCGGTGCCCGCGGCCGCGCAGCACGTTGCCGATCCCGACGCAGTTGTTGGTCGGCCCGAAAGCACCCTCGGGGAAGAAGACGATCGTCGAGCTCACCGGTGCCGACAGTTTCGCAGCCGGGTTCGGGGAGTTCTTGGTGGCAAAGATTTTGCAGTCACGTCTCGCACACGTAATGTTTTGTCTGAGACGATGTCATCATGAAGACGATGCGGCAGAGCTGGACCGACGAGCGGCTGGACGACTTCAGAGGCGAAGTCCGCCAGCGGTTCGCGCAGGTGGACCAGCGTTTCGACAAGGTAGACCAGCGTTTCGATCGGATCGATGACCGCTTCGACCAGATCAATGCGCGCTTCGACCAGATCAACGAGCGCTTCGACTCCCTTTACCGGCTGATGCTGCAGCTGGGTGGCCTCGTGTTCGCGGCCCTGATCGGATTGCTCGCGACCCAGGTCTGAACGGTGCCTTCAGCCGCCGAGCGGCGAGGGTGGGATCCGGGTCTCGCCCCGTACCTCCGGGATCACCATGCCGATCTCGTCGAGGAAGCACCAGGACCAGTCTTCGCGTGGCTCGATCGAGCGGATCAGCGGGTGCCCGGACTCGGCGGCGTGGGCGCTGGCGTGGCGGTTGGGGGAGTCGTCGCAGCAGCCGACCTTGCCGCAGCTGAGGCAGATTCTCAGGTGCAGCCAGGGGTCGCCGACGGCGAGGCAGTCCTCGCAGCCCGCGGTCGACTCCGGCAATTGAGTGACCTTTACCTGATCCAGATGCGTGCACTCGGCCATCGTTCCTCGCTTCCCTCGTCGTGGTCGGCCAACTGTAGTCCGCCGCGAGCCGCGGTCGGCGTCGTATCGTTACCCGGATGGACTTTCGGGATCGCCTACTTTCCCACCGCCGACGCCGTCGGCCCCGGCGAGCTGGCGCGCCTGGTCGAGGAACGTGGCCACGAGTCGCTTTTCTTTGCCGAGCACACCCACATCCCGGCCAGTCGCGACTCGCCCTACCCGGTCGGCGGAGAGCTGCCGCGCAAATACAGCCACACCTACGACCTCTTCGTCGCCCTCACCGCCGCCGCCGCGGCGACCTCGAGGCTGCGGGTCGGAAGCGGCATCTGCCTCGTCGTCGAGCGCGACCCGATCACGACCGCGAAAGAGGTGGCCTCGGTCGACGATCTCTCCGGCGGCCGCCTCGAGTTCGGGGTCGGCGCCGGCTGGAACCGTGAGGAGATGGAAAACCACGGGACCGATCCGCGGACCAGGATGCGGCTGTTCCAGGAGCGGGTCGAGGCGATGAAGGCGATCTGGACGCAGGAGGAGGCCAGCTATCACGGCGACTTCGTCGACTTCGAGCGGATCTGGTGCTGGCCGAAGCCGGCCCAGCGGCCGCACCCGCCGGTGCTGATCGGCGGCAACGGGCCGACCGTGATCGACCGCGTGCTCGCCTTCGGCGACGCCTGGTTCCCGAACTACATGCCCGAAGGCAGGGGGATCTTCGACCGGGCGGAGGAGCTGCGAGCCCGCGCCGAGCGCCCGATCGACTGGATGGCGATGAGCGCCCCCGCCGACGCCGCCGTGCTCGAGCGCCTGCAGGCGGCCGGCTGTCGCCGCGCCGTCCACTGGGTCCCCTCGGCCGGCCCCGGCGCGATCGAGCACGAGCTGGAGCTCTGGGAGACGGCGATCGCCGAGTTGACCGGCGAGCGGTGACCGCGGCGCAGGCGCGCGAGCGCTTCGCGACGGCCCGGGTCGCGCGGCTCGCCAGCGCCGATCGCTCGGGTCGCCCGCATCTGGTCCCGACCGCCTTCGTCCTCGACGGCGAGACCGTCTACAGCGTCGTCGACTCGAAACCGAAGCGGACGACGCAGCTGCGCCGCCTCGCCAACGTTCGCGAGAACCCCGCCGTGTCGCTGCTGGTCGACCACTACGACGACGCCGACTGGGGGGCGCTGTGGTGGGCTCGTGCCGACGGCCGCGGCCGCGTCCTCGATCCGGCGGAGGCCGAGGCGCGCCACGCCGTCGAGCTGCTGCGGGAGCGCTATCCGCGCCTGCGCGCGGCCGGCGAGGTCCTCGCCGTCGACGTCGATCGCTGGAGCGGCTGGGCCGCGTCGGCGACCGGAGACGCCCGGCCCGACCGTTAGAAAGGCGGGATCGCCGAGGCCCACCACTCATACGAGCGTTTCGAGCAGGGCCACCAGGTCGCCAGCGGGGGCGGCGGGCACGTCGACACTCACTACGGGCGCAACGCGGCGATGGTCGTCGCCGTGATGGCCGCCTTCCTGGCGGTCGCGACGTTCCTCTCCAACGAGGCGGTGAAAGAGGTGATCACCGGCGAGACCCACCGCGCCGACGCCTCGGCGCAGCTGGAGAGCAACCGGCTGAAGATCGACGTCAACGAAGGCAACTCGACCTTGCTGCGGGTCCTCGGCACCGGCGCGCCGGCGGAGACCGAGGCCGCCACCGCGGCCCGCGCGCACGAGGCGCGGATCGTCCACGAGCTGGAACCCGCCGACGCCGAGCTGAAGGCGGAGGTGTCCGACCACGAACACGAAGTCAGCCACGCCAATACCCAGCACATCGACTACGAGCTGGCCGAGGTCGGGCTGCAGGTCGGGATCGTCCTCGCCTCGGTCTCGATCATCGCCCGCCGCCGTTGGCTGCTCGGTGCGGCGGGGGCCGCGGCGAGCGCCGGCGTGCTGCTGCTCCTGGTCGGCCTCGTCTTCGTCTAGCCAGCTTCGGACTGCCTTCTCCCACCTGTACGGTTTGCGCATGGAACGCGACGCGGCGCTCGAGGCTGTGTTCATGCCGGTGCGGCCGCCGAGCACGTTCGAGGAGACGGTGGAGCGGCTGGGGACGGCGATCCGGCTCGGGCTGCTGGCGCCGGGCAGCCAGCTGCCGCCCGAGCGTGAGCTGGCGAGCGAGCTGCGGATCTCGCGCTCGACCCTGCGCCAGGCGCTGACGACCCTGGTCCAGAGCGGCCACCTGGTCTCGCTGCGCGGTCGCAAGGGCGGGACCTTCGTCTCCGAGCAGCCGCCGCTGGCCGAGCGCGCGGGGGACGAGCCGCTCGACCAGGGCGTCTGGGCGGTGCTCGACTACCGGGTCGCGATCGAGTGCGGCGCCGCGCTGCTCGCCGCCGAGCGCGGCGGACCCGAGCAGCTCGACCGCCTCGACGAGCTGGTCGCGAAGATGGCGGCGGAGGTCGAGGACTTCGAGGAGTACCGCCGCACCGACATCCGCTTCCACATCGGCATCGCCGAGGCCGCCGGCTCGCCGCGGCTGCTCAGCGCGATGACCGACGTGCAGGGTCAGATGACCGACCTGATCGCGCTGATCGCCCATCCGCCGGAGGTCCTGGTCCGCTCCAACGAGCAGCACGGGCGGCTGCTCAAGGCGCTGCGCAAGGGCGACGCCACGCGCGCGGTCCGCCTCCTGCGCGAGCACATCGAGGGCACCGAGCACATCCTCGCCGGCCTGCTCCCGGCCCGGCGCCGGGACGATTCGTCGCGCTCGGCCCTGGAGATCGGCCCGTCGCCCGCGGCGGTTCGGGCCTAGGCGCGGATCCGCTCGCCCTTGGGGTCGAAGAGCGGCTCGGCCGCGACCTCGCCGCCGACCCAGCGGCCGAAGATCTCGACCTCGACCGCGGTGCCCGGCTCCGCGGACTCCGGCGGCAGGTAGGCGTAGGCGATCGAGCGCTCGACGGTGTAGCCGTAGCCGCCGGTGGTCACCCGGCCGACGATCTCGCCGCCGACCCGCACCGGCTCGTTGCCGAGCGCGATCGAGCGCGGGTCCTCGAGCGTCAGGCAGCGCAGGCGCGTGCGCGGCCCGCGCTCCTTGGCCTCGACCAGCGCCTCGCGGCCGATGAAGCCACCCTCCTTGTCGAGCTTGACGCAGAAGCCGACGCCGCCCTCGTACGGGGTCTCGTCGGGGGTGATGTCGGCGCCCCAGACGCGGTAGCCCTTCTCGAGCCGCAGCGAGTCGATCGCGCGGTAGCCGCCGGCGACGCATGCCGTGCGGCTCGCCCCGCCTCCCAGAGCGTCCGCCAGAGGCCGAGCCCGTACTCGGTCGGGCAGTAGATCTCCCAGCCGAGCTCGCCGACGTAGGTCACCCGCAGCGCCCGCACCGGGACGTTGCCGATCGTGGTCTCGCGCAGCGACATGTAGGGGAAGGCCTCGTTGCCGAGGTCGGCCGGGGTGAGCGGGGCGAGCACGTCGCGGGCCCGCGGGCCCCAGATCCCGAAGCAGGCCCACTGCGAGGTGACGTCGGCGATCCGCACGCTCGCCGTCCGGCGGCAGGTGGCGCCGCATCCACTCGCGGTCGTGGTTGCCGAAGGCGGTGCCGGTGACGATCGAGAAGCGCTCCTCGCCGAGCCGGGCGACGGTGAAGTCGCACTCGATGCCGCCGCGCCGGTTGAGCATCTGCGTGTAGGTGATCTGGCCGACCCCGCGGGCGACGCGGTTGTCGCAGAGCCGTTCGAGGAACTCGGCGGCGCCGGGGCCCTCGATCTCGAGCTTGGCGAAGGAGGTCTCGTCGAAGATCGCCACCGCCTCGCGGGTGGCGCGGTGCTCGGCGCCGATCGCCGGCGACCAGTGCTGCCCGGCCCAGCCGCGCGGTCGCAGCGACTCCTCGCCGGCGGCGGCGTTGCGACTCGTACCAGTTGACCCGCTCCCAGCCGGACTTCTCGCCGAAGGCGGCGTCGTGCTCGCGGTGCCAGGCGTTGACCGGCGAGATCCGCAGCGGCCGGCCGGCGCTGCGCTCGTGGTTCGGGTAGCGGATGTCGTAGTAGGTCTCGTAGGTCTCGCGGATCCGGGCGTGGGTGTAGGCGGGCGAGCGGTACTGGGCGCCGAAGCGGCGGATGTCCATCTCCCAGAGGTCGAGGCTCGGCTCGCCCTCGGCGATCCACTCGGCCATCACCTTGCCGATCCCGCCGGCGCCGGCGAGGCCGTGGGCGCAGAAGCCGGCGCAGACGAAGAAGCCGCCGACCTCGGTCTCGCCGAGGCAGAACTCGTTGTCCGGGGTGAAGGCCTCGGGGCCGTTGATCAGCTTGGTCACGGTGATCTCGTCCATCGCCGGCACGCCGCCGCTTCGAGTTCTCGATGATCTCCTCGAACCGGTCCCAGTCCTCTTCCAGCAGGCGGCCGTTGAAGTCGGGCGGGATCCGCTCGACCCGGCCGGTGCCGTCCGGCAGGAAGGCCGGCTTCGCTGCGGCGCTCGTAGCCGCCCATCACCAGGCCGCCGCCGTCCTCGCGGTAGTAGACGAGCAGGTCGGGGTCGCGCAGCGTCGGCAGCCGCGCTCGATGCGTCGCTCGGCTATCCCGGCGCTGATCCGCGGCGGTGCGGGTCCGGCGGCGCGCGGCCTCGGCGACCGCGCGAACGGCTGCGTGACCAGGTACTGGTGGGACATCGGGATCACCGGCACCCGCACGCCGGCCATGCGGGCGATCTCGGCCGCGAACATGCCGCCGGCGTCGACGACGACCTCGGCCTCGATGTCGCCGCGGTCGGTGCGGACGCCGCGCACGCGGCCGTCGCGGACGTCGATCCCGGTCACCCGGGTCGCGGTGAAGATCCGGCAGCCGCCCCGGCGGGCGCCGTCGGCGAGCGCGTAGGTCAGCTGCGAGGGGTCGAGGTAGCCGTCGGTCGGCAGCCAGGCGGCGCCGAGCACGCCGTCGGTCGACATCAGCGGGAACATCTCCTTCGCCTCCGTCGGCCGAGATCAGCTCCAGCGGCAGGCCGAAGGTCTTCGCCCAGCCGGCCTGGCGGCGCAGCTCCTCCATCCGCTCCTCGCTGGAGGCGAGGCGGATGCCGCCGCACTCGACCCAGCCGGGGTCGAACTCGGACTCGTCGGCGAGCCGCCGGTAGAGCTCGACCGAGTGCATCATCATCTTCGTCAGCGAGACCGAGCCGCGCAGCTGGCCGACCAGGCCGGCGGAGTGGAAGGTCGAGCCCGAGGTGAGCTGCGAGCGCTCGAGCAGGACGACGTCGTCCCAGCCGAGCTTCGCCAGGTGGTAGGCGAGCGAGGTGCCGCCGACGCCGCCGCCGATGATCACGCAGCGGGCGCGAGCTCGGCAGCTCAGCCCGCGGCCACCGCCGGCCTCCTCGAGCAGGATCGCGAAGCGCGGCGTCGGCTTCGGCGGCGCCGAGCCGGTCGAAGTGCTTGGCGGCGTAGCTCGTCGAAGTCGAAGTCGAGGTCGGAGAGGGCGCCCTGCACGACCCCCACATCGCCTCGCGGAAGTCGGACATGAAGCGCATCAGCCGCAGCGCCGCCAGCTGGCCGGCGGTCGCGCGGCTCGCCGAAGTAGGCGGCGAGCAGCGCCTCCTCCTCGTCCGGCGCCGAGCTCGTTGTTGACGGCGAAGTTGCCGAGGTCGAAGTAGCGGTCGCCCATCCCCGCATACTCCCAGTCGACGATCCGCAGCCCGGCCGGCGAGCGGATGAAGTTGGCGGCGAGCAGGTCGTTGTGGCAGGGGACCGGCTCGTGCTCGGGCGCCGCGCAGCGCCGCCTCGATCCGCGCCGGCGCTGCGCGTGGGCCCGCTCGTAGGCGGCGGGAACCGCGGCGCCGCGCGCCCGCGCCGTCTCCGCGTAGAGTCTCGACGATCCGGAAGGAGGAGAAGGTGGCCGGCAGACCGGCTCGCAGCCCGTGCACCGCCCGCAGCGCCGCCGCCACCTCGGCTCGAGCGCCGCCGGCTCGCGCAGCTCGTCGGCGCCGCATCTCCTCGCCCTCGACGAACCGGGTGACCAGGCAGGGCGGCTCCTCGAGCATCGCCAGCGACCTCGGGCGCGACCCCGGCGCCGCGCGGCGCGCTCGTTGGCGTCGCGCTCGGCCGCGCGGTCGATCTCGCAGCAGCGTCGGTGTCCTTGCCGGGCAGCCGGATCACGACGTCGACGCCGCCGAACCGGGCGCGGTAGTTGCGGTTGGTGATGCCGCCGTCGAGCGGCGCCGGCTCGCCTTCGAGCTCGCCGAGCAGGGCGGCGAGTCGTTCGAGGCTGTCTGCCAGCGGAGCCACGTGGTTGCGGAGAGATTTCTCCAGTTCGGCATTGACAGGGGTCTCGGCGCAGGAGCTAGGCTCGCTCGTAACCCCATAGGTCGGTTCAGCACACCTTTTATCGCAACAATCGACACTCAGGAAGAGAGGCCGCATGGAGAGCAGCGTTTCGTCCCCGGTTCGGAAGCGACGAGCAGCGCCTCGCCGAACTCGGCTACAAACAGTCGCTGAACCGGGCCTGGAGCGGGTTCTCCAACTTCGCGATCTCGTTCACGATCATCTCGATCCTCGCCGGCTGCTTCACGACCTACGGCCAGGCCTGGAACAACGGCGGCCCGATCGCGATCTCGATCGGCTGGCCGCTGATCTCGATCCCGATCCTGATCATCGGCTTCTGCATGTCGGAGCTGGTCTCCGCGTACCCGACCGCCGGCGGCATCTACTGGTGGGCGGGCAAGCTCGGCGGCCCGGTCTGGGCCTGGTTCACCGGCTGGTTCAACCTGATCGGCCTGATCGCCGTCGTCGCCTCGGTCGACTACGCCTGCGCGACCTTCCTCAACGTCGATCCTCGGCCTCTACGAAGTGAACATCTTCGGGATCAACTTCGGCGACGAAGCGCACATCCTCGGCGAGATCTTCCTCCTCTTCGCGCTCATCCTGCTGCTCCACGTGATCGATCAACATCCGCAACACGCACCTGCTGGCGCGTGATCAACAACGTCTCGGTCTGGTGGCACGTGATCGGCGTCGCGGCGATCATCGCTCGTCCTGATCTTCGTCCCCGACGGCCACCAGAGCTTCAGCTTCGTCTTCGGCCAGCGGATCAACAACAGCGGCTTCAGCGGCGGCATGTTCTGGTTCTACGTCCTGCCGCTCGGCTTCCTGCTGACCCAGTACACGATCACCGGCTTCGACGCCTCGGCCCACATCTCCGAGGAGACGCACGGCGCCTCGACCGCGGCCGCGAAGGGCGTCTGGACGATCGATCTTCTACTCGGCGATGATCGGCTGGATCGTGCTGCTGGCGATCACCTTCGCGGTCACCAACGTCGACGGCGCCAACGAAGCGTTCGGCTTCGCGCCGACGCTGCTGGTCGAAGCCCTCGGCACCGGCTGGGGCAAGTTCGTCCTGATCATCTCCACCGTCGGCCAGCTGTTCTGCGGCGTCGCCTGCCTGACCAGCGCCTCGCGGATGTGTTACGCCTTCTCGCGCGACAACGGCTTCGGCAACCGGCTCTCGTCGAGACTCTCGACCGTCAACGAGAAGCGGGTCCCGTTCTACGCGGTGCTGGCGATGGCGCTCGCTCGCGCTGCTGATCACCCTGCCGGCGCTGAAGGGCAAGTCCAACGGCGAAGCCGTCCCATTCGCCTTCTTCGCGGTCGTCTCGATCACCGTGATCGGCCTCTACATCGCCTACGTGATCCCGATCTTCCTGCGCTGGCGCAAAGGCGACGACTTCGAGCCGGGCCCGTGGAACAACGGCAGGAAGTACAAGTGGATGAACAGCTTCGCGACCTTCTGGGTGGTCCTGATCACGATCATCTTCTGCCTGCCGTTCACCCCGGAAGCGGTGCCCTGGAACAGCGAATTCAGCTGGGAGGCGTTCAACTACGCGCCGCTTGACGGTCGCCGTGGTGATCCTCGCTCGCCTGGATCGGCTGGATGGTCAGCGCCCGCAAGCACTTCACCGGCCAGGTTCGCGAGACCGACATCGACGGAAGCGCTCGGCGCTCCCGACGAGACCGGTCCGCACGCGCCCTGAGCGGCGCGTAACGTTCGCCGGCGTGACGGTCGACGAGCTGAAGACAGGCGGTCGCGGATGGCACGGTCGACACCGTGCTGCTCGCGATCGCCGACATGGAGGGGCGGCTGCAGGGCAAGCGGCTGACCGCCTCGCACTTCCTCGACGACGTGCTCGAGCACGGGGCCGAGGGCTGCAACTACCTGCTCGCCGTCGACGTCGACATGGAGACGGTCGGCGGCTACGCGATGGCCTCCTGGGACACCGGCTACGGCGACTTCGAGATGGTGCCGGACCTGGAGACGCTGCGGCCGGTCCCGTGGCTGCCGGGCACGGCGCTGGTGATGGCCGACCTGCAGTGGGCCGACGGCCGCGACGTCGTCGCCTCGCCGCGGCAGATCCTGCGCCGCCAGCTGGCCCGGCTGGCCGAGCGCGGGCTCGAGCGCCAACGCCGCCACCGAGCTCGAGTTCATCGTCTTCCGCGACACCTACGAGGAGGCCTGGAAGAAGGGGTTCCGCGACCTCGAGCCGGCCAACCTCTACAACATCGACTACTCGCTGCTCGGCACCGCGCGGGTCGAGCCGCTGATCCGCCGGATCCGCAACGAGATGGCGGCGGCGGGGATGACGGTCGAGAACTCCAAGGGCGAGTGCAACCTCGGCCAGCACGAGATCAACTTCCGCTACGGCGACGCGCTCGGCTGCGCCGACGAGCACGCGATCTACAAGAACGGCGCCAAGGAGATCGCCTCCCAGGAGGAGCACGCGATCACCTTCATGGCCAAGTTCAACGAGCGCGAGGGCAACTCGTGCCACATCCACTGCTCGCTGGCGAACGAGGACGGCGCCAACGCCTTCGCCGCCGACCAGGCGCTGTTCGAGCACTTCGTCGCCGGCCAGCTCGCCTGCATGCGCGAGCTGACCCTGCTCTACGCGCCGCACGTCAACTCCTACAAACGCTTCGCCGCCGGCTCCTTCGCGCCGACCGCGATCGCCTGGGGGCGGGACAACCGCACCTGCTCGCTGCGGGTCGTCGGCCACGGCGAGGGGCTGCGGGTCGAGAACCGGCTGCCGGGCGCCGACGTCAACCCCTACCTGGCGCTGAGCGCGATGATCGCCGCCGGCCTGCACGGGATCGACAACGAGCTGCCGCTGGAGCCGGTCTTCGAGGGCAACGCCTACGAGTCCGACAAGCCGCGGGTCCCGCACAACATCTACGACGCCCGCGACGCCTTCGCCGCGCAGCCCGATGGTCGGCCGAGGCCTTCGGCGCCGAGGTCGTCGACCACTACCTGAACCGGGCCGGGGTCGAGATCGACGCCTTCGAGGCCGCGGTCACCGACTGGGAGCGCTACCGGGGCTTCGAGCGACTCTGATGGGCAGTCCCGCGATCGGCATCTGCGCGGCGGTCGAGCGCGTCAGCTGGGGCGTCTGGGACGGCTACGAGGTGACGCTGGCGCCGCGCACCTACGTCAACGCGGTGCAGCGGGCCGGCGGCCTGGCGATCGTGCTGCCGCCCGACGAGGCCGCGGTCGGCGGACGCCGGACGTCCTGCTCGACCGGGTCGACGCCCTGCTGCTCGCCGGCGGCGCCGACATCGACCCCGGCAGCTACGGCGCCGAGCCGCACCCCGAGACCAAGGGCACCTGGCCCGAGCGCGACCACTTCGAGCTGGCGCTGGCGCGCCGGGCGCTGGAGCGCGACATGCCGGTGCTCGGCATCTGCCGCGGCATGCAGCTGCTCAACGTCGCCCTCGGCGGCACGCCTCGACCAGCACCTGCCGGAGTCGATCGGAAACGAGCTGCACCGCACGGTCGCCGGCACCTTCGGCAACCACGAGGTGCGGCTCGCAGCCCGGAACGCTCGCCTGCCGCGCGGCCGGCGGCCGAGGGGCTGGTGGTCGGTCCCACCACCACCAGGGGGTCGACCGGCTCGGCGAGGGCCTGCGGGTCAGCGGCTGGTCGGACGAGGACGACCTGGTCGAGGCGATCGAGCTGCCCGACCGGCGCTACGCGCTGGGGGTCGTCTGGCACCCCGAGGAGGACCCCGACAGCCCGGTGATCGCCTCGCTGGTCGAGGCGGCGCGTGGCGCTTTTCTCGGCCATACGCCGAACAAGGCGCCAGAGGAGGGCGCCGTGAGCGCGATCGAGGTGATCGAGCCGGCGACCGAGCAGGTGATGGCCGAGGTGCCGCGGGCCGGGGTCGAGGAGGTCGACGCCGCGGTGGCGCGGGCGAAGGCGGCGTTCCCGGCCTGGCGCGGCGGTCGCGCCGGCCGACCGGGCGGCGCTGCTGCGCGGCCTCGCCGACGCGCTCGCCGAGCGGCTCGAGGAGCTGGCGGTGCTCGAGGCGCGCAACGCCGGCAAGCCGATCGGCGACGCCCGCGGCGAGATCGGGATGGTCGTCGAGACCTTCCGCTACTACGCCGGCGCGCCCGAGCGGCTGCTCGGCCAGACGATCCCGGTCGCCGGCGGCGTCGACATGACCTTCCGCGAGCCGCTCGGCGTCGTCGGCCTGATCGTCGCCCTGGAACTTCCCGCTGACGATCGCCTCCTGGAAGGTGGCGCCGGCGCTCGCCGCCGGCAACTGCGTCGTCCTCAAGCCGGCCGAGCTGACGCCGCTGAGCGCGATCGAGCTGGAGCGGATCGCGCTCGAGGCCGGGCTGCCGGAGGGCGTGCTCAACGTCGTCGCCGGGCCCGGGCAGCGTCTGCGGCGCCGCGCCTGGTCGAGCACCCCGACGTCGCCAAGATCGCCTTCACCGGCTCGACCGAGGTCGGCCGCGGGATCGCCGCCGGCGCCGCGGCGACGATCAAGCGGGTGACGCTCGAGCTCGGCGGCAAGTCGGCCAACGTCGTCTTCGCCGACGCCGACCTCGAGGCCGCCGCCGCGGCGGCGCCGGGGGCGGTCTTCGGCAACGCCGGCCAGGACTGCTGCGCGCGCTCGCGGATCCTCGTCGAGCGCCGCGCCGTCGACGACTTCCTCGCGGCGCTGGCGCCGCGCGGTCGAAGCGATGCGGGTCGGCGACCCGCTCGACGAGGCGACCCAGATGGGCCCGCTGATCTCCGCCGGCCAGCGCTCGAGCGTCGCCTCCTACGTCCCCGACGACGCCCCGGTCGCGATCCGCGGCAGCGCCCCCGACGGTCCCGGCTACTGGTTCGCGCCGACCGTCCTCGCCCCGGTCTCCAACGACGAGCGGGCGGCGCGCGAGGAGATCTTCGGCCCGGTCGCCTGCGTCATCCCCTTCGAGGACGAGGCCGAGGCGATCGCGACTCGCCAACGAGACGATCTACGGCCTCTCCGGCTCGATCTGGACCCGCGACGGCGGCCGGGCGCTGCGGGTCGCGCGCGGCGATCGAGACCGGCGTGCTCTCGATCAACTCGAACACCTCGGTGCGCGTCTCGACCCCGTTCGGCGGCTTCAAGCAGTCGGGCGTCGGCCGCGAGCTCGGCCCCGACGCGCTCGAGCACTACACCGACGTCAAGAACGTCTACTACGCGACCGGGGAGGGCTAGATCTGATGGCGGGACGACTCGAGGGCAAGGTCTGCGTGATCACCGGCGCCGCGAGCGGGATCGGCGCCGAGTCGGCGCGGCTGTTCGCCGCCGAGGGCGCGCGCGTGGTCGGCGTCGACCTCGACGCCGAGCGGGGCCGAGGGCGAGCTGACGATCCAGGCCGACGTCACCGACGAGGCCCAGGTCGCCGCCGCCTACGCGCGGATCGGCGAGGAGTTCGGCGGCATCGACGTGCTGTTGAACAACGCCGGCATCAACCCGACCGACGACATCTCGGTGCTCGACACCGAGCTCGAGGCCTGGCAGCGGGTCCAGGACGTCAACCTGCGCAGCGTCTTCCTCTGCTGCAAGCACGGCATCCCGCACCTGCTCGAGGGCGGCGGCGGCTCGGTGATCAACATCGCCTCGTTCGTCGCGACGATGGGCGCCGCCGTCTCGCAGATCTCCTACACGGCCTCGAAGGGCGCGGTGCTCTCGCTCTCGCGCGAGCTCGGCGTCGAGTTCGCCGACCGCGGCGTCCGCGTCAACGCGCTCTGCCCGGGCCCGGTCAACACGCCGCTGCTGAAGGAGCTGTTCGCCAAGGACCCCGAACGCGCCGCCAAGCGCCTCGTCCACATCCCGATGGGCCGCTTCGGCGAGCCCGAGGAGATCGCCAAGGCGGCGCTGTTCCTCGCCAGCGACGACTCCTCCTTCGTCACCGCCAGCACCTTCCTCGTCGACGGCGGCCTCTCCGGGCGCCTACCTGACGCCGATCCAGGTCGACTGAGTTCGAGGTCGCATTTGTTGCCGCTATGCGGAGTCAAATGCGACACCAAGCGCTGCTGAGCGATGCGCGCTCCGCCTGGTCATCTCCGAGCCCTGAATCAGGCGCTTTGGGAGAGCTCGAGCCAGCGGCCGCAGAGGTCGCGGCCGAGCTGGTTGAAGGCGGCGATCTTGGCCTCGGTCTCGGCCCGCAGCGCCTTCGGGTCGATGCCGATCCGGACCGCGTCGGGTCGGAGCGGTAGTCGTCGATCCAGGCGCGGGCGTCGGCGGCGCTGACCTCGGGGTGGAACTGGATCGCCCAGGCCGCGCTCGCCGACCCGGCAGGCCTGGAGGCAGACGTCGCTCTGGGCCAGGGCGACCGCACCCGGCGGCAGCGGGAACTCGTAGCTGTGCCACTGGAAGGCCTCGAAGCCGGGGGCGAGCGGCGCCAGCAGCGGGTCCTCCCGGCCCGCGTCGCTCAGCCGCACCTGGTGCCAGCCGATCTCCGGCCGCGCGGCGCGGCGCGGGGTCGCGCCCGCCGCCGCGGCGACCAGCTGGCCGCCGAGGCAGAGGCCGAGCAGCGGCACGCTCCCGCGCCAGCAGCTCCCGCAGCAGCGCCTTCTCGGCGGCCAGCCAGTTGTTGCCGTCGTCCTGGTCGGGATGAACGGCGCCGCCGAGGACGAGCACCGCGTCGTAGCCGAGCGGGTCCGCCGGCGGGCTGGGCTCCGCCGGCAGCAGCCAGCTGTCGAGCTCGGCGCCGCTCGCGTCGATCGCCTCGGCGAAGACGCCGGGGCCGGCGTCGCGCTGGTGGACGATCGCGAGGATTCGCATCCCGGCAGTCTGGCACCGCGTCCGGGCTGCCCGAGCGCCTGCCAGGCCGATCGCCGCCGGCCGCCTACGCTCTTCGAGCCGGGGAAGGGCGGCCGTAGGATGGAGCGGTGCCGCCTCCCCGCTTCGGCCGCTGCATGCTCGGGTTCGCTCGCCGTCGCGTTGGTCACGGCCGGCAACGCAGCAGCCGCCACCGCACCCCGCGAACCGTTCTTCCCGCACGCCGGCAGCCGCGCCTACGACGTCGTCCACTACGACGTCAACCTCGCCTACCGCCCCGCCAGCGGGGACGCTCGAGGCGACGACGACGATCGAAGCCGACGCCACGCAGCGCCTGCGGCGCTTCTCCCTCGACCTCGACGGCCTGACCGTCACCCGCGTCACCGTCGACGGCAAGCGGCCGAGTTCGGCCGCGGCAAGGACAAGCTGAAGATCACCCCGAAGACGCCGCCGCGCGCTCGGCGAGACGGTTCACGGTCGTCGTCGACTACCGCGGGCACCCGCGCCGGGTGACCGATCCCGACGGCAGCTCCGAGGGCTGGATCCGCACCCCCGACGGCGCCTTCGGGGTCGGCGAGCCGCAGGGCACCGCCGCCTGGATTCCCTGCAACAACGCTCCGCTTCGACAAGGCCAGCTTCAGCTTCCAGGTCACCGTCCCGGCCCGGCTCTGACGGCGGTCGCCAACGGGCGCCTCGTCTCGGTCACCCGCAGGGCGGGCGCCGAACCTTCGACTGGGTCGAGGCGCAGCCGATGGCCACCTACCTGGCGCTGGTCGACATCGGCCGCGGCAAGCTGATCCACAGCCACGGTCGACGGCGCTGCCGTCCTGGACGCTGGTCGACCCGGCGCTGCGCGCCGCATCGCGCCGGTCGCTCGCGCAAGCTGCCGGAGATCGTCCGCTTCGAGTCGAGGATCTTCGGCCCTTACCCGTTCGACGCGGTCGGCTCGGTCGTCGACTACGCCCCCAAGCTCGGCTACGCGCTGGAGACCCAGACGCGGCCGATCTACGCCTTCGCCCCCGACCTGACGACGCTGGTGCACGAGACCGCGCACCAGTGGTTCGGCGACTCGGTCGGCCTGAAGCGCTGGCCCGACATCTGGCTCAACGAGGGCTTCGCGACCTGGACCGAGTGGTACTACGCCGAGCGCCACGGCGGCCGCAGCGCCGCGCCAGATCTTCCAGCCGCTCTACCGCGTCCCCGCCTCCGACACCGGCTTCTGGGAACCGCCCTCGGGCCATCCCGGCCAGGCCAAGAACCTCTTCGCCACCTCGACCTACGTGCGCGGCGCGATGACCCTGGAGGCGCTGCGGCTGAAGATCGGGACGAAGAGGATGCTGCAAGGTCCTGCGGCTCTGGGCGACCGAGCACCGCTACGGCAACGCCGACATCGGTCAGTTCATCGCCCTCGCCGGAGAAGTCTCCGGCCGCGACCTCGGCCCGTTCTTCCGGCGCTGGCTCTACCGCCGCGGCAAGCCGGGGGCGCCCCGGCTCAGTCGTCGATCAGAGCACCGGCGCTGACGTTTACCGTCGCCGCGGTCATCGTCCCGGCGCGGTCCCGTCTGCGCGACGATCGTGTCGACGTAGGCGTCGACCGACCCCTGATCGAGGGCGTCGACCCGACCGGCCTCGGCCGCTCCTCCGTCGCCACGGCTTCGACCCTCGACAGGGTGCGGCCGCCGACGAAGACCCGGGCGCCCTCGCGGGCGAAGACGCGGGCCACGGCGGAGCCGATCCTGCCGCCACCGCCGTAGATCACCGCGTTCTTGCCCTCGAGCAGCACCGGCTCAGCCCTCGAGGCGCGCCGTCAGGTTGATCTCCGGCACTCCGGCCAGCGCCCGGGAGACCGGGCAGGCGGCCTTTGCCTCTTCGGCCGCGGCCTGGAAGCCGTCCTGGTCGACGCCCGGCACGCTGCCCACCACGTCGAGGTCGATCTGGGCGATCGTCGGCGCCCCGTCGACGAAGCGCAGCTGAACTCCCGCCTCGGCCTTGATCGAGTCCGGCGGGTTGCCGCCTTTCTCCAGGCCGCTGCTCAGCGCCATCGCGAAGCAGGCCGCGTGCGCCGCCGCGATCAGCTCCTCGGGGTTGGTGCCCTCGCCCTCTTCGAACCGCGAGGCGAACGAGTAGTTGCCCTCGAACACGCCGTCGCCGACCCGCACCTTCCCGGCGCCGCTTTTGATGCCACCGTTCCACTCCGCGCTGCCTTTACGAGCTGCCATCACGGCTCCTTTCGAAACTCCGGGCGGATGCCCACGAAATCTGTCCCGAGAGGTTTACCGCACCGTGCCCGCCGCTCAGCTGCGCAGCAGCGCGATCGCCGTCTGGATCGCGACCGCCACGGCGAGCGCCAGCGAGAAGGCGACCGCCGTCTGCAGCGACGGCAGCGAGATCGCCAGCACGAAGCAGAAGCCGGCGAACCCGTAGAAGCCGACGAGGAAGTTGCGCAGCAGCACCCGCACCTGGACGCCGCCGCCGTGGATGTGGGTGAAGACGGCGAGGACGCTGGTGATGATCGGGAACGGCGCCAGCAGCCCGCTCAATCCCGGGCCGAGCGCTCCGGAGGCGGCGGTGAGGGCGAGGACCAGCGCCATCGCCGCCAGGCCGCGGGCGGGCAGATCCCACCACGGCAGCGCGCCGATCTCCGCCGGAACCGCATCGGGCGCCGGCAGCAGCGCCAGGCCGGCGGCGAAGCTGGCGGCGGCGAGGACGGAGGGCGAGGAGGGGCGGCGCCTGGATCTGGTCGAGGACGGCGACCAGGGCGAGAAACGCGGTCCAGCCGCAAACCATGCTGACCGCCGGGCCGGCAAAGGGCGAGACCCGGCCGTAGACGACCGCGAAGAGTGCCAGCGCGCAGAGCCCGAGCAGCGTTCCGGCGGCCGCGTCGGCGCCGAAATCGCGTCCGTGGACGAGCGCCAGCACCAGCAGGATCGGCCCTGCCACCACCGGCAGCCCACCGAGCACGCCGGCGACTGCGGTGCCCCAGCGACGGCCGGCGAGCGAGACGGCGACGACGCAGAGCGGCGCCAGTAGGATCTTCGTCGCCAGGATCAAGGTCGGCCGGCGAGGCTAATGCAGTCGAAGATCGGCGCCAGAGGGCTGGGCCGAATTGGCCAATATCGGGTGAGCCCGATTCAGATCTCGCGGAAGGCCGGGCCCGCCAGCTCGGCTCCCAAGAACGAGCTCGCCGCCAACACCACCATCTCCTCGCGGTGGGCCGGCAGGGTCGCCGCCTTCCCCTGGCCGACCCGCAACGCCGTCACCGAGACGATCGCCCGGGCGAGATATTCCTCGCTCAGCGCCGGCGGGTCGTGGTGGAGCCGCCGCAAATCTCCCGGCCTGCCTCTCTGCCCCCGCACAGCAACCCGGCCATCGTCTCGATGCCCGCCTGGGAGTCGTGGTCCCGTGCCTCGTCGGGGGCGCTCGCCGAGTGCACCAGGCAGAGCTCAGCGAGGAGCGGCTCCGCCGCGATCCCCGTGAACAGCACCTCTATCGCACTGTTCAATCCCTCCAACCATGACCCGCTCTCGCCCGCTGCGCTCGGGACCGGCCCGAAGATCCGCTCGTAGGCCGCGGCAAATGCATACCGCCGCGCGGCGAAGGAGGTTCCGAACAGCTCGTAGAAGGTGCCTCGCGACATGTGCGCGAGGCGGCAGATCTCTGTCGCGCTCATCGCGTTGAGACCGCCCTCATGCGCCAGCTCGGCGATCGTCGCCACGATTCGCTGCCGCCTGTGATCCTCGATGAATTTCCGCGACAGCATCTCCCGGGCCGGGGTGGGGCGGGTCACGGAGCGGAATCTCGCGCTGCACCGCTCTCTTTTATTTGTAGACGTAATCCTCTAGGATTTGCCGACCACCCTGTTCCAGCAGGCGGTTTCCTCCAACATCGCGGCGTGATGCCGCCGGAGGAGTCCCGCGTCGCCTCTTCCCCTGGGAGGCGCCGCCGTAAGGCGCAGGCGGCCGGAGACGGTGCACCCTCATCGTCTCCGGCTCCTGTGCTGCGCCGGGCGTGGACGATCTCCGCACTCAGCCGCCGGACGCCCTCAGCTCCTCGCGTGCCGCCTCCTCTCCGAAGTAGATCGAGACCGCGAGGTGGGCAAGGTCTGGCACGGCGGCGGCAAAATCCGGCGCGCCGCGCAGCAGCGCCTCGATCACGGACTGCTCGATCACGTTTCGCCAGGACTGCCTCGTCGCCAGCTTCAGGGTCGCCGCCGACTCCGTTCTCGCGGTGATCTCGAGGGCTTGCGAGGGGCGGCCGAGCGAGCTCCGGAAGACCGAGCCGGCGCTCGACGCCGCCGTCGCCTTCTGCAGGTCGGAGTCGCAGCTCACCCTGCTCCTCAGCACCGAGCTCTCGGTGGCGCTGGAGGAGGTCTGGCACGAGCGGAGCCGGCTGGTCGGACAACTGGCCCGGCTGTTGCGGGCGGGAGGGGACAGCCGGGAGGCGACCGGGCAGAGCTCGGCTCCCGTGGCGGATCCGATCGCCGCGGTCGTCGCGTTGATCTGCGATCGGTCGAAGGACGGCAGGCTCGGCGAGGCTCCGCAGCTCGGGTCGCAGCTGTCCCGCCTCCTCCTCGCCGCTACCTCGGGCCCCGCTCGGTGCTAGAGGGACGATGCGGGACTCAACGGAGCGAGATTACGTGCGCCGTCTTCGGCGCCACCCGGCCCGCGAGCACCTCGCGGTAGGCGCTCTGGAGCCCGTCCCAGCCCTGTCGTGGATCACCTCGAGCCAGCCTTCGGTCCACTGGCGGAAGGGATGCCAGGCGCCGGCGACCCGCTGCTCCAGCCCGGGCCGGCCCCAGTCGGCCGAGCGCTTGACGACCCGGTCTGGTGCGAAGAAGAAGCTCGGCCGCGGTCCCGGCAGCTCCTCGCCGTCCCCCTCGAGGTCCTCCCAGTGCGAGATCCCCACCGCCATGCTGTGGGCGAGCCGGTCGCCGTAGTGGCTGTGGACCGCGTGGCGCACGGCGGCGTCGCCGGCGATATCGACGAAGCTGGCTGGGCCGGCCCCCAACGAGTCGATCGCGTCGTAGCCGACGCAGCGATCGTAGATCCCGAGGCCGCTGACGAACTCGGCGTTGGCGGGCGAGGTCAGGCCGATCAGCTCGACTCCGCCGCGCTGGGCGAGCAGGAAGGCAGCGGCGATCGCCGTCTTGCTGGAGGCGCTGGAGATGACGATCGGCCCGCGGGCGGTCAGCCCCTCGTCGTCGAGCTGGTCGTCGATCAGGAACGAGGTGAAGAAGAGCGGGCGCAGCAGCATCTGCACGTCCTCGCTGCCCGCCGAATAGAAGGGGTCGGCGCCGGTGTCCAGATAGCGGTGGTAGGCGGACGGCAGCGCCGCCCGCTGCGGCGAGCCGTCGACGAAGCCGCCGCCGTCGACCCCGACGGGGGTGACGAGCAGATGGGAGGGGGGGCGGCAGATAGCCGAAGACGCGCGTCCCCGGCTCGACCCCGGCGGCTTCGCTGCGCTCGACCTCGGCGAATCCCCACATCGGGATCCGACCCCACCCCTGCTCGGCGGGGAAGAAGTCCCAGTAGGACATCGCCTCTCCCATCACCGCGTAGGTGACGTTGTTCGCGGTCAGGCCGAAGCAGTCGACCCGGAGCAGCGCCTCGCCGGCGCCGACCTCGGGCGTCTCCGACTCCGCGACCCGGTACTCGCCGAGCTCGCCGCGCTTGACCAGGAAGTCGCTCATCCCTGCCGCCGACTATCTCACGTCCGGCGGCCTCGAAGCGAGAACTATTCGATCCCCTCCTGCTTGCCGTCAGGCATGAACAGGTGGGCGACGATGTAGCCGACGAAGAGGAAGCCGGCGCCGACGTACCAGGCCTTCTCCATCGCGGCGGCGAAGTTGCCGGGGCCCGCGGCGCCGCTGAGGTCGGTGGCGCCGGCGACGATCGAGCCCATGATCGCCATCCCGATCGCCGAGCCGAAGTTGCGGAAGGTCTGGGTGACGCCGGAGCCCTGGCCGCGCAGGTTGTCGGGCAGGCGGTTGAGCGCGTCGGCGTTCAGCGGCGAGAAGACGAGGCCGAAGCCGGCGCCGGTGATCAGCATCCCCCAGAGCGTCGCGCTCTGGCTCAGTTCGGAGAGGTTGCCGCCCCAGACGACCATGCCGATGCCGCCGAGGATGAAGCCGATGCACACCGGTTTCTTCGCCCCGCCCTTGTCCATCCAGGCGCCGCCGACCCGGGCGGCGACGAAGAAGGAATAGAACATCGTCAGGATCGAGTAGCCCGCCTGCGTCGGTTCCTGGTGGACGGCGACCTGGAAGTAGACGGAGCCGAAGAAGAAGACGGCGAGCCAGGGGCGCGAAGACGAGGAAGGTGAGCAGGTTGTCGACCGCGAACGGGCGGTTGGCGAGCAGCGCGTTGACGTCGATCAGCGGGTCCTCGGTGCGCCGCTCGACGAAGAAGAAGTAGGCGAGGACGAGGATGCCGACGATGATCGAGCCGAGCGTCGCCGGGCTGCCCCAGCCCCATTCGGTCGACTGCTGGATGCCGAGCACGGTGAGCGCCATGCCGACGACGATCAGCACCGCCCCGCGGACGTCGAGCTTCGACGGGTGCTTGACGTCGTTCATCTTCGCGTTGCGGAACTCGACCAGAGCGAGAGCAGCGCGACCGGCACGTTGATCCAGAAGATCGCCCGCCAGGTCCAGAACTGGGTCAGGTAGGAGCCGGCGACCGGGCCGATCGCGGTGAAGAGGCCGGCGACGATGAAGAAGACCGAGAGGCCCTTGCCGCGTTCGGTGCCGGGGAAGGCGTCGAGGACGAGGACCGTCGCCGAGGGGATCATCAGCCCGCCGCCGACTGCCCTGCAGGACGCGGAAGAGGATCAGCCACGGCACCGTGATCGAGCTGTTGTCCGGCACCAGCCCGCACATCAGCGAGGAGACGGCGAAGATCAGCACGCCCGCGACGACGACTTTCTTGTGGCCGAGGATGTCCCCCAGGCGGCCGCCGAGGGCGACGAACGCCGCGGTCGAGAGCGCGTAGGCGGTGACCAGCCACTGCACGGCGGTCTCGGAGAGGTGCAGGTCCGCCTGGATCGTCGAGGCGGAGATCGAGACGATCGTGAAGTCGATCATCACCATCGCGACCGCTGGGACCAGCGGCCAGAGAACGCGGTAGCGCTGGTATTCGGTCGGCATCTTCAGCTCCCCATGGTCGGACCGGGCCCGACGCGATCGTTTTCAGGACAGGACGGTTCTCCTACGGGATTGGACGCTATGCGCAGGTTTCCTGCCTGACCGAGGCAGGCGCGGCGTGGAAGCCAGCGCCGGCATGTCATCCTTCGGCGATGGCAGAGACGCCGACGATCTACGAGTGGGCCGGCGGCACCGAGGCGTTCGAGCGCTGGCTGAACCGCTTCTACGACCTGGTCGAGGAGGAGGGAACTGCTCGCGCCGCTGTTCGGCGGCACGGTCAGCGAGGAGCACCGCGACCACGTGCTCGCCTGGTGGGTCGAGGTGATGGGCGGCCCGGCCGACTACACGGCGAGCAGCTCGGCGGCTACCCGTCGATGCTCGCCCACCACCGCGGCCTCGCGATCACGCCGGAGCAGCGGCGCCGCTTCGTCACCCTGCTGAGCCAGGCGGCCGACGAGGTCGAGCTGCCCGCCGACCCCGAGTTCCGCGCCGCGATCATCGGCTACGCCGAGTGGGGCTCGCGCCTCGCGGTCCACAACTCGGCCCCCGGCGCCGAGACGTCGTCGACCGAGGCGCCGGTGCCCCGCTGGGGCTGGGGCGTCGCGCCTCCTTATATAGAGGGCGGCGGATCCGACTGACCCCCGCCGCCGGGCTGCTCTAGGACTGGTCGGGCTCGCCCCAGCGGTTGTCGCCGTGGTTGCGGCCGCGGCTGTCCTCGCTGCCGCCTCGTCGCCGTAGCCGGCCTGGTCCAGCATCCGCCGCAGGTCGACGATCATCTGCTCGTCGACGTCCTTGCCCCGCGGGGACGTGCAGGACCTCGGTCTCCGGGCCGACTGTGACCTTGAATTTGCCGTTGTGCTCCTCGGTCGCCTTGCTGATCGCTTCGAGCAGTGAGAGGACCTGACGCCACTCGACGTTGCCGCTCGCCGGGTGGTCGAGGATCTTCCTGACCGTCTCGCGGTGATGGTTGCTGAGCGTCATCGCGGGCAGCCTAATCGGCGTG
>CAVUCD010000005.1:0-203973 GCA_963739875.1 uncultured Solirubrobacterales bacterium
CAAAAGAAGCGGAGGGCACAGCGATGAACGCCGCCCGCGAGCTCCGCTGCGGTGGCGATGGCGACGGCGGCGATCGCCGCCCTCTGCCTGGTGCCCGCCGCCGCCCAGGCCAGCTTCGGCTTCCTGCCCGGCGCCGGGGGCTTCAAGGTCACGCGTCACCGCCGAAGGCGGCACCCAGCCGGACACCCTGGCCGGCTCCCACCCCTACTCGCTGATCACCGAAGTCAACTTCAACCTGGCCGGGCAGTTCTCCGACGGCGACCTCAAGGACCTGGCGCTCGACCAGCCGCCGGGGCTGATCGAAAACCCGACCGCGATCCCCCAGTGCACCCCCTCGCAGTTCTCGACCCCGCGCGTCTCGCCCTTCGAAGCGAGCCTCTCCTCGGAGAGCTGCCCGGCGACCACCCAGATCGGCATCGTCACCCTGAAGAGCTCCCACGCCGGCGGCGAAACGAGGACCTTCGGCGTCTTCAACCTGGCGCCGCCGCCGGGCTTTCCCTCCCAGTTCGGCTTCGCCGCCTACGGCGTGCCGGTCACGATCACCCCCCGGGTGCGCGAAACCGGCAGCGAATACGGCCTCACCCTGGAACTGAAGAACCTCTCCCAGCAGCTCGACGTGAGGGGCTTTCGGATGGACATCTGGGGCACCCCCTGGGCGATCTCCCACGACGCCCAGCGCGGCAACTGCCTGAACGAGAAAACGCCCTCCTCGGGCTACGCCAAATGCCCGGTCGCGCCGCTCAAACCGCCGCACGCCACGCAGGCCTACCTGACCCTGCCGACCGCCTGCGAAGGCCCGCTCTCCTTCCACGTCAGCGCCGACTCCTGGCAGCAGCCCGGCGACCGTCGAGAGCGACCTCGACCGGCGCCCCGGCGAAGCGCTGAGCGAATGCGACACGCTCTCCTTCACCCCGGTCCCCAGCGGCGTCCTCTCGACCAACCGCGCCAGCTCGCCCTCGGGCTATGACTTCACCCTCAACAACAACACCGAACCGCTGCTGAGCCCCACCGCCCGGGCCACCTCCCAGCCCAAAAAGGCGGTCCTCACCCTGCCCGAAGGGATGACCGTCAACCCCTCGGTCGCCTCTGGCCTCGGCACCTGCTCAGAAGCCCAGTTCGCCGCCGAAACCGTCACCTCGCTGCCCGGGGCCGGCTGCCCCAACGTCTCCAAAGTCGGCGAACTGGTGGTCGAAAGCCCGCTGATCGAAGGCCAGATCGAAGGCTCGATGTTCTTCGCGACGCCGCGCGAAAACCGCTTCGGCACGCTGCTGGCGCTCTACCTGGTGGCCAAGTCGCCCCGACCGCGGGATCATGATCAAAGTCGCCGGCCGGGTCGACTCCGACCCGGCCACCGGGCGCCTCACCGCCGTCTTCGACAACCTGCCCCAGCTGCCCTACTCCCACTTCAACGTCGACTTCCGCGAAGGCCAGCGCAGCCCGCTCGCCACCCCCTCGGCCTGCGGCAACTTCGCCTCCGAAGTCCAGACCAGCCCCTGGCTCGACCCCGACTTCGTCCTGTTCCAGTCCTCGCCCTTCACGCTCTCGGCCGGGGTCGGCGGCGGCCCCTGCCCGCAGGGCCTCGCCCCCTTCGCCCCCGGCGCCGCCTCGGGCACGCTCAACTCCAACGCCGCCGCCTACAGCCCCTTCTACCTGCATCTGACCCGCGACGACACCGAACAGGAGATCACCTCCTACTCGGCCTCGCTGCCGCCCGGCCTGCTCGGCAAAATCGCCGCCATCCCCTTCTGCTCGGAGGCCGACATCGCCGCCGCCAAAAAGCAGAGCGGGGCGCAGTCGGCCAGCGCCCCGGCCTGCCCGCAGGCCAGCCTGATCGGCCACACCTACACCGGCTACGGCGTCGGCCAGACCCTCTCCTACGCCCCCGGCACCCTCTATCTGGCCGGCCCCTACCACGGCTCGCCGCTCTCGATCGTGGCGATCGACTCGGCCAAGATCGGCCCCTTCGACCTCGGCACGGTGGTGATCCGCTCGGCGATCCGGATCAACCACGCCAGCGCCCAGGTCTCGATCGACTCCGCCGGCTCGGACCCGATCCCCCACATCCTCGACGGCTTCCCGCTGCACCTGCGCGACATCCGCATCTACATCGACCGCCCCGGCTTCATGCTCAACCCGACCTCCTGCGAACCCTTCGCGGTGACCTCGACCCTGACCGGGGCGGGGGCCCGCTTCTCCGATCCCTCCGATGACTCGAGCGCCGCCGCCCCCTCGCCCTTCCAGGCCTCCAACTGCTCGGCGCTGGGCTTCCGCCCGCGGCTCTCGCTGACCCTCAAGGGCGGCCACAAGCGCGGCGACAACCCGTCCCTGAAGGCGGTCCTGACGCCGCGCCCGGGCGACGCCAACCTGGGCAAAACCACGGTCACCCTGCCGCCGAAGATCTTCCTCGCCCAGGAAAACATCGAAACCGTCTGCACCCAGAAACAGTTCGCCGTCCACGCCTGCCCCAAAGGCTCGGTCTACGGCACCGCGACGGCGGTCAGCCCGCTGCTCTCAGAACCGCTCTCGGGCCCCGTCTACCTGCGCTCCAACGGCGGCGCCCGGGCGCTGCCGGACCTCGTCGCGGCGCTCTCGGGCCGGGCGGCATCGAAATCGAAGCGCTGGGGCGGATCGACTCCCGCCTGGGCGGCCTGCGGGCCCGCTTCGAAGGGCTCCCCGACGCGCCGGTGACCAAGTTCACGATGACCCTGCGCGGCGGCGAACACGGCCTGATCGCCAACGCCACCAACGTCTGCACCAACCCGCAGGTGGCGACGGCCAAGTTCATCGGCCAAGACAACGCGGTCGAGGCCCAGCGGATCAAGCTGGAAGCCAAGCTGCGGCGGCAAGAAGAGCGCTGCCAAGAAAGCCAAGGGAGGCAAGTGATGAGCGCTCGCAACCGACCGCGTCAAAGCCGCGTGCCGGCGGGCGATCGCCGGCGCGCTGGCTGGCGCCGTTGCTGGTCCTGGCGCTGAGCGCCATCGGCGCACGCCGAAGTGCCCAACCACCCCTTCATCGGCGCCCTGATCAGCGGCCTGCAGCCAGAACCCAAACCGCTGCGCCCGAAGCTCGAAACCCCCTGCGGGGTCGCCGTCAACCCGGCCGGCGGCGCCACCTACGTCTCCGACTACATCCGCCACTCGATCCTCGGCGCCACCGCTGCCCGAATTCTTCCCCGACAACGGCCCCTGCGCGCTGGCCAGCGACGGCACCAACCTCTACGTCAACTACTGGCACGGCGCCGTCGTCAACCTCGCCTCCGGCGCGCTCGTCGACCCGAATCGCTCGACCGGGATCGCCCTCGACCCGCTCAGCAAAAACCTCTACGTCGACCAGGGCACCTCGATCGCCGTCTACCAGGCGCCGGTCGAAGCCAGGCGCCACGCCGGCGCAGGTGATCGGCGCCGGCTCGCCTGATCGACGGCTACGGCGTCGCCGTCTCCGACTTCCCCGCCAGCGCCGGCTTCGTCTACGCCGCCGACGCCGCCACCAACACCGTCAAGGTCTACAACCCCGCGACCAGCCTCAGCACCCCGATCAAAGTGATCGACGGCGCCGCCAGCGCCGCGGGGCGCTTCGTCTCGCTCAGGACTCGAGCCTGGCGCTCGACCAGAGCAACGGCCACCTGTTCGTCGTCGACAACACCCAGCCGGGCTTCGAACACCCGCTGGCGGCGGTCGACGAGTTCAACCTCGAAGGCATCTTCCGCGGCCAGCTCGAACACGAGATCATCGACGGCGAACCGACCGGGATCGCGATCGACGAATCGGCGAGCGTCAACAACGGCGACGTCTACGTGACCAGCGGCAACGGCTCGACCATCGTGATCCCGCCGGCCCTGGGCCCGCCCGTCTCCGAACAGGGCGCGCTCTATGCCTTCGGCCCGGCCGGCCCCGGCCAGACGCTCAAGCTCACCACCTCGGGCGCCGGGCAGGGCTCGGTCAAAAGCGACCCGGCCGGGATCGCCTGCCCGGGCGCCTGCAAAGCGGAATTCAACAGCGGCGCGGTGGTCACCCTGACCGCCACCCCCGCCCCCGGCTCGGCCTTCGCCGGCTGGTCGGCGCCAGGCTGCCCGGGGACCGGCACCTGCCAGGTGATCCCCAGCGGCGCCGACCACCGTCAACGCCGAATTCATCCTCGCGCCGCCGCCGCACGCGCTCGCCGGCCTCGCCGCCGGCGCCAATGGCGCCGCCGCCGCCGGCGCCACCGATGGCGCCCGCCGCGCCGGCGCCCGCCAGCCCTGGCGCTCGGCAAGGCCACCGCGCAGAAGGACGGCAGCGTCGCTGGTGGCGGCGACGCTGCCCGGCCCCGGCACCCTCAGCGCCGCCGCCAGGGGCCTTGCGCCGGCCCACGCCGACTTCGCCAAGGGCGGCCCGGTAGTCTTGCGCCTGCGCCTCGAGCCAGGCCGGCAGGAGGGCGCTCGCCAAGAGCAAAACCGCCCGCCTCACGGTGCGCGGTCGCGATCTCCTTCAAACCGAGCCTCGGCGGCGGCGGCAGTGTTATCGAGAAGACCGTCACCTTCAAGCAGAGCAGCAGGGGGAGATAGATGAGCAAGAAGAAGATCAAATCGCTGGCCCTGCTCAGCGCCCTGGCCCTGCTCGCCCTCGCCGCCGTCGCCCGCGGCGAGATCATCCAGAAAGGCAACCTGCGGGTCAGCTTCCAGGGTGAGCTGACCCCCAAGGCCCTGCCCCGCAGCGCCCCGGCCCCGGTCAAGGTCTCGGTCGGCGCCAAGATCTCCCCCGTCTCGGCCGACCAAACCGACCCCGTCCCTGCAGCAGATGACGATCGCGATCAACCGCTTCGGGAAGATCGACGCCACCGGGCTGCCGATCTGCCAGCTGAACGACATCCAGCCGGCCACCACCTCCGACGCGCTCGCCGTCTGCCGCCGCTCGCTGGTCGGCGAAGGCAGCTTCACCGCCAACGTGCCGCTCTCGGGCCGCTCCCCCTTCCCCTCCGCGGGCAAGCTCTTTGCCTTCAACGGCGAATCGAACGGCAAGCCGGCGATCCTCGCCCACGTCTACGGGGTGCGGCCCGCACCGGCCTCCTTCACCCTGGTCTTCCTCGTCGCCCGCACCAAGGGGACCTTCGGCACCACGCTCAAGGTCACCCTGCCCAAGGTCAGCCCCGAAGGCGGCAACATCACCGGCATCTCCCTGAACCTCTCCAAAGAATTCTCCTACCACGGCAAGCCGCACTCCTTCATCACCGCCTCCTGCCCGGCCCCCAAGGGCTTCCCGGGGGCGACCTTCCCCTTCGCCAAGGCCTCCTTCGGCTTCACCGGCGGCAAGACGCTGACCTCGACCCTGACCCGCAACTGCAAGGTGCGGGGTTGAGCGGGGGAGCGGGGGGCGCGTTCGTCGCCCACACGGCAAAGCTGTAGGCAGACCGAGCTTTGCCGGCACCCCGGGTGTTGTGGTAGACACCCGGTTATCTTCAAGCAAACCATTAGGGAGAATAGATGAGCAAGGCGAGAATCATGTCGAGGGCGCTGGGAGCGATCGCCGTCCTGGCGTTGCGCTGGGCGCCCAGGCGGCATTCGGCGCCGAACAGACGCGCGAAAGCTACACGGCCCAGGTCGAACCGATCTGCAAGGTCAACAGCGAAGCCAGCAACCGGATCCTCAAGGGAGTCAAAACCGAGGTCAAGGCCGGCAAGCTGAAGCCCGCCTCGGTGCCAGTTCGCCAAGGCCGCTAGCGCCTTGAAGAAGACTCTGACCCAGCTCAAAGCCGTCCCTCAGCCCAGCGCCGACAAGGCGAAGCTGACCAAATGGCTCAGCTACATCAAGGCCGAGGTCGAACTGTTCGAACGCACCTCCGCGAAGCTGAAGGCGGGAGACAAGACCGGCGCCGAGTCGCTGACGGTCCGCCTCACCCACACCGTCAACCTCGCCAACAACCAGGTGCTCGCCTACGAATTCAACTACTGCCACGTCGACCCCTCGCAGTTCACCTGATCCGCCGCTCTACCCTCGCCGGCCTGTGGCCGGTTTCGAAGCCGAGCTGACGCCGAAAGCCCTGCCCCCCGCCGCCCAGGCGGGGGCTCGGTTCGGTCCCGCGAAGTCGAGGGCCCTCACCCGTAGCTGCCGGGTGCGCCGCCGAGCATCGCCGGGCCAGGGGCCCCCGAGTCCTCCAGCGAGCAGCGCTAGTCGCCCCCAAATCAACTGTTCGGCGCCTTCATCCTCGGGCGCCGGCAGGGCGTGGACCCGACTCTCCCTGGCTCAGGTCCACCGCAGCGAACGGCCCGCTGGTCAGCTCGGGCCGTTCGCACCTTCTGGCTCGATTCGTCCCCCTCAAGAAAAGCCTTGACAGGTCATGTACCAGTGCTTACACTGACTGGGCCGTTGCAGAACGGCGGGAGGCGCTTTGTTAGCGCACGTCACACGTCGGTGCGGTATCGGGACGCTCACCCTCGCGGCCCATCCCACCGGCAACGCAGTGCGGATCGCCCGTTCCCCAAGCGGCCCGGTCCGTTGTAGGCGGCGCCCCGGGCGCCAGACGGGGTCTCCCTGCCCCCGGCGTCCGGGTCGCCGTCCCCAACTTCGACAGCAGCCAGGCATCACTCAGCCAACCCACCCAGATCAAGGCGCTCCCGCCGGCTCTCTCCGGGGGCCATCGTCCTTCCCGTGCGGTCGTCGGGCTGCCCTGCCTGGAAGGCCGGAGCTGAGCTTGGCGCGGCGAGCGTCCACCCGACCGATGTTGGACCCGGAGGTCCAGGCCGCCTTTCGGCGCCGCTCTCTCGCCGACGCGCTGGCCGAGCTCTGCGTCGAGAAGGGCTACCGGGCGACCACGATCGCCGACGTCGCCACCCGCGCCAGAAGCAGCCGCGCCACCATCTACGACCACTTCGAAAACAGCGAGCAGATCTTCCTCGCGATCCTCGATCGTGCTATCCCCGAGCTGCTCTCCAGAACCGAAGCCGCCTGCCGGGCGGCGCCGCCGGAGCAGGGGGTCGAGGCCGGACTCAGCGCCGTGCTCGACTGGGTCGCCGAGGAACCGGCGGCCGCCTGGGCCTGCTTCGTCGAGTCGCTCTGCGCCACCCCCGAGTCGTTGCGTCGCTACCTCGAGGCGATCACCGCGTTCACCACTCTGCTGCGCGGCAACGTCCCGACCGAGGTGCCGCGGCCGGCGACGACCGAAGAGTCGCTGATCGGTGGCGTCGCCTCGATTCTCCGTCACCGGATCCAAAGCGGCGAAGCCGAGCGGGTGCCGGAGCTCCTGCCCGCGCTGAGCGGATTCCTTCGAGCTCCCTTCCTCGCCACCGGATCCCTGTAGGCCTCCGCGGATCGCGACCCCGCCCGAGCTGTCAGAGCGAGCGCCGGGTCCCGATGACTAGGGTTGCCGGGCCCCGATGACCCATGTCGACCTCACAGAGCAGCTGCTGGCCTTCGTCGAGATCCCGAAGGGCGGGCGCAACAAGTACGAGTACGACGAGGAGAGTGGCCGGATCGTGCTCGATCGCTTTCTCTCCTCCTCGATGGTCTACCCGGCCGACTACGGCTTTCTGATCGGGCATCGGGGCGCCGACGGGGATCCGCTCGACTGCCTCGTCTGCGTCTCGGAGGCGACCTTTCCCGGCTGCGTGATCCCGGTCAACCCGGTGGCGATGTTCGAGATGGAGGACGAGGCGGGGATCGACGACAAGATCGTCTGCGTCCCGGTCAGCGACCCGGGCTGGAACGCGGTCACCAGCCTCGAGGAGCTCCCCGAGCAGCTCAAACTCGAGATCCCGCACTTCTTCTCCGTCTACAAGGACCTCGAGCACAAGGAGGTCAGGGTCGGCGGCTGGAAGTCGCGCGAGGAGGCGGAAGCGACGATCGAAGAGGCGCGTCGGCGACAGCTCGACCACGACGCGGAGAAGGCCGGCGGCTGAGCCTGGGGCGGTCCTCGTCAGGTGGCCGGCGGCCCGCTCAGCGAGTCAGCAGGTCGACCAGGCCGGGGAAGCGGGAGTCGAGCTCTTCGCGGCGGAGGGAGATGAGGCGTTGTTTGCCGTCGGCGCGGGCGCGGGTAAGGCCGGCCTCTCGCAGCAACCTGAGGTGGTAGCTGCCGGTTGAGGTCGGCAGGCTGAGCCGCCGGTTGAGGTCGCCGCAGGCCCACTCGCCGCCGTCGCCGAGCAGGCGGATCAGCTCAAGGCGGACCGGGTCGCCGACGGCGCGCATGATCGTCGCCAGGTCGAACGCCTCCGGGCTCGGGTGGTGGATTCGTTCGGGGGTCTCGACGGTCGCCGACATTGCCGACATGATACAACCTCCATACAATTCCAAAGATTTGGAAGGGTAGGAGAACGCCGACGATCCCCAGCCACACCGCCAAAAGACCCCGCCGCACGATCTCCCGGCGCGCGGCTTACCTCCTGGCCGCCTCGGTGATCGGCCTGGCGCTGTTCGCCTCCGGCACCCCGTCGCCGCTCTACGGCACCTACAGCGAACTCTGGGGATTCTCGGCCGAGATCCTGACCCTCGTCTTCGCCACCTACGCCTTCGGGGTTCTGACGTCGCTGGTCCTCGCCGGACGCGTCTCCGACGAGGTCGGCCGGCGGCCGGTGCTGCTGGTCTCGCTGGCGACGCTGACGCTGGTGACGATCCCCTTCATGCTCGCCGACTCCGTCGTCTGGCTGTTCGTCGCCCGTGGGGTCCAGGGGCTGGCGACCGGGCTCGCGCTCAGCGCCGCCGGCGCCGCGCTGCTGGATCTTCACCCGCGTCGCGATTCCCACTCCGTCGCCCTCGCCAACGGCGTCGCCTCGATGCTCGGGCTGGGGCTCGGAGTCCTGGCCTCTCGCTGATCGTCGAGTTCCTGCCGGCGCCGCGGGTGCTTCCCTACGTTCTCCTGCTCGTCCTCTTCAGCTTCGCCCTGCTGGCGACGTTCTTCATGCCCGAGCCGGGAGAGGTGCTGCCCGGAGCCCGGGTGCGGCTGACGCCGCAGCGGCCGAGCATCCCGCCCGTCGTCCGCCGGCCCTTCGTCCTCGCCGGCCTCGCGGTCCTCTCCTCCTGGTCGATCGGCGGCCTCTTCTTCTCGCTCGGCCCCCAGCTCTCCTCGATCCTCTTCGACTCCACCAACCACGTCGTCGAGGGCCTGAACATCTTCGTCCTCGCCGGCGCCGGCGCTCTGGCGCAGCTCGCCTTCGGGCGCGTCGCTCCCTGGGTCAGCGCCGCCTTCGGCTCGGTCGCGCTGGCGATCGGGATGGGGACGATCGTCGCCGCCTCGGCGGCCGGCTCCGGGGCGCTGCTGGTGGCCGGGTCGATCGTCGCCGGCGTCGGCTTCGGCGCCGCCTTCCTCGGCGGTCTGCGCACCCTCTCGGCGGCGATCCCGGCCGAGCACCGCGCGGGGGTGATGGCGGCCTTCTACATCGCCGCCTACGCCTCGCTCTCGCTGCCCGCGGTGGCGGCGGGCTTCGTCGTCAGCTCGCTCGGCGTCACCGACACCTTCGAGATCTTCGGGACGGCTGTCGCCGGCCTGGCCCTGGTGGTCGCCTTCGAGGCCTGGCGGACCCGACCGGCCGCCGCGGGCTCGAGGTCCGAGCGGCGTGCGGCGCAGCTGGCCTGAGGGGTAAACCGCGACTGCCTGGTTTGCTTCAATTGGATCACCAGAGAAAGGAGGTGGTCCTATTTTGAGTCACATGCTTCAGGGGACTCTGGAGGTGCAGGGCCGCTAGGCGCCGCACTGGTTCGGGCGCCCGGCGGAATCCACCCCGGGCACCGGCGAGCGAAGGAAGGCCGGGCGTTGTCCCACCCGGCCGCGGTTTCCGAGTTCGTTTCCCAAGCACCAGGCAAGGGCCGCCTCCGGGCGGCCCTTGCTATTCATCGAACGGGCGATCGGTCGGGCTGGGAGAGGAACCTTCTGAGACCCTCGGGCGGCAGCTTCGGGCGGGGGGCTGAGGCGGCCTCGCCGACCGGCGAGGCGCCTGGCGTGTGCGCGGTGGCTCTGCCTCGGTCACGAGCGCCGCCAGGACCAGGTCGTATGACGCCGGGCGACTCATCTCGACCAGGCTAGAAGCGCTTCCTTCAGCGCAGCTATGGACCGCCTAAAGAGTTGGTTGAGAGCCGGCGCCCGCCCGGCCCACGCAGGAGAGGGAAAGCCCGCCGGCGAATATGACTGGGCGTAGGGCAGCGCTGGGGCCCCTGCCGAACCGCCGATGAGACTGTCACCCGCAGATCGCGAAGAGCTCGGCGTCGTCGAGCCGTTCTGGCAGGCGCAGCTGGCCGTGCTCTTCAGCCTCCTGCTCTACCTGGCGCTGCCGGGCAAGCTGACGCTTGGGCCGCGCTGGCTGCTGCCGGCGTTCGAGGGCGTGCTGCTGATCGGCCTGGCGATCTCGACGCCCTACCGGCACCACACCCAGTCCCCTGTCCGCCGCCGGGCGTCGATCACGCTGATCGCGATCGTCACCGCGGCCAACTTCACCGCGCTGGGGATGCTGGTCGGCCTCCTGCTCGAGCGCAACACGGCGGCCGGCCGCGACCTGATCATCGCCGCCGGGCAGATCTGGCTGACCAACGTCGCTGTCTTCGCGCTCTGGTTCTGGGAGTTCGACCGCGGCGGGCCGCACATGCGAACGGCGCCCGAATTGCAGGACCCGGACTTCCTCTTCCCGCAGATGGAAAACAGCGGCTGGTCCTTCGCCGGCTGGCGCCCGGGCTTCGTCGACTACCTCTACGTCGCCTTCACCAACGCCAGCGCCTTCAGTCCGACCGACGCGATGCCGTTGACCGCCCGGCTCAAGGGGCTGATGGCGGTCGAGGCGATGGCTTCGTTCCTCACCGTCGGCCTGATCGCGGCGAGGGCGGTCAACATCCTCGGCTGAGACTCAGCCGCCGGCGCCGATGGTGACGACCTCGCGCGGCGGTTTGACCACCATCGAGCCCTCGGCGACCTGGTCGCCGTCCTGGTTGCGCCAGGTGATCGCCATCGTGGCGCGGTTGCGCTCCGGGTCGAGCGCGGCGACCTCGACCCGGACCGCGATCGTGTCGCCGATGAAGACCGGGCGCTGGTACTCGATGGAGTTGGAGACGGCGATGGTGCCGAGCCCGGGCAGCTCGGTCCCGAGGACGCCGGCGCAGAGCGCGAACGTCAGCGGGCCGTGTGCCACCCGGGCGCCGAACGGCGTCGTTTTGGCGTACTCGTGATCGACGTGCATCGGGTTGAAGTCGCCGCTGACGCCGGCGAACAGGTAGACGTCGGTCTCGGAGACGGTCTTGCGGGATTCCGCCGAATCCCCCAGCTTCAACTTGTCGATCGGGACCGAGTTCATCGCTCGAGCCTAGAGGGTTGATGCGGGTTATCCACGGACACGGATGACGTCCCGCTACATCCTGAACACGGGCGCCGCGGGGTCCGCCAGCGGCGCGTTGGCGCAGGCGCCCAGCGCCAGGCCGAGGACGCGGCGGGTGTCCATCGGGTCGATCACGCCGTCGTCCCAGAGGCGGGCGGTGGAGAAGTAGGGGTTGCCCTGGCGCTCGTACTGCTCGCGCAGCTCGGCGCCGACCTCGGGCTGGCCGACCTCGGTCATCACCGTCGCCGCCTGCTCGCCGCCCATCACCGAGATCCGGGCGTTGGGCCACATCCAGAGGAAGCGGGGGGAGTAGGCGCGGCCGCACATGCCGTAGTTGCCCGCCCCGAAGGAGCCGCCGACGATCAGGGTCAGCTTGGGGACGCGGGCGGTGGCGACGGCGGCGACCATCTTGGCGCCGTCCTTGGCGATGCCGCCGGCCTCGTACTCGGGGCCGACCATGAAGCCGGAGATGTTCTGCAGGAACAGCAGCGGCACCCGGCGCTGGTCGCAGAGCTCGACGAAGTGGGCCACCTTGAGGGCGCTCTCGCTGAAGAGGATGCCGTGGTTGGCGACGATCCCGACCGGGTGGCCGTGGAGGTGGGCGAAGCCGCAGACGGCGGTCGTCCCGTACTCGGCCTTGAACTCGTGCAGGCGGCTGCCGTCGACGATCCGGGCGATGATCTCGCGCGGGTCGTAGGGGGTGCGGCTGTCGGGCGGGACGGCGCCGTAGAGGGTGGCCGGGTCGACCGCGGGCTCCTCGACCGGGGCCCGCTGCCACGGCGCCGCGGCCTTGGCCGGCAGCGTCGCGACGATCGAGCGGACGATCGCCAGCGCCTCGTCGTCGTCCTCGGCCAGGTGGTCGACGACGCCGGAGGTGCGGGCGTGCAGCTCGCCGCCGCCGAGCTCCTCGGCGGTCACGTTCTGGCCGGTCGCGGCTTTGACCAGCGGCGGGCCGCCGAGGAAGATCGTGCCCTGGTCGCGGACGATCACGGTCTCGTCGCTCATCGCCGGCACGTAGGCGCCGCCGGCGGTGCAGGAGCCCATCACCGCGGCGATCTGGGCGATGCCGCGGGCCGACATCGTCGCCTGGTTGAAGAAGATCCGGCCGAAGTGCTCGCGGTCGGGGAAGACCTCGTCCTGCATCGGCAGGAAGGCGCCGCCGGAGTCGACCAGGTAGACGCAGGGGAGGTTGTTGTGGAGCGCCACCTCCTGCGCCCGCAGGTGCTTCTTCACCGTCATCGGGTAGTAGGTGCCGCCTTTGACGGTGGCGTCGTTGGCGACGACGACGACCTCGCGGCCCTGCACCCGGGCGATGCCGGAGATCATCCCGGCGCCCGGCGCGGCGCCGTCGTAGAGGTCCTCGGCCGCCAGCGCCGAGAGCTCGAGGAAGGGCGAGCCGGGGTCGCAGAGGCGGTCGACCCGCTCGCGCGGCAGCAGCTTGCCGCGGGCGGTGTGACGCTGGCGCGACTTCTCGCCGCCGCCGGCAGCGGCGCGGGCGATCCGCTCGCCGAGCTCGGCGGCGAGGCGGCGGTGCTCGGCCTCGTTGCGCTCGTACTCCTCGGTCCCGGGCCGCGCGTGGGTCCGTCAGCCGAGTGCTCATTCGGCCTCCTCCTCGGCGAGCTCGCCTTTGTCGCCCTGCGCAATAGGCGGGCGGGCTCAGCGCGATCAGGGTCTGGCCGCGGGCGACCTGGTCGCCGACCGCGACCAGGACCTCGGCGACGGCGCCGTCGCGCGGGCTCTGGATCGAGAGCTCCATCTTCATCGACTCGAGGACGATCAGGACGTCGCCCTCGGCGACCTCGGCGCCGGGCTCGGTGCGGACGTCGATCACGACCCCCGGCATCGGCGCCTCGAGCGAGCCGCCGCCGACGGCACCCGCCGCCGCATCGGCCTGCTCGGCGAGCGCGAAGCGCGCCGGCTCGGCGGCGCCGTCGATCAGCCAGACGGCGTCGCCGTCTCTGTACACAGCCAGCGGGCGGGACTCGCCGTCGAGTTCGGAGGCAGGGCGGACTCGCCGTCCTCGATCGGCTGGACCGGACCGGATCGGTTCCGGCCCGAGCTCGGGGTCCTCGATCGCGAACTCGCCCGAATCCTCGCCGACGCGCCACCCCACCGCCGAGGTCGCACTTCTTCCCGCATAGCGGCAACAACTGCGACCTCGAGCTCGCCCTCGGGGCCGCTCAGGCGCGCTCGCGCCCAGGCCGGGCCGCCCTGGCGCCAGCCGTCGCGGGCGTCCCAGGGATCGTCGCTCGGCGGCGGGCCGAGCAGCTCCGCCAGCGCCACGGCGGCCAGCACCGGCTCGCTCGCCGGCGGCGCGATCTCGCTCGCCGAGGCGCTCGATCAGGCCGGTGTCGAGCGCTCCCTCGCGGACCTCCGGCCGGGCCAGCAGCGCCCGCAGGTAGGCGGCGTTGGTCGCCGGGCCGAGCACCAGCAGCTCGGCGAGGCCGGACTCCAGCTGCGAGAGCGCCGCCTCGCGGTCGGGGGCGTGGGCGATCAGCTTGGCGAGCATCGGGTCGTAGTCGAGGCCGACCTCGGTCCCCGCCTCGATGCCGCTGTCGACGCGGACGCCCGGCGGGCTCGCGGTAGGCGACGACTCGTCCGGCCGAGGGCAGGAAGCCGTGGGCGGCGTCCTCGGCGTAGAGCCGCGCCTCGATCGCGTGGCCGTCGAAGCGCACGTCCTCCTGCGCGAACCCGAGCGGCTCGCCGGCGGCGACCCGCAGCTGCAGCTCGACCAGGTCGAGGCCGGTGACCGCCTCGGTGACCGGGTGCTCGACCTGCAGCCGGGCGTTGACCTCGAGGAAGAAGAAGGCGCCGGGATCGTCGCGCTCGGCGATCAGCTCGACGGTGCCGGCGTTGACGTAGCCGCAGCTCCGCGCCAGCGCCACCGCGGCGGCGCCCATCCGCTCGCGCAGCTCGGCGATCGACGACCGGCGAGGGGGACTCCTCGACGACCTTCTGGTGGCGGCGCTGCAGGCTGCACTCGCGCTCGCCGAGGTGGACGGCGTTGCCGTGCGAGTCGGCGAGCACCTGGACCTCGATGTGGCGCGAGGCCTCGAGGTAGCGCTCGACCAGCAGCCGGTCGTCGCCGAAGGCGCCGAGCGCCTCGCGCCGCGCCGCCGCCAGCGCCTCCGGCAGCTCGTCCAGGTCGTCGACGACGCGCATCCCCTTGCCGCCGCCCCCGGCCGCGGCCTTGAGCAGCAGCGGCAGCTCGGCCCCGGCCGCCCACTCGACGATCTCCTCGTCGCCGAGCCGCTCGCCGCTGAGGCCCGGAGAGGATCGGCACCCCGGCGGCGACGCGCCGCCTCCTTGGCGGCGACCTTGTCGCCGAGCAGCTCCATCGCCTCCGGCCCCGGGCCGACGAAGGTCAGGCCCGGCCTCGGCGCAGGCGCGGGCGAAGTCCGGCGTTCTCGGAGAGGAAGCCGTAGCCGGGGTGGACGGCCTCGGCGCCGCTCCGCAGCGCCGCCTCGATCACCCGCTCGACGTCGAGGTAGGACTGCGCGCGCCGGCGTCGGCCCGATCCGCAGCGCCCGGTCGGCGCCGCGGACGTGCGGCGCACCGGCGTCGCCGTCGCTGTAGACGGCGACCGACTCGATCCCGAGCCGGCGCAGCGTGCGCTCGACCCGCACCGCGATCTCGCCGCGGTTGGCGATCAGGACCCGGGAGAACACCTCACGCGCCCAGCGCCCGGGCGATCACCATCTGCTGGACCTCGTCGGTGCCCTCGCCGATCGTGAGGATCTTCGCGTCGCGGTAGAAGCGGCAGACCGGGTACTCCTCGATGAAGCCGTAGCCGCCGTGGATCTGGACCGCCTCCTCGGCGCAGCGGACCGCGAGCCGGCCGGTCTTCAGCTTCGCCTGCGCCGCGGTCAGCGAGAAGTTTTCGCCGCGGTCCTTCTGGCGCGCCGCCTTGTAGACGAGCAGCCGCCCGGCCTCGATCTCGGTCGCCATGTCGGCGAGCTTCATCTGGATCGCCTGGAACTTGGAGATCGACTGGCCGAACGCCTGCCGCTCCTTGGCGTAGGCGAGCGCCTCGTCGAGCGCGCCCTGGGCGAGGCCGACGCCCATCGCGGCGACGCCGATGCGGCCGATGTCGAGCACCTGCAGGAACTGCCTGAAGCCCATCCCGCGCGGGCCGAGCAGGTTGGCCTCGGGGACGCGGGCCTCGGTGAAGGTCAGCGGCCGGGTGTCGGAGGCGTTCCAGCCCATCTTGCGGTAGGGCTCGCCCTGCTCGTAGCCGGGGGTGCCGTTCTCGACGATCAGGTTGGAGATCTCCTCCGGGCCGGTGCGGGCGGTGATGCAGACGACGCCGGAGATCTCGGTGCCGGCGTTGGTGATGAACTGCTTGGCGCCGTCGATCACCCATTCGCCGCCGTCGAGGCTGGCGCGGGTGCGGACGTTGCCGGCGTCGGAGCCGGCCTCGGGCTCGGTCAGGCCGAAGGCGCCGAGCACCTCGCCCGAGCAGAGCTTCGGCAGCCACTCCGCTTTCTGCTCCTCGTTGCCGAACAGGTAGATCGGCTGAGTGCCGAGCGAGGTGTGGGCGCAGAGGGTGATCGCCACCGAGGAATCGATCCGGGTCAGCTCCTCGACCGCGAGCGCGTAGGCGAGGCGTGTCGCCACCGCCGCCGCCGAACTCCTGCGGGAAGGGGATTCCCATCAGGCCGAGCGCCGCCGAGCTTGGCGACGATCTCGTAGGGGAAGCGCTTCTCGCGGTCCAGCTCCTCGGCGACCGGCGCGACCTCCTGCACGGCGAAGTCGCGAACGGTCGACTGGATCAGGCGGTGCTCGTCGGATAGCTCGAAGTCCATCCGGCATATATACCGAATGATCGCTCGAATTTCGAGCACCCTTCGGTTTTCTTGGATTTTCGCTACGGTTGCCGCGATGGCAGTCACCTCGCCTCCGACCCGGCCGGCGCTGCGCGAGCGCTACGAGCGCCGCCGCCGCGAGGTGATCGCGACCGCCGCCCGGCTCTTCGCCGAACGCGGCTACCAGGCGACCTCGATCAGCGAGCTGACCGCGGCGACCGGCCTCGCCGCCGGCGGCCTCTACCACTACATCGAGAGCAAGGACCAGCTGCTGATCAGCATCTGCGACGAGCTGCTCGACCCGTTGCTGGAGCGGGCGCGGGAGATCGTCGCCGAGCCGGCGCCGCCGGCCGAGCAGCTGCGCGCCCTGCTGCACGCCTGGCTCGCCCACATCGCCAGCCACCGCGACCACATGCTCGTCTTCGCCCAGGAGCGCCACGTGATCGAGCGCGAGCCGCAGTGGCGCCGCGTCCGCGGCCAGCGCAAGGCGTTCGAGCAGCTGCTCGACGACGTCCTCGCCCGCGGCGAGCGCGACGGCACGATGCACTTCGAGGACCGCAGCTTCGCCCTCCTGACCCTGCTCGGGATGGTCAACTACACGCCGCAGTGGCTGAACCCGCGCGGCCGGCTCAGCCCCGAGCAGATCGCCGACGGCTACTGCGACCTGATCCTTGCCGCGGCGGCGAGGAGCTCGACCGAGCGGACCCGGTCGGCGACGGAGCCGGCGTAGTGGACGGTGATCAGCTCGTCGGCGCCGGTCTTCTGCTGAAAGTCGTCGAGGTAGGCGGCGGCCTCCTCGGGCGTGCCGACGGCGGTGTAGGTGAGCATTTCGTCGACGGCGGCGCCCTGGGGCGAGCGCAGGAGCGCCTCGACCTCCTCGTCGCTGAGGCGCCGCTCGCCGCGGGAGAAGAGGTTCTTCGCCCGGGCGCGGCGGGTCGCCTCGAGCTGCTCGTCGGCGCCTCGCCTGGTCGTCGGCGGCGATCACGCCGACGCCGGCGATCACGTAGGGCTCGCTCGAGCTGCGCGGAGGGCGTGAACTGCTCGCGGTAGATCTGCGATCGCGTCGTGGAGCGCCTGCGGCGCGAAGTGGGAGGCGAAGGCGTAGGGCAGGCCGAGCACGCGCGGCGAGCTGGGCGCCGAACAGCGAGGAGCCGAGGATGTAGAGCGGCACGTGGGTGCCCTGGCCGGGGATCGCCCGCACGCCGGGGAGCGGGCTCTCGTCGCCGAGCAGGCCCTGCAGCTCGACGACGTCCTCGGGGAAGCGTCGCGGAGGCGCGGTCGCGGCGGAGCGCCCGCTCGCGTCTCCTGGTCGCTGCCGGGCGCGCGGCCGAGGCCGAGGTCGATGCGGCCGGGGTGCAGCGTCTCCAGGGTGCCGAACTGCTCGGCGATCACCAGCGGCGAGTGGTTGGGCAGCATCACGCCGCCGGCACCGAGGCGGATCGTCTCGGTGTGGGCGGCGACGTGGGCGATCAGGACGGCGGTCGCCGAGGAGGCGATCGAGCGAGATGTTGTGGTGCTCGGCGTACCAGACCCGCCTGTAGCCGAGCCGCTCGGCCGCCTGGGCGAGCGCGACGCTGCCGGCGAGGCTCTCGGCGATCGACTCGCCCTCGGCCGACCGCGGCGAGGTCGAGGATCGAGAGGGGGACGGAGGCCATCGCCCGAGACGATATGGGTCCGGAGTCGTCGGCTCCGCGGCTCGTCGTCTGGCCGGCCCGACGAGGCGGATTCAGGAGGCGGTCGGGTGTTTCTCCAGGCGCTTCAGTCCCGCCTGTGCTTCGGAGAGCAGCTTCGAGGCCTGTTGCCACTTGCTCCGCAGCGCCGCTTCGATCGAGGCCGCTTCGCAGCCGCTTTCTTCGACGCAGGCGGTCCAGGTATCGCTCGCCGCGATGTACCTGTTGAGCCCGCTCTCGCCGGGGGTGCCGGCCGCCTTCAGGCAGCCGAGCGTCACCTGGTCGACGGGAATTTCGCGGTAGGTGCCGCGGATCGCCTCGACTTCGCCGACGTACTGTTCGTAGCTGAGGCCGGCGACGAGGTTGGTGCGGAGCCTGGCCATCGAGTCGAGGAAGTCGCCGACCTGGCCGGCGCAGCGCCGCCGCGCGCCGTTCGGCCTGCGACGTGGCCGGCGAGGTCGCGCCCGGTCTGCGCCGACGCCTCGGTCCCGCTTCGCGCCGGCGCCTTCTTCGCCGCCTGCGCGGTCGCGTCGGCGGAGCCGCCGCCGCAGGCCGACAGGGCCAGCGCCAGCGCCGCCGCGGCGAGGCAGGCGATCGCCCACCATCTCGCCGTCCCCGTCTCGAGTCGCCGCTGCGCATTGCTGAAGGCTAATGGCGCCGCTGGGCGCCACCGAGTGCTGTACAAACCTGACGATGGCGAGGCTGAGGAGGTCGGCGGGGATTGCGGTCGCGGCGGCGCTGCTGGCGCTGGCCGTTCTCGCTCCCCTCGCGCGCGCGGCGCCGACCGCCAAGGTCCTCGTCGTCGGCGACAGCCTCGAGGAACTGACCTCGCCCTTCCTGCCGAAGTTCCTGCCGGGGGTCGAACTGACCGTCAACGCGGTCGGCGGCTCCAACACCTTCGAGATCCTCGAACTCTTCGAAGAAAGCTACGAACCCTCGCAGTCGGTGATCGTCTTCGACGGCGGCACCAACGACAACCCCAACTATCCCCAGATCCTCGAAGAAAACCTCGCCAAGGTGGCGGCGACGGTCGGCAACCGCTGCATGGTCGTGCCGACGGTCCACGGCTACACGGTCGAAGGCGTCGACAACCACGGCAAGAACGCGGTCGTGCACAAATTCGCCGCCTCCCGCCCCGGCACCCAGGTGCCCGACTGGGCCAGCTTCGTCAACCACCACCCCGAGCTGATGCAGTCCGACGGGCTGCACCCGATCGAACAGGGCGCCGAAGACCGGGCGCGGCTGATCGCCCAGGGGATCCTCGGCTGCCTCGCCTACAAGGAATCGAGCGGGGTGCTCGCGGCCTCCACCTCGCAGGCGCCCCCGGTCGAAACGACGCAGCTGAAACCGGTCGGGCGGCTGGCCAAGCGCGAAGCCTCGATCTACCGCGAGCTGGCCACCGGGGTCATCCGCGAGGCGGCGATGCTGGCCGTGCTGCGCTCGCTGCTGCCCGGCTGACCGGCGGCGCGGCCACGTGGTATTCCTACCGGCCGTGGGTCGCCACTCAGAGAGGGAGTTATGACCAGCACCACCGACAGCGTCTACGCGGTCCCCCAGGACCTGATCGATTTCCGCGACACGATCCGCCAGATCGTCCGCGAGCGGGTCTGGCCGCGGGCGGCGGAGATCGACGAGAGCGGCGAGTACCCGCGCGACATCCGCCAGCTCTTCGCCGAGCACGACATCCTCGCCCTGCCCTTCGAGGAGGAGTACGGCGGCACCGGCACGGGAACGCTGATGCAGCAGATGGCGGTCGAGGAGATCGCCAAGGCCTGCGCCTCCTCGGCGCTGATGCTGATGGTGCAGGAGCTGGGGACGCTGCCGATCCGCCTCTTCGGCTCCGACGAGCTGAAGCAGCGCTTCCTGCCCAGGTGCGCCTCCGGCGAGTGGTCGCCGGCCTTCGCCCTGAGCGAGCCCGAGGCGGGCTCGGACCCCGGCTCGATGCGGACCAGCGCCGTGCTCAGGACGGCGACGAATGGGTGATCGACGGCGCCAAGAACTGGATCACCAACGCCGGCATCGCCGACTTCTACGTCGTCTTCGCCCTGACCGACCGCGAGCAGCGGCGGATCACCGCCTTCGTCGTCGAGGCCGACCGGCCCGGCTTCGCGGTCGGCAAGCTCGAGCGCAAGCTCGGCATCCACGGCTCGCCCACCGGCTCGCCGACCTTCGACGGCGTCCGGGTCCCGCAGGAGAACGTGATCGGCGAGGTGGGGAGGGGGATGCGCGTCGCCCTCGGCACCCTCGAGCGGACCCGTCTCGGCGCCGGCGCCCAGGCGGTCGGCATCGCCCAGGGGGCGATCGACTACGCCCGCGACTACGCCAAGGAGCGGATCGCCTTCGGCCAGCCGGTGATCGAGTTCCAGAACACCCAGTTCAAGCTCGCCGACATGGAGACCGGCACCGCCGCCGCCCGCGAGCTCCTCTACAAGGCCTGCGCGATGGCCGACCGCAACGATCCCGACCTCGCCAAGTACTCCTCGATGGCGAAGCTCTTCGCCTCCGACAACGCGATGAAGGTGACGGTCGAGGCGGTGCAGATCCTCGGCGGCTACGGCTACGTCAAGGAGTACCCGCTGGAGCGGATGATGCGCGACGCCAAGATCACCCAGATCTACGAGGGCACGAACGAGATCCAGCGGGTCGTCATCGCCCGCTCGATGCGCTGAGCGCGACCGGGGCCGCCTCGACGCTGCAGTCCGCCTCGCGGCCCGGCCGCAGCGGCGGCGCGCCGATGCCGCAGCTGAAGTCCTCGGCGAGGCGCTCGGGGGTGTCGCCGCCGGGCTCGGCCTCGGCGTGGAGGACGCCGGAGGCGATCGTCAGCCAGGCGAGGACGCCGCCCGCCGCGGCCAGCGCCGCGCAGACGAGCATCCCGACGTGGAAGCCGTGGGTCATCTTCGCGGGGTCGTAGAAGCTGTCGCCGGTGAGGCCGGCGACGACGGGGAGGACGGCGACGGCGAGCAGTCCGGCGACCCGGGCGACGGCGTTGTTGACGCCCGAGGCGACGCCGGAGTGGCGGGTGTCGGCGGCGGCGAGGACGGTCGCGGTGACCGGGGCGACGACCAGGGTGAGGCCGGCGCCGAAGACGACGATCGCCGGCAGGATCGACGTCAGGTAGGAGTCGCCGGGGTGGATCTGGGCCAGCCAGAGCAGTCCCAGCGGCGATCACCAGCGGCCCGGCGGTGAGCGGCAGTCGCGGCCCGATCCGCTCCGCGAGGGCGCCCGAGCGGGCGGAGAAGAGCGAGCATCAGCAGGGTTACCGGCAGCGAGGCGGCGCCGGCCTCGATCGGCGTGTAGCCCATCGAGATCTGGAGGAAGGAGACGAGCAGGAAGAAGAAGCCGCCGAGCGCCGCGTAGACGACGAAGGTGACCGCGTTGGCGGCGCTGAACTGGCGCGAGCGGAAGATCTCCAGCGGCAGCATCGGGTTGGCGCTGCGGCGCTCGCCGACGAAGAAGGCGATCAGCGCCAGGACGCCGCCGATCGCGGTGACGCAGGATCGCCGCCGAGGCGCCCTTGGCGGGCGCCTCGATCAGCGCGTAGGTGGTGCCGGCGAGGCCCAGCGCCGCCAGCGCGGCGCCCTGGACGTCGATCCGCCCGCTGGCCATCTCGTCGCGGCTCTCGGGAACGTGGCGGCCGGCCGCCCAGGCGACGAAGATCCCGATCGGCAGGTTGATCACGAAGATCGCCCGCCAGGAGATCGCCCCGATCAGGTAGCCGCCGAGCAGCGGCCCGAGGGCGCCGGCGACGCCGCCCAGGCCCGACCAGGCGCCGATCGCCCGGGCCCGGTCGGTGGGCCGGAAGCTGGCCTCGATCAGCGCCAGGCTGCCCGGGGTCAGCAGCGCGCCGCCGACCCCCTGCAGGAGCCGGGCGCCGATCAGCACCTCGACGCTGGGGGCGATCGCGCAGAGCAGCGAGGCGACGGTGAAGAAGCCGACGCCGAGGACGAAGACGCGGCGGCGGCCGTAGCGGTCGCCCAGCGAGCCGCCGAGCAGGATCAGCGAGGCCAGGGTCAGCAGGTAGCCGTTGAGGATCCACTGCAGGGCGCTGGTGCTGGCGTCGAGGTCCCGGCCGATGTCCGGCAGGGCGACGTTGACGACGGTGCCGTCGAGGAAGGCCATCCCCGAGCCGGCGACGGCGACCGCGAGCAACCAGCGACCGGCGCTGCTCTCGAAGGCCATGCCGGTCTCGCTGCTGGTCGACTCCGGGCTCACGGAGTAGTCCTAACAGGTGGGCCGGTGACGAACGTCGGCGTCCTGGCTCAGCGCGCCAGCGCGATGTTGAAGTCGGCGTCGCCGAAGTGGCCGTAGAGCCGCAGCCACAGCGGCAGGTACATCTCGGTGCCGCGGGCGGCCTCGATGCCGCCGAGGTCGACGATCGACTCGGCCGGTCCAGCCGATCGCCTCGAGCAGGGCGCTGACCTGGGCCTTGGCGGCGCCGTCGTCGCCGCAGACGAAGATCGAGTGGTCGCCGCGGACCCGGCCCGGATCGACCATCACGGCGCTGTTGACGGTGTTCAGCGCCTTCACCACGCGGGTCTCGGGGAAGGCCGCCTGGATCCGCTCGCCGAGGCTCTCGTCGTTGCAGAAGGCCAGCCGCGGCGGCATCCCCCGCGAGAAGTCGAGCGGGACGGCGACGTCGACCAGGGTCTTGCCGGCGAGGTTGTCGGCGCCGGCGCTCGCGAGAGCGTCCAGCGAGGCGATCCCCGCCGTGCAGTTGAAGAGCAGCTCGCCGCGCGGCAGCGGCGTCGGCGAAGGTGCCGCCCTTGGCGTCCTCTCCCGCCGCGCCGGTCCAGGCGACCAGCGCCTCGCTCTCGGCCGAGCGCGAGCCCATCGTCACCTCGTGCCCCAGCTGCAGCATCCTCGTCGCTATCGCGCATCCGACCGCGCCGGTGCCCAGCACGCCGATCCTCATCGAAGCCTCCTCGTTTGAACCCCGGACACGCTTCCGGCGGTCCGGGTACCCGGGATCAGGCTAGCGACACCAGGAGCGACCAGCGAACCAGCCGCCGGGCTCAGCTCTCGAGCTCGGGCGGCAGCGCCTTCGGCCCGTCCGGATAGAGCTCGCGCAGCAGCTCCTCGCTCATCTCGAGCGTGTTCGCCCCCTCCAGCGGGGCGCCGACGACGAGCCAGAGCTGCTCGGCGTCGGTGTCGTTGAAGAGCTGGCGGACCGAGCCGGGCTCGACCAGCAGCGTGTCCAGCGGCGCCAGGGTCAGCAGCTCCCCGTCGACCCGCACCCGACCGCTGCCCTCGAGCAGGACATAGAGCTCCTCCTGCTCGCGGTGGCGATGCCTGGTCGAGGCCTGCCCCGGCGCCAGCCGCCAGAGCCGCGCGCCCAGCGAGCCGGCTTCGAGCTGCTTGCCGAGGTCGGTGTTGAGGACCGACATCTGGTTCGAGGGCCGCCAGAAGGCGTCGGCGGCGGCGAGCAGGCGGTAGCCCATCGCCGGATTATGTCGCTAGGCAGGGCGCTCGGCTCGGCGGCGGCGCTTCGTCGTCGGTGCCTGGCCCGAGCCGAAGGCTTTGCCGAGCACGACGGTCGCCAGGTAGGCGACGACGACGCCGACGATGATCAGCGGCTCGGTCCCGGCGCCGCTTTTGCTGGTCAGCAGGACGCCGAGGACCACCGCCGTCAGCGGCAGGCGCAGGACCGCCACCGACTCCGGCTCCGATCCCGACCCCGACCGCGCCGGTGATGTCGAAGCCGGGCAGGTGGGAGGCGAGGACGCCGGCGGCGGCGCCGATGAACATCGCCGGGAAGGTCGGGCCGCCGCGGAAGCCACCCAGCGAGACGCCCCAGGCCAGGCCCTTGAAGGCGAGTACCAGCAGCAGGGCCGAGATCGACCAGGTGCCGGCGTTCGCCGATCAGGGTCGGCAGCGCGTCCTGGCCGGAGAAGAGGACTTCCTCGGCGCTTTTGCCGCTGGCGGCGTGGAAGGCGATCGCGAGCAGGGCGATCGCGACCCCGGCCGCCGGCAGGAGCACGAACGGCCGCTGGCGGAGGAAGGAGTAGGCGAGCAGCCCGAGCCGGATCACGGCGAAGCAGATGACCGCGACGAAGAGGGCCAGCGGGATCGTCCAGGCGAAGTCCGAAAGCGCCGGCTGGGCGAAGTCGGGCAGGGAGAGCGCCCCGATCGCGTAGTCGCTCGTGCTCAGCCCGGTGATCGATCCCATCCCGATCGAGACCAGCGAGCCGATCCCGGCGGCGAGCAGTCCGGGCAGCAGGATCAGCGGCAGTTTCTGGCGATCGAGGCCGAGCGCCTCGAGCATCAGGACCGCGGCGATGATCGGCGAGCCGAACAGCATCGAGACGGCGGCGACGCTCCCCGCCGCGGCCATCACCGCCTGCGCCTCGACCGGGGTGTCGCTGCGCACGGTCCGGATCGCCAGCACTCCCAGCCCGGCGCCCATCGCGATCAGCGGCGCCTCCGGTCCCAGCACCACGCCGAGCGAGATCGTCGCGAAGGCGGCCAGCAGGATCCCCGGCAGTTCGATCGGCTCGACCGGGGCGCCGCCGATCTTCAGGCCCTCGGCCGGCACGTGGCCGCCGTTGCCGGGCAGGCGCACGATCGCGAACGCGGCCACCAGCCCGGCCAGGGCGAGGACGACTATGTAGAGCCAGGCCGGGACGCCGTCGTGGTAGCCGAGGTCGTGCGGCAGGTCGGTGAAGACCCAGACCTGGGCCTGGTGGACGACCTCGAGGAAGGCCCAGGCGGCAAGCGAGACGCCGAGGCCGACGCCAGCCGCCAGCACCAGCAGGCCGAGCAGCGCCCGCGGCTGCGGCTTGGCGGCCGGGCTCGGACCGGGTGCGGCTGGCTCGGCTGGGGCCGTCACTTGGGCTGAGACGTCGTGGAACTGCTCATCTAGATCTCGATCCAGGTGCCGGTGGGGCCGAGGTTGCGCAGCGGCGTCGCGCCGATCCTGCTCTCGCAGCCCCAGGCCTCGTGGATGTGGCCGCAGACGGCGAGCGGCGGCTGCTTCTCCTCGATCGCCGCCAGCAGCGCCGGGCTGCCGAAGTGGCTGCCGTCCTCACCGCCGTCGCAGTGGCCCCGCGGCGGCGAGTGGAGGACGAGGACGGCGCCGTCGGGGTAGGCGTCGAACATCGCCGCCGCGGCGCCGTCGTCGAGGTCGAAGCTCCAGTCCCCAGGGCGTCACCGGGATCCCGGCGCCGAGGCCGAAGAAGGCGGTGCCGTCGATCTCCGTCGCCTCGCCGTGCAGGACCGTCGCCGCCTCCCAGCCGGCGGCCGCTTCGCGCAGGGCGTCCTCGGTCTCGTTGTTGCCGGGGACGAGGACGGTCGGCGTCTCGATCGGCGCCAGCGCCGCGATCGTCTCGCCGAGACCCTCGTGGACGGAGGCGAAGTCGCCGGCGCCGATCACCACGTCGGCTTCGGCGGACATCTCGACCAGCTTCGCGGCCTGGCCGAGGTCGCGGTGGAGGTCGCTGAAGGCGAGCAGCTTCACGCCCGCAACCTATCCGCTCGGGGCCGGCTGGGGAGCGGGATCGCCGGCGACCCGGCCGAATTGGCGAGGGCGCCAGGGGCGCCACGAGCGCGGCGGCTTCGCCGGCTCGGTCTGCGCCCGCGCCTGCAGGTCGAAGTAGAGCAGCGTCTCGCCGATCGCCACGTAGGGGATCAGCAGGGAGAAGATCAGCGCCCCGAGCAGGTTGATCCAGATCAGCGGCAGGGTGGTGAAGATCAGCGCGAACGAGGCCACCGGGCCGACGACGACGCTGACCAGCCAGAGGAAGCCGGCGACGCGGACCGTGTGCCACCAGCGCCCGCGGACCAGGTCGGAGCTGCCGCGGAAGGCCTCGCGGATGCCCTTGTCGGTGAAGAGGACCTCCTGCTTGACGAAGTTCCAGGCGACGTACTTGTTGATCGCCCAGGGGATGCCGATCACCGTCAGCGCCAGCAGCAGCACCCCGAGCGTCGCCAGCAGCTGGGCGCCGACGACGCGCCAGAAGCGCTGCGCCCATGCCGCGCCAGGAGGCGCGGAAGCCGGCCGGCCGCGATTCGACCAGGAGCGCGGACGAAGACGACGACGACCGAGGCGACGATCGCCGAGGCGACCGGGCGGGCGATCCCTTCCAGCAGTTCGCCGAGCGCCAGGTTGAAGCCGGCGTGGCCGGTCGCCTCGTCGACCCCGCCGCCGCCGGAGAGCAGGCCGGCGAGCTGGTTGGCGCCGCCGACGATCGGGATCGCGGTGAGGCCGATCGCGACCAGGACCAGCCAGTGGCGGCCGTAGAGCTGGCGCGCGGCGCGGACCAGCTGGCCGAAGGAGCGCCGCGCCCGCAGCTGGGCGAGGTCGACCGGGCCCCAGCGGGTGAGGCCGACGAACAGGGCGATCAGGATCAGGGCGACCGCGATCGTCGCGATCGCCGCCGGCCGCGACTTGGCGTCGAGGTTGATCAGGTTCGAGGCTTCGGCGACGACGCCGCAGAAGGCCCTGGTCACCTGCGGGCCGACGATCGAGCCGCCCGGCAGCCGCGGGCTGGTCGAGCGCTGTTCTTCCATCCAGGCGAAGGGTTCCTTCCAGACCGTCTTGGTCTGCGGCCCGGTCGGGCCGTTGTTGTAGCCCTTTTCCATTTCGCCCCAGCGGCCGTCGTAGCTGAGCCACTGGAACCTGCCGCGATCGGTGACGTGGTTGGGAAGGAGGACCGGCCGCGGCCGCAGTTCGCGCACCGGCTCGCTGGTGTTGTCGCAGCCCAGCCCCGAGCCTTCCTGGCCGTTCTCGATGTAGACGGCGGAGTCGTAGAAGGTCGCGTGGGAGCCGGCCGCGGGGTAGACGATCGGGTGCGTGCCTTCCTTCTGGACCTTGGTGTCGGTCCAGTCCGCGCGCTCGCCGCCGGCGTGCTGGAAGAGGATGATCTGCCGCGGTTCTTCGGCCAGCGCCGCGGCGGGCGTTTCCGCTTCGAAGGAGATCTGCATCCCCTCCCAGTCGCCCTCGTGGAGGTCGTTGAACTGGTTGAAGTACCAGAAGAACCAGTACTGCAGGACGAAGCCGGGGTGGCCGGCTTCGCGGGCGATGTGGGCGTAGGTGGTGACCGGCGCCTCGCCTTCGTCCTCGAGCTTTTCGAAGTCTTTGGCGTAGACGCAGGTTTCGCCGAGCGCCTCGCCGTCGAGGTTGAGGTAGTAGCCCTCGCCGAGGCCGGCGATGTCGGCGGCGGTCGGCGCCACCTTGACGTCTTCGAGGCCCTCGCCGGGGACGAACCGCTGCAGGGTGACGCTGGGGTTGCCGAGCACCGTGTCGACGCTGGTCGGCTCGTACTGCTCGGCCGAGGTTTCGCAGGGCGGATCCTGCTCTTCGCGCACCATCGTGATCGGCGCGTAGGTGCGGGCCAGCTGCGCGGCGGCGCTGCTTTCGCTCGCCGCGGACGCCGAGGCGGGCAGAGCCAGCAGAGCGGCCAGGGCCACCGCCGGTGCCAAGCGCCGAAGCCCGGTCATCACCCGGGCAAACGTACCAGCGCCCCGAGCTGCCGGGCGGTGCTTGCCATCGCTCCCGGCCACGGGGTCCGGTATTGTCGCCGCCGCATGCCTCCCATCTTCTGGATCGGCCTCGGAATCGCCGGCTTCGTCTTCCTCGTCGGCGCCATCTCCGGCGCGCGCTCGAACACGGCCAGCCTCCGCTCCGGCGCGCTGATGGGCCTCTACCTCGGCGTCATGCTCGCCTTCCCGCTGCTGGCCATCGGCCTCGCCACCAGCTAGGAGGCTGCGACCCCGCCGCTGCGGCGGCGGACAGCGCGGTGCAGCGTCGGAGCCAGCTCTTTCGCGGGCGACCGTTCGCGCTCCGATCGCGGCGGCATAGTCGACGTTCACCTGGGTACTCGACGGTGAGACCCAACTGGAACGGAGAGATGTAGATGACCAACGCGACTTCCATCCCCACCGTCACCCTGCACGACGGGGTCGAGATCCCGCAGCTCGGCTTCGGCGTCTTCCAGGTGCCGCCCGAGGAGACCCAGAAAGCGGTCGAAGAGGCGCTGGCGACCGGTTACCGCCACATCGACACCGCCGCCGCCTACCGCAACGAGGCGGGAGTGGGCGCGGCGATCGCCGCCGCCGGCCTCGCCCGCGAGGAGATCTTCGTCACCACCAAGCTCTGGAACTCCGCGCAGGGCTACGACTCGACCCTGAGCGCCTGCGAGAAGAGCCTCGAGCGCCTCGGCATGGATCGCCTCGACCTCTACCTGATCCACTGGCCGGTCCCGAGCGAGGACCGCTACCTCGACACCTGGCGCGCCTTCGAACGGATCCGGGCCGAGGGGAAATCGCGCTCGATCGGCGTCTCCAACTTCCGCGTCGAGGACCTCGAGCGGCTCCGGCGCGAGGCGGAGATGCTGCCGACGGTCAACCAGATCGAGCTGCACCCGGACCTCCAGCAGGCCGAGCTGCGCGCCTGGCACGCCGACCACGACGTCGCCACCGAGGCCTGGAGCCCGCTCGCCCAGGGCGCCCTGCTCGGCAACGAGACGATCGCGACGATCGCCGCCCACCACGAGAAGACGCCGGCGCAGGTGATCCTGCGCTGGCACATCCAGATCGGCAACGTCGTGATCCCGAAGTCGGTCACCCCGGAGCGGGTGCGCGAGAACTTCGAGCTCTTCGACTTCGAGCTCAGCGAGGACGACCTCGCCGCGATCGCCCGCCTCGACTCCGGCGACCGGATCGGCCCCGACCCCGCCACCTTCGTAGCCCCGTAGCGCGGCACCACGGTCGATGGGCCGATAATCCCGGCATATGGGGACAAATCGGCCCGTCGACCGCCTGCGCCGGGTCAACGTCGTTTCGGCGACGGCGTTTGTCCTCGGCGGCTCGCTGTTCGCGATCGGGGCGGCGCTGGCGCAGGGCGACGTCGGCGGGCCGCGGCTGGCGGCGGCGGTCTTCCTCGCCGGCGGCGTCTTCTTCACCACCGGCGCCTACGCCGGGGTGCTGCTGGCGACGAACGCGCCGCGCCTTGCCGCGGCCGAAGACGCTCCGCGGGCGCGCGTGGCGATGGTGGTCGCTCGAGCCCGGCCGCCTCGACTGGTCGAGCGCGGTCGTCCTCTTCGTCGGCACCCTCTACTTCGGCGCCAGCCTGCTGGCGGCGCTGATCGGCGATCTCAGCACCGCCCAGGAGCACCGCCTGGTCTGGTCGCCGGAACTCGTCGGCTGCGTCCTCTTCCTGCTCTCGGGCCACCTCGCCCTGACCCAGATGCGCCGCGAACGGCCCGCCGGGCACCGCGCCGACCTCGGCTGGTGGATCGCCGTCGTCAACCAGGTCGGCTCGGCGCTGTTCATGGTCGCCGCGATCGCGGCCTTCGTGCGGCCGAGCACCGGCGACGAGCTCGCCGTCGGCGTCGCCAACTGGGGCACCCTGACCGGCGCCCTCTGCTTCGCCATAGCCGGCGTGATGCAGGAGTTCGAACGTCCCCAGGAGCCCACGTCGTAGCCCCTGAGAGGATGGCCGGGATGGATCCGAGCCAACGAGCCAGCGCGCCCCGGACCGAGCGGATCCTGCCCGGCATCTGGCGGCTGCGGCTGCCGCTGCCCTGGCCGGGCGTGCCGCACGGCAACGCCTGGGCGCTGAGCGCCGGCGACGGGATCGTCCTCTTCGACACCGGCATGGGGGGGAAGGGCCGGTTGCGCCAGCTCGACCTGGCGCTGGCCCAGGCCGGGTTCGGGGTCGAGGACGTCAGCCTGCTCGTCTGCACCCACTCCCACACCGACCACTACGGCCTCGCCGCCCCGATCACCGAGGCCGCCGGCTGCGAGCTCTGGATGCACCCCGCCTGGGAGCACGTCAGGCTGCTCGCCGACGATCCCGCCGTGGCGCTCGAGCGGCGGCTCGAGGTCGCCCGCCAGAGCGGCGTCCCGGCGGCGGCGCTGGAGCGCTACCGCGAGTCCCGCAGCGGCGACGAGGAGACCGGGATCGACGCGATCCGGGTTCCCGATCGCGACCTCCTGCCCGGGGTCGAGGTGGAGACCGACCAGGGCCTCTGGCAGGTCCACGAGACCCCCGGCCACGCTCCCTCGCACGTCGTCCTGCACCAGCCCGAGAGCAGGTTGATGATCACCGGCGACCACCTGCTGGGGAGGACGGTCCTCTTCTTCGACTACGGCCACAGCCCCGACCCGGTCGGCGAATTCCTCACCAGCCTGACCGCGGTCGAGCCGCTCGAGGTCGACCTCTGCCTGCCCGGCCACGGGCGCCCCTTCCGCGACCCCGAGAACAAGATCGCCGAGGCCAGGCGCCAGGTCGAGGAGCTCGACGGCAAAGTCCGCGGCTCGCTCGGCGCCGGCGAGCGGACCGCCTTCGAGATCGTCGCCGAGTTCCTCGGCCCGGAGAACCTCGACGGGCCGGCCAGCGCCTGGGTCCTGCAGATCGTCCTCTCCGTCCTCGACCACATGGCGATCGCCGGCGAGGCGGTCGCGATCGACGGGGCCGATCCGCAGCGCTGGGCGTTGACGTAGCCTTCCCCGATGGCCAGCTTCAGCTTCGAGCGCGACGTCGCGGCCCCGCCGCAGACGGTCTTCGACGTCCTCACCGAACACCACCTCTACGCCGCGATCATCACGCCGCTGCGCCGCTCGACGCTGGAGCGGCAGGGTGAGCCGGCGCCGAACGGGGTCGGCGCGATCAGGGCCCTGACCTCGCTGGGGCCGCCGTGGCGCGAGGAAGTGATCGCCTACCAGCCCCCCGACCGCTTCTCCTACAAGCTGCTCTCCGGCGCCCCCGTCCGCGACCACGTCGGCACCGTCGAGCTGACCCCGCGGGGCGCCGGCACGAGGATGGTCTACGCGGTCCGCACGACCCCGACCCTGCCCTACGTCGGCGCCGCCGTGATCGGCACCGCCAAGCTCGCGGTCAAAGCGCTGATCGAGGGCGTCTCGACCGAGTCCGAGCGGCGAGCCACGGCGAATGGCTGACGGCGGGCCCAAGGCCCGCCGTCTCCGCAACGCCGCAGGGCTGCTGCTCCACCCGAAGCGGCTCTGGCGCGAGCACCGGCGCTGGGCGCTCGGCCTGATCGCCGCTGGCGGTCGCTGTTCGTCGTCGGGGTCCTCGTCGCCTACGAGCCGCTGAAGCGCCCGGCCGACGTCCACAACACGCAGGCGATCGAGCACTTCAAGCCGCAGAAGCCGAAAGCGCCGCCGCAGGCAGGCGAGCAACGTCAACTGGCCCGTGTTCGGCCTCAACCCGGCCCGCACCCGCTACCTGCCGGCGCGGGGGGTGGCGCCGCCGTTCCGCAAACTCTGGCGCTACACGCAGCGGCCGCTGCTCGAGTTCCCGCCGATCTACGTCGGCGGCACGCTCTACGCGGTCAACAACAACGGCAACGCCTTCGCCCTCGACGCCAATACCGGCAAGCTCCTCTGGGAACGCCGGATCGGCCACCTCAACGCCTCCTCGCCGGCCTACTCCAAGCACCGCCTCTACATCGTCAACCTCGACCCCGGCCACATCGTCAAGCTCGACGCCAAAACCGGCCGGGTGATCTGGAAACACCTGCTGCCGGGGCGGGCCGAGTCCTCGCCGGTGGTGATCGGCAACAGCGTCTACTTCGGCTGCGAAAACGGCGAACTGTTCGCGCTCAGCACGGTCAACGGCAACGTCCGCTGGTCGACCCCGCTGGGCGGGGCCGGTCAAGTCGGCGCCCGCCTACTACGGCGGCCGCCTCTACGTCGGCGACTACGGCGGCTACATGAACGCGGTCGACGCCAAGACCGGCAAGCTGATCTGGCAGAGCGGCTCGCTCGGGCCCGGCTTCGGCGGCTCGGGGGCGTTCTACTCGACCCCGGCGGTCGCCTACGGCCGCGTCTACGACGGCAACAACGACGGCCGCGTCTACAGCTTCGACCTCAGCGACGGCACCCTCGCCTGGACCTACTCGACCGGCGGCTACGTCTACTCCGGGCCGGCCGTCGCCAACACCAAGCACAGCCCGCCGACCGTCTTCATCGGCTCCTTCGACGGCAACGTCTACGCGCTCGACGCCAAGGACGGCAGCGTCCGCTGGAGCCGCCCGGCCGGCGGGCAGGTGGTCGGCTCGCTCTCGGCCGTCGGCAACATCGTCTACGTCGCCGAGTTCACCAACAACACGACCACCGGCTTCATGATGAGGAGCGGCCGCAAGGTCTTCCAATACCCGACGGGGCACCTACACGCCGGTGATCTCCGACGGGCACCGGATCTACCTCACCGGCTACTCGAGCATCACCGCGCTGCAGCCGATCACCAAAGCCGAGATCCGCCGCGCGGCGCGGCGCAAAGCGTACGGGCGAAAGCCGCGGCGGCCTGGCGGGCGGCGCTGGCGAAGCTGCCTCCGGCCGAGCGGGCGCGGCGGCTGGCCGAGGCGAAAGCCCGCACGGTCAGGGCCCGGGCGCGACACCACCGGGCGGCGGTGGCGGCAGCTGCGGCGAAATCCGTCGCGTAGGCCGGGAAAAGCGGCGAGTGAAGGCGGGCCTTGAGCACTTCGAGGCTGGCCGAGTAGTTCTGGATCCGGTAGCTGCTGGTCGAGCCGAAGTCCTGGTAGTAGACGAGCATCTTGCAGCGCGGGTGGTGCTCGCACCCAGGCGAACAGGTTGGCTGACGAAGCTCGGGTCGTCGCCGGTTTCGACGCCCCACTCGGTGATCGCGAAGGGCTTGCCGGAGAAGCGCTTGTAGAGGCCGTTGAGCGCCTTCCATTCGGGGTAGGAGGCGTAGAAGTCGGTCCCGACCCAGTCGACCCAGCGTGAGCCCGGGTAGAAGTTCTTGGGGCGGTTCTGGGGCACCGTCGGCGAGCCGGCGGGCAGCGGGCTCCAGACGATCGCGACCGGCGCCGCCGGCAGGCCGCGGACGTCGACGGTCAGCGGTGGCAGGCCCGCTTCGGCCAGGCCGCTCGTTGATCTTCGCCGCCTTGCCGCCGCCGTGGACGAGGATGTAGATCCGGCGGAAGGCGAGTTTGTACCAGCGCGGCTTGTCGGCGGGGTAGCGCAGCTTGCCGCCGCAGTCGTAGGCGGCGTAGACGTTGAGGCAGCGGTTGGGCTCGCCGAGCGGGCGGATGTAGGCGCGCAGTTGCTTCGAGTAGAAGAGCTTGTTGAGCCGGACCAGGTAGGCGTCGCCGCCGCCCTGGGCGATCGCCCGCAGGCTGATCAGCTCGTGGCCGTCGTTGGGGTCGGCGGTGGTGATGTGGATCATCGGCCGCGCCCGGGCGGTCTGCCAGCGGCGGATCGAGTCGGGGAAGTCGCTGCCCCAGGTGCGGAAGGACTCGATCACCGCCGGGTGGTGGGCGACGGCGGTGCTGAATTCGCCGAAGCTGGCCGGGTCGCCGGTGTCGGAGACGCCGAAGTAGACCTTCTTGCCGGGCGGTTCCAGCAGGCCGGCGGCGGCGGGCGCGGCGGCGAACGCCAGCATCGCCAGCAGCGCGATGGCGAGGGCGGCCGCGAGCGCGGCCCGAGGTTTGGTCAGGCGGGTCACCGTGAATTCTTCAACCGGGCGAGGGGCATGCCCTCTGCAACACGGCGAGAGGGGCGTATGCTCGCAAGCGATGAGGAGAGGGCTGAGATCTCGCTTGGCTGCAACGGCAGTTGCGCTCGCTCGGCTTGGTCAGCCTGGCCGCGGCGGCCTCGGCGAGCCGCCGCGCCCTGGCGCCGTTCGGGCACTCCTGCATCGCCGAGAACGGCGTCCGCTTCTGCCCCACCACCGAATCCGCCACCCGGGTGCCCTCCTTCGACGGGGTCCCGCTCGACGTCGACGTCACCCTGCCCGAAAAGGGCGCGGGGCCGTTCCCGACGATCGTGATGCTGCACGGCTTCGGCGGCAGCAAGACCGACTTCGAGACGACCTCGCCGGCCGGCCCGGCGCCCGAAGAAGTCGGCAACGGCTCGACGATCTACCGCTACAACAACAACTTCTACGCGCACCGCGGCTACGCGGTCGTCAACTACACCGCCCGCGGCTTCGGCAACTCCTGCGGCGGCGGCATCAACGGCGACCACTCCGGCGCCTGCGGAGCCGGCTACATCCGCCTCGCCGACAGCCGCTACGAGGCTCGCGACACCCAGTACCTGCTGGGGCTGCTGGCCGACGAGGGCGTGACCAAGCCGCGCGACATCGGCGTCACCGGGATCTCCTACGGCGGCGGCCAGAGCATGGAGCTGGCCTTCCTCGCCGACAAGATCCGCAAGCCGAACGGCAAGCTCGCCCCCTGGCGCAGCCCGGACGGCAAGAAGATGAAGATCGCCGCGGCCTATCCGCGCTGGCCCTGGTCGGACCTGGTCTCGGCGCTGATCCCCAACGGCCGCACCCTCGACACCGAAGTGGCCCCGGTCGAACAGAGCCTCGAACCGTTCGGGGTGCCGATCTCGAGCTACCTCAACGGCCTCTACCTGAGCGGGGTCCAGCACGGCTACTACTGCGGCAGCGCCCCCGAGTCGACGCCCTGCACCGACACCCAGGCGAACATCACCCAGGACAAAGCCTTCATCGACGCCGGCCAGCCGCTGCTGCCCGAAGCGCAGACCGCGCTGAAGGGCATCTACCGCAACAACGGCGGCTACCCGCTGCGCTTCCTCAAGGGCGCCTCGACGCCGGCGCCACTGCTGATCGAGAGCGGCTGGACCGACGAACTGTTCCCGCCCGAACAGGCGCTGCGCGTCTACGACTACCTGCGTTCGGTCAACAAGAAGGCGCCGGTCAGCCTCCAGCTCGGCGACCTCGGCCACAGCCGCGGCTCCAACAAGGCCGCCACCAACCACTACTTCAACAACCAGGCCGCCAAATTCTTCGCCGCCAACCTGCTCGGCGCGAAGAAGGGGAACCCGGCGCCGGGATCGGTCACCGCCTTCACCCAGACCTGCCCGATCACGGCGCCCGACGACGGGCCCTACAAGAGCAAGGGCTGGATGGCGCTGCAGCTCGCGGCCAGCTTCAACTTCGGTTCCGAGCGCCGGCCAGGAATTCACCTCGACCGGCGGCGACGCCAGCCGTCGCCAAAGCCTTCGACCCGGTCTTCGGCACCACCGAAGCCTGCAAGACGATCCCGATCACCGCCGAGACCAACATCGCCGATCTACTCGCGGCCGGTCAAGCAAGGGCTTCACGCTGCTCGGCCTGCCGACGGTCAGCGCGCGGATCTCCAGCACCGGCCAGTACGGCCAGATCGACGCCCGCCTCTGGGACATCTCCCCGGAAGGCACCCAGCTGCTGGTCAACCGCGGCGTCTACGCGCTCGAAAACGGCCAGAGCGGCGAAATCGAATTCCAGCTGCACGGCAACGGCTACCGCTTCGCCAAGGGCCACACGGTCGAGCTCGAGCTGCTCGGCCGCGACGCTCCCTACTACCAGGCGGGCAACGTCCCCTTCACGCGTCCGCACCTAACACGTCGACAGTCAGCCTGCCGACGCTGCAAGTCCAAGCCGAGGTAGGTTCGGCGGGAGTTGTGCGGGGTCCTCGGGGAGGGATGTCGGGTGTCCAATCCCTCCCCGCGAGCTCGCCGAACTGCGGGAAGGCCTTGGTCGAGGTACAGCTTCGACTGCCGGGAGCTCTGCGGTAGACGCGTCCAGGGCGGAAGCATCTCGGGAGCGTAAGCTCCCCGTGAGCTCTCGAGCCTAGGAAGCTCCTGCGCCAGTCGCCGAAGCGCCACACCCGTGGATCCTGGGCGGAGCTTTCGTTGGGGGAGACCGGGTGGGCCTCTCCAAGCCTCCCGAAGCTGTTCGCGCAGGAGAGGCCCACCCGGTCTCCCCCAGACAAGCGCCCGTCTCAGGCAGCCAGCGACTGGGAGTGCTCGGCGACGATTTGCAGCACTTCGGGCGCGAACTTGGCGATGAAGCTGGGGCCGACGCCGCTGATCTCGATCAGCGCGCCGGCGTCGCCGGGCCTGATCGCGGCGATCGCGGCCAGGGTGCGGTTGTTGGCGACGGTGTAGGCGGGCTTGCCGGCGGCGGCCTGCAGGCGCCAGGCTTTCAGCGCTTCGAACAGCGGCGCGTCGGCGGGGGAGAGGTCCGGCGCCGGGGCGGAGCCGCTGCTCTTGGGCCGGCGGATCGCGATCGTCTCCGGGTCGGGCAGCCAGCTCTCGGGGTCGCAGACGTCGCAGCAGCGCTCCAGCGGCGCGCCGGCGAGGCGGTCGCCGAAGTGGTCGAGCAGCGAGCGTCGGCGGCAGCGCTCGGAGTAGATGAACTCTTTGATCGCCCGGTAGGCGCGCCAGCCGCGCTCGTGGGCGATCTCCATCGCCGGGTCGCCGGCGCGCTGTTCGTTGAAGCGAACGAGGCGGCCGAGGTCCATCTTCATCGCCAGCAGCACCGCTTTCGCCGGCAGCCCGTCGCGCCCGGCGCGACCCGCCTCCTGGTAGTAGGCCTCGACGCTGGTCGGGATCGTCATGTGCCAGACCGAGCGCACGTTGGCTTTGTCGACCCCCATCCCGAAGGCGTTGGTGGCGACGATCACCTCGGCCTCGCCGCTCATGAACCGCTTCTGGACCGCGGTCCGCGCTTCGGAGTCCATCCCGGCGTGGTAGGGCTGCGCGTTCAGCCCCGCCTCGCGCAGCGTCGCCGCGACCTCGTCGGTGTCCTTGCGGGTGCCGCAGTAGACGATCGCCGGCCGGTTCGCCGGGTCGGCGAGCCCCGCCTCGAGCAGCGCCTGCCGGCGCGCCTTGGAGCCGGTCCCTTCCAGCGGCACGACGTCGAAGGAGAGGTTGGGCCGGTCGAATCCCGCCCGCACCTGGAGCGGGTCGCGCATCCCGAAGCGGGAGGCGATCTCGGCGGCGACCGGCTTGGTCGCGGTCGCCGTGCAGGCCATCACCGTCGGCCGCCCGAGCCGGTCGGCGATCTGCGGCAGCCGCAGGTAGTCGGGGCGGAAGTCGTGCCCCCACTCGGAGACGCAGTGCGCCTCGTCGACGGCGATCAGGTCGATTCGCCGCTGCGCCAGCGCTTCCAGGAAGGCGTTGGAGCCGAACCGCTCCGGCGCGCAGTAGACGATCCGCGCCTCGCCGCTGCGGACGTCCTCGAGCGCCGCCCAGGCGTCGCCTTCGTCCATCCCCGAGGAGATCATCGTCACCGGGTGGCCGGCCGCCGTCAGCCGCAGCCACTGGTCCCGCATCAGCGCGATCAGCGGGCTGACCACGATCGTCAAATCCTCGGAGGCGAGCCCGGGCAACTGGTAACAGAGGCTCTTGCCGCCGCCGGTCGGCATCACGATCAACGAATCGCGCCCTTCCAGCGCCGCTTCCACGGCCTCCTTCTGCCCCGGCCGCCAATGCTCGAACCCAAGCTCCCCGAGGAGCTGATCCGCCCGTTCTCCAGTCAACAAGTCCACCCACCGACCATAAGCAACTCAGCGGATGGGCCACGTCCCCCGAGCCGAGCGGGGCGCCGCTGTACTTGTGGCGGCCGATCGTCTGCTCCTGGTCTTCGAGCGAGGAGCGGTCCCAGACCTCGAGCAGCATCCGGATCCGGCGGCTGACCATGAAGCTGCCACCGCGCATCCAGGCCTGGTCGCCGTCGTTGCCGACCCAGACGAAGCGGTTCATCGCGTCGGTGTCCTCGGCGCGGATGTTGGCGGTGCCGTCCTTCATCCCCATCAGGTTGCGCGGCGTGTCCTGGCTGCGGCTGGTGGTCGAGGTGCGGCCGAAGCCGAGCTGGGACCAGCGCATCGCCACCGTGCCGCGGCCGATCCGGGCCAGGTTGCGGATCGCGTGGAAGGCGACCTGGGGGTCGTCGGAGCAGGCCTGGACGCAGACGTCGCCGCCGCTTTCGAGCTGGTTGAGCTCGTCGGCGGGCAGCGGCGGGATCTGGCGCAGCGCCGCCGGTCGTTTCGAAGCGAGGCCGAGGCCGCGGCTTTCGAACAGTCCCGGGCCGAAGCCGAAGGTGACGGTGAGGTTGGAGGGGAGCAGGCCGACCGTCTCGCCGGTGTCGTCGGGCGGCGCCAGCTGCACGTCGTTGACGTCGCCGATCAGCTCTCCGGCGGTCATTTCCGCCGCCGCCAGCGACCACTCGCGCATCAGTTCGCGCAGCTCGGCGGGGCTCTCGGTCAGCAGGTCGAAGGAGGCGAAGTGGAGGCGGTCCTGGGCCGGGGTGTCGATCCCCGCCTGGTGTTCGCCGCCGTAGAAGGGGACGCTGCCGGTGCCTTCGCCGTCGGCCTCGGCGCTGTCCTGGCCGACCAGGTAGCCGCCGGCGCCGAGGCCGATCCCGGCGGCGCCGATCCCGGCGGACGCCAGCAGGCGGCGGCGGCGTGATCGGGGTCATCGGAAGCTCGGCTGGAGCGCTCACGCCGGGGTTCCGGCGGGGGCGCCCTGGCTGCGGCTGACTTCGGGGCTGCGGCGGCGGCCGCGGCGGAAGCGGTCGGGCCAGAGCACGTAGAACAGCATCGGCACCGCGTAGAGGACGTAGACCGACGCCTCGATCACGGTCGGGCGCCGGCTGCAGGCCCAGCATCCCGGTCAGCAGCGAGCCGGAGATCGTCCCCGGCTGAACCAGCCAGGAGAGGTCGACCGCCTGGCCCTGCAGGCCGTTGATCCAGCCCGCCTCGTGGGCGGTGTGGGCGGCGGTGGCGAGCAGCCCGGCGGCGACGAAGACGAGGACGGCGCCGGTGACCTTGAAGAACTTGGCGAGGTTGATGCGGACGCCGCCGCGGTAGAGGCCGATGCCGATCGCGACCGCGGCGATCAGGCCGAGCACCGCGCCGGCGCCGGCGGCGGTGGTGTCGGTCGCGTTCTGGAAGGCGGCGAGCAGGAAGACCGAGGTCTCGAGGCCCTCGCGCAGGACCGCCAGGAAGGCCATCCCGACCAGCGCCATCGTCGAGCCGGCGGCCAGCGCCGAGGCCGCCTCGCCTTCGAGCGTGGCCTTGATCCCGCGGGCGTTGCGGCGCATCCAGACGATCATGTAGGTGACCGCCGACGACCGCGATCAGCCCGACCACCGTCTCCAGCCCCTCCTGCTGCTGCTGCGGCAGCTCCTGGCCGACGACTTCGAGGATCGACGGCGACGCCGACGCAGAGGGCGATCGCGATCGCCACCCCGAGCCACATCTGCCGGATCGCGTCGCGGCGGCCCTCCTTGACCAGGAAGGCGGCGATGATGCCGACGATGAGAGAAGCCTCGACGCCCTCTCGGAGGGTGATTACGAAGGTGGGGATCATTCGGGGAGGCTCCCGGGCAGCCGTTAGGCAGCCCTAATTAGGAGCCCCGAAAACCTAGCACGCGGCTAGGTGTCGGGTCGCGTCCGGCCCGTCGGCTAACTCGCTCGGGAAGCCAGGGCGTCGACCAGTGGGCGACGCCCCGCAGCAGTTCGTCGGCCTCCTTGGGCCCCCAGCTGCCGGGCGCGTAGGGGCGGACCGGCGGCGGATCGTCGAGCAGCGGCTGGACGACGCGCCAGGTCTCTTCGATCGTGTCCTGGCGGGTGAAGAGGGTGTGGTTGCCGGTGATCGCGTCGCCGAGCAGGCGCTCGTAGGGCTCGGGGTCGATGCCGGGTTCGCGTTCGAAGAGGACCTCGAGGTCCGCCGCTTCGAAGGCCTCTTCGCCGGCCTTCTTCGCGTAGAGGCGCATCCGCGAGCCCGGCTCGGGCTCGATCCGGATCGTCATCTTGTTCGGTTCCGGCGTCTTGCCGTGGCCGATGCCGAGGTTCGGCGGGCGCTTGAAGACGATCGTCACCTCGCTCGACTTGGCCGGCATGCACTTGCCGGCGCGGATGAAGAAGGGGACGCCGCTCCAGCGCCAGTTGTCGACCTCGAGCTCGACCGCGGCGAAGGTCTCGGTGGTGGAATCGGGCGCGACGTCCTTGACCTCGAGGAAGCCCTCGTACTGACCGCGCACGTAGCGCTTCGGGTCGGCGGCCCGCATGGCCTTGAAGAATTCGAGCTTCTTGTCGCGGATCGAGTCGGGGTGGTTGCCGGTCGGCGGCCCCATCCCGATCAGGGCCAGCACCTGCAGGGCGTGGTTCTGGATCACGTCGCGCATCGCCCCGACCGCGTCGTAGAAGCGGCCGCGGTCGTCGACGCCGAAGTTCTCGGCGATCGTCATCTGCACGTGCGAGACGTGGGCGCGGTTCCAGACCGGCTCCAGGATCGAGTTGACGAAGCGCAGGTAGGCGATGTCCATCACCGGCTCCTTGCCGAGGTAATGGTCGATGCGGAGGATCTGCTTCTCCTCCAGCACCTCGCGCAGTTCGGCGTTGAGCGCCCGCGCCGATTCGAGGTCGTGCCCGAAGGGCTTCTCGATCACCACGTGGGCGTTCTCGGTCAGGCCGGCCTTGCCGAGCCCGCCGACCACGGTCGAGAAGAGGAAGGGCGGGATCTCCAGGTAGAAGACCGGGTGCTTGGCGTCGCCGAGCGCCTTGCCGACCTGCTCGAAGGTCGCCGCGTCGGCGTAGTCGCCCTGGACGTAGGAGAGCCGCTTTGCGAGCCGGCCGATCACCTCCTCGTCCGGCTTGGAGACCGTCGTCTCGATCGATTCGCGGGCGTGCCGCCGCAGCTGCTCGTCGTCCCAGTCGTCGATCGCGACGCCGACGATCGGGCAGTCGAGCTTGCCGGCGGCCTCCATCCGGTAGAGCGCCCGGAAGGTCATTTTCTTCGCCAGGTCGCCGCTGATGCCGAAGATCGCCAGCACGTCGGCGGCGGCGTCGCTGTGGTGTGGGGCGACCTTGGCCATTCGCCGCGCAGGCTATCCCTTCGGCCTCGCGGCGAGCGCGAGTCTGCGTCAACCCGCATATAGACCGGGTAACGGCAGACTCGTGGAAAGAGCCTAGGATTGCGCCACGGGTCCCAGCCCGGTCCCAGTCCCTGCAGCGCTCACCAGCGGAGGTTTTGATGGAACTCGGAATCGTCGGCCTCGGTCGCATGGGAGCGGGCATGGCTCGCCGCCTGATGCGGGACGGCCACAAGATCGTCGCCTACGACGTCAACCCGGAGGCGGTCGCCGAACTCGAAGGCGAGGGCGCCACCGGCGCTTCGTCGCTGCAGGACCTGGCCTCGGCGATGCCGGCGCCGCGCTCGATCTGGGTGATGGTCCCGGCCGGCGAGATCACCGAGAAGACGGTCGAGGGCGTCGCCGCCGTGCTCGAGTCCGGCGACGCGATCATCGACGGCGGCAACTCCTACTACCGCGACGACATCCGCCGCGCCGCCAAGGTCGGCGAGCAGGGGATCGACTACGTCGACTGCGGCACCAGCGGCGGCGTCTTCGGCCTCGAGCGCGGCTACTGCCTGATGATCGGCGGTCCCGACCGCGCCGTCGAGCGCCTCGACCCGATCTTCGCCTCGCTGGCCCCGGGCGTCGAGTCGGCCGAGCGCACGCCGGGCCGCTCCGGCGACCCCTCGCCCTCGGAGAACGGCTACCTGCACTGCGGTCCCAACGGCGCCGGCCACTTCGTGAAGATGGTCCACAACGGGATCGAGTACGGGATGATGGCCGCCTACGCCGAGGGCCTCAACATCCTCAAGAACGCCAACGCCGGCAAGGCCAGCCGCGAAGACGACGCCGAGACGGCGCCGCTGGATCACCCCGAGTACTACCAGTACGACCTCGACCTGCCGGAGGTGGCCGAGGTCTGGCGCCGCGGCAGCGTCGTCGGCTCCTGGCTGCTCGACCTGACCGCGGCGGCGATGCAGGAATCGCCCGACCTCTCCGACTTCGCCGGCCGCGTCTCCGACTCCGGCGAGGGGCGCTGGACCTCGATCGCGGCGATCGACGAGGGGGTTCCCGCCCCGGTCCTGACCACCGCCCTCTACGAGCGCTTCTACTCGCGCGGACTCGGCGACTACGGCGACAAGGTGCTGTCGGCGATGCGCAAACAGTTCGGCGGCCACGACGAGAAGTCGAGCTGAGGGAGCCGGGTCGATGGCGATCGAGCTCGAGGTCCTCGACGACGAGCGCTCGGCGGCCAGGCGCGCCGCCGAGCTGATCGCCGCCGACGGCGCCGCCGCGGTCGCCGCGCGCGGCTCCTTCGGCTTCGCGATGAGCGGCGGCCGCTCGCCCTGGGCGATGCTGGCGATCCTCGGCGAACTCGAGCAGATGCCCTGGTCGCAGACCTCGCTGTTCCAGGTCGACGAGCGGATCGCCTCGCCGGGAAGCGAGGACCGCAACCTCACCCACATGGTCCTCGGCCTCTCGATGGACCATCAGTCGGCGCTGCGGCCGATGCCGGTCACCCAGCGCGACCCGGACTCCGCCGCCCGCGAGTACGAAGCCTCGCTGCCGGACCCGCTCGACCTCGTCCACCTCGGCCTCGGCCCCGACGGCCACACCGCCTCGCTGGTCCCCGGCGATCCGGTGCTGGAGGTGAGCGACCGCCGCGTCGCCTTCACCGACAGCGCCTACCAGGGCCACCGCCGGATGACCCTCACCTACCCGGCGATCGACGCCGCCCGCAAGGTGCTGTGGCTGGTCACCGGCGCCGAAAAGCGCGAGCCGCTGGCCAAGCTGCTCGCCGGCGACACCTCGATCCCGGCCGGGCGGGTCGAGAACGGGTCGATGATCGTCGTCGCCGACCAGGCCGCCGCGGGCTGATCGTGGCGGCGGCGGGCGAGGGCGGCGGGCCCGAGTTCGAGACGCTCCTCTACTCCGCCGCGGACGCGGTCGCGACGATCACCCTCAACCGCCCCGATTCGCTCAACACGATCGTGCCGCCGATGCCGGACGGAGGTCGAGGCGGCGGTCGAGCTGTGCGGTCGACGGACGCGGCGGTGAAGGTGATCGTCGTCCGCGGCGCCGGGCGCGCCTTCTGCGCCGGCTACGACTTCGGCGACGGCTTCCACCACTGGGACGAGCAGATGACCACCGACGGCGAGTGGGATCCCGGCAAGGACTTCGCCTTCTCGACCGCGCCGGCGCTGGCGCCGACCCAGAAGCTGATGAGCGTTTGGCGCTCGCCGAAGCCGGTGATCGCCCAGGTCCACGGCTGGTGCGTCGGCGGCGGCAGCGACTTCGCCCTCTGCGCCGACCTCGTCATCGCCAGCGAGGACGCCCGGATCGGCACCCCCTACTCGCGGATGTGGGGCGCCTACCTCTCCGGCATGTGGCTCTACCGCCTGGGCCTGACCAAGGCCAAGGAGTACGCGCTGACCGGCAAGCCGCTCTCCGGCGTCGAGGCGGCCGAGGTCGAGCTGATCAACCGGGCGGTGCCCGTTCGAGTCGGCTCGAGGCCGAGGTCGCCGAGACCGCCCGCGCAGCTGGCCTCGATCCCGGCCTCGCAGCTGGCGGCGATGAAGCTGGTCGTCAACCACGCCTACGAGAACATGGGCCTGGCCTCGACCCAGACCCTCGGCCCGATCCTCGACGGCCTGATGCGCAACACCCCCGACGCCAAGCGCTTCATCGAGCTCGCCGAGCGCCGAGGGCGTCGGCGTCGGCGGTCGCCAAGCGCGACGGCCCCTTCGGCGACTACAGCCAGGCCCCGCCCGGCGAGAAGCCGGACCCCGACAACGTGATCGAGCCCTAGCCACGGCGTCGATCAGGCGGTGATCGGGTGGTTGGCGTGGAAGAGGTTCTCCGGGTCGTAGCGCTGCTTGACCTCGCGCAGCCGCGCCACCGTCTCGGCCGGGAAGGCGGTCTCCAGGTCGGTCGGGTTGTCGCAGAAGTTGAGGTAGTTGCCGGCGCCGTAGGGCTCGACTGCGCCCCTGAAGGCGCTCAGCCACTCCAGGGTCGGCGCCATCGCCTCGGGCACCGGCACGATGCCGACGCCGAAGGCGAGGAACGAGCCCGGCAGGGTGGCGAGGGCTCCGGCCCCCTCGGGCGCCCGCGAGAGGGCGCCGCCGCAGTGGCGCAGCTCGACCGAGACCAGCTGCGAGCCGGAGCCCGGGCCGACGGCCTCGAGCAGGGCGTCGATCGCCGCGGCCGGCAGGTCGCCGGTCAGCACCGAGGCGCCGGAGTAGGGCGAGGGCTCGGGCGGGTCCATGTGGAGGTCGGCGATCCCGGCCGGGGGGACGGCGGCGATCGTGTCCATGATCGGCCCGAGCGCGCGCAGCGGCGCGACCAGCTCCTCCCCGGCGGCGATCTCACCGCAGTGGATCGCCTCGATCGCCGCGAACGACCTGCCGCGGAAGGGCTCGGGAATCTCGGGGATCGGCGGGAAGTTCATCAGCCTGCCGACCGAGGTCATCTGCTCGGGCACGCCCGCGGTCCACTCGTGCCAGGCGTGCAGCACCTCCGCCGCGCGATCGGCGGGGAAGAAGAGGGCGCCGGCGTAGATCTCCGGCAGCGCCAGCAGGTCGAACTCCAGCGCGGTGACGACGCCGAAGCTGCCGCCGCCGCCGCGCAGCGCCCAGAACAGGTCGGGCTCGCTCTCGGCGTCGACCCGCAGCTGCTCGCCGCCGGCGTCGACCAGCTCGATCGCGGTGACGCGGTTGCAGGCGAGGCCGTGCTCGCGGCCGTAGAAGCTGACGCCGCCGCCGAGGCTGTAGCCGGCGATGCAGACGGTCGGCGTCGAGCCGTGCAGGGCGGCGAGGCCCAGCTCGGAAGCCTGCGGCACGAGCTCGCCCCAGAGGACGCCGGCGCCGACCCGGGCGCTGCGGCGGTCGGCGTCGATCTCGACTCCGGTCAGGCCCTCGGTGCGGACCAGCACCGTCTCCGCCAGCGAGCCCAGCGGCGCCGCCGAGTGGCCGGTGCGCTGGGCACCGACCCGCTTGCCATCCGCCGCCGCGGCGCGGACGACAGCGGCGACCTCCTCGGCGCTCCGCGGCAGCGCGATCGCCGGCCGGCTGCTGGTCGAGCAGGACGTTGAAGGCCCCGCGCGAGGCGTCCCAGCGCGAGTCGGCGGCGGTCAGCAGGTCAGTTGGCATTCGGCTGCTCCCAGACTCGAAGATGTCCTCTGATGGAGGCTGCGGTGAATCTACCTGTCGCCGGCCGCGCCCGATGCCCGTTCTCTCGACCTCTTCGCCGCGGCCGATGAACAGCTCGCTGACCATCGCCGGCGGGAAGAGGCCGTGGGCGGCGACGCCGGGGTCGGCCTCGAGCCGGGCGGCGAGCGCGGCCGGGTCGCCGATCGGGCCGCGGTAGTCGGCGATGACGCCGCCGTCGGGGCTGGCGGGGACGTCGCGCAGCTCGACCTCGTCGCCGAGCCGGGCCAGGGTCGAGGCGATGCCGAAGCCGAACAGCTCCAGCGGCACCGGCCCGCGCAGGGCCTCGACCGGCTTGCTGGAGTCGGCGATGACGACGAAGCGCTCGGCCGCGGCGGCGACGATCTTCTCGCGCAGGTGGGCGGCGCCTCCGCCCTTGATCAGCCAGCCGTCGGGCGTCACCTCGTCGGTGCCGTCGATCGCGAGGTCGAGCCGCCGCAGCGTGCTGAACTCCTCGACCGGGATCCCCAGCTCGCGCGCCTGTTCCTCGGTCGCCACCGAGGTGGCGACGCAGCGGATCTCGCCGACCCCGCGGCGGGCGATCGCCGGCAGCAGGTGGGCGACCGTCGACCCCGTCCCCAGGCCGACCGTCATCCCGCTCTCGACCAGCTCCGCGGCGGCTTCGGCCGCGAGCCGCTTCTCCGTGTCGGCCCCAGTCACCGGCGGAACTTTATTCGGCCCGGCCGGCGCCGGTGGAGTCCCTTCTGGTACCAAATGTCCATACTTGCCCGAGAGCTTCGGCACTTCGCAAATTGACGACCAGGAGATATCGACTTCGATGACCACCAGCACCGCAACCCAGGACTACAAGGTCGCTGACATCGGCCTCGCCGATTTCGGGCGCAAGGAGATCGCCCTGGCCGAGGTCGAGATGCCCGGTCTGATGCAGACCCGCGAGGAGTTCGGCGGCTCGCAGCCGCTGAAGGGCGCCCGCATCACCGGCTCGCTGCACATGACGATCCAGACCGCGGTCCTGATCGAGACCCTGGTCGCGCTCGGCGCCGAGGTGCGCTGGGCCAGCTGCAACATCTTCTCGACCCAGGACCACGCCGCCGCGGCGATCGCCGCGGCCGGCATCCCGGTCTACGCCTGGAAGGGCGAGACGCTGGAGGAGTACTGGTGGTGCACCGAGCAGGCGCTGCTCTGGCCTGACGGCGAGGGCCCGAACATGATCCTCGACGACGGTGGCGACGCGACCCTGCTGGTCCACAAAGGCGTCGAGTTCGAGGCGGCCGGCGCCGTTCCCGACCCCGAGTCGGCCGAGTCGGAGGAGTTCAAGATCGTCCTCGAAACGCTGCAGCGCTCGCTGGCGCAGGAGCCCCAGCGCTGGACCGGCGTCGCCGCCTCGATCCAGGGCGTCACCGAGGAGACCACCACCGGCGTCCACCGGCTCTACCAGCTGGCCGAGACCGACGACCTGCTGTTCCCGGCGATCAACGTCAACGACTCGGTCACCAAGTCGAAGTTCGACAACCTCTACGGCTGCCGCCACTCGCTGGTCGACGGGATCAACCGCGGCACCGACGTGATGATCGGCGGCAAGGTCGCGGTGATCTGCGGCTACGGCGACGTCGGCAAGGGATGCGCCTCCTCGCTGCGCGGCCAGGGCGCCCGCGTGATCGTCACCGAGATCGACCCGATCTGCGCTCTGCAGGCGGCGATGGAGGGCTACGAGGTGCGCAAGCTCGACGACGTCGTCGAGACCGCCGACATCTTCGTCACCGCCACCGGCAACAAGGACATCATCACCGCCAACGACATGGCGCGGATGAAGCACAACGCGATCGTCGGCAACATCGGCCACTTCGACAACGAGATCGACGTCGCCGGCCTCGAGTCGCGCGACGACCTCGAGCGGATCAACATCAAGCCGCAGGTCGACGAGTGGCGCTTCCCCGACGGTCACTCGATCGTCCTCCTCTCCGAGGGCCGGTTGCTCAACCTCGGCAACGCCACCGGGCACCCGAGCTTCGTGATGTCGAACTCGTTCACCAACCAGGTGATCGCCCAGATCGAGCTCTTCAGCAAGGGCGAGCAGTACGAGGCGAAGCAGGTCTACGTCCTGCCCAAGCACCTCGACGAGAAGGTCGCGCGACTGCACCTGTCCGCGCTCGGCGTCGACCTCACCGAGCTCAGCGACGACCAGTCCGCCTACCTCGGCATCCCGGTCGAGGGCCCCTACAAGCCGGACCACTACCGCTACTAGCGGGCAAGCGGCGAGCGATGGAGGCGCGGCTCTGGCTGACGGGCGCCGGTGAGGCGCCCCGCTCGGTCGCGCTCAGCGGCGAGCGCACGGTGGTCGGGCGCTCGCCGCAGGCCGACGTCCAGCTCGACGACGAGGCGGTCTCCTGGACCCACCTGGAGATCGAGCGCCGCGGCGAGGTGCTGATGGCGACCGACCTCGACAGCCGCAACGGCACCGCCCTCAACGGCGAGCCGCTCGACCGGCCGCGGCGGCTGCGCGACGGCGACACGCTGATCGTCGGCGGCCACCGGCTCGAAGTCTCGACCGGCTCGGTCACCCCGGTCGGCGCCACGGTGCCGAGCAGCGAGCCCTCGGTGGCGCTGAACGAGGAGGAGCGCGCCACCGCCACCGCCCTGGTCGCTCCCTACCGCAGCGAGGGCGCCTTCGCCGGCCGCCCCGCCACCAGGGCCGAGATCGCCGCGGCGCTGCAGGTCAGCGAGCGCACCGCCCAGCGCCGCCTCGACACCCTCGCCGCCAAGCTCGGCGTCGGCGGCGAGGCCGGCCGCGACCGCCCGCGCCAGATCGCCGCCAGAGTGATCGAGCTCGGCCTCGACCGCTGACCTCGGGCTCGCTGGCGATCCGGGCCTGTCAGCGGAAATCGGCCTCGCGTGGCTCGGTGGGACAGAGATGGCCCGGTTGGGGGCGGAGGTGTCGTTTGTCGGTGCGGGTGAGGGGCGCAGGATCGGTGGGCATCGCTCAACCGACCGAAAGGAAGCCATGAACTATCCGCATCCTCATCTCCGCCCTACTCGCCCTCGTCGCCCTCGCCGTTCCCGCGACCGCGGCAGCCGCCGGGTCCTCGGGCGCCGTCGTCTTCTCGAAATCGACGACGGTCGAAAAAGGCGTCGTCAAAGGCGGGCTCTTCGCGGTCCGCGACGGCCGGCTCAACCAGCTGACCGAAGACCCCGCCGACGTCGAACCCAACTTCTCTCCCGACGGCAGGACGATCGCCTTCGCCCGTAACGGCGACCTCTACTCGGTTCGCCCCGACGGCTCCGGCCAGCGCCAGCTGACCAGCGGGCCCGAGCTCGACTCGGCGCCGCTGATCTCGCCCAACGGCCGCTTCGTCGTCTTCGAGCGCCGCGCCGGCGCCGGCGCCCCGCGCCGACCTCTACACCGTCGGCGTCACCGGCGGTGGCCTCCGCGCCCTGACCAGCGGCGCCAACGACGACCGCGAAGCCGCCTTCTCGCCCGACGGCAAGTCGATCGTCTTCGTCCGTGGCACCGCCGACTCCGCCGACGCGATCAACGACGACCTCTACTCGGTGCGTCCCACCGGCGGCGGCCTGGCGCGGCTGACCACGACCGCCGGGGTCGACGAGTTCGCCCCGAGCTACTTCGCCGGCGGCATCCTCTACAGCCGCGGCGACGACAGCGAAGGCGCCGCCGCCTACGCCGACGTCTACACGATGCGCCGCAACGGCGCCAGGCAGAAGTCGCTCGTCGCCGGCGTCGGCTCGGCCTACGTCGAAGCCGTCTCGCCCGCCGGCCACACGGTCCTCTTCCGCCGCGACCAGGGCCTCTGGGTGAAGCGGATCGGCCCCGGCAAGGCGCGCAAGCTGACCGAGCTGCCGGACGGTTCGAAGACCAACTCGGTCTTCTCCTCCGACGGCCGCCAGGTCGCCGCCTTCATCGCCCAGGAAGGGGCCGAGCAGCTGATGTCGATCGACACCAGGACCGGCCGCCGCACCGAGCTCGCCGACAGCTTCGAAACCGAAGACGGCGACAGCATCGGCCCAGTCATCTCCTGGCAGCCGTAGCCGGGAGTCTGACGGCCCCGGGGACCATCAGGCGGGTCGCCTGCAGCGCCGTCCCCGGGCGCTCGTCAGACTCCCGGCATGGAGGAATTCGCTCTCGGTTCGACTCTCGCCGGCTATCGCCTCGACGCGCTGATCGCGCGGGGCGGGATGGGCGTCGTCTACCGGGCGACGCACCTCGGGCTTCGAGCGCCCGGTGGCGCTGAAGGTGATCGCCCGCGAGCTGGCCGATCGCGACGGCTTCCGCGAGCGCTTCCTGCGCGAGTCCCGCCTCGCCGCCAGCCTCGACCACCCCGCGGTGGTGCCGATCTACGACTCGCGCGAGGTCGACGGCGAGCTGATCGTGGCGATGCGGCTGGTCGAGGGGGGAGACCTGCGCAGGCTGATCGATCGCGAGGGACCGCTGGCGCCGGAGCGGGCGGTGGCGCTGCTCGGCCAGGTCGCCGAAGCGCTCGACGCCGCCCACGCCGCCGGCATCGTCCATCGCGACGTCAAGCCGCACAACGTCCTGCTCGAAGGCGAGCGCGCCTTCCTCACCGACTTCGGCCTCGCCAAGGCGCTGGGGGACGGCGGCGCGGTCAGCGGCGCCTCGATCGTCGGCACCGCCGAGTACATGTCGCCCGAGCAGTGGCGCGGCGCCAGCGTCGGCCCGGCCGCCGACATCTACTCGCTCGGCTGCGTCCTCTACGAGGCGCTGACCGGGATCCCGCCCTTCGCCCGCAAGGAGGCCGACACCGAGCCGGAGATGCCGGCCGGCCTCGACGCGGTGATCGAGCGCGCCGTCTCCAAGGATCCGGCCGATCGCTACCCCAGCGCCGGGGCGCTGATCGCCGCCGCCCGCGAGCGCCAGGGCGCCGAACCGGCGGCGACGCGCGTCCTCTCGGCTTCGGCAGAGCGGCCGACGGTGCCGATTCCGCCGGCTGGGCGCCAGCTTCGGGCGGTTGCGCGGGGCGAAGCTGCAGTGGGCTGGGGCCGGCGTGGCGGCGATCGTCGCGATCGTGGTTCTGGGCGTCGCCCTGCTCGGCGGCGGTGGCGGCGTCGACGTCTCCTCGCCGATCCCGATCGGCGGCGCGCCGCTGCGGATCGCCGCCGGCCCGGAGGCGATCTGGGTGACCAGCGAGGCCGACGGCACCCTGACCCGGCTCGACCCCGAAAGCGGCGAGAAGGTCGGCAAGCCGGTCAGCCTCGGCGCCGGCATCGCCGGCGTCACCGTCGGCGCCGGCTCGGTTTGGGTCTCCGACCCCCTCGAGGGCGAGGTGCTCCGGGTCGATCCCGCGTCCGGCGCCGTGGTCCAGCGGATCGGCGTCGGCGGCAAGCCCGGGCCGCTCGTCTTCGGTGGGGACCGCGTCTGGGTCGCCGACGACGCCGGCGCCGGGGTCAGCGTCATCAACGCCAAGGGCGGCCGCCTGATCCGCCGCGGCCTGGTCACGCACGCGGCGCCGCTGCGGCTCGCGGTCGGCGGCGGCGGGCTCTGGGTCTCCAGCGCCTCCACCGGCACCCTGCGGCGGATCGACCTCAGCAGCGCCAAGCCCGGCCGGGCGATCCTGGCCGGGCGCGGCCCGGCCGGCGTCACCGTCGCCGACGGCCTGGTCTGGGTCGCCAACAGCCGCGGCAACAGCGTCACCACGGTCGACTCGACGACCCAGGTCGTGGTCGGCGAACCGATCGAAGCCTGCGACCGGCCGGGCGGCATCGACGCCGGCACCAGCGCGGTCTGGGTCGCCTGCGCGGCCGACGACGCGGTCGCCCGGATCGGCCTCGAAAGCGGCGAGCGCGAGGGCTCGCCGATCCAGGTCGGCCCCGAACCGGGCGCCGTCGCGGTCGGTAAGAGCGCCGTCTGGGTGGCCAACAACGGCGACGGCACCGTCACCCGGATCGAACCCTGACCGCGGTCGTCTCGAGCACCGTTATCCAGCCTCAATCGGCCGCCGCTCGCTTTGTGGCTAGGATCGGACACGCGCATGGCTCAGGACATCGACCAGCTCGCCATCAACACGATCCGGACGCTCTCGATCGACGCCGTCGAGAAGGCGAATTCCGGGCACCCGGGGACGCCGATGTCGATGGCGCCGGTCGCCCACGAGCTCTGGCAGAACCACCTTCGCTACGACCCCGCCGACCCGGTCTGGCCCAACCGCGACCGCTTCGTGCTCTCGGCCGGGCACGCCTCGATGCTGCTCTACTCGATGCTCTTCCTCGCCGGCGTGCGAAGGGTCGACTCCGACTACGTCGTCCACGACGAGCCGGCGGTCAGCCTGCACGAGATCGAAGAGTTCCGCCAGCTGCACTCGCGCACGCCGGGCCACCCCGAGTACCGCTGGACCTCGGGGGTGGAGACGACGACCGGGCCGCTCGGCCAGGGCATCGCGACCTCGGTCGGGATGGCGATCGCCTCCAAGTGGCAGGCCGAGCGCTTCAACCGCCCCGGCGCCGAGCTCTTCGACTTCGACGTCTACGCGCTCGCCGGCGACGGCTGCCTGATGGAGGGCGTCTCGCACGAGGCGGCCTCGCTCGCCGGTCACCTCAAGCTCGACAACCTCTGCTGGCTCTACGACAACAACCACATCACGATCGACGGCGACACCGCCCTCGCCTACGGCGACGACGTCCTCAGCCGCTTCGAGGGCTACGGCTGGAACGTGCTGCGGGTCGGCGACGCCAACGACGCCTCGCTGCTCTCGCGCGCCTTCGACGAGTTCAAGGCCGAGGTCGGCCGCCCGACCCTGATCGTCGTCGACAGCCACATCGGCTGGGGCTCGCCGAACAAGCAGGACACCGAGTCCGCCCACGGCGAACCGCTCGGCGAGGAGGAGGTCGTCCTGACCAAGCGGGCCTACGGCTGGCCCGAGGACGCCCAGTTCCTCGTCCCGGACGGAGTCAGGGAGCACTTCGACGAGGGCATCGGCAGGCGCGGCGCCGAGCTGCGCGCCGCCTGGGGCCGGCAGCTCGAGAGCTACAAGAACGAACACCCCGAGCGCGCGGCCGAGATCGAGCTGATGCAGCACCGTCGGCCTGCCCGACGGCTGGGACGAGGCGATCCCCTCCTTCGAGGCCGACGAAGACAAGGGCCTGGCGACCCGCAAGGCTTCGAACAAGGTCCAGAACGCGATCGGCGAGAGGGTGCCGTGGCTGATCGCCGGCTCCGCCGACCTCACCGACTCGACCTCGGTCCGGCTCACCTTCGACGGCGCCGAGAACTTCGAGCCCGGCAGCTTCGACGGCCGCCAGATCCATTTCGGCATCCGCGAACACGCCGCCGCCGCGGCCTGCAGCGGGATGTCGCTCTCGAAGCTGCGGCCGCTGTGGTCGACCTACCTCACCTTCTCCGACTACGGGCGCGGCTCGATCCGGCTCTCGGCGCTGATGGAGCTGCCGGTGATCCACCTCTTCACCCACGACTCGATCGGGCTCGGCGAGGACGGCCCGACCCATCAGCCGATCGAGCAGCTCGCCTCGCTGCGGGCGATGCCCCACCTCGACGTGATCCGGCCCGCCGACGCCAACGAGGTCGCCGAGGCCTGGCGGGTGGCCTTCGACCGCACCCACAACCCGGTGGCGATGGTCCTCACCCGCCAGAACGTGCCGGTCCTCGACCGCTCGAAGTACGCCTCGGCCGAGGGCGTTCGGCGCGGCGGCTACGTGCCTCGCCGACTCGCGAGGGAGAGCCGGAGCTGATTCTGATCGCCACCGGCAGCGAGGTGCATCTGGCGGTCGCCGCGCACGAGACGCTGAGCGCCGAGGGGATCGGCTGCCGCGTCGTCAGCCTGCCCTGCTGGGAGATCTTCGACCGCCAGGACGAGGCCTACCGCGACGAGGTGCTGCCGCCCGCCGCCGCGCGTCCGGGTCGCGATCGAGGCGGCCTCGACGCTCGGCTGGGAGCGCTACGTCGGCAGCGACGGCACGATCGTCGGCATGCACACCTTCGGCCAGTCGGGCAAGTTCAAGGACGTCGAGGCGGAGTTCGGGTTCACCGCCGAGAAGGTCACCGCGGTGGCCCGCGAAGCGCTGGAGAAGGGCGGAAAATCGAAGCTGGAAACGATCGAGGAGGAGCGATGAAGGCGACCGCACGGCTGCACGAGCTCGGTCAGAGCCTCTGGCTCGACAACATCACCCGGACGATGCTCGGCGACGGCACGCTCGAGGGCTACATCCGACGATCTCTCGGTCACCGGCCTCACCTCGAACCCGTCGATCTTCGAAAAGGCGATCTCCGGCGGCGACTCCTACGACGAGCAGATCGCCGAGGTCAGCGCCGACGCCGCCAAGCTGAGCGAGGGAATCGGCGCCAACGCCGACGAGCGCGTCTTCTTCGAGCTCGCCCTCGCCGACCTGCGCGACGCCGCCGACCTCTTCGCCGGCGTCCACGAGCGCACCGACGGGGTCGACGGCTTCGTCTCGCTGGAGGTCTCGCCGCTGCTCGCCGACGACGCCGAGGCGACGATCGAGCAGGCCGCCGCGCTGCACGCCAAGGCCGAGCGCGACAACCTCTTCGTCAAGATCCCCGGCACCACGGCCGGCCTGACCGCGATCGAGGAGTCGATCTTCGCCGGCATCCCGATCAACGTCACGCTGCTGTTCGACGACGAGCAGTACCTCGCCGCCGCCGACGCCTACATGAAGGGGATCGAGCGGCGGATCGAGGCCGGCCTCGATCCCAGCGTCGCCTCGGTCGCCTCGCTCTTCATCAGCCGCTGGGACGTCGCCGTCGCCGACGAGGTCTCCGCCGAGCTGCGCAACCGCCTCGGCGATCGCGGTCGGCGGCCGCGCCTACCGCGCCTACCACGAGCTGCTCGACTCGCCGCGCTGGCTGCGGCTGATGAACGAGGGCGCGCGGCCGCAGCGGCTGCTCTGGGCCAGCACCGGGACCAAGGACCCGAACGCCTCCGACACCCTCTACATCGAGGCCTTCGCCTCGCCCTTCACGATCAACACGATGCCGGAGAACGACGCTGCACGCCTTCGCCGACCACGGCGAGATCGGCGACCTCTTCCCGGCCGACGGCGGCAACGCCGAGCAGGTCCTGGCCGAGTTCGCAGGCGGCGGGAATCGACGTCGCCGCGCTCGCCGCCCGCCTCCAGGACGAGGGCAAAGAGAGCTTCGACAAGGCCTGGGGAGAGCTGCTGAAGTCGATCGAGTCCCAGCGCGGGGTCACCGCCGGGTGAGCGAGGTGGCGCCGCTGCGCGAGCTGCCCGCCTGGGCCGAGCTGCAGGCCCACTTCGAGCAGATCCGCGGCACCCATCTGCGCGACCTCTTCGACGCCGACCCCGAGCGCGGCGAGCGCCTGGTCGCCGACGGCGCCGGCCTCTTCCTCGACTTCTCCAAGAACCGGGTCACCGACGAGACCCTGCTGCTGCTCGGCGAGCTGGCCCGCCAGCGCGGCGTCGAGGCCCACCGCGAAGCGATGTTCTCCGGCGAGCACATCAACGTCTCCGAGGACCGCGCCGTCCTCCACGTGGCGCTGCGGATGCCGCGCAACCGCTCGCTGCGTCGTCGACGGCGTCGACGTCGTCAAGGAGGTCCACGAGACGCTCGACCGGATGGGCGCCTTCTGCGAGCGGGTCCGCTCCGGCGAGTGGCGCGGCCACACCGGCAAGCCGATCCGCAACGTCGTCAACATCGGCATCGGCGGCTCCGACCTCGGCCCGGTGATGGCCTACGAGGCGCTGCGCCACTACAGCCGCCGCGAGATGACCTTCCGCTTCGTCTCCAACGTCGACGGCACCGACTTCGCCGAGACGACCCGCGACCTCGACCCCGAGGAGACGCTCTTCGTCGTCTCCTCGAAGACCTTCACGACGCTGGAGACGATGACCAACGCCAACTCGGCCCGCGAGTGGCTGCTGGCCGGCCTCGGCGGCGACGAGTCGGCGGTCGCCAAGCACTTCGTCGCCGTCTCGACCAACGCCGAGGGGGTCGCCGAGTTCGGCATCGACACCGACAACATGTTCGGCTTCTGGGACTGGGTCGGCGGCCGCTACTCGATGGACTCGGCGATCGGGCTCTCGACGATGCTGGCGATCGGCCCGGCGCGCTTCGCCGAGATGCTGGCCGGCTTCCACGCGATGGACGAGCACTTCCGCCAGGCGCCGCTGGGCGCCAACCTGCCGATGCTGATGGGCCTGCTCTCGGTCTGGTACGTCGGACTTCTTCGGCGCCCAGACCAGCGGCGTCTTCCCCTACGACCAGTACCTGCACCGCTTCCCGGCCTACCTGCAGCAGCTGACGATGGAGTCCAACGGCAAGCACGTCACCCTCGACGGCAGCCCACGTCGACTACGACACCGGCGCGATCTACTGGGGCGAGCCGGGGACCAACGGCCAGCACTCCTTCTACCAGCTGATCCACCAGGGGACGCGGCTGATCCCCTGCGACTTCATCGGCTTCTTCCACTCCAACAACCCGCTCGGGCGACCACCACGACCTGCTGATGTCGAACGTCTTCGCCCAGGGCGAGGCGCTCGCCTTCGGCAAAACCGCCGAGCAGGTCCAGGCCGAGGGGACCGCCGACGCGGTCGTCCCGCACCGGGTGATGGAGGGCAACCGGCCCTCGAACACGATCCTCGCCGAGCGCCTCGACCCGGAGACGCTCGGCGCGCTCGTCGCCCTCTACGAGCACAGCGTCTTCACCCAGGGGGCGATCTGGGGGATCGACTCCTTCGACCAGTGGGGGGTCGAGCTGGGCAAGGTCCTGGCCGTCGCGATCATCCCCGAGCTCGAGGCCGAGCGAGGACCCGAAGCTGCGCCACGACAGCTCGACCAACGCGCTGATCCGCCGCTACCGACACGCCCGGCGCGGGGAATAGGGTCCGCCTCATGCACCTGCCCGACGCGCTCCCACTGGCCGCGTCGGCATCCAATCTGCTCGCCGCCCGCGAGCAGATGGCCTTCACCCTCGCCTTCCACATCGTCCTCTCCTGCCTCGGCGTCGCCCTGCCGGCGACGATCCTCGTCGCCAACTACATCGGGCTGAAACGCGGCGACGGAGCCGCGATGGAGCTGGCCAAGCGCTGGTCGAAGGCGATGGCGGTGACCTTCGCCGTCGGCGCCGTCACCGGCACCGTCCTCACCTTCGAGTTCGGGCTGCTCTGGCCGAAGTTCATGGACCGCTTCGGCGCCGCCTTCGGGATCGCCTTCGGGATCGAGGGGATCTTCTTCTTCCTCGAGGCGATCTTCCTGGCGATCTACATCTACGGCTGGAAGCGGCTCAGCGGCTGGGCCCACTTCTGGGCCGGGATCCCGATGTTCATCACCGGGATCGGCGGCGCCTTCGCCGTCGTCGCCGCCAACTCCTGGATGAACCAGCCGCAGGGCTTCACGCTGAACGCCGCCGGCAAGGTGGTCGACACCGAACCGCTCAAGGTCCTGATCAACCCGGCGACCGGCTACGAGGTCCCGCACATGATCCTCGCCGCCTACATGGTCACCGGCTTCCTCGTCGCCTCGATCTACGCGGTCGGGATGCTGAAGGGCCGGCGCGACCGCCTGCACAAGCTGGGCCTGCTGATCCCGCTGACGATCGCCTGCATCGTCACCCCGATCCAGCTCTTCGTCGGCGACACCGCGGCGCGCGAAGTCGCCGGCCACCAGCCGGCCAAGTTCGCCGGCATGGAGTGCATCCAGAAGGGCGGCGGCCACCAGACCGAGTACCTCGGCGGCGTCTGCACCGCCAGCGGGGTCAAGTTCGCGATCCCGATCCCCGACCTCGACTCCTTCCTGGTCGGCTTCCACGCCGACACCCAGGTCACCGGCCTCAACGAAATCCCCAAGGACGAACGGCCGCCGGCCAACACCCTGCTGCACCTCGCCTTCGACGCGATGGTCGGGATCGGCAGCGCCCTGCTGCTGCTCGGCCTCTGGCTCGCCTGGTCCTGGTGGAAAAAGCGCCAGATCCCGCAGACGCCCTGGTTCCTGCGGGCGGTGGCGATCTCCGGCGCCGGCGCCGTGCTGGCGCTGTGGTGCGGCTGGATCGTCACCGAGGTCGGCCGCCAGCCCTGGATCGTCCAGGGCTACATGCGGACCACCGAAGCCGTCACCGAGGCGAAGGGAATCTGGTTCAGCTTCGGCGTCGTGCTGCTGCTCTACGCGGCGATCGGGACGATCGCGATCCTCGTCCTGCGCGGGATGTCGCGGCGCTGGCGCGAAGGCAAGGACGAACCTGACGGAACCCCCTATGCGCCCCCTGTGAAGGAGGCGGCGCCGTGAGCAGGGCCGACGCGGCGGCGGCGATCCTCTGGGTCGGGGCGACGTTCTACGCGCTGTTCGGCGGCGCCGACTTCGGCGGCGGCTTCTGGGACCTGATCGCCGGCGACGCGGAGAAGGGGGAGCGGCCGCGGGCGCTGATCCAGCGCTCGCTGACCCCCGTCTGGGAGGCCAACCACGTCTGGCTGATCTTCATCCTCGTCGTCCTCTGGACCGCCTTCCCGCCGGCCTTCAGCGCGGTGATGTCGACCCTCTACGTGCCGCTCGCGCTGGCCGCGGTGGGGATCGTCCTGCGCGGCTCGGGCTTCGCCTTCCGCAAGTCGATCGAGGGCCTCGCGGCGCGGCGGGCGGCGGGCGCGACCTTCGCCCTCTCCTCGGTCCTGACCCCGTTCTTCATGGGCGCCGTGGTCGGCGCGATCGCCTCCGGCAACGTGCCGGCCGCCGGCAACGGCGACGCCTTCTCGAGCTGGCTGGAGCCGCTGCCGCTGCTGACCGGGGCGATGTTCGTCGCCAGCGGCGCCTACCTCTCGGCCGTCTTCCTCGTCGGCGACGCCCGCCGCGCCGGCGAAGCCGATCTCGAGCGCTACTTCGTCCGCCGGGCGCTGGCGGCGGCGGCGGTCGCGGGGCTCGCGGCGGCGCTCGGCCTGATCGAGCTGCACGCCGAAGCGCGCTACATCTTCGACCGCCTGACCAGCCAGGGCCTGCCGCTGGTGATCCTCTCGGTCCTCTGCGGGATCGGCCTGCTGGCGGTGCTGCTGCGCGGCGGCCGCAAGCCGCTGCGGCCGCTCGCCGCCGGCGCCGTCGTCGCCGTGATCTGGGGCTGGGGCGTCGCCCAGTTCCCCTACCTGCTGCCGACCAGCCTGCGGATCGACCAGGCCGCCGCCCCCGACCCGACCCTGGACATCGTCTTCGTCGTCTTCGCCGTCGCCGCCGTGCTCGTCCTGCCCTCGCTGGGCCTGCTCTACACGCTCAGCCAGCGCGACCTGCTCGAGCACGAGTAGCGCTGCCTCGGCGCTACCAAGTTTTAGTTGGAAGATCCCATCCAAAAGGCAAGCGATCGCGTCCCCTGCCCGATGAGGCCGGCATGTCAAAGCCCGCCCTGCCGAGGCCGATCGGCGCCACCGTCCTTGCCCTCGCCGCGCTGATCCTCGCTCGCCGCGGCGCTGCCCAGCGCCGAGCCTCGCCGCCCCGCCGAGCAGCGGCTCGCCGCTGGCTGCGACGAGCTCGACCTTCCCGAAGACGACGGTGGGAGGAATCGTCGGAAAAACTGACGGTCGAACTCAGCAACGTGACCGAAGAATCGCTCTTGGTCCAGAACTTCGGCATCGAAGGCGCCGACGCGGGCGACTTCACCGTCAACGAATACAGCTGCGGCGTCGTCTCCTCCGGCGCCAGCTGCACGTTTGGGATCTACTTCTCGCCCCAGAGCGTCGGCGAAGAGCACGCGACGCTGCGCGTTGGACTTCTGGAACCTGCCCAGCGAGTACGTCGAACTCTCCGGCACCGGCGTCGCCGCGGAACTCACCTTCTCGCCGCCGAGCCACGACTTCGGCATCCAGTCGGCTCCACGAAAACGGCCAGCTTCACCTTCCAGCTGACCAACAGCGGCGAAGCGGCCGCGCAGCTTGGGCAACATCGAAATCCCCAACCCCGGCGGCAACGTTCCCTTCTGGACCGGAAACAGCAACTGCCGGTCGCTGAACTCGGCTGGAACCGGGCCAGTCCTGCTCCCTGGAAGTCGCAGTTCGGCCCGCGCGAAGCGATTCGCGCTACGCGGGTGAACTGCAGGCCTCGCTCGAACGGCACGCGTCTTCTCGGCCGGGCTCAGCGGCGAAGGCGGCCGCGCCGAACGTCGAAGCCACCGAAAACCCGATCGACCTCGGCTCGGCGACCGTCGGCGGCGCCGGCCCGATCCAGACGATCACCCTGACCAACTCGGGCAACCTTCCCGCCGGGTTCTTCATCGGCATCGTCGCCGGCGGCGACTCGGGCAGCTTCCGGCTGCTCGACGAGAGCTGCAGCGGCGCCGAGCTGCTGCCGGCGGCGAGCCTGCACCGCCCACGTCCGCCTGACGCCGCAGAGCCCCGGCCCCAAGGTCGCCCGCCTCGCCTTCTTCGGCGACGGCGAAGACGGGACGATGGTGATGCTGCACGGCGAAGGGGTCGCCGCCGCGGTGACCCTCGCTCCGTCCGCCTTCGACTTCGGCGGCCAGGCCGCCGGCGACGCAAGAGCACCGCCCACAGCTTCGCCGTCCGCAACGAAGGCAGCTCCCCGCTCGACCTCGACAGCGTCGCGATCGTCGGCGCCGACCTCGACCAGTTCGCCCTCGCCGGCGACGAATGCAGCGGCGACCTCGCTCGCGCCCGGCTCCGAATGCCTGGTTCGCGTCCGCTTCGCCCCCGACAGCGCCGGCGCCAAGACGGCGACGCTGCGGGTCCGCGGCGACGCCGGCACCTTCACCGCCTCCCTGGCCGGCAACGGGACCGCCACCGGCTTCGCGGCCGGCGCCGGGCCAATCGCTTCGGCAACCTCTGCCGCGCCATGCCCCAGGCCGCGCCCGCCCGCTGCGCGCAGGCACCGCCGCCACTTCGCCCGCGGCTCCGCGATCGCCTCGGTCAGCTCTCGCTCGCATCGCGCCGATCTGCACGGCGGCGCCGTTCCGCGTTAGGTTCGCCGGCGTGATCCGCGCCGTGCTCTTCGACATCGACGGGACGCTGCTGGTCACCGGCGGCGCCGGTGCGGTCGCCTGGCAGCGCGCCTTCCTCGAGCTGTACGGGGTCGAAGCCAACATCGAGGAGCACACCCACGCCGGCATGACCGACCCCGAAATCGCCGAGATCGTCTTCCGCGAGGTGATCGGCCGCGACGGCAGCGACAGCGAGCGGGCCGCGGCGATCGCCGGCTACCTCGGCCACCTCGCCGAGGCGGTCGCGGAGTCCGACGGCTACCGGGTGATGCCGGGGATCGAGGAGATCCTCCCCCGCCTCGCCGAGCAGGGCGTCCTGCTCGGCCTGGTCACCGGCAACATCGAATCGGCCGCCCACATCAAGCTCGCCCGCGCCGACCTCAACCGCTACTTCGCCTTCGGTGGCTACGGCTCCGATTCCCGCGACCGCACCGAGCTGACCAGGCGGGCGATCGAGCGCGGGGGAGAGGTCTCCGGCAGCCCCCTCGACCTCGACGCGACGATCGCCGTCGGCGACACCCCCCGCGACGTCAAGGCCGGCCACGGCGCCGGCATCAAGGTCGTCGGCGTCGCCACCGGCGCCTACTCGCGTCGCCGAACAGGAAGCGGCCGGTGCCGATTGGGCGATTGCCGACGTCACGTCCGGCTTCCCGGTCTAACGGACGCTAAATACCCAGCGTGCAGCGGGCCTGGTAGATGAGGTGAAGCCGCTGAGGAAGCCGTTGCGGGCCGCCCGCAGGTAGAGGCGCCAGACGCGGATCCGCTCCGGGCCGGCGAGGCGGGTCGCCTGCTCGAGGTTCTCGTCCAGGTTGTCGGCCCAGTGCTTCAGCGTCTCCGCGTAGTCGGCGCCGAACTCCTCGACGTGGCGGGTGACGAAGCCGGCCCGTTCCAGCGCCAGCAGGTTGCGCGAGAGGTGCAGCGGGGCGGCATCGGGGAAGACGTAGCGCTCGGAGAACGGCCCCGCCTCGCCGTCGCCGTGGCGCAGGCGGGTGATGCCGTGGTTGAGCAGGCGCCCGCCCGGCTCCAGCAGCCCGGCCAGGGTCTCGGCGTAGACGTCGATGTTGGCGGAGCCGACGTGCTCGACCATGCCGATGCTGGCGATCGCGTCGAAGCGTTCGCCGCTGCCGGCGAGGTCGCGGTAGTCCATCACCCGCACGTCGACGCGGTCGGCGACGCCGGCCTCCTCGGCCCGCTGCCGCGCCTTTTCGGCCTGCGGCGGCGAGAGCGTGATGCCGACGACCGTGGCGCCGTGCTTGGTCGCCGCCCAGAGCGGGAAGCCGCCCCAGCCGCAGCCGACGTCGAGGACGCGGTCGCCCTCCTTCAGCTCCAGCTTGCGGGCGACCATCTCCAGCTTCTCTTCCTGCGCCTCCTTGAGCGTCGTGGCGCCGCGGGAGAAGATCGCGCAGCTGTAGACCATCGTCTCGCCGAGGAAGAGCTCGAAGAACTCGTTGGAGACGTCGTAGTGATGGCGGACGGCGCGGGCGTCGCGCTCCTTGCTGTGGCGGCGGCCGCTGGGACGCAGCTCGGAGGTGGGCCGCGGCGGCGGCTTGATGACGCCGGCGGCGCGCACGGCGCCGAGCAGCAGCGCCCGCTTGTCGGCGCCGTCGAGCGCCGGCGGCTTCCAGCCGTCGAGCAGCTCGATCACGGCGTCGATGTCGTCGACCTCGAGCTCGCCGCTGACGTAGGCGCGGCCGAGGCCGAGCTGCCCCGGCGCTCGCAGCACGTGGGCCGCGGCGCGCGGCGAGTTGACGCTGAAGGTGGGGCCGCTCGCCAGTGGTCGAGGGCAGCTTGGTCCCGTCCCAGAACTCGACCGTGAAGGGGCGCTCGGGGAGCCGAGCTTCGATCTCCCGGCGCAGCGGAGCGGTGTTCGCGAACGGCATCGCCGCCAACTCTATCGGCGTCACGATTTCTTCAGCTTTGATCCCTATCATCGCGCCCATGTCGTCAACCGCAGGACCGCTGCCCTCGGACATCCAGCCGGTCGAGAACGAGACCCGCGACCGGATCATCACCGGCCTGGTCACGGTGATCCCCTTCCTCGCCATCGGCTTCGCCGGCTGGCAGGTCTGGGGCAAGGCGCTGCACTGGAGCGACGTCTTCCTCTTCCTCGGCATGTACGTCCTCACCGGGCTCGGGATCACGGTCGGCTTCCATCGCCACTTCACCCACCGCGCCTTCAAGACCTCGACGGCTGGCTGCACGGGCTGCTGGCGATCCTCGGCTCGGCCGCGATCGAGGGACCGGTGATCTCCTGGGTCGCCGACCACCGCAAGCACCACGCCTTCTCCGACGAGGAGGGCGACCCGCACAGCCCGCACGTCGACCACGGCCACGGCTGGAGCGGCGCCATGCAGGGCCTCTTCCACGCCCACATGGGCTGGCTCTTCATCCACACCCAGCGCGGCAACAAGGAGCGCTTCGCGCCGGACCTGCTCAAGGACCCGGTCGTCAGCTGGGTCGACCGCACCTTCATCTACTGGGCGATCCTCGGCCTGCTGATCCCCTTCGCGCTCGGCTGGGTGATCGGCGGCACCCTCTTCGCCGCCGTCACCGGATTGCTCTGGGGCGGCCTCGTCCGCGTCTTCGTCCTCCACCACTTCACCTACAGCATCAACTCGCTCTGCCACGTCTTCGGCAACCGCGACTTCGAGACCACCGACCAGTCCCGCAACCTCGCCCTGATCGCGATCCCGACCCTCGGCGAGGCCTGGCACAACAACCACCACGCCTTCCCGACCTCCGCCACCCACGGCCTCGGCCGCTACCAGGTGGACATCTCGGCTCTCGTCATCGACGGCTTGGAGAAGCTCGATCTGGTCTGGGATGTGGTCCGGGTCAGCCCGGAGCGGATGGCGGCCAAAGCGGCTTAGGGGGATGGAGGGCCGGGTGTTCCTCCTCACTTGCCTGACTGGCTGGATCGCGTAAAGCCGTCCGAGGGAGGTCTCTGGGCCAGCGGCACAAAACGTTCGGAGGAACACCCGTCCCTCCATCTCGCCAATCAGCTTCGGAGACCTCTAGCTGTCGCGGGACCGGACCACAAGCACAGGAACAGATCGGGAGGTTCCGTCCTTCGGAGAGCTTCTCCTGCCACGGAAGCTTCTTGCTTCGGAAGCTGGGGGGAGTCCTCGTGGGGAGGGGTTGGGTGTCCCTCCGAACGTTTTGTGCCGCTGGCCGGCAAACCTCCTCGGACGGCCCTAGGCGATCCAGCCAGTCAGGCAAGTGAGGGGGAACACCCAACCCCTCCTCGCCAGGCCTCTCCGTCAGCTCCCGCCCTAAGGCGCTTCGGGCGATTCGTACCAGTCGATCCAGCCGCCGCAGGCCTTCGAGAGCGGCACGATCTTGTGGGGCTTCGCCGGCACGGCGACCAGCTCGCCGACGTAGGCCTTGCCGTCGTAGCCGCTGAGGCTCTGCAGGGTGCTGGCGCCGGCGGTCGTGAGCGTGAAGCGGGTCTCGCCGCCCTTGCTGTCGTAGCGGCCGGCGGGCCAGTACTGGCCGTTGTTGCCGAGGCTGATCGTGTTCGGCCGCTGCCCGTCGAGCGCCGCCATCAGCGGTTCGTGGAAGCCGGGAGCGGTGAGGGTCAGGTCGAACGGCGAGAAGTACTGGATCGAGAGGTTCCATTCGCCGGCCGGCAGGTTGAGCCGCTGCGAGGTTTCGGCGCCGGTCCCGAGCACGCTGCCCTCGTCCCAGCTTCCTTTCGAGCCGATCACGGCGCCGGGGAAGAGCGAGGCGCGACCGGGGTTGGCGAGCAGCAGGCGGATCTCCGGCGAGGCGCAGCCCGCATACGCCCCCGCCTCGGTCCCCTCGAGCAGGACGTGGCGGTTTTCAGGGGTCGGGCCGGTCCGCTTCCAGAGGACGAAGGACGGCGTCGCGGCGACCCGCTTGAAGTTCGGCGGCGCCTGGCTGTTCCAGGCGGCGCGGCTGGTGATCACGTAGGGGAAGCGGTCGAGCGTGCCGCGGTTGAAGGAGTCGAAGTCGATCGGGCTGTAGGCGTCGCCGGTGTCGAACGGCTTTTCCGAGTTGGGGGAGACGGCGGGGTCGGGGAACTCGACCAGCGGCACGTGGGTGTCGGCGCCGAGCAGGTTGTAGGCGGCGTAGCGGTCCTGGCCGGCGTAGAGGACCGGCTTGCCGTGGACGATCGGCATGAACGCCTCGAGCTCGGCCCCGTGCCCGGGCGGGCCCACCGGCGCGTCCCGCAGGACCAGGAAGCTCGAGTAGATCGACCCCCCCACGAACGCCACCGCCAACACCGCCCAGCCGACCCGCACCAGCCCCCCGAACCTTCCCGCCGACGGGCCGATTTGCTGCGCCTGGGACGACGAATCGGCCCGTCGGCCGGGGAACTCGGTGAGCAGGGGGCGAATCATCACGAGCATCGCCAGCGGGGCGGCGATCATCAGCGCCTTGGCCTGCGAGTAGTCGCCGCTGGAGGGGAGCGAGGCGAGGTAGAGGGCGCCGCAGGCGCCGAGGGCGATCGGGATCGTCGCTTCGCGGCGCTCGACCCACCAGGCGACGCCGACCAGCAGCGCCAGCACCGCGATCGTCCCCGCCAGCCCGGGCAGCGCGGCGCCGCCGGCGGCTTCGAGCCGGTAGTCGGCCGCCGGCCAGACCCCCAGCGCCTCGAGCGGCGAGACCGGGCCGTAGGTGTTGCTGCCGGCGACCTTGCTTGAAGCTGCTGGCGAAGCCGAAGGGACCGACGAGCGCCAGCGACCGCGAGGCCGGCGAGGACGGCGATCGCGATCAGCGTCGTCGGCCGCAGCAGGAAGCGCAGCAGCGCCCGTGGCCGCAGCGCCCGCCGCACCGCCGGGATGGTCAGGCTCCAGAGGGCGAGGATCGCGATCGGCCAGGCGAGCCCGGCGAAGCTGTAGGCGAAGAAGATGCCGCCGAGCAGCGCCAGCGCCGGCAGGGCGAAGCGGAGCCGCGGCCAGGAGCTCGCCGGCGGCGCCCCGGGGGCGAGCAGGAAGACGGCGAAGGCGAGGACGAAGAGCGCCTCGGCGGTCTCCTTGAAGGCGGCCTGGGCGAAGTAGGAGGCGGCGAGGTAGGGGACGGCGACCATCGCCGCGGCGAGGACCCGCCGCCAGGTCCGCAGCTCGGTCAGCGCGCCGAGCGCGGTCAGGCCGGTGAGGACGCCGATCGCGACGATCTCGCCGACGAAGGCCTGCCCGAGCCCGATTCCCGGCACCGCCGCGGTCGCCACCGCGAGCCCGTGCGGACCGAGCGGATAGCCCGGGTCCGGCGCCGGCCCGAAGCCGCTGCGCAGCCACTCGGCCCAGGCCAGGTGCAGGCCGAGGTCGTTGTTGAAGCCGACGCCGAGCAGGCCCCAGCGACCGCTGATCGCGAACGGGATCGCCAGCGCGACGAGGATCGCCAGCGCGACCGGGACCCCGATTCGCACCGCGCCCGGCGGCCTCGTAGCGGTGCCGCCAGGCAACCGCCGCCGCGACGAGGATCAGCGCCACGACGCCGAGCGTGGCGCTGGTCCCGTGACCCGGTGCCCGCGCCAGCACCCCGGTCACGGTGAGGATCGCGCCGAAGCCCACGGCCGGCTCCAGCCACGACCAGGTCTCGCCGCCCGGCCAGCGAGAGCAGGGCGCGACCCACCAGCAGCGAGGCGGCGCAGATCAGCGCCGCCGAGGCGTAGGTCCCGATCATCAGGCTGGCAACTTAGCGACTATCGGCAAACCCCCGCGCACGCCTGTTTTCGGATCGTCGCTACGGGATCAGTACCGCTCGGCGGCACGTTCCAGCGTCTCGCGCAGGTTGTCCCCGCGCAGTGGCCGGTCGTGTCCGGTGCCGACGACCCTCGGTTCCAGCGCCGCCAGCCGCCGCACCGATTCCTTCGCCTTGGCGTGGTCCCAGGCCCAGGCCGGGTGGGGGACGCTGGCCTCGCCCTCGGGCAGCGGTTTGAGCCGGGCCGAGTCGACCAGGTAGATGACGTCGCTGACGATCGCGACCCGGTCGCTCTCGCGCCAGAGGCCGATCAGCCCCGGCGCGTGGCCGGGGAAGTGGATGACCTCGAAGCCCGCCACCTCGTCGCCCTCGATCACCGTGCCGGCGATCTTCACGGCACCGCCGTCCCAGCGCCGCAGCAGCGTCGGGTAGATCCAGCGAACCGGCGCCACCGGCAGCATCGAGAGGTCCATGTAGGGGGCGATCGTGGCGTCGCTTTCGGCGTCGGCGACTTCGTCGGGGTGGCAGTAGACGGGTGCGTCGAGGTAGGGCGCGCTGCCGCGATGGTCGGCGTGAGCGTGCCCGAGCACGACCCGCTTCAGCCCGCCGAGCTGCTCCGCCTCGGCTTTCGCCGCCTTGCGCATCCCCTTCGTCCCGGCGTCGAAGGCGACGACGCCGTCGCCGTCCTCGAGCAGGTAGATGTTCATCGCGCCGCGGAAGTCCCCCCGCAGCAGCCAGACCCCGTCGACCACCCTCTCCAGCCCCATCGCGCCTACCCTAACCAGCATTCGGTGGTCGTGACTACTCTTCGCCCGCGTGCCCTGGATCTGGAAAGCGGGAATGGCGGTGCTGCTCGATCTGCCTGCTGGCCTCGATCGCGATCGCGATCGTGCGCCTGAGCACGACGCCGACCGAAATCCTCGGTGACGGATTTCACGGACTTCCCGCCCACACCCGGCGATAGCGAGTCGCGGAAATCCCACGGGCTTCCGGGCGGTCACTTAGTATCTACCGCGTCCAGCGGCAGAGCAGACCGAGCAGAGGGAGGCGGGCGTGTTCACTCGTATCGTGGTTGGAACCGACGGCTCGGAGACGGCCGCCGAGGCTGTTCGTCAGGCCATCGACCTCGCCAAGCTGGCGGGGGCGCGGCTGAGCATCGTCAGCGCCTACGCGCCGGTCTCCAAGCGCCGGGTTCAGGACGAGCAGGCTGACGCGCCGGCCGACGTCCAGCACCAGATCGGGCCCCGCGAGGACGTCAACCTCGTGCTCGAGGCCGCCGCGGCGCTGGCGCGCAAAGAGGGAATCGAGGTTCAGACCCACCCGGTCGAGGCCGACCCGGCCGAGGCGATCCTCAACGTCGCCGAACAGACCGACGCCGACCTGATCGTCGTCGGCAACAAGGGGATGACCGGCGCTCGCCGCTACCTGCTCGGCAGCGTCCCCAACAACGTCTCCCACCACGCGCCGTGCAGCGTCATCATCGTCCGCACCACCTGAGGGCGGCTGACCGGCGCATCTCGGCGTCCTCAGTCGCTCGCGTGCGAGCACGCGGCGCTCCCTGCGTCCTTGATCTGCTTGGTCCGACACCCTCAGGCAGGTGCGTCCGTTTCAGTCGTTCAGGGGGCGGTTCGGTCGCCGCTGCGGCGTCGATCAGGCCGGCGCCCTGCTGGGTCGCCGGTAGGCCCAGGCTGCGGGCGGTGCTGCGCAGCCGCCTGGTGACGGCGACGACGCGTGCTTGCGGGGTCGGCTGCGGCCCGAGGACGCCGCTGGCGAGGACCATCGCGGCGACGCCGGAGACGTGCGCCGCGGCCATCGAGGTGCCGACGTAGTCGCTGGGGATCGTGAATTCGTTGGTCGTCCCCGGTTTCAGCGTCACCTGGTAGATCGGCCGCGCCGAGACCGACGCGCAGCCGGGAAGCGGGGTGCCGCCGCCGGGGGCGACGACGTCGATCGCGGTTCCCGAGAGCGAGTAGTCGCCGAGGCAGCCACCCTCGGTGGTGCCGCCGACGGCGATCACCCGCGGCCCGGTCGCCGGCTCCGAGACGCAGCTCTCCGAGCCGATGTTGCCGGCGGAGGCGACCGCGACGACACCCCGCGCGTAGGCTTCGCGCAGCGCTTCGTCGACCATCGGCACCTTCTTGCCGCAGCCGAAGTTGAAGCTCATGTTGATCACGTTGGCGTGGTGGGCGACGGCGAAGCGGATGCCCTTGGCGATCGTCGTCGCGTCGCCGCGGCCCTGCGCGTCGAGCACCCGCACCGGCATCAGCTTGGCGCGGTAGGCGAGGCCGGTCAGCCCGATCCCGTTGCCGGTCTTCTCGGCGATCGTGCCGGCGACGTGGGTGCCGTGTCCGTTTTCGTCCAGCGGCAGCCGGTCCTTGTCGACGAAGTCGTAGCCCTTGACGAACTGCGCCGAGGTGAAGTCGGGGCTGCGCGCGAACTTGGTGCCCTCGGAGCGGTAGGCGATGCCGGTGTCGAGGACGGCGACGGTGACGCCTTCGGCTCCCGGCCGCCCGACTTCCGCCAGGTGCCGCCAGGCGTCGATCGCGTCGATGCCGCCGGGGGAGATCGGTAGCCGCGCCGTCGCGCGTCCCTTCCCAGCCGAGGAAGTTCCACTGCTTGAAGGTCCAGTCGCCGATCGAGGCCGCCGCCTCGGCGGGCCCTTCCAGGGTGCCCGGGTCGTTGGGGATTTCCAGGGTCGGGGCTTCGTCCAGCGCCGAGGCGGTCGCGACGTAGTTCGGCTCGGCGTAGGCGACGCGGGGGTTGCGCCGCAGGGCCGCGGCCGCTTGGCGGACGCCGGCCCCGGCCGGCAGCGCCAGCGCCCGTCCGGAGCGCTGGCCTTCGAACTTGACGACGAGCTGGCGCGGGGCGAACCCGTGCGCCTGGGCGACCGCGGTCCGCGCCGGCGCCGGCGCGGCGCCGGTGGCGAGCGCGGCGAGCACGGCCATGGGGGCAAGGATCGAAAGAAGTCGTCTCATTTGAGTGGTGGACCGACTCGAGCCCCCCTGCGGGCGAGTGAGTCCATTCTGCCTAACACCGCCGTGCTCGCGAAGTTGTAGGGGACATACTCCCGGATTGATGAACGGAGACACCCGCACCGCCGCCGACCGCGAGGCGATGGGCCTGGCGATCGAGCAGGCGCGCCTGGCCGAGGCCCACGGCGACGTCCCGATCGGCGCCGCGATTCTCCGCGCCGGCGAGCCGCTGGCGCTGGCCGGCAACGAGCGCGAGCTGCGCCGCGACCCCACCGCCCACGCCGAGATCCTCGCGATCCGCGCCGCCGCCGAGGCGTTGGGCGGCTGGCGCCTGCCCGGGACGACTCTCTACGTCACCCTCGAGCCCTGCGCGATGTGCGCCGGCGCGATCGTCCTCGCCCGCATCCCCACCGTCGTCTATCGGCGCCCCCGACCCCAAGGCCGGCGCCGCCGGCAGCGTCCTCGACGTGCTCGGCGAGCCGGCGCTCAACCACCGGCCCGAGGTGGTGCGGGGGGTGCGAGAGCAGGAGTGCGCGGCGTTGCTGCGGGGGTTCTTCGCGAAGCGGCGGTCGGTCGGGTCCGGTGGCGGCGCTGGGTAGGGGTTTCGCTTAACTTTTTCGAGGAGTGCCTGCGCTCGTCCTCGGATCGCGGAAGCGAAAAAGTACAAGACGCTTCACCCCTACCCAGCGCCGCCACCGGAGCGCGAACGTTCTTCTTCTCGACATCCGGGAGCAACCGCGTCGCCGAGATTGCCGACCTTGGATCGAGGTCGTAGTTCTTGTCGGTTATGCGGCGACAACTACGACCTCGACGGGAGACGGAGGGGGTGGGATTCGAACCCACGAGCGCCTTGCGACGCCAACAGTTTTCGAGACTGCCCCGTTCAACCGCTCCGGCACCCCTCCGGGGACTTCCGCAGAGCGCTGATTCTAGGGATGCAGCGATCAAGTGCGGGGCATGGGCTGCCGATCAGTCCTCTGTGAACAGTGGTGAGCAGACGCCAATCGGGCGGTTCTTCGACCGCCATCCCCGCCTGCTGCGCGGACTGGCGCTGACCGCCCTCGTCTGGGGGGTCGGCTACCTGACCTGGAGGATCGGCTGGAGCGGCCAGGGCGCGAGCCCGCTTGCCTTCGGGATGCTGCTGGTGACCGAGATATACGGGCTCTGGGCTCTGGGCACGCTCGCCTGGTACTCCTGGTCGCGACCGACGGCCAAGCGCCCCGCCGCGACGGCCGGACGCCGGGTCGACGTCTACGTCTGCACCTACGACGAGCCGGTCGAGGTGGTGCTGGCGACCCTCGCCGGCTGCCGCGCCCTCACCTATCCCCACACCACCTGGCTGCTGGACGACGGCAGGCGGCCGGAGATGGCAGAGCTGGCCGCGCTGGCCGGCGCCGAGTACCTCGTCCGCCCCGACAACTCCCACGCGAAGGCCGGCAACATCAACGCGGCTCTGCCGCGCACCGACGGCGAGCTGGTCCTGATGCTCGACGCCGACCATGTGCCGATGCCCGACGCCCTCGACGCGATGGTCGGCTACTTCGACGACGAGCGGATGGCGCTGGTCCAGAGCCCGCACGACTTCTTCAACCACGACTCGGTTCAGCACTACGTGGTCGGCCGCCACGAGCAGTCGCTCTTCTACCGCGTCGTCTGCCCCGGCAAGGACCGCCACGGCGCCGCCTACTGGTGTGGCTCGGCGGCGCTGATCCGTCGCCAGGCGCTGCTGGAGATCGGCGGGGTCGCGACCGAGACGATCGCCGAGGACTTCCACACGACCATCCGCCTCCAGCGCCACGGCTGGGAGAGCCGCTACCACGACGAGGTGCTGGTCCAGGGCCTGGCCCCGCACGACCTCGACAGCTACCTGCTGCAGCGCGACCGCTGGGCTCGCGGCAACCTCGCCGTCTTCACCCTGCCGGAGTCGCCGCTGCGGGCGCGTGAGCTGCGGCCGCTTCAGCGCCTCTCCTATTTCGCCAGCCTCGCCGCCTATCTGGCGCCGCCGATGCGGCTGCTGCTGATGCTCACCCTGGCCCTGGTCCTCTGGACCGGGGACCTGCCGATGAAGATCAGCGTGGTGGCGCTGGCGGCGCTCTGGCTGCCGGCGGTCGTGCTCAACCTCAGCGCCGGCACGGCGCTGGCTCGCGGCTACATGCGGATCGGCGAGACCGCCCACTACGAGCTGCTGACGATGGAGATCTACACCCGCGCCCTGCGCTGCATCGTGCGGCCCGGGCGTACCGCCTTCAAGGTGACGCCGAAGCAGGGCAGGGACGGCGGCGGGCTCGCGGCCGTGCGCAGGCTGCGGCTGGTGCTCCTCTGCACGATCCTGGTGGCGGGTGGGACGGTCATGCGATTGCTCGACCTGGCCGGCATCGGGCCCCTCCACGACCTGCCGGGCATCGCCGCGATCATCGTCCCGCTGCTGGGTCTGTTCGAGCTGCGGCGGATGCTGCTCACCCTGTTCGCGGTGGGGCGCCGCCGCCAGCGGCGCCTCGTCTACCGCTTCGAGGGCGATGCCGGGGCCAACTGCTTCTCTCCCGACGGCCACACCCGGGCGCGGCTGGTCGACGCCAGCGCCTCCGGCCTGGGCCTGATCGCCGAGGCGCCGATGGCGGTCGGCGACCGCCCGGCGGTGCTGCTCGAGCTGGACGACGCGACCGGGGAAAGCCACGAGGTGACCGCGCAGGTCGAGGTGCGCAGCTGCCGGGAGGTCGACGGCTCCTTCCTGGTCGGCGCGACGATCGCCGACATCGACCCCGACGCCCGCCTGCGACTGATGGAGTGGTGCTACGTCGTCTGCAGCCACGAGCGCCTGCGCGGCCACCGCCCGAGCGCCCCGATTCCCGAAACCGAAGCGATCGTCATCCCCCTCGACGACTATCGCGAGGTCGACGCACTCCCGATCCGACCGAACATCCCGGCGCTGCGGCGGACCTGATCGTGGTTTCCGAAGCGCGTAGCTAGGCTTTCGGGAGCACCCCGGAGAGGTGTCCGAGTGGCTTAAGGAGCGCGATTGGAAATCGCGTGGGCGGGGTTAACCCGCCTCGAGGGTTCGAATCCCTCCCTCTCCGTTGTCAGCGTCAGGGCGCCGGTGCGCCGGTGGCCCAGATCGCTATCGGCGGCGGTACGAGCAGCAGAGCCAGGGTGGTGAGCTCGGCGATTGCGTCGGCGGTGCCGAAGCCGGCGAGGTGGGTGGCGTGGAAGATCAGGTGGAGGACGGCGGGGAGGAGCCAGGCGATGCTGACGGCGCGGACCAGGGTGCGGTCGAGCGTCCAGGCCGCCCAGGCGAAGAGGATGGCGAAGCCGAGGTAGAGGCCGCCGACGTCGGTGACGAGGTGCTCGTTGTAGGGGGGCAGCAGCTCGACCCAGTGGGTGACGAACGGGAAGTCGTCGTAGAACGTGTGCGGCGCCAGCGCCGCCGTCAGCCCGATCGTGATCGTGACGAGGAAGAGGTACCCGAGGGCAAGGCGGGCGCTCCATGGCGACCTCATCGGGCGGACTGTAGCTCAGGAAGCTTCGACGGCAAGCTCTTCGCTGGCCACCGCGTGACCTTCGAAGGGAAGGACGACGAAGTACATCAGCGAGGGCAGCAGGGACTCGAGCTCGCCGAACTCGCCTTTGCAGAGACGGGCGTAGAGGAGAGATTCGACCCCGCCGACGATGCCGATCGCGGTCGTCATGGAAAATTTCGGCGCCTCGGGAAGAAGCTCCCGGACCTGGGCGTCGAGGCAGGTGGCGAAGTGATCCAGCAGCTCGATTCTCCGCATCACCGCGTCGGCGCTCGCCGCCCGCGCCTCGACGATCAGGGCTCGGGCGGTCTCGGGTTCGGCGCTGGCGAACCGCAGCAGCGCTTCGAGGCTGAAGCGGATGCGATCGCGCCAGACGCCTCCGCCCTGCAGCGCCGCCGTCTCCAGCTTGTCCCGCAGGCGTTCGGCGCTGGCATCGAAGGCGGCGAGAAAGCAGTCTTCTTTGTTCGCGAAGTGCTCGTAGAAGGTGGGACGCGAGACACCAGCGCGATCGATCACGTCCTGGACGTTGGTCCCCCCGTAGCCAAGTTCCGAGACGGCCTTCAGCACCGCCACGATCAGCCGCTCGCGCTGGACCGCGCGGACCAGGTCAGCCGGAAGCTTGCGGGCGCCGGAAGGGAAGCGGCCGTCGCTGTTGGCGAGCAACTCGACGACCGCGTCGATCTGCTCCTGGGGCCAACTGTCTCCGATCGCCGCGACGAGGATCTCTTGGCTCAGTTGGATTCGATCGAAGGGCACCGAGAAACTCACAAGTCTCAATTTAAAAACTGGTCAAGCTTCTTTAAGGTACCAGAGTGACAGTACGGTGGCAGACTCCAATGCCTGAAATGGACCGACTACCCCGCGGACGCCATGGTCTTTCCCCCGAGTTCGTCGCCCGAAATCAGCGCGAGAGACTGATCGCTGGGCTGACTGAAGTCCTCTATGAGGTGGGTTATCAGAAAACCACTGTGTCACTCATAGGTCAGAGGGCGTCCGTTTCCAAGAGTGACTTCTACAAACACTTCGAGAGTAAGGATGACTGCTTCCTCGCCGCCTACGAAGCGGCGATCGAGCGGATCAGGGAGCAGGTTCTCGCTGCCTGTGCCAGGCACGAGAAAGGACAGTGGCCGCCGCGGATCCGTGACGGCATCGGCTCGCTGTTGAAGACCCTCGCCGCCGACCCCGCCCTGGCCAGCATCTCCCTGGTCGAAGGCCTGCGCGCCGGCCGCGGCGTCTACGACCGCTACCAGGCCGCGGTCGAGAGCTTCGTCGTCTATCTGCGCGAGGACGCCCCCGCGGCTCCCGGCGGCGGTGAGGTGCCCGAGGCGACCGGCGAAGCCGTCGTCGGCGGCATCGCCTCGCTGCTCGGCCGGCGGGTGCTCGCCGGCGAGACGGAGCAGATCGACCAACTCCTGCCGGAGGTGCTCGAATTCGCCCTGACGCCCTACCTCGGCATCGCGGAGGCGCGGCGAATAATCTCTGCTGGATGAACGAGCCGCAAAGCGCGGGGGCGACGGTGCTGGGTGCGCCGCAGCCCGGTGCGAGCGTCGGCGTCTTTCCGTCCCAGGCCCTCAACCAGGCGATCGAGCGGGAGTGGGTCAGCTCGGGCGAGTACCGGATCCGGCCCGAGGCGATCCAGCCCGCCAGCATCGATCTCCGCCTCGGCGACTTCGCCTGGGCGTTGCGCTGCTCCTTCCTGCCGGACGTCGACTCGACGGTCGAGGAGAAGGTCGACGGCCTCGCCTTCCAGAAAGTCGACCTCCGCGACGGCGCCGTGCTCGAGCGCGACCGCCCCTACCTGGTGCCGCTGATCGAGGAGCTGGCGCTCCCCGAGGAGGTGCGGGCGAAGGCCAACCCGAAGAGCTCCACCGGCCGGCTCGACGTCTTCACCCGGGTGATCACCGACCGCCACCACCGCTTCGACGACGTCCGCGCCGGCTACCACGGCAAGCTCTACCTCGAGGTCGTTCCCCGCTCCTTCGCGATCCAGGTCAAGACCGGCCTTTCGCTGAATCAGCTGCGGCTGGCCCGCGGTGAGGTGCGGCTCGGCGACGAGCAGATCCGCGGCCTGCAGGACCAGTCGCCGCTGCTGTACCTCGGCTCCGACGCCCTCGGCCATTCCGAGCTGGACGTCGCCGACGGCCTCTTTCTCAGCCTCGATCTCTCCGGGCCCGGGGATCGCACCGTCGGTTACCGGGCAAAGAAGAACAGCCTCCCGGTCGATCTCTCCCGGGTTCGCGCCTACCGCTGGACCGACTTCTGGGACCCGGTCTACCCCGAGCCCGGCGGCCGGGTCGTGCTCGAGCCCGAAATCTTCTACCTGCTGCTGTCCGCCGAGGGCGTCTGCATCCCACCCCAGATCGCCGCCGAGATGATGGCCTACGACCCGACCGCCGGCGAGCTGCGCACCCACTACGCCGGCTTCTTCGACCCCGGCTTCGGCTACGACCCGGAGGGCGTCCGCCCCGGCAGCCGCGCCGCGCTCGAGGTTCGCGCCCGCGACGTGCCGTTCATGGTCGAGCACCGCCAGCCGGTCTGCAAGCTGGGCCTGGAATGGATGGAGGCCCCGGCCGAGCGCCTCTACGGCGCCAGCCTCGGTTCCAACTACCAGGGCCAGGTGACGATGCTCAGCAAGCACTTCAAAGAGCAGACCGCCGGCACTTCCTCAGACGACGGCTAGCTCGCGCATCAGCTGCTGGGCGCGCTTGCGCCTCGCGATCAGCTCGGCTTCGAGCTTGGCGATCTCGTCGCGGCGGCGGCGGACCAGGTCCAGCTGGCGGCCGGTGTGGCCCAGCGACTCCTCGAGGATCTGCCGCCGCCGGGCCGGGTCCTCGACTCCCTCGGCCCACTCGCGCCGCAGCGCCGCGCGGGCGTCCTCGGCCTCGACCAGCTGCTTCAGCTCCTCCAGCGACAGGCCGAGCAGGTCCTTCAGCCGCAGCAGCTCGGTCAGTCGCTCGACGTCGGCCTCGGCGTAGGTGCGGTGAGCACCGGGCTCGCGGCCGCCGGCGACCGGCAGCAGCCCGATCTCCTCGTAGTAGCGGATCGTCCGCGGCGTCGTCCCGGCCAGCTTGGCGACGTCGCCGATGCGGAGCTCCGCCCGCGCCGCCGTGCTCACGGCATCGCCTCGATCTCCTCGGCGATCGCCTCCTCGATCGTCAGGGCGGGGGAGGGGCGCCGCTCGCGATTGGCGCTCGGTTCGCTCTCGTCGCTGGGCCGCAGCAGCGAGACGCCGGCGCCGAGGACCGAGACCGCGGCCAGGACCCAGAGCGCCGTGTGCATGTTGGCGATGAAGGGGTCGAGCTGGGCGCTGGTCAGGCCCGAGGCGAGGCCGGAGAAGATCTTGAAGAGGACCGGTTTCGGCACCGCCGCGGTGATGATCGCGAGCACGAAGGCGATCGAGATCACGGCGCCGGTGTTCTGCACCATCGTCCGCGCGCCGGCGGCGATCCCCCGCCGCGCGGTCGGCACCGTGCCCATCATCGCCGCCGTGTTCGGCGACATGAACATCCCGGAGCCGATCCCGACCAGGGCCAGCCAGATCATTCCCTGCCAGTAGGGGGTGTCGGCCTGCAGCGTCGTCATCAGCGCCAGGCCGAGCGCCGTCGTCAGCATGCCGAGGGCGGCCAGGGTGCGGGAGCCGTGGCGGTCGGCCCAGATCCCGGCCAGCGGCGAGGCGACGAGCATCCCGATCGCCATCGGCGCGAGCTTGATCCCGGCGACGATCGGATCGTCGCCCTGGGCGCCCTGGTAGTAGAAGACGAAGATGAAGAGCAGGGCGAAGCGGGAGAGGCCGTTGATGAACGCCGCCCCGGTCGCCGCCGCGAAGAGGCGGTTCTGGAAGATCGAGAGGTCGAGCATCGGCGCCCTGCCGCGGTGCTCGATCAGGACGAAGAGCGGCAGCAGGATCGCCGCGACGGCGAGGCTGCCGATCACCATCGAGTTGTCCCAGCCCGAGATGCCGCCGCGGGAGATCCCGTAGACGAGGCCGGTGAGGCCGACGACGAAGGTCGCGGTGCCGCCGAGGTCGAGGCCGCGAACTTTGTCGCGGGCGGAGAGCTCGCGCAGGATCAGCCCGGCCCAGACCGCCCCGGCAATCGCCAGCGGCACGTTGAACCAGAAGACCCACTGCCAGGAGATCGCGACCAGGGCGCCGCCGAGCACCGGCCCGATCACGAGCCCGATCGCGGCGACCATCGTGTTGGTGCCCATCGCCAGCCCGAGCTGCTCGCGCGGGAAGGCGTCGGTGACCAGGGCGGGCCCGTTGGCGAAGATGAAGGCGCCGCCGATCCCCTGCAGGACCCGCCAGAGGATCAGCTGGGTGCCGTCGGCGGCGAAACCGGCGCCGAGCGAGGCGGCGCCGAAGATCAGGAAGGCGGCGACGAAGGCCGACTTGCGGCCGAAGAGGTCCGAGAGCCGGCCCGCGGTCAGGACCAGCACGGTCGAGGAGATCATGTAGGCGAGGATCACCCAGACCAGTTCCAGCAGGCTGGTCCCGAGCGCCCGCTCGAGGTCCGGCAGGGCGATGATCAGCGTTCCCGAGTTGGTCGCGACCAGCAGCATCCCCAGGCTCGTGCAGGAGAGAGCCCACCACTTGTAGTTCTCGTGGTCGGCGCTCACCCCCGCGCCTCCGGTAAATCTCTTTCTTACGTTCACGTCAGATATTGTAGCGCAGCGCGAATCGAGGTCGCAGTTGTTGCCGCATAGCGGTGCACTGCGACCTCGAGGGCGCAGGTCCAATTGAGGAATCTGGCGCTCAGCTGGCCCACTGCGGCTAGGGCGGGGATGTCCGCCGACGCCAACCGCGAGACGATCGAGCGCTTCTACGCGGCGTTCGGCGACTGCAACGGCTCCGCGATGACCGCCTGTTACGCGCCGGGAGCCCACTTTCGCGACCCCGCCTTCGGCGACCTCGAGGGCGACGACATCGGCGCGATGTGGCGGATGCTGACCGGCCGCGCCAAGGATCTGAAGATCGAGCTGCACGAGCACGAGGCTGGGGAGGAGACCGGCTCCGCCCACTGGATCGCCCGCTACACGTTCTCCACCGGCCGCCCGGTCGTCAACGACATCCAGGCCAAGTTCCGCTTCGCCGACGGCCTGATCGCCGATCACGTCGACGACTTCGACTTCCGCAAATGGGCAAAGCAGGCGCTGGGACCGAGCGGCACCCTGGTCGCCCTGCTGTCGCCGCTGCGCGCGAAAGCGCGGGCCAAAGCCCTCGGCCAGCTCGAGGCCTACAAGCGGGAAGAGACCGGCTCCAGCATCTAGAGGGTCAGCTTGCCCTCATCCGAACGCAATGCGAACATACGTTCGTATGCGATGGGATCAGCAGCGAGTCGAGAACGACCTGCGGTTGCCGGGAGTCGGCGACGGCTCGGTGGTGCGGACCTTCGACGCCCCGGAGGCGATGGGGATCAACTTCCACGAGGTCCGCGCCCGCTCCGCGCTCAACCACGTCCCCGGTGGGAGCTACGGCTTCGACTACACGATCAACCAGTACAGAGGTTGCACTCACGCCTGCATCTTCTGCTTCGCTCGCCGCACCCACACCTACCTCGACTTCGACGCGGGCCGGGACTTCGAGCGCGAGATCGTCGTCAAGGTCAACGTGCCGGAGCTGCTGCGGGCGGAGCTGGCGCGGCCGAGCTGGAAGCGGGAGCTGGTCGCGCTGGGGACGAACACGGATCCCTATCAGTGGGTCGAGAGCCGCTACCGGATGATGCCGGAGATCCTCGAGGCGCTGGAGGCAGGCGCGACACCCCGGTCTCGGTGCTGACCAAGTCGCCGCTGGCGATGCGGGACGTGAAGATCTACGAGCGGATGGCGAAGGGCGGCCTGCCGGTCTCGGTCAACCTCTCGGTCCCGACCCTCGACGAGGACGCCTGGCGGGCGACCGAGCCGCACACCCCGAGCCCCGCCGCCCGGCTCGACGCCGTCGCCGAGCTGCGCCGCCGCGGCATCGACTCCGGCGTCCTGATCGCGCCGCTGATGCCCGGCATCAACGACAGTCCCGACCAGGTCCGCCCGATCGTCGAGCGGGCGAAGCAGGCCGGCGCCACCTTCCTCGGCGGCGTCGCCCTCCACCTCCGCGACGAGGTCAAGGACGTCTTCTTCGCCTGGCTGGAGGAAAAACGCCCCGACCTCCTGCCCAGATACGAGCAGCTGTACGGCAACCGCGCCTACATGACGCCCGAGCAGCGCAAGCACGACCACCCGAGCCCTCAAGCGGCTGGGGCCGCAACCGCCTGAAGCTCCGCGCCGCGGCCGACCGCTCCGTCTCGGACGGCCGGCTCCCAGAAGTCGAGCCCTGCGCGGCGGGCTGGCCCGGGGGAGGTGCCGAGAACGAACACCTCGCCCGCAGGCGCCTCCCCCCGGAGCCCGCCCGCCAGAGCCGCTCTGTCTAGCCCCCTTCGTCCAGCTGCTCGAACCTGCACTCCCTCGGCTCTTTGTCGTCCCTGAACGCGTGGAACCGCGCCCCGTGCCGGATCCGCCCCGCCGCCGCGTGGTCGTACCCGACCTCGATCACCAGCTCCGGCCGCAGCTCCACCCAGGCGAGCTCGCGGCCGCCGGTCCAGCGGCTCGGCTCGGCGGTGCCGCTCTCGCCCGTCTCCAGTGGCGCCAGCAGCGCCCGCATGCTGCGTTTCGCCGCCGCGCTGAAGCCGGAGATGTGGCCGACGGTGCGCAGGTCCTCGCCGTCGTAGAGGCCGAGGATCAGCGATCCGACCGTGCCCTCCTCTTTGCCCGGCCGCCAGCCCATCACGACGCAGTCGATCGTCCGCTCGCGCTTCACCTTCGCGAACCCCTTGCGTTTGCCGGGGATGTAGGGGGCGTCGAGCTGCTTCGCCATCACGCCCTCGATGCTGCCCAGCCATTTCTCCGCCTGCTCGGTGTCGGCGGTCAGCGGGGTCAGCTCCAGCCCGGCGGTCGCCGGCGATCGCCTCGAGCCGTCGCCGCCGCTCCGCCAGCGGCGTCTCCAGCAGCGATTCGTCGCCTTCGGCCAGCAGGTCGAAGACGATGTAGCCGGCCGGGATCTCCTTCGAGAGCAGTTCGATGCGCGACTGCGCCGGGTGGATCCGTTCCTGCAGGGAATCGAATTCGAGGTTGCCGTCGGCGTCGCGGATCACCAGCTCGCCGTCGAGCACCCAGCGCCCCGGCGCGAAGCTCAGCTCGGGGAAGTAGCGGCCGAGGTCTTTGCCGCCGCGCGACTGGATCTGGAAGTCCTCGCCGTCGACGAAGACGATCGCCCGGAAGCCGTCGAGCTTGGGCTCGTAGGCCCACTCCTCGCCGACCGGCAGCTGTTTGCGGGTCAGCGCCAGCTGCGGCTTGATCGGTGGCGAGAGGGGAAGGGTCACTCGGCCCCGAGGGTACGGATCAGCCGGCGGCGCCGGCGCCCTGGCGCCGGGTCCGGCTCTCGCGCGGGTCGGGGATCGGCACCGCGGAGAGCAGTTTCTTCGTGTAGTCGTCCTTGGGGTGCTCGCAGACCTGGTCGGCGGTCCCCTGCTCGACGATCTTGCCGTTGTGCATGACGGCGATCCGGTCGGAGATGTGGCGGACGACGCCGATGTCGTGGGCGACGAAGAGATAGGTGAGGCCGAACTCGTCCTGGAGGTCGTCGAGCAGGTTGATGATCTGGGCCTGGATCGAGACGTCGAGGGCCGAGACCGGCTCGTCGGCGATCACCAGCTTCGGCTGCAGCGCCAGCGCCCGGGCGATTCCGATCCGCTGCCGCTGGCCGCCGGAGAACTCGTGCGGGAAGCGGTTGTAGTGCTCGCTCGCGAGCCCGACCCGCTCGAGCAGCTCCTGCACCCGTTTGCGCAGGTCCGAGCCCGAGGCGATCCCCTGCCGCTTGAGCGGATCGCCGACGATCTGGCCGATCCGTTTGCGCGGGTTGAGCGAGGCGTAGGGGTCCTGGAAGATCATCTGCATCTCGCGCCGCAGCGGCCGCATCCTGCGCCGCGAGAGCCCGGCGATCTCCTGGCCCTCGAAGCGGATCGAGCCCGAGGTCGGCTTGATCAGCTGCAGCACCGCGCGGCAGGCGGTCGACTTGCCGCTGCCCGACTCGCCGACCAGGCCGAGGGTCTGGCCGCGGGGAATCGAGAAGCTGACCCCGTCGACCGCCCGCACCTGATCGACCTCGCGGTCGATCAGGATCCCGCGCTTGATCGGGAAGTGCTTGACGAGGTCGTTGACCTCGAGCAGGTTCTCGGCGGCCATCAGGCCGGCGCCTCCAGGCCGATCTGCCCTGCCACCTGTCGCTTCTCCCGCTTCTGCTCCGAGCTCAGCCAGCAGCGGTCGCAATGTCCGGGGGCGTCGGTCAGGCGCGACTCCAGCGCCGGCATCTCCGTGCATTTGGCGAACTCGTGCGGACAGCGAGGGCGGAACGAGCAGCCCTCGGGCAGGTCGAGCAGCGAGGGCGGAGCGCCGCTGATCTGCGGCAGCCGCTTCGGCCGCGGCCGGTCGAGCCGGGTCAGCGAGCCCAGCAGGCCCCAGGTGTAGGGGTGCTGGGGGTCGTAGAAGATCTCGTCGAGCGTCCCTTCCTCGACCACCCGCCCCGCGTACATCACCAGCACCCGGTCGGCGACTTCGGCGACGACGCCGAGGTCGTGGGTGATCAGGATCGTCGCCAGCTGGCGGTCGCGGTTCAGTTTCGCCAGCAGCTCGAGGATCTGCGCCTGGATCGTGACGTCGAGCGCCGTCGTCGGCTCGTCGGCGATCAGCAGCTCCGGCTCCAGCGCCAGCGCCATCGCGATCATCGCCCGCTGCCGCATCCCGCCGGAGAATTCGTGCGGGTAGTCGTCGACGCGGCGGGCGGCGTCGGGTATGCCGACCGCTTCGAACAGCTCGACCGCCCGGGCCCGCGCCTCCTTCTTGGAGACGTCGTCGCGGTGGGCCGCGGATCGCCTCGCCGATCTGCGCGCCGAGCCGGTAGACCGGGTTGAAGGAGGTCATCGGGTCCTGGAAGATCATCGCCGATCCGCTCGCCGCGCAGCCGCCGCAGCTCGGCGTCGCTGGCCTCGACCAGCTCCTCGCCGTCGAGCTCGACCGAGCCCTCGATCCGCGCGTTTTTCGAGCGCGTCAGGCCCATGATCGTCTGCGCGGTGACGCTCTTGCCCGAGCCGGACTCGCCGACGATCGCCAGCACCTCGCCCGGCCGCAGCGTCGAAGCTGACCCCGTCGACCGCCTGCAGCAGCCCGCCTTCGGTGGCGAAGCCGACGCGCAGGTCGCGTGACCGAGAGGAGCGGCGCCGGCGCTCATTACGCCGAGGCTCCCAGCCGCACGCGCGGGTCGAGGTAGGCGTAGGCGATGTCGACCAGGGCGTTGACGAAGACGACGAAGAAGGCGCCGTAGAGGGTCACGCCCATGATCGGCGGCAGTTCGAGTTTCGTCGACCGCTTCGGCCGCGTAGTAGCCCGACGCCTTCGATGCTGTAGATGAGTTCGGTGATGATCGCGGTGCCGGCGATCGTCGCGCCGAAGTCGAGTCCGAAGAGGGTGATGATCGGGATCAGCGAGTTGCGCAGCACGTGGCGGGTCATCACCTGGCGCTCGCTCAGCCCCTTGGCCCGCGCCGTCCGCACGTAGTCCTCGTTCATCACGTCGAGCATGTTCGAGCGCAGGACCCGGCTGTAGAAGCCGATCGAGAGGATCGCGACGCGTGAACCAGGGCAGGATCAGATGGCGTCAGCCAGCCCCACGGGTCTTCGGTCAGCGGCACGTAGCCGCGCGTTGGGGAAGATTTCGATCTTGTAGGTGAGGAAGTAGATGAGGACCGGGGCGATCAGGAAGACCGGGATCGAGATCCCGGCGATCGAGATGCCGGTGAGCAGCTTGTCGAGCCAGCCGCCGGCTCTGATCGCCGAGAGGTAGCCGAGCAGGAGGCCGAAGAAGAGCCAGATGATCGCCGGCGCCGATGCTGAGCGAGAGCGTCGCCGGGATCCCTTCGACGATCCTGTCGTCGACCGAGATCCGCGGCGAGTAGGAGATCAGTTCGTTGGTGAAGACCTTCTTCATCATCGTCACGTACTGCTCGCGGCAGCGAGTCGTCGAAGCCCCATTCTTCTTCGATGCTCTTGACCAGGACCGGGCGTCGCGTTCTTGCCGGCCAGCCGCTGCGCCGGCGGCGAGTTCGGGATCACGTTGAAGATCAGGAAGACGATCACCGAGACGGCGAAGAGGACGACGACCATCCCGACCAGGCGCCTGACGATGAAGCGGGCCATCAGACCGCCGCCCCCTCGGGCTCGACCATCCCGGCGTGCGCCTCGAGCCGGACCTTCGACCGCGGATCGAGGGCGTCGCGGAGGCCGTCGCCGACGATGTTCAGCGAGAGCACCGTCAGCAGGATCATCACGCCGGGGATGATCGCCAGCAGCGGCTGGGTGGTCAGCAGTTCCTCGCCGATCGAGATCATCGTCCCCCAGGAGGAGTTCGGCGGCTGCACGCCGGCGCCGAGGAAGGAGAGCGCCGGCCTCGAACAGCATGTTGTTGGCGATCGTTGAGGGTGAAGAAGACGATGATCGTCGAGGCGAGGTTGGGGAGGATCTCGCCGAACATCACCCGCAGCGGGCCGGCGCCCTGGGCGATCGCCGCCTCGACGAACTCTTTCTCACCGAGCGCCAGGACTTCGCCGCGGATCGGCCGCGCGATGTAGGGCACGGTGAAGATGCTGATCACGAAGATCGGGATCCAGATCGAGCCGCCGTCGATCGTTCGAGCGGACCGATCTTCAGGCCGCCGACCGCCAGCGAGACGCCCAGCGCGATCCCGATCAGGAAGCACCGGCAGCGACCAGAGCACGTCGAGGGTGCGGGCGATGACCGCGTCGACCCAGCCCCTGTAGTAGCCGGCGAGCAGGCCGAGGATGACGGCGAGCGATCGTCGTGATCAGGCCGGAGACGATGCCGATGAACAGCGAGGTGCGACCGCCGTACATCAGCCGCACCATCTCGTCGCGGCCGAGCCGGCTGTCGGCGCCGAGGAAGAACTTGCCGCCGGCGCCGAACAGACTGCGGTCCGATCGGCTGGCCTTCGGGGGTGACGACTTCGCGCGTCTTCGCCGCCGACGTGGAGTTTCTCCAGCGTGTGGGTCTCGTTGGGGCCGGTGTGGGCGACGTGGTCGGCCCACAGCGGCGCCGCCAGGACGAAGACGACGATCAGGACGAAGAGGCCGAGGAAGGCGACCGCGAGCCGGTTGCGAAGGAAGCGCTTGTAGGCGAGGTACCAGGGCCCGCGTCGCCGAGGCTCCCTCGGGCCGCCGGGAGCGACGCCGGGACCCCCGGCCGAGCCTCCGGCTGGGGGTCGATCGCCACGCTGTCTTGCTTCCTGGCTCCTGCGCCTATCTTGAATTCGAAGCTGGTCAGGTACTGACGAACGTCGGGTTGTAGATGATGTTTTCGAGGTTGATGTCGCTGGAGACGAAGGTGTCGAGGGTCCGCGTCCCGTACGGGGCCCAGGGCGCCTGTTCCATGTACTTCTTCGTCCAGTTCCGCGTAGGCCGCTTCCTGTTCGGGCCCGAGCTGTTCTTCGCCGAGCTTGGCGATTTCCTTGTTCAGCGCCGGTTCGTCGATGTTGGCGAAGTTGCCGTTGTTGGTCTGCAGGATGCTTTCTCCGGCCAGCAGCGGCTGGAAGAAGTCGTTCGGGTGCGGGTAGTCCTCGAACCAGTCCGACCAGCCGGTGTCGAGGTCGGGCGTCGACTGGTTGCCGATCACCGTGAAGTAGTTGTCGGCGTTGATGATTTTCAGCTTCGTGTTGAAGCCGAGTTCCTTGAGCACGCCTTCGTAGTATTCGCCGGCTTCGTTGTTCGGCGATTCGGTGTCGGTCCAGACCGTGATGTCCATGTCCGACGGGTTCGCTTCCTTCGATCATTTCCTTGGCTTTGGCGATGTTGTGCGGGATACAGCTCGAATTTCTTGTAGCCCGGCATCCCCGGCGGCAGGATCTGCTGGGTGCCTTTGATCTGGCCGGAGTAGATCCGTTCCAGCGCCGCCGGGTCGACCGCGTAGTTGACCGCCTGGCGGACCTTGACGTCGTCGAACGGCGGCTTTGGTCGTGTTCATCCAGAAGTAGTAGGTGCTGATCGTCGGCTCGGTGCGGAACTGGGTGCCTTCGTATTTTTCTTTGACTTCCGTGTAGCGAGCCGGCCGGCACCGGGTTCTGCATCCAGTCGTACTTGCCCTGTTCGATGTCGTTGACCTGCGTCTGCGGGTTGCGGATGATCGTGACCTTGGCGCCGTCGACGTGGCCCGCTGGGTATTCGGGCATCGCTTTCGAGTTGGCTTTGGCCCAGTAGGGGTTGCGTTCGTATTCCCAGCCGCGGCCGGGCTGCGACTTGGTGATCATGTACGGGCCGGTGCCCGGCGGCGGGTTGGCCGAGAGGTCTTCGTTCGGCGTGCCCGGCCGGGACCGGAGCGACGAACATCAGCGCCAGCTCGTTGGTGAAGGTGCCGCGCGGCTTGGTCAGGGTGATGACGATTTCGCCGGTCTTGTCATTCGTCTTGATCCCGGGGATGCCGCCCTTCTTCGTTTCGGCGAACTTTTCGGCGCCGACGATGCTGGTGTAGAAGGGCGAGCCGCCGGAGTTGACCTTGAAGATGCGTTCGACCGCGTAGGGGAAGTCGGAGGCTTTGACCGGCGTGCCGTCGGAGTATTTGAGGCCGGGGCGGAGGAAGAGGGTGTAGGTCTTGCCGCCGTTGGTGATCTTCGGCATTTCTTTGGCCAGGCCGGGAACGACTTCGCTGCCTTCGGCGCCGTTCGGCGTGCTTGTAGGTCAGCAGCGGGATGTAGACCTCGCCCATCGCCGTCCAGCCTTCGGCCGTGTAGGAGAGCGCGGGGTCCATGTAGTCGGGGAAGGAGGCGTAGGTGACGTTGAGAGTCCCGCCTTCCTTGCCGCCTCCCGAGCCGCCGCTGCTGCTGCTCCGCCGCTGCCACAGGCAGCCAGTCCAAGAGCCGAGACCGCTGCAAGTCCGAATACCGCAAGCTACAGCACAGAGCTTCTTCAACGTTCAACCTCCAGATCGGACTGCGCGGACTGGGCCTCCCGGGAATCAACTCCAGCACAATGTCGTTACCCCCGTCAAGCACGGATGAATCAGGGGCGGTCATGCGTTCAGGCCAATTGGAGCCAAGAATCGGCGCGACCAGGGCGACGATCACGAAGACCCCCAGGCCGGCGACGAGGAAGGTCGCGCGGGGGCTGGCGACGGTGGCGATCAGGCCGCCGATGGCGAATCCCACCCCGGGCATCGCCGCTCCGATCGACTCGAGGACGCTCATCACCCGCGCCTGCATGCCCTGGGCGGTCAGCTCCTGGACGGCGCTGATCGCCGAGACCCACTGGACGCCGTTGCCGGCGCCGCCGACCACCGAGGCGGCGCAGGCGAGGGCGAGGGTGGGCGCCGCGGCGAGGCCGAGGTAGCCGGCGCCGACCGCGAGGGTGCTGAAGAGGAGCAGGTAGGCGAGCGGCATCTTCCTGCACCGCCGCGAAGAGGAAGCTGCCGAGGACCATCCCGACTCCCCAGCTGGCGAGCATCAGCCCGTAGCCGGAGTCGCTGGTGCCGAGCGTCTGCTTGGCGTAGATCACCTCGACCGGGATCACCGCGGCGAAGAAGACGAAGGCGGCGCCCTGGGCGATCAGCAGCCGGCGCAGGACCACCTTTTCGCGGAGGTAGGCGACGCCGGCGCGGACGCGGTCGCGCATCCGGCCGGGTTCGGGCTCGGCCTGCGGCAGCGGACCGGCGGTGAGCAGGATCCAGGCGATCACGTAGAAGGAGACGGCGTCGAGCAGCAGCGCCGTCTGCACGCCGAAGCCGGCGACGACGAGGCCGGCGAGACCGGGGCCGAGCGCGGCGCCGCCGGTGAAGGCGACGTTGAGGAGGGCGTTGCCGGCGCGCAGCTCGCCGGTCGGCTCGAGCAGGGCGGCGACCACGGCGCGGGTCAGCGATCGGCCGGTCAGGGCCAGGGCGCCGTCGACCGTCGCGACCACGATCACCGCCGGCAAGCGAGAAGTTGCCGGCCAGCAGCGCCAGCGCGCCGAAGGCCGCGGCCTCGCCGCAATAGATGACCGGCAGGGCGAATCGCGGCGGCGGCCGTTCTCGCCCGGGTGACCAGGATCGGCGCCGCCAGGGCCGGCAGGAAGCGGGTTCCGAGGAAGAGGCCGGCGGTCGCCAGGGCGCTGTCGGTGCGGTCGAAGACGAGCACCGAGAGGGCGATGATCCCCATCCAGTCGCCCAGCTCGTTGACCGCGTAGGTCGTCGCGAGCCGGCGGAACGTCGAGCGTCGCAGCGGGTCGAACAGGCCTCGTTTACGCATAGCTAGACACCTGTCCTACTGCATTTCTGCACAAGTTTTCCTGCAGATGCACAAGTTTCGGCAAAGTTGTGCTACAAAGTTGCCAGCGATTTGAAGGATTTTGAAAGCAGCGCACAGCTGAGGGCTTCAACTAAAGGAGGAAAAGGACATGGGCTACAAGCACTAGATCTTCAGATGAGCGCCTAACTCCGCGCTCGACATGAGTTTTCGAAGGGCACCCACCTGGGGTGCCCTTCGCTTTTTTCGGGCCCGTTTTGCCGGGACCTTCTCAGCCGATTCTCGCCCTGTCCGGCCCGTTGCACGCCGCCGGTCATATGGCTATCGCTCTTGAATTGCGCTCCTGAGCGGCGTAATTTCGATGTCGAGTGCGTATCCGAACGCGCAGCGGCTTCCTGCGCAGGGAATGGCCCGCGGACGCGGAATCCCTAGCGCGAGACGGCCAGGCGCCGGACCGGTCCGCAGATGGCTAGCAATCGCCCCAGCAACCTGATCATCACCGCCCAGGTCGGCGGTCTGGTCGCGGTCGTCGTCGACGGCGGTGCTGACCGCCGAACACGGCCAACTGGGATCCGGCCCTGTTCGGGATCCTGCTCGCCTTCTCGGTCTTCAGCGATCTGACCGCGATCACCACGACCTCGAAGGTGAGGCTCTCCGGCAGCTTCCTGCCGATCGTCCTCGCGATGGTCCTCCTCGGCGGCCCGCCCGCCGCGGTGATCGGCGTCCTCACGATCTTCATCGGCTGGCTCGGCTGAGCGCAACGCTCTGCATCTGCCTGCTCAACAACCTCCTCACCTACGCCGGCGTTCCCGCTGGTCACCGGCCTCGCCTTCCACTGGGCGATCACCGGCTCCGACATCTCGACCTCCGAGCCCGCCTTCTACGCGCTCGTCTTCGCGGTCTTCCTGCTCGCGCTGGCGATCAACTTCACGATGATCGCCTCCTACTCCTGCTACCTCGATCGCAGCTCCTTCCTGCGCAAGGTCCGCACCGCGCTGGTCCCGCTGCTGCCCTCCGAGCTCGCGGCGGCGCTGATGGCCGTCGGCGTCGTCTACCTCTACATCCACGTCGGCATCGCCGGGATCGCCCTCTTCGGCGTCGTCCTCGTCACCTTCCAGTACCTGCTCGGCGCCCTGCTCGTCTCCCAGCAGCGGGCCGAGGAGCTGGAGCTGCGCAGCAAGCAGCTGGCCAGCTTCCAGGTCGGGATGTTGAGCGCGATGCTGCGCACGCTCGACCTGCGCGACCAGATGACCGCCCGTCACTCCGCCGCCGTCGCCCGCTACTCGCGGGCGATCGCCCAGCGCGCCGGCTACTCGCGCCGCGAGGAGGAGCTGGTCCACATCGCCGCGCTGCTGCACGACATCGGCAAGTTCATCCTTCCCGACCGCATCCTCAAGGCCAACGTGCCGCTCACCGACGAGGACTGGATGCTGATCAAGCGCCACCCGCAGCAGGGCGCCCGCGTCGTCTCCTCGCTCGACGGCTACGGACCGGTCGCCGAGATCATCCTCGCCCACCACGAGCGGATCGACGGCAAAGGCTATCCGCGCGGTCTCGCCGGCGACGACATTCCCGAGCTGTCGCGGATCATCTCCGTCGCCGACACCTACGACGTGATGACCGCCCGCGACTCCTACCGGACGCCGATGTCGAGCTACGACGCGATCGTCGAGCTCCGCCGCGTCGCCGGCAAACAGCTCGACGCCCGCTTCGTCGAGGTCTTCATCGAGCTGCTCGAGGGCAAAGACGTCTCCTTCCAGCACGGCGAGGCCGCCGACTTCGAGAAGGAGCTGGCGCTCGAATCGCGGATCGCCGAGACGGCGAGCCCCGACGGCGAGACCAGCCGCTTCCAGGTCGCCGGCGTCAGCAGCTAACAGCTGAGGGGTCGGGTGGACTCGCCTGCGCGAACTGCGGGAGGCTGGCGAGTCCACCGACTCCCACTCGCGGTATGCGTCGCGCCATGCGCGCCGTCACCTTTCAGGCCCCGGAGCAGGTTCGGGTCGAGGAGAAGCCGGAGCCGGAGCTGGTCGCGCGCGATGACGCGATCGTCCAGGTCGAGGCGAGCGGGGTCTGCGGCTCGGACCTCCACATCTACCACGGCCGGGTGCCGGTCGAGGCCGGGCTTCACGATCGGCCACGAGTTCGTCGGCACGGTCCTCGCGGCGGGCGAGGACGTCGAGCGGGTGGCCGTCGGCGACCGCGTCGTCGGCTGCTTCCACACCGCCTGCGCGACCTGCACCCCCTGCCTGCGCGGCGACTACCACCGCTGCGCCAACGGCCAGACCTTCGGCCACGGCTCCCACCTCGGCAACCTCCAGGGCGCCCAGGCCGAGCGGCTGCTGGTGCCGCGCGCCAACCTGACCCTGCGCCGGGTGCCGGAGGAGATCAGCTCCGACGTCGCCCTCTTCGCCGGCGACGTGATGGGGACCGGCTTCCACGCGATCGCCCACGGCGAGATGCGCGCCGGCGACACGGTCGCCGTGCTCGGCCTCGGGCCGGTCGGGCTCTGCGCCGTCCAGTCCGCGCTGGCCGGCGGCGCCGTCGAGGTCTTCGCGATCGACACCGTCGCCGAACGGCTGGAGATGGCCGCCTCGTTCGGGGCGACGCCGCTGCACCTGACCGAGCAGGACCCGAAGCGCGAGGTCCGCGCCGCCACCGGCGGCGCCGGCGTCGACCTCGCCGTCGACGCGGTCGGCGACCCCGGCGCCGCTGGCGCTGGCGATCAGCCTCGCCCGCGACGCCGGCACCGTCTCCGGGATCGGCGCCTACGCCGGCCGCGCCGAGATTCCGCTCGGCCTGGCCTGGCTGAAGGGGCTGAGCCTGCGGCTCGGCGTCGCCAACGTGATCGCCCACGTCGACCGCGTGCTGGCCCTGCTCGAGGCCGGCAAGCTCGACCCGGCGCCGATGGTCAGCCAGCCACATGGCGCTCGACGACGCCGCCGAGGCCTACGGGATCTTCGACCGTCGCGAAACGCTGAAGATCGTGCTCACCCCCTGACCAGCGCGCGGTTCTTCGGTGTGCTGGTTGACTGGACCAGCTATGAGGACTACTGTGTGCTCTGATGACACAGCAAGACGTCGCCGCGCGGGCCGAGCCCAACCCCTTCGCGACTGATCCCAGCGACGAGCTGCCGGTCGGGCTGCAGCTGACATGGCGCCTGCGGGCGCTGATCTCCACCGGTCAGCTGGCGAGCGGCGAGCGGATGCCGAGCCTGCGCCGGCTGGCCGAGTCGGCGGGCGTCAACCTGAACACGGTGCGGGCCGTCTACGAGGGCCTCGAGGAGGACGGCCTCGTCGTCAGCCGGCAGGGCCAGGGGACCTTCGTCGCCGACGGGGTCGAGGCGGCGCCGGAGCTGGAGGAGATCGCCACCGAGGCACTGCGCCGCGCCGTCGACGCGGGGTTGGGCCCGCGCGACCTGGCGATCGTCGCGCTCGCCTGCGCGAGCATCCCCGGCGGGCTCGGCGGGGATGCCCCGCCGGAGCTCGCCGCCCGGCCTCCCCGACCCCGAGGAAGAGAGCGAGGCGATCGAGGTGCGCCAGGAGCTGCGCCGCCAGATCGGCCGGCTCGAGGCGGAGCTGGGGTCCTACGCCCGCGACCTCCCGGGCGACCTGCCGACCGCGCCGCGGCGCGCCGTCGCCCACGTCGCCGGCGTGCAGGAGCTCGAGCAGACCCGCGACACCCTGATCGCCCAGCTCTCCGAAGCGCAGAAGGCGGCGGAGCAGCGGGCGCGGGAGGAAGCGCAGGCGAGGGTTCAGCGACAGCGCGCCCGCGGGGGCGGGTCGGGAGAGAGCCGCGGACAGTCCGGCGGCGGCCCGCTCGGCAGGGCGATGAGCTGGTGGCGTTCGAAGCCCTGATCCGCAGAGCCACGGCCACGGCGCGCGCTGTTCGTCGAGGTCGGGAACATGGTGATCCTCACCACGCGGACGATCGTCTCCGCGGTCCGCTCGCCCTACCCCTACGGGGAGGAGCTGGTCGACCAGTTCCTACTTCGCGCTGAAGCTCTGCTGGTTCCCGCTGATGATCTCGACCTTCGCCCTCAACCTCGGCGCGCCGGGGCTGCAGGCGGCCGGTCCGCTGCATGTCTTCGGCGCCCTCGACCGCCTCGGCGGCTTCTTCGTCCTCACCGCGATCCGCTGGATCGGGCCGGTGGTCACCGCGGTCGTCGTCGGCGGCGTCGCCGGCACCGCGATCACCGCCGACCTCGGCGCCCGCAAGATCCGCGAGGAGCTCGACGCCCTGCAGGTGCTCGGCGTCGACCCGATCAAGAACCTGGTCGTGCCGCGCTTCCTGGCGCTGATGATCGTCACCGCGCTGCTCGACATCTTCGCGATCGTCTTCGGGCTCGACCGCCGGCATCGCCGTCGAGCTGATCTACCACCAGTCGCTCGGCGGCTTCTTCGCGACGCTCTTCTCCAACGCCTCGGTCACCGACCTCTGGGGCTCGGTCCTGATGTGCACGATCTTCGGCGCGATCATCGCCGATCGTCTGCTGCTACAAGGGAATGACGGCGTCGGGTGGCGCCGCCGGGGTCGGGCGCGCGGTCAACCAGGCGGTGGTCATCTCGCTCGTCGGCGTCTTCGCCTTCAGCTACGTCTTCACCGCGATCCTGCTCGCGACCAACCCCGAGCTGCAGACGATCCGATGACCGGCTGGCTCGACGTTCCGCGCGGCTGGCTCGACTCCTTCGGGGAGATCGCCCGCTTCGGCGTCCGGGTCGCCGGCCTGGTCTACTCCGGGCGGGTCCTGCGCTTCTTCGGCGAGAGCATCCGCCAGGCCGGGCATCCTGATCCTCGGCTCGGCCCTGATCATCTGGGCCTTCGTCTTCATCCTCGGCCTCCAGTGCGGGATCCAGGGGGCCTACTTCTTCCGCGCCCAGGGGGTGCCGAGCTACGCGGGACTCTTCTCCGCCTTCTGCGACCTGCGCGAGGCGATGCCCTACGCCTTCGGCTACATCCTCTCGGCCAAGGTCGGGACCGGGATCGTCGCCGAGATCGGCGCGATGCGGATCTCCGAGGAGATCGACGCGCTCGAAGTGATGGGGGTGCCGCCGATCACCTTCCTCTGCGCCTCGCGGCTGCTGGGCGCCTGGATCGCGCTGCCGTTCATCTACCTGGTCGGGATCGGGGTCATGTACGCGGCCAGCTACCTGGCGGTGGTCAAGCAGGTCGGCGACGTCTCCTCCGGCGGCTACTCGCTGATCTTCTGGATGTTCCAGGACCCCACCGACCTGGTCTTCAGCCTGATCAAGGGGATGGTGATGGCGACCGTGATCGTGCTGGTCGGCTGCTACTACGGCTACACCGCTTCCGGCGGACCGGTCGGCGTCGGCACCGCGACGGCGAAGTCGATGGTCTTCAACATCGTCGCCGTCCACATCCTCGGGATGCTCGGCACGGTGATCTTCTGGGGCGCGAACCCGCGATTGCCGATCGGCGGCTGAGCCAGCCGGCTAGAGGCCGGCGCCCGTCGCGACCGGCCGGGCCAGCTTGCGGTGGCGGCGGAAGGTCTCTTCGACCCAGACGAATCCGGGGCGGTCGCGGAGGCCGTCGCGGAACTCTTCGAAGGCGGCGGGGCTGGGCTGGTCGGCGGGCACCGGCGCAGTTCTCGGGTGCGACGACCGGGAAGAAGAGCGAGGCGGCGGTGAGGTCGGCGACGCTGAAGCTCGTCCCCGACCAGGAACTCGCCGCCGCCGGCCTCCAGCTCGGCCTCGAGGCGGTCGATCGCGGCGACGATCTTCGCCCTCGCCGCGGCCGCCGCCTCGTCGTTGTTGGCGCCGAAGCGAAGGCTGGTGTAGCCGCGGGCGTAGGCGCCGAGGAGTCCCTTGGCCCTGGCCATCGGCGCCGGCACCGATTGGGCGGCGATCTCGGCGAAGAGGTCGGGCTCGCCGATCAGGTCGTGAAAGGCCAGCAGCCGCGAGTAGGGGCCGAGCTCCTCGTCGAAGAAGTCCTCCAGCTCGAGCGCGCGGCGGCGCTGCTCGGGGTCCTCCGGATAGAGCGGCCGCTCGGGGTAGCGCTCCTCGAGGGCCGCGATCACGGCGGTCGAGTCGGCGATCGCGCGCCCGTCGAGCTCCAGCACCGGGAAGGTCTTGGCGGCGCCGCGGGTCAGCCAGAGGGCGACCAGCGATGTGGCCGCCGGGCAGGGGCGAGCGGCGGCGGTGGTCGATCCTCTTGTGGTCGAGCGCCCAGCGCGCCTTCTCGCTGAAGTGCGAGATATCGAGTTGCCAGAGCGTCGGCCTCGTGTCGCTCATTGCACCGCCCTCTCCGTTGCGCCGTCCACTCCCGCCTGCCAGCATAGGCGCGATGGCGCTCCTCAGCGACTCCGAGATCGAGGCCGGGCTCGCCGACCTCTCCGGCTGGCGGCTGGCGGGCAAGGCGATCGAGAAGACGGTTCGAGCGCGGCGATTTCGTCGGCGCGACCAGCTTCGTCGACAGCCTGGTCGAGCCGGCCGAGGCGATGAACCATCACCCCGATCTCACCGTCTCCTGGGACACGGTGACGGTGACGATCTCCAGCCACTCCGAGGGCGGCCTGACGGCGGCCGACTTCGAGCTGGCCGCGAAGATCGACGCGCTGTAGTCGACCAGCCGCGGGGTCAGACGCGGAGGGCGTCGACGAGAGCCCGCCCGCAGGCGCGGTCGGGATCCTTCTCGGGGTTGTAGCAACCGAGCGATACGCCGACCAGCGACGGGGCGGAGAACAGCGGGCCCAGGACCGCGCTCAGCTCGTCCCAGTCGAGGCCGCCTGGCATCAGGTAGTCGGTGGCGGGGAAGACCGTGGGGTCGAGGACGTCGACGTCGAAGTGCAGCCAGAAGGGGCCGCGCTCGCCGAGCGTCGCCGCGACCTCGGCCGCGGCCAGGCTGGGGCCGGTGGCGCGGAGATCCTCGAGCGAGCGCAGCAGCGGCGCCGGCTCCAGCGTCTCCGGCTGGAGCATCCCGTATTCGAGCGTCTCCTCGCGGTCGCGGAAGCCGACCAGGGCGGCCCGATCGGCCGTCACCGAGGCTCCGCCCGCCAGTTCGACCCAGGTCCTCGGCCCGATGCCGAGCGCGACCGAGACCGGCATGTCGGCCGCCTCGCCGGTCGGTGAGGTCACCCCGTCGTAGAGGTCGAGGTGGCCGTCGAGGTGAACCAGGCCGATCGAGCCGAGGGCGTCGCGTCCCCCGGCGAGCGCCCCCGGCAGCTCGGCGCAGCAGCCGCCGGCGAGGAAGGGACGCTCCCCGGCCTCGATCCGCTCGGCGACCGCGGAGCGGATCGTCGCGGTCATCGTCAGCACGTCGGCGCTGGCGAGGATCCCCGTCTCGGCGTCCCGCGAGTCGCCGCGGATCCTCACTCCCAGGTCGCCGGCATCTTCGCCGCCAAGCGCCGTCGGGGAGGCCCAGCTCGCGCAGCGCCGCGGGCCCGTGCTCGGTGCCGCCGATGCGGCCGACCGAGTCGATCGGCACGCCGATGAAGGTCATCGCGTTCAAGGCTGAGCAGGATAACCCGCGGCCGCGACTGGCAAACTCGGCGGCGATGGCGAAGAAAAAGAAGAACAAGCGCCGGGCCAAGCCGAGGGCGATCGTGATCGACTACATCGATCCGGAGGGCAACATCCTCACCCTGCGGCAGTCGCTCAGCAACGCGACGATCGCGAAGATCGGCGAGCCGCCCAGCGGCGACGCGGCCTCGCTCGAGGACGCCTGGCGGCGCCGCACGGAGGCGATGTTCGAGCGCCTCGTGGTCAGCTGGGAGATCGCCGGGCTGCCGCTGAACGACCAGAAGATGCTGCTCGGCCGCTACCGGATGGCCGACGCCGAGACCCAGAGCTGGGTGCGGCAGACGATCGCCGACCACGTCGACCGCCACATCCCCGGCCTCTCCGGCTGAGAGCGGCCGCCGCCCGTGTGATCCGGTGCCCGACGAGCTGAGAATCGACAGCCGTCTGTCGATCCCCCTGGCCGAGATCGAGCTGCGGACCAGCCGCTCCTCCGGCCCCGGCGGACAGCACGCCAACGTCACCGCCTCGCGGGTCGAAGCCGTCTTCGACGTCGAGGCCTCGCGCGCGCTCGACGAGGCCCAGCGGGCGCGGCTGCTCGATCGCGCCGGCCCGACCGTCACCGCGGTCGCCCAGGATGCCCGCGGCCAGTCCCGCAACCGGGAGCTGGCGCTGCAGCGCCTGGCCGGCAAGATCGCCGCCGGCGCTGAGGGTGCCGCGCCGCCGCCGGCCCACCCGCCCGACCAAGGCTTCGCGCCGCCGTCGCCTCGATCAGAAGCGGCGCACGGGAGAGCGCAAGCGCGGCCGCCGTCCGCCGGGGGACGGCGAATAGGCGCCGGCGATGAGTTTCCGGCGGCAGGGCGGTCTAATAGACGGAAGACCGAACCAGCACTGACCGAGAGGAGTCGACCATGTTCGCCGACACCGAGGCATTCAGCGGTTTCGCAGTTGACGATCTGGAGCAGGCCCGGGAGTTCTACGGGGAGACGCTGGGGATCAGGACGACGCTGCTCGACGAGGAGAACGGGCTGCTGACCCTGCACCTGGCCGGCGACCGCGACACGCTGGTCTACCGCAGCCCCGGCTTCACCCCGGCCAGCTACACGATGCTCAACTTCAAGGTCGACGACATCGACGCGGCCGTCGATCGAGCTCTCCGGCCGCGGCGTCAGCTTCGAGCGCTACGAGAGCATGCCCCAGGACGAGAAGGGCGTGATGCGCGAGGGCGGCCCGTTCATCGCCTGGTTCAAGGATCCCGCCGGCAACACTCTCGCGGTGCTGCAGGAGCGCTAGGTCGCGACCGTCGGTGGGCGCTCAGGCCGGCAGGTCGTCCGGCAGCGGGACGTCTTTGGGCGAGCGGCCCTCGCCCTCCTCGTCCCAGCTGGACCAGGCGCGGGCGTCGCGGCTTTCGTGCTCGCCGGAGCCGCCGAGCGCGAGCACGACGACCCGCTCGGACCCGGGGTTCGTCAGCTGCCGCCGGTGCTTCGGCGCGACCCTGGCCAGCGTGCCCCGTCCGAGCCGGTGCTCTTCGCCCTCGACGATCAGCGTCAGCTCGCCCTCGAGCACCAGGTAGACCTCCTCCTGGAGCTCGTGCAGGTGGACGCGCAGCCGTTTCTTCGGCGCCAGCGTGATCTGGTTGATCCCGAAGCTGGTCAGCCCGAGTTCGCGACGCAGGGGCTGAAACCACTCGCCGTCGGGTTCGAGTGAAGTGGTCTGGATGGCGGCGTCGTTCATGGCGCTCCTAGCGTGGCTCGGTTCCGGGAGGGGTCGAATCCGACTCTACGCCGTCGAACATGCGGCGTAGGAGGGGGGCGAGTGGTCGTAAGGTGTGCCGATGGGCGCCTTCCTTCCCGCCGGCTACCTGTCCGCCGTCTCCTTGGCGGGCCTGATGGTCGTCGTCGGGATCCTGGTGATCGGCTTTCTGCTCTGGTCGTTGAAGCCGGGCGGCCGGGCGGAACGCAGAAGTACGAAAGCGCCCCGCTGCGTTAAGGTGTCCCAGGAAGAAAGACCGTCGCCATCGGCGCGACGGTTATGGATACGGGAGAGGTCAGGGACATCAAGACACGAGTAAGGGCGCTGCTCGCCCTCTTTCTGCTTGCCGCCATCTGGCTCTGCGCGCAGTCGCTGGTTTCCGCGGAAGTGATCACCGGCGGCAATTACCGCGTCAGCTTCAGCGGCTCGATGACGCCGGCCAAGCTGCCTCGCGTCGGATCGCGGCCGATCTCGGTCAGCGTCACCGGTGCCGTCCAGCAGCTCGCCGGACGACCTCCTTCCCCGGCTCTTCGTGAATTCACCGTCTCGATAAATCGGCACGCACGTCTCTCGTTACGCGGCCTCCCGGTCTGTTCACGCCGCCTCATCAAGGGCGATTCCACCAGCCAGGCACTCGCTCGCTGTCGCGACGCGCTCGTCGGCTCCGGCCATTTCACCGCTCACATCGACCTGCCCGAACAAACGCCATTCCCCTCTTCGGGTCGGCTCTTGGTCTTCAACGCCCGCTATCACGGGCACAGGGCACTGCTCGGCCACGTCTACGGCTCTCAGCCGGTCCCGACCGCGCTTGACATGTACTTCCGGCTCCACCAGGAACAAAAAGGACCCTTTGGGCTGACGTTCACCGCAACCATCCCTGACGTTGGCGAAGAATGGGGATACGTGACGGGCTTCGAAGTCAACCTAGGTCGTCGCTACCTTCTCCACGGTCGCCAGCGCAGTGTCCTCGTCGCCGGTTGCCCCGCCCCGGCCGGCTTCAACACCGCTCTCTTCAAGCTCGCCCGTGGCGTCTTCCACCTCGCCGACGGCTCGACCCGCTCCCGTGTTCTGGGCGGCGTGTGCCATGTCGCCAAAGGCTGATCGCTAGCTCGCTGATGGGCACGGCTGGTTTCGAACCAGCGACCTCTCGCGTGTGAAGCGAGCGCTCTCCCACTGAGCTACGCGCCCTGGAGGAGCCGATCTTACGACGGGCTGGGCTGGTCGGTCGTCGCAGGTGGGACCGGTCAGACGCGGCGCTGGCTGTCAGCGTTCCTCGGATCATGCGTCCAGCGCCGTCGAGGCGCCAGGGTAGTGGGTATCCGAGCGAGCGGCCCGCCGATTTGGGTGGGCATGGCGATCGAAAGGAATCATCGATGTCGATCCGATCGAGAACTGACGATTCGGCTTCATGCCCGCGGTTTGCTGTGCGGTGGTCGCGGCTGCCTGCTGGTCGCTCGGCGCCGGCTCAGGCCGCGACCGACCATCTATCCGGCCGGGGGCAGGCACCTTCACCGGCGGCCCCGAAGGCTGGCAGATCACCGACGCGAGCTGCACCGTGGCGCTGCTCTGCACGGCCGAAGGCGGCTACGACGGGACCGACGGCAACCCGCCCGGCTCCTGGCGGCGAACACGAACGATCGCGGCTCAACCTGGCGACAGCTGTTCAAATCGACGGTCACGCTGGAATCGCCGGATTTCACGGTCGCCGACGCGGCGCCGGGCGACGCTGCACCTGGACCGGCAGTTCGTCCCGGGAAGCCTGGTCAACCTGGCACCGGAAGCGACCTACACGGTCGACGCTGCTCGACCGCACGGCGGGGACCAAAACGACGTCCGATCAAAGAGACCATCAGCCGCGCCTCCGCGTTTGCACCGGCAACGACCGGCGCGGCGCTCGGTCAAGGCGGGCCATACCTACGCGATCTCGATCACGACGCGACGATCAGCTCGACCGTCGCCGGGACCGGTCTTGCTCGGCGGCGCCACCAGCGCTCCGCTTCGACAACGTCTCGCTGACCGGTCCAGACGGCGGCGGCGGTGGAGGCGGCGGCGGCAACGGCGGCGGCGGCGGCCTCAGCGACCAGCCGGCTGCATCGACGCCTGATCGCGCAATCGGAGCCTGATCGGCCCGGCGGTGCTGAAGGGCAACCAGCTCATCGGTCAAGGCGAAGTGCCCGGCCAAGGTCGGCCGCACCTGCAAGATCACGCTCCAGGGCATGCTGAAGAAGCACAAGCCGGCCACCTCGACGCGCACGGCCAAGGTCGCGCAAGGGCAAGACGAAGAGGTTCGTCCTCAAGGTCAAGCCGAAGGCGCCGAAGAAGGTAAGGCGAAGAAGAAGCTGCTGTTCAAGGAGACGGTCCGCGCCGGCAAGGCCAAGGCCACCGTCTACAAGCGGCTGAAGCTGATCAAGCGCTAGGCTGACGCGGGTCAGGCGGGCTGCGTCCCGGCGACGGGTTCCTCTCCCAGCGGAGGGGGACCCTCGTCCGGGGGTCCGGCCTCGCCGCCCTCCTCCTCGCTCTCGGTCTGCCGCCGCAGCGCCAGCCCGACGAAGGGGAAGACCAGGGTCGAGAGCATCGCCGCGCCGACCAGGCCGGCCGCGGTCGAGGCTCGCATCTTGCCGGCGTCGATCGCGATCGTCGTGATCGCGACGACCAGCGGCAGCTCGGTCGCCGAGTAGAAGGCGAGCGCGGCGCGGTCGCGGGCGCCGAGGACGCCGCGGTAGAGCAGCAGCGCCGGCGCCCCGCGGACGACCAGGAAGAGGACGAAGAACATCACCAGCTTGGCGATCGCGTCGGCCGAGCCGAGCGCGGCGAGGTCGAAGTCGATGCCGCTGGTGACGAAGAAGAAGGGGACGAAGAAGCCGAAGCCGACGGCGGTCAGCTTCGACTCGAAGATCTGCAGCTCGTGCCCCTTCAGCGCCATGCGCGGATGATCATCCCGGCGACGAAGCCGCCGAGCAGGACGTCGAGGCCGAGCTTGCTGGCCAGCAGGACGAGGCCGAAGACGAGCACGACGGTGACCCGCACCGCGAGCTGGCTGCTCGCCTCGAAGGTGCGTTCGAGCGCCGGCCAGCCGCGCCAGGCGAGGCGCACCGAGGCGAGCGCGACGGCGAGCGCGAGGAGCGACGAAGGCGAGCAGGATCAGCCGACTCGTGCAGCGGGCTCTCGGTCGAGAGGACGAGGGTGACGAGCAGGATCGGCCCGAACTCGCCGACCCCGCCGGCCGCCAGCAGGTAGGTGCCGAAGCGGGTCTTCAGCTCGCCGTTGTCGCGGAGGATCGGGATCAGCGTGCCGATCGCCGTCGTCGCCATCGCCGAGCCGGTGTAGAGGAAGGAGACGACGATCCCGGCCGCCGGCGAGGGCGCCGCCGATCCCGAAGGCGAGCCCGACCGAGAGCAGCCCAGCCGATCGCGCCGAGCTTCATCGGCGTGCCCTTGATCCGCTCGAAGTCGATCTCGTAGCCGGCGAAGAAGAAGAGCATCCCGAGGCCGAGGTTGGAGAAGAATTCGATGAAGTCGTCGGTGTGGGCGAGGCCGAGGACGTGGGGGCCGATCACGATCCCCAGCATCAGCTCGAGCACGACGACCGGCGGCGCGAAGCGCTTCGGCACGATCGCGACGGTGATCGCGGCGATCGCGGCGACCATGACGATGGCGAAGAAGGAGCCGGTGTCGACTCGATCGCGGCTGTCGGCAGAGCGATCAAGGGCGCGATCCTACGGTCGGCAGGGTAGGATCAGCAACGGACCGTGCTAGGCGGGGAATCAGCGGTGCCCTGTAACCCGCAATCCGCTCTAGCGGGGCCGAATTCCGTTCCGAGGGACTGGCCGTCGGGGTCAGTGCGTCGCGGCGGCGTTGACGGCCGGGTCCTGCGCGACGTGGGCACGCGAATCAGGTCAGGTCCGGAAGGAAGCAGCCTTAAGCGGATGCCGCGGGTGCCGCAGGCGAGCCCGGCCCGAGCCAAAAACGACGGACACGCCCGGTGACCACGCTTCGAAGGCGGGTGCACGGTCCATTTCTTCAGTCGGTGTCGCACTTGTTCCCGGATAACGGCAACAAGTGCGACATCGGTGGCGTGACGCGGCGCTCAGTCGATCAGCGCGCTCGCATCCGCCTGATCGCGATGCGCCAGGTCAGCAGGGCGACGGCGACGAGGAAGGCGAAGCGGGCGAGGTCGACCGCTTCGAAGCCGAAGGCGCCGCCGCGGACCAGTTCGACCAGCTGGTGCAGCGGGTTGACCTGGGCGACCACCTGGACGCCCTGCGGCAGGCCGGCGATCGGGAAGAAGGTGCCGGCGACGAGGAACAGCGGCGTGATGCAGAGCGCGGTGACGTAGTTGAACTGGTCGATCTTGGCGACGGTCGCCGCCATCGTCACCCCGAAGCCGGCGAAGCCGAGCGCGGTGACGAAGCAGAAGAACGGCACCAGCAGCATCCCCCAGGCGCGGGTCGAGGCCGAAGACGAAGGTGACGATCAGCGGCACGCAGCCGTAGACGCCGGAGCGCAGCGCGATCCAGAGGATCTCGGCGGTGACCAGCTCTTCGACGTCGACCGGCGCCGCGAGGATCGCTTCGTAGGTGTTCTGGAAGCGGTGCTTGACGAAGGTGCCGAACATCGCCGGCAGGGCGCTGGAGAAGATCACCGCCGTCGCGACCATCCCGGTGCCGACGAACTGGATGTAGGGGACGCCTTCGACTTCGTCGACCAGGGTCGCGCCGAGGCCGAGGCCGAAGGCGAGCAGGTAGACGATCGGTTCGAGCACGCTGGAGAAGGTCGTGCCCTTCCAGTAGGTGCGGAAGTTCGCGACCTCGCGGCTCATCACGCCGGCGATCGCCGCCGGTTCCAGCCGCCGCATCGTCCGCGCTCGGCGCTCACTCCGCGTCCTCGCCGGTCAGCAGGACGAAGACGTCCTCGAGCGTGGCGGCGCGGACCACGGCGTCGTCGGGGATGACGCCGTCCTCGGCCCGCTCGGAGCCGACGATCGCGATCGCCGGCCCGGCCGGGCGCACCCGCAGGCCCTGCCGCCTCGGCGCTCGGCGCGCAGCTCGGCGAGCCGCTCCGGCGGCGCGTAGACCTCGGCGGTCTGGCGGCCGGCGTGCTCGGCGATCAGCTCGGCCGGGCGGCCGCGGCTGATCACCCTGCCGTGGTGCATCACCGCCACCTCGTCGGCGAGCCGCTCGGCCTCCTCGATGTAGTGGGTCGACATCAGGATCGTCGTGCCGCGGGCTTTGAGCTCGCCGATCAGCGTCCAGAGCTCGGTCCGGATCTGCGGGTCGAGGCCGACGGTCGGCTCGTCGAGCAGGACCAGGCGCGGCTCGTGGACGAGGCCGCGGGCGAGCAGCAGGCGCCGGCGCATCCCGCCCGAGAGCTCGTCGACGGCGTCGCGGCGGCGGTCGCGCAGGCGGGCGAGGTCGAGGCAGCGGTCGACCGCGGCGCCGACGTCCGGGACCCGGTAGAGGCGGGCGTAGACGGCGAGGTTGTCCTCGACCGTGACGTCGACGTCGAGGTTGTCGAGCTGCGGGACGACGCCCATCTCCGGCCGCGCCGCCTTCGAGTCGCCGGGCAGCTCGTGGCCGAGGACGCGCAGCTCGCCGGCGTCGGCGATCGCCTGGCCGGTGAGCAGCCGCATCGTCGTCGACTTGCCGGCGCCGTTGGGGCCGAGCAGGCCGAGGCAGATGCCCTCGGCACGTCGAGGTCGAGGCCGTCGACCGCCGTGATCGGGCCGAAGCGCTTGACCACGCCGCTGAGTTCGATCGCCGCCATCCGCTGACTCTTTCAGAGCGATGGAGTGGAAGACTGGCGCCGTGCTCGACGAGCGCTGGATCAGATCGCTCCACGTCGAGTCGATGCGCCAGGCGGACCTCCACGCCGAGCACGACGCCCACGTCCTCTTCCAGGCCTCGACGATCGGGGCGCTGCTCGACGGCTCCTACGACGGCGACCTCAGCTTCGCCGAGCTGGCCGAGCACGGCGACCTCGGCCTGGGGACGCTGAACGGCCTCGACGGCGAGATGATCGCCCTCGACGGCGAGCTTCTTCCGCGCCGACGTCGACGGCGGCGATCGACCCGATCGCCGCCGCGGAGCGAGACGCCGTTCGCGGTGGTGACCGGCTTCGAGCCGACGGTCGAGGCGCGAGCTCGAGGAGGCGCTCGACCACGCCGAGCTGCTGGCGCGGCTCGACGCGCTGGTCCCGGCCGGCGCCTCCTCCTGCGCGATCCGCCTCGACGGCCGCTTCGAGCTGGTCCGCGCCCGCTCGGTCCCGCGCCAGCAGCCGCCCTACCGGCCGCTGACCGAGGTCGTCGCCGACCAGCACGTCTTCGAGCTCGACCGACGTCGCCGGGACGATGCTCGGCTTCCGCTTCCCCGCCTACGTCGAGGGGATCGAGGTCGCCGGCTACCACCTCCACTTCGTCAGCGACGACCGCACCCGCGGCGGCCACGTCCTCGACTCGCGCTCGAGCGGGCTGCGGGTCGCGGATCGACCCCTCCGACGACCTCCACGTCGAGCTGCCGCCCGCGAGTCGAGCCTCGCCGACCCCGACCTCGCCGCCGCGACCCACGCGGCGATCGACGCGCGCCGAGGGCGGCTAGGCCGGCTCGGCGGCCAGCCGCAGCGCTGTAGACGCTCCAGGACTCGTTGCGGGCGACCTCGCTGGAAGCCCGCGGGGGCTGTCGAGGTGCGAAGTGGGTCTTGTCGTTGGGGTCGAGGATGAAGTTGTGGATCACGAAGGGGCTCGCCGGGTCGACGAAGTAGCCGCGTCGGCGGGCTTTCCCTTGCCTCGCTGGCGCTGACGATCTCGGTCGGCTTCACTTCGAGGCCGAAGGCGAGGCGCGGCACGGCGCGGTGGTTGGGCACGGCGATCGGGCCGCAGAGCGGCTCGGCGAAGGCGCCTTCGTCGACCAGGTCGGTGAGGTCGCTCTCGATCGTGCCCTGGTTGGTGAGGTCGGTGTGGACCTGGGAGTCGAGGTCCCACTGGTTCGGCAGCCAGACCAGGAACATCAGCAGGACGATCGCCGGCGAAGACCTGCCAGCGCCGGCGCCAGGGGTCGCCGCGCTCGAGCAGGCGCCAGCCGAGCAGCGCCAGGGCGACGAAGATCGAGAGGATCGCCCCGGCGAGCATCGTGTAGCGGGCGATGATCGCCAGCCCGGCGCGGCGAGCAGCGCGAAGGCGACCAGCGCGAGGACGACGGCGACGATGCCGAGCGCCGAGCGGCGGCGCAGGAAGGCGAAGCCGAGCACGAGGCCGCCGAGCGCGCCGACCATCCCCGGCCACTGCATCACTTCGCCGAGCCGGCGCGGCCCGTAGAGGACGAGGTCGACCGGCCCGGTCTGCCGCTTCAGCGTTTCGACCGTTTCCTGGGTGCCGGTCAGCGAGTAGAGCGGGTTGCCGGTGGTGATCGCGTCGAAGAGGACCCAGAGGATCGGCCCCGCCAGGGCGAGCAGCCGCGAGCCAGGCGAGCTCCCGCGTCGCCGCGCTCCCGCCGCCACCCAAGCTCCCAGCCGAACAGCGTGCCGATCGGCCGATCTGTCCGCCAGAGTCGACGGATTCGGCCCGTCGACCCCGGTTCGGCGCGGCGGAGGTCGAAGGCCAGCCAGAGCCAGTAGGCGATCGCGAAGCCCCAGGCCTCGGGGCGCAGCAGGCCCGCCGGGACCAGCAGGGCGAGGACCGGCCAGCCGGCGCGCGGGCGCTTGCGCCTCGATCGCCAGGGCGCCGAGGCAGAGGGCGATGTAGGGGAGGTCGACGTAGGCGCGCAGGCCGTTGGAGAGGAACGGCGCCCGGGTGAGGACGATCACCGCGGCGAGGACGCCGATCCAGCGGTCGAACCAGAGCGCCCCGAGCCGGTAGACGAAGTAGGCGATCAGGCCGAGCGAGACGTAGGCGACGATCATCGTCACCGTGATCGGCGCTTCGCCGAACGGCGAGGTGACCAGGCCGAGGAGGTCGGTCAGCGGGTGCGGCGTGGGGGGCAGGGCGGCGCCGTAGTCGGGGCTGATCCCGTGGGCCAGTTCGCGCCCCCAGACGAGCGCGTAGATCGTGTCGTAGTTGGGGAAGCCGACCGGGAAGACGATCAGCAGCACCGCGCGTGACGGCGGCGACCCAGGCGGCCGGCGTGAGCCAGCTGCGAGAGCCTCGGTGGCACCGGCGCACGGTACCGGTGCGGCCCTTCGAGCGGGCGCGGCGCCGGGGCCGTGGATACACTGGCTGCAGGCCCTTATGAGCACCGAGTCCACGTCCCTTTACCGCCGCCACCGCCCCGGCTCCTTCGACGAGGTCGTCGGGCAGCCGCACGTCGTCCGCACGCTGCGCAACGCGGTCGAGCAGGACAAGGTCCACCACGCCTACCTGTTCGTCGGCTCGCGCGGGACCGGCAAGACCTCGATGGCGAAGATCCTCGCCCGCTCGCTGAACTGCGAGCGCGGCGGGCCGACGGTGACGCCGTGCGGCGAATGCGAGTCCTGCGTGACGATCGCCGCCGGCACCTCGATCGACGTGATCGAGATGGACGCCGCCTCCAACCGCTCGGTCGACGACGTCCGCGACCTGCGCGAGCGGGTCGCCTACGCGCCCTCCGGCGGCCACTGGAAGGTCTACATCCTCGACGAGGCGCACATGCTGACCAAGGAGGCCTGGAACGCCTTCCTGAAGACGCTCGAGGAGCCGCCGCCGAACACCGTCTTCGTCCTCGCGACGACCGAGTCGCACAAGGTGATGGCGACGATCGCCGACCGCTGCCAGCGCTTCGACTTCCAGCGGCCCTCGCTCGAGCAGATCTCCGAGGTGCTGAACCGGGTCGCCGTCGCCGAGTCGATCGAGGTCGACGAGGGGGCGGTGGCGATGATCGCCCGCTCGGCGCTCGGGCAGCTTCCGCGACGCGCTCGGCACGCTCGACCAGCTGGTCGCCTTCGGCGGCAACGACGTCGGACTCGACGAGGTGCTGGAGATGCTCGGCGCCGCCGACGCCGACCTGCTCTTCGAGGCGGTCGACGCGGTCGCCGCCGACGACCCGAAGGCGGTCCTGCTCGGGGTCGAGAAGATGGCGCGGTCCGGCCGCGATCCGTCGCAGTTCGCCCGCGACCTGCTCGCCCACCTGCGCCACCTGCTGGTCACCCAGACGACCGGCGAGGTGCCGGCCACCTTCGTCGTCACCGCCACCGACACCGACCGGCTGCGCACCCAGGCCGCGACGCGTCGGCGCCGCGACCCTGGTCCGCACGATCGACGAGCTGGCGCTGGCGCTGACCGCGGTCCGCGAGGGCGACGACGCCCGCATGGCGGTCGAGATCGCGCTGCTGAAAGCGGCGCGGCCCGACCTCGACCCCTCGACCGAGGGCCTGCTGCGGCGGATCGAGCGGCTGGAGGAACGGCTGACGGGAAGCGGTCGGGCCGCGGGGCCTGCCGAGGGGTCGGGGGGTCCTGCGGGCGGGGGCGGGGCCTCCGTGCTCGGACCCCCCGACCCCTCGCCACCCGCGGCAGACCCCGCCCCGCAGACAGCTCGCAGCCGGCCGTTGCGGCGGAGCCTGAGCCGCCGCCGGAGTCGAGCGATCCGGAGGCCGCTGAGGAGGAGGCGGTGCCGACCGATGCAGAGCCCGCGGAGGTTGCGGCGGCGCAGACCGTCGCGGCGGAGCCTCCGGCGCCGACCAGCGACGAGGCTGCGCCGGCGGGCGAGGGCACCGATCTGGACCTCGAGAAGCTTCAAAGGGTCTGGCCCGCGGTGCTCGACCAGCTGGCGGCGACAGCGCCGGCGCTGGCGGCGATCTTCGAGGGGGCGCGGCCGGTCGGGTTCGAGGCCGACGAGAGCGTGGTGGAGATCGCGTTTCCCGCCGCCGCCACCTTCAACAAACGCAAGGCGGAGACGCCGGAGAATCGGGAACGCGTCGCCGAGGCGCTGCAGACCGTCACCGGGCAGGCCCTGAAGCCGACCTACGTCGCTGCTCGACGGCGAGGACGCGGCCGCCGGCGCAGGCGCCCGCCGCCAGCGACGAGGAGTCGACGAGGATGAGCTGCTGGAGCGGCTGAAGAGCGAGTTCGACGCGGAGGAGGTCAGTTAGGTGGCTCGAGGAGGCGGTCCCGGGGGCTTCGACGTGAACGCCCTGATGAAACAGGCCCAGCAGATGCAGACCAGATGCTGGAGGCGCAGGAGAAACTGAAAGACGAGATGGTCGAGGCGAGCGCCGGCGGCGGCATGGTCAAGGTGAAGATGGGCGGCGACCTGACCCTGCGCGAGATCACGATCGACCCCGAGGCGATCGACCCCGAGGAGGTCGAGCTGCTCCCCGAGATGGTCCAGGCGGCGGTCAACGAGGGCCTGCGCGCGGCGCAGGAGCTGGCCGGCTCGAAGATGGGCGGATCACCGGCGGCCTCGGCGGCGGCCTGGGGGCGCTCGGGGGTTGAGCACCGAGGGTCCGGCACCGCTCGCGCGCCTCGTCGCCGAGCTCTCGCGGCTGCCGGGGATCGGCCAGCGCACCGCGCAGCGGCTCGCCTTCCACCTGCTGCGGGCGCCCGACGAAGAGGCCTTCGCGCTCGGCGACGCGATCCGCGAAGTGAAGGAGAAGGTCGGCCTCTGCGAGGAGTGCTTCAACCTCGCCGAGGGGCCGCTCTGCCGGATCTGCGCCGACTCGAACCGCGACCGGGCGACGATCTGCGTGGTCGAGGAGCCCGCCGACGTGATCCCGATCGAGCGCACCCACGAATACCGCGGCCTCTACCACGTGCTCGGCGGCGCGCTCTCGCCGATCGACGGGGTCGACGCCGAGGACCTGAAGATCGCCGAGCTGCTGACGCGGGTCGGGCGCGGCGACATCGGCGAGGTCGTCCTCGCCACCAACCCGACCACGACCGGCGAGGCGACCGCCCTCCACATCGCCGAACGGCTGCGCGGACAGGTGTCTGTGACCCGCCTGGCCAGCGGCCTGCCGGTCGGCGCCGACCTCGAGCACGCCGACGAGGTGACGCTCGGCAAGGCCCTCGCCGGGCGCCGCAGCCTCGATTAGTTCGCAAACTGCAGGGTTCGAATTGGACGATTGTCGTCCCGCAAATTGCGACTTTTCGCAACTCCTGTGTCCGCCGCTTTCGCCAGTCTCACTGCGTGGCGGGGCAGTCGCATTCAGGCGGTGACCCGGGAGACGGATCCTCGGCGCGCCGGTTGGCGCTCGAGGTCGCCGCCCAGCACGCCTCGCTGCTGGCCACGCTGCGCGAGGAGCTCGACCCCGGCGACCCCGGCGCCTTCGCCGCCGCGGCGCAGCGGCTGGCGGCGGAGTTCGGCGATCACCGCGACCGCGGTCGAAGCCGCCTACCAGCAGGCCGGCGCATCCGCGGCGCCGGTGCCGGCAGCGAAGACCTCGCCGGAGTCCTCCGCGGCAGAGTCGGCAGAGCCGGCCGAGCCGCACGAAGAGCTGCCCAGCCTCTACCGGCCCGGCCACATGCGCCGCCGGCTCGACCAGCTGATCGAGACCAACCGCCGCTACGGCCACCCCTTCGGCCTCGCCGTCTTCGACACCTCCGGCCCGGGGACCCGCAACGGCGACGGCGACGACGGCCGCGAGACGGTGCTGGCGGTCGTCGGCGCGGCGCTGCGCGACAGCATCCGCATCGTCGACGAAGCCTTCCGGCTCGAGGAGGACGCGATCTGCGTCCTCGCCCCGAACCTGCGCACGGTCGAAGGGATGCAGATGGCGCGAGCGGCTGCTCGGCCAGCTCGACGAGCTGGAGCGGGCGGGGGGCCTGCGGATCGCGGTCGACGGCGGGCGTCGTCGCCTGTCCCGACCACGGCGCCGACGCCGACTCGCTGCTCCACAAGGCCGACGCGGCGATGTGGCGGGCGCGCGCGGTGGGCCAGCCGGTGGGCGTCGGCGGCCTTGCAAGATCGCTGACAGATTCCGGAAATCTGTCCATAACTGACGTAAACCTGCAAAAGCGGTGGGAGAATGCGCCCGCGCGGCGAAAGAGCCTCGCAACCCCACTTCTCTCCTATGCCCGGAATCCGAACCAACGCAGCCGCCGAAGTTCTCGGCGTCAGCCCCAACACCCTGCGCAGTTGGGAGCGTCGCTACGGCTACCCGATGCCGAAGCGGACCGTCGGCAACCACCGCAACTACGAGCTGATCGAGCTGCAGACCCTGCGCGACGCGCTCGCCGAGACCGGCAACATCTCCTCGGCGATCGAGCTGGCCCGCCAGCGCCAGTCGGCGCCGGCCAACGGCGGCAGCCTGCAGCGCCGCCTTCGAGAGCTTCGACGAGGCCGCCGCCGACCGCGCGATCGAGGAAAGCCTCGCGCTGCGGCCGCTGGAGCGCACGGTCGAGGAGCTGCTGCTGCCGGCGATCGACCAGCTCGCCGCCGACCCCGATCGCGAGGCCGAGCTCGAGTTCGCCGCCCGCTGGGCGACCGGCTGGCTGCACGGCGCCCGCCGCCTCGCCTCCGCCGCCTCGCGCCCGGCCGGGATCCTGCTGCTCGACTCGAGCCAGGGCCACGACGCCGAGGAGGTCCACACCCAGGCGCTCGACCTCGCTCTGCGCCGCGCCGGCTTCCGCGTCCTCGTCCTCTCCAACGAGCTCGGCGACGAGCGCCTCGAGCGGGCGCTCGGCGCCCTCGACCCGACCGCGATCGTCCTCTGCGGCCCCGACGCCGAGACCCAGGACGCGGTCGCCCTGGTCCGCAAGATCCGCGACCTCGGCTTCGTCGCCCCGCTCTTCGGCTTCCGCGCCGCCGGCCTGATCGGCGCCGCCGTCCCCTCGGCCGGCGAGACGCCGAGCCAGGTCACCGGCATGCTCAACGCCGACCTCCGCCGCCGCGCCGCCCAGGCCTTCGCCTAGCCGGCTCACGCGCAAAAAAACCGGCACAAGGCCCGAAGGCCCTGTGCCGGTCGGAGGAACCGCCTCGCGCCTCCCGGCGCTCCTGTCGCCCTGTGCTAGAGCGAGGCGATCGCCGATTTGGCGGCGCTGAGGACGACCTTGGGCAGCGGCGCGAAGTCGAGCGCCGCTCCGTAGGCCTGGCCCTTCGTGATGGCGTAGTTGAGGAACTGCTGGAGGAACCCCTTCTGCGGGGCGTTGTGCGGCACGATCGCGTAGGTGAAGGTCGAGATCGGGTAGGCGATCGTGGCCTTCTTCGGCGGGTTCGTGATGCTGATCGCGTTGCTGGCCGGCAGGCTCTTGACCGTCGAGGCAGCGCTTTCGATGTTTTTCAGGTTCGGGAACTCGAAGTTGCCGGCGTTGTTCTGGACCGCGGCGGCACCGAGGCCGGCGGCGATCAGGTAGGAGGCCGAGATGTAGCCGATCGCACCCTGGCGTCTTGGCGACCGTCGAGGTGACGCCGGCGTTGCCTTTGGCACCGACGCCGGCTTTGAAGCCGACCGTGGTGGCGAAGCCGACTTCGCTCTTCCAGGCGGGGCTGATCTTCGAGAGGTAGTTGGTGAACGCGTAGGTGTCACCGGAGCCGTCGCTGCGGAAGACCGGGGTGATCGCCAGGTTCGGCAGCTTCGCGCTTCGGGTTGAGCTTCTCGATCTTCGGGTCGTTCCAGTTGGTGATCTTGCCGAAGTAGATGCCGGCGAGGACCTTGCCGGTCAGGTTGAGTTTCTTGACGCCGGGGATGTTGAAGCCGAGGCCGGTGGCCGACAGGGCCCACGGGATCTGGACGCAGCCGTTGCAGGCGGCGGCCTGTTCCGGCGTCAGCGGCGCGTCGGAGGCGCCGAAGTCGACGGTCCGGGCGGTGATCTGGGCGATGCCGGTTCCGGAGCCGACGGCGCCGTATTTGACCGGGATGCCTTCTTTGATTTCGAAGCCATTGATCCAGTTCGCCATCAGCGGCGCGACCAGGGTCGAGCCGGCGCCGGTGAGGCCGGCGCGAGGCGCTCGCCGTGGACACGGCTGCCATACCTCCAACCGTTCCAGCGACCGCGATGAGGAGTGCAAGCAACCTGTTGCGAATCAAGGTAATCCTTTCAGCTCGTTACGATTGATCGGCGCGTAGGTTCGTCGCTACCGGACAAGCGCAGATGTTGTGTCAATCTCGTGAAGAATTGTTACAATCCTGTGAAGAGCCTGTGTGTCAAAGATGTAACAAAAATGTGACTTGTTTCAATTCTGTGAAAATCGAGCGCGAGGTGATCGGAAAGCGGCGACTCCTCCTCTACGCTGCGGCGCCGATGAGCGCCACCGCCGCCCCCGCGGCGTCGCTGAACGCCCGCGCCGAGCCGGGCCCGCGTCCCGTCGCAAGAAAGCCGACCGGATCGGCGACCGGCTGCTCTACGGCATCTGCCTGGCGGCGGCGCTGCTCGCGGTGGTCGTGATCGTCCTGGTCGCCTACCAGGTGGTCGACGGCGCCTCGCCGGCGATCTCCAAGTTCGGCCTCGGCTTCCTCGCCCACACCACCTGGCAGCCGCAACTTCGGCGAATTCGGCGCCGGCTCGCTGCTCTTCGGCACCCTCGTCACCTCGTTCATCGCGCTGCTGCTCGGCGCGCCGATCGCGATCTCGATCGGCCTCTACCTGAGCCTGCTGGCGCCCGACCGGGGTGCGCGGCGTGGTCTCGCCGCTGGTCGAGATGCTGGCCGCGATCCCCAGCGTGATCCTCGGCTTCTGGGGCATGCTCGTCCTCGGCCCCGTTCGTGCACGAACACGATCGAGCCGTTCCTGCACAGCACGCTCGGCTTCATCCCGCTCTTCGGCGCCCCGCAGACGACCGGCTCCAGCGTCTTCACCGCCAGCCTGATCCTGACGATCATGGTGATCCCGATCATCGCCTCGGTCTCCCGCGACCTCTTCCTCGCGGTCCCGCGCGAGCTCCAGGACGGCGCCAGCGCGCTCGGCGCGACGCGCTGGGAGGTGATCCGCGGCGTCGTCCTGCCGACGACCTCCTCGGGCGTGATCGCCGCCTCGCTGCTCGGCCTCGGCCGCGCGCTCGGCGAGGCGATCGCCGTCGCCCAGGTGATCGGCGCCGGCTCGGAAATCCACGCCTCGCTGTTCAAGACCGGCGACACGCTGGCGGCGCGGATCGCCCACCAGTTCCCGGGCGCGCTGACCGAGCTGCACACAGCCTCGCTCTTCTACCTCGGCGCGATCCTGCTGGTGATCGGGCTGGTCTCGAACCTGCTCGCGCAGTGGATCGGCCGCCGCTTCGGCTACCGGGGGGCGACGGCGCGATGAGCGACCGGCGATCCCGCGACCCGACGCGCGCCGCTGACGCCGACCGGCAACCTGCGCCGCCGCCAGGTCTGTCAGCCGGGTCGACCGAGTACGGCGCGACCGCCGCCGCGGTCGCCGCCGTCGCGGTGCTGGTGATCGTCATCTACACCGTCGTCGCACGCGGCGCCGAGCGCGATCAGCCTGCGACTTCATCTTCACCGGCGGCGCCGACCGGCGTCGGCCCGGCGCTGGTCGGCACCGGCGATCATCGTCGCGCATCGCGACCGCTGATCGCGATGCCGCTCGGCGTCCTGATCGCGCTCTTCCTCACCGAGTACGCCGGCAGCCGGATCGCGGGCCCGATCCGGCTGACGCTCGACCTGATGAACGGCCTGCCCTCGATCATCGTCGGCCTCTTCGTCTTCGGCCTGCTCGTCGAACCGAGCAAGCAGCAGACCGGCTTCGCCGGCTCGATCGCGCTGGCGATCATCATGCTGCCGCTGATCGCCCGCGGCAGCCAGGAGGTGCTGCTGCTGGTCCCGAACAGCATGCGCGAAGCCGCCGACGCGCTCGGCGTCGCCCGCTGGCGCACGGTCCTCGACGGTCATCCTGCCGACCGCGCTGCGGCGGGATCGTCACCGCGACCGTGCTCGCCGTCGCCCGCGCCGCGGGCGAGACCGCGCCGCTGCTGCTGCTCACCTCCGCTTCGACCAACGGCGACCGTTCTCAGCTCAACCCCTTCGAAGCGCTGCCGAACGTCCCGGTGCGGATCTATCACGCTCTCCGAAGAAGGCGAACCCCGAAGGCTTCACCGAGGCCTGGGGCCTCGCGCTGCTCTTGATCGCGTTCATCCTCTTCGCTCAGCCTCGGCGCCCGCGCCCTGCTCGCCCGCAGCAAAAGAAAGATGACCTCCGATGAGCATCCCGACCCGACCCCGACGACTCGATCCCACCGGCGCCCGCCGACCCGGCGGGTCCGGATCCAGACCGACGCCGCTGCCCGCGGACCGGTCGCCGCCGGCGACCGAACGCCGCAGGGCCACCGCTTCGCCGCCCCGGAGGTCGTCTTCGACGCCCAGGACGTCTCCGTCTTCTACGGCGCCAAACAGGCGCTGACCGACGTCACGCTGCGGATCCGCCGCGGCGAGATCACGGCGCTGATCGGCCCGTCGGGCTGCGGCAAGACGACCTTCCTGCGCAGCCTCAACCGGATGAACGACTCGGTCCCGAGCTTCCGGATCGAGGGCCAGATCCTCTACCACGGCCACGACATCTACGGCGGCAACGTCGACCAGGTCGAGGTGCGGCGGCGGATCGGGATGGTCTTCCAGAAACCGAACCCGTTCCCGAAGTCGATCTACGACAACATCGCCTGGGCGCCGCGCAACCTCGGCCTGCAGCCAGGGATCTCGACGAGCGGGTCGAGAAAGCGCTGCGCGGCGCGGCGCTCTGGGACGAGGTCAAGGACCGGCTCAAGGACAGCGCCCTCGGCCTCTCCGGCGGCCAGCAGCAGCGGCTCTGCATCGCCCGCGCGATCGCGATCGAGCCCGACGTGCTGCTGCTCGACGAGCCCGCCTCGGCGCTCGACCCGATCGCCACCGGCGCGATCGAGGACCTGATGCACAGCCTCAAAGGCCGCTTCACGATCGTCATCGTCACCCACAACATGCAGCAGGCGGCGCGCGTCGCCGACCGCACCGCGTTCTTCAGCCTCGAGTCGCGCAGCGACGCCAAGCCGGTCGGCACGCTGATCGAGTTCGACGAGACCGAGACGATCTTCTCCCAGCCCGCGCGACCCGCGCACGCGCGACTACGTCACCGGCCGCTTCGGCTGAGCCGCCGCGCGCGAGCCGGACCGTCTCAGCGCGCGCGAGGATCGCGTCGCCCGAGACCTGCTCGAGCAGCGGTTTGCCGCACTGCCAGCAGAAGGTCGCGCCGCTGCGAGTGGGGGGCGCCGCAGGAGGGGCAGGAGCCGGCGGTCGCCGGTCTCCTCCATGCGGAGGATCCGTTCGACCTCGTTCAGTTCGGCGTCGGCGTCCTGGAGGACGGCGGCGCGTTTGACCAGCACCTCGACCCGGATGCTGTTGCGGATCGCCATCTCGTAGACGAGCCCGCCGAGGTCCCACTGCAGCTCGGCGACGCGGGCGACCAGCTGGTCGCGGCGCCGCTTGAGGTCGACGATGAACTCCTCGCCGTAGGCGGCGCTGAGGGCGCTCGGCCCGGTGCCGCTGGCGCGGCGGCGGGGCCGTCGGCCGGGGCCGGCGGCGGCGCTGGGGCGCGGCGGCGGTTTCTTGCGTTTCGGCAGTTTCAGTCTCATCGGTCCTCAGTTCCATTCGCCGAAGAATTCGCCGTCGAATTCGCCGCTCTTGCTGCAGCCGGCGGTGCCCTTTTCGCACTTTCCGCCGACCTGGGTGTTCGGCGGCGGCGAGCTTCGACGCCGGCCGTCGGGCTTGAGCACTTCTTCGGCCGCCTTGCTGGTGCCGCTGCTGCCGGCTTCGGCTCTTGCCGCCTTGGCCTTCTTCGCACTTGCCGCCGCCGCTGTCTTGCCCTTCTTGGCCGGTGCTCGCCGGCTTCGGCTGGGCGGCCGCTTCGCCGCTTCGCCCGCCGCCGCCGACCTTGATGATCTGCGGCGTCGCGTTGGCGGCGCTGGTCGTGCCGTTGTCGCCCGAGCGGCCGATCAGGACGCCGACCCCGATCGCCAGGATCAGCGTCGCGATCCCGGCGATCAGCGAGGCGTTGGCGGACATCCGCGGCTTGCGCTCGCCGGCGGCGGCGGTGGCGGCGCGGCCGCCGCCGCTGCGGCTGCTTGACCGCCTCCATGAAGACGACCGCGTCCATGAACGGCAGGCGCGGGTCGCCGCGGCGGTGGCCGCAGTCGAGGCAGTAGCGCTGGTCGGCGGCCATCGTGGCGCTGCAGTTGGGGCACTGGTCGCCGCCGGCGGCGACCATCGAGGCCTGGACCGGCGTCGACCGGGGCGGGGTCGGCGCCACCTCGAGCGGCGGCGTCGGCAGGTCGATGCGGATTGGGCGCGGCGCCGGCCGGAGGCTGCTCCCCAGGCATGGCCCGCTCGCTTGGGTCGGGGCCAGCAGTCACCAGCGCATCTTCAGGCCGGGCCCCCCGGCGAATGTTTAAGAGTTGTGAAGCCGAGGTCCTGCGATCGGCCGGCGGGACTCAGGATCTTCACAAGCTGGTAACGAGCCGCCGCGATACTCGCGTCCAAGCGTGGCCGCCGCAAGACGACGAAATCCGCGGCCCCGCGGCGCCGGCGCCTGCTCCGAGCTGCGGTGCGGCTCTGTCCGGGCGACCAGCGCTACTGCCTCGAGTGCGGCACCCGGCGCGGACCGCTGCCACCGGCGGTCGCCGGCGCAGCTCGCCTCGCTGACTCGCGAGCGCGACCGCGACGAGGCGGAGCCGGCGGCCGCCGCCGATGCCGGCCGAAGGCCGGCGCGGCGGGCTCGGCTTCATGCCGACTCCCCGGGCGGCCGCGATCGCGGTGATGGCGATGCTCGCCTTCGGCGTCGTGATCGGCTCGGCGACCAGCCAGCTGGCGCAGAGCGCCGGCCTCTCCTCGATCCTGCTCGAAGTGCGCGCCGCCGCCGGCCGCAGAGCGAACCGGTCGAAGAACCGCCGAGCGCGCCGAATCCCGAACCGGAAGCGACGGCGCCGGCACCGGCGACCGACGTCGAGCGACCCGGCCGTCGCCGAAGTAGCACTGCCCGGAAGAACCGCTGCCCGAAGAACCGCCGCCGGAACCCGAACCCGAAGTCCCGTTCGATTCGAAGAAGAAGCCGAAGCGGGGCTGCCCGAAGTCAAACACGTCTTCCTGATCGTGCTCGGCGAAAACGGCTACGAAGAAACCTTCGGCACCACCTCGACCGCGCCCTACCTGTCGCAAGACGCTGCCCGAAGAGGGCGAGCTGCTGCCCAACTACTACGCGGTGACCAAGGGCGACCTGGCCAACCAGATCGCGCTGATCAGCGGCCAGGGGCCGACCCTGGAAACGGCGGCGAACTGCCCCAACTACACCGACATCGTGCCGGCGACCGAATCGGCGACCGACGGACAGGTCGAAGGCAGCCGGCTGCGTCTACCCGGCGGCGACCAAGACCCTGCCCGGCCAGCTGGTCGCCGCAAAACTGAAATGGAAGGCCTACGTCGAGGACATCGGCAACGGCGCCGCCGACCGGCCAGCCCGCCAGCTGCCGCCACCCCGCGCTCGGCGGCCCCGACGGCAGCCAGGCGCCGGTGCCGGGCGACGCCTACGTGACCTGGCGCAACCCGTTCGTCTACTTCCACTCGCTGGTCGACGCCCCCGAATGCGCCGAAGCCGACGTCGGCCTCGAATCGCCTCGCGACCGATCTGAAGAAGAAGGTCAGCAAGAAGACCCCGGCGCTCTCCTACATCGTCCCCAACGCCTGTCACGACGGCGGCGAACTGCCCTGCGAACCGGGCCAGCCGGCCGGGCCCGTCGCGACGGAAGAATTCCTCAAGACGGTGGTGCCGGAGATCCAGGCCTCGCCCGCCTACGAAGAAGGCGGGCTGATCATGATCACCTCCTCCCAGGCGCGCCAGACCGGGGCGACTCCCGATCCCAGCGCCTGCTGCGGCAGCCCGGTCTACCCGAACCTGCCCGCCGCGCCCGAAGCCGCGGCAGGTGCCGGTGGGGTCCAGGCGAGCGGCGGCGGCGGCAAGGTCGGCCTGCTGCTGATCTCACCGTTCGTCGAGGCGGGCACCGTCAACGAAACCTTCTACAACCACTTCTCGACGCTGCTGACGATCGAGGAACTGTTCGAACTCGAAAAGCTCGGCTACGCGAACGAACCGGCGCTGCTGCCGTTCGACGAAACCGTCTTCAACGCCGGGGAAGAAGAAGAATCGACGGTCGAAACGCCGACCAAGCGGACGCTCGGCCGAGTCCTCAGTCGAGCAGTATCAGCAGTGCGGTGAGCAGGCCGAGCCCGACGCCGCCGACGGCCAGGGTCCGCAGCGGCCAGGGGGCCGCCTCGTGGAAGCGGCCCTCCGCCAGCGCTTTGCCGATCGCCGCGCGCTGGGCGCTGCCGTAGGCGATCGCGAGGATCCCCCAGAGCGCGAAGCCGACGCCGGCGACGACGTAGGGCCAGCGGGTCGCGCTCTTGTCGAGCTCCGGCACCACCCGGCCGACCCCCAGCGCGACGGCGATCGCCGCGAGGCCGGTCCGCCACCAGGCGAGCTGGGTCCGCTCGCTCGCCAGGTAGGTGCGGCGGGTCGCGTCGACGAGTTCCGCCGGCGACGGGGGCGAGGGTCCGGACGGCTGGCTCGGCTGCGAAGGCACCGCAGCGAAAAGTACCGTGCGCCCGGGACTAGTCCGCGATGCCGCGCGCCTTGCGCTTGACGAGCGCCCGGTAGATCACGCTCCGGTCTCCGTCGATGGCGTCGGGCGCGAGCGGCGGGGCGTGCTCGTTGATTCCCCAGCGGTCGTGCAGGCGCCGCAGCGGCGCCGGCGCCCACCAGTTCCACTTGCCGAGCAGCTCCATCAGCGACGGAACCAGCAGCGCCCGGACGATGCTGGCGTCGATCAGCACCGCCAGCGCCGTGCCGACGCCGTTCTCCTTGATGAAGATGATCTGCGAGGTGGCGAAGGCGCCCATCGCGACCGCGAACAGCAGCGCCGCGGCGGTGACGATCCGCCCGGTTCGCTCCAGCCCGATCGCCACGCACTCGGAGTCCGAGGCGCCGTTGTCGCGCGCCTCCTTGATCCGCGAGAGCAGGAAGACGGCGTAGTCGGTGGAGAGGCCGAAGGCGACGGCGAAGAGCAGGATCGGCATCGTCTGCTCGATCGCCCCCGGGCTCGAGTAGTTGAGGACCCCTTCCAGCCTGCCGTCCTGGAAGATCAGCACCAGCAGGCCGAAGACGGCGCTGAGGTTGAGGAAGTTCATCAGCAGCGACTTGATCGGCAGGATCACCGAGCCGGTCATCAGGAAGAGGATGATCAGGGTCGCGAGGATCACGATCGCCAGCGCGATCGGCAGGTGGCTGGCGATGCTCGACTGGAGGTCGACGAAGTCCGCGGTGGCGCCGCCGACCAGCACCGTCGTCCCCGCCGGCGTCGCCAGGTCGCGGATCCGCTTCACCGTCTCCTGGCTGGCATCGGAGACGAACGGGTTGGCGGAGATCACCTGCAGTGCGCGTGACGTCGCCGCCGAGCCGTTGCGGCGGCACGACTTCGGCGACGCCGCCGACCTGGCGCACCCGGGCGGCCATCAGCGCCGCCGCCCGCGGGCCGCCGCCTTCGACGTCGACCCAGATCGGGGTTTCGTGGTAGGGCGGGAACTCGTCGCTGATCGTTTCGTAGGCCTGGCGGGCGCTGGCCGACTTCGGCAGCACCGAGGGGTCGACGGTGTTGAACTTGATCCCGAAGAAGGGCAGGCCGAGGATGATCAGCAGCAGGGCGCTGAGCGTCGCGACCGGGATCGGCCGCCGCATCACGAAGCGCGAGAGCCGGTACCAGAAGCCGCTCTCGTCGGGCCGGGCGTCGGCTTCGGCCCGGCGGCGCAGGAAGCGCGGCGCACCGGCGTTGACGCGGTCCCCGAGCAGGGTCAGGACCGCGGGCAGCACGGTGAGCGAGATCAGCGCCGTGAACAGCGCCACCAGGGCGCCGCCGAGGCCCATCGAGTAGAGGAAGCTCTGCGGGAAGACCAGCAGCGAGGCGAGCGCCGCGGCGACGGTCAGCGAGGAGAAGAAGACGGTGCGGCCGGAGGTGGCGAGGACCCGCCGCATCGCCGCCGGCCCGGGGCCGTCCTTGGCGATCTCCTCGCGGTAGCGGGAGACGATGAAGAGGCTGTAGTCGATCGCCAGCCCGAGGCCGAGCGCCGTGGTCAGGTTGAGGGCGAAGATCGAGATCGAGCCGAATTCGCTGGCGATCCGCAGGATCAGGAAGGTGCCGACGATCGCCAGGCCGCCGATCATCAGCGGCAGCACCGAGGCGACGAGGCTGCGGAAGAACAGCAGCGAGAGCAGGAAGAGCAGCGGGAAGGCGAGCAGCTCGGCCATCCGCAGGTCCTTCTCGACCTGTTTGTTGACCTGGTCCTGGGCGACCGCGAAGCCGCCGGCGATGACGCCGGGGTGTTCGGACAGTTCGGCGGCGATGTCGCTGCCGATTTCCTGCACCTGCTTGTTGTCGGTCGGCTTGACCGAGACCGCGAAGTAGGTCGAGTTGCCGTCGCGCGAGACGAAGGCGGGGGAGTGGGTGTCGTAGTAGCCGGTCACGGCGGCGACGTCGTCGCGTTCGCGCACTTCCCGCTCGAGCCCCTCGACCCGGGCCCGGGTCGAGGGCTTGTCGACGGGCGCGTTCTGGACCACGGCGACCACCGCCGGCGGCCTCAGGCCGGCGTCCTGCAGCCGTTCTCTCGCCTTCACCGTCTCGGTCGAGGGATCGTCGGCGCCGTAGGGGTCGAGGCGGTTGGCGACCGAGCCGCCGACCGCGGCGGCGATCAGGAAGAAGGCGAGCGCGATCAGGCCGACGCGTTTGGCGTGACCGTCGGCGAGGCGGGCCAGGGAGTCGAACATCAGCTGCTCCTTCTCTCGGGTGCGGTCTTCTCGATCTCGGCGAGCAGCTGGGCCTCCATCCGCTCGCACCAGTCGGCGAACCACTCGGTGAACTCGAGCCCTCCCCGCAGCACCATCAGCGGGTAGGGGTCGCCCTTTTCCTCCGCCATCGGCTCCATCGCCCGCAGCTCCCGGCCGGCGGCGAGCCGGTGGGCGCGCATCGCCCGCAGGATCTCGACCGCCTCCTCGCGGGGGAGGGCGTCGGCGAAGAACAGTTTCAGCAGCCCTTCCTCGCGCATCTCATAGGTGACAGGGGGCTGCCGCAGCCAGGCCTTCAGCTCCTCCTCGCCGTCGGCGGTGATCTCGTAGACGGTGCGCCTGCGCCCGCCGGTGGGGGAGTCGACCCCCTCGACCAGCCCGGCCTCCGAGAGCCGCTTCAGCTCCGGATAGATCTGCCCGTAGCTGGCGGCCCAGAAGAACCGGGTCGTCCCATCGACCAGGGCTTTGATCTCGTACCCCGACCGCGGCTCGTCCCGGACCATGCCGAGGATCACGTAGGCGGTGGCGCTCAGTTCCATATCTCGGCAGTATATATCGGCCAGATATATTGCTGTGTGTGCGCTGCGTCACTCGGCCGCGAGATCCAACGCTCGTCGCATCTTCTGCGCTCATCGATTTCAACCGCGCCTTGCGGGATCGCGCCGGCACGATCAGAATCAGCCTCGGGCCCGCGATTCTCGCCGGCCTGAAGCCAAGGAGGTTGAAACGGTGTCGGAGATAACGGCAGCGGTGGGTTCGAAGACCGGCGGTGCGGTGGCGGGCGATGCTGCCGGCGAGGCGCCGGAGACCTTGCGCAACTACGTCGGCGGCCAGTGGGTCGCGGTCGAGAGCGGCGACGCGATCGAGGACCGCGATCCGGCCACCGGCGCCGTTCTGGCCCGGGTTCCGCTTTCCGCCGCCGCCGACGTCGAGAGCGCCGTGCGGGCCGCCCGCGAGGCGCAGCCGGCCTGGCGCGAGGTGCCGCCGCCGGGCCGCGCCCGCGCCCTGATCGAGCTGCGCGCGGTGCTCGACGCCCACCGCGAGGAGCTCGCCGCGCTCGTCACCCGGGACATGGGCAAGACGCTGCGCCGACGCGCTCGGCGAGGTCGGCCGCGGGATCGAGTCGGTCGAGGCCGCGATCGCGATCCCGCACCTGCTCAAGGGCGAGAACCTCGAGGGCGTCGCCCGCGGCGTCGACGTCGAGATGGTGCGCCAGCCGGTCGGCGTGTCGCCGCGATCACCCCCTTCAACTTCCCGGCGATGATCCCGCTCTGGTTCCTGCCCTTCGCGGTCGCCTGCGGCAACACCTTCGTCCTCAAGCCCTCCGAGCAGGACCCGCTGACCTCGGTCCGCATCTTCGAGCTGATCGACGCGAGAACGAGATCTTCCCGCCCGGCGTCGTCAACCTCGTCCACGGCGCCCACGACGCGGTCAACGCGCTGATCGACAGCGACGGACGTCGACGCGATCTCCTTCGTCGGCTCGGCGCAGACCGCCCGCTACGTCGCCAGCACCGCCGGCCGCGCGACGGCAAGCGCGCGCAGGCGCTCGGCGGGGCCAAGAACGCGATGGTCGTGATGCCCGACGCCGACCCGGCGGTGCTGACCGCCGGCGTCACCTCCTCGGCCTTCGGCGCCGCCGGCCAGCGCTGCCTCGCCGGCTCGCTGCTGGTCCTGGTCGGCGACGAGGCGGAGCAGGACGCAGCCTCGCTGCACCGTCGTCGAGGCGGCCGCGCGCTCACCGTCGGCGCCGGCGGCGACCCCGCCGACCGACGTCTGCCCGCTGGTCTCGGTCGACTGCGCGCGAGCGGGTCGACGGCGGAGATCGAGACGGCGCTCGGCGAAGGCGCCGAGGCTGGTGCTCGACGGCCGCGATGCGACGGCGGCGCCGGCGGCGCCAACCTCGGCCCGACGATCATCGACGACGTCCCGGCCGAGGCTCGCCGGCCGCCACCGAGGAGCTCTTCGGCCCGGTCCTGACCGTCGCTGCGCGCCGCCGACATCGAGCGGCGCGATCGAGCTGGTCAACGCCTCGCGCTACGGCAACGCCTCGGTGATCTTCACCACCTCCGGCGGCGCCGCCCGCGACCTACCGCTACGGCGTCGAGGCCGGGATGGTCGGGGTCAACGTCGGCGTCGCCGGCGCCGATCGCCTGGTTCCCCTTCTCCGGCTGGAAGGACTCGATCGACGGCGACCTGCACGCCAACGGCACCGACGCGATCGACTTCTACACGCGCAAGAAGGTGGTGACCTCGCGCTGGGAGTAGGCCGCGGCGCTCGGTTGTGCTGACATCTGGCCAAATCTCCGAGGAAGAGAGGACCGAATGACGCTCGATCAGAGCAAGGTCGGACAGGTGGTGGCCGAGCAGATGGAGGCGATCGAAAACGACTACGGCGACGATTGCGAGATCGGCGACGTCTGCACGATCGTCGAGGTGGTCGGCCCCCACGGCTCCCACGTCCGGGTGCGCAGCAGCGACATGCGACCGCACAGCGGCCTCGGCCTGATCCGGATGGCCGAACAGGCGATGCTCGGGAATCTCGGCGGGGCGGAGTAAGCGCGGGGTCAGGGCGGGAGGGTCGGGTGCCCCTCCTCACTCGCCTGACTGGCTGGATCGCTGTGACGTCCGAGAGTGGCTTCGTCGGCCGAGCCGAGCCGTTCGGAGCGCTTCGAACCCGCCCGCTCACGCGCTCGAGCTCCGTCCGGCGAGCTTCGTCCCTCCAAGCTTCCGATCTCGGCCAGCTGCCCAGCCCCTCCTGCAAACCCCGCACACTCGGCGCTCAGCCCAGCTCGGCGACCAGCGCCTCGACCACGACCGGGTCGAACTGGGTGCCGGCGTGGGCTTCCAGCTCGTGGATCGCCTCGCCTGGCTCATCGCTTGCGGTAGCTGCGGTCCGAGGTCATCGCGTGGAAGGCGTCGCAGGTGGCGATCACCATCGCCCCGCGGGGGATCTCCTCGCCCGCAGGCCGTCCGGGTAGCCGCCGCCGTCGAGGCGCTCGTGGGCGGAGCGGACCAGCGGCGCGACCGGGGCGAGGAAGGGGATCCGCTCGAGCATCCGGGCGCCGATCGCGGTGTGCTCGTCCATCCGCTCGCGCTCGTCGGCGGTCAGCGGGCCGGGCTTGCGCAGGAGCTCGCCGGGGACGCCGATCTTGCCGACGTCGTGGAGCAGGGCGCCGTAGCGGAGGCGGTCGAGCTCGGCGCCGTCGACGCCGAGGCGCTCGCCGACCTGGACCGCGAGGTCGGCGACCTCGTTGGCGTGGTTGGCGGTGTAGGCGTCCTGCAGCTCGACCGCGTCGGCGAGGACGCCGATCGTGGTGAGGAAGGCGTCCTCGAGTTCGTCGACCAGCTGGCAGCGGTGGATCGCGGCGCCGATCTGGCTGGCGACGACGTGGGCGAGCAGCAGGTCTTCCTCGGCGAAGGCGCCGGACGCCTCCTGCTCGAGGTTCATCACGCCCCAGATCGAGCCGGCGACGACGATCGGCAGCGAGAGCTCGGAGCCGGGGTCGGTGCGCGGGTTGCGGGTCAGGTAGTCGGAGTCGAGGCGGGTGTCGTTGACCATCGCCGGCCGGCCGCTGCGCGCGACCCGGCCGTTGACGCCGATCTCGACCGGCTGCTCCCGGGCGAGGAAGTCGGCGAGCTCTTCGGCCAGCGGGCCGGCGCCGGTGACGACCCGCAGGATGCCGTCGGGGTCGAGGCGCTGGACGACGGCGAGGTAGTAGTCGAAGGACTCGTGCAGCAGGCAGACCGCCTCGCGGCGACGTCCTCGACCGTGGGGGCACGGGAGAGGGTGGTCGGCGAGGCGGCTGGCGACGAGCAGACGCCCGCCCTGGCGGGGCCGTCCCGGACCGATCCTGCCACCGGCATGTTGCTCGTCTTGGGCTCCACGCCCGCGCTTATCGGCGCACCGCCGTGTTGCTTTAGCCGAACCCGCCTCGGTCACTATCCTCAGACCGTCATGAGCGAAGCTGAATCGGACATCGTCGTGATGAAGTTCGGCGGCACCTCGGTCGCCGGGGCCGAGCAGATCAAACGCGCCGCGGGCCGGATCGTCGCCGCCCGCGAAGCCGGCAACCGCGTCGTCGCGGTGCTCTCGGCGCGCGGCAAGACGACCGACGAACTGGTCGCGCAGGCGCACGAGATCTCCGACCGCCCGGTCGCCCGCGAGATGGACATGCTGCTCTCGACCGGGGAGCGGATCTCCTGCGCGCTCTGCGCGATGGCGATCCACGACATGGGCCACGAGGCGATCTCGCTGACCGGCTCGCAGGCGGGGATCGTCACCGACTCCTCCCACACCAAGGCGCGGATCATCGACGTCCGCGCCGACCGCATCAGCAAGGCGCTCGAGGAGGACCGGATCGTCCTCGTCGCCGGCTTCCAGGGGGTCTCGACCGACAGCCGCGACGTCACCACGCTCGGTCGCGGCGGCTCCGACACCACCGCGGTCGCGCTCGCGGCGGCGCTCGAAGGCGAGCGTCTGCGAGATCTACACCGACGTCGCCGGCGTCTTCAGCGCCGACCCGCGGATCGTCCCCGAGCGCCCGCAAGCTGCCGCTCGTCTCCTTCGAGGAGATGCTCGAGATGTCGGCCTCCGGCGCCGGGGTGCTGCAGCTGCGCTCGGTCGAGTACGCCCGCAACCACGGCGTCCGGATCCACTGCCGCAGCAGCTTCGAGGACGGCCCCGGTACCCTCGTCGTCTCAGAGGAAGAGACCATGGAGCAACCTTTCGTCACCGCCGTCACCCACTCCAACGCCGAGGCGCGCGTGACGCTGACCGGCGTCCGCGACGAGCCCGGCGTCGCCGGCCGCATCTTCAGCGCCCTGGCCGACGCCAACGTCAACGTCGACGTGATCATCCAGAACGAGCCGGTCGGCGACGACCAGCTCGCCGACCTCTCCTTCACCGTCGACCGCGCCGACCTGACGACCGCCAGGGACATGATCGCCGCGCTCGGCGACGTCTCGCTCGAGATCCGGACCGACGAGCAGATCGGCAAGGTCTCGATCGTCGGCGCCGGCATGCGCTCGCACCCGGGCGTCGCCGCCAAGGTCTTCGAGGTGCTCGGCGAGGAGCGGATCAACATCGAGATGATCTCCACCTCGCCGATCAAGATCTCCTGCGTCATCGCCGCCGATCGCGTCCCCGACGCGGTCAACTCGCTGCACAAGGCCTTCGAGCTGGGCGCCGACGCGGTCCGGCCCGAGGACCCGACCGGTCCCGAGCACCGGCCGACGGTCGCCGGCTGAGCGCCGGCTGCGCGCGATGACGCGGCGACGGCTACAGAGTCGGGGTGCTGGGCGCGACCGGCGTGGTCGGCTCGACGATCCTCGGGCTGCTCGCCGAGCGCGAGCTTCCCGGCCGCCGAGGTCGTGCCGCTTCGCCTCGGAGCGCTCGGCCGGCAAGGAGCTCGAGTGGGACGGCGAGGTCGCTCGACCGTGCCGGGCGCTCGAGCGACGAGTCGATCCAGGGCCTCGACCTCGTCCTCTCCTCGGCCGGCGGCGCGGTCAGCGCCGAGTGGACGCCGCGCTTCGTCGAGGCCGGCGCGACCGTCGTCGACAACACCAGCTACTGGCGGATGCACGACGACGTGCCGCTGGTCGTCGCCGAGGTCAACCCCGAGGCGCTCGAGGGCCACAAGGGCATCGTCGCCAACCCCAACTGCTCGACGATGCAGATGATGGTGGCGCTGAAGCCGATCTACGACGCGGCCGGGATCGAGCGCCTGGTCGTCTCCACCTACCAGGCGGTCTCCGGCACCGGCAAGGCGGCGATCGACGAGCTCGACGCCCAGGCGCGGGCGGTCCTCGACGGCGAGGAGCCGCCGGCGCCGGCGATCTACCCGCACCAGATCGCCTTCAACGTGCTGCCGCAGGCCGGCAGCTTCGCCGACGGCGACGACCACACCGACGAGGAGCGCAAGCTGATCAACGAGACGCGCAAGATCCTCGGCGACGCAGGAGATCAGGGTCTCCGCCACCTGCGTCCGGGTGCCGGTCGCGACCGGCCACTCGGAGGCGGTCAACGTCGAGACCCGGGAGCCGCTCAGCCCCGAGCGCGCCCGCGAGCTGCTCGCCGCGGCGCCCGGCGTCATCGTCGTCGACGACCCCGCCGCCGGCCGCTACCCGATGGCGATCGACGCCGCCGGCAAGGACGACGTCTTCGTCGGCCGGATCCGCCGCGACCCCGGCAACGAGCGCGCGCTCGACCTCTGCGTCGTCGCCGACAACCTGCGCAAGGGCGCCGCCACCAACGCGGTCCAGGTGGCCGAGCTGCTGGTCGAGCGCGACCTGCTCGGCAAGCGGGACTAGCCGGTGGACATCAGCTTCGCGCAGGCGCTGCTGCTGTTCGGCGGCCTGCTGGCGGTCGTCGCGGCGCTCTCGGGCCTGATGAAGGGGACCGTGCTCTCGGCCTCGGTGCTCTCGGTCACCCTGGGCATCGTCCTCGCGGCGACCGGGGTGGTCCACGTCGACGCCAGCGACGGGACGATCGTCGAGCTGATCGAGCTGGCCCTGGTCCTGACCCTGTTCTCCGACGGGATGTTCGTCGAGCGCGAGCTGCTGAGCCGGCACTGGAGCCCGGTGGCGCGGGCGCTGACGATCGCGATGCCGATCACCCTGGCGCTGCTGGCGCTCGCCGCGAAGGTCCTCTTCCCGGAGCTGAGCTGGGCCGAGGCCTTCCTGCTCGGCGCGGTCCTCTCGCGCGACCGACCCCGTCGTCACCTCGGCCGTCGTCACCTCGCGCCTGGTCCCGGAGTCGGTCCGCCACACGCTCAACCTCGAGTCCGGCCTCAACGACGGCCTGGCGCTGCCCTTCGTCCTCTTCTTCCTCGTCCTCGCCAGCCCCGGCGGCGACGCCGCGACCGAAGCCGCGAAGCTGGTCGGACAGGCCGCGGTGGGAGGCGTGATCGGGGTCGGGCTGGGCATGCTCGGCGGGCGCCTGCACCCGCGCCTGCCGGGCGGCGGCCTGACCGCCCGCTACGAGGGGATCTACGCGATCGGCTTCGCCCTCTTCGCCTTCGGCCTGGCCGAAGTCACCTGGGGCAACGGCCTGATCGCCGCCTTCGTCTGCGGGATCGCGATGGCGGCCAGCGAGCGCCAGGTCCCGGAGGGCTTCGTCGAGTTCGCCGAGAGCACCAGCGCGATCCTCCAGGTGATGACCTTCTTCGTCTTCGGCGCCCTGATCGTCGCCACCGGCTTCCACCACAGCATCCCGCCGCTGATCCTCTTCGTCGTCTTCGCCCTGCTCGTCGCCCGGCCCGTCGCGGTGATGCTCTCCTTCCTGCGCACCGGGATCCCGCGCTCGGAGAAGCTGTTCATGGCCTGGTTCGGCCCCAAGGGCGTCGCCTCGATGCTCTTCGCCCTCTTCGTCCTCAAGTCCCAGGTCGACGACAGCGGCCTGATCTTCGACGTCGCCTCGATCGCGATCATCGCCTCGATCGTCGCCCACGGCCTGACCGACACCGTCGGCGCCAAATGGATGGCCCGGCGCACCGGCTTGTCCGAAGCTAGCTCTGAGACAAACGTCACATTCGGTCCGCTAGCCTTGCATCGATGGAAACGTTTTGTACGTCTACGCCTCGGATGCATGGCCGACCGACTGGACGAACGCTCGACGAGATCGGCGGATGGATCGACTCGAACGGATGGATCGAGGTTCGATCGCGTCGAGAGCCGCTTCGATCGCTCCAGCAGCATGATCATACCCGGCGGCATCTCGCCGCTTCGCAGCTCGGCCGTCTCAAGCTCGCGCGTCTCGAACCGCAGCCGAACCGCCGCCGCAGCGACGCCCCGGTAGGGGTGAAGCGTCTTGTACTTTTTCGCTTCAGCGCAGCTAGGACTGCTCGCGGCGACCTCGAAAAAGTTAAGCGAAACCCCTACCGGGGCAGCCTTCGCCCGAGGCAGCTAGGCGGGGACGCCGGCGAGGCGCTCCTCGACCCAACCGGTCGAGGCGATGTGCTTGCTCATCCCCAGCTCCTTCGGCTCGGCGCCGAGCGCCAGGCCGACCAGCTGGGGGAGGTGCAGGACGGCGAGGCCGAGGTCGCGGTTGACGACCTTGGCCGCCTCGGGCTGCTGCATGTCGAGGTTGAGGTGGCAGAGCGGGCAGGGGGTGACGAGGCAGTCGGCGCCGGCGTCGATCGCGTCGCCGACGTGGGTGCCGGCCTGCTTCAGCGAGGTCTCGCGGTTCATCGTGATCACCGGGAAGCCGCAGCATTTGCGGGCGCCGTCGTACTCGACGACCTCGCCGCCGAGGGCGACGATCACCTGCTCCAGGTAGATGTCGCGGTCGGGGTGCTCGCCGTAGCCGAGGCGCTCCTTCGGGCGGACGATGTAGCAGCCGTAGAAGGGGCCGACGCTGAGGCCGCGAGAGCGGGCGCTTGACCTGCGCGGCGAGCTTGTCGAGGCCGTAGTCCTCGACCAGGAGCCAGAGGAAGTTCTTGTTGGTGAAGCCGTTCTTGTCCTTCTCGTAGGCCAGGCCCTGGCCCGAGAGCGCCTCGTTGACGTGGGCGCGGTAGCTGGAGTCGGCGTCGAGGCGCTGCTGGCACTCCGACTGCGCGCCCTGGCAGGTCGAGCAGATGTTCATCATCGAGAGCCCGGTCTCCTGGGCGAGCGCGAAGGTGCGGGCGTTGAGCGTGTCGGCCAGCTCCTGGTTGTGCTCGGCGATGACGCCGGCGCCGCAGCAGTTGGCGCGGTCGAGGGTGACCAGCTCGATCCCGAGCTTGTCGGCGACGATCGCCATCGAGCCGTGCAGCTCGGGGGTGAAGCCGCGCGAGACGCAGCCCGGCCAGTAGGCGACTTTGATCTTCTCGTCAGCCATTCGGGGCCTCCTCGCCGGCGGGGCGGCGGCGGTCGCGAGGCTCGTCGTCGGCCTCGATCTCGGCCAGCTCGCCCTCGTCGCCCTTGATGTACAGGTTGAATTCCTCGTTGTGCTCCTCGGCGTGCTTGTAGATCGCCTGGACCTCGTCCTGGGCGGTGCCGGGAAGCTTGTGGTGGACGCCCGGGATCAGCTTCGGCAGCGAGCGCATCTTGCCGGTTTTGATCCCGCGGATCGCCGTCGGGATCGAGCCGAGCATTTCCTTGATCGCCCGTTTGCTCGGTTTGAGCTTGCCTTTGAGCCCGGGCGCGAAGGACTCCTGCAGCAGCAGCGACTCGTCCAGCGTGCCCTTCTTCTCGATGATCTTGACGAAGGCGATCTCGTGGCTGTGGCCGCTGTTGGGGTCTTCGATTCCCTCTTCGCCGGCCTTGCGGCGCAGGCGCATGATCTGGTCCATCGGCGCCACGTCCTTGGGGCAGGCGTCGACGCAGCTGAAGCAGTGGGTGCAGTCGTAGATCCCGTGCGGGTCCTCGGCCAGGTCGTGCAGGCGCTCCACGGTCTCGGCGTCGCGCGGGTCGCCGACGAAGCGGTAGGCCTTGGCCAGGGCGGCCGGGCCGATGAAGTCGGGGTCGGCTTCCATCGAGAGGCAGGAGGAGACGCAGGCGCCGCACTGGATGCAGGCCATCGACTGGGTGATGTCGATCATCGATTCCGGCTCGACGATGTACTCGCGCTCGGGCGGCTCGCCGTGGGGGAGGAGCCAGGGGGTGACGCGGCGGATCTTGGTCCAGTGGGTCGACTCCATGTCGGTGATCAGGTCCTTGATCACGGGCATGTTGCCCATCGGCTCGATCACGACCGTGGCGTCCTTGGCGTCGCCGCCGACGGCGCTGAGCTTCTTTTCGGCCAGCTCCTGCGCCTCGCCGATCTGGGTCTTGCAGCCGAGCCCGGACTGGCCGTTGATCTTCATCCCGCAGGAGCCGCAGATCGCGGCGCGGCAGGAGCAGCGGACCGAGAGCGAGCCGTCCTCGCGGTCCTTGACCTGCAGCAGGCTGTCGAGCACCGACAGCGAGGGCTCGAGGTCGACGTTGAACTCCTCCCAGTAGGGCCCCTGGCCGCTCTCGGGCTGGAACCTGCGGACTTTGATCCTGTAGTCGGCCATCAGTAAGTCCTCGCTTCCGGTTGCCACTGGGTGATGGTCACCTCGGAGTAGGAGATCTCGGGACCGTCGTCGGTCTTCTCGAGGTCGATGTGTTTGAGCCACTCCTCGTCGTTGCGCTCGGGGAAGTCGGTGCGGTACTGGGCGCCGCGGCTCTCCTTGCGCTCGAGCGCGGCGAGGCAGGTGCACTCGGCGTTGTCGAGCATGTAGCCGAGCTCGATCGCGCCGAGCAGGTCCTGGTTGAAGACGCTGCCGTGGTCGTCGATGTAGGCGGTCTTGGCCTCCTCGCGGAGCCGGGCGACGATCTCGATCGCTTCTTTGATCCCGGCCTCGTCGCGGAAGACGGCGACTTTGCCGTCCATCGTCTGGCCCAGCTCGAGCTTGATCTCGGAGACGCGGCGGCCGGAGCCCTTCTCGCGCGAGTTGATGTCGGCGATCATCGCGTCCTCGTCCTCGAGCACCTTCGGCGAGGGCCGCGAGCCCTCGATCCGCTTGGCGCGGGCGGCGGCGTCGACGCCGGAGCGGCGGCCGAAGATCAGCGTGTCGAGCAGCGAGTTGGCGCCGAGCCGGTTGCCGCCGTGGACGGAGACGCAGGCGGTCTCGCCGGCCGAGTAGAGGCCGGGGATGTCGGTGCGCCCGTCGACGTCGGTCTTGACGCCGCCCATCGTGTAGTGGTTGCCGGGCTTGATGTGGATCGGTTCGCGGGTGATGTCGACGCCGGCGAAGTCGCGGCCGACGAGGACGATCTCGCGCAGCGCCTCGTGGACGCGCTTTTTCGGCACCACGGTGATGTCGAGGGCGACGGTGCCGTCGGGGAAGCCGCGGCCCTCGTTGATCTCGGTCTGCTCGGCGCGGGAGACGACGTCGCGCGAGGCGAGCTCCATCTTGTTCGGCGCGTAGGTCTCCATGAAGCGCTCGCCCTTGGCGTTGAGCAGGTGGGCGCCCTCGCCGCGGGCGCCCTCGGTGATCAGGAAGCCCTTGCCCGCCAGCGTCGTCGGGTGGTACTGGATCATCTCCATGTCCATCAGCTTGGCGCCGACCCGGTAGGCCATCGCGATGCCGTCGCCGGTGCAGATCAGGGCGTTGGTGGTCGGCTTCCAGACCTGGCCGTTGCCGCCGCAGGCGAGGATCACCGACTTCGCCTGGAACAGCTCCATCGAGCCGTCGGCGACGTTGCGGGTGACGACGCCGCAGCACTCGCCCTGCTCGTCGATCGCCAGCGAGGTGCAGAACCACTCCTCGTAGCGGGAGATCTGCTCGGCGTACTTCATCAGCTGCTCGTAGAGCACGTGCATGATCGCCTGGCCGGTGATGTCGGCGACGTAGTAGGTGCGGGCGGCGGAGGCGCCGCCGAAGGCGCGGGTGCCGAGCTTGCCTTCCTCGTTGCGGTGGAAGGTGACGCCGAGGTGCTCGAGGTGGAGGATCTCTTCCGGCGCCTCGCGGGTCATGATTTCGATCGCGTCCTGGTCGCCGAGGTAGTCGGAGCCCTTGATCGTGTCGAAGGCGTGCGACTCCCAGGAGTCACCGGGGTTCAGCGCGGCGTTGATCCCGCCCTGCGCGGCGTTGGAGTGGGAGCGCACCGGGTGGACCTTGCTGACGATCCCGACCGACACGCCTTCCTCGGCGGCGGCCAGGGCGGCCCTCTGTCCGGCGAGGCCGGCACCGATTACGAGAACGTCATGGGTTGGCACGAGGGCGGATCCTATAGATGCGAAACCCGACGACGCAGTCGGATTTAGCGGGACCTACAGCCAGCGTTCGAGTGGGGAAGCTGGCCATCCGGCCAGGAAGGCACCCGCTTACCATTGGGGGATGCTCGGCGGCGGCTCATTCACGCTTTTCCACGTCCGTGGGATCCGGATCTCGGTCGATTGGTCGTGGTTCCTGATCTTTTTCTTCCTGATCCTGACCATGTCGCAGCGCTACGGGGAAACGCTCGGCGAATCGAGCACGGCCGCGGAGCCGTTCGGACTCGCCGTCGCCAGCGCCGTCGGTTTCTTCGGCTCGATCGTCCTGCACGAGCTCGGCCACGCCTTCTCGGCGCTGCGGCAGGGGATCGGGATCACCAGCATCCAGCTCTGGATCTTCGGCGGCGTGGCGCGGATGGATCGCGAAACCGACAGCCCCGGCACCGAGTTCGAGGTCGCCGTCGCCGGGCCTCTGGTGACGCTGGCGATCGTGATCGTCTCGAGCCTGATCGGCATCGCCGTCGCCGGGGCCGGCGAGTTCGGCCACGTGCTCCGCCTCGGCCTCGAATTCCACACCGCGGCAGGGGTCTCGGGGATCGTCTCGATGCTCGCCTGGCTGGCCGCGATCAACGCCCTGATCCTGGTCTTCAACCTGCTGCCCGCCTACCCGATGGACGGCGGCCGGATCGCCCGCTCGATCGTCTGGTGGCGGACCGGCGACCGCAATCTCGCCACCCGCTACGCCGCCAACCTCGGGCGCGTCTTCGCCTACCTCTTCATCGGCGGCGGGCTGCTGCTGCTGGCGACCGGCGACATCTTCGGCGGCGTCTGGCTGGCGCTGATCGGGATGGTGATCAACGGCGCCGCCCGCGGCGCCGCGATGCAGACGGCGCTGAGCACCCGCATCGGCGACGTCCGCGTCGCCGACGTGATGGACCGCGAGCCGGTCGCGATCCCCGGCGAGATCAGCATCGAGAAGGCGCTCGACGAGTACTTCCTGCGCTACCGCTGGCCCTGGTTCCCGGTCGTCGACGCCGCCCACCGCTTCCTCGGCCTGCTCGAACGCGACCGCGCCGACGAGGTCCCCGAGATCTCCCGCGCCAGCTCCCACGTCTCCGACCTGGTCGACCACGACATCGGCCTCTTCATCAGGGACGACACGCCGCTGGACTCACTGCTGGCCAACCAGAACCTGCGCAGGCTCGGGGCGCTGATGGCCGTCGACGCCGACGGCAGGCTCTCCGGCGTAATCACCGTCGAGCAGGTCGGCCGAGCCCTGCGCGACGCCGCCGCCCCCTCGAACTAGCGCTCCGAGGTACGAATAGCAGCCGGTAAGGGGGAGAGGCCGGACGCGGTTGAGCTTTCAGCTCCCATGGGACGGAAAACTCAACCGCGTGGGGTGGGCTTGGCGAGGCTGGCCGCACGGCAGTACGGCGTAGCCTCGGTACGCCAGTTGCACGCAATGGGTTTTGGGGAAGGATCGATTGCAAAGGCAGTGGCCGGCGGACGGCTGCATCGGGTTCACCAAGGTGTTTATGCGGTTGGACACACGGATCTCTCGCTGCACGGTCGCTGTCTCGCGGGTGTTCTCGCCTGTGATTCGGACACGTTGTTGAGCCACTTCTCCGCAGCTTGGTTGTGGGGGCTTCTCTCCACCCAGCCCATCCCAGTTCATGTCACGACTTCCGTTCGGCGAAAGCGGCGGGCGCCGCTCCGTATTCACCACTCGCAGACCCTGATCGACGCTGACCGAGCCGTCGAGGACCGGATCCCGGTCACTTCCGTCGCCCGCACTGCTCTCGATCTTGCTGCTCGGATTCGACCCGCGAGCCTTGACCGCCTCCTCCAACGCGCTGAAGAGCTGAAGCTGATCGACCTGCCGGAGTTCGAATCCGTACTCGCGCGCAACCGGGGTCATCGCGGGACCGCTCGGCTGCGCCGCGCGATCGCCTTATACGCCCCGCCGCCATTCACCCGCTCGGGGCTGGAGCGGCGATTCCTGCGCCTACTCGTCGAGGCCGGAATCGCGCCGCCGAGCACCGGCTACAACGTGGCCGGCTACGAGCTCGACGTCTATTGGCCGGACCTGCGTTTCGCGGTCGAACTCGACGTTTTCGAGACCCATGGCAGCCACCGTTCCTTCGAGGCGGACCGCTTGCGAGACGAGGACCTCAAGCTCGCCGGCGTCGAGCTGACCCGCGTCACCGGCCACAGGGTCGGGCGCGAACCCGGTCGGGTCCTGGAACGGGTTGCGCGCCTGCTCGCACAGCGACGCAAGGAGATCGATCGGCCGGCTACCCCGTGACGGGGCGCGTGCCGCTCGATGATCCGACCGAAGTCCACACCCGCCGGGCAGAGTTCCGAAGGCCTGGCCCCAGTCGCCCTGAGAGCCGGGAGGCGCAGAAGGCGTCGGCGGTCGCCGGGTCGCCGTAGCGGACCAGGAGCGAGCCCTGGAGGGCCAGGGCCATCTTCTCGACGACCCTTCGCGCCCGTGGCTCGATCGTCCCGACGTCCCCGGGCACCTCGTCGCGCAGGGCCTTGGCGTAGGCGTCCAGCCTCGGCTCGGCGACGGCGCCCTCGTTCACCTCGGCGAAGAAGGCGTCGAGCGAGGCGGGGCTCTTGATCATCGCCCGCAGGACGTCGAGGCACTGGACGTTGCCCGAGCCCTCCCAGATCGAGTTGAGCGGGCTCTCGCGGAACAGGCGCGGCATTCCCGACTCCTCGACGTAGCCGTTTCCCCCGAGGCACTCGAGCGCCTCGCCGGCGTGCATCGGCGCCCGCTTGCAGATCCAGTACTTGAGCACCGCGTTGGCGACGCGCTTGAGGTTCTGGGCCTCCTCCTCGCCGGCGATCGCTTCGTCGTAGGCGCGGGCCAGGCGCATCGCCGAGATCGTCGCCGCCTCCGACTCGACGCAGAGGTCGGCGAGGACGTTCTGCATCAGCGGCTGCTCGCTGAGCAGGCGGCCGAAGACGGAGCGGTGTTCGGCGTGGTGGATCGCCTGGGCGACCCCGGCCCGCATTCCGGTCGCGCCGCCCAGCACGCAATCGAGGCGGGTGTGGTTGACCATCTCGATGATCGTCCGCACCCCGGCGCCCTCCTCGCCGACCAGCCAGGCCGAGGCGGCGTCGAACTCGACCTCGCTGGAGGCGTTGGAGCGGTTGCCGAGCTTGTCCTTGAGCCGCTGCAGGCGGAAGCGGTTGCGCTCGCCGTCGGGCGTCCAGCGCGGGAAGAGGAAGCAGGAGATGCCGCCCTCGGCCTGGGCGAGGACGAGGAAGGCGTCGCACATCGGCGCCGACATGAACCACTTGTGGCCGGTCAGCTCGTACTCGGCGCCGGGGCCGCCGCCGTTGACCGGACGCGCGATCGTGGTGTTGGCGCGGACGTCGGTGCCGCCCTGCTTCTCGGTCATCCCCATCCCCGCCAGGGCACCGGCCTTATATGGAGCCGGCGTGTTGCGCGGGTCATAGGCGGAGGAGAGGAAGCGCGGCTCCCACTCGGCGGCCAGCTCCGGCTGCGTGCGCAGGGCCGGGATCACCGAGTAGGTCATCGAGATCGGACAGCCGACCCCCGCCTCGGCCTGGGACATGCACATGAAGGCGGCGCCGCGGGCGACGTGCGCGCCCGGTCGCGGGTCCTTCCAGGGGGAGCTGTGGAGCTCGTGCTCCACCGCCATCCCCAGCAGCTCGTGCCAGGCCGGATGGAACTCGACCTCGTCGACGCGGTTGCCGAAGCGGTCGTGGGTGCGCAGCTTCGGCGGGTTCTCGTTCGCCTGGGCACCGAGGGCGCGGACCGGCTCGCTGCCGGCGAGGGCGCCGACCGCGGCGATCCTCGGCTCCGCCCACTCGGCGCCCTCGCGGCGCACGGCCTCGACCAGCGGCGCGTCGGCCTCGTAGACGTTGTAGTCGGTCAGCGGCGGTGGCTGGTTGCTGACCTCGTGGGTGGTGGCACTCCGGGTCTCAAGCGTCGACAAGGGCTCTTTCCTTTCCAATCGCGCGTTCGCAGAATTCGACCAGCGAGGCGATCGTCGCCTCTGTGTCGCCGCCCGCGGTGGGGGCGGAAAGTGGTCCGACCAGGGCCTCGCCGATCGCTCCGACCAGCGCCGCCGCGGTCAGGCCCGGGTCTTGGGAGCTCAGCTCGCCGCTGGCGACGCCCTCGCGCAGGACCGCCGCCAGCAGGTCGCGGTAGGCGCGGCGGAAGACCAGGCGCTCGGCCTCGACCCCCGGGTCGACCGGCTCGGCCAGCAGCGCCCAGGCGAAGCGGCGGGCCCTCAGCGCGCGGCGGGCGAAGGTCTCGACGCCGCCGGCGATCCGCGCCGGTGCCGGCAGGTCCCCACCCATCGCCGCGGCCATCGCCTCGACCTCCCGCTGCGAGGCGCCGCGGAAGACCTCGGCGAACAGGGCCGCCTTCGACGGGAAGTAGCGGTAGACGGTCCCGACCGCGACGCCGGCGCGCTCGGCGACGCTGGCGATCGTCGCCTCGCCGTAGCCGCCCTTGGCGATCAGCTCGCCGGCAGCGTCGAGGAGGCGCGTCCGCACGGCGCTGCGGCGCGCCTCGGTCCGGGCTGTGGAGCGGTAGGCGATTGAAAAAGTGAATCACGATTCACATTCGCGCGCAAGCCGCCGCTTGGACCGGCGCCAAAGAGAGCGAAAGGCCTGGGACGGCCCGGCGCGGCGGTTTCAATAGTCTCCGCCCGTGGCCAAGATCCAGGTCAAGAACCCGGTCGTCGAGCTCGACGGCGACGAGATGACCCGGATCATCTGGTCGTTCATCAAAGCGCAGCTGATCCTCCCCTATCTCGACGTCGAGCTCGAGTACTACGACCTCGGGATCGAGAGCCGCGACGCGACCGAGGATCAGATCACCGTCGACGCCGCCAACGCGATCAAGCGCCACGGGGTCGGCGTCAAGTGCGCGACGATCACCCCGGACGAGGCGCGGGTCGAGGAGTTCGGCCTGAAGGAGATGTACCGATCGCCGAACGGGACGATCCGCAACATCCTCGGCGGCGTCATCTTCCGCGAGCCGATCGTGATCTCCAACGTGCCGCGACTGGTTCCGGGCTGGACCAAGCCGATCGTGATCGGTCGCCACGCCTTCGGCGACCAGTACCGCGCCACCGACATGGTGGTGCCGGGCGAGGGCTCGCTGACCCTCACCTTCACCCCCAAGGACGGTTCCGAGCCGGTCGAGCTCGACGTCTACGACTTTCCGGGCGGCGGCATCGCGATGTCGATGTACAACCTCGACGCCTCGATCGAAGACTTCGCCCGCGCCTCGATGCGCTACGGCCTCGACCGCGGCTACCCGGTCTACATGTCGACCAAGAACACGATCCTCAAGCGCTACGACGGCCGCTTCAAAGACATCTTCGCCGAGGTCTACGAGGCCGAGTTCAAGGCCGACTTCGAGGCCGCCGGAATCAGCTACGAACACCGCCTGATCGACGACATGGTTGCGGCGGCGCTGAAGTGGGAGGGCGGCTACGTCTGGGCCTGCAAAAACTACGACGGCGACGTCCAGTCCGACACCGTCGCCCAGGGGTTCGGCTCGCTCGGCCTGATGACCAGCGTGCTGATGACCGCCGACGGCAAGACCGTCGAGGCCGAGGCCGCCCACGGCACCGTCACCCGCCACTTCCGCCAGCACCAGCAGGGCAAACCGACCTCGACCAACCCGATCGCTTCGATCTTCGCTTGGACCCGCGGCCTCTCGGCGCGCGGGCGGATGGACGAGACCCCCGAGGTCTCACACTTCGCCGAGACGCTCGAGCGGGTCTGTATCGAGACGGTCGAGAGCGGCAAGATGACCAAAGACCTCGCGCTGCTCGTCGGCGGGGGCCAGGAGTACCAGACCACCGAGGAGTTCCTGGCCTCGATCGACGAGAACCTCCAGACAGCGATGGCCTAGCGGTCCCCAACCCCCAACTCCGAGGAGAACAAACCGTGAGCACTCCCGTAAAGGTCACCGTCACCGGCGCGGCCGGTCAGATCGGCTACGCGCTGCTGTTCCGCATCGCCAGCGGCCAGATGCTCGGCCCCGACACCCCCGTCGAGCTGAGCCTGCTGGAGATCCCCGACGCGATCAAAGCGGCGGAGGGAACCGCGATGGAGCTCGACGACTGCGCTTTCCCGCTGCTGAGCCGGATCGAGATCAGCGACGATCCCAAGCAGGCGTTCGCCGGCGCCAACATCGGGCTCCTGGTCGGCGCTCGGCCGCGCGGCCCGGGCATGGAGCGCTCCGATCTGCTCGAGGCCAACGGCGGCATCTTCAAGCCGCAGGGCGAAGCGATCAACGCCGGCGCCGCCGACGACATCAGGGTCCTGGTCGTCGGCAACCCGGCCAACACCAACTGCCTGATCGCGATGTCGAACGCGCCCGACGTGCCGCGGGAGCGGTTCACGGCGATGATGCGCCTCGACCACAACCGGGCGATCACCCAGGTCGCGAACAAGCTCGGCAAGCCGGTTTCGTCGGTCAGCAACATGACCACCTGGGGCAACCACTCGGTCACCCAGTACCCCGACCTGGTCAACGCCAAGGTCGACGGCGACAGCGCCTGGGACGCGGTCGACGACGAGGCCTGGATCGCCGACGAGTTCATCCCGCGGGTGGCCAAACGCGGCGCCGAGATCATCTCCGCCCGCGGCGCCTCCAGCGCCGCCTCCGCCGCCAACGCGGCGATCGACCACGTCCACGACTGGGTGCTCGGCACCCCTGACGGGGACTGGGTCTCGATGGCGGTTCCCGCCGATGGCTCCTACGGAATCGGCGAGGGAATCGTCTGCGGCGTTCCCTGCGCCTGCAGCGGCGGCGAGTGGAGCGTCGTCGAGGGGCTCGAGGTGCCCGACTTCTCGCGTCAGCGGATCGACGCCAGCGTGATGGAGCTGCAGGAGGAGCGCGACGCGGTCCGCCAGTTGGGTCTGATCTAAGCCCCCGGCGGGAGAGGCCGGCCCGTGCGGCCGGCCTCTCGTTGAGCTACAGGGTGATCGGGCTCAGCCGGCCGGGTAGTACTGGCGGCCGTCCTTTTTCACCCTTCCCTCTTTCTCGAGGTCGCCGAGGACCCGGTAGAGGTAGTTCGGCTTGATCTTCATCTGCTTGGCGACGTCCGAGGCGCTGATCCCGGGCGCGCTGGTGATCAGGTTCACGGCCTGGTCGGCGCGGGTTCCTCCGCGCCGTTTACGGCGGCGGGGAGAGGTGCTGGTGGAGCCGGCCGGTTTGGCGTTGGAGCTGCCGCGAGGGCGGCCGGGGGAGCGTTTGGTGACTTTGCCACCGAGCTCCGCGAGGGCGCGCTCGAGGCGCTCGGCGCTCCTCGTCAAGGTCGGCAAGGCGCTTCTGAACCAGCTGCCGGGCCTCGTCGAGTACGTTCGTAGTGCTGGGCATCGATTTCCTTTCCATCCAAAAGTAGTTTCTGCCTTAGGTGGCAGTGTGGCAGAGCCACACCTCACTGTGACTATCTATTAGTCAGATATCACTCTTCCCGCTGACAGTTTGTACAAACGGCCAATTGGCGAGGTGAGCGACGTTACTGGGTGCGCTCGGCCTGGCGCTCAGGTGAGATGCGAATCACGTTCCGGGCCAGGCCCACCTTCTCCAGAACGGAGATGATGAACGCGGAGGGGTCCGGCTCCCAGCGTTTGAGGCCGTGGACGGCGGAGCGCGGGAAGGCGTGATGGTTGTGGTGCCACGACTCTCCCAGCGAGGGCAGGGCCAGCCAGAACACGTTGGTGGAGTGATCGTCGGTGTCGAAGCGGCGACTGCCGAGGAAGTGACAGACCGAGTTGACGCTCCAGGTCACGTGGTGGACGAAGAAGATGCGGACCAGTCCACCCCAGAGCAGGCCGGTGAGGGCGCCGAGCAGGGTGCCGGTTATGAGGAATCCGGCCAGGGCGGGGATCGCCAGGCTGAGGTAGACGAGGGCGACGAAGTGGCGGCTGATGAACCTCATGCCGCGGTCCTCGTAGAGGTCGGGGGCGTAGCGCTTCCAGTCGGCGCGACCCTGGGTCGACATCAGCCAACCGGTGTGCGCGTGCCAGAGTCCGGAGAAGACGCCGCGGGCACCACCGTCGACACCCACGTGGGGGCTGTGCGGATCGCCCTCTTCGTCGGTGTGCGCGTGGTGCTTGCGGTGATCGGCGACCCATGAGATCGCCGGGCCCTGCACCGCCATCGAGCCGAGAATCGCGAAGACGTACTCGGTCGGCTTCGCGGTCTGGAAGGAACGGTGGGTGAGCAGCCGGTGGAAGCCGACGGTGATGCCCACCGCCGTCAACAGGTACATCACGGCGGCGATCACCAGGTCGGCCGGGCTGACGAGGCTGTTCCAGAGCAGCACGATCGCGACGATGGTGGCGACGAAGGGCAGCACCACCGCGCCCAGGTTCGCCCCTTTCTCGACTCGCGTCATCTCGCCCATGTCCAGAAGATAGGTGGAGATCTGCGATATGTATTAGCTTCTATCTCACGTTTTGAGTCCAAAAACTATGAGATAGATGACAAGAACCTTGGATTCCGAGCCGTGGCGCGACCTGCCGCGCCAGGTCGCCGACCTGATCGAGCCGGAGCTGCCCGCGATCACCGGCGAGATCCTGGCGACGATCGCCCGCGAGGTGCCCGAGTACGCGCGCCCGCTCGAGGGAGCCTTCGGCCGCGGGATCCGCACCGGTGTCGACCAGGCGCTGCTCCAGTTCGTCGCCCTGATCCGCGACCCCGACGCCGGCCGCGAGCCGGGGCGCGAGGTGTACGTGCAGCTCGGTCGCGGCGAGCAGCGGCAGGGCCGCACGCTCGACTCGCTGCAGGCGGCCTACCGGATCGGCGCCCGAGTCGCCTGGCGCCGGATCGCCGCCGCCGGCCGCCGCGCCGAGCTCGAGGCCGAGCCACTGACGCTCCTGGCCGAGGCGATCTTCGCCTACATCGACGAGCTCTCGGCCGATTCGGTCGACGGCTATGCCGAGGCGCAGGCCGAAGTCGAGGACGTGCGCCGCCGCCGCCGTCACGATTTGGCCTCGCTGCTGGTGCGCGAACAGCCCGCCGAGCAGGCCGACCTCGCCGCCGCCGCCCAGGCTGCCGGCTGGCCGCTCCCCGGCCGGGTCGCGGCGGCCGCCTGCGCCGAGCGGGACCTGGCCGCGATCGTGCGGCGGCTGCCGCCGGACTCGCTGGCGACGGTGCTCGAAGGCAGCGGCTGCCTGCTGCTGCCCGACCCCGAGGGCCCCGGCCGCCAGGAAGCGCTGGCGCGGGCAGCGGCGCGCTCGCGGCTGGCGCTGGGCCCGGCCGGCGAGCCGGCGAGCCTGGCCGACTCCTGGTCGCTGGCGCTGACGATGCTGCGCGCATCCGACGCCGGTGCGCTGCCGCCGCGGGCCTGCTGGTGGCGGAGGACCACTTCGCCGACCTGCTGCTGTTCGAGGGGCGGCCCCTCGCCTCCCGGATCGCCGCCCGCCGCCTGGCGCCGTTGCGGGGGCTGACCGAGAAGGCCCGGGAGAGGATGCTGGAGACGGCGCTGGCCCACGTCCGCCACCACGGCAACGCGGTCGCGATGGCGGCCGAGATGCAGGTCCACCCGCAGACCGCCCGCTACCGGATCGCCCGCCTGCGGGAGCTGCTCGGCGATCAGCTCGACGACCCCGACGCTCGCTTCGAGTTGGAGCTGGCGCTGCGCGCGGTTCCTTTCCCCGCAATGCGTAACTAAGGAACCACGGGTTCGATCGGCGTTGCCGCTACTTGCGTTTGCGCGGCAAGGTGCGGAAGAAGACGTCCCAGAGTGGCGAGGAGACGCCGTAGCCGAAGCGGTGGTCCTGGAAGTGGTGGCGCATGTGATGCTCGCGCAGGCGCTTGCCGAACTTGGACTTCGGCACGAAGTGGTGGACGTAGTAGTGCGTGTAGTCGTAGACGAGGTAGCCGGCGATGAAGCCGCCGAAGACCGGGAAGCCGGCGTCGCCGAGGATCAGCCAGAAGGCGAGCAGGAAGAGCGCCGCCAGCGGGATCGAGACCGACGGCGGCATCACCAGCCGCATCTTGTCGTTGGGATGGTCGTGGTGGATGCCGTGGATGATGAAGTGCATGCGGCGGCCGAAGGCGTTGTCGGGCTCCCAGTGGAAGACCAGGCGGTGCAGCCAGTACTCGGTCAGCGTCCAGATGCCGCCACCGGCCAGGGTGAGCAGGATCAGCTGCCAGACGGCGTAGCCGCGATCGGCCCCCAGCCACTCCATCGCGACGACGACCGGGAGGAAGATCACCGCCGGCACCGCCGGGTGCACGCGGGAGAAGAAGTTGAGGAATTCGCTCTTGAAGAGCGGCGGGGAAGCCGAGAGCTTCTCGGTGCGGTCGTGGGCCTCCATCTGGCCAAATGTTAGCGGCGAGCCCCGGCCCACTCGCAAGACGCGGGGAAGTTGTGACGAAGCCGTTTCAAAGAGGTTGCGATTTGCGAAGTTGCGAGCGGCGCGCGGGGCGAGCGGAATGCTTGGATGCTCAAGCCGATGCCGCGCAAGCCAAAACCGCCCACCTGTGAGGACTGCTACTTCCACAAGAACCTCCTCTGCGCCCTCGAGCTGACCGAGCCCTGCGCCACCTTCCGCCCCAATCGCCCCGAGGGCCTGGTGCCGCCCCGCCAGCCGGTCCTGCTGATGCGCGCCCCCCGCTGGGCTTCGCGCGCCGCGCCTAGCCGAGCCTCACTCGACGCTTCCCGACGCTCGCCGCGGCTATGTTTTGCGCGGTGCCCCAACGCGACCTGTTCTCGGATTTTGCCCGCATGAGGCGGGAGATGGATCAGATGCTGGGGGATGCCTGGGGACGCACCAGGTACGTGCACCGGCGGACGACCGGGTTCTCTCCCAACGTCGACGTCTACTACTGCGGCGACCCGCAGAGGGCGATCGTCAAGGTCGATCTCTCCGGCGTCTCGCTGAGCGAGGTCGGGATCGAGGTCAGCGGGCGGCACCTGGCGATCGCCGGTGAACGGCCGGTGCAGGAGACCGAGGGCCGCGTCTACCAGCAGGTCGAGATTCCCTCCGGCCCCTTCCGCCGCGTCGTCGAGCTCCAGGTCGAGGTCGACGCCGAGCAGGCCAGCGCCACCTACGAAGACGGCGTACTGCGGATCGAGCTGCCGCTGCGCGATCCGGACGAGACCACCCGCCGGGTTCCGATCGGCCGCAAGTGATGGAGGGCGCCCCGGTCCTCGAAGTCGTCGATTCGCCGCTCGACGCGGAGGACGCGATCCGCGCCAACCTGCCGCTGCCGGAGGCGCTGCCGGTGCTGCCGCTGCGGGACTCGGTCAGCTTCCCGGAGACGCTGAACCCGCTCGCGGTCGGCCAGGAGCGCTCGATCCAGCTGGTCAACGACGTCCTCGGCACCAACCGGATGCTGGTGATGGTCGCCGCCCGCGACCCCGAGAACGAGGTGCCCGGGCCCGGCCGAGCTCTACGACGTCGGCGTCGTCGGCGTCGTCGCCCGCATGGTCAAGGTCCCCGACGGCTCGCTGCGGATCCTCGTCCAGGGGATGCAGCGGGTCAGGCTCGAGTCGTTCGTCAGCGAGAAGCCCTACCTGGTGGCGCGGATCTCCGAGCTCCCCGACGTCAGCAAGCCCACCGCCGAGCTGGAGGCGCTGACCCGCAACGTCCAGCAGACCTTCTCGGAGATCGTCGAGCAGATCCCCTACCTGCCCGAGGAGCTGAGCCTGGCGGTCGCCAACATCGACGACCCGGCGGCGCTCGGCCACCTGATCGCCAGCTCGCTGCGGATCGGCACCGAGGAGAAGCAGAAGCTGCTCGAAGAGGTCGACGTCGCCAAGCGGCTGCGCCACCTCTCGCGGGTCCTCGCCCGCGAGCTCGAGGTCGTCCAGCTCGGAACCCAGATCCAGACCCAGGTCCAGTCCGAAGTCGACAAAGGGCAGCGCGAGTTCTTCCTCCGCCAGCAGCTGAAAGCGATCCAGGAAGAGCTCGGGGAGGAGGACGAGCAGCAGGCCGAAGTGAACGAACTTCGCGAGCGGATCGAGGCCGCCGCAGCTGCCCGAGCACGCCCGCAAAGCCGCCGACCGCGAGCTCTCGCGGCTGGAGAAACTGCCGCCCGCCGCGGCCGAGCACGGCGTCATCCGCACCTACCTCGAGTGGCTGGTCGAGCTGCCGTGGTCACAGCGAGACCGCCGACAACCTCGACATCAAACACGCCCGCAAGGTGCTCGACGCCGACCACTACGACCTCGAGAAGGTCAAGGACCGGATCCTCGAGTACCTGGCGGTGCGCAAACTGAACCCCGACTCGCCGGGCCCGATCCTCTGCTTCGTCGGCCCGCCCGGGGTCGGCAAGACCAGCCTCGGGCGCTCGATCGCCAAGGCGCTGGGGCGCGAGTTCGAGCGGATCTCGGTCGGCGGCGTCCGCGACGAGGCGGAGATCCGCGGCCACCGCCGCACCTACGTCGGCGCCCTGCCGGGGACGATCGTCCGCGCCCTCCGCGACGCCGGCTCCCGCAACCCGGTCTTCATGATCGACGAGATCGACAAGATGGGCGCCGACTTCCGCGGCGACCCGGCCTCGGCGATGCTCGAGGTGCTCGACCCGGCCCAGAACGACTCCTTCCGCGACCACTACCTCGACCTCGAGTTCGACCTCTCCGACGTCGTCTTCATCGCCACCGCCAACGTCCTCGACACGATCCCCGGTCCGCTGCTGGATCGGATGGAGACGATCGAACTGGCCGGCTACACGCTGGACGAGAAGAAGCACATCGCCCGCCGGTATCTGGTCGGGCGCCAGATCGCCGCCAACGGCCTGAAGCCATCGCAGATCGAGTTCTCCGACGCCGCCCTGACGGCGATCGTCGAGGAGTACACGCGCGAGGCCGGCGTCCGCAACCTCGAGCGGCAGATCGGCACGATCTGCCGCAAAGTCGCCCGCGATCGTCGCCGAAGGCAAAGCCAAGGGCAAGGTCAGGGTCTCCGGCAGGAAAGTGCGCGAGCTGCTCGGCCGCCGCCGCGTCTTCATCGAGCAGCGCCGCCGCACCAAGGATCCGGGGGTCGCCACCGGACTGGCCTGGACCCCGGCCGGGGGCGACGTCCTCTTCATCGAGGCGACGGCGATGCCCGGCTCGGGCAAGCTGACGATCACCGGCCAGCTCGGCGACGTGATGAAGGAGTCGGCGCAGGCGGCGCTCTCCTACGTCCGCGGGCACTGGGCGGAGATCGACCCCAAGCTCGGCGAGGACTGGTTCGCCGAGCACGACATCCACGTCCACGTGCCGGCGGGGGCCGTGCCCAAGGACGGCCCCTCGGCGGGGGTGGCGATGACCGTCGCCCTCTCCTCGCTGGTCAGCGGCCGACCGGTTCGCAACGATGTGGCGATGACCGGTGAGGTGACGCTGACGGGACAGGTGCTGCCGATCGGCGGGCTGAAGGAGAAGTCGCTGGCGGCGCAGCGGGCCGGGATCAAGCGGGTGATCGTTCCGGAGCGCAACGAGGGAGACGTCGCGGAAATCCCCGAGCACGAGCTCGGTGGCCTGGAGTTCGTCTTCGTCGACGAGGTCTCCGAGGCACTCGACGTAGCCCTTTCGTAGAGCGATGGAGGCGGCAACCCTCCGCCGCGGCGGCCCGGCGTCATACCTGCAGACGGTTCGAGAGGCGGCTCGCGCCCGTTCCCGCACCTTCTGGATCGTCGCCGGGCTGACCATGCTGGCGGCGCTGCTGCGCTTCGCCACCCTCGGCGTCCAGAGCTACCACCACGACGAGGTCGTCACCGCCAGCCGCATCCTCCGCGGCAGCTTCGGACACGCGATGGACGCGGTCGGGTTCAGCGAGTCGGCGCCGCCGCTCTACTACGCGCTGGCCTGGATCTGGACGCAGTTCACCGGCACCGGGGAATTCGGCCTGCGCTCGATCTCGGCTCTGGCCGGCGTCGCGACCGTGCCGGTCGTCTACCTGATCGCGGCCGAGCTGCGCGGGCGCCGCGCCGGCCTGATGGCGGCGGCGCTGGTCGCCGTCAACCCGATGCTGCTCTGGTACTCGCAGGAGGCGCGGGCCTACGCGCTGCTGGCCCTGCTCTGCGCGGTCTCGCTGCTCTACTGCGTGCGCGCCCTGCGCTACGGCCGCCGCCGTGACCTGACGATCTGGGGAATCGTCTCGGCGCTGGCGCTGGCGACCCACTACTTCGCGATCTTCCCGATCCTCGCCGAGATCGTCCTGCTGGCGCGCCGTCGCGGTCGCGACAGCCTCGCCGGGCTCTGGATCATCGCCGTCGCCGGCCTGCTGCTGGCGCCGCTGGCGATCCACCAGATGTCGATCGGCCACGCCGAGTGGATCGGCACCTTCTCGCTCGGCCACCGGCTCTGGGAAACCGCCGCGACCTTCGTCACCGGTGAGACCGGCGACATCATCGGCCAGCCCGAGCGCCCGGCGATCGCCTTCGTGCCGCTGGCGCTCTGCCTCGGCGCCTTCGCCCTGCTGGCCGCGCGCGCCGACCGCGACGAGCGCCGCGCCGCCGCGCTGCCGCTCGTCGTCGGCGTCGTCGCGGTCGGCGTCCCGGTGGCGCTGGCGCTGCTCTCCTCCAGCAAGGACTACGTGCTCGCCCGCAACGTGCTGCCGGCGCTGATCCCCCTGCTGATCGCGATCGCGATCGCGCTTACCCTGCCCGCGGCGCGGCGACTCGGCGCGATCCTCGCCGCCGCCCTGCTCGCCTACTCGCTCGGCTTCTGCATCTGGGTCAGCTTCTCGCCGGAATTCCAGCGGCCCAACTGGGACGCCGTCGCCAGCCGGCTCGGCGAACCGGCAGGCGCCGCGGGCGACCGTCACCTGGACCCTGGGCGAGGCGCCGCTGCGCCACTACCTCTCGACCGGGGCGTTCCAGATCAGGCCCTCCGAAAAATCTCCCTGGCTCGTCCACGAAGTCGACTTCGTCTCCCAGGGCAGCGTCCCGCCCCCGGCCCGGCAGCTGCTCGGCCCGGGCTTTCGCGAAAGCGCCCACGAAGACGCCGGCTCGCTCTTCATCCGCCGCTACGAGCTGCCGGGCCCGGGCCTGGCGCCGCTGCGGCTGCAGCTGCTGCGCCAAGCCCAGCTCAACTTCCGCAGTACCGGCGTGCTTTTCGATGGCGTCGGCCCCGAGCTGAGCGTCCCGATCGCGCGAAGTCAGCGTGCTCTGGCGACGCTCACGGGTATATCCTCCGAACTCAACTGCAGAGTCGAGCGAGGGAGTGAGAGGGAATGTCGAAGACGAAGAAGGCGAGTCAGACGGCGGATCGCGCCGGGGATCTTTACTCGACCGCGAGGGAAAACCCCTACGTGCAGCGGCTGATCGAGGACGACGAGCTGCGCGACAACCTGCGTGACGCTTTCGAATCGGCCAAGGGCGCCTACGGTCGGGCGACCGGCAACGGCAAGGGCACGGTCAAGGCCGTGACCAGCGACAAGAAGGTGCAGAAGGATCTGCGCAAGGCCGCCGAGAACCTGCAGGAGGCCTCCGAGCGCCTGCGGCCGCCGAGGAAGCGCAAGAGCCGCCTCGGTCGCCTGATCCTGCTGGCGCTGGTCGGCGCGGCGATCGCCCTCGTCGTCAGCGAGGACGCCCGCAAGACCGTGCTCGACGCTCTCTTCGGCGCCGAAGAGGAGTTCGAGTACACGAGCACTTCGAGCATCAACGGCTCCTGAGCAGGGCACGGCGGCGCCGCCGCCCGCCGCTCTCCTAGACTGAGTCGATGGAGGCGGCAACCAAAGAGCGGGAGCTGAGCGGCGACAAGGCGCAGCGGATCGTCGACGCGATGCGCGACAGCGTCGCCCAGCGCGGCGCCGCCGGCTCGACCTTCGAGCACGTCGCCCGCGAGGCCGGGGTCAGCCGCGGCCTCCTCCACTACTACTTCGGGACCAAGGAGCGGCTGCTGGTCGAGGTCGTCCGCCGCGACGCCGAGCTGCGGGTCGCCTGGCTCGACGCCAGCTCGACCAGGCGAAGACGGTCGACGACGTCCTCGACGTCCTCGTCTCCAGCCTCACCGACACGATCGAGAACGACCCCGGCTTCTTCCTCCTCCTCTACGAGCTGTTCAGCGCCGGCCGCCGCAACCCCGACATCCAGCGCGAGGTCGGGCAGCTGTTCGAGCGCACCCGCTCCCACGTCGGCGACGTCCTGCGGGCGAAGGAGAACGAGGGGGTGCTCAGCCTTCGCTTCGATGCCGAGGCCGTCGTCTCCTACCTGTTCGCGGTCGGCGACGGTTTCGCCCTGCAGACGCTCTCCGACCCCGCCCGGGACAACAGCGGCGCGCTCGAAGCCGGCGCCGCCTCCGCCCGGTACCTGCTCGTCTCCGAGTAGCGATCCCCCGCCTCCGCGGCGTGACGCAGCTCACGGAGTGATGGCACTCACACACTGAGCGGCCTCCGATCGGCGAGGCTGGCTAACCAGCCAATGCGCGACCTGATGAACCGACTTGCAGCAGTTATCGGCCGGCGCCGGCGTTGGGTCGTCGGGATCTGGGTCGCGATCGTGCGTCTGCGCGCTGCCCTTCGCGGCGCGGCAGACCGAACACCTCAGCGGCGGCGGCTTCGACGTCCCCGGCAGCCAGTCCCAGAAGGTCAGCGAAGCCCTGCAGAACGAGTTCGGCTCGCAGGCGGACGGGATCGGCCTGGTGCTGAAAGCGGCGCCGGGCGCCGGCGGCGACGGAACGGGCCGCGGCCGTGGGTCGGGTGCGCCGCGAGGTGGCGAGCGTCGACAAGGTGACGCTGCCGCCGGCGACGGCGCTGCAGGCCCGGCGCCAGCTCCAGCGCACCGGCATCGCGATCCTGCCGCTGCGCAGCGATCAGTCCTCCGACGAGCTGATCGACTCGGCGGCGACGCTGCGCGAAGACCTCGATCCCGGCACCGCGGTGGGCGGGGTCACTCCCTACCTGGTCGGGCAGCCGACGATCTGGGCCGGGCTGCAGGAAATCTCCAAGCGCGACCTCTCGCAGGCGGAGGCGGGCGGCTTCCCGATCGTGGCGCTGATCCTGCTGGTCGTCTTCGGCTCGCTGGCGGCGGCGGCGCTGCCGCTGGCGCTCGGCTTCGTCAGCGTCCTCGTCACCGGCGCCCTGATCTACTTCATCTCGCTGCAGATGACGACCTCGGTCTTCGTCACCAACATGGCCTCGATGATCGGGATCGGGGTCGCGATCGACTACTCGCTGTTCATCCTCGCCCGCTATCGCGAGGAGCGCGAAGCCGGCCTCGACAAGCGCGAAGCCCGCGCCAAGTCGCTCTCGACCTCCGGCCTCGCGGTCAGCTTCTCCGGCCTCGCGGTGATCGTCTCCCTGGCCGGCCTCTGGATGGTCGACAACCAGGCGCTGCGCTCGATGGCGCTGGGGGCGATGATCGTCGTCGCGGTCTCGATCCTGACCGCGACGACGCTGCTGCCGGCGCTGATCGCGATGCTCGGCGACCGCGTCCTGCCCGGCGGGATCGTCGGCCGGGTCGAGCGCTTCTTCAAGCGCCGGGTGCTGCGCCGGCCCGAGGCCGCCGTGGCCCAGGTCAGCGCCCCCGGCCCCAGCCGCTTCTGGATGCGCTGGACGGCGACGGTGATGGCTCATCCCTGGACCGCGGTGATCGGCGTCTCCGCGGTTCTGCTCGTGCTCGCCAGCCCGCTGCTCTCGCTGCAGACCGGCACCGAAACGCTCGGCCAGTTCCCCAAGGGCAGCGACGTGCGGGTCGGCAACGAACTCGCCGCCGCCCAGCTCGGCGGCGGCTCGGACCCGGTCCAGATCGTCGCCGCCTTCGGCGGCTCGCCGACCGCGGCCGACCGCGCCGCGGTCGCCGGCTTCGTCCGCGAGCTCGGCGCCACCGCGGGGATCAGCTCGGTCGAACCGCCGGCCTACGCCGCCGACAGCGTCCTGATCCAGGCGACCCCGAGCGCCGCGAGCGAGTCCGACGCGGCGATCGCGCTGGTCGAGCGCCTGCGCGAAAGCGTCGTCCCCGCCACGGCGCTGAGCCGGCTCGCGACCGTCGACGTCGGCGGCGAGACCGCGCGCAGCCACGACGTCCGCGAACAGATCAGCGGCTCGATGTGGAAGATCGTCCTCTTCGTCCTCGCGCTCAGCTTCCTCGTCCTGATGGTGATGCTGCGCTCGCTGATCCTGCCGCTGAAGGCGGTGCTGATGAACCTGCTCTCGATCGGCGCCGCCTTCGGCGTCCTCGTCGCGATCTTCCAGTGGGGCTGGCTCGACGGCTTCCTCGGCTTCGAAGGCCAGGGCGCGCTCGACACGATCAACGTGCCGCTGATCTTCGCCATCGTCTTCGGCCTCTCGATGGACTACGAGGTCTTCCTGATGTCGCGGATCCGCGAGCGCTACATGCGCCACGGCGACAACGAGCGCGCGGTCACCGAGGGTCTCTCCTCGAGCGCCCGGACGATCTCCTCGGCGGCGCTTGATCATGACCGCGGTCTTCGGCGTCTTCGTCCTCACCGGGGTGCCGTCGATCAAGGAGATCGGCCTCGGCTGCGCGGTCGCGATCGCCCTCGACGCGACCCTGGTGCGGCTGATCCTCGTCCCCGCGGCGATGAAGCTGATGGGCGAGTGGAACTGGTGGATGCCCTCCTGGCTCGACCGGGCGCTGCCCGACCTCAGCTTCGAGAGCCCCGCGACCCGGCCGAAGCCTGAGCCCATCCCGAGGCTGAGCCGGGTGGCCACCGGCCGTCGGCGCACGTAGGATCGTCGCCGTGGCCGAGGGGCGCCAGATCGGAGCTGACGAGATCGCCTTCGCCGGCGCGGCTCGCCAGGCGGAGATGGTGCGGGCCGGCGAGGTCTCGCCGACCGAGCTGGTCGGCCTGCACCTGGAGCGGATCGAGCGCCTCGACCCGCAGCTGAACTCCTTCCGGGTGGTCTTCGCCGAGCGGGCGATGCTCGAAGCCGAACAGGCCGAGGCGCGCATCAAGGGCGGCGACGAGCGGCCGCTGCTCGGGGTGCCGATCGCGATCAAGGACGAAGTCGACGTCGCCGGGGAGCTCAACCACCCACGGCACCGACGCCTTCACCGAGCCGGCCAGCGCCGACTCGGAGATGGTGCGGCGGCTGCGCGAGGCCGGGGCGATCATCGTCGGCAAGACGCTGCTGCCGGAGCTGGCGATCTGCGGCTTCACCGAGTCGGCGACCTACGGCGTCAGCCGCAATCCGTGGAATCCCCAGCGCACCCCGGGCGGCTCGAGCGGCGGATCCGCCGCCGCGGTCGCCGCCGGGCTGGTGCCGATCGCCTCGGCCGGCGACGGCGCCGGCTCGATCCGGATTCCCGCCGCCTGCTGCGGCCTGTTCGGGCTGAAGCCCCAGCGCGGCCGCGTCTCGCTGGCGCCCCCGACCTCGAGCACTGGAACGGCCTCTCCGCCAACGGCTGCGTCAGCCGCAGCGTGCTCGACACCGCGCTCTGGCTCGACGTCGTCTCCGGCGGCTCCCAGGAGCCGGGCGCGCCGCCGCCGCCGGAGCGCCCCTTCGTCGAGTCGGCTCAGCCGGCGCCGGGCAAGCTCCGGGTCGCCTTCTCGACCGCGCCGCCGCGGGCGGTGGCGCCGCCGACGGTCTCCGACGCGGCGAAAGGCGCGGTCTCGGAGATGGCCGAGGTGCTGCGCTCGCTCGGCCACGAGGCGGTCCAGAAGGATCCCGACTGGGGCATGATCGGCAACAACATGGCGCCCCGCTACCTCCGCGGCGTCGCCGAAGACGTCGCCGAGGTGCCGCTGCCCGGAGCGGCTCGAACGCCGCACCCGCGGCTTCGGCCGGCTCGGCAGCCTGATCCCGACCGGGGTCTTCGAGAAGGCCCGTGCCGGCGAAGCGGCCGACGCCGCCCGCGTCAACGCGATCTTCGACACCCACGACGTGCTGATGACGCCGGTGATGGGCGGCACCGCGCTGCCGGTCCGGCGCTGGGAGGGCCACGGCGCCCTCTGGACGCTGCTCGGGATGAGCCGCTTCTATCCCTACTGCATCCCCTGGAACCACCTCGGCAACCCGTCGATGGCGGTCCCGGCCGGCTTCGCCGCCGACGACATGCCGCTCTCGATCCAGATCGTCGGCCGCCCCGGTGCCGAGGCGACCCTGCTCTCACTGGCCGCCCAGATCGAGGCCGAGCGTCCCTGGGCCGACAAGCGCCCGCCGATCTCCTGATTCGAGGCTAAGGCCTGTAAGGGAGGGGAGCCGGTGGGCCTGCTCACTCGCAACTCGTCGATGGGGAGCTTGCGGCTGGCGCCCGGGCGCGCTCCCTCCTCCCGCGGAAGACGTTCGCAGCCCACCGGCCCTCGCGGACCTTCCTGTCGAGCGCAGCGGCCCTGTCCTAGCCGCCACAGCTTCCGGACCTGCGCACCGATTGCGTCGAGGTGCGGGTGAGCGCTATGCGGAGGAGGGGTCCGGTCGCCCTCCGAACGTCTTGCGCGGGAGGAGAGGAGCACCAAGCGGCGCCAGCTCATGACGTCTCCAGCGACGAGTTGCGAGTGAGGAGGGTGACCGGACCCCTCCTCCAGGATGCGCCTTAGCCGAAGACCTTGCGCATCCGCGCCAGCTCGCGCAGGTTGCCGCGCGGGCGGATGCGGCGCTGGAGCAGGATCTTCAGCTGGTTGGCGTCCGGTTTGCCGGAGGCGACCCAGTCGGCCCAGGTCGACTCGATGACCAGGTTGGGGTTGGCGACCTCGCCCGGCTCGGCCCGGGTCGAGCCGTTGTCGATCGTCAGGTGCCAGGGGTCGGCGTCGCTGAACCGCCACTGGTAGACCAGCGGCGAGCCGTTGGCGGCCTTCGGGTCGGCGACGCGGCTGATCACGTCGAAGTAGAGGCGCTGCAGCTCCGGCGAGGACTCGGGCTGCGGGCCGTCGGGCGGCGCCGAGTGATGCCGGCCATCATCAGCTTCACCTGGCGCTCGGCGACCTCGTCCTCGGACATCTCCGGGTCGAAGGGGAAGACGCCGGGGGGCATCTCCTCGGTCGGGAAGCCGATCGTCCGCCAGCGCTGGCGGATCAGTTTGAGGCCGAAGGCGAAGATGTCCTCGAGCGCTGAAGCCGTAGCACTCGGTGTAGGAGCGATCGAGGTTGGGCGGCGAGAAGACCGCCGGGCCGTAGGGCAGCGTTTCGCGCAGCAGCTCGACCACCGCCGCCCGGTTCTCCTCCCAGCCGGGGTTGCCCTCGCCCAGCAGTTCGGAGAGGACCTTGACGCCGAAGCCGATGTGGCGCTGCTCGTCGCGGGAGACGTTGGCCATGCCGGAGCTGAAGCCCGGCATCGTCTCCTCGGAGGCGAAGAAGTCCTCGATGAAGTGCTGGCCGGGCTGGGCGAGGCTGCCCTCGACGATCAGGTGGTAGAGGGTGATCGCCTGCGCGTACTTGGGCAGCGAGCGGTCCTTGCGCAGTTCCTCGGCCATCACGTCGAGGCGGTCGAAGATGCCGCGGTAGCCCCAGTTGAGCTGGGGGAGGGTGGAGGCGAGGGTCTGCTGCAGCGGTCTCGCCGCCGACCCCGATCACCTCTTTGAAGAAGCGGTGGAAGAAGATCGAGTGGCGGACCTCGTCGACCTGCTGGGTGGCGAGGAAGTAGGCCTGCTCCTCGGTCGGCGCGGCGGTGATGTAGGGGGCGAGGGTGTCGGCGACCCGGTCCTCGCCGTAGAAGAACATCGAGTAGATCCACATCGCCGAGCGCCGCTGGATGTCGCTGAGCGCCTCCCAGCCGACGCGGTCCTGGCTGAAGTCGATGTCGTAGGCGCTCCAGTTGCCCTGCCTCCCAGCGCCGGTAGAGATCCTCGTAGGTGATGTTGTCCATCAGGCTCTGGGAGGCGACGCTCATCTCTTCTCCTTTTGGTGTCGCATTGCCGGCTCGAGGGAGACTAGCGCGATCCTGGCTGGCTGGCCAGTTTCGCCTCGACGGGTCGTTCAGGCGGTCGCCGGGAGTCTCGATCTCGCGCTTGAGGATCTTGCCGGTCGGGCCCTTGGGCAGCTCGTCGAGGAACCAGACCAGGCGCGGGTACTTGTAGGCGGCGATCCGCTCCTTGACGTAGGCGCTGACCTCCTCCGGGCTCAGCTCCTCGCCGTCGTGGAGGACGACCGCGGCGCCGATCTCCTCGCCCCACTGGTCGTGGGGGACGCCGAGCACCGCCGCTTCGCGGATCTTCGGGTGCTCGTAGAGCACCTCCTCGACCTCGCGCGGGTAGACGTTGTAGCCGCCGCGGATGATCAGGTCCTTCTTGCGGTCGACGATGAAGAAGTAGCCGTCCTCGTCGACGCGGGCCATGTCGCCGCTGTGGAACCAGCCGCCGCGCATCGCCTCCGCGGTGGCGTCGGGGCGCTGCCAGTAGCCCTTCATGATGTTGTGGCCGCGGATCACGATCTCGCCGACCTCGCCCTGGGGCACCTCGTTGTCGTCCTCGTCGACGACCTTCATCTCGACTTCTTCCAGCGGCGTCCCGATCGAGCCCGGCTTGCGCTCCATGCCGGGGTGGTTGGAGCTGGCGACCGGCGAGGTCTCCGAGAGCCCGTAGCCCTCGAGGACGATGCAGTCGAAGGCCTGCTCGAAGCCGCGCAGCACCTCGACCGGCATCGAGGCGCCGCCGGTGATGCAGGTGCGCAGGGCCGAGGTGTCGAAGTCCTCGCGGCCGGGGTGGTGCAGCAGCGCCCCGTACATCGTCGGCACCCCGTAGAAGTGGGTGACGCGGTCGCGCTGCATCGTCGCCAGCGCTTCGCCGGGGTCGAAGCTGGGCAGCAGGGTGAGGGTCGCGCCGACCCGCAGCGAGGCGTTCATGCTGACCGTCTGGCCGAAGGAGTGGAAGAGCGGCAGCGAGCCGAGGACGACGTCGCCCTGCGTCGATCTCGCAGGTCGTCCGCGAGGCGATATCCGCGTTGCGGGAGAGGTTGAAGTGGGTCAGCTCGGCGCCCTTCGGTTTGCCGGTCGTGCCCGAGGTGTAGAGGATCACCGCGGTGTCCTCCGCGTCGGTCTCGGCGAGGCCGGCGGCGGGCTCGTGCCCGGCCGAGCTCGGCGGCGAAGGCGGCCGGCTCGACCTCGATCAGCTCGGCGCCGGCCTCCTCGGCACCGTCGCGCGCCTCGTCGGCGAAGCCGTGCCAGGCGAGCAGCAGCTTCGCGCTCCCGAGTCGTCGAGGTAGAAGGCGATCTCGCGCCGCTTCAGCAGCACGTTCATCGGCACGACGATGCCGCCGGCGCGCAGCACGCCGTAGTAGGCGATCGGGAACTCGGGGACGTTTGGCAGCATCACCCCGACCCGGTCGCCGGGCTCCAGGCCGCGCTCCACGCAGCAGCGTCGCCAGGCGGGCGCTGCGCTCGTCGAGCGTCGGCGTAGGTCAGCTCGGCGTCGCCGAGCCGCACGGCGACGGCGTCCGGAACCCGCCGGCGCTCTCGGTGACGATCGATGCGAGGTTCAGACCCATCTTCCCGGTTCGCAGTCTAGGTGACTGCCGGCGAGACGCTGGGCGCGTTTGCGTCCGCTAGGCTCGGCCGATGGAGAACCTTGGGGAGCCGAGCTCCTACCTGACGTGGCCAAAGGCGTGCCGGTCTACTCGAGCGACGGCGAGAACCTCGGCCGCGTCGTCGAGGTGCTCTCGGCGCCCAACCTCGACATGTTCGACGGCGTCATCTTCGACACCACCGCCGGCCCCGGCGGGCACCGCTTCGTCGACGCTCCCGAGGTCGGGGAGATCTTCGAAAACGGCGTGGTCCTGAAGATCGATGCCGCCGCAGCGGCGTCGCTGCCGAAGCCCGACGCCAATCCCGGCTCGGTCGCGGTCGATCCGGCGGATCTGGTCGGCGCCAAGCGAAGCGGCCTCGGGCGCTTCTGGGATCGCCTCTCCGGCAAGGGCTGAGGCCTGCCGGCGCGATCGCGCCGGGCTGGTTAGGATGGCGGCGATGCGGGGGGTCCTTCTGACTATTGGAGTTTGCGCCGCGCTGGCGATCGCCGGCTGCGGCGGAAGCAGCTCCTCCTCTTCGACCGGGTCGTCGAGCGAATCGACGACGGCCGCGAAGTCGACCCAGGAATCGACCAAGACCAAGCCCAAGGTCGAAGTGCCGAGCGGCCCGCCGCCGAAGCAGCTGGAAAGCACGGAACTGATCGAAGGCACCGGCGCCGTCGCCAAAGCCGGCGACGAAGTCACCGTCCAGTACGTCCTCGTCGACTACAACACCGGCGAAGAAATCGAAGCCTCCTGGGACCGCGGCGAACCGTTCACCTTCACGCTCGGCGCCGGCGAAGTGATCCCCGGCTGGGACCAAGGAGTCGCCGGGATGAAGGTCGGCGGCCGCCGCGAGCTGATCATCCCGCCCTCGCTCGCCTACGGCTCCCAGGCGAGCGGGCCGATCGCGGCGAACTCGACGCTGATCTTCGTGATCGACCTGCTCGCGGTCAAATAGCGCCGGCTCGGTTCGCAATCATCGTCGGGTGATCGACCGGGCGACGACCGCCGCACGGATCACCGCCCAGGGTCTCTCGGGGCCGCCGCTGAAGGATCCGGTCGCCGTCGCCGAGCGCCTGCTCGCCGTCCAGGGACAGGACCCGCGCGGGGCCCGGCTCGCGGTTCGCGCCCGCACCGAGGGCCTGACCGCGGCCGACGTCGACCGGGCGCTGAGCGAGGACCGCTCGCTGCTGATCACCTGGCTCAACCGCGGCACCCTGCACCTGGTCCGCAGCGAGGACTACCCGCTGCTGCACGCGCTGACGACGCCGCCGCTGCTGACCTCGAGCTCGACCAGGCTGCGACAGGAGGGGGTCGACGAAGCCGCCGCCGAGCGCGGGGTGGAGACGATCGAGCGGGCGCTGGCGGAGGAGGGGCCGCTGACCCGCGCGCAGCTGCGCGAGCGGCTCGACTCGGCCGGGGTGCGGACCGAGGGCCAGGCGCTGGTCCACCTGCTCTTCCTGACGACGCTGCGCGGGATCGCGGTCCGCGGGCCGATGGCCGGGCGGGAGCACGCCTACGTCCTGGTCCGCGACTGGCTCGGCCCGCAGCAGCCGGTCGACCGCGACGCCGCCCTCGCCGAGCTGGCCCGCCGCTACCTGGTCGGCCACGGCCCGGCCGGCGATCGCGACCTCGCCCGCTGGGCGGGCCTGCCGCTGCGCGACGCCCGCGCCGGGCTCAGCGCGATCGCCGCCGAGCTGGTCGAGCGCGACGACGGCCTCGTCGACCTCGCCAAGCGGCCGCCGGCGCGAGCCGCTGCCGCCGCCGCGGCTGCTCGGCGCCTTCGACCCGCTGCTGCTCGGCTGGACCTCGCGCGAGGACATCGTCGGCCCGCACAAGATGCTGGTCACGAACAACGGGATCTTCCGTCCCTTCGCCCTGGTCGACGGCCGCGCCGTCGCGACCTGGAGGTTCGCCCGCGGCAAGGTCACGATCGAGCACCTCGGCAAGGTGACCAAGACGGCGGCGAAGGCGCTCGAGGCCGACGCGGGCGCGGTCGAGCGCTTCCTGGCGGGCCCGTAGGCCCGCCAGGCTCTTCCCGTCGATCAGGCTGGGGGAACGTCCGCCGGCCGGCGGCTGCTCGTCGGGCAGGCGCGGCGGCATCGGGTCGGACGCCGGCGGCGCCTCGTGGCCCGGCAGCGGTTCGGCCTCGGCCTCCCAGAGATGGTTCAGCGAGACCTGCAGGTAGGCCCACATGCCCGGCGAGATGAAGATGTAGAGCAACAGCGCGATCCAGCCGTTGACCGGCTCCTTGCCGCTGAGCGACGCGGCGCCCATGACGCGCTTGGTGCCGCGCCAGTAGGTGATCAGCGCCGGAATGACGATGATGCCGCCGGGGAACAGCGCCAGCACCGAGTTGGTCGGGTTCTGACCGAGGTCATAGCCCTTGGCTTCGCCGTACTCCTTCAGCTCCTTGTTGATCTTGTACCACCAGACGAGGTGGTAGATGCCGAGGGTGATGATCGGCAGCAGGGCGACGGCCCACGGGTTGCGGACCTTCACCTCGTGCTCGGTGCCGCGTATTTTCATTTCGTAGGCCATCGATCTCCGATCGAGACGGGGCAGGGACGTGTGCGAACCTACTCGGCATTCGACGTCTGCTTAAGCGGCGATCCCGCGCTTGAGCTTACGCAGGCGACGCCGGCGCCTGAGGGTCGGGTCGAGCCGAGCTTCGGGCTGGTGCCAGGGCTGCTCCAGCCGCCCGGCCAGCTCGTCGCCGAGGCCCTCGATCGGGACCCGGACCTGCTCCAGCGAGTCGCGGTCGCGGAGGGTGACGGTGTCGTCGTCCATCGTCTGGTGGTCGACGGTGACGCCCCAGGGGGTGCCGATCTCGTCCTGGCGGCGGTAGCGCTTGCCGATCGAGCCGCCCTCGTCGAACTCGGCCGGGAGCTTGCGGCGGATGTCCTGGAAGATCGCCCGCGCCTTCTCCGGCATGCCCTCCTTGGAGACGAGCGGGAGGACGGCGACCTTGACCGGCGCCAGGCGCGGGTGCAGGTGGAGGACGGTGCGCTGGCGGCCCTCGACCTCCTCGACCTCGTAGGAGTCGACGAGGAAGGCGAGGGTGGCGCGGTCGGCGCCGGCGGCGGGCTCGATCACGTGCGGGACGTAGCGCTCTTTGGTCTGCTGGTCGAAGTACTCGAGCTTCTCGCCGCTGAACTTGGTGTGCTGTTTGAGGTCGAAGTCGCCGCGGTTGGCGATCCCCTCCAGCTCCGACCAGCCGATCGGGAAGAGGTACTCGACGTCGCTGGTGCCCGACGAGTAGTGGGAGAGCTCGTCGGCGTCGTGGGGGCGGATCCGCAGGTGGTCGGGGCGCAGGCCGAGGTCGGTGTACCAGCGCTCGCGCAGCTCGATCCAGTCGCTGGTACCAGCTGCTCGGCCTGGTCGGGCGGGACGAAGAACTCCATCTCCATCTGCTCGAACTCGCGGGTGCGGAAGATGAAGTTGCCGGGGGTGATCTCGTTGCGGAAGGACTTGCCGACCTGGGCGATCCCGAAGGGCGGCTTCTTGCGGGCGAAGCCGAGCACGTTCTTGAAGTTGATGAAGATCCCCTGCGCCGTCTCCGGCCGCAGGTAGACCTCGGAGCCCTCGCCGGCGACCGGGCCGACGTGGGTCTCGAACATCAGGTTGAACTGGCGCGGCTCCGAGAGCTCGCCGCCGCACTCCGGGCAGCGCAGCTCGGCGTTCGGGTCGCCGCCCGCGGCTTCGACCGCCTCGCGCAGATGATCCTCGCGCCAGCGCCGCTTGCACTTGCCCAGGCACTGGACCAGCGGGTCGGTGAAGCCCTCGAGGTGGCCGGAGGCCTCCCAGACCTTCGGGTGCTGGAGGATCGCCGAGTCGATCGCGACGATGTCGTCGCGCTCCTGCAGCATCGAGCGCCACCACTCGTTCTTGACGTTGGTCTTGAGCAGGACGCCGTAGTGGCCGTAGTCGTAGGTCGAGCCGAGGCCGCCGTAGATCTCCGAGGAGGGGAAGACGAAGCCGCGCCGTTTGCAGAGGGCGACGATCTCCTCCATCGATACCTCGGTCGGGCGCGTCCCCTGCTCAGTGCTGGCCATGGCAGAACCGTAGCGGCTGCGATAATCACGCACCCCGTGCCTATCTACGAGTACAAATGCGAGAACGGCCACGTCTTCGACGTGATGCAGAAGATGGCCGACGAGCCGCTGACCGAGTGCCAGGAGTGCGGCGCCCCCGCGGTGCGCGTCCTGCACTCGCCCGCGGTCCACTTCAAGGGCTCCGGCTTCTACAACACCGACTACGGCAAAAAGAAGAAGGGCGGCCGCCTCGGGCGAGAGCAACGGCTCCTCGGGCGAGGGCTCGTCGGAGTCGAAGAGCTCCGACTCCGGCTCCTCGGACTCGAAGAAGAGCGAGTCGAAGAGCGAGTCCAAGACCTCGGTCTCCACTTCCGACTAGGGCCTAACCGAGGAAGCGCTTGACGGCCTGGCGCCGCAGCGACTCCGGCACTTCGACGCTGCCTTCGGGGCCGTCGGCCGCAGCCCGCCTTGGGGTTGCCGCAGAGGACGTCGGTGGGGGCGCTGCCGCCGATCCCGGCGGCGAGGATCAGCTGCGGCATCGTGAAGAAGCCCATGTCGCTGACGAACGCTTTCGGCGCGTCCCAGCCGATGATCGGGCCCTTGATGAAGTTGTAGGGGAGGCGGCTGACGTCGGTGAGGCGGCCCTTGATGCCGTTGATCACGGCCTGCTGGGCTTTGGCGCGGTTGAAGTCGTTGTAGCCGAGGGTGTAGGCGCTCTTGCCGGGGCCGGGGCATTCGCTGGGCTCGCGGACGCGCGAGTAGGCGAGCGCCTTTTCGCCGTCGAGCGTGTTCTCGCCCTGGTGCAGGCGCAGGGTGACGCCGCCCTGGCCGTGGCCGGCGCCGCCGGAGATTTCGGCGCAGAGCTTGTGCGGGACGTCGACTTCGACCCCGCCGACGGCGTCGATCAGCTTTTCGAAGCCGGTGAAGTCGACGATCGCGACGTGGTCGATCTGGATCCCGAGGAACTTTTCGATCGTCTTGATCTGCAGCGCCGCGCCCCCGAAGGCAAAGGCGGCGTTGATTTTCTGCGGCGCCTGGCCGGGGATTTCGGCGTAGCTGTCGCGCGGGATCGAGAGTTTGTTGAAGGTGCCGCCGCCGGCCCGGATCAGCATCAGCGTGTCGGCCCGGAACTGCCCCTGTTCGCAGCCGTCGTGGGGAGCGTCGCCGTGTGCCTGCTGTTCGAAGCACTTCTGCGAGGGGGCGGCGCTGGCGCCGCTGGGCCCCAGTTCCTTGGTGTCGGGGGGTCGCGCGTCGGTGCCGAGGACGAGGATCGTCTGCGCGCTGGGGAGCAGGAAGGGGTTGCCGTGCAGCGCCTTCTTCGCTTCGCCGGAGAGCTTGAACGACTGCAGCTGGGCCGAGACGGCGAAGGCGAGGAAGCTCAGCACGATCCATCCCAGGGCCGCGAACCCGACCCATTTGAGCGCCCGCTTCCAGCTCCTCCGCTGCCGCTTCGGCCGCTCGCGGCCCGGCTCCTTCTTGCCCTTGGACCCGCGTGAAGGCAGCCTCGCCCGGTCCCGCAGACGGGACAGATCGGCCGATTTCAGGCGCGAGAAGAGGCCTCTGCGGGACCGGTAGACCCGGTAGTCGGGCGGCCCCTCGGGGCGCTGCTCATCATCGTTGGGCATGAAAGGGGCTAGAACCGTAGCCCATTCAGCCGAGGTTTCTTTGGTCTCCCAGGAGGGACCGGCCCTAGCATGTCGTCAATGGCTGCCGAGCTGGTCGAGACGCCCAGGATCCTGCATCTCTCGCTGATCCTCGGCGGCGCCCTGCGCGACGGCGACGGCACCCGGCTCGGCCGGGTCGACGACCTGATCGTGCGTCTCGGCGGCGCGGCTACCCGCCGATCACCGGCTTCCTGGTGACGATCGCCGGGCGCCAGGCTCCTACCTGCCCGCCGAACGGGTCGCGGACGCTCGCCCCCGGCGCGGCGGTCCTGACCAAGGCGAAACTCGACCTGCGGCCGTTCGAGCGCCGCCGCGAGGAGGTGCTGCTCAAGCACGACGTCCTCGACCACCAGCTGATCAACGTCGAGGGCGCCCGTCTGGTCCGCGCCAACGAGGTCGAGCTGGCGCGGCTCGAGGGCTGGTGGCGGGTGGTCGGCGTCGACACCGGCGCCCGCGGGGGCCTCCGCCGCCTGCTGCCGAAGCCGCTGGCGGGCGCGGATCGCGACCGGGGACTTCGTCGACTGGGCGAGCGTCGAGCCGTTCGCCGGCGACGTCGCCTCGATGCGGCTGCGCGTCCTCCACCCGAGGCTGGCGAAGCTGCACCCGGCGCAGATCGCCGACCTGGTCGAGGCCGCCTCCCACGACGAGGGCGAGGAGATCATGCAGGCGCTCGGCGACGACCGGGAGCTCGAGGCCGACGTCTTCGAGGAGCTCGACTCGCGCCACCAGATGGAGTTCGTCGAGGGGCGCTCCGACGAGGAAGTGGCGGCGCTGCTCGCGCGGATGGCGCCCGACGACGCCGCCGACCTGGTCGCCGAGCTGCCGGAGGAGCGCCGCGAGGCGGTGCATCGACCTGCTCGCCGGCGCTCCGCGGCGCAAGGTCCGGGCGCTGCTCGGCTATCGACCCGGCCGAGGCGGGCGGTCTGATGAGCCCCGACTTCGTCAGCGTCTACCGGCAGGCGACCGTCGCCGAGGCGCTCGAGCGGGTGCGCCGCATCGCGCCTCCCCGACGAGATGCTGTCGACGCGTCTGGGTGATGGACGCCGCACCACCGCTTCCTCGGCGCGGTGCCGCTGGCGGCGCTCGTCCGCGCCGACCCGGAGGCCGCCGTGGTCGACCTCGAGCTTCGACGTACGTCCCGCACCTCACCGCCGGAGGCCGACTTCGAGGAAGTCGCCCGGCTGATGGCCGACTACAACCTGATCGCGGCGCCGGTGGTCGACGCCGAGGAACGGATGATCGGCGTCGTCACCGTCGACGACGTGCTCGAGGTGCTGCTGCCCAAGGGCTGGCGGCGGCGCTTCGGCCTGCTCGGCGAGGAGTAGGCCGTGCCGGGCGTAGACTGCCCGGCCGATGGCGATCTGGATCGAACGACGAGGTAGTGATGGCGGGCCGAGTACCGGCCGCCATGCGCCGGGTCCGATCGCTTGTCAGCGGCCCGGCCGCGCCTGCCTGCCCGGTTGCGCTCGCGGCGTAGCCGCGTCCTCGTCTTCCTCGGGCTGCTCGGCCCCGGCCTGATCGCCGCCAACGCGGGCAACGACGCCGGCGGCATCGCCACCTACTCCGAGGTCGGCGCCAAGTACGGCTACACGCTGCTCTGGGCGATGGTGCTGATCACCGTCTCGCTGGCGCTGGTGCAGCGCTCGGCGGCGCGGATGGGGACGGTGACCGGCAAGGGGCTCGCCGAGCTGATCCGCGAGCGCTACGGGATCCGCTGGTCGGCCTTCGCCACGCTCGGCGTGCTGGTCGCCAACTTCGGCATCTGCATCTCCGACTTCGTCGGCGTCGGGGCGGCGCTCGGGCTGGCCGGGATCCCGGTCCAGGTCTCGGTGCCGATCGCCGCGGCTGGCATCTGGCTGATCATCGTGCGCGGCTCCTACCGCTCCGCCGAGCGGGTCTTCATCTGGCTGACGATCCCCTTCTTCGCCTATCCGATCGCGGCGATCCTCGCCCACCCCGACTGGGGCCAGGTCGGCCACTCGCTGGTCGTCCCGCAGATCCAGACCAGCCCCGCCTTCCTGCTGCTGTTCGTCGCGACGGCGGGCACGACGATCACCCCCTACATGCAGCTCTACCTGCAGTCGGCGGTGGTCGAGCGCGGCGTCGGCAGAGGACGACCTGAAGGCGGAGGCGACGGGAGGCGGTCGGCGGGCGCGCTCTTCGCCGACCTGATCGCCGTCTTCATCATCATCGCCACCGCCGCGACCCTCTACGTCGGCGGCGATCCACTCGATCGACTCGGCCGCCGACGCCGCCAAGGCGCTCGGGCCGTTGGCCGGCCAGTACGCCGAGCTGCTCTTCGGGATCGGCCTGCTCGGCGCCAGCCTGCTCGCCGCGGCGATCCTGCCGATCGCCACCTCCTACGTCGTCTCCGAGTCGCCTCGGCTTCGAGAAGGGGATCGGCAGGCAGTTGCGGGAGGCGCCCGTCTTCATGGGCGTGATCACCGCGATGATCGCGATCTCGACGATCGTCGCCGTGATCCCCGGCGTGCCGGTGATCTCGCTGCTGATCGGCGTTCAGGTCGTCAACGGGTTGCTGCTGCCGATCAACCTCTTCTTCATCTGGCGCCTCGCGCGCAGCGAGGAGCTGATGGGAGAGCACCGCAACACGGGGGTCGTCGACGGGCTGACGGCGGCCACCGTCGCCGTCACCTCGACGCTGTCGCTGATCCTCGTCGCCGTCACCGTGTTCGGCCTTTGAGCCGGGGCCAGGCCCGGATGCGACCGGAACATTGCGGGGCCGGAGCCGGGACGGCCGCCAAGCGCAATGGGCGGTTAGCCTAGCCCTGATGCATCCGGCCGACCGCCCTCCAGCCCCCGAACGCCCGTGAGCGAAAGCGAGACGATCGGGGTCGACCTGGGGGGGACGAAGATGCTCGTCGGGGTCCTCGACGGGACCGAGACCCTCTGGGAGAGTCACGAGGCCTCGACCGGTCAGAGCGAGGACGAGCTGGTCGAGCTGCTGGTCCGCGAGATCTGCGAGGCGCGCGACGCGCGTCCCGAGGCAACCGCGGTCGGCCTCGGCATCCCGGCGACGATCGACCACGACAGCGGCGTCGCCGTCTCGGCGGTCAACCTGCCGCTCGCCGACCTGCCGATCCGCGACCTGATCAGCGACCGCGTCGGCCTTCCGGTCTTCGTCGACAACGACGCCAACGTCGCGGCGCTGGCCGAGTCCCTGTTCGGAGCCGCGAGCGGGAAACCGAACGTCGTGATGCTGACGATCGGCACCGGGATCGGCGGTGGGCTGATCCTCGGCGGCGAGGTCTACCGCGGCGCCACCGGCGCCGGCGCCGAGCTCGGCCATACCGTGATCCAGGCCGACGGCCCTCCCTGTCAGGGCAACTGCCCCAACCATGGCTGCGTCGAGGCGCTGGCGTCGGGGACGGCGCTGGGGCGCGAGGGGCTGGCGGCGGCGGAAAGCTCGCCCGACTCGGTGCTGGGGAAGCTGCTGGCGGCCGGGGAGAAGATCGACGGCAAGGCGGTCACCGAAGTCGCGATCGCCGGCGACGAGACCGCGATCGGCGTCTTCGAGCTGATCGGCAGCCGGCTCGGGGTCGCCTGCTCGAGCTTCGCCAACATCTTCCAGCCCGACGCGATCGTCGTCGGCGGCGGCGTGATCGCGGCCGGCGACCTGCTGCTCGACCCGGTCCGCCGCGAGGTCCGCGAACGGGCGCTGAACCCGATGAACAAGACCCCGATCCTGGAAGCGACCCTCGGCAACGACGCCGGCATGATCGGCGCCGCCGCCCTGGCCCGGACCGAACTCGCGAAGGCGGGCAGCTGATGGCGGGGAGGCTGGTCGTCTGTCCAACCCCGATCGGCAACCTCGACGACGTCACCCCCCGGGTCCGCGAGGCGCTGGTCAGCGCCGACTTCATCGCCTGCGAGGACACGCGGCGGACCCGCTCGCTGCTCGACAAGCTCGGCATCCGCCCGGCGCCGCGGCTGGTCTCCAACCACGAGGGCAACGAAACGGCGCGGGCGACCGAGCTGGCGCAGCGGATCGAGCGCGGCGAGATCGTCGCCCTCGTCTCCGACGCCGGCATGCCGGCGATCTCCGACCCCGGCTACAAGCTGATCCGCCGCTGCATCGACCGCGCCCTGGAGGTGACGGTGCTGCCCGGCCCCTCGGTGGTGCCGGTGGCGCTGGTCGCCTCCGGGCTGCCGACCGACCGCTGGCGCTTCGAGGGCTTCCTGCCGCGCCGCGCCGGCGAGATGGAGCGGGTGCTGCGCTCGACCGAGACCGTCGTCGCCTTCGAGTCGCCGCGCCGGGTCGGCGAGTCGCTGGCGGCGCTGGCCTCGATCGCGCCCGACCGCGAGGCCGCCGTCTGCCGCGAGCTGACGAAGATGCACGAGGAAGTCGCCCGCGGCTCGCTGGGCGAGCTGGCGCGGCGCTTTCGCGCCGACGTCAAAGGCGAGATCGTGCTGGTGATCGGCCCCGCCGCCTCCAACGAGCACGACAAAGACGTCGGCTTCGCGGTCGACGCCCTGCGCCACCTGGTCCAGTCCGGCGCCCGTCCGCGGGCCGCCGCCAGCGTCGTCGCGGCGCTGACCGGGACCCGCGCCAACGACCTCTACAAAGCGCTGACCGGGCGCGAGGCACGCCGGTGAGCGCGTGGCACTGCGCATCCAGCGACCGAAGGGAGCGGTGCGAGCGCGCAGCGCGAGTTCCTCGGTCGCTTGCGTGCCGAGCACGCGGCGCTCCCTGCGTCCTTGATCTGCTTGGCCACGCGCACACCGGTTTGTCGGAATAGCCTGGCGGCACCATGTCCTTTTACGTCACCACCCCGATCTACTACGTCAACGCCGAGCCGCACCTCGGCCACGCCTACTCGACGCTGGCCGCCGACGTGCTGGCCCGCCACATGCGCCAGCGCGGCGAGGACGTCTTCTTCCTCACCGGCACCGACGAGCACGGCGAGCCGATCGAGACCGCGGCCGAGCGCGAGGGGATCTCGCCGCAGGAGCTGGCCGACCGCAACGCCGCCAAGTTCGAGGCGCTGGGGCCGATCATCGACGCCACCAACGACTTCTTCATCCGCACCTCGGACCCCCGCCACGAAGCGAAGGTGGCCGAGATCATCCAGCGCGTCTACGACAACGGCTGGGTCAGCAAAGGCGTCTACGAGGGCTGGTACTGCCCGCGCTGCGCCGACTTCAAAACCGAGCGCGAGCTGGGCCCCGGCAACACCTGCCCGATCCACGAGATCCCACTCGAGAAGGTCCGCGAGGAGAACTGGTTCTTCCGCCTCTCCGCCTTCCAGGAGCGACTCGAAGCGCTCTACGAGGAGCGGCCCGACTTCGTCGTCCCCGACTTCCGCCGCAACGAGGCGGTCGCCTTCATCAAGGGCGGGCTGGAAGACGTCTCGCTCTCGCGGCCGACGCTGAAATGGGGGCTGCCGCTCCCCTGGGACCCCGAGCAGCGGATGTACGTCTGGTTCGACGCCCTGCTCAACTACGTCACGGCGCTGACCTTCGCCCGCGAGGGGGAGGACCTGACCGAGCGCTTCTGGCCGGCCAGCCTGCACGTGCTGGCCAAGGACATCCTCAAGTTCCACGCGGTGATCTGGCCCGCTCTCTGCATGGCCGCCGAGCTCGAGCCGCCGCAGCGGATGACGATCCACGGCTATCTCCTGATGGGCGAGAAGAAGATGTCGAAGTCGCTCGGCAACGTGCTCGACCCGTTCGAGGTGATCGAGCGCTTCGGCGCCGACGCGCTGCGCTTCTACCTCTTCCGCGAGGTCAGCTTCGGCCAGGACGGCTCGATCTCCACCGCCGGCTTCGAGTCCCGCTACGAGACCGAGCTCGCCAACGACTACGGCAACCTCGCCAGCCGGGTGCTGGCGATGGTCGAGCGCTACCGCGACGGCACCGTCCCGATCGCCGCCGTCGACGCCACCCTCGCCGAGGACTTCGAAGGCGTGGTGCCGCGCTTCAGCGAGCTGCTCGACCGGGCCGAGCTGACCCAGGCGCTGGAGGAGGCCTGGAAGCTGGTCCGCCGCCTCAACCGCTTCGTCGAGGAGACCCAGCCGTGGGTGCTGGCCAAGGACGAGGCCGACCCCGAGCGGCTCGACGAAGTCCTCTACAACCTGGTCGAGGGGATCCGGGTGACGACGCTGCTGCTGGTGCCCTACCTGCCGCGCAGCGCGGAGACGCTGCTCGACCGCGCTCGGCGAAGAGGGCCGCGAGCTGGCCGACCTCGGCTCCCGCCCCGGCGGCCAGCACGTCGAGCGCATCCCGGCGCTCTTCCCGAAGATCGAAGCCTGAGTTTTGGGGGCTACGGGCCCTCAGCTCAGTCTTCGGCGAGCAGGCCCGGGCCGATCTCGTCGAGGCCGGTGAGGCCGCAGAGCGCCATCGTCAGGTCGAGCTCGGCGAGGACCATCTTCAGCACCGTTTCGACTCCCGCCTGACCCTCCAGCGCCAGCCCCCAGACGTAGGGACGGCCGAGGCAGACCGCGTCGGCGCCGAGCGCCAGTGCCTTGAGCACGTCGGCGCCGCCGCGGACGCCGCTGTCGAAGAGGACCGCGAGCTCGTCGCCGACCGCGGCGGCGATCGCCGGCAGGGCGTCGAGCGAGGCGATCGCGCCGTCGACCTGGCGACCGCCGTGGTTGGAGACGACGATGCCCGTCGATGCCGCGCCGCGCCGCCTCGCGGGCGTCGTCGACGTGCTGGATCCCCTTGAGCAGGATCGGCAGCGAGGTCATCTCGCGCAGCGCGGCGAGGTCGTCCCAGTTCAGCGAGGGATTGGCCTGGACGCCGAGGAAGTGGCCGGTGGCGGCACCCTGGTCCTCCTCCGGCGGTCTGCTCGAGGCCGGCTCGGAAGACCGGGTCCTGGAAGTAGTTGGCGACGCCCATGCCGTTGAGGAACGGCAGCCAGGCCTGCTGCAGGTCGCGCGGCTTCCAGCCGGGGATGAAGGTGTCGACGGTGACGACGATCGCGCCGTAGCCGGCCCGCTCGGCGCGGCCGACGAAGCTCGCGACCAGGTCGCGGTCGTTGGCCCAGTAGAGCTGGAACCAGCGCGGCGCCTCGGCGCCGCCGGCCGCGGCGATCTCCTCCAGGCGTGAAGTGCGAGGCGGTGCTGGCGATCATCGGCACGCCCGACCGCCGCCGCGGCGCGGGCGCTCGCCAGCTCGCCGTCCTCGTGGAGCGACCTTCTGGACCCCGATCGGCGCCAGCATCAGCGGCGCCGGCATCGCCGTGCCGAGCAGCGTCGTCGCGAGGTCGCGCTCGGCGACGTCGCGCAGCATCCGCGGCACGATCCGCCGCCGCCGGAAGGCCTCGACGTTGGCCCGCATCGTCTCCTCGCTGCCGGCACCGGCGCCGACGTAGTTGGCCGCGCGCGGCTCCATCGCCTCGATCGCGCGGCGCTCGAGCTCGGCGATCGAGACCGGGATCGACGGCGTCTCGCCGCCCAGCCCGCGCAGGTAGATCTCGCGGTAGTAGTCGGCGAAGTCGGCCATCGCGGGAGGCTATTCCAGGAGCCGCGATCTCGCCCCTTGTGCGGATAGTGGCCAGCGGTTTAGGTTGGGGCATGAAGACGAACGCGGTGCTCCAGGGAACGAATCGGCATCGGCTCGGCCTGGTGGGGATTGCGTTGCTGGCGATGGCGGCGCTGTGCCTGGGAAGCCTCGCCGAGTCCACCTCGGCAGCCAGGCTGGTCGGCAAGGACGGCAAGGTCTACGCCTGCTACCGAACCAAGGGCAAGGCGAAGGGAAGCGTGCGGCTGGTCGCCAAGCGGCAGCACTGTCGCCGCGGGGAAAAGAAGATCTCGTGGAACGTCACCGGGCCGGCGGGGGAATCCGGCCAGAACGGATCGAGCGGCGAATCCGGCGGCGCCGGCGAAACCGGGACGCAGGGCGAACCGGGGCTGCAATCGCAGGTGACCGGCCTGACCAACAGGGTCGAAACCCTCGAAGGCAAACTCAAAGGCATCACCAACACGGCCTTGACCGGGGTGATCTCGAAACTGCGGTGGGGTGAGCGGCCGCGCAGCTGCAGGAAGCGGTGACCTCGGTCGCCGACGTCAACGCGCTCTGCGCCCAGGCTGACGAAACTGACCGAACAGGTGAATTCGCTGGGAACGGCTCTCGGCGCCGCGGAAGGTGATCGCCGTCGGTCTCGGACTCGCTGCCTGCTGGTCCCGGGCCTCGCCGCACCGTGCGCTTCGCGGCGCTCTGGTCGCCCGTAGTCTGGGCGGCGTTGATCGACTCCCACACCCACCTCTTTCTCTGCGAGAAGCCGGAGGCCGAGCTGGTCGCGGCCGCGGCTGCGGCCGGGGTGACGCGGATGCTGACCATCGGCCTCGACGCGGAGACGAACGCCGGCGCGATCGCCAGCGCCGAGCGCAACGAGGCGGTCTTCGCCGCGGTCGGCCGCCATCCCAACGACGCCACCGGCTTCGACGACGGCGGCGGCGGCCGAGCTGGTCCGCCTCGGCGCCCACGAGAAGGTCCGGGCGATCGGCGAGACCGGCCTCGACTACTACCGCGACACCGCCTCCGCCGACGACCAGCGCCGCGCCTTCGCGGCCCAGATCGAGATCGCCCTCGAGCTCGACCTGCCGATCGTGATCCACGCCCGCGACCCCGAGGGCGAGAGCACCGCGATCGACGAGATCTTCGCCACCCTCGACGCCAGGGCCGCTGGGCACACCGTGATCCTGCACTGCTTCTCGGCCCCGCAGCGGGTCGCCGACGCCGCCGAGCGCGGCTGGTACTGCTCCTTCGCCGGCAACGTCACCTACCCGAGCGCCAAGGACCTCCGCTTGGCCGCCGCCAAGGTCCCCGAGGACCGGATCCTGGTCGAGACCGACGCCCCGTACCTCTCGCCGCAGCCGCTGCGCGGCAAGCGCAACGAGCCGGCCAACGTGGTCGAGACGGCCAGGGTCGTCGCCGCGGAGCGCGGCGTCACCTACGAGCAGCTGGAGCGCACGGTCGAGGCCAACGCCCGCGCGCTCTTCGGCTGGTAGGTCGCGGCTTGGTCAGGCTCGGCCAGAACTTCCTCGCCGACCCCAACCTGCTCGACGCGATCGTCCGCGACGCCGAGCTCTCGCCGGCCGACGTCGTGCTCGAGGTCGGGGCGGGGGAGGGGGTGCTGAGCGAGCGCCTCGCCGCCGTCGCGGCGCACCTGCACACGGTCGAGATCGACCGCGGGCTGGAGCCGGCGCTGGCGGCGATCGCGGCGCTGGCCAACGTCAGCCTGCACTGGGGCGACGCGATGAAGCTCGACCTCGGCGCCTTCGAGCCGGCGCCGACGGCGATGGTCGCCAACCTGCCCTACTCGGTGGCGACGCCGCTGATCCTGCGGACGATCGAGCGAGCTGCCCTCGCTGGCGAGCTGGACGGTGATGGTCCAGCGCGAGATCGCCGACCGGCTGCGGGCGGCGCCGGGCAGCCGCACCTACGGCTCGCCGAGCGTCGTCGCCCAGCTCGCCTGCGAGGTCGAGCTGGTCCGCAAGGTCGACCCGGCCGTCTTCCGGCCGCGGCCGCGGGTCGACTCGGCGATCCTGCGGCTGCGCCGGACCGGCCCCGGCGGCGACGAGGCGACCCGGGCCCTGATCCGCGCCGCCTTCGCCCACCGCCGCAAGTCCCTGGCGCGCTCGCTCGAGCACGGGCGGGCCGGGATCGCTGGCGCCGGCGCGGGCGGCGCTCGCCGAGCTCGGACTGCCCGAAGACGCGCGGGCGGAGGCGCTTTCGCCCGCGGACTTCGCCGCTCTTTCCGCCAAGCTCCAGGCCGACCGCTGATCCCAGCTGCCGCGATGCTCGTCCACGCCCCCGCCAAGCTCAACCTCTGCCTCTACCTCGGCCGCCGCCGCGAGGACGGCCTGCACGAGCTCTGCTCGCTGTTCGAGCCGCTGGCGCTGGCCGACCTGATCGAGGTCTCGCGCGGCCGAGCGCGACGAGGTCCTCTGCCCCGGGGTCGAGGGCGAGAACCTCGCCGCGGCGGCGCTGGCGGCGCTGCGCGAGCGCGGCTGGGAGCGGGAGCCGCTGCGGGTCGAGATCGAGAAGCGGGTCCCGGTCGCCGCCGGGCTCGGCGGCGGCAGCGCCGACGCCGCCGCGGTCCTGCGCCTCGCGGCCGGCGAGGTGCCGGGCATCGAGGAGATCGCCGCCGGGCTCGGCGCCGACGTGCCCTCGCAGCTGCGGCCCGTCGCTGGCGCTCGTCCGCGGCGCCGGCGAGGTCGTCGAGCCGCTGCCCGCTCCCGCCCGTCCACGCCGCGCTGCTGCTGCCCGACGGCGGCGGCCTCGGCACCGCCGACGTCTTCGCCGAGGCCGATCGGCTCGAGCTGGGACGGGAGCGGCGAGGAGCTCGACGAGCTGGCCGCGCGGCTGCGCGCGGCTGGCCGGCGCCGGCGCCTCGCCGCTCTCCTATCCCGAGCTGCTCGTCAACGACCTCGAGCCGGCGGCGCGCTCGCTGCGGCCGGCGATCGGCGACGCGCTCGACGAGCTGCGCGAGGCCGGCGCCCCGCTGGCCCTGCTGAGCGGCTCCGGCCCGACCGCCGTCGGGCTCTTCGCCGACCTCGCCGCCGCCCGCGAGGCGGCCGAGACGATCGACCGCGACGACGCGATCGTCTGCGCGGCGGGGATCGCGCCGATGAAGCTGCCCGGGGAGGGCGCGGGCAAGAACCGCAAACGGGCGCTGCTGGCGATCGCCGCGATCGCGGTCGCCGTCGGCTACTACCTGCTCAGCCAACAGCTCGGCCATCTCGACCTCCAGCAGCTGCTGGAAGACATCTCGAACACGCTCGGCGCCTGGACCTACCTCTTCGTCGGCGTCTTCGCCTTCGCCGAGACCGGCGCCTTCGTCGGCCTCGTCGTCCCCGGCGAGACGGTGATGCTGCTCGGCGGCGCCGTCGCCGGCCAGGGGGCGATCAACATCTACCTGCTGATCGCGATCGCCTGGTTCGCCGCCTGGCTCGGCGACACGACCAGCTTCTTCATCGGCCGCCGCCTCGGCCGCGAGTTCGTGATCGAGAACGGTCCCCGGTTCGGGATCAGCCACGAGCGCTTCGAAAAAGTCGAGGACTACTTCTCCCGCCACGGCGGCAAGACGATCTTCATCGGCCGCTTCATCAGCCTCGTCCGCGCCTTCGCCCCGTTCATCGCCGGCAGCTCGGGGATGCGCTACCGCGCCTTCGTCCCCTACAGCATCCTCGGCACCGGGCTCTGGGCCAGCGCCCACATCCTGGTCGGCTACTTCTTCTCCCGCAGCATCGACACGGCGGGCAAGTACGCGGCCAAAGGCGCCTTCGCGCTGGCCACCCTGATCGTCGTCGTCGCCGGCACGATCTTCCTCTACCGCCACTTCCGCCAGGCCGAGAACCGGCGCTCCGCGGTGCGCTGGATGGAGGCCCATCGGGCGACCCGCTGGCTGGTCGTGCTCGGCCGCCGCTACGAGCCGCAGCTGCGCTTCCTCTGGGATCGGGTGACGCCGGGGGGCACCTTCGGGCTCGAATTCACCTCGCTGATGGCGACCCTCGCCGTCGCCCTCTTCGTCCTCGATCGCCTACACGGTCATCGTCGGCCGCGAAGCGGGGCCGACCCCCGGCGACGAAACCGCGTTCGAAGTCGTCGAACACCTCCACAGCGGCTTCCTGGTCGCGATCTCGAAGGTCGTCACCGTCCTCGGCTCGGCCGCCTTCACCTGGTCGCTGACGGCGGTCTGCGCGGCGCTGCTCGCCTGGCGCCGGCGCTGGACCGAGTTCTGGGTGCTGGTGGCGGGGATGGCGATCATCGCCGTCGGCATCCACGAGATCAAGGACGCGGTCGACCGCCCGCGCCCGCCGGGCCCGCTGAGGTCACCGCCGTCGGCTCCTCCTTCCCCAGCGGCCACGCGGCGCACTCGGTGCTCTACGTCTGGCTGGCGGTGACGATCGTCCTGCGCCTGCGACCGGGGATGAGCCAGGCCACCGCCGTCGTCGCCGCCGGGTTCGCGCTGACGATCCTGGTCGGCCTCTCCCGCGTCTACCTCGACGTCCACTACCTCAGCGACGTCAGCGCCGGCTGGGCGCTGGGGGCCGCGGCCTTCTCCTTCTGCGCGGCGGTCGGCCTTGTCATCTCCCAAGTGCGGCAGAATCCACGGCAGTGACCGTTCTCGCACTGGCCAGACCCGACCACCAATACCTGGTCTACGGCGTTGCCGCCGTGATCTGCCTGGTCGCCTTCGTCACCCTGATCCTCAGCCCGGCCCTCAGCGCTCACGGGCGGATCTGGGAGAAGGCGACCGCCGGGTTCCTCGCCGTCTTCGTCCTCGCCGCCCTCGTCCTCGGCGGGGTCGTGATCGGGCTGGTGTTCGTCAACTACTACCCCGAAATCGACAGCTTCATCCACGGCAACTAGCCGGACGGGAGCGCGATCTGGGGATAATGGAGCCATGCCCGCCACCTCGAAGGGGACTGAAATCCCCGCAAGAAACGAAGATCCGGGGCTGCTCGACGCGCTCTCCGAAGCGGTCGAGTCGGGCGCCGGGCTGCCCGCGGTGGCGCGGGCGGCGGCGCGGCTGCTCGGCGCCAGCGTCGCCCTGATCGACCGCTCCAGCGCCGTTCTCGCCGTCGCCGGCGCCTCGCCGGACCAAGAGCAGAGGCTGCTTTCCGGCGGCGACGGGGTGACGACGGTCGAGCTGCGCGTCGCCGACGCCGCCGTCGGCGAGCTTCGCTACCGCGCCGCGGCGCCGCCGGATCCGGCGATCGCGCGGATGGTGACGACGCTGCTGGCGCTGGAGCTGGAGCGCTCGCGGGCGCCGGAGTGGGCGAGCGAGGAGGTCGCCAGCGCCTTCGTCTCCGCCGTCCTGGCCCGCGAAGTGACCGACCGCGGCGACATCGTCGCCCGCGGCGCCGAGCTCGGCGCCGACCTCGACCGCGGCGCCGGCGTCCTCGTCCTCCGCGCCGCGCCGCGAGCGGCGCAGACGGGCGAGTGGCGCGAGCGGGTGCTGACCCTGGCGATGCGGACGCTGCGCTCGCTGGCCCCCGGCTCCCTCGCCACCACCGCCGACGGCGAGGTCGCCGCCGAGGTCTCGGTGATCGTCCCGGCCGAGGACGACGAGCGCCTCGCCCGCGCCGCCGCCGGCCTCGTCCGCGAGCTCGACGACAGCCTCTCCGGCTTCCACCTGACCACCGGCCGCAGCCGCCGCTGCGCCGATCCGGTCGACCTCTACCGCGCCGGCAGCGAGGCGCGGCTGGCGGTCAACGTCGGCGAGGCCGAGGGCCACTCGACCCTGGCCTTCGAGGACACCGGCGCCTACCGCCTGCTGCTGCCGGCGATGAGCGAGGACCCCGGCGAGCTCGAACGCTTCTACGCGGAGACGATCGAGCCGCTGGCCAGCTACGACGAGCAGTACGAGACCGAGCTGGTCGCGACCGTCGAGGCCTACCTCGACAACGACGGCAACGTCGCCGCCACCGCCAAACAGCTCTTCACCCACCGCCACACGGTCCGCTACCGCCTCGAGCGGGTGCGCGAGCTCTGCGGCCACGACGTCTCCGCGACCGAGGGCCGCGAGAAGCTCGGCCTCGGGCTGAAGGCGATGCGCGTGCTCGGCATCGCCTCCCCGCGCGGCCCGGCGCTGGAGCCCGGCGCCAAGGGCGGCAAAGTGACTCGCAGCGCGCCGGAGGAGTAAAACTCAGGGCGCGCTGGGGAGTCGGCTAATGGTAGGCCACTGGCTTTTGGTGCCAGCCGTCCCGGTTCGAGTCCGGGCTCCCCAGTTCGCAGGCGAGGTGTCCGCGGAGCCGCATAGGATTTTCCCGTGGAGATCGGAGGAGCATCGATGGACCCGGAGGTCCGCGAGGGCCTGGCCAGGAGCTGGAAGGCGCTGATGACCGTCGGCGTGCTGGCGATCGTCGTCGGCTGCATCGCGATCATCGTCCCCGAGGTCGCCGCCGTCGGCACCGCGATCTTCATCGGCTGGATCCTCCTCTTCGCCGGCGGCTTCCTGATCGCCGCCGCCTTTTCGGCCCACTCGATCGGAAGCCTCGTCGTGCGCCTGATCTGGGCGCTGCTGACCGTCGTCGTCGGCCTCTGGCTGATCCTCGAGCCCCACAACGGCACCCTCACCCTGACCCTGATCCTCGGCATCTACTTCCTCTTCATGGGCCTGACCCGGATCGCCGTCGCCTTCATGGCCCGCGGCCAGCAGAACGCCGGCCTGGTCGGCCTCAGCGGCGTCTGCGGCCTGATCATCGGCATCCTGGTCCTGGCCAAGTTCCCCAGCTCCGCCGACTGGGCCATCGGCCTGCTCGTCGGCATCGACCTCATATTTGCCGGCTGGACGCTCACCAGCGTCGCGCTGGTCGGTAAAGACTTAGCCCGCGGCTCCCGCACCTGAGGCTGCGCATCTCTGCGTCTTCGCTCGCTCACGTGCGGAGCACACGGCGCTCACTGCATCCTTGATCTGCTTTGCCTCAGGCACGGGAGCAGCCTTGGAGAAGTTGTTCCTGTCGGATGCCTACCGCGACAGGACCCGTGCGCCGGAGCTCCCAATCTGACAGCCACCACCCCGCCTCAATACGATTCGCGAGGTGAGTTCGCCCCTGGTCCTTGTCATGGCGGCCGGCGAGGGTACGCGTATGCGCTCGTCGACGCCGAAGATGCTGCACCCGGTCTGCGGCCGGGCCATGGTCGCCTGGCCGATCCTCGCCGCGCGCGCGGCCGGCGCCGGCCGGGTCGCGGCGATCGTCTCGCCGGGAAAGGACATCTCCGCCGGCCTGCCCGCCGAGGTCGAGACCGTCGAGCAGCCCGAGCCGGACGGCACCGGCGGCGCGATCCGGGCCGCGCTGGGGCTGATCGAGGCGAGCGAGACCGTCCTCGTCCTCTCCGGCGACGTGCCGCTGATCTCGACCGAGACGATCGCCGAGCTGCTCGCGGCCCACGCGGCGACGGACGCGGCGGCGACGATGCTGACGATCGAGCTCGACGACCCGGGCTCCTACGGCCGCGTGGTCAGGGGTCCGGCCGGCGCGGTCGAACGCGTCGTCGAGGCCAAAGCCGCCGGCGACGCCGACCCCGAGCAGCTGGCGATCCGCGAGGTCAACGCCGGCACCTACGCCTTCGACGCGGCTCCGCTCGCCGCCGCGCTGGCGACGCTCTCCAACGACAACGCCCAGGGCGAGTACTACCTGCCCGACGTCTTCCCGGCCCTGCACGAGGCGGGCCACGCGGTCGCCGCCCACGTCGCCGTGGACGTCGCGGTGACGATGGGGGTCAACAACCGCGTCGACCTCGCCGCGGTCGAGGCCGAGGCCCGCCGCCGCCTGCTCGAGCGCCACATGCTCGCCGGCGTCACCGTCGTCGACCCCGGCACGACCTGGGTCGACGCCGGCGTCGAGATCGCCGCCGACGCCCGCATCGAGCCCGGCACCAGCCTGCACGGCGAGACCAGCGTCGGCGCCGGCGCCGTGGTCGGTCCGATGACCACCCTGGTCGACAGCGCCGTCGGCGCCGAGTCCAGCGTCGTCCACTCCTACCTGCTCGAGTGCGAGGTCCGCGACGGCTGCTCGGTCGGCCCCTTCGCCTACCTGCGGCCGGGCGCGATCCTCGACCCCGGGGCCAAGGCCGGCACCTTCGTCGAGATCAAGAACTCGCATATCGGCAAGAGCGCCAAGGTCCCGCACCTCGCCTACGTCGGCGACGCCGACGTCGGCGCCGGCAGCAACCTCGGCGCCGGGACGATCACCGCCAACTACGACGGATTCCGCAAGAGCCGGACTGTGATCGGCGTCGACGTCCGCATCGGCGTTGACACGATGCTGATCGCGCCGGTAGAAGTCGGGGACTCCGCCTACACTGCCGCAGGCGCGGTGATCAAGAACGACGTGCCCGAGGGGGCGCTGGCGGTGAGCGAGAACGCGCAACGGAACATCGACGGATACGCGGCCGAGAAGGCGGCGAAGATGCGAGAGGAAGAGAACCCGTGAGCACGATCGAGGAGCAGCCGCAGGTGGGCACGGCGATTCAGCACGACTACTCGAAGCGAATGATGGTCTTCGGCGGCCGCAGCTCGATGGACCTCGCCGCCAAGGTCGCCGGCAAGCTCGACATCGACCTCGGCGCCGTCACCCTGAAGACCTTCGCCAACGGCGAGGTCTACTGCCGCTACGAGGAGTCGATCCGCGGCGCCGACGTCTTCATCGTCCAGTCGACCTGCGCCAACGAGCAGAGCGGGATGACGCCGAACGACTCGCTGATCGAGATGCTGACGATGATCGACGCGGCCCAGGGCGCCTCGGCCCACCGGATCATCGCCGTGATGCCCTGGTACGGCTACGCCCGCCAGGACAAGAAGTCGGCTCCGCGCGAGCCGATCTCAGCCCGGATCGTCGCCAAGTGCCTGGAGGGCGTCGGCGTCGACCGCGTCCTCACCATGGACCTCCACGCCGGCCAGGTCCAGGGCTTCTTCCACGTCCCGGTCGACCACATGACGGCGATGCCGATGCTGACCCAGTGGTTCGTCGACCAGGAACTGAAAGACGAGCTGGTGATCGTCTCCCCCGACGCGGGCCGGGTCAAGACCGCGCGCAACTTCGCCCGCCGCGTCGGCACCCACTGGGCGGTGATGGAGAAGGAGCGCCCCGCCCAGCAGGTGGCGGAGATCGGCTACGTCGTCGGCGACGTCAAGGGCCGCACCGCGGTCCTCGTCGACGACATGATCGACACCGCCGGGACGCTCTGCGCGGCCGCCCAGACGGTGCTCGACGAGGGCGCCGCCCGGGTCATCGCCTGCGCCACCCACGGCGTCTTCTCCGGCCCCGCCTACGAGCGCCTCGCCTACGAGAACTCGGGGATCGAGCGGATCGTCGTCAGCGACACGCTGCCGCTGCGACCGGGCGCGCCGGACAACATCACCGTGCTCTCCACCGCCGGCACCTTCGCCGACTCGATCCGCCGCATCTTCACCGACGACTCGGTCTCCGAGATCTTCGCCGGCGAGAACCAGCTCTTCTAGTGCCCGACGGCCTGCGCCTGGTCGGCCACAAGGGCGCCGACCTGATCGCTCCCGGCAACACGCTGGCGAGCTTCGCCGCCGCGGTCGAGGCCGGGGTCGACACGATCGAGCTCGACGTCCTCTGGCTGCAGGACGCCCACCTGCCGGTCGAGCAGCGGGCGCCGCTGGTGGTCGCCCACGACTGGGAGGACGCCGAGAGCCGGACGCCGCTGGCGCTGACCGAGGCGCTCGACGCCTTCCTGGCGCCGCCCCTGGACAAGGTCGAGATCGACCTCGACATCAAGCTGCCGGGGCGCGAGGACGAGATCGTCGCGGCGCTGCGGGAGCGCGGCCTGATCGAGCGGGCGATGATCTCGACGATGGAGCTGTACTCGCTGGGGCGGATCCTCGACCTCGAACCGAAGCTGCGGCGCGGCTGGACCTATCCCAAAGTCACCAAGGACTGGACCTCGAAGCCCTGGGCCAAGCCGGTGCTGCCCGCCGCCCTGCTCGGGATGCGCTACCGGCTGCCCGGGCTGGCGGCCGAAAAACTGCCGAAGTTCAACGTCGCGGCGATGTGGGTCTACCACCCGCTGATCAGCGCTCGGCTGGCGCGAATCTGCAAGCTCGCCGAGGTCGAGCTGATCGCCTGGACCGTCGACGACGAGGCGCGGATGCGAAAGCTGCTCGACGCCGGCGTCACCGGCCTCTGCTCCAACGATCCCCGCCTTTTCAGTCAGATCGTCTAGCTCGTCAATCGTTTACAGACTTGACCCCGCTATAGCGGGTAAAAAGCGGAAGCGGCGCTCAGACGGTGCCCGGCGTCGCGGTCGGCGGCGAGTTGCGACCGCCCTTCTTGACCTTGACCGCGGACTCGAGCTCCTCGGCGGTGAAGCCGCCGACCGCCTCGCCCTCGACGGCGTAGCGGTAGAGGGCGACGCCGAAGACGCCGTTCAGCGCCCGTGAGATCAGCAGCGCCAGCGCCAGGACCAGGGCGCCGATCACGACCAGCAGGGCGCCGAGGAACGAGGCCGAGGACCAGATCGCGATCCCGGCGACGATCAGGATCGCCGCCGGCAGCACGCCGAGCAGGAAGACGGCGGCGCCGATCGCGATGTTGCCGGTGATCTGCGCGCCCCACTTCTTGCGGAAGATCGAGCCCGAGCGCTTCAGCGTCTCCAGCGGGCCGGTGCCCTCGATCGCGATCACCGGCACCGCCAGGAAGGTGACCAGCGACCAGGCCATCCCGACCACGCGGGCGGCGATGTTGCCGGCGAGGCCGCCCTGGTTCTCCAGCACCGCCATCAGCAGGCTGATCGCGGTCGAGATCGCGGCCCAGCCGCAGATCTGGCTGAAGCGGCTGCGGGCGACGGCGAGGCCGTCGGCGACCGTCGCCTCCTGGCCGCTGAAGATCATGTTGGCGGTGGCGGCGAGGCCGACGCTGAAGTAGACGGCGACGACGCTGAGCACGTAGACGCCGATCACCAGCAGCGGGATCGCGCCCGCCAGGGTGTGCTTGTCGAGCAGGTAGAGGCCGGGGCCGAGGAAGAGGATCGCCAGCGGCACCGTGGCGACGGCGCCGTAGAGCGGGAAGCGGATCAGCTCGCGATGCTCGTTCAGCAGCGCCCAGCTCTTCTTCGTCAGTCCCCAACCGCGTTTGATCCTGCTCATCCTTGCTCCCCTTTTGGTCGCCTGAGGTGTTCTCTCAGGTCGTTTCGGCGAGGCCGGGGGTTCGCTTTAGCCCGCGTTCCTCGAAATAGGCCCACTCCTGCTCACCGAGCTCGGTCGCCGGCGGGTCGGCGTAGATCCACTCGCGGGTGATCCGGTGCCAGTTGCGCTTCGCCCGCAGCTGCCCGAGCACGGCGACGACGCCGATCTCCATCCGCCGTCCCATCAGCTCGTCGGCCGGGATCGACTCGCGCCGCATCAGGTCGAAGTACTCCGAGCGCGGGTCGTTGGTCGACTCGATGATCTTCATCACCCGGCGGGCGGTGATTTCGATCTCGCGGTCTTCGACGTACCAGCCGCCGACCGCGCGCATGTGGTCCAGCAGCCGCTCGGCGTCGAGCTTGGAGGGCTTCTTGACGAAGCCGAGGTCGTGCAGCGCCTGGCGGAAGGCCTCGGGGTCGTTGCGCGAGGCGGCGTCGAAGGCGCGTTGCTCGAGCAGGATCTGCTCGCGGTCGAGCTTCTTGGTCATCCCGAAGTCGAGGAAGGCGACCCGCCCGTCGTCCATCAGGATGAAGTTGCCGGGATGGGGATCGGCGTTGAAGTGCTGCAGGTGGTAGATCGAGCCGAAGCTGCCGCGGAAGACGATCTCGCCGAAGCGGCTGCGCTCCTCGTGCGGCAGCTGCTTGATCTCCTCGAAGTCCCGGCCGACGACCAGCTCGGTGACGAGGATCCGCCGCCGCGAGAGCCGGGTGATCACTTCGGGCACGTAGATGAAGGGGTGGTCGCGGTAGGCGCGGGCGAAGGAGCGCTGGTTCTGCGCCTCGTACTCGTAGTCGAGCTCCTCCATCACCCGCTCGCTCAGCTCCTCGGCGATCGCCTTGGCGTCGAGCCCCGGCGCGATCGCCCGCGCCAGCCGCACCAGCGTGCCGGCGTTGCGCAGGTCCGCTTCGAGCGCCTCGGCGATCCCCGGGTACTGGATCTTGACCGCGACCTGGCGCCCGTCGAGCAGCTCGGCCCGGTGCACCTGGCCGATCGAGGCGGCGGCGAAGGCCTCGTGCTCGAACTCGGCGAAGTACTCGGAGAGCGGTTCGCCGTCGTACTCCTCCTCGAGCACCTTGACGATCTTCTCCCAGGGCATCGCCGGCGCGTCGGTGCGCAGTTTGGCCAGCTGCTCCTGGTAGATCTCGCGGTACTCCTCGGGGATGAACTCGGTGTCGATGAAGGAGGCGAACTGCCCGAGCTTCATCGCCGCGCCCTTCATCTGGCCCAGCGCGCCGACCATCTTCATCGCCGTCTCCAGGTGGCGCTGCTCGAGGTGCTCCTTGCCGCCCTCGTCCGAGCGGCCGACGTTGGCGGCTTTGGTGCCCGCGTAACGGGCCCCCTGAACGCCGACGATCGAGCCCAATTTGGCCGAGCGACGCAGCCTGCCCTTGGGGATCTTCGAGTCGTCGGCCACGGTCGAAGGTTGCCACAGGAGCCGCTTCGTGTCGGGGTTCTCTATTCTCTCCCGTCCGATGGCCGCTTCCCGCTCAACCCTGAAGGTCGCTCCCCGCGCCGCGTTCGGCTCGCGCGCCTCGCGCCGCATGCGCGGCGAGGGCCTGGTGCCCGGGGTCGTCTACTCGGGTGGCTCGGAGGCGACGGCGTTCCAGGTCTCCGAACGCGAGGTGCGGACGATCATCCACGAGGGCGCCGCGCTCTTCGACCTCGAGATCGAGGGCAGCAAAGCCGTCCCGGTCGTCGTCAAGGAGCAGCAGCTGCACCCGGTCCGCGGCAGCATCCAGCACATCGACCTGCAGGAGGTGAAACTCGACGAGGCGATCGAGGCCGACGTCGCGATCGAGCTCGAGGGCGTCGAGACCTCCCCCGGCGTCAAAGGCGGCGGCGTGCTCGAGCACGTCACCCGCGAGATCACCGTCGAAGCCCTGCCGACCGAGATCCCGGACCGGATCGTCCTCGACGTCTCGGCGATGGAGATCAACGACACCCTGCAGCTCTCCGTGGTCACCGCGCCCGAGCGGCGTCACCTTCGTCGCCGACGACCTCGAGGAGGTCACGATCGTCACCCTCTCGCCGCCGCGGGTCGAAGAAGTGGTCGAGCCCGAGGTCGAGGAGGAGACCGAGCTGGTCGGCGAGGCCGCCGAGGGCGAGGCGCGAGCTCCGCCGAGGGCGACTCGGGCGACTCCGGGGGCGAGTAGCTCCTGTCGCTGTTCCGCCGCCGTCACCAGGAAAGTGGCGAGGGAGGTGACCGCGTTCTCATCGTCGGCCTGGGCAACCCCGGCCCCGAGCACGCCGGCAGCCGCCACAACGTCGGCTTCGACGTCGCCGAAGAGCTCTGCCGCCGCTGGGACCTGGGGCGGCCGCGGAAGAAGTTCGGCGGCCTGATCTCCGAAGGGCGGACCGGCCCCGGCGGCCCCCGCGTCGCGGTGCTGCTGCCGCAGACCTTCATGAACGGATCCGGCGACTCGGCCGGGCCGGCGCGGGGCTCGCTCAAGGTGCCGCTCGAGCGGATCGTCGTCCTCCACGACGAGATCGACCTTCCCTTCGGCGAGATCCAGGTCCGCCTCGGCGGCGGCCTCGCCGGCCACAACGGCCTCAAGAGCCTCAAACGCGGCTTCGGCGACCCGGAGTTCTGGCGGGTCAGGGTCGGGGTCGGGCGGCCGGACTCGACCGACCCCGAGGTCGTCTCCTCCTACGTCCTCGGCCGCTTCCGCGAGTCGCGCCCGGAGGTCGAGGCGCTGATCGGCGACGCCGCCGACGAGACCGAGCGCCTGGTCGAGCGGCTAGGTTCCGAGCGATGAGTGATGCGCGAGCGCGGTGACGAGCTATTCGGTCGACGAGCACGGGGTCGCCCTGCTGCGCCTCGACCGGCCCAGATCCCGCAACGCGATCAACACCCAGATGCTGGTCGAGCTGCTCGAGCACCTGGCGGTGGCGCGCGCCGACGAGGCGGTCCGCGTCCTCGTCTTCAGCTCGACCGACCACATGGGCCTCTCCGCCGGCGCCGACGTCCGCGAGGAGCTCGACCACGACGGCGCACGTCGCGCCGCATGCAGCTCTTCGCCGACCTCTACGACGCCGTCGTCGCCTTCCCGAAGCCGACCGTCGCCGCCTGCCACGGCGACGTCGTCGGCGGCGGCGCCGAGATCGCGATCGCCTGCGACATGCGGGTCGGCGGCTCCAACCTGCGGATGCGCTTCCCCGGCGCGGCGCTCGGGATGCCGGTCGGCCCCGCCCGCCTGGTCACCCTCTGCGGCCTCGCCGCCGCCAAGTACCTGCTGCTCTCCTCGCGCACGGTCGGCGCCGACGAGGCGCTGCGGATCGGCCTGATCAACCGCGTCGCCCCGGCCGCGGCGACCGAGGAGTCGGCGCTCGAGCTGGCCACCACGGTCGCCGCCCACCCGCCCGAGGCGGTCGCCCGGCTGAAGCGGATGCTGCACGAGTGGGACGACGTCGAGGGCCGCTCCGCCGCCGAGGGCGTCGGCCAGGTCGAGCACGTCCGCGGCGCTTCCGAGCTGCCGTTCGGTTAAGGCTCCAAACGATAAGGACGAAAAGCTCTTTTTTCGCGCTCGATGTGAGTAGGGTCAGCGCGGTGATTGCGTTGCGCTCACGCGCAAGTTCACCGTGCTCGAATAGCCGCCTCGCCGGCCTCCGCGGAAGCGCGGTTGAGCTTTTAGCCCTATAGGGACGAAAAGCTCAACCGCGCTCCTCCGTAGAATCGGTCGCCGAGCGCCGGATCCGACGATCCGGTCTTTTTGCGTGTCATGACCCTCCGTCCCCTGATCGAGATCGCCGCCGAGAACGAGCGCGTCCACGCGCTCGCCGGCCGCGTGCGCGCCGCCGCCGACGGGGGCGAGGCGCGTCAGCCTGCGCGCCTCGGCGACGCTGCGGCCGCTGCTGCTGGCGGCGCTGCTCGAGGACGACCGCGGGCTCGCCGGCCGCCCGGCCCTGCTGGTCGCCGCCGACGACCGCTCCGCCCGCGACCTCGCCGCCGACCTGCGCGCCTACCTGGCCCCGCGCCGGGTCCGCTTCTATCCCTCGCGCGGCACCGGCTACGCCTCCAGCGTCACGCCGCCGCCGCACCTCGTCGGCCTGCGGATCGACGCCCTCGACGCGCTCTCCGCGCGAAGCCGACGCGATCGTCGTCGCCACCGCCATCGGCGCTCGCCGAGGCGGTCCCCGACGCCTCGCTGCGCCCGGCCGGCTTCGAAATCGCCAAGGGCGACGAGATCGACCTCGGCGCCGTCGCCGAGGACCTCGTCGCGGCCGGCTACGAACGCGTCGAGCAGGTCGAGGAGCGCGGCCAGTTCGCCGTCCGCGGCGGCATCCTCGACGTCTACCCGGCGACCGAGGAGCGGGCGGTGCGGATCGAGCTCTTCGGCGACGAGGTCGAGTCGATGCGCTGGTTCTCGACCTTCACCCAGCGCCGCCTCGGCGAGGCCGAGCGGGTCGAGCTGGCGCCCGCCGCCGAGCTCGACGCCGAGCACCGCGAGCTCGCCGAGCTGGCGGCGCTGGAGGCCGCCGAGGAGGGCGAGCGCCTGACCAACCTCGCCGAGCTGCTGCCGCTGGACCAGTTCCGCGCCCCGCTCGACCTCGTCCCCGCCAACGCCGCCGTCGTCCTCGCCGCCGCCGAGGAGATCGAGCCCGCCCTGCGCGACTACTGGGAGGACGTGACCACGTCGATGAACGCCGACGACGCCCGCACCTCTACGTCGACGTCGCCGGCGCCGCTGACCGAGCGCGCGGCGCTCTCGCTGACCGCGGCCGGCGAGGACGACGAGGACGCCTTCCGCGCCGCCCGCGCCGAGTCGCCCGCCCGCGCGTCAAGGAGGCCGAGGCGGAGCTGGAGAAACTGGTCCGCTCCGGCTACCGCACCGTCGTCGCCTTCGACAGCCGCGGCGAGGCCGAGCGCGCCCGCTACGGCCTCGACCGGCTCGACGCGCGCATGCTCGAGGGCGGCCGGCTCTCGCCCGACCCGGGCCTCTCCTTCGCCGAGGCGCGCCTGCGCGAGGGCTTCGTCAGCCCCGAGCTGAAACTCGCCGTCTATCCCTTCCGCCGCCTCGTCCACCGCCGCCGACGCACCGAGGAGCCGGCGCCCGGCGGCGGGCCGCGGCCGCCTCGCCTTCTCCGAGCTGCGGGTCGGCGACTACGTCGTCCACGAGGACCACGGCGTCGCCCGCTTCGCCGGCTTCGAGACGCGCGAGATCGGCGGCGTCACCCGCGACTACCTCTACCTCGAATACAAAGGCGAGGACCGCGTCTACGTCCCCACCGAACAGCTGGCGAAGCTGAGCCGCTACGTCGGCGCCGGCGGCGAACCGACGCTCTCGGCGCTGGGCGGCAAACGCTGGCAGAACATGAAGGCGCGGGCGCGCAAAGCGGCCGGCGCGCTGGCCGGCGAACTGCTCAACCTCTACGCCGAGCGCCGCAGCGCCGCAAAGGCCACTCCTTCCCGCCCGACGGCGAGTGGCAGATCGAGATGGAGTCGAACTTCCCCTACCGCGAGACGGCCGACCAGATCGAGGCGATCGAGGCGGTCAAGGGCGACATGGAATCGGAGCGGCCGATGGACCGCCTGGTCTGCGGCGACGTCGGCTTCGGCAAGACCGAGGTGGCGCTGCGGGCGGCGGTCAAGGCGGCCGCCGACGGCATCCAGGTGATGATGCTGGTGCCGACGACGATCCTCGCCCAGCAGCACTTCGGCACCTTCCGCGAGCGCCTCGCCGACCTCCCCTTCCGGGTCGAGGGCGTCTCCCGCCTGCGCTCCGGCGGCCGAGACCAAAGCGGTCCTCAAGGACTTCGAGGCGGGCAAGGTCGACGTCCTGATCGGCACCCACCGGCTGCTCTCGCGCGACGTCCGCGCCAAGGAGCTGGGCCTGGTCGATCGTCGACGAGGAGCAGCGCTTCGGGGTCAAGCAGAAGGAGCTGCTGCGCCAGCTGAAACTGAAGGTCGACGTGCTGTCGCTGTCGGCGACGCCGATCCCGCGCACCCTGCAGATGAGCCTCGCCGGCCTGCGCGACATCTCGGTGATCGAGACGCCGCCCGAGGGCCGCCGCCCGGTCCGCACCTACGTCGGCCCCTACGACGAGGACCTGGTCCGCAAGGCGATCTAGCGCGAGATCGAGCGCGGCGGCCAGGCCTTCGTCCTCCACAACCGGATCGACTCGCTGTTCGAGGTCGCCGAGCGGCTGCGCGGCGCTGGTCCCCGGCGCCCGCTTCCTCGAAGCGCACGGGCAGATGGACGAGCACGCAGCTGGAGGAGACGATGCTCGCCTTCCTGCGCGGCGACGCCGACGTGCCTGGTGACGACGACGATCATCGAGTCCGGGCCTCGACATCCCGACCGCGAACACGCTGATCGTCGAGCGCGCCGACCAGCTCGGGCTGCGCCCAGGCCTACCAGATCCGCGGCCGGGTCGGCCGCTCTCGCGAGCGCGCCTTCGCCTACATGCTCTACCCCTCGCGCCGAGGCGCTGACCGAGGACGCGGCGGCGCGGCTCTCGACCCTCGCCGACCACACCGAGCTCGGCTCCGGCTTCCGGATCGCGATGCGCGACCTCGACATCCGCGGCGCCGGCAACCTGCTCGGCGACGAGCAGTCGGGCCACGTCGCCGCGGTCGGCTTCGAGCTCTACTGCCAGATGATCGACGAGGCGGTGGCCGAGGCCGGGGGAGAGGACGGCGAGCGCGAGGAGGCGCCGGAGCCGGTCCGCCTCGACGTCCCGGTCGACGCCTACCTGCCGGCGACCTTCGTCCCCTTCGAGGCGGCGAAGATCGACATCCACCGCCGCATCGTCGCCGCCCGCGAGCCGGGTCAGCTGCGGGCGATCGCCGACGAGCTCGACGACCGCTTCGGCCAGCTGCCGCCGCAGGCCGAGAACCTGCTGAAGCTGCAGCGGGCGCGGATCGAGCTCGGCCTGGCCGGGCGCCCGCAGCGTCGAGTTCCGCGGCGGCAAACTGACCGTGACCGGGGTCGAGCTCGACTCGACCGGGCCGGGGTGCTCTCCGAGCAGGTCGAGGGCGCGCTCTACGAATGGCGCGAGCAGACCGCCTCGCTGCGGGTCGCCGGGCGATCCGGACGAGCGGCTGGCGGCGGTTCTGGCGCTGGCCGGCGGGCCTGCGCGAGGCGCAGCGCGCGGCCGAGCCGGCCGCCGCCTGAGCCGCCTTGAGCTGCCCTTGAGCGAGTTTCGACTATGCTGCCCGCTCGTGGGAGCGAAATCGGGGCAGAGCAAGAACGTCGGCGGCGAAAAATCGGCGCCCAGGCCAAGCGGCTGGCGCGGATTCGAAGGCGCCAGCGGTCGGCTGATCCTCTTCGGCGCTCGTCTTCGTCGCTCCTCTTCGTCGTCTTCGCGGTCGCCCAGGGGATCGGCCAGCCGAGCGTCCCCTCCGGCGACATCGCCCTGGTCGACCAGCGTCCCCAGCGACATCGGCCACATCTCGCGAAGCCGAATACAAGACGTCGCTGCTGCAGCAGCAGGCGCAGCCGGGCGAACTGAAAAAAGCGCCGAAAGCCGGGCTCCAAAAAAGCCGAAGAACTGCAGAAAGCGGCGCTGGGCGAACTGCTCAACGACGGCCTGGATCTTCGGCGAGGCCGAAGAACTCGGGATCACGGTCACCGACAAACAGAAGTCGAAACCGAACTCGCGCAAAGTCAAAAAAGAAAGCTTCCAAACCGCGACCAAAGCTACCAGGAATTCCTCAAGACCTCGCACTTCACCGAGGAAGACGTCAACGACCGGGTCGAACTGCAGCTGCTCAGCACCAAGATCCAGGAAAAGATCACGAAACAGGCGCCGCCGGCCACCGAAGCCGAAATCGCCGAGAACTACTACGAAGCCGAAAAGGCGACGCAGTACACGACCAAACCGAGCGCGCGACGTCCGCGTCATCGTCAACAAAAACAAAAAAGAAGTCGAAGAAGCGCAGAAAGCGCTGGAAGCCGACAACTCCGCGGCGAGCTGGAAAAAAGTCGCGACGAAATTCTCCTCGGACCCGACGACCAAAACCAACGGCGGCCTGCAGAAAGAAATCACCGAAGAATTGCCTCCACGGAACCGCTGAAAAAAGACATCTTCGGCGCCGCCACCGGCGAACTGATCGGCCCGGTCAAATCCAGGAAAAAAATTACCTGCTGCTCGAAGTCGTGAAACTGCAACCCGGAAAAAGTGCAGACCCTGCGCCGAAGTCAAATCGACGATCAGCACCCAGCTGACCGCAGCAGAAGCAGGAAGCAGTCTTCACCGAATTCGTCAGCGGCTTCCAGAGCAAGTGGCGCTCGCGCACCTACTGCGCCTCCGGCTTCGTGATCGAACGCTGCGCCAACTTCAAGAGCTCCGGCCATCCCGCCAGCGCCCCGCCCGCCTGCTACGAAGCCAATCCGACCAGCACGACCAAAAAAGGCGAAAAGCCGACCCCGCCGAATGCCCGGCGCCGGTCGAACAGACCAAGCCGGCGCTGCCCGGGCAGCGTCACGCTGCTCAAACCGGAAGGCGAACGCTGGTCCAGCGCCCGCAGCCCGAAGGGCGGCACGGAAGCCGCCGGAGCGCCGCAGGCCGCGGCCGAAGCGGCGGCCGCGAAGGCGCCAGCCGAAGTGCCGCCGCCGAAGCCGGCGAATAGCGGCAGCGCCGGCGCCAGCCGTCGCCGCCGAATAGAATGGCGGCCCCGTGAGCACGATCTCCTCCATCCACGCGCGCCAGATCCTCGACTCGCGCGGCAACCCGACCGTCGAGGTCGAGGTCGCGCTCGAGTCCGGCGCTCGCGGCCTCGCCGCCGTCCCCTCCGGCGCCTCGACCGGCGAGTTCGAGGCGGTCGAGCTGCGCGACGGCGGCGACGCCGTGGGCCGGCAAGGGCGTCTCGCAAGGCGGTCGCCAACGTCAACGGCGAGATCGCCGCGGCGCTGACCGGCGCCCGCGCCGCCGAGCAGGGCGCCCTCGACGAGACGATGATCGAGCTCGACGGCACCCCGAACAAGGGCCGCCTCGGCGCCAACGCGCTGCTCGGCGTCTCGCTGGCCGCCGCCAAGGCCGCCGCGGCGGATTCCGCAGCAGCCGCTCTACCGCTACCTCGCCGAGCTCTACGGCGGCGGCGAGCCGACGCGTGCTGCCGGTGCCGATGATGAACGTCCTCAACGGCGGCGCCCACGCCGACAACTCGGTCGACTTCCAGGAGTTCATGGTCGTCCCCGCCGGCGCCTCCAGCTTCTCGGAGTGCCTGCGGATCGGCGCCGAGGTCTTCCACGCGCTGAAGAAGTCGCTCTCGGCGCCGCGGCCTCGCCGACCGCGGTCGGCGACGAGGGCGGCTTCGCCCCCGACCTCGAGTCCAACGAGGCGGCCCTGCAGGCGGTCCTCGAGGGCGTCGAGGCGGCCGGCTACGAGCCCGGCTCCGACGTCTTCATCGCCCTCGACCCGGCGACCAGCGAGATCTTCGAGGACGGCGCCTACGTGCTCGAGCACGAGGGCCGCAGCGCTCTCGCCCGAGGAGATGGCCGCCTACTGGGAGGACGCCTGCTCGCCGCTACCCGATCGTCTCGATCGAGGACGGCATGGACGAGGAGGACTGGGACGGCTGGAAGCTGCTCACCGAGCGACTCGGCGACCGCGTCCAGCTGGTCGGCGACGACCTCTTCGTCACCAACCCGGAGCGCCTGCGCCGCGGCATCGAGCTCGGCGTCGGCAACTCGATCCTGGTCAAGGTCAACCAGATCGGCACCCTGACCGAGACCCTGGAGGCGATCCGCATCGCCCGCGAGGCCGGCTACACCGCGGTGATCTCGCACCGCTCGGGGGAGACCGAGGACACGACGATCGCCGACCTCGCCGTCGCCACCGGCGCCGGCCAGATCAAGACCGGCGCCCCCTCGCGCTCGGACCGCGTCGCCAAGTACAACCGGCTGCTGCGAATCGAGGAGGAGCTCGGCGCCGCCGCCGAGTTCCCCGGCCTGAACGCATTCGTCCAGCGCGCCTCCTAGGGCGCCGGAGGCGCGCCTTAATGAAGGAGAAGGCCCGCCGGCAGCGTAGCTGCGGGCATGGCCTCTACCGCTCGCGCCGCGCGCCCGCCCCAAACGCCGCCCGGCGGCCCGCAAACGGCGCCCGGCGCCCGCAGCGGCGCCGAGCCGGATCAAGTGGGACCGGGTCGGGCGGATCGCCCTCGTCGCTGGTCCTCTTCGCCGTCGCCTACTCGTATCTGAACCCGGCGATCGACTTCGTCAAGACCTACACCGCGACGACCGCGGCGAAAGCCGAGCTGCACGAGCTCCTGCACGAAAACACCAAGCTCCACAACGCTCGTCCAGTCCGCCGACGACCCGATCGTGATCGACCGCAAGGCGCGCAGCCAGGGGATGGTCGCCGAAGGCGAGACCCCGATCGTGATCCGCGGCCTGAGCGGCTGAGACGCCTCTCTGGGCGCGGCGATGGTTAGCCTCGGCTCCTACCTGCTGGGAGCCGCTCGAGCTGCGCCGTGGTCGCCCTCTCGCTGGGCTTCACCGCCTTCAGGCTGCGCGCGGCGCCTGCTGCCCGCCTGGGTCGGCGCCCCGGCCCGCCTGGTCGAGCTGATCGTCGCGGTCGCGCTGCTGACCTGGATCTCGCGAGATCCTCGGGACCTTCGGCCTGCTCTACGCCGGCGCCCTCGTCGCGGCCTCGGTGCTCGTCGCCGTCGCCGCGGCGCTCTGCTCGTGCCGAGGCGGGGGTGGGGCGGGCGGACGCCGCGCCGAGAGGACCCGCCGGCCGAGAGCGTCTGGCCGCTGGTGGTGATGGTCGTGGTGGTCGCGATCGTCGTCGGCGCACTGGGCGATCACGACGCAAGCACGCGGTCGACGCGGGGATCTTCAACTTCGACTCGCTCTGGTACCACATGCCGTTCTCGGCGGACATGGTGCAGAGCCATTCGACTGACCGGGATGCACCACGTCGACACCGTCTTCACGAACTGGTTCTACCCGCAGAACTCGGAGCTGCTCCACGCGGTCGGGATCCTGCTGACCGGGCGGGACACGCTCTCGCTGTTCGTCAACTTCGGCTGGCTCGGGGTCGCCTTCCTGGCCGCCTGGTGCGTCGGGCAGGCCGTACGGGCGGGGGCATCTCAGCGTCGTCGCCGCGGCGATCCTGCTCGAGTGCCACACGCTGGTGGTGCGCGAGCCGGGGGCGGCCAAGAACGATCTGATGGCGGCGGCGCTGCTGCTGGCCGGCGATCGCGATCCTGGTCAACGCCTGGGCGCGGCGAGCGCGGCGGACGACGACCCGAGCGCGGTTCCGATGACACGGGATGCGTCACAGGGGAACCACGCGGTGCGGGGGCTGTCGCCGGGCTGGCCGCTGGCCGCGGCGGGGCTCGCGGTCGGGCTCGCGGCCGGGACCAGGGTCACGGTGCTGGCGATGGCCGCCGCGCTCAGCGTCGCGGTGATCGTCCTCGCGCCCGGCCGGCCGGCGCTGGGCGGCGGCCGGCTGGTGGTTCGTCCCGGCCCTGCTCGGCGGCGGCTTCTGGTACCTGCGCAACCTCGATCGTCGCCGGCAACCCGATGCCGGAGATCGAAAGCCTCGGGCCGATCTCCCTGCCCCACCCCGAGCGCCTGCAGAACGGCCGGCCCGACTTCAACATCGCCCACTACGCCACCGACACCGGCGTCTGGCGCCACTACTTCGCGCCCGGGCTCCACGACGCCTTCGGCGCCCTCTGGCCGCTGGTCGTGCTCGGCGCCGTCGCCGCCGCGCTCCTGGCGCTCCTCGCGGGTCGCGACCGGGTGGTCCGCTGGATCGGGCGGCGTCGCCCTGTTCGGCCTGGTCGCCTACCTCTTCACGCCGCTCAGCGCCGCCGGCGCCGAGGGCGAACCGGTCGGCTTCGCGATCAACATCCGCTACGTCATCCCGGCCCTGCTGGCCGGCGATCGTCCTGCTGCCGCTGCCGCGCTTCTTCGACGGCCGCCGGCCGCCAGTGGTGGCTGCTCGGTGGCCTGGTCGTGGTCCTGCTCGTCACCGACCGTCCCGACCAGGCGCTGCACGACCCGGCGCGGCTCTTCGCCCTGGCTTTCGTGCTCGCTCGTCGTCGCTGGTGCCCGGCGCCGCTCTGGCTGGCGCGACAGCGCGGCGCCGCGCGCGGTGTCGTCGCCGGCGGCTGCGCCGGCGCTGGCGATCGCCGCTGGTGCGATCGGCTACCCGCTCCAGCGCCACTACCTGGACGCACCGCTTCGCCAACACCGGAGCCCACGACGAACAGATCCCCGGCATGAACCTCGACTCCGCCTACCGCTGGGCCCGCGGCATCGAGGACTGCCCGCATCGGCCTCGCCGGCACCACGCGCCGGCTTCGCCGGCTACGGCTTCTACGGGACCGACCTCTCCAACGAAGTCCTCTACCTCGGCGAAAAGGGCCCGCACGGCGCCTTCAACGCGATCCCGACCTGCTCCCAGCTTCCGCGCCGCCGTCAACGCCGCCGACCTCGACTACCTCGTCACCGCGCCCTTCCTCAACTTCCTCCACCCCGAGCAAGCCGATCTCCTCGCCCGAGGCGCGCTGGCTGCGCGGCGACGCGGCGCTGAGCCCGATCCTCCGCAGCGGTCCCGTGACCGTCTGGAAGGTCAACGGCCGACTCGACCCGAGCGCCTGCGGCCCGGCCAACGCCCCGCTGCGCGAAATCCCCGACACGCCCGGCGACTAGCCGCCGCGCCCGGCTGGGTAACCTCGGCCCGGTGGGGTATCCGCTCGCCAACGCGCTGTTCCAGTGGGAGGAGGGCTACCGCGAGCTGCAGGCGATCTCCGATCCGCGCGAGCGGCGGCTCGCCGACCGCGTCGTCGACGTCGTCCGCGAAGAGCTGCGGCGCCGGATCGGGCCGACCTTCACCGCCGCCGAGCTGGCCGATCTCTACGGCGCCGGCACCGACTGGTGCCTGCAGGTCGCGATCGACGTCGCGCCCGCCGCCGAGGGCGACGCGCAGTCGCTGGCCGACGCGGCCTTCTGGCTCTACCTGCGTGGGGCCGGCGACTTCGCCGGCGGAAGGCAGCTGGTCGGCTGAGGCCGACCGCGGAAGCTACTCGTCTGAGTCTGAGTCCGACTCGGAGTCGTCCGAGTCGGTGGGCTCTACCGGCGCGGCGCCGGCGCGGCGGATGACGATCTGATCGGCCTCGATCCGGACCGTGACGTCTTTCTTGCCGGCCCAGTGCTCGGTGTAGACGGGGTTGTCCTTGATCGAGGCGTCGAGCCAGAGCCCGTAACCGTCGGTTTCGCCGTGATCGAAGGTCGCCTCGAGCTCTTTGCGACGCCCGCGCCCGCCGCGACGTCCGCGCCGCCGCCGGCGTTTGGGTCGGCCACTGCCGCCGGAACCGGACTCGGACTCCTCGTCGTCGTCCTCCTCGTCCTCGCCCTCGTCGTCGGCGTCTTCGGACTCTTCGGCCTGCTCCTGCTCGGCGGCCGCGGCCTCGATCTCCGCTTCGATCTCGTCGCGGAGGTCGATTTCGCTGGAGCCGGCGTTCTCGTCGTCAGCGGAGAGGTCGTACTGCTTGCGGAACTCGCGCAGCTCGGTGGTGCTGATCTCCAGCTGGTGGGCGATCCAGGCATCGGTCCGGCCCTGGTGGACCCAGGCACGGATCTGGTTGAGCTGGGGCTTCAGTGAACGTCGGGGCATCGGCGCGCGAGTCTATTCAAGGTGGGCATCGGTTCGCGGAGCGCTCCAGCTAGGACATCAGGAGGGCGAGCGCCTCGAACATCACGACGACGACCACGACCACGGTCACCGTCAGGCAGACGGCGAGGACGCTGAAGCGGACCTTGCCGTCCTGCTCGACGCGGTTGATTTTGCGCGCGCGCGAGCGGTTGGCGGCACGGCGGCGCAGCTGCTCGCGCCGGCGACGCTCGAGTGAGGTCTCCTGCTCGAAGGCGGTCTCGAACTGGGAGATGCTTTGGCGCATTCGCATAGAAGGGGGGCCCAAGGGGCCGCGGGCACCGTAGCAAAGGATCTTGCAGAGCTCACGCTTCGCTCATGGTTCACACGCACTCCACAGACCTCTTCCGGCCCGCGCAGCCGCGGTCTCAAGCCGTTTGAAGTACCTCGCGAAGCGATCGTTGGGGGCGATCGTCAGCGTCCTCGCCAAGCCGCGCCGGACCAGTTCCGCGTTGACGAATCGGTCCCCCAGATAGACATAGGCAAGCAGCCTGTCGTAGACGTCGCGGCGTTCGACGCCGAAGACGAGCCGGACTCGCCGGTGTTCGACCAGGTGGTGGTCGAAGCTCGAGGCGCGCGGCCCGAAGCACTGCACCGGGGTGTCGGGCTTGACCGTCTCCGGGGTGTCGACGCCGATGTAGCGAACGTCCTCGAGGCGGCCGTCGAAGCGGACTTCGATCGTGTCCCCGTCGACCGCCCTCACCACGTAGGCCCGAGCGCTGGCGGGTTCGTCCGTGCCCCCCGGAAGGCGCTCCCAGGGCCGCAGCAGCACCAGCGCCACCACGGCCAGCAGCGCGACGCTTCCGATCGAATCGGCCATCGGCTCAGACCGATCCCGCACGCCGAACAAGCTCGAGAGGAGGAGCCGAACACTCTGCTCCCCCCGACGAGGCGCCCGCCGATTTGCAGGCGCCTACGGCGTGCGCCTGACGTTGGCGAGCAGCGTCTCCTTGATCTGGGCGACGATCTCGATCGCCTCGTTCCACTCGCGCTGCCAGACGTTGCGGCCGAAGATGACGCCGGAGCCGCCGGCCTCCATCACCTCGCGGGTGTGCAGGAGGACGGTCTCGTCGTCGGTCTTGGAGCCGCCGGAGAGGACGACCAGGGCGCGACCGGCGGATTCGACGCACTGGCGGATCGCCTCGGCCTGGTCGACTTCCATTTCGTTGTAGGGCGCCGGGGCGTCCTTGTCCTTGGCCGGGTCGATCTTCGGCATGTTGAGCTTGACGATGTCGGCGCCCATCTCCATCGCCATCCGCGCCGCGTAGTCGATCGCGTAGAAGGAGTTGGCGCCGCCCTTGGCGTCGACGAATTCGCCGCGCGGGTAGGACCAGACCACCAGCGGCATCCCGAAGCGGTCGCAGTCCTGGCGGACCTGGCGCAGCTGGGCGAGGTCCTCGTCCTGGCGCGGCGAGCCGACGTAGAGCGTGTAGCCGATCGCGTCGGCGCCGAGCCGCACGCCGTCCTCGACGCTCGAGTTGCAGGAGGAGAACGATTTCGCCGAGGAGGGGAGGTCGGTCTTGCCGTTGACCTTGAGGATCAGCGGCACCGCGCCGGCGTAGTCCGGGTAGTACTTCTCGGCCATCCCGATCTGGCAGGCGAGCGCCGAGTAGCCGGCCTCGGCGGCGAGCCGGAACTGGTAGTCGGGATCCTTCGAGGCCGGGTTGGGGAAGAAGTCGCGCGGACCGTGCTCGATGCCCTGGTCGATCGGCAGCAGCATCAGCGTTCCGTTGACCCGGACCGAACTCGAACAGCAGCCGGTGCAGACGGGCACGTTTGCCTGGCGGCAGGGTCGCAAGCAGCGATTTCTGCTCGGTCAGACTCTTCAGCTCCACGTGATTTCCTCCTCGAAGACGGGTGTCTCGGCAGTATGCCACCGCAAACGGAAGCGGGTGCCTGCACACGGGGGGTATTCTCGATAGCCATGAGCGAGACTGAGCTCAGCGTTATCTGCAAGAACTGTGGCTCCGAGGTCAGTCCCTACGTAACCGAGTGCCCCTACTGCGGCGCAAGGCTGCGCAAGCGGGCGCCGAAGCTGGAGCGGCGCGACGGCGCCCTCGAGGCGCAGCGGCCCGCGGCGGCGCCGTCGCCGGCTGATTCCGCGGCTGCGGCCGCGGGAGATCAGCGCCGATCGTCCCTACGCGACGATGACGGTGATCCTCGCCTCGGCGATCCTGCTGCTGGTCCAGAAGGCGAGCGGCGACCCGCTCTCCACCTTCGGTGGCCTGATCACCCCGGTCGAAGGCGACTGGTGGCGCTACCTGACCGCTCCCTTCGCCTATGTCGACGTCGGCTACCTGTTCGTGGTCGCGGTCGGCCTGGCGATCTTCGCCACCGGCGTCGAGCGACGGCTCGGAACCGGGCCGACCGCGGTTCTGCTGATCGCCTGCGGATCGCTGGGGATGCTGGCCGCGGCTGGAGTCGCCAGCTCCCAGGGGGAAGTCACCGTGATCGCCGGCGGCAACGGCATGGCGCTCGGCGCGGTCGCCGCCTGGTTCGCGCTGCGCCGCTCCGAAGCCCACGGTGCGATCGACGAGGAGTACGACCTGATCGGGGTGATCGTCGCCGCCGTCGTCCTGATCGCGCTGCCGCTCTTCGTGCCGATCGCCGACGTCGTCGCCTGCCTGGTCGGCGGCGCCGTCGGCGGCCTCGCCGGACTGCTGTCCTCCGTCCTGCGCTCCTCGGAATAGGCCAAGCCGCGCCGGTGCCAGACGAGAGCGAGTTCGAGGCCGCGATCGATCGGCTGCTGGATCCGCAGCGGTTCTCCGAGGCCGAGCGGATGGTCGCCAAGGCGGCGCCGCAGCTGCAGAAGGTCCTTGCCGCGGCGCTGGCCGAGGGTGGCTGGTTCGGCGAGCCGCACGAGGCCGAGGCGCTGCGCGCCGCGACGGTTCCCGACCCCGACGAGCGGATCGCCGCCGTCCGCGCCCTGCTCGCCGAGGAGGCGCGGATGGGGATGATGGTTGGAGTCGCCGTCGGCTGGGCACTGAACGAAGAGATGACCGATCGCGTAGACGATGTAAACCCGAAGGGAGAGAGCTGAAGATGGAGATCAAATTTCACGGCCAGTCCTGCTTCGAGCTGAGCGACGGCGAGGCGACCGTCCTCACCGACCCGTTCCTGAAGCCGAACAACCCGGTCGCGGTGGCGACGCGCCGACGAGGTCGAGCCGACCCACATCGCGATCAGCCACGGTCACGCCGATCACATCGCCGACGCCGTGCCGGTCGCCAAGCGCACCGGCGCCCACTGCGTCGCGATCGTCGAGCTGGCGAATTGGCTGGGGGAGCAGGGCGTCGAGAACGTCAGCGACCCCAACTTCGGCGGCACGGTCGAGTTCGACTGGGGCTGGATCAAGCTGGTGCCGGCCTGGCACACCAACACGACTCCGGACGGGACCGCGATCGGACCGCCCGCCGGGATGCTGATCAACATCGGCGGGGTCACCGTCTACCACACGGGTGACACCTGCCTGTTCAGCGATCTCAAGCTGATCGCCGAACGCAACCCGGTCGACGTCCTGCTGCTGCCGATCGGCGGCCACTACACGATGGATCGTCACGACGCCGTCGTCGCCGCGGACTTCGTCGGCGCCAAGACGGTGATCCCGATGCACTACGACACCTTCCCGCCGATCGAGACCGATTCGGACGCTTTCAAGGCCGACGTCGAGGCGCAGACCTCCTCCCAGGTGGTGCTGTTGAAGCCGGGCGAGTCGCACTCGGTCTGAGCGCGCTCCAAGGCGCTGGCTGGCTGGCCAGTGCGCTGGTAGGCTCGCCCCGACCGACCCAGCCGACGAGGGAGCTGAGATGGAGGCAAGAGAGGCATCCGGGACGCAGTCCAGGACCGAGCGCGCCGATTTCCAGGAGACCGCCGATCCGGCGCTGATGGAGGCGGCCGATCGCACCGCCGACGTCAAGCTGCTCAGCTACGCGGAGCTCTACCTGCTCTGGGAGCGCCAGCAGTGGCAGACCCAGGAGCTCGACTTCACTCGCGATCGCGAGGACTGGCACGAGCGGATCAGCGAGGAGGAGCGCTTCCAGCGCATGTACGGGCTCTCCTCGTTCTTCATCGGCGAGCAGAAGGTGGCGGAGGAGCTGGGGCCGATCATGCGGGCCGCCCAGTCCGAGGACCAGAAGATCTTCCTCTGCACGCAGATCGCCGACGAGGCCCGTCACGTCCGCTTCTTCGAGCGCTTCTACCGCGAGGTCGGGGTGCTCGAGGCCGACGGGCTGAGCGAGATGCTGGCGGAGACCTCCGCGCACCTCAACGACAACTTCGGCCGCCTCTTCGACGAGATGCTGAAGCAGCGCACCGACCGGCTCTCGGCCGAACCCGAGGACACCGAGGCCCTGGTCGAGGCGGTGACGCTCTACCACATGGTCATCGAGGGGATGCTGGCCCTCACCGGCCAGCACTTCATCATGGACTTCAACGAACGCGAGGGGACCCTGCCGGGCTTCGTCGAGGGGTTCCAGAAGGTCGCCCGGGACGAGCATCGTCACGTCGCCTACGGCTCGGTCTTCCTGCGCGAGAAGGCGCGTGAGGACGACCGTTACAAGCGGGCGATCCAGCGCACGCTCGAGGAGTCGCTGCCGGTCGCCGACGGCGTCCTCTCGCCGCCCTGGGCCGAAGGGGATGACTTCGAGCTGTTCGGCTACTCGCTGGAGGAAACCCGCAAATTCGCCGGCACCTGCCTGATGCGGCGGCTAAAGGTCATCGGCCTCTGAGAGGTCGTTGAGGCGAAGCCGCTTCGCTACGGCGAGACGGGAAGTTCGGGTTCCGCGGGCGGGGCGTCCCCCGACGAGGAGCCTTCGGGGGCGACCGGGGGCGTCGCTTCTTCGGCCGGCGGCGCCGGTTCGGCCGGCGGGCTCGCGGCGGGAGGAGCGGTGGGCGGGATCGTTTCCGAGCCGCCGACGATCACGACCACGGTGCCGGTGCCGGCGTGGGCGCCGGCGGCCGCGTCTTCCGACGGCAGGGCGGGGGTTATGCCTTCGGACTCCGGGCTGCCGATGCCGCCGCTGCCGGCGGTGGACTGACCGGCTGCGTCTTCGTCCGCGACCGGCGTCGTGGCGGGTTCTTCGGTCGTTTCCGCGGGCGCCGCGACCGGTTCGACGGGCACGACCGCGGGGGTGGCGGGAAGTTCGGGCTTGCTCCTGGTGATCGCCGGTGCGATCGCCGGCGCGACGGCGATCGGGGGGGTGGCAGAGGCGATCGACTGGACCTTGCCGACCTTCGCCTGAGGCGTGACCGGCGTGGTGTTCTGCTTCACCTCGACCGCGGCTGCTCCGGCGGTGAGGACGGCGGCGGTGACCACGCCGGCGACGGCCTTGGTCCCGATCGCGCCGCCGATCGCGCCGATCCCGCCGGCGGCACCGCTGCTGCTGAGCGCCGCTCCGACGCTGCTGACGGCGCTCGCTCCGGCCGCTCCGGCGCCGGCGCCGGCCCCGGCGGCACCCGCGCCGGCGCCGCTGGCTCCGGCGCCGCCGAAGCCGAGCTTGGAGAGGATGAAGCCCTTGAAGGCGATCAGCGGACCGATCGGGAACAGCGCCGCCAGCGCCTTCTCGTTGGAGCGGACCTGGGAGCGGAAGTTCGAGCACTCCTCGCACTCGCGGACGTGGCGGCGAACCGGAGCCGAGACCTTGCGCAGGCCCTCGGCCGCTTCGGAGAGCTCGACGTGAACCTCGCCGCAGGTCAGCAGGCGCGCCTGGCTCGCCTCGGCGAGGGAGATCCTGGCCCGGACCAGCAGCGACTTGACCGACGGCACCGTGGTCTCCATCGCGGCGGCGATTTCCTCGTAGGAGAGCGCGTCCATCTCGCGCAGCAGCAGCGCCGAGCGCTGGGTCTCGGGAAGCTTGTTGACGTCGCTGAGGATCTGGCGGAACTCCTCGCGGTTGTGGACCCGCTCGGCGGTGGAGGAGGCCTCGACCGCGGGCACCATGTCCATCGATTCCTGCGCGTCGGCGGTCGGTTTGCGCAGGTGGTTGAGGCAGCGGTTGCGGGCGATCCGGTAGAGCCAGGGCCGCAGGTTGATCTCGCGCTCGTCGGCGAGCATCGCCCGGTAGGAGTTGACGAAGACCTCCTGCAGCACGTCCTCGGCGTCCTCGGTCGAGCCCAGCATCTGGCGGCAGAATCCGAGCAGGCGGCCCTGGTAGCGGTCGACGATCGCCTCGAAGGCGCCGGGGTTGCCGGCGCGGGCCATCGCGATCAGCTTCTCGTCGCCCTGGAGCTTGAGCAGGGGGGAGCGGCGGGCCAGGAGTCCGCGGCGACTGGCGTGCGTGAGTGCTGATGCCTCCAAGCTCTCCTCCAGGGAAGGCGTTGTTCTTGTACTCAAGAGACACCGTAACAGCGGCAGAGTTGCGCCCAGCGAAGATTTATTGCGGTTTTATCGCCTGCCCAGGCGGGATACCATCGCCTGGCCCGGGTGGCGAAACTGGCAAAAGCGGCGCCCTTAAAAGGCGCTGCCCCTTTGGGGGCTTGCGGGTTCGAGTCCCGCCCCGGGCATTGGCGGCGCTGAGAGGCGCATGGGGCGGTGTCCTGCGGTCGTGCCAAATGGCGCTGCTATTCGGACTTCCTGCGTCCTGGCCCCGTGCCCTCTCAGCGCCGCCAAGGCCAGATAGGGTTCGCGAGCCATGGAGGCGCACGGGGGGCGGATCGTCGCGAAGGTCTTGAAGTCGAGGGGCGTGGACCATCTCTTCACGCTGTCGGGGGGGCATCTGTTCTCCATCTACGACGGCTGCAAGGAGGAGGGGATCGGGATCCTCGATGTGCGGCACGAGCAGACGGCCGCTTTTGCCGCCGAGGGGATGGCGAAGGCGACTCGGAACGTCGGGGTCGCGGCGCTTACCGCGGGGCCCGGAGTGACGAATGGGCTGAGCGCGATCGCCAGCGCCCAGGCGAACGGGTCGCCGGTCTGCGCGCTCGGCGGCCGGGCGCCGGAGTTGCGCTGGGGCTCGGGCTCGTTGCAGGAGATCGATCACCTGCCCTTCGTCTCGCCGCTGGTCAAGTCGGCCGAGACGGTCAAGGAGCCGGCCGCGATCGCGGCGATGACCGCGGCGGCGCTGGACCTGGCGCTCGAGGCCCCCGGCGGCCCGACCTTCGTCGACTACCCGCTCGACGTCGTCTTCTCCGAGGCCGAGGTCGAGATCCCGCCGCTGCCCGCCCGACCGCCGGCGCTCGCCGCCGAGGGGGTCGAGCAGGCCGCCGCGCTCCTCGCCGCCGCCGAGCGTCCCGCGATCATGGCCGGCAGCGGCCTCTATTGGGGGCACGGCGAGGGGGAGCTGAGGGCGCTGGCGGAGGCGCTCGGCATCCCCGTCTTCCTCAACGGCCTCGGCCGCGGCTGCCTTCCCGCCGACCACGAGCTGGCCTTCAGCCGGGCTCGGGGGATGGCCCTGAAGGGCGCCGACGTGGCGCTGGTGATCGGCGTCCCGATGGACTTCAGGCTCGGCTTCGGCGGCAGCTTCGGCGAGGAGACGAAGATCGTCCGGCTCGACGTCGCGCCCAACGCGCTCGTCGCCAATCGCGCCCCCGAGGTCGACCTGGTCGGCGACGTCGGGGCGAGCCTGGCCGCGATTCGCGAAGGAGTGGGCAACGGCCCGGCCCGCAGCGCTCGTTGGCTCGAGCAGCTTCGGGCCGCCGAGGCGGAGAAGAGGGAGTCCGAGCGGGCCGAGCTCGACGATCCGCGGGCGCCGCTGCACCCGGTGCGGATCTACCGCGAGCTGGCCGAGGTGCTCGACCGCGACGCGATCGTCGTCGGCGACGGCGGCGACTTCGTCTCCTACGCCGGCCGCTTCATCGACACCTACCAGCCGGGATGCTGGATGGATCCGGGCCCCTTCGGCTGCCTCGGCGCCGGCCCCGGGCAGGCGATCGGGGCCAAGGTCGCGCATCCCGATCGCCAGGTCTGCCTGCTGCTCGGCGACGGCGCCTTCGGGTTCGCCGGAATGGAGTTCGACACGATGGCGCGCCACGGCCTCGGCGTCGTCGGCGTGATGGGCAACAACGGGATCTGGGCGCTCGAGCATCACCCGATGAAGTTCCTCTACGGCTACTCGGTCGCGGCCGAGCTACGGCCGGAAACGCGCTACGACCAGTTGGTCGAATCGCTCGGCTGCGACGGCGTCCTCGTCCGCCACCCCGACGAGCTGCGGCCGGCGCTGGAGCGCGCTTTCGAGTCCGGCCGGCCGACGCTGGTCAACGTCCTCACCGACCCCGAGGTCGTCTACCCGCGCAAGTCGAACCTGGCCTGAGCCGGGCGACCCTCCCAAACAAGAATCGGCCGCCATTGCTGACGACCGATTCAAGCTGGCCCCTCAGGACGGGCAGGGGTACGTCTTCAGGGACCATGTGTATTCGATGGGCTCAGACGGCGGGAGGCGCCATGATGCGGCAATCGCCTAAGCCCTGTAGCCGGGAGCAAGATGGGATAACCCCTCCTCGTTGCCCGGTGCACGCAGTATCGCCTCGGCTGTCCGTTGCGTCTAGTGACCGCCAGAGGCCGATACTCAATACATGGTAGCGGCTTCTTACCAACTTTTGGTGGTTCGGTTAAGGGTTTGACCCATATGTCCTCCTGCACCGCTACAGACTGTCCACCCGGTACCGCAAAGTTCCTCGAACGAAAACGGCGGCGTTTTCACCGGGTCGAAGCGGCGGCGGCGATCGCGGCTCCGTAGAGGATGTCGTGCTCGGAGACGGCGATCTGCTCGAGCCCGAACGCCCGCATCGCCTCGACCAGGATGACGACGCCGGCGACGATCGTCGGCGCCCGGTCGGCGTGCAGGCCGGGGATCTCGATTCGCTCGGAGAGCGGCGCGGAGGCCAGCTGCGACAGCATCCGCTGGATCGCCGGCAGGGCGAGGAGGTGGCCGTGGACCTGGGCCGGGTCGTAGGGGACGAGGCCCATTTCGACCGCCGCCAGCGAGGTCGGCGTGCCGGCGACGGCGATTCCCGCCTCGGCGCTGGCGCCGCTGGCGATCGCGGTCTCGATCAGGCCGCGAACGTCGGCGGCGAGCGCTTCGAGCTCGATCGCGGCTGGAGGGTCGGAGGCGATGTGCCGCTCCGTATGACGGACGACGCCGGCCTGGAGCGAGGTATGGAAGGAGATCTCGGCACCGCTGCCGACGATCAGCTCGGTTGAGCCGCCGCCGATGTCGATCACCAGGGTCGGCCGGGTGGGCAGGTGCTCGGAGGTGGCGCCGAGGTAGGTCAGCCGCGCCTCCTCCTCGCCGTCGAGGACTCGGGCGGAGAGCGCGAAGCGCTCGCGCAGCTCGGCGATGAAGGCGCTGCCGTTGCCGGCGTCGCGGACGGCGCTGGTCGCGATCGCATCAAGGCGGCCGACGCCGAGCTCGCCGATCGCCTCGACGTACTCGCCGATCGCCTCGCAGGCGTCCTCGATCGCCTCCGCCGAGAGCAGCCCCGAGAGGTCGACGCCGCGACCCAGCCGCGTCACCCGGCTGCGCCGCTCGACCGGCGAGACGACGCCGCCGGCGACGTCGGCCACCAGCAGCCGCGCCGAGTTGGTGCCGATGTCGATCACCGCGACGCGCTGAGGAGCCTGCGACATGGCGCGGCACTCTAGAGCGGCGCCGAGCTGGCCGGAGCGGCCGGCATCCGGTCCCGATCCTTGTCGGATGTACGCCCTGTACAACGATCCCCAGCCCCCGGAGGTTCCGCGGCCCCTTCGTTGCTAGCATTGACAAACCGTCGCGGGGTGGAGCAGCCAGGTAGCTCGTCGGGCTCATAACCCGAAGGTCGCAGGTTCGAATCCTGCCCCCGCTATCGAGAAAGGCCCTGGTAACGGGGCCTTTTTCTTTGCCCCGACACAGCCGGTAGGAGGCCCGGCCCTTGCCCGGCCCTTGCTAGGAAGGGCAGCGCCCCAGGCGGCACGGGCGCATGGCAGGCGGGGTTTGAAGCCCATAGGGGCCATTGAAGCCCCCGACTTGTGAAACCTGGGGCGTGCCCCTGGGTCAGCCCAAACCGACACGCCTACGCGTGGCAGGCGTGGCCGTATGTGGGCAGTGCAGGGCAGGCAGTGCTGCGCCGGTTGGCGGCTATTGGCTCGACCTTTGAGGGGCGCGGTGAAGCTCGATGCCCTCAGCGGTGCAATAGCTCTTGATGCTCAGCCAGGAGACGCCGAACGATTCACAGACGTTTGGCATCTTGGGGTTCTTCCCGAGGGTGGAAACCCGTTTCTCCGAGGTCAGCACTGTCAATCCTCTGACTCGCCCAAGGGCCACAACCTGCGGATCGGCGAGGTTCCGGCTTCCTCTGCGTAGCCCGGGAACCGCCGAACGATTTCCGTTACTGCTGCCAACTGCTCTTGGTCGAATGGGATGAATACGCCAGCATGATCTGTCACCCAGCTCTTGAGCTCGTTGTCGGTCGTGGCTCTCAACTCCTCACGGACGCTGTTGGGAGCAGTCACCGCCCCGGTCGAAATCCCTTCCTCCAGCGCCTCCCAGATGCCCACGAAAATCTCTTTGGAGAACTGGGCATCCACCCTCCAGAGGTCTAGAAAGAAAGAGGTGTCCAGCACTACCGCTCCATCAAGGTGGGCACGGGCGCTGAGATCAATACGCCTCCTCGTGGACATCAGAGACTGAATGGAGGGGCGTGTTCAGCAAGCTTCCGATCTCTCGATAGGAAAGCTCGCCGGCAGTGAATGCATCGAAGACTCGGCGGACGAAGCGAGGCGACTCGCCGTAGACGATCCGTTTGGATGCTCCAAGATGGGCATGCCTGGACGCTCGCCACCTTCTCCCCACCCCTCGTCGCTCGCGTCCTGTAGTTCTACGTACTGCGCGTTGGTGATGTCACCGAACGTTTCGAGTCGCCGGAACAAGGCAAGCTCGCTCACGCCGAACTCGCGGGCGACAGCGCCGACCGGAGCCAACGCTTATATCCCCTGAAATCAGCTCGTGATAGCGCGGGCTCGATTGAACCGGAGTCTCGGGAGGAGCACTGCGGCAGCGAACCGATTGCACCAGGGCTCCTCGCTCTGCCCATCCATCCAGCCGGTCGGCTTGCACATTGCATCGCCTCCGAGTAACAAGTGGCCGACCTCGTGCAAGAGCGAGAAGGACCGCGCCGCCGGTGGGTCTTTGCTGCTTAGAACGATAAGGTGGTGACCATTGCGCGACCGACAAAAAGCTCGGACCTCGGCAATCGGAAACCTGGCTTGGGTCACGTAGAGGCCGACATCGCTGAGGCGATAGCGCCAGTAGCGGAGCACGGAATATGCGTCGGGCGATTCGGGCTTTTTCGGTACGATCAGATGGCTTCGGAACTGCCCGGCAATCGCTTGGGGTCGTTCGAAAGCTTCGCCCGAACCTCGTCCACCACCGAGTGTCCAGCGGCTGATTCGTGGAGCGACTCGATCTTGTCCAAGAGCAGATCTGCGCTATCGAACGCCAGCATTGATTCGTCGCCGAGCGGGACTGCTTCGTCGCGTCCTTTCCGAAAGTCATGCGGGACGGTCGGCTTGCCGATCTCGTCCTCCAGCAGAAAGATGTACCAATTGCGGTTGTAGGCCCTCGCAATGCTCTGGCACTTCACAAGGGGGAGTGGGGTTGGCGTCGTCTCCCATAGGGCCAATTCCTCCTCGTCAACCCGCGCTTGCTCAGCAGCAACACGGAGAGGCCTATTGATTCGAGTGCGAAGCGCCTTCAGGCGTTTCGGGTCGATTTCCAGGTGAATCGCCACTCAGAGAGGAATATACGTCACCCCGGTCGACCGTCACGGTTACTTACCGAGAGATCGCAAGGTTGCCCGCTGTCCGCTGCTCCGGTTGGTCCGACGGCGACAGGGCTGGCAGAATGTGGGGCCATGACAGCAGCAGAAATGGTCAAGGTCGCCGTGGCGAACAACGAGGCCCGCAGGCAGCAAGCCATGTTCGACTCTGCTTTCTCGCCTGCCGTGAAAGAGGCGATGGCCAACTACGTGAAGACCTCGACGCCCGCCTTTAAGATCAGCGAGCAGATGAAGGCTCAACTGGCGGAGATAGTTGCCGTCCAGGTGAAGGCCGAGATACCCAAGTTCGAGATTCCATCTGCGCTCCTAGAGCAAGTGCAGGGGCAGTTCCGGAAGCAGAACGAGACCATCGCCAAAGTCATCAAGCTCCATGGCCCGCTTCCTGCCACCGCCTTCAAGCTCCCAGGAGAGCTGGCGGAGGAACAGAACGTCGCCATATGGCGCGAGCAGCTTGAAGCTGAGGGAGCCCTGGGCGACCCGGCGGAAATTGAGAGTCCCGCCGAACGCCTGCAGCGACTCGCAGACGAACGGCAGCGCATTGTCGATTGCCTCGGTCAGTGCAGCGGGATTCTTGAGGCGTGCCGGTTGATGGGCATACCCGTCCCAACTCCGATCTTGGCGCTATTCGTGGTCGCCTACGTACTGGGCTGGGCAGCCAACGGCTTCCTTGACGACCGCGACGACCTCGACTAGCCCGTTATGGCTGAGGAGATTCAGGTCGAGGCAGAGGCCGCAGCGGCTGAGTCACCGCCCGTCCAACAGGACGAGCACGTCACGCCCTACCTTGACGGTGAGTCTTTTCATTGCTTGCACTGCGGAGTGCTGGCGCAACAGCGGTGGTTGCGGCTACGCACGGAGGCGGGAGGCAGGATGAACAACGGGTTCTTCCCGGGCTACAGACTCTGCACGTGCAGCAATTGCCATAACAAGTCGGTCTGGAACGACACAGAGGAGCGTTGTGTCGATCCCGTAATCGGCGGCGGTCCCCGTCCCCACGTTGAGATGCCAAGGGACGTCAAGACCGACTTAGAAGAGGCCCGCCGGATTTCGGTCAATCACCGCGTGGAGCCTGTGCGTTGCTGCGGCTCTGCATCCAGAAGCTCTGCGTAGACCTGGGGGAGAAGGGCGAGAAGATCAACGACGACATCAAGAGCCTCGTCCAGAAGGGCCTGCGGAGGAAGTGCAGGAGGCGATGGACTCATTACGCGTCGTCGGCAACAACGCCGTTCATCCGGGCGCGATGGACCTGACAGACGACACCGAGACTGCCTCGGCGCTGTTCAACCTCCTGAATTTCGTGGTCGAGGAAATGATCTCGAAGCCAAAACGGCGGCGGGGAGTCTTCGAAAATCTCCCTGTCAGCGTTCGGGAAGCGATCAAAAAGCGGGACGGGAAGTAGCTCTAGCCCTTCCCGATGCGGGGCACGTCCTCATCGTCCTGATCGGCGTTGCCCTCGTAGGCGGCATCGAGCGAAGCACCCAGCGCCTCATGGACGGATGGCAGCATGGCAACAACTAGGGAATTGACC